>DASXFU010000024.1:0-33444 GCA_036489435.1 Rhizomicrobium sp. | reverse complement strand
CGGTCATGGCTGACGAGGATGACTGCACCTTCGAAATCGTTGAGCGCGATCAGAAGTTCCTCGCGCGCGTCGATGTCCAGATGGTTGGTCGGCTCGTCGAGGATGAGCAGATTGGGCCGGTCCAAGGTCGCCAGCGCCAGCATCAGCCGTGCGCGTTCGCCGCCGGACAGCTTGCCGACTTCCGTCAATGCCTTGTCGCGCGTCAGGCCCATGCTGCCCAGCCGCGTGCGCAATTCGGTTTCGTTCATCTTCGGGCGAAAACGCGAAAGGGTCTGCACCGGCGTGGCGCGGGCGTCGAGTTCGTCCAACTGGTGCTGTGCGAAATAGCCGGGGAAGAGTTTGCGCGAACGCACAACGTCGCCGCCCATATGCTCCATGCGGCCCGCCAGCAATTTTGCCAGCGTGGATTTGCCGTTGCCGTTCTTGCCGAGCAGCGCGATGCGGTCGTCCGGGTCGAAGCGCAGCGAGATGTTCGACAGCACCGCGCGGCCGTCATAACCGACCGATGTATGCTCCAACGTCAGCAGCGGCGGCGAGACGTTGTCGGGTTTGGGCAGTTGGATCGAGGCAATATATTCGTCCGGCGGTACCTCGATCTGCTGCATCTTCTCCAGCATCTTCATGCGGCTCTGCGCCTGACGTGCCTTCGATGCCTTGGCTTTGAAGCGATCGACGAATGCCTGCATATGCGCGCGCGCCGCGTCCTGCTTTTTCGCGAACGCCATGTCGTTGGCGCGTTTGGCGGCGCGGGTGGCGACGAAGGTGTCGTAATTGCCGGTGTAGAGAAACAGCTTCTGGTGTTCGAGATGCAGGATGAATTCGGCGACGTTGTTCAGCAGGTCGCGGTCATGGGAAACCACCACCACGCTGCCGCGATAACGCTTGAGGTAATCCTCCAGCCACAACACGCCTTCGAGGTCGAGATAGTTTGTCGGTTCGTCCAGCAGCAACAGGTCCGGCGCCGAAAACAAAATCGCCGCCAGCGCCACGCGCATCCGCCAGCCGCCGGAAAATTCCGAACACGGGCGCAACTGTTCCTCGGCATTGAAACCGAGGCCCGCCAGAATGCCCGCCGCGCGCGACGGCGCGGAATAGGCATCGATGGCGTCCAGCCGCGTGTGAATGTCGCCGATCTTGTGCGGATCGGTTTCGACTTCCGACTGCGCCAGAAGCTCGATGCGCTCTTTGTCCGCGGCCAGCACCGTGTCGAGCAGGCTGATATTGGACGAGGGCGCTTCCTGCGCCACGCTGCCGATGCGCCAGGCGGACGGCATCGACACTTCGCCCATGTCGGGATGAAGCTGGTTCAGGATCGCCTTGAACAGCGTCGATTTGCCCGCGCCGTTGCGCCCCACAAGCCCCACGCGCCGCCCCGCAGGCAGCGAAGCGCTCGCGCCCTCAAGGATTTCCCGGCCCGCAATGCGGATTGTGACGTTGTCGATGACCAGCATGGCGCGCTGCATATAGGCAACTTGCCCTGCCGCCAAGCCGCTTCTATAAGGCCCGCAAATTCCCTACTGGAGCTTTCTGAAATGGCCGTTGAACGCACGCTTTCCATCATCAAGCCGGACGCCACCAAGCGCAACCACACCGGCGCCATCGTTGACCGTTTTGAGAAGGCGGGCCTTCGCGTCATCGCCTCCAAGCGGATGCAACTTTCCATGGCGCAGGCCGAGAGCTTCTACAATGTCCACAAGGCGCGGCCGTTCTTCAAAAGCCTGTGCGAATTTATGACCTCCGGCCAGGTGGTCGTGCAGGTTCTGGAAGGCGAAAACGCCGTCCTCAAGAACCGCGAAATCATGGGCGCGACCGATCCGGCCAAGGCCGAAGCCGGCACGATCCGCAAGGACTTCGCCGAATCCATCGAAGCGAATTCGGTCCACGGTTCGGACTCGCCGGAAACCGCGCACAACGAAATCCGCTTCTTCTTTGCCGATCTTGAGATCGTTGGATAATGGGTAATCGCCGATGAAGGACAAGACCGTCGTCATAACGGGGGCAACGTCCGGCATCGGAGAAGTCGCGGCCGACAGGCTGGCGCAAAAGGGCGCGCGCATCGTCTTCGTGGCGCGCGACCGCGAGCGCGGCCAGGAAACGCTGCGCCACCTGCGCGCCATCGCGGGCCATGACAGCCACGCGGTGCATTACGCCGACCTGTCGCTGATCTCCGAGCAGAAGCGCGTGGCCGAAGCCATCGCGGCCAGCGAGCCGGAAATCGACGTGCTGATCAACAATGCCGGCGCCATGTTCGGCGCGCGGCAGGTGAGCGCCGACGGGCTGGAGATGACCTTCGCGGTCAATCACATGTCCTACTTCACCGTCACGAACGTGCTGCTGCCGAAGCTGAAGGCCGGCGCGCGCATCGTCCTGACCGCGTCGGACGCGCACAAGGGCGCCCATCTGGATTTCGCCGATCTGCAGTCGGAGAAGAACTACTCGGCCTTCGGCGTGTATGGGAAGTCCAAGCTCTGCAACATCCTCTTCACCCGCGAGTTGGCGCGCCGCCTCACCGGCACGGGCATCACGGCCAACTGCCTGCATCCGGGCTTCGTGGCGACGCGCTTCGGCGATGCGAGCGGCGGGATCATGTCGCTGGCGATCCGTCTCGCGAAAAATTTCGCACTATCACCCGAACAGGGCGCGCAGACGATCATCTATCTGGCCTCTTCGCCCGACGTGGAAGGCAAGAGCGGCGGCTATTACGTCAAGTCCAAGCTCGCCGCGCCGACCAAGGAAGCCCAGAACGACACGGATGCGAAACGCTTGTGGGACATCTCCGCCCAGATCGCGGGCGTAGGTCTCTAATGGACAACGCCCGCAAGAAGGACATGCTGCGCGAATATCGCGAGGCCAAGCAGCGCGACGGCATCTTCGCCGTCGGTTGCGCCGGCCAGCGCTGGATCGGCACCTCGCGCAATCTCGATAAGCAGCAGAACAGCATCTGGTTCCAGCTCCGCATGGGCGGCTTCCCGAACCCCGACGTGCAATCCGCCTGGAAGACGCATGGCGAGGCCGCGTTCACCTTCGAGATCGTCGAGGAAGTCACCGACGACAACCCGCTGATCATCGGCGAACTCCTGAAGGAACGCGCCGCGCAATGGCGCAAGGAGATGGACGCGGGGAAGTTGGTGGGGTGACCCGGTAACTCCCTCTCCCCCACTGGGGGAGAGGGTCGGGGTGAGGGGGTGTTTCCACAAGCGAAATGCTTGATGCACCAGACTCGCGTCTAAACCCCCTCACCCCGGCCCTCTCCCCCTGCGGGGGCGAGGGAGAGTTGGATCGCCACATCGCGCAGCGCCTGCGGATAGAGCTTGTGCTCCTCGACCAGGATGCGCGCGGCCAGCGTCTCCGCCGTGTCGCCGGGCAATACGGGCACCGCCGCTTGCGCGATGATCGGTCCCGCGTCCAGTTCCGGCACCATGAAATGCACCGTGCAGCCGCTGATCTTCACGCCGGCGTCGAGCGCCTGCTGGTGCACGCGGATGCCGGGGAACGCCGGCAGCAGCGAGGGATGGATATTGATCATCCGCCCCGCCCAGCGCGTCACGAACCATTCGGAATGGATGCGCATGAAGCCCGCTTCCGCGATCAGTTCGATGCCCGCCTCGCGCAAGCCCGTGTCGATCGCGGCGTCGAATTCCTCGCGGCTGGCGAACCCTTTGTGCGAGATGGCAAGCGTGGGGATGCCCGCCGCCCGCGCCACTTCGAGGCCCGGCGCATCCTCGCGATTGGAGAAGACGAGCGCGATCTCCGCCGGATAATCCGCGGCCTTCGCGGCTTCGATCAAGGCGGAGAGATTGCTGCCGCGGCCGGAGATGAGGACAGCAGTGCGGACGCGGCTCACAGCTTCAGCGCGCCGCGATAAGTGACCTTGGCCTCGCCGTCGCCGAGCACGAGGCGGCCGATGCGGGTGGCGCGGTCGCCGCTTTCCTGGAACGCGTCGATGATGTGGCCGGCGCGCGTGGCGTCCACCACGGCAACCATGCCGATGCCGCAGTTGAAGGTGCGCAGCATCTCGCGTTCCGCGATTCCGGCGGAGCGCGACAGCCAGCCGAACAAAGGCGATGGTGTCCAGCAGGAGAGATTGATCTCCGCGTCGAGGCCTTCGGGCAGCGCGCGCGGAACGTTTTCGGTGATGCCGCCGCCGGTGATGTGGGCCAGACCCTTCACGCCGCCGGTGCGGATGGCGGTGAGCGCGCTCTTCACATAGAGCCGCGTCGGCGCCAGCAGCGCCTCGCCCAGTTTGCGCGCGGGATCGAACGGCGCGGGCGCATCGTAGGAGAGCCCCGCATCGGCCACCACGCGGCGCACCAGCGAATAGCCGTTGGAGTGCACACCGGAGGACTCGATGCCGATCAGCACGTCGCCTTCGACCATCTCGGCGGTTTTGGGCAAGATCGCGTCGCGCTCCACCGCGCCCACGGAGAAACCGGCGAGGTCGAAATCACCCTTGGCGTAGAGGCCGGGCATTTCCGCCGTCTCGCCGCCGATCAGCGCACAGGCGGACTCTTTGCAAGCCTTCGCGATGCCTTCGATAACGATGGCCGCGGAGTCCACGTCCAGCTTGCCGCTGGCGTAATAATCCAGAAAGAACAGCGGCTCGGCGCCCTGCACCACGATGTCGTTGACGCACATCGCCACCAGGTCTTGCCCGATGCCGGTGAACAGCCCCGTGTCGATGGCGATCTTGAGCTTGGTGCCGACGCCGTCCGTCCCCGCGACCAGCACGGGATCCTTGAATCCCGCGGCTTTCAGGTCGAACAGCCCGCCGAAACCGCCCAATCCGGCATCCGATCCCGGCCTGCGCGTGGCGCGCGCTGCGGGTGCGATGCGGCGGACGAGCTCCTCGCCCGCGTCGATGTCGACGCCGGAGTCCTTATAAGTGAGGCCGTTTTTTCTGGTGTTCATTTACGGTTCAGCGAAACGAGACTAGCGTCCGTTTAGTGGGGTGCCGATACGAGCGCAAGGGAGTGGATCATGTCCCTCGAAGCCGCCGTAGCGGTGCATAGGTTTGGCCTCGGCGCGAGGCCGGGTGAGATCGCCAGTGCCGGGGCCGCGCCAAAAGCGTGGCTCATGCGCCAGCTTGATTCGGGCGCGGACCAGCCACAGCCCGTCGATGGCGGGGCGGCGTACCTGTCCGGCGGCGCGCTCGTCACGGCGCTCGAGGCCTATCGCAAAGAGCGGCAGGCGGAGAAGAAACAGGCCAACGCGCCCGATCCGGTGAAGCTCTTCTATCAGGTGCTGGCCACGCAATATCTGCGCGAGATGGATGGGCGGCTCGCGCTGGGCTTCACCACCGGGAAGCCCTTCGCCGAACGGCTCGTCTGGTTCTGGAGCAACCATTTCACCGTCTCCGCCACCAATCCCGCCGCCATCACGCTGGTCGGCGCGTTCGAGCGCGAGGCGATCCGGCCGAATATCGCGGGCAAGTTCGAGGATTTGCTGCTGGCGACGGCGCGCCATCCCGCAATGTCGATCTATCTCGACAATGCGCAATCCATCGGGCCCGACTCGATCGCCGGGCGGCTTGTCGGCAAAGGCATCAACGAGAATTACGCCCGCGAGGTGATGGAGCTGCACACGCTGGGCGTCGATGGCGGCTACACGCAGGCCGATGTCATCGCGCTCGCCAAAATCCTCACCGGCTGGAGCATCGACCGCAACGATGGGCCGTCGGGCTTCCGCTATTATCCGGCGCGACATGAGCCCGGCGATATCGTGCTGCGCGGCAAGACCTATTCCGGCGGAGAAGAAGCGGGCATCCAGGCGCTGCGCGATCTGGCGCATGATCCGGCGACGGCGCGGCATATCGCGCGGAAGTTCGCGGCGCATTTCATCGGCGACGATCCGCCGGCGGAGTCCGTCGCGCGACTGGAGAAACGCTTCACCCTGACGGGCGGCGATCTGCGCGCGCTGGCGGAGACGGCGGTGAACGATCCGGTCGCGTGGAAGCCCGGCCCCGGCAAGATGCGCACACCGATGGAATACACCACCGCCGCGATGCGCATCGTCGGCTGGCCACAGGGCGGCGACAAGCAGAAGCAGGTGCGTTCCGTGCTCGGCGCGGCACGGCTGATGGGCGAGTCGCCCATGCTCGCGCCGTCGCCCAAGGGCTGGCCGGATTCGTCGCAAGCGTGGTCGGGTCCGGATGCGCTGCTCAATCGTCTCGAATGGGCGAAGGAGTTGGGCAACCGCATTCCGCAAGGCGTGGACGCGGTGGCCGTCGCCGATGCCGGCATGGGGCCGCTGCTTTCGCCCGATACGCGCGCCGCCATGAAGGCCTCGGCCACGCCGGGCGAAGCACTGGCGCTTCTGATTTCCAGCCCCGAATTCCAGCGGAGATGACCATGTTGGACCGCCGTTCGATCCTGAAAACCGCCTTCGCCGCCGGCGCCATGAGCACCTGGGATGCGCCCATCCGCTTCGCTTTCGCCAGCGTTCCGGGCGACCAGCGCTTCGTCGTCATTATCCTGCGCGGCGCGCTCGATGGCTTGGCCGCCGCCCCGCCGCATGGCGATCCGGATTACAAAGCGGTGCGCGGGCAGCTTGCGCTCGACACCACCGGCGTCAATGCGCTGCACGATCTGGATGGGCATTTCGGCCTGCATCCCGCGCTCACCAACATGAAGGCGATGTGGGACGCGAAAGAGCTGGTGCTGTTCCACAACATCGCCTCGCCCTATCGCGAGCGCTCGCATTTCGACGGACAGGCCATGCTGGAATCCGGCGGCGGACATATCCTCACCGACGGCTGGCTCAACCGCGCGCTGAAGCCGATGGGGTTGGCCGACGGCAACGGCGCCATCGCCATCGCCGCCTCGCCGCCCTTGATGCTGGAAGGACCCGCGAAAGTCTCAAGCTGGATGCCGACCGTCATGCCGCAGCCGGACGCGGCCTATCTGAAACGCGTGCGCGCGCTCTATGCCAATGATCCGGTGTTGCGCGCCTCGCTCGACAGCGCGTTGCAGACCGAAGCCGAAGCCAATTCCGCGATGGACGACCGCCCGAAAACGCCGGAGCAGATGGCGCAACGCGCGGGATCCTATGGCAACCTCACGCCGCTCTTCTCGGGCGCGGGCCACCTGCTCGCGCGCCCGGACGGCCCGCGCATCGCGGTGCTCGATGCCTCCGGCTGGGACACGCATGCCAACGAAGGCGCGGGCGACGGCCAGCTCGCGCGCCGCCTGCGCCAGCTCGACGCCGCGCTCGATGCGTTGAAGACTTCGCTCGGTCCCGTGTGGAAGAACACCGCCATCGTCATGGCGACGGAATTCGGCCGCACCGTCGCCCCCAACGGCAATGGCGGCACGGATCACGGCACGGCGGGCGCTGCCTTCCTCTTCGGCGGCGGCGTGCAAGGCGGATCGGTGAAAGCGGAATGGGTGGGGCTGAAACCCGGCGTGCTGCAGGACGGCCGCGACCAGCCCCCGCGCACCGACATGCGCGCGCTGTTCAAAGGCGTCCTCGCCGACCACATGCGCCTGACCCGCCGCGACCTCGACGGCACGGTGTTCCCCGACAGCGGGAACGTCATGCCGGTGGGAACGCTGTTCGCTTAAAACGCCTAGCGCATCGCTCTTATTTTTATCGTCATGGCCGGGCTTGTCCCGGCCACCCATAAACGCGGTCTTTGCAGAAAAAGACTATGACGGTCATCGCTCTTACTTTTCCCACCGCAGGTATGGGTGGCCGGGACAAGCCCGGCCATGACGTTTTTTGGGAGAGGCGATTTTCTCGATTCCAAATAACGACATCCCAATCAAATAACTCCCCTCCCAAACCGCTACCATCACCCAAACACGGGTGATTCGGTTGCGTCGCGCGAAGCGTATTTATCCCATGCAGGTGGCGTTGATGATCCTGCTGGCCGATGTCCGCAAGGAGCCCGCGCGGAAGAAGCGCGAGGCCATCCGGCTAATCGGCCAATTGTTGAAACCGGCGCCGTCTTTTGCAGGTCCCCTCGCGGTTTCCTAAATCCCGGCTTTCTTGCCGCTGGCTTGCCCAGTATAGTCCCGGCATTCCGAAGGGTTTCCCATGCGCGCCGGTGTTCTTTCGACTGTCACAGCCTTCCTGCTGGGCCTTTTCGCCCTGGGCGTGTTCGCCTTGACCGGGGCCCATGCGGGCCCGTCCGATCCGTTCACGGTGACGGGCATCCAGGTCGATGCCAGCGCCGCCTCATCCGTCGAGGCGCAGAACATCGCGATCAATTCCGGCCGCCAGCGCGCCTGGCAGACGCTGATCCACCGTCTCGTGAAGCAGGAGGATCTGGCCAAGGTCCCCGCGCTGGACGACCAGGCGATCGAGCGGCTGTTCGCGAGCTACCTGCCGCAGAACGTGCGCAAATCCACCACGCGCTATTCCGCGAGCATGACCTACATCTTCAGCCCCGATGCGGTGCGCCGCGTATTGCGCCTGCAGGGCGTGGCCTATGTCGACGCGAGCGCGCATCCGATCCTGATCATTCCCATGGCGCCGCGCTACGATGCGCACGGCCCGTGGACGAGCGTGTTCCTCAACGCGCGCTTCTCGCACGCAGCCGTTCCGCTGAACCTGCCGATCCCCGATGGCGGCACCATTGCCTCGCTGGGCGGTCTCACCTTCGACACCGCGACCTGGCAGCAGGTGCAGAGTGTCGCCAACCGCGTACAGGCGAATGAGGCGATGCTGCTGTTGCTGGTGAACGACAAGGGCAAGATGGTCGTGAAGCTGCGCCATCTGGGCATCGGCGCGCCGTGGACCATTCCCGACATCGCGCTCACCGATCCGCCGGGCTCGCCCAAGCTCTATGCCGACGCGGCCGACCAGGCCGCCGGCGCCGTCATCAACGCCTGGAAGGCGCATGCGGCCATCGATTTCGGCAAGCGCTTCAAGCTGACCGCCGCGATCCATGTGGAGACGCTGGGCGACTGGGCGGCGCTGCAGCAAAAGCTCGCCACCATCCCGACCGTCACGGACGTGACAGTGACCGCGATGGATATCGGCCAGGCGCGCATCGCCATCACCTATGTGGGCAATGCGGAGCAGCTGAAGGACAATCTCTCGCAGGCCGGCTACGATCTCGAGAACAGCGACAATGGCTGGTCCATCGCGCCGCTGCCGCCGCCGGCTTCGGCCACGCCGTGATCTTCTTCCTGCGCAACATCCCCAACATCCTGACGGGCCTCCGGCTCGGCGCCGCGCCTGCTTTGGCGCTGCTGCTGCTGTCGGGGCATGAGGGCGCGGCGTTCGTCGTTTTTGTGCTGGCGGGGCTGACGGATGTGGCCGATGGCTGGCTCGCCAAGCGCTTCCGCCTCGCCACGCGCTTCGGCCGCTGGCTCGATCCCACCGCCGACAAATTGCTGATGCTGGTGGCGTTCCTCACGCTGTCGCAGATGGGGGCGACGCCCATCTGGCTCACCGCCGTCGTCATCGGCCGCGACGCGGCGATTGTGCTGGGCATCATCGTGGCCAAGCTCATGGAGCTGCCCTTGCGCGTGGCGCCGCTGCCGGCGGGCAAGTTCTCCACCTTCATGCAACTGGGTTACGTGGCGCTGATCCTGTTCCTGCTCGCTTTCGACTTCGATTGGCAAACGGTGCGCGCGGTGGCGGCGATCTTGACCGGCGCGGCTACCATCCTGTCGTGGATCGCGTACGGACAGCTCTGGCTGCGCGCCGCCGCCCGAGGCCGCCGGACGGCGTGATGTCTCCCCAACTGCCGCTGCCTCTGCCGCCGGCCACGCCGAAACTCTCCCGCGCGGATTTCCTGGTCGCGCCCGCGAATGCCGAAGCCGTCGCCTTCATCGATCTGTGGCCGAACTGGACCGTCGCCTCCGCCGCGCTTTACGGACCCTCCGGCTCCGGCAAATCGCACCTCGCAGGTGCCTGGGCCGCGAATGCATTGGTGATGCAAGCCGCCGCAATCGATCCGGACGTGCCGCTGCAACCCATCGTTATCGAAGACGTCGACGGTGTCCGCGCCAGTCTGAAACGCGACGGCGCGCTGTTCTCGTTGCTCGAACGCGCCACGCGCGGAGCCCCCGTGCTGCTCACCGGCCTCGAACCGCCCGCGGCGTGGGACGTCGCGCTGCCCGACCTCGCCTCGCGCTTCGCAGCCCTGCTCGCCTTCCCGCTCTGGGCGCCGGACGACGCACTCCTCGCCGCCCTCGCCCGCAAACTCTTCACCGACCGCCAGCTCACCGTGCCTGACGCGGTGATCGCCCGCATGCTGCGCAGCCTCGAACGCACCCCCGCCGCCGTCCGCGCCTTCGTCGCGGAAGCAGATGCACGCGCGTTGGCGGAGAAGAAGCCGGTGAGTGTGTCGCTGGTGCAAGAGTTGATGAGATGACTTACTGCACCTCCCCCTTGTGGGGAGGTCGATAAAATCGGCGAACGAAGTGAGCTGATTTTTCGGGTAGGGGGCCGTCGCGGCAGATGGAGCGGCCCCCTACCCGAAAAATGCGAAGGGCATTTTTCGACCTCCCCACAAGGGGGAGGTGCAGGGAAAGCCCACCGTCATCGCCATGACATGGCAATGATTATCCTCTAGGATTCGGTGGCCCCTAACAGCGCGGAACATGGCTAAGTCACGGTTGGAGTTGAAGGATTCTGGCGAAAACGAAACGCCGGCGCCGGTGGAGTCGTCCCCTCTGCCGCCCGAGCGGCCGGAGACCCGGCCAGAGGTCCGACAAGAGCCTGCCATCGATCCGGCGTCGCCGGACCGTTTCGTCAATCGCGAATTGTCGTGGCTGGCCTTCAATCGCCGCGTGCTGGAGGAGGCGGAGAACCGCCGCCATCCGCTGCTGGAGCGGCTGCGCTTCCTGTCCATCTCGGCTTCCAACCTCGACGAATTCTACATGGTGCGCGTCGCCGGCCTGAAGGGCATGGTGGCGGCGAATGTGGTGACGATATCCGACGACGGCTGCACGCCGGCGCAACAGATCGCGCAGGTCGACGACAAGGCCGGCGCGCTCATCGCCGATCAGCAGGCGATGTGGGCGAGCTTGCGCCGCCAGTTGCGCGAGGCGGGCATCAGTGTGCTCGACAGCGGCGAGGTGACCGAGGCCGAGCGGCTGTGGCTCGACAAGGAATTTCGCGAGGCGATCTTTCCGGTGTTGACGCCCTTGGCGCTCGACCCCGCGCATCCGTTCCCCTTCATTCCCAATCTGGGATTCACGCTGGCGCTGCGCCTTCAGCGCAAGAAGGACGGCAAGTCCGTCAACGCATTGCTGCCGGTTCCCGCGCAGCTTCAGCGCTTCGTGCGCCTGCCAGGCAAGGAGCCACGTTTCCTGGCGCTCGAGAACGTCATCGAGATGTTCATCCATCAGCTTTTCCCCGGCTACACGGTGCTGGGCTCAGGCCTCTTCCGCATCATCCGCGACAGCGACGTGGAGGTGGAGGAAGAAGCCGAAGATCTCGTGCTCCTGTTCGAGACGCTGTTGAAACGCCGCCGCCGCGGCTCCGTGATCCATATGTATTGCAGCCAGTCGATGCCGCTGGACTTGCGCCACTTCATTGCCGATCACTTGGCGCTGAAGGATGCGGACATCGTCATCGTCGATCATCTGATCGGACTCGGCGACACCAAGCAGCTCATCCTGGACGAACGCGCCGACCTGCAATTCAAGCCTTATATCGCCCGCTTCCCCGAGCGCATCCGCGACCATGGCGGGGATTGCTTCGCGGCCATCCGCGCCAAGGACATCCTCGTCCATCATCCCTTCGAGAGCTTCGACGTGGTGGTGCAGTTCCTGCGCCAGGCCGCGGCCGATCCGGAAGTGGTGGCGATCAAGCAGACGCTCTATCGCACATCCAAAGACTCCCCCATCGTGAAGGCGCTGGTGGAAGCGGCGGAGGCGGGGAAATCCGTGACCGCGCTGGTCGAGCTGAAGGCGCGCTTCGACGAGGAAGCCAACATCAAATGGGCGCGCGATCTGGAACGCGCCGGCGTGCAGGTGGTGTACGGCTTCATCGAGCTCAAGACCCACGCCAAGGTGAGCCTCGTGGTCCGGCGCGAAAGCGGCCATCTTCGTACTTACGTCCATTTCGGCACGGGCAATTACCATCCCGTGACGGCGAAGATTTACACAGACCTCTCGCTCTTCAGCGCGGAACCGGCGCTGGGCCGCGACGCCGCGCAGCTCTTCAACTACATCACCGGCTATTCCGAACCCGTGGGGCTGGAGAAGCTCGCCATCTCGCCGCTGACGTTGCGCGGCAAGCTGATCGACTGCATCCAGGAAGAGATCGCCCACGCCCGCGCCGGCAAGCCCGCCGCGATCTGGATCAAGCTCAACGCGCTGGTCGACGCGCATCTGATCGACGGGCTTTATCGCGCCAGCCAGGCCGGCGTTCGCATCGAGCTCATCGTGCGCGGCATCTGCTGCCTCAAGCCCGGCGTGCCGGGACTGTCGGACAACATCCACGTCAAGAGCGTGGTGGGCCGCTTCCTGGAGCATGGCCGCATCATCTGTTTCGGCAACGGCTACGACCTGCCCTCGCCCAAGGCCAAGGTGTTCATCTCCTCCGCCGACTGGATGCCGCGCAATCTCGACCGCCGCGTCGAGACGCTGGTGCCAGTGGAGAATCCCACCGTGCATGAGCAGATCATGGGCCAGATCATGGTCGCGCTCCTGAAAGACGAGGCGCAAACCTGGCGCATGGAATCCGACGCGACCTATACGCGCGACCCCAATGCAGGCCGCGAGGATGCGTTCTCGGCGCATCTGCATTTCATGACCAATCCCTCGCTCTCCGGACGCGGCAAGGCGCTGAAGATCGAACGCAGCAAGCCCATGACTGCTGGGCGGCAGGACTGACGCGATGACCGCGATGGCGGAAACCCGTGTGCCCGGCGCGCTCAGAAGCGCGCACGGCCCCGTCGCGATCGTCGATATCGGCTCCAATTCCGTGCGCCTGGTGATCTACGAATCCTTCAGCCGCATCCCCGCCGTCGTCCACAACGAGAAAGCCATCTGCGCCATCGGCCGCGGCATGGTCTCGACGGGGCGGCTGGACGATACCGGCATCAAATCCGCCATCGAGGCGCTGGCGCGCTTCCGCATGCTGGCCGACGCCCATGGCGTGACGGCGCGCGAAGCCGTGGCGACAGCCGCCGCACGCGACGCCGACAACGGCCGCGAATTCATCCGCGAGGCGCAATCGGCCTGGGGCGGCCCGATCCGCGTGCTCTCGGGCGAAGAGGAAGCCCATCTCGCCGCCGAAGGCGTGCTCTCCGGAACACCCACGGCCGACGGCCTTGCCGCCGATCTCGGCGGCGGAAGCCTCGACATGGTGACGGTGAAGAGCGGCCGCACGGGCGCCGCGATGACACTGCCTTACGGCCCGCTGCGATTGATGGACCAGTCGCGCGACGATCCCGACAAGGCGCGCAAGCTGGTCGACAAAGGTCTGGAAGGCCTGACGCGTCTCGGCGATCTCAAAGGCCGTTCGCTCTATGCGGTCGGCGGCGTGTGGCGCAGCTTCGCGCGCATCGACATGGAGAACCGCAATTATCCGCTGCATGTGCTGCACGACTACACGATCAGCCGCGGCCGCGTGCTCGACCTCTGCGATCTCCTGAGCCGGCAATCCCGAAAATCGCTCGACCTGATGAAGGTCGTCTCCCGCCGCCGCGCCGAGGCGCTGCCCTATGGCGCCGTGGTGCTGGAGCGGCTGATGCTGGCATCCGGTGTGAAGGACCTCGTGGTCTCCGCCTACGGATTGCGCGAGGGGTTGCTGCATGACCAGCTCCCCGAGGCCGAGCGCGAAAAGGATCCGCTGATCGAATTCGCCGCCGGCACCAACATCCGCATCAGCCGCGCGCCCGAACATGCCAACGAGATGGTCCGCTGGATGGAGGGTCTGTTCCCCGGCGAGACGGCCGAAGAAGCCCGCATCCGCCGCGCCATCTGCCTGTTCTCCGACATGGGCTGGCGCCGCCACCCCGACGACCGCGCGCTCGGCGCTTTCAACCAGGTGCTGACCGCGCCCTTCGCCGGCGCCGAGCATCGCGTACGCGCGCTGATCGCCACCGCCATCTTCCACCGCTATTCCGGCGACGAGGATTTCCCCCGCGAGATCGCGGCTCACGACCTGTTGACCGAGGCCGACGACCTCTACGCCCGGCGCATCGGCCTGGCCGCCCGGCTGGCTTTCGCGCTCTCCGCCTCCTCGACGGACCAATTGCCGCATTACAAGCTGCGCATGACGCCCACCCGGATGCTGCTCGAAATCTCCCGCCGCCGGGAGGCCATAGCGGGCGAACCCGTCCAGAAGCGCCTGGGGGCGCTGGCCTCGGCTTTCGACCGCAAGGGCGAGATATTGATCGGCTGAAAATCGGCCCCACTTCTCCCTCTCCCCCATTGGGGGAGAGGGTCGGGGTGAGGGGGTCTCTCCGCCGGCGTGGTTCCTCGAACAGTGTGCGGCTGAAACACCCCCTCACCCCGCCCCTCTCCCCCGCTTCGCGGGGGCGAGGGAGTGTTAACGGTCGCTAAGTCCTTGCCTTCCCATCGCCACGGGGCTTTAACCACGCGCAAGGCAGGATGGCGTCCTGTCTGAAGGAGAACTCGAATGGGCTCGCTGAGCATCTGGCACATTCTGATCGTGGGCATCGTGGTCCTGCTGCTGTTCGGCGGCCGGGGCAAGATTTCCGATTTGATGGGCGACGTGGCCAAGGGCGTGAACAGCTTCCGCAAGGGCCTCAAGGAAGGCGAGGAGGGCGACAAGCCGCGCCCCATCCCCGAACGCCTTGAGGACAAGGACCCGATCCCGCGCTGATTCATGTTCGACCTGAGCTGGAGCCATATCCTTATCGTCCTCGTCGTCGCGCTGGTGGTGGTGGGACCGAAGGATCTGCCCCGGCTGATGCGCATGGCGGGCGGCTGGATGGCGAAGGCCCGCTCCATGGCCAACGAGTTCCGCAAAAGCTTCGACGAGATGGCCCGCCAGTCCGAGCTGGATGAGCTGCGCCAGGAGATCGAAGCGCTGCGCCGCGTCCGTCCACTGGCCGATCTCGAACACGAGATGCACCAGTCCATCCTGCCGCCGGACGACCTGCCGCCGCCGCAGGAGAAACCGGCGGAAGTAGAAGTCGCCACGGCCGGCGCGCAAGCGGCCGAGGGCGTACCCCACGAAGCGCCTGCGCCCGTCAGTGACGACCCCGACTACAGGCCGCCCGCGCCATGAGCGACCGCAGCGCCGACGACGAGGCGGAGATCGAGGCGAGCAAGGCGCCTCTGATGGATCACCTGATCGAGCTCAGAAAGCGGCTGATCTGGTCGATCATCACCTTCTTCATCTGCTTCGGCGTCTGCTTCTATTTCGCCCAGCCGATGTACGCGTTCCTGACCCGGCCCCTGGCGCATGCGCTGGCCGGAAAACCCAACGCGCATCTCATCTACACCGCGCTTTACGAGACCTGGTTCACTTACGTGAAGCTCGCCGCATTCGGCGGGCTCTGCCTCGCCTTCCCGATCATCGCGGGGCAACTCTGGCTGTTCGTGGCGCCGGGCCTTTACCGCAACGAGCGCCGCGCCTTCCTGCCGTTCCTGCTGGCGACGCCGGTGCTGTTCCTGATCGGCGCGGCCTTCGTCTTCTATGTGCTGCTGCCCACCGCCACGACCTATTTCGCCGGCTACCAGACGCCAGGCGGCAACGGCACGCTCGGCATCGAGCTCGAGGCCAAGGTCAGCGAATATCTCGACCTCGTCACCACGCTCATCTTCGGCTTCGGCCTCGCCTTCCAGCTTCCCGTGCTGCTCACTTTGTTGGGCCGCGTCGGCATCGTGACGAGCGCGCAACTGCGCTCCATGCGGCGCTACGCGATCCTCGGCCTCGTCGTCCTCTGCGCCGTCTTCTCGCCGCCCGATGCCTATTCCATGCTCAGCCTGATGTTCCCGCTGATCGGCCTCTACGAAATCTCGATCTGGCTGGTCGTGCTGATCGAACGGCGCCGGGACAAGGACAAGACGGCGGCGGAATGAGATTCCCTCTCCCCCACCGGGGGAGAGGGTCAGGGTGAGGGGGCCTCTCCGCCTGTGCGATCTCTGACACACCAAACTCGCTGAAACACCCCCTCACCCCTTCCCTCTCCCCCTGCGGGGGCGAGGGTGATATGCAGCGCCCGCCATGCTCGTTGTCGACAACCTCACCATCCGCATCGCCGGACGCGAAATCCTGAAGGGCGCGAGTGCTTCGCTGCCCGCGGGACGGCGCGTGGGCCTTGTCGGCCGCAACGGCGCGGGGAAATCGACGCTGTTCAAGGCGATCCTGGGCGAGCTGCACCCGGACCTCGGCGAGATCTCCAAACCGGCGCGCTGGCGGGTGGGGCAAGTGGCGCAGGAAGCGCCCGCCACAGGCCTCTCGCTGCTCGACACGGTGCTGGCGGCAGACAAGGAGCGCATCGAGCTCCTCGCCCGCTCGGAGGTCGCGACCGATCCGCATGAGATCGGCGACATCCATCACCGCCTCGAAGCCATCGACGCCTATGCCGCGCCGTCGCGCGCCGCCAGCATCCTGGCGGGCCTCGGCTTCAGCGCGGAGGACCAGCTTCGCCCCTGCTCCGAATTCTCCGGCGGCTGGCGCATGCGCGTGGCGCTGGCGGCGATCCTGTTCTGGGCGCCGGACCTGTTGCTGCTCGACGAGCCGACCAACTACCTCGACCTCGAAGGCGTGCTGTGGCTGGAGGACTATCTCAAGCGCTATCGCGGCACCGTGGTCGTCATCAGCCATGACCGCGACCTGCTGGACAGCGTGGCGGAGTTCATCCTGCATCTGGAGCACGGCAAGCTCGAGCTCTACACCGGCAACTACGAAACCTTCGTCGCCACCCGCGCTGCCCGCCGCGCGCTGGACTCGGCCTTCATGCGCAAGCAGGACGCCGCGCGCAAGCACCTGCAATCCTTCGTCGACCGCTTCCGCTACACGGCGTCGAAGGCGCGCCAGGCGCAGAGCCGCATCAAGATGCTGGAGAAGCTGAAGACCGTCGACATCCCGATCGACGAGCACATCGCCTCCATCAAACTGCCCAAGCCGGAATCCTCCAGCCCGCCGCTGATCGCGCTGGAGCATGCGAGCGTGGGCTACGAGCCCGGCAGGCCGATCCTGTCGGACATCTCGCTGCGCTTCGATCCGGACGACCGCATCGCGCTGCTGGGCAAGAACGGCAACGGCAAATCCACTTTGGCCAAGCTGCTCGCCGGCAAGCTCGACGCGATGACCGGCGAAGTGAACCGCGCGCGCCGCCTGATCCCCGGCTATTTCGCGCAGCACCAGCTCGACGAATTGAACGGTTCGTGGACGCCTGTGGAGACACTTGCGCATTTCCGGCCCAAGATGAACGTCACCGAATTGCGCACGCGGCTGGGCGGCATGGGGCTTGTGGGCGATAAGGCGCTGACCAAGGTGGGCCAGCTTTCGGGCGGCGAGCGCGCGCGGCTGATGCTCGCGCTGGCGACATTGGACCGGCCGAACCTGCTCATCCTGGACGAGCCGACCAACCATCTCGACATCGACGCGCGCGAGGAATTGCTGACCGCGCTCAACGACTACGAAGGCGCCGTCATCCTCATCAGCCATGACAGACGCCTGATCGAATCCACCATGGACCGCCTGTTGCTGGTGGCGGACGGAGGCGTGCATCCGTTCGACGGCGACCTCGACGATTACCGCCGCTTCCTGCTCTCCGGCGACAACACGCCGACGCGCCGCGACGAGGAAGCGGCCCCGCCGCCGCCGAAGATCTCCAAGGAAGACGCGCGACGCGACGCCGCCGAGCGCCGCCAGCGCCTGAAGCCGCTCAAGGAAAAGGTCGACATCGCGGAGAGCCAGATCGCCACGCTCAACGCGGAGATCAAGAAATACGACTCCGCCCTCACCGATCCGCTGCTCTTCACCAAAGACCCGGCCAAAGCCACCGCCGTCTCCAAGAAACGCGCCGACGCGGTGCGCAAGCTCGCGGCGGCCGAGGAACGCTGGCTCGCGATGAACGACGAATATGAGCGTGCGATGATGGCGGACGCCTAAGCCATGCAAGCCTTCGATTACATCATCACCCTGCTGTCTTTCGTCTACGCCCTGGCGATCGCGCATCTGCTGACCACGATCGCGGAGCTTGTGCGGGCGCGGCGGCGGGTGCGGTTCTCGTGGCTGAACGCGGCCTGGATGCTCATCGGCCTCTTGACCGCGATAGCATGGTGGATCGGCATGTGGGACATGCGCGGACTCGGCGCCTGGTCGACAGCGATGATCGGGTTCCTGTTCGCTGTCGCTTTCGCGCTCTATCTGCAGATCCGGTTCACCTGTCCCGACGTTCCAGCCGAGGGCGAAGTCGATCTGCCCGCGTTTCACCGCGACAGCGGGCGCGACTATATCGCGGCGTTTGCCGTCGTCGCCGCCCTGACGGTCGCCGCCAATCTTCTGTTCGGCGAGATGGGCAGCGTACAGGAGATGATCACGCAGAATCTCGCTGTCGTGCCGATGCTCCTCATCGCCGTGATCGCGGCGATTTCGTTCCGGCCCTGGGTCCAGATCGGCGCGGCCATCGCCGAACTGCTGCTCTGGGCGTGGTATTTCGCGACGCTGCAAAGCGCGCTGCGCTAGGCAGACCGGGTTGCCCGCCGCGCGATCATTGCGAACGGGATGCAGGCGAGCCACATCACCACCGCATAGAGGCCGCCACGCCAGTCGACATTGAGGAAGAGCACCAGCAGCGTCACGTCGATAGCCAGCGCCAAAGCGGGCAGCCAGGGATAGAGGATGGCGCGGTAAGGGCGCAGCAGGTCGGGCTCGCGGCGGCGCAGCACGAAGACCGAGGCGATGGTGAGGGCGAATGCCGCCACGCCCAGGGTGCCGATCAGGCCGAACAACAGGCCGAACGATCCGGTCGAGGTGAGCAGAACCGAGCAGCAGGCCGTCATCAGAAAGGCGACATAGGGACTGCCACCCTTGTTCACGTTGCGCAACGCGGCGGGCAGCAAACCGTCGCGCGACAGGGCGAACAGCACACGCGGCGCGGTCATGATGCCGGCATTGGCGCAGCTCACCACCACGAACATCGCGCCCGCCGCGAACAGCGTGCCCGTCGCCTTGCCCGCCACCTGGGTCAGGACCGTCGCATAAGGCAAAGCGCCATGGGCCATCTGCGTGAGACCCAGCGCGTGCAGAAGGGCGGCATTCACCGCGAGATAGAGCACCGCCGCGATGGCGAGGCCGGTGAAGATGGCGCGCGGGATGTTGCGGCCGGGATCGGTGTTCTCTTCCGCGAAGAACGCGGGCTCAAACCAGCCGGCATAGGCGCCGACGATGGACTGGAAGGCGGCGATGACACCCATCACGGTAAGCGGCGGCGTCATCGCGGCGATATCGGGCGCATGCGGCGAAGCGGTGACGAAGGCCACCACGCAGAACGCCGCCAGCGCCAACGCCTTCACCAGGCTCGTCACCTGCTGGAATCGTTGCCCCTCGCGCAGGCCCACAACGTTGAGGCTGTATATGGCAAGCTGCATGACGATGGCGGCCAGTACCGTGTGCTGGGCGACGGCGGGCCACAGCAGCGCCAGGAAATCCGCGAAGGCCACGGACAGTGCGGAGGTCGACGCGAGCCGGGTGATCCACACCGTCCAGCCCACCACCAGTCCGCCGACGTCACCGAACGCGCGATGCGCATAGACATAGAAGCCACCCGCGCGCGGCATGGCGGTGGAGAGTTCGCAGATCACATTGGCTTCCAGCGACGCATGCAGCGCGCCGATGGCCCAAAGCGCGAGGATGAGGCCCCCATCCGGCACCTCGGCCGCGATCAGGGACGGCGTGCGCAATATGCCCGCGCCGATCATGCCGCCGATGGCGATGGCGATGCCGAAGGACACGCCCAATATGTTCAGCAGATGGCCGCGGTTCTCGCGCGGCATGGCAAGCGACATCGGCATCCCCCGGTCCCGCCGCCACCGCAGCATCAGCCGGGGGTGGGAGTCAAACTTCCTTCTCTTTGGCGAGCTTCAGCAACAAGCCCCACGACACCGCTGTCGCCGAGGACAGCAGCACAATGACCGCCACGCCGAACAGGTTGCGAGTGTCGCCCGGACCGAACGCCATACGTGCGGCGGCGTAGATCAACATTCCGTAGCCGAGCAGCGACGAGAACTGCCGCCGCAGCGCCTGAAGCCGCAGGCCGGACTCCTGGGGGCTCATAACCACCTGATACAGACGCACCAACACCCAAACGCTCCCCAGCGCCGTGACGGCCAGCGCGGACGAGCCGAGTTGGGAAATCGTCAAGGTCGGGAAGATCGCGAACAGCGAGACCAGCAGCACCGCGAGATAGTTCGCGAAGGCCTGCTCGGCCAGGCGCTTCTCATTTTCATGCGCGTCGCCCAGGATTGCCGCGGCGTTGATCGAGACCGAGACGAACAACAGCCCCATCAGCGTTGCCGCCATGCCGGCGACGACGGAGTAGAAGCCGAACCAGATCTGCATGTCAGGCGCCGCGCAACGCGGCCTTCGCCGCCTCGCCCCATTGGCGCTGCTCGCTGCGGTAGCGGCCCGGCGCGCCGGCGATGTTCTTCACGATCTGGGCATAGATCGTCCGCGCTTCGTCATTGCGGCCGAGCTTGCCGAGGGCTGCGGCGTAACGCGCACGCGCTTCCTCGCCCGCGAAATAGGTGACGAGGCGGCCATATTCCTCCACCGCGTCCTGCAGCTTGCCCTGCGCTTCCAGCGCACGCGCATAGATCATATGCGCATCCTGCGAGACGAATTTCGGATCTGCGGCGAAGAGATGCTCTAGCGTGGCTTGCGCCGCGGCCGCATCCCCGCCCCCGAGTTGCGCCTTCGCAAGCCCCAGCAGCAGCACGGGATCGTCCGCGAACTGGCCCTGCGCGATGTCCTTGTAGAGCGCGACCGCCTCGCCATATTGACCGCGCTGCAAATAATGCTCGGCGAGCCTGCGCTTGGAATCGACGGAACCGACGAGGTCGGCGGAGCGCAAGGCCGAGCGGTAGTCCTTGTTGGGATCGATGGCGCGGGCAAACCCGGCGCCGGCGCGGCGCGCGCTGTTGCTGCGCAGCAGTCCGGGCACGATCTCCATGCCGATATAAACCAGACAGCCGATCAGCGGCAGGAAGACGATCACGTAGATCCAGGGGAACACATTGCCGGTGCGCACCGCATGCACGACGCACACGATCATCAGGATCACGCCGCCCAGCACATAGGGGTCGAGCAGCAGCGACGGATTGAGCAACAGGTTGAACACGGCATCGTCCTCGCAATGGCGCGGGGTGTAGCAAAGCCGGGCATGCCCCGGCAAGGCAGGCCCCGCAAAACGGCATAGTCAAGCCGTCAGGCCTGCTTCTCGAACTTGCCGGACGGACTTTCCTTCCAATAGGTCACGTCGCGGCCCGCCTCCTTCGCGCCCTTCCAGGCGGCGCGCGCGGCGGCCAGCGCCTGGCTGTCGCGCCCGTCGAACATCACCACGATGCGGGTCAGCGACTTCGCCAAGGTCCCGTCCCAGGCGGGCGGCACGGCACCACCCACCAGGAACAGCACATTGGCGTCGTTCGCATTGCCGTCTTCCACCGTGATCAGCACCGGCTGGCACGCCGCATCGCCGTCGCCAAGCTGCGCATGCGGCAGGAAGCTGCTGTCGTCATAGGTCCACAGCCGCGCATCGAGCGTGGCCGCGCGATCGGCAGACTCCGCCTTGATCAGCGCTCGCCATCCCCGCTCCAGCGTCTTCTCGACAAGGCCGGGAAGCGCATCATCCATCGCGCGCCGTTCGAGATGATAGAAAAGCGTCTCGGTCACCGGTCACTTCTCATAATTGTCCGCGATCAGGCGATCCAGCAGGCGCACGCCCCAGCCGACGCCCCAGCTGGGGGCGTAGAGTTTTTGTTCGCCGTCCTGCCAGGCGACGCCGGCGATATCGAGATGCGCCCAGGGCGTGTTCTCCACGAAGCGCTGCAGGAACTGCGCCGCCACGATGGAGCCGCCATAGGTGCCGCCGGAGATGTTCTTCATGTCGGCGATCTTGGAGCGGAGCATCTTGTCATAGCTGTCGCCCATGGGCAGGCGCCACACCGGCTCATCCACCTTCTTGCCCGCATCGGTGATGCGGTTGGCCAGCGTGTCGTTGTTGGAGAACAGGCCCGCATTGTCGAGGCCCAGCGCGATCATGATGGCGCCGGTGAGTGTCGCGAGATCAATCACGAATTGCGGCTTGAAGGTTCGCTGCGTGTAGGTGAGCGCGTCGGCCAGCACGAGGCGGCCCTCGGCGTCGGTATTCAGCACCTCGATGGTCTGGCCCGACATGGATTTGACGACGTCGTCCGGCCGCTGGGCCATGCCGTCCGGCATGTTCTCGACGAGGCCGATGACGCCGACGGCATTGACGCGCGCCTTGCGGGCGGCCAGCGCCTGCATCACGCCGGTGACGGCGGCGGCGCCGCCCATGTCGCCCTTCATGCCCATCATCGAGGCCGCGGGCTTGAGCGAGAGGCCGCCGGAATCGAAGCACACGCCCTTGCCGACGAAAGCGACCGGCGCGTCCTTCTTCGAGCGCGCGCCGTTCCACTGCATGACGACGATCTGGCTTTCGCGCTCACTGCCCTGGCCGACGCCGAGTAGCGCACCCATGCCCAGCTTCTTCATCTCCGCTTCGCCGAGGATATCGACCTTGACGCCCAGCTTGGTGAGGTTCGCCTTCGCGCGGCGGGCGAATTCGGCGGGGTAGAGGATATTCGGCGGCTCGTTGATCAGGTCGCGGGCCGTGAACACGCCGCCGGCCACAGCCTCTTGCCGCTGCCAAAGCTTGCGGGCGTCGGACGCTTCCGGCGTGGCGATGGTGATGGTCTTCAGCGTGGGCTCGTAATCCTCAACGCGCTTGGTGCGGTAGGTGTTGAAGGTGTAGCTCGCAAGGCGCGCGCCCATGGCCATCTGGGCGGCAAGCTCGGCGGGCTTCGCTTTGCCCTTAGATGCGCTTGGGGGTGGGTCGATCGCGAAGGTGAGTTGCGTCTCGCCCGAGGAGAACAGCCGGCGCACCACGCCATGGGGCACGCGCTCGGCCGCGTCGGCGGTGAACTTGGCCGGATTGCCCAAGCCCACCAGCAGCACGCGGCTGGCCTTGAGGCCATGCGGCGCCAGGATTTCCAGAATTTCACCCGCCTTGCCGGTGAAGCGGCTGGTGGCCTGCGCCCGCTTGAGCGCGCCGCCGGAAGCCTTGTCCAGCGCCGTTGCGGTGGCGGTGAGGCCGCCTCCCTCCACAGCGCCCACGACGAGGGCGCCTTCGGCATCGGCAAGGGATGAGGCGAGAGGCGCGGCAAAAGCGATCTGCATGATGAAACCTTTCTGATCTGACGGAAAACCATTTGCCGAAACAGGGAGATAAGGGCAAGTTCCGGCTGCCCCGAAGCGCCAGGGGCATGCTACTTTAGAGCGTGATCCGCGGAAGGGGAAACCGGCGGATCGACTAAAGCTTAGATCAACCTCCGCCAGAGGCCGGACCGGAATGTCGCGACTGTCGATCTATGTCCTGCGCCAGCTCGCCGGCCCGATCCTGCTGTTCGCCTTCCTGCTCACTTGCGTGATCTGGCTCTCCCAGTCGCTGAAGCTGCTGGACCTCGTCATCAACCGCAACCAGTCCGCGCCCACCTTCATCTACCTGACCCTGCTGATCCTTCCGGGCCTTCTGGTGGTGATCCTGCCGCTCGCCTATTTCGCCGGCACGCTCTACGGCCTGCACCGCATGAACTCCGAGAGCGAGCTCGTGGTCATGCAGGCGGCGGGCTACAGCCGCGCCCAGATGGCCGTGCCGGTGCTCACCCTGGCGGTGATGATGATGCTGCTCGTCCTGGCCAACAGCCTCTATCTCATGCCGCTCAGCCAGCGCACCATGAAGGGCGAGGTGCTGAACATCCGTGCCGATATCGGCGCCGCGATCCTCAACGAGGGCGACTTCAACACGCCCATCAACGGCCTCACCGTCTTCATCCGCGAGCTGGAGGCCGACGGCAGCTTCAAGGGCATCCTCGTCCATGACAGCCGCGACGAGAAACACGCCAAGACCTACATCGCCAAAAGCGGCGCGCTGGCGCAGACACCGGGCGGCGCGCGGCTCGTGATGGTGGATGGCGCGGTCGAGGAATCGCGGCTGGGCGGCGCGCAGCTCTCGGTGCTGAAGTTCAAGCACTACATCTTCCCGCTCGACCAGTTCGGCGGCGGGCAGCAGGAGCAGAACCTCGAAACCAGCGAGCGCTACCTGCCCGAACTGCTCTGGCCCAAGTTCCAGGGCAAGCCCAATCCCAAGCTCGCCAGGATCTATCTGGCGGAGGCGCACAACCGCCTCTCCGCCCCGCTTTATTGTCTCGCCTTCGCGATGATCGCGCTGGCCGCCGTGACGCGCGGACGGCGCGCGCGTGGCGCCTATGCGCTGCGCCTGACGGTCGCCTCCATCCTGGCGGCGGCGCTGCGGCTCGGCGGCTATCTCGCGCAAGGTGCGGCAGCGCGCAATACGGAGCTGTGCGTACTGCTCTATCTCCTCCCGCTGGCCGGCATGGCGGGCGCGATGATCGATCTGGGCGAGAACCCGTTTTCGTCGCTGCTGCAGTGGTTCCGGCCGCGCCAGGCGGAGCCCCCCACATGATCTGGTCGTGGACGCTCTATCGCTATCTGGCCAAGACCTTCGCGACCGGCGTGGGCGTGGTGTTCGCGGGATTCATCTTCCTCACCTTCTCGATCGACATCGTGAACCTGTTCGACGTCACCGCCGGCAAGCATGTGCCGACCGGCGTGGTGGTGGGCATGAGCCTGCTGCAAATGCCGGACCTCGCCTTCAAGCTGCTGCCCTTCGCGGTGCTGCTGGGCGGCGTGTTCGCTTTCGTACGGCTGTCGCGCAGCCAGGAGTTGCTCGCGATCCGCGCGGCGGGAATCTCCGCCTGGAACCTGCTCGCGCCGCCGCTGACGGTGGCGGTGGGGCTCGGCATCTTCGTGGTGGTGGCGTTCACGCCGCTCTCTTCGCAATTGCTGGTGCAGTATGCGGGGCTTGAGGCGAAATTCATCCGCGGCCAGGAATCCCGCCTCGCCATCTCGCGCAACGGCTTGTGGCTCAGGCAGGGCGACGCCCACGCGCAATCGGTGATCCATGCGCTGCGCGTCTCCAATGGCGGCGTGCAGCTCGAGGACGTGATCGTCTTCCTCTATGGCGGGGAGGACAATTTCCTCGGCCGCATCGACGCGCAATCCGCCACGCTGGAGACCGGCGCCTGGGAGATGAAGAACGCCTGGGTCAGCGATCCGCTGGGCAATCCGCAGCGCCACGCCGATTACCGCCTGCCCACCACGCTCACGCCGCAGCGCATCAAGGAAAGCTTCGCCTCGCCCGATACGCTTTCGTTCTGGGCGCTGCCGGACTTCATCGCCACGGCGCAACGCGCGGGCTTCGCGGCCACGCGCTACCAGCTCTATTTCGACTCGCTGCTCATCCTGCCCGCCATGTTCGCGGCGATGGTGTTCATGGCGGCGAGCTTCTCGCTCCGGCTCGCGCGTCTCGGCGGCATGACGCGCGTCATCGTGCTCTCCGCGCTCTCCGGCTTCGGGATCTATTTCTTCGCCAGCGTCACACAGGCGCTGGGCGACACCGGCGCGCTGCCTATAGCGCTCGCCGCTTGCGCGCCGGCCACCGCGGCCATCCTGCTCGGAATGACATTGGTCTTCCACCAGGAGGACGGATGAAACGCCTCCTCCTCGCTCTGTCGCTCTGCACCGTTCTCGCGCCCTACATGGATAGGGCGGACGCGGCCGGTGGCGCGCTCTCGCAGGTCAGCGGCAACGCGATCCTGGGCAAGGGCGACGACCAGATGCTCGTCAAGTCCGACACCATCACCTACGACACCGACACGAACGTGGTGACGGCGGAGGGTCATGTCGAGGTCGATTACAACGGCCGCATCGTGACGAGCGACAAGATCATCTACGACCAGGACAAGGACGTCGTCACCGCCCTGGGCCATGTCGTGATGATGGCGCCGAACGGCGACGTCGGCTTCTCCACCAGCGCGGTGCTCACCGACAAGATGCGCGACGGCGTGCTGGAGGCCTTCCAGGCGCTGATCGGCAAGACCGGCCGCTTCGCCGCCGTGCATGCCGTGCGCACGAACCAGGGCACGCGCACCACGGCTACGCGCGCGGTCTATTCGCCCTGCAAGATCTGCAACAAACCCGGCCAGCGCACGCCGCTGTGGCAGGTGGCGGCGGAGCGCGCCGTTTACGACGAGCTCAACCACCGCATCGTCTACAAGAACGCCGTCCTGCAGTTCTTCGGCATACCGGTGGGCTGGACGCCTTACTTCTCCAATGGCGACGGCACCGAGAAACATGTCACCGGCATGCTGGCGCCCTCTATCGGCTCATCGAGCACGCTCGGCAGCTTCATCCGCATTCCGGTCTATATCGCCTTCAGCGACTCGCAGGACATGACGTTCTCCCTGCAGGGCTCCACGCAAGGCGGCGAGTTGCTGGAAGGCGAATACCGCCAGCGCCTGAACGACGGCGGTATGTGGCTGCAGGCCAGCATCGCCAACAATCCGCATGGCGGCCTCGACGAACATGACGACCAGACCTACTCCTCGCTGTTCGGCTCCGGCATCCTGCCGATCAACAATGTCTGGCATTTCGGCTACGACGCGCAGCTCACGTCCAACGACACTTATCTGAAGCGCTACAACCTTTCCGAAGACCAGCGCCTGACCAGCGACCTGTTCATCGAGGGCATAGACGGGCGCAGCCGTTTCGAGTTCGGTGGCTATTTCTTCCAGGGCCTGCTCGCCACTGACATCCCCTCGACCATTCCCATCGTGTCGCCGATCATCCAGTACACCTACATGCCGGAGCGGCCGGTGTGGGGCGGCGAGTTGCGCTTCGACGTGAACACCGCCGCCGTCACGCGCAACACCGGCGTCTCCAGCCAGCGCGCCACCGCGCAAGTGATGTGGAAGCGACAATTCGTCACCGACGATGGCGAGCTCATCACCATCCGCGCCGATACGCGCGGCGACATCTATCGCATCACCAACAACGATCCCATCGACTTCCCCACCATTCCCGAGCAAGCGCATTTCCTCGAGCGCGGCCTGCCTGAAGTGGGCATCGACTGGCGCTGGCCGTTCGTATCCGGCGGGGGGCCTGGCAAGACCTCGCTGGTCGTCGAGCCCATCGTGCAGGTGATCGGCGCGCCCTATGGCGACAATCCGAAGGGCATTCCGGACGAGGACTCCACCGGCCTCGAGCTGAACGAGCTCGACATCTTCAGCTTCGATCCGCTGCCCGGCTACGACATCGTGGAAACCGGCCCGCGCGCCAATGTCGGACTGCGCACCGAAGCGTTCTTCCCGAGTGGTTCCGCCGAGCTGCTGGTCGGCCAGACTTTCCGCCTGAAACCCGATCCCGATTTCACGGCGGACACCGGCTTGAGCGGCAAGTCGTCGGACATCGTGGCGCGGCTCACCATCAACTTCCCGCCGCATCTGAGCTTCACCCACCGCATCGACATGGATCCGGACACCGGCACCGTGCGCCGCGACGAGGTCTATGTGGACGCCACCTATGGCCGCTCCGGCCTCGAACTCTCCTATCTGCGCCTGCCGGCCTCCGCCGTGATTCCGGGCGTGGATGGCCGCGAGGAGATCAACGGCCGCGGCACGCTCGGTCTGTGGGGCTACTATGTGCTCTATGCCGAGGCGCGGCGCGATCTGGAGGCCAGCCAGATGATCGATACCGAATTCGGCCTGGGCTACGAAGACGAATGCCTGGGCGTCTCGCTGTCCTGGCGGCGGCAATACACCCGCGACCGCGACGTGCCGCCCTCCACCTCGGTGCTGTTCCGCTTCAACCTCAAAACCGACCAAACCGAGACCCAGGAGAACGGGGAAACCAGCAATATCTTCCCCCGCCACATCTTCTCCACGACAACCCTTTGATTTCCGCCGGATTTCGGCTTAACCGGGTTTGTAGTGAGGCTTTGATCCCGGGCGGAAAATTGCTTATCTTCCGGCCCGCGCCGGACCTGCCCTGACCGGACCTGCGCTGAAATGGGCCAAACGGCTCCATGCCCGAAACCGATAGAGTTGAAGACCCTCGTGATCGCAAAATATCGCCGCTTGATAGCCCTGTCCGGCGCTTGTGCGCTGGCCCTTTCTCTTCCCGTGCTGGCCGCTCCGGGAAAGCCTCCCGCCAAGCCGGCCGCCGCCACCGCGGGCCAGCAGAAGCCGCCGGCGGGTGGCGATGAGCTGGCAGCCGCCCAGGCCGAGTCCGCCGCGCACAGCGCCGACGGCGTGGCGGCCATCGTCAACGACTCCGTCATCTCGACTTACGATCTGCGCCAGCGCATGGCGCTGTTCATCGCCACCTCCGGCGGCCGCGCGCCCAGCGATGCCGAGGTCAAGGAAATCCGCGAGCAGGTGTTGAAGCAGCTCGAGACCGAGCGGCTCGAACTTCTCGAAGCGCAGAAGAACGACGTCACCGTGTCGTCCGAGGACGTCGACGCGGCCATCGGCTCGATCGTCAAGGACAACCATCTGTCGATGGACCAGTTGAAGACGGTGCTGGGCCATGCCGGCGTGCAGATGGCGACGTTGCGCGCCGAGATCGCCACCCAGATCGCCTGGGCCAAGGCCGTTCAGGGCCAATATGGCGACCGCGTGCAGGTGTCGAAGGAAGAAGTCGACGCCGAAATGGGCCGCATCGCAGCCGGCAAGGACAAGGTGCACTTCGCCGTCTCGGAGATTTTCGAATCCGTCGATACGCCCGAGCAGGAAGCCAAGGTCCAGAAGGACATGGAATCGCTGGAGACCCAGCTGCAGCAGGGCGCGTCTTTTTCCGCCATCGCGCGGCAGTTCAGCCAGAACCCGACCGCGGCCAAGGGCGGCGATATGGGTGTCGTGCAGGAGGGCCAGGTTCCGAACGAGCTCTACCAGGCGCTCAACAAGATGCACATCGGCGAGATCAGTGCGCCGATCCGCTCCGTCGGCGGCTTCTACATCCTGGCGCTGCGCGACCGGCAGGAAGGCATGAGCGCCAAGGTCGAGCCGGTGGCGCCGCCGCCCGATCCCAACCCGACTTCGCTGCCGCTCGCCCGCATCCTTTTGCCCATCGGCCCCAAGCCGTCCGCGCAATTGCTGGACGGCGCCGGAAAAGCCGCCATGGCGCTGCGCGAGCACATCGCCAATTGCGAGATGGCGCCCGAAGTCGCCAAGGCGATGAAGGGCGTGCAGTTCTTCAACCTGGGCATGATGCGCCTCGCCGATCTCAGCGCCGCCTTGCAGTCGCAGATCAAGAGCACGCAGCCCGGCGGCGTCTCCGTGCCGTTCCAGTCCGCCGCCGGCATCGAGCTGATCATCCGTTGCGACAAGGCCCCGCCGCGCGCGGCCTCGAAGTTCACCATGCCCGAGCGCAAGGAAGTCGAGAACCAGCTTTTCGAGGACAAGATGGCGGTGTTCTCGCGGCAATATATGCGCGACCTGCGGCGCAACGCCGATGTCGAAGCCAAATAAGGTTTCGCGCGACGCACCGATCCTTGTCACCATGGGCGAACCGGGCGGCATAGGCCCGGAAATCGCGTGCGCGGCTTATCGCGCGCTCGGCGGCCGCATCGGCGCGCGCCCGCTCAAGCTGGTGGGGGATCCCGCCGTCTTCTCCGGCATGCCAGCCGACGCCGTGATCGCGACGCGCCCGCTCACCACAAAAGCTTCGCCCGGCCGCGCCGATCCGGACAACACGCCGAGCGTGGTCGACGCCATCGACGTCGCCGTGAAATACGCGATGAGCGGAGCCGGCAGCGCCGTCGTCACCGCGCCGATTCACAAAGCGGCACTTCTGCAAGGCGGTTTCGAATTCGCCGGTCACACCGAATATCTCGCCCAGATCACCGGCGCGGACCGCGCCGTGATGATGCTGGCCGGCGCGGGCCTGCGCGTTGTGCCGCTCACCATCCACATCCCGCTGGCGAACGTCTCCGCGCGCATCACCAAAGCCGCAATCGTGGAGACCGGCGAGATCGTACTGCGCGCGCTGCGCCACGATTTCGGCATCTCGAACCCGCGCCTCGCCATCAGCGGCCTCAACCCGCATGCGGGCGAGGAGGGTGAATTGGGCCCGGAAGAGCGCGAGACCATCGCGCCCGCCGCCGAAGCTTTGCGCGGCGGCGGCGATATCGTGCTGGGTCCGCTTCCCGCCGACACCATGTTCCACGAAGAAGCGCGCGCGCGTTACGACGCGGCGCTCTGCATGTATCACGACCAGGCGCTGATCCCGCTGAAGACACTGGCCTTCTGGGACGGCGTGAACGTGACCCTGGGCTTGCCTATCGTGCGCACCTCGCCCGATCACGGCACGGCGCTCGACATCGCGGGCACCGGCAAGGCCAATCCCAAAAGCATGATCGCCGCCATCCGCATGGCCGCCGAAATCGCCGATGCCAGAGCTGTTTGAATCCGAGAGCGATCCGCTTCCGCCCCTGCGCGAAGTGATCGCGGCGCTGGGCCTCACCGCGAAGAAATCGCTGGGCCAGAACTTCCTTCTCGACCTCAACCTTACCCGCAAGATCGCCCGCGCCGCGGGCCCGCTCGACGGCGAGACGGTCTACGAAGTCGGCCCCGGCCCCGGCGGCCTGACCCGCGGGCTGCTGATGGAAGGCGCGGCGCACGTCGTGGCCGTGGAGCGCGACGAGCGTTGCATCCCGGCATTGGAGCAGATCGCCAACGCTTTCCCTGGCCGCCTCGAAATTTTCTCCGACGACGCGCTGAAGATCGACGAGACCAAGCGCTTCGACAAGCCTGTGCGCATCGCGGCCAACCTGCCCTACAACGTCGGCTCGGCCCTCTTGGTGAAATGGCTGACGCGCGAAGCGTGGCCCCCCTTCTGGCAAAGCGCCACTTTGATGTTCCAGCGCGAGGTGGCCGAACGCCTCATCGCCAAGCCCGGCAGCAAAGCTTATGGGCGGCTCTCCGTCCTCACCCAGTGGCGCGCCAAAGCCAAGATCCTGTTCGACGTGAGCCCCCGCGCCTTCACGCCGCCGCCCAAGATCACTTCCTCCATCGTGCGCATCGAGCCGCTGGCCGAGCCGGTGGCGCAAGCACGCCTCGCCGATCTCGAAGCCGTCACGGCCGCCGCCTTCGGCAACCGCCGCAAGATGCTGCGCCAAAGCCTGAAGAGCCTCGCCCCCGACGACACAGAAGACTTCATCCGCGCGGCAGGCCTCGACCCCACCGAACGCGCCGAACAACTCTCCATCGCCGATTTCGCGAGCTTGGCGCGCACCCATCGGGCCCGGGCGGACGGTTGAAGCCGCTCCCGGCGGCATGCCACACTGACAACAGATCAAAACAAGGGAAACGCGCATGAAAAGCCAGGCCATCACCGAATTCGGCAAGCCGCTGGAAGAGATCGAGATCGCCACGCCCACGCCCACCGGCACTGAGGTGCTGCTGAAGGTGCACAATGCCGGCGTCTGCCACAGCGACGTGCACATCCATGATGGCTATTTCGACCTGGGCGGCGGCAACAAGCTGCCGATGGCCAACATCAAGCTGCCGCACACCCTGGGCCACGAGATCGAGGGCGAAGTGGTGGCCGTGGGTCCCGACGCCGGCGACATCAAGATCGGCGCGCGCTATGCGGCATTCCCCTGGATCGGTTGCGGCAAATGCCCGTCCTGCCTGCGCGGCGAAGAGAACATCTGCGTCGGCGGCCCGCGCCAGCTTGGCTGCTCCAACGGATGCCCGGGCGGATACGCGACCCATGTGATGGTGCCGCATCCCAAATATCTCATCGATTACGGCAACACCGATCCGGCGCTTGGCGCGGCCTATATGTGCTCCGGCGTCACGGCTTACGCCGCGATGAAGAAGGTCGGAGAGCTCGGACCCAAGGACCAGGTGTTGGTGCTGGGCGTGGGCGGCGTCGGCATGATGGGCGTGCAATTCGCCAAGGCGATGTTCGGAAAAGGCCCGCTGGCGGCGGACATCGACGAAGGCCGCCTTGAAGCCGCGAAGAAGGCGGGCGCTTCCGCCACCTACAACACCAAGGTCGATGGCGAGGCCAAGCGCTTGATGGCGGAGACCGGCGGCGGCGCCTATGCCGTGGTCGATTTCGTAGGCTCGGAGAAGACGTTCGCTTTCGCCAGCCAGTCGGTGCGGCGCGGCGGCAAGATCATCATCGTGGGCCTGTTCGGCGGCGCGATGTCGATGCCGCTTCCCATGTTCCCCTTCCGCACGATCTCCATCGGCGGCTCCATGGTGGGTTCGCTCGACGACACCAAGGAGATGATGGAGCTGGTGCGCGCCGGCAAGGTCGACCCGATCCCCTACACCAAACGCCCGCTCTCCGACGCCAACGCCGCGCTGGAAGACCTGGTGGCCGGCAAGGTCACCGGCCGCGTCGTGCTCACGCCATAAAGAAGAATACGGGATGGAATAATTGCCGGACACCCTGCTTCGTCTTCAGACTTTCGACGACAACCCTCTCGACGGGGTTTGGCTCATGGAGCTTGCCGCCACGGACGGCAAGTTCTCGGCCGAAGACCGGTTCTACACCGATCCCGAATATTTCTCGGATTTCGCGGACGCGTTGCTGGCTTTTCCAGCGGCGCTCTCCGCGGAAGCGATTTGGGAAATCGGCTCGGAAGACGGAACGGCCGGCAGGCATATCCGATTGAGGGTCTATCTTCACGACGGTCTCGGCCACGCGGCAATCGAAGTCACGATGGACAATCGCCGTCCCGCGCCCGATTTGGCGAAGGCGATGTTTCATCTTCCGTGTGAAGTGGCGGCGATCAATCGCCTCGGCGCGAAGCTGAAGGCGTGGATCGTAAAGCCGCAAGACCCTTTGATATGGCAGCCGGAAACCGGCTGATATTAGGAGCGAACATGCCCGAACCGATCCTCGAGCCCGATCTGCCCATCGTCGATCCGCACCACCATCTGTGGGACAGGCCGACGGAGGTGCTGCGCAACCTGCCGCCGCTCGAGCACGGCTTCATGGACATCATCCGCGAAGTGCCGCGCTATCTGCTGGACGAATTGCTGGCGGACCTGAAAAGCGGTCACAACATTCGCGGCACGATCTACATGGAATGTGGCGCCATGTACCGCGCCGACGGGCCGGACGGGCTCAAATGCGTGGGCGAGACGGAATTCGTCAACGGCGTCGCCGCGATGTCGGCGAGCGGCATCTATGGCGACGTGCGCGCCTGCGCCGGTATTGTCGGCCATGTCGATCTGCGCATGGGCGCTGCGGCCGAAGACGTGCTGCGTTCGCATATCGCGGCGGGGCACGGCCGCTTCCGCGGTATCCGTCACAGCGCCTCTTATGACGACGACGCGAACGTGCTGGGGCCGCTGGCCGGGCGCACCGCGGGCGGGCTTTATCGCGACAAGACGTTCCGCGAAGGCTTCGCAGTGCTGAGCAAACTGGGATTGTCGT
>DASXFU010000004.1:0-1504 GCA_036489435.1 Rhizomicrobium sp. | reverse complement strand
GTGTTGGTGACGCCGGTGTGCGGCGGGATCAGGGTGCGCGGCGCCAGCGCGGAGAAAAACACAGCCGGTGCGGCGCCCGGTACGCGCGCCAGGGGCAATGTGTCGAGCAGCGCAGATGTTTTCGGGCAGGCGGCGATATGAGGCTCGACCCGTTTGCCGTCGCTCCACAGGAAATAAGCGCTCCACCGCGGTGAATGATTGAGTTCGGCCCATTGGTTGAGCGGCACGCCCTTCACATGACGGACATAAGGGGCGAACTCAGTCTGCTCTGCGCGCAGCAAAGTCAGCAACTCATCGCGGATTGTGTCGGTGGCGCGCTCCAGTTCGGAAAGCCACGGAAAATCTTGCGTGTCGTAGAAAGCAATGGCCGGCAAGCGCGGATAATGGAGCATGGTCGGCTGTTGGGTGTAGAGCTTGCGCGTTCCGATCATCACATCCTTGGCTTCGTCGAACCGCTCTGTGTTCTCTTCCACATGGCGCGTGCGCGTCTCTTCGAGCCTGCTGCGGAGATGCCGGTCGAGCGCGGCACGGTTGGCTTCGACCGCAGCCCTCGCTCGCTCCAATGGCTGCACAAGCCACACCGGTGGATCGGCGGGAGCCACGGTCAGCACATCCTTATAGAGCCGCGCTGCCTGGCGTGGCTGGTTCAGGCGCTCGTAATGTGTTGCCCGCGCCAATAGCGCCGGCAGAAAATAGGGATCGATGGTGAGCGCCTGGGTGAGCGCCGCGATTTCTCCCGCCGCATCGCCGATTGCTTGAAACAAAAATGCCCGATTGAGGGGCACTAGCGGATTCTTCGGGTCGGCCGCCGCCGCTCGGGCGAGGAATGAATCGGCGCGCGCGAGGTCGCCGCGATGAAGCATGTGTTGGCCCAGATGCAACAGCGCCTTGGGATGGCCAGGCTCGCGCGCCAGAACCGCATCCCACAGTTGCGCCGCCCGTTCCAATTGGCCCGACTGCATGGCGTTTTCCGCCGCCGTCGCCAATGCAGGGATCGTCCGTGCTTCTGCTGGGTCCGCCATCGCGGCATCTTGCGATATCCTCCCCGACGCGGCAACGCTGGCGTTCATTCGGGCCGTATGGCAAGCCTTGCACCATGCACGTGACGGGACAGGAATTCGCGGCGTCGCCCACGCTCTATCCGTTGCGGCTGGAGGACGATGGCGGGCGGATGTTCCTGGCCCGCCTCATGGAAGCCGATTATCGCACCGCCAGCTTTCTGGATGAGCGCGCGCTGGGTCCGGACCTGCACATCGGCTGGGCACCCACGGCCTTGCTCGCTCGCGCGGCGGAAGGCATCAGGCCGCTGCCATCGCATTTCATCTTCCATACCGGTCACGCCGGCTCGACCCTGCTGTCGCGATTGCTGGACCAGCGGCCGGGCGTGTTGGGCCTGCGTGAGCCATTGCCGTTGCGCACAATTGCCGATGCGGACGGGCGGCTCGATGCACTTATTCCGCCATTGCTGCGCATCTGGGCGAGAGGTTTCGTTGACACCGAGGCG
>DASXFU010000013.1:0-1759 GCA_036489435.1 Rhizomicrobium sp. | reverse complement strand
CCTAAGCAGCGATTCGCGGTTTGTCACACGGATGCTTGCGCCCTCGTTCGCGGTTCAGGTCGTCGACGGCATCGTGGATGGCGACATCGAGCACGGCGGTGTCGCGAAAAGTCCTGTGTGCGAGATGGTGCCTCTTCAGGTCCCGCCAGCTCAGTTCGATGTCGTTCAACTCTGGTGCGTAGCGAGGCAGCCACTCGACGATGATCCAGCTTCGCGCGGCAAGCGCCGCCATGCTGGCCTTCGAGGTGTGGATCGGGCCGTTGTCCAATACCAGAACCACTGGCTTCGTCTCTTGTCCGGGCCTGGGCCCGAAACGGACGTCGAGCTTTTCCAGCAGGGCGATGAAGTCGGTGCTTCGCTTCGTGGCCGAGGTATGCACGATGAGTCCCCGCGTGATGGCGTCGAGGACACCCAACATCGCCACCTTTTTGGACTGGCCGGGCGCGGTGACGCGCAGGTCGGCGCCGCGTGGCGCCCAGGCATGGGCGAGGTACGGATGGGTCAGAGCTTTGGATTCATCTTCATAAAGCAGAATGATATCGCCGGCCCTGGCCTGCTGACGCCGGATCTGAAGACGAAGACCGACGCGATCGATCTCCGCCGCATCCTGGCGTGCTTTCAACGTGTGTCGGGGACGACGCCAGCGGAACCCCCTTTTTGCCTGAGCAGGACACTCAGGCGGGAGCGGGAAATACGAGTTCCGGTCTGGCGTTCGATCTCGGCGCACAATCGCGGCAGCGTCCAGTTCGTGCGGTTTTCCACCGGCTCACGCAGGACCGCGCTGGCGACCGTAAGGGCCTTCTCGCCTTTCTCGGGCGACGGGCCAGGTGCCAGGGTCGAGCGCAGGGCTTCCAACCCGCCCTCGGCGAACCATTGCCGCCAATGGCGCACGGAATCCGCTGTCACGCCGAAGGCTTCCGCGATCTCGGCGCTGGTCCAGCCAGACAACGTCAGAAGCATCGCGCGGGCACGGTCTGCTTCACCGCGCACTTCGGAGCGGGCCAGTTCAGCGAGCGCCGCCTTTTGTTCGTCTGTCGCGCGTAACGAGGAACGGCCGGGCATGATCACCATCCAATGCGAATCCAGGATGGTGGGAGTCTAACCGTGTGTGACAGATCGCGGAATCTTGCTTAGCTTAGTCGCCCGTCGGGTTCTGTGCAAATCTATCGCCTGCCCATCTTTTTGACCCTTTGACGGGAGGAAGGTGGGTCGATGGCGCGGTTCAAGGATCGGCCCTTTGACAGCGACGGCGTGGTTCTGTGCGTGCGGTGGCCTGGATCGTCGTGACCGGATCGGGCCCGGCAAGAACGGCAACGCACGAAATCAGTGACCAATCATCCAGGGCCGTTGCGTTGGAAAGCTCTTGGGCGCGGCGGCTTCCACGCTGAATTTCTTGCCGCCGGCGCTGGAACAGCAACGACAGGAAGGTAGATGCCGCTTTGCCCGCTTCGGTGCATTGGCGCTTCGTTCATTCACGGTGCCCGCGTGACGGCGCGCGGGATCCAGGCCTGACATGGCGGGCGCGGTCAGCAGCGCGCGAGGCGCCGCTTTCCCACATTCCTCACACGGCCGCGGCTGTTGGAATTCCGCCATCGGCCGTATCTCGATGAACGGCCCGCAAGTCGCGCAGAGATATTCGTAGACCGGCATCGCCGCCTCCCGTTACAGATCCGGTGCGAGCGGCATGTCGACACCACCCTTGATGCCGCCGCTGGGTCCGTCCGCGCCCGGATTGATGTCGAAGTCGAAGATCTCGGTC
>DASXFU010000019.1:0-1595 GCA_036489435.1 Rhizomicrobium sp. | reverse complement strand
ACCAAAGGCTTAGGCAACGAGTGGGCCTCAACTAGCGAAACGATAGGCGATAAAAAGCGCTCCGGGGAAAGTCCGTGCCCCGTCTAACTCGACCACCATTTCCGCGTCGCCTGACAGACCTCCAACGCGCGCTTATAGCCTTCGCGTGCGCGCAGGCGGGTCATATAGGCCTGCTCAGTGTCTCCCAGCACGAACCCTATATTTTTCCGCGCCAGCTCCAGCGCGTAGCCCACCGAGATGTCCGCCGCGGTGAACATCTCCCCCGCCAGGTACGGTGTACGCTCCAATTGCCGGGTTACCAGCCTCAGCCGGGTCGTGAACACGTCCATCGCCTGGCGCGCGCTCCAATTGTTGCGCTCGGCTTCAGGCGCCAAATGCCGCGCGCCCGAAACGAAATAGACCGAGGCCGCGAGACCAGCCTCACCCAGATGGAGGAATTGCTGATAAGCGGGAAAAGCCGCCTCTTGTACACCCGGCGCCAGCTTCGTCGGCCCGTAGCGTCCCACCAGATATTCCATGATCGCAATGGACTCGACCATCGTGACGTCGCCATCGCGGATGGCCGGAATGAACCCGGCGGGATTGATCGCGATAAACTCGGCATCGTTCTCAACGCCCGCCTGAAGGTCCACGTCCCTCAGCCGATAGGGCAGACCCATTTCCTCCAAGAGCCAAACGACCCGGAAACCCCTGCCTTCGCCAAAAACGGTGATCATGCCGCGTCCCCCAGTCTCAGCCGCGTCAAGCGACCAACGGCAAGTCGATCCAGAAGCGGGTCTGGCGGCCAGGGATGCTCTCAAAATCGATCCGCCCGCCCTGCTTTTCCGCCAGGACCTTGGCGATGGAAAGCCCCAGCATCGCGCCCGGCACCTGGCGGCCGCCGCCCTCCGAACCGAACGGCTTGAAGATGGTGTCGCGTTCCCGCAGCGGAATGCCGGGGCCGGAATTGGATATCTCGATCCGGCCGAACCCGTCGTCCAGCCGCGAGGCGCGTACCCGGATGGGCGAATGATTGTCGCCATATTTGTAGGAATTGGCGATCAAATTGTTGAGGATCTGCGCCAGCCGCTGCGGGTCGGCCTGGATCACCATGTCCTCGATCTTGTCCATCACCACGGGCTTGCCGCCCAGCGCCACTTCCTGGCGGATGGCGCTGATGCAGCTTTTGAGCGTGGGCGCGACGTCCACTTTCTCCGGCGCGATGGAGAGATCGTCGGCCGCGGCGCGGGTGATGTCGAGCAGGTCGCCGTAGAGCCGCTGCAGCAACTCGCCATTGTGAGCGACGATATGGGCGAATTCCTGGGCGCGGGCGGGCGACAATTCTCCCGATTCCAGCATGCCGGAAAATCCAATGATGGCGGTAAGCGGCCCACGGGCTTCCGCGCTCACATGGGAGAGAAGCTCGCTCTTGAAGCGCGAGGCGCGCGCGGCGCGCTGGCGATGACGCTCGACGATTGCGACATAGAGGTCGCGCTCGTTCAGATACATGGCGGTGCGCGCGGTGATCACCGAGAGGACGGCCAGGAACGCTTGGGCGAGGACAATGTCGTTCGCCGACAGCCCGCGCTTGGTGAAAATAATCGCCAGCACCATGA
>DASXFU010000040.1:0-180256 GCA_036489435.1 Rhizomicrobium sp. | reverse complement strand
GCCCGCGGAGTAATCGCCGCGCAGCCACACCTGGTCGCTGCCCGCGCCGCCGTCGATGCTGTCGCCGGCATCGAGCTTGCCACCCATGCTGAAGATGTCGTTGCCGCCGAGGCCGGTCGCGGTGTCTTCGCCGCCCTGGATAAGGTTGAATTGGTCGTCGCCCGAGGTACCGGGCAGAGTGTCGTCGCCGGTCGTTCCGGTGATGGTGGCCATGCGAAGTCCCCCCGCCCCTTATAGGCTGAGGGACTTTAGCGGAAGTCCTTCATACCGCAAGCGCGCGCGGAGGTAGCAACGCCCTAAAAGCCCGTCACGGCGCCTTCTGTCAGGATCATGATGTCCTTTCCCGACTGGTAGCCCGCGATGCCGTTTACATCGATGAAAATAAAGGAGAAGCCATCCTTATGCGCGATGCCGCTGGTGGGCGTCCAGACTTCCGTACCGAATGCGGCGAGGCGCGACGCGTCTATCGTGGCCTCCGCATCGGCGACGATGGTATCGAAGCCCGCATAACCGCCCGTATAGTGATCGTGGAATGTCGCCGCGCCGTTCGGACCGATAAAAGTATCGACGGCGAAGTTGACGTCTGTGATCTCGTCGAACTGCGTTCCCGTGGAGTCCGACGCTGAGTTGAAGATGAAGGTGTCGTGTGCAACGCCGTTGTCGAAGATGACGTCCGCGCCGCCGCCGCCCGTGAACGTATCGGTTCCGCTGATGGAGTTGCGGACCGCGTAGATGTAGTCGTTCCCGGCGCCGCCGATGATGGTGTCGGTTTCCTGGCCGAGATGGATGTTGAAGGCGCCGTCGGTCTCCGCTGAGCCGTCGAAGCGGAAGCTCTGGCTCGACAGCATCAATGAGGGATTGACGTACAATATCGTGCCGCCCGGAACGTTGGCATCGTTGGTCGTGATGTCGAAATTGCCGCCGGTGAAGACGACGCGCTCGAGATTGCCGAACGCGTCCGCGCCGAGCATCGCGGTGTCGGTGCTGCCGGAGGTGCCCACGACATGCAGGCGGTTGTCGCCGCCGCCGCCGTCGAAGACGTCGCTGCCGGTGATGCCGGCGGAATAGATGCGGTCGTCGCCCGCGCCGCCATGCACGATGTCGGTGCCACCTTTGCGCAGGTTGAAAATGTCGCCCGCATCGTTGCCGGTGAAGGCGTTCGTGCCCTCGCCGCCCACGAATTCGATCGGCGTGCTCATGGCGGAGCCGTCCACCGTCAGCGCGTCGCCCGCGCCCAGCGAGATGCCGTTGATGGTGAAGCTGCCCGATACGGCGATGTCGCCGAGGGTGAGATTGTAATCGTGTCCCGCGCCCGGCTGGATCTGCTCCACGCTGGTGAGGCTCGAAGCCGCGATGGTCGCGTTGCTGTAGCCGTCGCCGGTGAGGCGCAGCACATCGTTGCCGTCGCCGCCATCGAAATGGTCGTTCGCGTTGAAACTATTGCCGAAGGTCGCGACGTCGTCGCCCGCGAGACCCGAGACGCTGTCGTTGCCGCCCTGGTAGACGTTGAAGCGATCGTTACCGCTTGTGCCGGTGAGCGTGTCGTTTCCGGCTGTTCCTTCGATGGGCGTCACGGGCATGGTGCGGCTCCTTAGTCGGCGCATGCTGAGGCCAAACAACCGGCCGATTCAAGAGCTGGTCTGCACAAATTGAAATTTTGTGTCGCGATTTTCCTAGAAGTGCTTGGCAGCGTGACGCTGCTGGAGTAAATAAGACTCCTCTCCACAAAAGTGATTCGTACGAACCAGCCCGGCGGCAACGCGCGGGCTGTTTTCGTCGTGGAATTTTCGCGCGGTGTTCGCGCGACAACGCAAAAAGGTGAAATCAAATGCACCGTATCTTCGTGAACCACCACATCTAGCGTCCAGGAATGTTTTTGAAAAACCGCTCTTGATCCACGGCGGAGCTATGTTCGCGGCGACGCGCAAAAAACAAAAGAGCGGCGAAAAATTCGTCGCTCTCTCGCGTCGTGGAACGTTCGTTACGGCTCGAAGCCGGACCAGGGCTCGGAAACGCTGGTGTTGGATTGTCCCGTCGCCGTGATGGTGGTGTTCGCGGGGTTGGACGTCACCTGCCAGACGTAACGCGTGCCGGGCTTCTCGAGCGTGCGCACCAGATTGCCAGCCGGGCCGTAGGTCGTGAAGGCGAGCGACACGCGGTTGTCCATGTAGCTATAGAACCACGTCGTCATGCCGGCGTATTTTACCGCCGGACAAGTCGGACCGGGCTGCAGGCTGGAGCCGTTGGTCATGCAAGCAACCTTGAGGCCGGGCGGCGGCGTGGGCGCGCTGCTGGCCGGCAGGTTCACGATCACCGGCGGCGGCGTCAGCTCCGCCCATTTCGCGCTGACGGTCTGGTTGGATTGTCCGGTGAAGACCAGCGTGCGGTCTTTGGTGTCGGTGATTTGCCAGACGTAGCGCGCGCCGTCCTTGGTGATGTTGCCGACGACGTGGTTGCTGGCGTCATAGCTCACCAGCGCCATCGCCACGCGATTGTCGATGAAGCTGAAGGCGAAGATATGGTTGCCCTGGAGTTTCACGACCGGGCATTGCGTGGCGGGCATGCCGCTGGTGCCGTTCGACATGCAGGCGATCTTGAGGCCGGCAGGCGGCGCGGGCACGCCGCTGACCGGAATGGTCACGATTTGCGGCACCATCTGCGCCTCGGCCGCGGATGCGAGGCAGGCGAGACCGGCGGCAAGCAACAGGCCCAAAGGCCGTTTCAAGGAAATCATGGAAGCCCCCGAAGTTCGCGGCGCGGCAAACCCGCTCCGGCGCGGGGAACTCTAGCAGCCGGGCGAAGAGAGGAAAGCGAATGTTTGACTTCTACTGGCCTAGTCCGGCTTCAGGCCCCGGAAGACTTCCAAACCTAAGTCCCGGATTTTCTTGCGTAAAGTATTGCGATTGAGGCCCAGCAGATGCGCCGCGCGGATCTGGTTGCCCCGTGTGGCGGCGAGGCAGATCGAAAGTAACGGACGTTCCACTTCTTCCAGGATGCGATCGTAGAGGCCGGGCGGCGGCAGCTCCTCGCCATGCTCGCGGAAATAGCGCGCGAGATGGCGCTCGACCGCCGCGCCCAGCGCATCGTCCGCGCCACCATCGCCTGAAGACCGCGGCGGCTCGGTCAGTTCGGCTGTTATGGAAGCCGGCGTGATGGTGTCGCCGGATTGCAGCACCGCGAGGCGGCGGATCAGGTTCTCGAGCTCACGAACGTTACCGGGCCAGCGATAGAGCTTGAGCAATTCCTGCGCTTCCACGTCGAGACGCTTGACCGGCAGGCCCTCCTCTTCCGCCTTGTGCAGGAAGTGGCGCACGAGATCGGGAATGTCCTCACTACGCTCGCGCAGCGGCGGCAGGCGCAGCGGCACGACATTCAGGCGGTAGTAGAGGTCCTCGCGGAAGAGCCCGTGCTGGATGAGCTGGCGCAGGTCGCGGTTGGTGGCCGCGATGATGCGCACATCCGTCTTGATGGCGGTGCGTCCGCCCACGGTGGTGTATTCGCCCTGCTGCAGTACGCGCAGCAGCCGTGTCTGCGCCTCCATCGGCATGTCGCCAATCTCGTCGAGGAAAAGCGTGCCGCTTTCAGCTTGCTCGAAGCGGCCGATGCCGCGATTGGTGGCGCCGGTGAAGGCGCCGCGCTCATGGCCGAACAATTCGCTCTCGACGAGTTCTTTCGGGATCGCCGCCATGTTGACGGCGACGAACGGCCCGTGGCGGCGCTTGCCGTAATCATGCAGCGCACGGGCGACGAGCTCCTTGCCGGTGCCGCTCTCGCCCATGATCATCACCGTGAGATCGCTCTGCGTGAGGCGCGCGATGACGCGGTAAATCTCCTGCATCGCGGGCGAGCGGCCGATGATGGGAAGCCTGTCCTCGCCCTGCTCGCGGATTGGCGCGCGCTTGCCGCGTGGGCTCGCCAGCGCGCGTTGCACGACGGCGATCAGCTCCTTCAGGTCGAAGGGCTTGGGCAGATAGTCGAACGCGCCGCGCTCGGCGGCCGTGATGGCGGTGAGGATGGTGTTCTGTGCGCTCATCACCACGATCGGCAGGTCTGGCCGGATGTGCTTGATGCGCGGGATGAGGTCGAAGCCGCTCTCGTCGGGCAGCACCACGTCGGTGATGACGAGTTGGCCCTCGCCGCCCGAAACCGCGCGCCACAAACCGGCCGCCGTGCCGGTGGTGCGCACGTCGTAACCGGCGCGGCCGAGCGCTTGGGTGAGCACGGTGCGGATGGCGGCGTCGTCATCGGCGATGAGGATGGTGGCGACCATGGCTCAGTCTCCCGCCTTGGGGAGCAGCACGCGGAACAGCGTGCGCCCGGGAACGGAATCGCATTCGACCACGCCGCCATGGTCGCCGATGATCTTGGCCACCAGCGCCAGCCCCAGCCCGCTGCCGCGCGGCTTGGTCGTCACGAAAGGATCGAAGATATGCGGCTTCAGATCGGCTGGAATGCCCGCGCCGTTGTCGCGCACCGTCACTTCCAGCGGCAGGCCTGTGCGCACGCCGGCGGCGCCCGCGCTCACTTTCATGCCGGGCCGATAGCCGGTGGCGAGTGCGATCTCGCCACCCTTCTCCGGCACTGCGTCCGACGCGTTGCGCACCAGGTTGAGGAAGACCTGCACGAGCTGGTCGCGATCGCCCAACACATCGGGGAGCGACGGATCGAAGCTTTCGTGGAAACGAACGTTACGCGCGAAGCCGGTGACGGCGACGCGGCAGACGCGGTCCAGAACTTCGTGGATATTCACCGGGCCGCGCGCGATGGCGCGGGTGTCGCCGAAGGATTCCATCCGGTCGATCAGCGCGCTGATGCGGTCAGATTCCTGGCAGATGAGCTGGGTGAGGCCGCGTTCGCCTTCCGGCACGCTGTCTTCCAGCAATTGCGCCGCGCCACGGATTCCGGCTAGCGGGTTCTTGATCTCATGCGCCAACACCGCCGCCATGCCGTTCAGCGAGCGCACCGCGCTCTGGTGATGGCGCTGCTGGTCGAGCCGCTGGGCGAAGCCGCGCTCGTGCAACGTGATGAGCACCGCGCCGGCCGGATCGCCCACCGGCGTCGCCGTCACATCCGCGATGCGCTCGCCATGGCGCGGCATCGACAGATCGACGTCGCGCTCGCCGACCGAGGCGCCCCGCGCACGGGCCTGATCCAACGCCTGGATGACCGGGCTGCCGAACGGCACGATGTCGGACAAGCTCTGGCGGGTGAGGAACCCGGCCCCGGTTTCGAAGAATTGCTCGGCAGCAGGGTTCACGAACAATATGCGACGGTCTGGGCCGACCAGCAGCATGGGCGTCGGCAATGCCGATACAATCTGGCTTCCCGCGCGCTCGAAACTCTCTGCACCCACACCACTGCCTATATGTTGAGCAACTGGAAGCCGTGATGATAACCTAGGCAAGGTTCCACGCCAAGCAACCTTTCGCAGGTGCAGCATGCGCAAACGGCCGGGACGCCCGCTATAAAGGCCGGCATGACCCGAATCGCCGCCCTCATCGTGGCCGCGGGCCGCGGCGAACGCGCTGGCGGTGCCCTGCCCAAGCAGTACCGCCCGCTGGCCGGCCGTCCGATCCTGCGCCGCAGCGCCGAGGCTTTTGCAGGCCACCTGGTCCAGGTCGTGATTGGCGCGGATCAGGACGCGGCTTATGAGGCCACAATGGCGGGGTTCGATGCCCTGCCCCCGGTGACAGGCGGTGCGACGCGACAAGAGTCAGTTCGCAAGGGGCTGGAAGCGCTCGCGGCGCATCGCCCAGACCTCGTGTTGATCCACGATGCGGCGAGACCGCTCGTGTCGCGGGCGCTGACCGGGAGAGTCATCGCTGCGTTGGAAGAAGCCGACGCGGCGATCCCGCTGCTGCCGGTGGCGGACACGTTGAAGACGCGCATCGGCCACACGTGGACCACCGTATCGCGCGATGGCTTGCTACGCGCCCAGACGCCGCAAGGATTCCGCTTTGATGCGATCCTGAAAGCGCATCGCGAACACGCAGCGCATGATGTGACGGACGATATGGCGCTTGCGGAAGTGGCGGGTTTGAAGATCGCCGCCGTTCCGGGAGAAGAGAGCAACATGAAGATCACGACGCCTGAGGATTTCGTGCTTGCCGAGCGATTGCTGGGCAGCGAATTCCGCACCGGCATGGGCTTCGACGCGCACCGTTTCGCGCCCGGCGATCATCTCTGGCTCTGCGGCGTGAAGATCGCGCACAGTCAGTCTTTGGAAGGCCACTCCGACGCGGACGCCGGACTGCATGCACTGACGGATGCCATTCTCGGCGCCATAGGCGCGGGCGATATCGGCCAGCATTTCCCCCCCTCCGATCCGCAATGGCGCGGCGCGCCCTCGTCGCGCTTCCTCGAGCATGCTGTGAAGCTGGCGCGCGACGTGGGCGGCGTAGTCAATCATTGCGACGTCACCTTGATCTGCGAGCGACCCAAGATCGCGCCGCATCGCGATGCGATGGTGGCCCGCATCGCGGAAATAGTCGGGCTCGATCCAGCCCGCGTCAGCGTCAAGGCGACGACGACGGAAGGCATGGGCTTCACCGGCCGCGGCGAAGGCATCGCGGCCCAAGCCATTGCCACGGTGCGCTTCGCATGAGCGATCCACTCTATAAGAAAGAACTGCTGCGGCTGGCGGCGGATGCGCATGGCGCGGGGCGCCTCACGAATCCGGACGCCACGGCAGAGGCAGTCAACGCTGTCTGCGGAGACAAGGTGACCGTCGATCTCGCATTGAAAGATGGCCATATCGAAGCGATGGCGCACGATACCAAGGCCTGCGTGCTGACCCAGGCCTCGGCCTCGATCCTCGGACAGGCGCTCAAGGGCGCGTCACGCGAGCAGGTCGAGGATTTGGCGAACGCGGTCGCCGCGATGCTGGTGACCAAAGCGCCGCCGCCAGAATCGCCTTTTGCGGATTACGCCGCCTTCGAAGGCGCCACCGACCATCGCAACCGGCACCGCTGCGTGCTGCTGCCGATCGAGGCCGTTCTGGCGGCCTTGGACGAAGCCTGACTATGGAATTTATATAACCGGGGTTTGCGGTCCCAATCGAATTGCTATGCGCTCCGGGCCAATTCTCGGGCATGGAATATGGACGCGCAAAACACCCCGCTTCGGATTGCTGGCCGGATTCGAGCTGGCAGGTCGAAGAGCCGCTCAAGCTGTGGCAACGCGAGCAGGCGAACCGTCCCGCCGGCGTGCTCGGCGAAATGGGACTTTACCTCGCCGGCATGGCTGCCCTAGCCGTCGCGGCGGAGCTACTTGTTCCCTATCTCTAGAACCGCTTCGTAGGGCGCGAGCGCGCGGCTGCCATATTCGGCCGGTTCGCTGCTCATGTTGAAGACGCACAACACATCTTCGCCTTCGAAACTGCGCGTGAAGGCCAGAACCGGCGGCGGCGCATCGATGAATTCGATCTTGCCAAGGCGCAGCGCTTTGCTCTCCTTGCGTAGCGCGAGCAGCGCACGGACGTAGTGCAAGGTCGATTGCCCATCGGCCTCCTGCGCGTCTACCGCGAGGGCGCGATGGCTCGGCGACGCCGGAAGCCACGGCGTGCCGGATGAGAAACCGAGATTGGGCGCGGATGAGTCCCACGGCATCGGCGTGCGGCATCCATCGCGGCCACCGCTATACGGATAGTAGAGATCGCCGACGGGATCTTTCAGTTGGTCGCGCCGCAGGCTCGCTTGCGGCAGGCCGAGCTCCTCGCCCTGATAGATCAGCGCCGTGCCCTTCAGCGCGAACAGCAGGGTCAGCATCATTTTCGCCAGCGCGGGCGACGCATCCGCGCCACCGAAGCGGGTGAGCGTGCGCATCACATCGTGGTTGGAGAAGGCGACGGACGGCCAATGACCCGGATGTTTCGCCAGCATCGCGAAATGCTTGCGGATGAATTCGGGGCCGAGCCTGCGGGCTTCCAGCAACGGAAAAGAGTAGCCGGAATGCAGCCCCTTGTCGGGCGGCGCGAAACAGCCGCAGCGTTCGGGGTCTTCGGAGAACTCGCCCATCACGAAACGGTCGGGATAGCGATCCACCGTTCGCCTGATTGTGTCGAGCGCTTCAATCTCCTCGGCGAGATTGCTGTCGTGCCAGTGATGCTGGAGGTTCGGCGCGTGCATCCAGCTGTGGCTGTTGCGCTCGCTCTCCGGCACGGGCGGATTGTCGGTCAGGCTGTCGTCATGCAGATAGGCATTGGCGACGTCGAGGCGGAAACCGTCGACGCCGCGAGCCAGCCAGCGATCCAATACCCCCAGCGCCGCGTTGCGCGCGTCATCGTTGCGCCAGTTCAGCTTGGGCTGCTGGCGCAGGAATTTGTGGTGGTAGTACTGCCGCCGCATCGGCTGGTAAGCCCAGGCCGGGCCCGCGAAGGCGGAGAGCCAGTTGTTCGGCACCGTTCCGTCTTCCTGCGGATCGCGCCAGACATACCAGTCGGATTTCTCGCCGCGCTTCAAGCTGTCGAGAAACCAGGCGTGTTCGTCGGAGGTGTGCGCCAGCACCTCGTCGGTGATGACCTTCAAGCCGCGCGCATGCGCCTCGGCGAGCAGCCGGTCGAAATCGGCATCCGTACCGTAGTCGCGGTGCACGCCATCATAGTCCGAGACGTCATAGCCCCAATCGCGGTTCGGTGAAGGATGGATCGGCGAAAGCCAGATTGCATCGATGCCCAGCGACGCCAGATAATCGAGCTTCGAGATGACGCCGGCAAAATCGCCCTGCCCGTCTCCATTCGCATCCGCGAAGCTGCGGATATAGATCTGATAGATGACGGCGCCACGCCACCAAGGTTCGGTCATGAGATTTCACCAATGGGAAAACGCAGCACGAAGGCCGTGCGGCCGGGTTCACTGCTCTGAGTCAGCGTTCCGTGAAGTTGCGAGGCAAGCATGCCGATGACCCGCAACCCGAGGCCTTGCGCGGCGCTCGCATCGAACGTGGCCGGCAGGCCGTCGCCACTGTCCGCAACGGTCAACGTGGCTTCGTCCGCGGTCTTTCTCAGCGAGACCTGGATCGTGCCGGTGCGGCCTTTGTAAGCGTGCTTCATGGCGTTGGAAATCAACTCGTTCGCAGCGAGACCCAACGCCATGATGCGGTCCGATCGCAGCTCAATCGGATCGGCTTCGATTTCGAGGCTCACGCCCGGCGGACTATTTCCTGCCATCGAACCGCACAAATTCTTCAGAAACTCGTCGGCACGGACAAAATCGCCATCCGCGTGGCGATGCAGATGATCGTGAACCTGGACCACGGTATCGACCCGGCCCCGCGCAGCCGACAGCAGCGCAGCGGCGGGTCCCTGAGTGCGTCGCTCTTGCAGCTGCAGGAAACCGGCAACCTGCTGCAGCGAATTCTTCACGCGATGATCGACTTCACGCCGCAGCATTTCGTTTTGCGCCAGCAAGGCCGTCGAACTGGCTAACAGCGCCTCCGCCTCGTTGCGCGCCGCGCGTTCGCGTTTCAGCGTGAGGCGCAGCTCGAGCTGGTTCATCACCTGCCGCGCCATGACGCGCAGAAGTTCTTTCTGCGCATCGCTCAATACGCGCGGCTTGATATCGAGGACGCAGACCATGCCCAGCGGCAAGCCGTCCTGCGTTTCCAGCGGCGCGCCGGCATAGAAGCGCACATTCGGATCGCCGGCGACGAGCGGGTTGTCGGCGGTGCGTGGGTCCTGCGTGGTATCGGAAATCTCGAATACGCCGCTTTCCAAAATGCCGTGGGCGCAAATGGACTGGATGATGGGGGTTTCGCTGGGCTCGAATCCGGCTTTCGCCTTGAACCATTGCCGATCGCTCGAGACGAAGCTGATGACCGAAACCGGCGTCTCGCAAAAAGCGGAAAGGACGCGCACCACGTCGTCGAACTCCGCCTCGGCGGGTGTGTCCAGCACGTCGTATCGCGCAAGCGTAGCAAGCCGCGCGTCTTCTTCAGGATGCTTTTCGGCTTTCACGCTGGCCGCAAATCGCTCAGACCTCGTCGGCCCGGTTCACGATCTTGGACACGATGCCGTAGGCCTTCGCCTCTTCTGGTCCCATCCAGAAATTGCGTTCGGTGTCGTTGACGATCTTCTCGTAGGTCTGGCCTGTCTCGCGCGCGATGAGGCGGTTGATGCGTTCGCGCATCTTGATGATCTCTTCCGCCTCGATGGAGATGTCCGATGCCTGGCCGCGCACGCCGCCCAACGGCTGGTGCAGCAGAAAGCGCGTGTTCGGCAGGCAGTAGCGGTTTTCCTTGTCGGCGCCGAGATAGATGTGCGCGCCGGCGCTGGCCACCCAGCCGGTGCCGATCATCTTCACGCGCGGGCCGACATAGCGCAGCACATCGTGGATCGTATCGCCGGATTCCACGTGACCGCCGGGCGAGTTGATGATGACGCGGATGTCGCCCTCGCCCTCGGCCGCGTGTGCCAACAACTGCGCCGTGACGCGTTCGGCGAGCTTCATGTCGACCTCGCCGAAGATCAGCACGGTGCGCGACTTGAACAGCGCCTTGGCGACAGGCGATTGGTTCAGCTCCGGCTCGGCGCTGTCGGTTTTCTTCTCGTCATTTTCTTCGTCAAGGCGGTGCAAGGGCAACTCCTGAAAGCGGTCGAATCGGGTTGATACTAGCCATGGCGAGCATCGCGTCCATGGCTTTAGAGCGCGTTAACAGCCTCACGCAGGGTGGGGCCAATCTCGCTGTGCAGGACGAGGTCGGCATGGCCGTCCTGGTCCGTCGGCTCGCGATTGACGATGACGAGCCGGGCGCCGCCCCGCTTGGCCATCATCGGAAATCCTGCCGCGGGATACACCACCAGCGAAGAGCCCAGAACGAGGAACAAATCGCTCACCCGCGTGGCCTTTTCGGCGCGGGCCATTTCCAGCTCCGGCATCGCCTGACCAAATGAGATCGTCGCGGTCTTGACGATGCCGCCACAGGCTTCGCAATCCGGCGGCATGCCGTGAGCCTCGAAATGGGCACGGATCGGCCCCAGTTCAACCCGCTGGCCGCACTCCAGACATTTGGCGTAACGCGTGTTGCCGTGGATTTCGATGATCCGGTCGGCTGGCACGCCGGAGTCCTGGTGCAGATTGTCGATGTTCTGCGTGATGATGTGGCTGACGATGCCGCGTGCGACGAGATCGGCGACCGCCTTGTGCCCGTCATTGGGCTTCACCGAGGCGAAGGTCTCCTCCATCGCGAAACGCCGCCGCCAGGCTTCGTTTCGCATTTCGGCAGAGGCGACGAAGTCCTGGAAATCGATCGGCGCCATCTTGGTCCAGATGCCACCGAGCGAACGGAAATCGGGAATGCCGGACTCAGTCGAGATGCCCGCGCCAGTGAACACCACCGCGCAGCGCGCCTCGCGCAGCAACTCGGCCAGTGCGTTTACGCCATTAATGTCCGGCATTTCCGCAACTGGCTGAAATCCAGCGGCCCTCGAAACGGTTGGTCATCGCGGTCGGGCGGCCGTTCGCCACGCCGGATAGCGAGATCTGGCCGGAGTAATGCGTGTTGCTGTCATAGCTGACTTGGAAATGCCCGCGGCCTTTCATCTCGGCGCTGGAGCACACCATGTCGGCCGAATAGCTGCTGCCGGTGGTCTTCAGATTTTCCATCGTGCAGCCGCCGCTGGATTGCATCGGCGGTTTGTTCGACGCGGCTTCTTCCGGTGTCACGCAGCGTTGCACGATCATTGTGTTGCCGTTGGGCACATCAAGGCCTTGCGCCTTCAGCTTGGCGAGCTGGTCGGGCGGGATCGTCCGCCCCGTGCTGATCTTGAGCGTGATGTTCCACAGCCCGGCCTTGCCATGCCCCGCTAGCGCCGCGAAAGGCAGAGCGACCGCCGCTGCCAGCACCGCACAGGTCAAAAAACGCGCTCTCATTTGATTCTCCGTCCCCGATAAAGGAAACTTGCATGAAGCCGCCTTGCAGGAAAGAAGGCGGGATTGTTGTGGCGCCGGACAATCTGCTCTATAGGGCCGTCCCCTTGGGGCCACGTGGCGGAGTGGTGACGCAGCGGACTGCAAATCCGCGAACCCCGGTTCAATTCCGGGCGTGGCCTCCAGGCTTCGCTACGGTCCGTAGCGACAGCGTACGGACGCGGAGTGAAGCCTGTCCCGGCGCAGCCACTTGGCGAAGCCGGACTGTTGCCGCGAAGCTACGCCCGGGCACAGTCTTCGCCCCTAACCAAACCCTCTTTTGACAGCCGGCCTGTCCCACATCTTCTATGGTTGATTCGCGTTACCCCTAAGGGTGGTGGCCGCTGTTAATCATTTATTAACCCTATGCTGGCACTCTGCCCTTGTCTTCCCTTGAAGACACCCCACCATTACCCAACGCCTTGGGGCCGGGCTTACCCCCGGCCCTTTTTTCTTGTCTGGGTCGCTTTCCGGCGAAATTGCTGTGGCGCGCGGCGCAAGCTTACGCTAGACAGCCCGGCCCTGATCCGCGGTAGCTCAGTGGTAGAGCAGCCGGCTGTTAACCGGCTGGTCGTAGGTTCGAATCCTACCCGCGGAGCCAACCTTCGCTTGCGATGCGAGCTCCGGTTGGCAGGCCAACCAACTCACGATCCAATTGAGCAAACCGGAAAAGCGCGAACAAAGCGCGTTTTCAGTGCGTGTCGAAACGTGAATCCCGATCTGTGAACTGAACCCACAGCTTTTTGATCGGATGTTCCGCTGCTATCTCGGTCTTCACCTGGCCCAATACTGGGTTGCGCGCCCAAGCGGCGAACTCCTGCGGTGAGCGAATCGCGAAAGCGATTCCGAAGGCAATGGCGGCGCGAATAACGAGGCCCATGGCCCAATCCGATACGGAATACGGGTTCCAACCACCTCCGGAGCAAAAGCCGGACCGGCAAAAAAGCAGCACCTTGTCTCAAAATCCTACGCAGCGGAACGAACGGGACCATCCGGCGTTCGATCTGGCGAGGGAGTGCCAGTATCGGGATCAGCATCGTGGACGGTTTGGATTGGGCGGACGACCGGGGGGTATCGCCGCACGCATTGTTGAGCCTCAAAGCCGCCTTGGCGCAGGGAGATGAGCTCCTCGCCTCCTTGCCGATCGGCGTCTACACCTGCGACCGCGACGGCCTGCTCGTCCAATACAACCACAAAGCCGCCGAAATCTGGGGCTTCTCGCCACCGACCAGCGATCCTTCCTTCCGTTATTGCGGGGGCTACAAGGGCGAAGCGGCAGCCGACCTTCCGATGTGCGAGGTGCTGCGGAGCGGCCAGCCGGTTCGCGACCGCGAGGTGGCCATCGAACGCCCGGACGCGAGCCAGGTCATCATCCTCGTCAACATCGATCCGTTGTTCGACGGCGACGAGTTGGTCGGCGGTGTGTGCTGCCTGCAGGACGTCACCGAATACCGCCGCACCAGCAACAAGCTGCGCGGCCGCGAAAAACTGTTCGGCGATCTGCTCGAGGCCTTGCCCGCCGCCGTCTACACCACCGACGCCAACGGCAAGGTCACATTTTACAACCGCGCCGCCGCCGCACTGGCCGGCCGAGAGCCAAAGATCGGCGAGGATGATTGGTGCATCACATGGCGTCTCTATCATCCCGACGGCACGCCGATGCCGCACGACGAGTGCCCGATGGCACAGGCGCTCAAGCGCAATGAACCTATCCGCGGCGCGGAAGCTGTCGTCGAGCGTCCCGACGGCTCGCGCTTCCCCATGGTGCCCTACCCCACGCCGCTACGTGATGCAGACGGCAACCTCGTCGGCGCCGTCAATATGCTGATCGATATCAGCGATAGGAAACGCGCCGAGACGCGGCTCAAGACGCTGCTTGACGAGGTCAACCATCGCGTCAAGAACACGCTGGCGACGGTACAGGCGCTTGCCAACCAGACTTTGCGCGATTCCGTCTCCCGCGAAGCGCGCGATAGTTTCGAGCAACGCCTCTTGGCGCTCAGCCGTGTGCACGATCAGCTTGCGCGCAAGCAGTGGGAATGCGCCGAGCTCGAGACGATCCTGAAGGACGTCTTCGCGCCCTATCGTGGCGAGCGCGGCGACCGTATCCGTCTCGGCGGCTCGGCGGTCACGCTCTCGCCCAAGGTAGCCCTCACGCTTGCCATGGTGATCCACGAATTGACGGCCAACGCGGTTCGCTTCGGGGCACTCTCCACGCCGCAAGGCATCCTCACCGTCACCTGGTGGCAGAACGATGCGCGCGCGCTGCATCTCGAATGGAACGAGGCAGGCGGCCCGCCGGTCGCGCCGCCCGGCACCAGCGGGTTCGGCTTGAAGCTTCTCCAACGGGGCGTCTGCAACGAACTCGGCGGCACCTCGCAGATCGATTTCGCGCCAGAAGGCTTGCGCTGCGTGATCGACATTCCGTTGCCTCCCGCGCGTTGATGGATGCGTCGCGGTTTTCTGGATTGAATGTCCTCGTTGTCGAGGACGAGGCCATCGTCTCTTTCCTGGTCGAAGAAATGCTGCTCTCCCTGGGCTGCGGCGAAATCCGCCTGGCCGCTGGCGTAGCACCTGCTCTCAGCCTGATCGAGGAACGCAAGCCCGATGTCGGTGTGCTGGACGTCAATCTCTCTGGCGCCCTCGCCTATCCCATCGCGGAGCGGCTGGCGCAGCTTCGCGTGCCGTTCTTCTTCGCCACCGGTTACGGCAAGAAGGGCCTCGCGCCGGAATGGGCGGAACGGCCGGTCATCCAAAAGCCTTTTGACCAGGAGGCTTTGGGTAGAATCCTCGGCTCCGTCATCGCCGCTTGAAGGCGCTGCCGCCGGCCACTAGGTTCTTTAGCGAAAGCCATTACTCCCCGTCCATGGATATCAAGCACGACGCACTGGCCGCGATCGGCAACACCCCGCTCATCAGGCTGAGGCGCGCCTCCGAGGAGACGGGCTGCGAGATCCTCGGCAAGGCCGAATTCCTCAATCCCGGCCAATCTGTGAAGGACCGTGCGGCGCTGTTCATCGTCCAGGACGCCGTCGCCAAGGGCCAGCTCAAGCCCGGCGGCGTGATCGTGGAAGGCACCGCCGGTAACACCGGCATCGGCCTCGCCGTCGTCGGCAATGCCCTCGGCTTCCGCACCGTCATCGTCATCCCGGACACGCAGAGCCAGGAGAAGAAGGACGCGCTGCGTCTTCTCGGCGCCGAGCTGATCGAGATACCGGCCGTTCCCTACAAGGACCCGAACAACTATGTGAAACTCTCCGGCCGCCTCGCCGAGCAACTGGCGCGGACGGAGCCCAACGGCGCGATCTGGGCCAACCAGTTCGACAACATCATCAACCGTCAGGCCCACATCGAGGGCACGGCGTCCGAGATTTGGCGGCAGACCGAAGGCCGGGTCGATGGCTTCATCTGCGCCGTGGGCAGCGGCGGCACCTTGGGCGGCACCTCCATCGGCCTGAAGCAATTCAACCGCGATATCCTGACGGCTGCCGCCGACCCGATGGGCGCCGCGATCTATTCCTGGATCAAGACCGGCACGCTCCACATGGAAGGCTCGTCCATCACCGAAGGCATCGGCCAGGGCCGCGTCACCGCCAATCTGGAAGGCGCGCCTATCGACGACGCGTTTCAGATTCCGGATGAAGAAGCCCTGCCTATCCTGTTCGATCTGCTGGAACATGAGGGCCTCTGCCTCGGCGGTTCCAGCGGCATCAACATCGCGGGCGCCATCCGTATGGCCAAACAGATGGGGCCCGGCCATACCATCGTCACGGTGCTGTGCGACTACGGCAACCGATACCAGAGCAAGCTCTTCAACCCGGACTTCCTGCGCACCAAAAACCTGCCTGTGCCGCCCTGGCTGGCGGAGCGCCGCAAGTCCATCGACGTTCCCTACGTGAGATGAAACCTGCATCCCCCCTTGTGACGACGGAATGGCTGGCCGGGCACCTTTCGGCGCCGGACGTGCGCGTGGCGGATGCGTCGTGGTACTTGCCGCAGACCGGGCGCGACGCCAAAGCGGAATACGCTTCGGCCCACATCCCCGGCGCCGTGTTCTTCGATATAGACGACCTCTCGGACGAGAAGTCCGACCTGCCCCATATGCTGGCCCCCGCTCCCAAATTCGCCAGCCGCATGCGGCGGCTCGGCCTCGGCGACGGTAATCTGGTCGTCGTCTATGACGGCGCCGGCATCTACTCGGCGGCGCGGGCGTGGTGGATGCTGCGCGCCATGGGCCATGAAGAGGTCGCGGTGCTGGATGGCGGGCTGCCCAAATGGCGCGCCGAGGGCCATCCGGTCGAGGACCTGATCCCCCATCCCTCCTACCGCCATTTCACGCCGCGGCCGAACAACGCACTCACTCGCGACTTCGGACAGATGACGTCCAATCTCGTCTCCCGCGCCGAGCAGGTGATCGACGTGCGCAGCGCTCCCCGCTTCGACGGCAAGGAAGCCGAGCCGCGCCCCGGCGTCCGCGCCGGACACATGCCGGGAAGCCTGAATGTGCCGTACACGGAATTCGCCAATCCCGACGGCACGCTCAAGTCCCCCGAAGAACTGGCCACGCTCTTCACCGCGAGAGGTGTCGATCCCGCGCGCCGCGCCGTCACGACCTGCGGCTCCGGCGTCACGGCGGCCATCGCGCTCCTGGCGCTCGCCGTTCTGGGCGCGAAGGACACGGCGCTGTACGATGGCTCCTGGGCCGAATGGGGCGCGCGCGGCGTGGTGGAAGCATGAAGATCGTGAGCGGCGGCAAGCGCGTTCCGATGGTCGTCACCTTCCTGGAGATGAACAACAAGCCGTCGGCCATTCCGCCGCCACAGCCGCGCGGCAAGACCGCCATCCTAAAGGCGGACAATCCGCCGGTACATTTCTACCGCTACCTCTACGACACGATTGGCGACTCCTATAAATGGGTCGACCGGCGCAAGAAGAGTGATGCTGAACTCGCCACCATCGTCCAGCATCCCAAGAACGAACTCTATGTTCTCTACGCGGATGGCTGCCCCGCCGGCATGGCCGAACTCGACATGCGCGACGCGTCCATCGGCCAACTCGCCTATTTCGGGCTGATGCCGGATTATGTCGGCCGCCACCTGGGCTACTTCTTCCTCTACCACGCCTGCATGAACGCCTGGGCCAAGCCCATCAGCAAGCTGCTGGTCAACACCTGCACGCTCGACCATCCCCGCGCGCTGCCGCTCTACCAGCGCATCGGCTTCTCCCCCTACAGCCGCGAAGACCGCTACATCGAGCTGCCCTAGCGTTCGGCCCCCGGACAGGGCATGCTCCGCCTCGAACGAGTTTCTGAGGGGGAACAAGGGGATGGCGAGTACGGACATTGCGGAACGGGACCGGGCTCCGCAGCTTTTCGGGCATCCGCGCGGACTGACATTCCTGTTCGGCACCGAGATGTGGGAGCGCTTCTCCTACTACGGCAACCGAGTCCTCCTGCCGATCTTCCTGACCGGATACCTCCTTCAGCCGGCGCATGCCGACCAGGTGATCGGCTATCAGGCCATCAAGCATTTCTTCGAATGGTTTCGCGGGTCGCTGGCGGTGCAGCCGCTCGAGTCGATGATCTATGCGGTCTACACCGCGCTCGTTTACTTCACGCCGCTGATCGGCGGCTATCTTGCCGACCGCTGGTTCGGGCGGCGCTACACGGTTGTGATCGGCGGCCTCCTGATGGCGGTCGGCCAGTTCCTGATGACCTCCGATCAGCTCTTCTTCATCGCGCTTACTTTCATGATCGTGGGCAACGGCGCCTTCAAGCCCAACATCTCCACCCAGGTCGGCGGCCTCTACAAACCGGGCGATCATCGTATCGACCGCGCCTATTCGATCTTCTATGTCGGCATCAATGTCGGCTCGCTGCTCGGCCAGAGCATCTGCGGGCCCTTGGGCGAGAAGGTGAACTGGCATTACGGTTTCGCGGCCGCGGGCGTGGGCATGCTGATCGGCACCATCACCTACCTCTTCGCCATGCGCACGTTGCCCAGCGACCGCGTTGTGCGCGACAAGACCGCGACGGCGACCGTGAAAGCGCCCCGCAAGCCGTTCTCCGGCGACGACTGGCGGGCGATGGGCATGCTGATCCTGCTCTTCATTCCCTGCTGTCTGTTCTGGGCGACCTATGAGCAATCCGGCAACGTGATTGAGATCTGGAGCCGCGACTATGTGGATCGCATGGTGCATCTGGGCTCGTGGAGCTTCGAGATCCCGGTGACGACATTGCAGAACGTCAATCCGTTCTTCATCTTCACCTTCACGCCCATCGTGCTGATGCTGTGGGGCAATCAGCAGAAGAAAGGCCGCGAACCATCCGTCATCGTGAAGATGGCACTCGGCTGCCTGCTTATCTCGCTGTCCTACCTGCTGCTTGCGGGCGTGATGTATTGGGCGGGCCCGACAGGCAAGGTGTTTTGGCCTTGGGCCATCGCCTACTTTGCCCTGCTCACCGCCGGCGAGCTGTACTTCTCGCCTGTCGGTCTTTCGCTCTATGCCAAGGCGGCACCGGTGCAGATCGGTGGCTTCATGATGGCGGTGTTCCTCGCCACGTCGAGCCCCGGCAATCTGCTCGCCGGCATCCTGGGCTCCTATTGGTCGGACATGAACAAGGTGACGTTCTTCCTGATGATCGCGGCCATCATCGGCGTCGCCGTGCCGGTTATCTTCGCGTTCAAAGGACCCATAGAGCGTGTGCTGGCGCGCCGTCGCGAGCAGGAGCGGCTGGAACGCCTGGACGACCCGACTTTGCAGCCGCATATGGAGCCGCCGCCCGGCTGACGGAGCATCGTGAGCGAGACACCAAAGACCAAGCCTGAAACCATCGCCACCCATGCCGGGCGGATGAGCGAGGCGCATTTCGGCGCGGTGAATACGCCGGTCTATCGCGCCTCGACCATCCTCTACCGCACGCTCGCCGCATTGGAGGCGGGCGACGCGCCGTATATCTACGGCCGCCGCGGCACGCCCAGCTCGGCCAGCTTCGAGGAGGCGGTGACGGCGCTGGAGGGCGGCGCACGCAGCTTCGTCTGCCCCTCGGGCCTCGGCGCCATCGCCTTCGCGCTGCAGACCGTGTGCGGTGCTGGCGATCATCTGCTGATGGTGGATAGCTGCTACCACCCTACGCGGCTTCTCTGTGACCGCACGCTGAAGCGCTTCGGCATCGAGACCACCTATTACGATCCGCTGATCGGCGCGGATATCGCGAGCCTGTTCCGGCCCAACACCCGCGCTGTGTTCTGCGAAAGCCCGGGCTCGCTCACCTTCGAGGTGCAGGATATCCCGGCCATTGCGCGCGTGGCGCACGAGCGCGGCGCGGCCGTGCTGCTGGACAACACCTGGGCGACGCCGCTGCTGTTCAATGCCTTCGACCATGGCGTCGACTTTTCCATCCAGGCCGCCACCAAATATGTCGGCGGCCACGCCGATGTGATGATCGGCTATGTGACCGTGAACGAGGCGTGGAAGACACGCGCCGGCAACGCCCATGCCGATCTCGGCCTCTATGCCAGCGGCGATGATTGCTTCCTCGCGCTGCGCGGGTTGCGCACCATGGCGGTGCGGCTGGCACGTCATCAGGAAACGGGTCTCACACTCGCCCGCTGGCTGCGGGCGCGGCTGGAAATCTCCCGCGTGCTGCATCCCGCACTGGAGGACGATCCCGGCCACGTCCTCTGGAAGCGTGACTTCAAGGGCGCCTGCGGCTTGTTCGGCGTGGTGCTCAAACCCGTGACGCATGAGAAATTCGCCGCTTTCATGGACGCCCTCAAACTCTTCGGCATGGGCTTCTCCTGGGGCGGCTATGAGAGCCTGATCGTGCCATCGAAAATCCACCGCAGTGCCGCGCCCTTCACAGCCGAAGGCCCCGTGGTGCGCATCCATGCCGGTCTCGAGGACGCGGGTGACCTCATCGCCGATCTCGAACAGGCGCTGGCCAACCTCGCATGAGCGAAACCCTCACCCACACGCAGTTCCTCGACACCGTCGCGTTCAACCCGGACGGTCTCGTGCCCGTCATCGCGCAGGATCATGCGAGTGGCGAAGTGTTGATGTTCGCCTGGATGAACCGGCAAACTTTGGAGACGACGCTCGACAGCGGCCAGGTCACGTACTGGTCGCGCTCGCGCCAAAGCGTCTGGCGCAAGGGCGAAAGTTCCGGCCATACGCAGACGCTGATCGAAGCCTATATCGATTGCGACGGCGACGTGCTGCTGCTCAAGGTCGACCAGACCGGCCCCGCCTGCCACACCGGCAACGCCGTCTGCTTCTTCCGCAAACTCAGCGCGTAATTCCGTAGCGCGCATATTCCGCCTCGACATCCGGCTGGATGGCGGCGGCGGCAGCGATGTCCGCATCGCCGTCGGCCGCATCGCCTTTGCGCAACTTCGCAAAGCCGCGCATCAGCATCGCTGCCGAACGCCTGCTGTCCTGCGCCAGGCAGGCATCGGCATCGGCGATGGCGCCGTCATAGTTCGCCAGCCGGAACTGCAAGATGCTGCGTATCTCCAGCGTGTTGGTGTGCCCAGGCCGCAGGCTGAGGTCCTTGGTGCAATCCTCCAGCGCCGCGGCGAGATCGATATTGCTGATCGTGCGCGCTTCGCAGCGGTTGAGATAGGCGATCGGCTCGTTGGGATCGACCTTGATGGCCATGGAGGCCGCGGCGATCGCATCGGTCCAGTGTCCCAGCCTGTATTGCAGCGCGCCGAGATTGACATAGGCATTCACATCCTGCGGCTCCAGCGAAATAGCTTTGTTCAAATCCGCCAAGGCCAAGTCGCTCCGTCCCCGGAAAGCGTAGGTCTGCGCGCGATTGACAATGGCGTCGGCGTAAGTGGGCTCCAGCGAAATCGCCGCGCCGAAATCCGCGAGCGCCGCGTCGTAATTGCCCATCGTCTCGTAAGTCGTGCCGCGATTGTTATAGGCCTTGGCGAGATCGGGCTCGAGCGCGATGGCGTGCGTGTAGTTCGTCAGCGCATCCGGATAGTCGTGCATGTCTGCATAGGTGGCCCCAAGATCGTAATAGATCTGCGGGTTCTTCGGTGCCAGAACCGCTGCCCGGTTGAGGTCGATGATCGCGGCCTGCTGGTCGCCGAGACATCCGTAGGCCGTTGAGCGTTCAAACAGCGCGATGATGTCGTCGGGTGCTTTTTGCAGCCACTCCGTGCGCTCCTGCACCGTTTTCCGCCAGCCGTCCTGGCTGTTCTCGGTGCAGGCCACACCGTCCGCGATACCGGCATTGCCGTAGCGCTTCTGGATGAATTGCGACGAAGCCGGAGACGCCGCCGCGACGCAGAGCGCCACCGCGAGAACAGCGAGGCTAAGATCGCGCGCGTTTCTCATAGCGGCTCTCCCCGATATTCCGGCCATCGACGGTGACGTTGATGGTGAGCTTGCCATTGCGCTCGCGCGGGTCGAGGTCGTGCGGCCAGGCGCGCAGGAAGACCAGCACGAAGATGCCGGCCAAAGCGCCCATCACGGCGCCCAGAAGATAGTTCGCGTCCACCACGAAGAAGCTCGCGAAAGCGCCCGAAAGCGCCGCGAAACCCAGCATCCACAAACGGCGCCGCATGAAACTCTCCCCGAGCCTTCGTCAGGTAAATATAGCCGCAAGATGGGGATTCAAGAACGTCCCCTTGGGGTCTAAATTGCGCCGCACGGCCCTGAAAGCGCCATATTGCGGATAGAGCGACTCCACCTCCGCGGCCGTCCGCGTGTGGCGCTTGCCCCAATGTGGCCGCCCCTCATAGGCGCGGAAAATGGCCTCGCAGGCCGAGAACAGCTTCGCCGTGTCGACGCGATGATATTGATGCACCGCGATGGTGGCGCTCGGGCGCTGGTAGAACGGGCTCAACCACACATCATCCGCCGCCACGCTGCGGAACTCGATGGGGAAGCCGGTGTTGATCCGGTCTTTGCGTATCTTGGCCACGATCTCGCGAATGCAGTCCGGTCCCTTGGCGTAGGGCACGGCATATTCCATCTCGTTGAAGCGCGTGGTGCGCGGGCTGGGGAAAATCTCGTGGCTCCAGCGCACTTTCCCCGCGCCGGGCATCAATTGCGAGAACAGCCGGTGCGCCGGGCCCAGTAGGAACGGCGTATAGGGCAACACCTCGTTGATCGTGGCGAAGGCGCGCTGGTCGGACGTGCCGGCCTCGCCGCGGGCGTACATCTGTTCGGCGCTGCGCGGCGCGGGCGCATCCGCATCCGTCTCGTTCAGCGATTTGCAGACGCAGATGTCGGCATAGGGAAACCAGAAGAACTCGAAATGCCGGTTGGAGTTCACCAATGTGTCGAGCTGCGCGAACAACGCATCCGGCGGCATCAGGAAGTTCTTCTCGACCAGCTTGTAGGCCGGCCGCACGAACATCGAGATCTCCGTCATCACGCCCAGCATGCCGAGCGAGCAACGCCCCGCCGCGAACACTTCCGCGTTCTCTGTCTCCGAACAATCGATCACATCGCCATTGGCAAGCACGATGCGGAAACCCGCGACATCGCCGGAGAACGACTTCAAGGTCGGCCCCGTGCCATGCGTTCCGGTGCCGACGACGCCGCCCAGCGTCTGCCGGTCGATGTCACCCATGTTCTTGAAGCCGTAGCCGGCGCGACAGAGCAGCGGCCCCGCCTCCCACAGCGGCGTGGCGGCGGCGAGCGTGGCGACCTGGCGCTCCGGATCCATGCCCTTGAAGCCCGTGAAGGCGGAGAGATCGATTAGGGTTCCATCGGAAGCTGCGACAGGCGTAAAGGAATGGCCCGTGCCGGGCACGCGCACCGGCGCCACCGCCTTGCGCACGGCTTGGGCGAGATCGACCTCATCCTTCGGCGCCACCACCGCACGCGGCTTGGACGTGACGCCGCCCGACCAGTTCGACCATTTCCCGCCGGTGATCTTCATCCCGCACTCCCAATAACGCTGCGCGTTTTGCCCAGCCTTGGGCGAGGCGTCAATGTCGGGGAATTTGGCGGCCGCGGAAGACACAATACGGGCGTCCATCGGGAAGCGGCTTTTTGAATTGGCGTTCGGACGGAGTCCGAGTCCCCATCACGAGACTGTTTTTTCGATGATGTGAATGTTCTTGCGCCGCGCGAGCGCTAGATGTGGTGGTTCAGTTCGTAGTGGGGCATTTGATTTCACCTTTTGAGAGTTGGTTGCTCGCTATTCCCTCCGGTGTCATGGCCCGCGACTGCGGGCCACCCAGGTGATCGCGTCGTGCGGTCCGCCGGGGCACGCAGTTTTCCTCTGTGGCTCTGTGTCTCTGTGTGCAAAAGATTTTTCTCACAGAGACACAGAGCCACAGAGTTCGCGTGACCCTGATGGAGTTTGTCAGACGTCACCTGGGCGGCCCGCATTCGCGGGCCATGACACTTGGAAGGCGGGTTGTCCCAACGCAAAACGGCCCGCGTTTGGCGGGCCGGTCTGGACGCAATCCGGGAGATGCGCTCAACCTAGCGATGCAGCGTCACGCTGTCAAGCACTTCTAGGAAATTATTGAGCAATAATCTTACAAGTTGTGCAGACACTCCTAGATATCGGCGAATCGGGGCGGGCGTTTTTCCAGGAAATGCGCCACGCCTTCCTTGAACTCGGTATGCGCGAGGCTGGTCTTCATCTCGGCGTCGGCCACGGCCAGGGACTCGTTGAAATCCTGGAAATTCGCCTTCCACACCTGGGCCTTCATCACGGCCATGGAGCGCGGCGACACCGTCTCCGCCAGCATGCGCGCATAGAGGCGCACATCGCTCATGAAGCTATCCGCCGGTAAAACCTTGTTGACGAGCCCGATGCGCAGCGCCTCGTCCGGCCGCACCTTGCGCGCGGAGAGCAGAAGATCGAGCGCGTTCGCCTGCCCCACCAGGCGCGGCAACAGCCACGACACGCCATGCTCCGCGATCAGGCCGCGTTGCGCGAACGAGGTGGTGAACACCGCGTTGTCGGCCGCGAAGCGCATGTCGGCGTAGAGCGCCATCACGAAACCAATGCCGGCGATGGGGCCGTTGATCGCCGCGATGATGGGCTTCTTCGTCTTCGCGAAATAACCGAAGCGTTCCGCATCCGCAAAATCCGCGCCGAGATCGGGGCCGAACCCGGATTGAAACGACGCGGTCTCTTTCTCTTCCGCCGCTCGCCCCGTTCCGCCGGCGGCTACGGCGCCAGAGAGCACCTCCATATCCGCGCCCGCGCAGAAGCCGCGTCCCGCGCCGGTCAGGATGATCACGCGCACATCGCTATCCGCATCCGCCTTCGACATGGCGGATTTGATGCCTGCCGCCATATGCGCGTTGTAGGCATTGAGCCTGTCCGGCCGGTTCAGGGTGATGGTGGCCACGCGATCCGCCACCTCATAGAGAACGTCGTCTTCGCTCATGCTAGCTATCCTTGCGATAAGACCACACGCATGTTCCCATGGAACGGCAGCGCCCGCCAAGGCCACGTCCCATGGATTATCGCGATATCACGTTCGAGACGCCGGAGCCCGGCATCGCGCTCGTCACCCTGAACCGTCCGGACAAGCTCAACGCCTATACCGGCGCCATGTGCGAGGACGTCGTGGCGGCGCTGGACCGTTACGTGGCGGACGACACGCTGCGCTGCCTGATCCTCACCGGCGCGGGGCGCGGCTTCTGCTCCGGCGGCGACGTCAGCGGCGAGGATCCCGACCGGCCGGATTACAAAACCAAGCAGCTCGGCTACGGCCACGAGATGCGTGTCGGCATGCACCGCGTCGTCACCGCGCTGCATCGCATCGACAAGCCCGTCGTGGCGATGATCAACGGCGCCGCGGTGGCGGGCGGGCTCACATTGGCGCTGGCCTGCGACTTCCGCATCGCGGCGGAGACGGCGAAGCTGGGCGACACCTCCGGCAAATTCGGATTGCTGCCCGACGAAGGCGGCGCCTGGTTCTTCCCCCGCGTGATGGGGCTCGATCGCGCGCTGAAGATGACACTGCTCGCGGAAGTCTATCCGGCGCGCGAGGCGCTGGCGCTCGGCCTCGTCACGGAAGTCGTTCCGGCGGCGGACTTGCGCGAGCGCACATTCGCCTTCGCGCGCGCCATCGCGAAGAAAGCGCCGCTGGCCGTGCGCCTCGCCAAATCGATGATGCGCCACGGGCTCTCTTCCTCGCTCGAGCATTCGCTGAACGACGCGGCCCTGTCGGTGATGATCGCCAATCCCTCCGCCGATGTGCGCGAGGGCGTGACGGCCTTCTTCGAGAAACGGGAACCCGAATTCAAAGGCCGCTAAGGTGCTGTATCGGAATACGAAACGCACCGTTCGCGCCCGGCTCGCGAAAATGCTAGGCTGTGGATAAGGGTCGCGGTCCCACGCGCCCCTCGCGTAAACCCCAGGGGGAGATATCCATGCGGAAAATCCAGATCACGGCCGCCGTGGCCGCGCTGCTCGTTTGCAGCGCCGGCGCGATGGCCAAGCCCGACGACAAGCACGGTGGCGCCGGCTCGTCCGCCTCGTCGAGCCATAGCAGCGGCGGCGGCAGCCATACCTCGACGACGTCCGGCTCCGGCGGCCACCACGACAGCATGAGCGGCAGCTCATCTGGCGGCAGCCACGACGACAAATCGTCCGGCAAGCACGACCATCACGACAGCGGCATGAGTGGCGGCGGAAGCCACGGCGACCACGACAAGTCCTCGCATCATGATCATGACATGAGCGGCGGCTCGCATGGTGATCACGGCGGACATCATGACGGCGTCGGCAATAACCACCACGACCACGACAAATCCAGCATACATGTCGGCATATCGATCACCGGCATGCACAACTATCACCGCGCGTTCACGGCGCATCACCGCTATCACATCGGCGCCTATCGCGAGCCGCATGGCTACGCCTATCGCCGCTGGAGTTATGGCGAGTCGCTGCCCAGCATCTACTTCGCGCAGGATTATTGGATCACGGATTATTCCGATTACGGCCTGCAGTCCCCGCCCGACGGTTATGTCTGGGTTCGCTATGGGCCTGACGCGATCCTGATCGATCAGAGCACAGGCGAAATCGTCGAGGTCGTATACGGCCAGTTCTACTGAGCAAACGACCGCTCAATCGAAAAGCGAAACCCCGGAAGGAAACTTCCGGGGTTTTGTTTTAGCGCTTCGCCGTGCCGTGCTTGTGGGGAACGCTGTTCGCGTCGGCCCAGGCCGTGTCGTCCTCGCCCGCGAGCGGACTGAGGCGGACCGGAGCACCGGTCGCGATCCGTGTATCGCCGGGCATCGAGTCGTTTGGCGCGATGGCGGTCGTGGCTGAGAGGAGCGATGATGGCGCGGTCGCGTCGGCCACGGTGGTGGCAGCGGCGGAGACGCCTTCGACGAGCCCGGCTGCGGCCGCCGGTGTCACGGCTGCGACGGCGGCGGAGATCGCCAATTGGATGAGCCTGCGGCGTAATTTCGGTCCCATGTTCATTCCCCGATCAGCCTCTTCGTTCCCGCTTTGGCTGTAACGGAGTGCGAACCCTTTGTTTCCGTGCCCTTACAAATAATTCGTTCATGTGGGGTTCAGGCGGCTTGCGCAAAATCCTCTTATGAGGATCGCCAGTGGTCACCCATGCGTTGCAGTTGCATGCGTGAGGCCCTTCACCCCCTTCGGGCCCCGGCTGACCTGGATTTGAACAAGGAAAGACCATGAGAAAAGTGATCGCGTCAGTACTGGCTTTGTCGACGGCGGTGCTGCTCGGCGCCTGCGCCGAACAGCCCGTGGGTCCGACCGTCCCGGTGATGCCGGGCCCGAACAAGCCGCTCGCCCAGTTCCAGCAGGACGAAGCGGCGTGCGAGCAATATGCGGGCGACAACGTCGCTGCCCGCGTGAAGCACGACAACGACAAGGAAACCGGCAGCACCATCATCGGCGCCATCCTCGGCACGGCGGTGGGTGCTGCGGCTGGCAACACCAAGGGCGCCATCGTCGGCGGCGTCGCGGGTGCCGCCATCGGCAACTCCGCCTCTCACCCCGGCTACCGCCAGGGCACCATCCAGGGCCAGTACAATCTGGCCTATGCGCAATGCATGTCCTCCCGCGGCAACCAGGTCCCGCAAGACGGCCCGCCGCCAGGCTACGGTCCTCCTCCGGGTTACGGGCCGCCCCCGGGCTACGGCCCGCCTCCCCCGCCCCCTCCGGGCTACTGAACAAACAAAGGGCCGCAGCGATGCGGCCCTTTCGTTTTTGAAGGTGCGCCGGTGTTGGCGGATCGATCAATCCTTGGAGTGTCTTTTGGGTTTATTCCGCTGGCGCTAGCATAATCCGGATTGGGAATTTGGTACTTCAACAAGGCAGCCGATGCCCCCAGTGATTATATATTGAAAGACTAACGTAGCGACCGCCGCTCACGCGCGCACGGCGCGGCTCTTTAACCACTAGCGTCCCACTTCGGAGAACATGATGGTCATCGCCGAAATTGCCACCGGGTTGAGCGGCCTCAAGACTGCGCTCGATATCTTGAAAGGCCTCAAGAACACCTCCCAGGCAAAGCCCTTTCTGGGTGAAATTGCCGAGCTTCAATCCGCGCTCATAGATGCTCAGCATGGCTTGATGACCGCCAACCAAACGCACTCTGCGGATATTGATCGCGTAAGGGCGCTTGAAGCAGAAGTGGATCGCCTTAAAAAATGGAATGGCGATAAGGAAAATTATCAGCTTGAGAATATCGCTGATGGTAGTGCGGTTGCTTACATGCTCAAGCCAGCCGCTCGCGGAACCCAGCCACCGCATTGGATTTGCCCAACATGCTTCCATAACGGCGAGATAGGCCTCATCCAAGCGCAAGGCCGAAACCCTAAGATGGCAAATGAAACATCTTGGGCTTGTGGTAAGTGCGGAAATGGCTTCACCATCAACTTCAATTATATGCCGCGGTGGACCTGAATCCCGGAATTTCCCGCCTTCTGCAGATTTACACCCTTTGCGCCAACATACCGGAAGGCTGGCGGCCCCGGCAGGAATCGAACCTGCATATCGCAGCTTAGAAGGCTGGCGCTCTATCCATTGAGCTACGGGGCCATGAGGCGGGAGACTCGCTTAAAAGCGGAGCAACACTATTCCGCACAATCCCTAAACCGTCATGGCCGGGCTTGTCCCGGCCACCCATACCCTCAGTCTCAACGGTGAGACTCTGGAAAATGGGTGGCCGCCACAAGGGCGGCCATGACGATTAAAGGTTCAATGCGACCACGGTACCTTGCGGTCGAAGCGGAAATTGTCCGAGTAGGATTTGGGGCGGGTGTGCGGTCTGTGGGGCTCGAAGACCTGATAGGGAATGGCGTTCTTCTCGGCATAGGCCACCGCCTCTTCCGAGGTGTCGAATTCCAGCGCGAGCTGCTGACGCATGTCGGACGAGCTGGACCAGCCCATCAGCGGGTCGACCTGGCGGGCCGATTCGGGCTCGTATTCCAGGAGCCAGCGCTTGGTGAGCGCACGGCCCGACTGCATCGCGTTCTTCGCCGGCTGATAGATGCGCGCCCGCATGGGGAAATCTCCAAAAAACAAAGCCTGCCAGTTGGTCGGGGCGGCGGGATTTGAACTCGCGACTTCTAGCTCCCAAAGCTAGCGCTCTACCAGGCTGAGCTACGCCCCGGATGCTGACCAGAGCGCTGCTTACAGGAATTCGCCCTGCTCTGTCACCACTGCCTACTGCTTGGCGTTGTGGAAGGCCTTGGCGTGGACCACGTCGCCCGGGATGATGTCCAGCTCCATGGCCTTGCCGGCGTTGATCTCCAGGACGCCGCGGATCATCTCCGCGGACGGGATCTCCTGGGTGGACTGCGGCGTGGCGTTGGCGGCGACGGAGGAGATCGAGCCGTCCGACCGGATGAAGATCAGGTCCAGCGGCAGGATGGTGTTCTTCATCCAGAAGGCGACGCCCTCGTCGCGCTCGAACACGAAGAGCATGCCGTGATCGGCCTCCATGGCCTTGCGGAACATCAGCCCGCGCTCGCGCTCGGCATCGTTGTCGGCGATCTCCACCTGGAAGGTCCTGGTGCCCTGGTCGGTGTCAATGGTGATGGTCTCCATCTTCAGGCCGATGGGGGATTTCTCGGCGGCCTTGGAACAGGCCACGAGGACCAGCGCCATCAGGGCGACAAAACCGAGGCTGAGGAGACGACGCATGAACCCACCCGCGCGAAGGAGCGAAAAGACCGGACCGGCCGCGTTTATTGCGCGCCCCGCCCGGCCGCGCCAGAGCCGTGTGCTTTAAGAATTGGCAATCAGGGTTCCAGCACGTCGATTTCGGCGGCCAGCTCGCCCTTGGGCCCGTCGCCCGTGCGCACCCGCACGCGCTGTCCCTGGTGCAGCTCGCGGATACCGTAGCGCCGCAAGGTCTCCATATGGACGAAGACGTCCGGCGTGTTTGGCCCGCGCGACACGAAGCCATAGCCCTTGCCGCGATTGAACCATTTCACCGTCGCCTCGAACGGAATGCCCGTGGGCTGCGCCGTGAAGCGCGCCGAGCGCTCCGTGGCCGCCTGCGGCAGCGCGGTCGAATTGTCGAGAGAAAGGATCCGGCGCGCCTGAAGCCCCTTGGGGCCCTTCACCGCTTCGCAGACGACCTTCGCGCCTTCATAAGCCGCCTTGAAACCGGACTGGCGCACGCAGGTCTGATGCAGGAGAATATCCCCGTCAGGCCCCTGCGCCGGCTTTATGAAGCCGTACCCCTTGGAAAGATCGAACCACTTCACCAAACCGGATACTTCAACCGCATCGCTGATCGGCGATGCCATCAGACTCGTTTCCATCCCCGCAAACCCCGGAACACAGATTATGGTAAATGTATGGTTAACATAATCGTCGCAAATAGAAAAGGAAAACTGGCGGGCTGTGTACCAAAAGTTGCGAGTTCTAGATTGCAACTGCGTAAGTCTTTGTTTTGGCTTCCGTTCCGTTCGGAGTAACGACTCATGGATTTCACTGGCCGATACACAATTCCCGCCGCGCCCGCTGTGGTCTGGGCCGGGCTGATGGATCCGGAGGTGCTCAAGGCCTGCATTCCCGGCTGCCAGTCGCTGACCAAGCCGGATGCGGACCATTTCGACGCCGTGGCCACGCTGAAGATCGGCCCGGTGAAGGCCACCTTCAAAGCCAGCATCGCGATCACGGATATGGATGCGCCACATCGCTGCGTGTTGCGTGGCGAAGGCCAGGGCGGCGTCGCCGGTTTCGCGCGCGGCGAAGCGGATGTGGTGCTGACGCCGGACGGCGACGCCACCATCCTCACCTACACCGCGAAAGCGACCGTCGGCGGCAAGCTCGCGCAGATCGGCCAGCGGTTGATCGACGGTGCGGCGAAACAGATCGCCGATGAGTTCTTCTCGAAATTCGCGGCAGAGGTCGTGCCGCCGCCCGTGACGCAGATTATCGTGGGCGCTCCCGTCGGCGCACCGGAACCAATGGCCGTGGTCTCACCCGACATCGCGGCGGATGCGAAACGCGAAGGCGTGGCGCCGGAGATCTGGGTTGTCGGCCTCATCGGCGTGATCGTGATTTTGCTGCTGCTTTTTGGGGTGACGCTTTAGCGGCGGGCGCCGGTTTCTTCTCAGCAGGCTTTTTCTCGGGCGGCTTCTTCGCGCTCTCCGCCGGTTTGCGGAACAGCGCTTCGAGATCGTAGGCCGTCGCTTCCACGCGCCCGCGATCGCTCTGCAATTCGCCGCCGGACGACCAGTTCTCCGGCGCCAACTCCTCGATCAGCACCGTGACGTCGGTATGGGGAACGTCCAGCGTGTCGGACACCGCCATGGTCAGCGCCTGCGCCAGCTTGCGCTTCGTCTCGGCCCCAGGCCCCCGAAGAATGCGAACCGTGACGACTGCCATGTTGATCTCCCTCGGCGCTCTCGCGGCAATGCTAACACTTGACGCACTGCCCGCGCACCGCCGAAACTTGGGCATCAACCATCCTTGGCAACCATCCCGGAGACGCCCATGCCCGTCCTGTCCCTGACGGTGAACGGAAAGCCCGTTTCGGCGGATGTGGAGGACCGCCTGTTGCTGGTCCACTTCCTGCGCGAGACGCTGAGGCTGACGGGCACCCATATCGGCTGCGACACCAGCCAGTGCGGCGCCTGCGTGGTGCATCTGAACGGACGGGCGGTGAAATCCTGCTCGCTCTTCGCGGCCCAGGCGGCCGGCGCCGAGGTCGTGACCATCGAAGGCCTGGCGCAGGACGGCAAGCTCCATCCCGTGCAGGAGGCGTTCCGTGAGAACCATGGCCTGCAATGCGGCTTCTGCACGCCGGGCATGATCATGACGGCCGTCGATATGATCCGCCGCAAGCCGCAGCTCGACCGCGAAACGATCCGCGAGGAGCTGGAAGGCAACATCTGCCGCTGCACCGGCTATCACAACATCGTCTCCTCCATCGAGGATGCGGCGAAGAAGATGGCGGCGGCATGATCCCCTATCCGTTCCAGTATCACCGCGCGAAATCGCTGGCTGATGCCGAAGCGCTGCTGGCCAACACGCCGGACGGGAAGCTCCTTGCCGGCGGGCAAACCCTGATCGCCGCCATGCGCATGCGGCTCGCGCAACCGTCGGACTTGATCGACATTTCGGGCCTCGCCGAATTGAATTTCATCCGCCGCGACGGCGACACGCTCGTCATCGGCGCCGGCTCGCGGCATTTCGATATCGCCAACTCGCCGGACGTGCTGCGCGCGATCCCCGCGCTCGCCGAGATGGCGGACAGCATCGGCGACCCCGCCGTGCGCCACATGGGCACGCTGGGCGGCAGCCTCGCCAACAACGACCCCGCTGCCGATTACCCTGCCGCCGTCCTGGCGCTCGCGGCCACCATCAAAACCAACCGCAACACGATCTCGGCGGACGAGTTCTTCACCGGCATGTTCTCGACCGCGCTTGAAGACGGCGAAATCGTCACGGACGTGACTTTCCCCGTTCCCGAACGCGCCGGCTACGCCAAATTCCGCAACATCGCCTCGCGCTACGCGATGGCGGGCGTGTTCGTAGCCAAAACCAAGGACGGCGTCCGCGTCGCCGTGACCGGCGCGGCGCCTTGCGTCTTCCGCGTGCCCGTGATGGAAGCCGCTTTGGAGAAAAGCTTCGCCCCGGAAGCCGTCGCGGCCATCACCATTCCTGCCACGGACCTGAACTCCGACATCCACGGCTCAGCGGAATACCGCGCGCATCTCGTGACGGTGATGGCCCGGCGGGCGGTCGACGCGGCGAACAAGTAGGGGACGAGCCCCCTACTTCTTCTTCCTGTCTAACGCCGCGAGTTCCGGACGCAGTTTGCGCAGCATGCTTTCCGTCTCGGTTACGAGGTTGACGACCGCCGCCGCGCGCACTTTGTCCGCCAATTTCTCCGACGCGTCGCGCGAGCCGAAGGCCTGGCTGACCGTGTTGTCGTCGGCATGCGCCTGCACGGTGCCGTAGGGGTAGCCGTTGCGGACGTCGAGCAGCATCGCCTGCGCGGCGCCATAGGCCTTCACGTCGCGGCCAGGAAGCACGAAGGCGCCGATCAGCGTCCAGTCGGCGATGGACAAAGGGTTGTCGTGGATGTCGGCGGTGGCATCGATTTCGTAGATGAGCACCGCGTCCAGATGCTGGCGCGCGGCGGCGAGACGGATGCTTTCCAGCGTATCGCGCACGGAGATGCGATGGCTGACGTTTTGCTCGTTGAACATCGCGGCGATGAGCGGCGAGACCGGCACGAATTCGCCGTAGGCTTCGCCGAGACGACCCGCGGACTCGGTCCAGACCTGCGCTTCGCCGGCCGGAATGGGCGAGAGGCTGCCATGCTCGATGCGGGCGATGCCGATCCGTGCAGGGAAGCGTAACGTTGGTTCCACGGCGGCGGCTTGACGCACGCGGGCGTCGATATCCGTCGTGGGCAAGCCTTTCGGCGCGGGCTCTGCGGCGAGCCAGTCGTGGCCGGATGTGGTTTGCGTGTTGTAGCCGCAGCCTGCCAGCACCAGCAGGACGGCGATGATCGTGGTGGTCCGAAGCGCGCGCATGATCCCTCCTTTTGCAATCGCGTGTCGGAGCAGTGTGCTTGCGGAGATGGCACGAGAAAGACGGGAATGTGGCCGGTGTGGCGACGGCGTGCTATGAACAAGGCACTATGAACGATGTACTCGATACAGCGGCGGATTGGCTCGCGGAGGGCCGTAAGGTGGCGCTGGGCACCGTGGTGAAGACCTGGGGCTCCTCGCCGCGACAAGCCGGCAGCCAGATCGCCGTGCGCGACGACGGCGCTTTCGTGGGCTCTGTCTCCGGCGGCTGCGTTGAAGGCGCGGTGATCGAAAGCGCGCTTGCCACGATGGGCGACGGCAAGATCCGCCGCCTCGAATTCGGCGTCAGCGACGAGACCGCGTGGTCTGCCGGCCTCGCCTGCGGCGGCCGCATCGAGATTTTCGTCGAGCCGGTGGCCTGATGCATCGCGAATTGCTCGAACGGCTCAACGACGCGCGCCGGAACGGCCACGCCGTGGTCCGCGCCGTCGATATGGCGAGCGGCGAAGAACTGCTCATCGATCCGTATAAGGACGAAACCGCGCTGGGGATCGCGGCGTTGCAAGCGGTGCGGGATGATCGCAGCGGTCCGGTGGAAATCGAGGAACGGACCTGGTTCCTCGCCGTCCACAATCCGCCGCTCGACCTCGTCATCATCGGCGCGGTGCATGTGGCGCAGCCTCTGGCAGCCATGGCGGCGATGGCGGGCTATGGCGTGCGGGTGATCGATCCCCGCACCGCCTTCGCAACGGCAGAGCGCTTCCCCGGCATCGCCCTCGTCCATGCCTGGGCGGATGAGGCGCTGGAGAAAGCTCCGCTCGGGCCCCGCAGCGCCGTGGTGGCGCTGACGCATGATCCCAAGCTCGACGATCCCGCGCTGACCGCGGCGCTGAACTCGAACTGCTTCTATATCGGCGCGCTGGGCTCGAAGAAGACGCATGCGGGGCGGCTGGCGCGGCTGAAGCAGGAGGGCGGCTTCAGCGGCGCGCAGCTCGCCCGCATCCGCGGCCCCGTCGGCCTCGACATCGGCGCGAAATCGCCCGCCGAGATCGCCGTGTCGATATTGGCGGAAATGACGCGGGACCTGCGCAAACCCGGCTCTTAAGGCGCGACCCTGTAGCCTTCGTCCGGGCGCACCCAGATGACCCGGTCATGCTCCGGGCGCGGCTGCCCATCGACCGTCTGGGTGACGCGGAACGAACCGTCCGGCTGGCGGGCATAGGTCGAGCAGATTTCCTTGCCGAACTGACCGCCCATGCCGATTTTCATCATCGCGCGGACAGGAGCAGCTTGTTCAGCCTTCATCTTCATGCCGTGGTCGTACATCGCCGCCGCGTCGATATCCGGCGCGCGAACGACGCCGCAATCGGCCTCGCCACGGATCACTTCCGGCGTGTCGCTTTTCATCACCACGAAATGATCCGGCGACAGCAGCACTTCGGCATGGCTGATGATGCCGCCTTTGGAATCGAAGCTGTAGCGGCCCATGGCGCCACAGATCTTGCGTGCCTTGTCCGGATGGAAGCACTGGATCAGCCCTGCGCGCGCCGGCGCCAGCGGATCGGCGTGCGCCGCACCGGCGAGCAGCATGGGAACGGCACAGACCGCGATCATCCGTTTCATGTCGCTGTCTCCGGAATGGCGCCTTTCAGCACATAAGCATGCCACAGCGCGGACCCGAACAATACCACCGCCAGCGTCTGATGCGCGGCGGCGAGCGCGGTAGGCGCCTGATTGAGCAAGGTGACGATGCCGAGAACGACCTGCAACACCGCGATGCTGAGCAACATGTTTCCGCTTGCCTGCGCACGGCGTTGCAGCTTGCGTCCACGCAGCCACAGTGCAACAGCCGCGAGAACCACTGTGTAAGCCACCATGCGGTGATCGAATTGCGCCAGCGCCGGGTTCTCGAAAACGTTGATGTACCAGGGCTTGTAGAACATCGCCTCGGACGGAACGAAGGTGCCGTTCATGCTGGGCCAGGTGTTGTAGACGAGACCGGCATGCAGCCCGGCCACGATGGCGCCCAGCAGCATCTGCACATAGACGAGGCCCGCGAAGCCCAGCGCCCAACCCGCGAAGGATGCGGCGCGCGCGCCGGCGGGTCGGGGCCGCAGATATTCGAACGCCGTCCACAGGATCGCGCCGAACAGGATGATGGCGACGCCCAGATGGATCGCGAGGCGATATTGCGAGACGCTGTCGCGCGTCTCCAGCCCGCTCTCCACCATCCACCAGCCGACGAAACCCTGCAGCCCGCCCAGCAGGAACAGCACCACCATGCGCGGGATTTGCGCCTGCTTGATCGCGCCACGCCACGCAAACCACAGAAACGGCACGAAGAACACGACGCCGATCAGCCGCCCCAGCAACCTATGCGTCCATTCCCACCAGAAGATGCCTTTGAAGCCATCCAGCGACATGCCCAGATGCTCATGGGTGTATTGCGGGATCTGCTGGTATTTGTGGAACGCCGCCTGCCACGCCGCATCGCTGAGCGGTGGGATCGCGCCCACGATCGGGTCCCATTGCGTGATGGAAAGGCCCGAGCCCGTCAACCGCGTCAGCCCGCCGATGATCACCATCAGCATGATCACTGCCGCGATGGACAGCAGCCAGATGCCGACGGCGCGGGGGCCGGGAGTGAGGAAGCGCTCGTTCATGGCGATGCTTTAGCACGGCGTGGCGGCAGGTCCATGCGGCCGTTTTCCCGCCGGAAACCAATGACATTGCTGCCGCCAGAGGGATACTCTGCGCGCATCCTGGGGGACACCATGAAGATTCTCGCTTTGGCCTTGCTGCTCGTAGCCGCGCCCGTGCTGGCGGAGACGATGGACATGGGCGCGATGCCGCCGATGAAAATGCCACCCATGCCGGCCGTCTACAAAGGACAGGCCGACAAGCCCGGCGCGCCGGTGTTCACGGGGTTGGGCGATCTGCATCACCCGATCAGCACCAAAAATCCGCAGACCCAGAAGTTTTTCGACCAGGGCATCGATCTCATCATCGGCTTCAACCATGCCGAGGCAATCCGCTCCTTCCGCGAGGCGGCGCGCCTCGATCCGGATTGCGCCATGTGCTGGTGGGGCGTGGCCTTCTCGCTCGGTCCCAACATCAACCTTCCCATGCCGAAGGACGCGGTAGCGCCCGCCTGGGCCGCGCTCAAGATGGCGCAGTCGCTGGAGGCGCATGCCTCGCCCGAGGAACGCGAATGGATCGACGCACTCGCCACGCGCTACAGTGAAACACCGCCAGCCGACCGCAGCGCGTTGGACGAAAATTTCGCGCAGGCGATGGGCAAAGTGTGGAAAGCCCATCCGGATGATCTCGACGCCGGCGTGTTCTATGCCGAGGCGTTGATGGACACCCAGCCCTGGGATTACTGGCAGGCGGATTACAAGACACCCAAGGGCCATGGCGCGGAGATCGTGGCCACGCTGGAAAGCATTATCGCGCGCGCGCCCAATCATCCGGGCGCCCTGCATCTCTACATCCACGCGGTGGAAGCCTCCACCACGCCGGAGCGCGCCGAAGCCGCCGCCGACCGGCTGGAGGTTCTGATGCCGGAAGCGGGGCATGTGGTGCACATGCCGTCGCACATCTATTACCGCGTCGGGCGCTATGCCGATGCCGCGCATGTCAACGCGCTGGCCGCGAAGACCGACGAGGATTACATCGCCGCCTGCAAGGCACAGGGTTACTATCCGATTGGCTATTACGGCCACAACATCCACTTCCTGTGGACCTCGTCGGAGATGGAGGGCAACTACAAAGCCTCCATCGACGCGGCGGAGCGGCTGGTAAAAGCGACAGATGCCTACAACGCTGCGGCGACATCGCCCTTCACGGAGTTCTACGGCTTCACGCCCATCGCAACCGATCTGCGCTTCGGAAAATGGAAAGCGGTACTGGCCCGTCCGCTGCCACCGCACACGCTGAAGCTCGACACCATGGTCGCGCTCTACGCCCGCGGCTTCGCGCATGCCAATACCGGCAATTTGAAGGCCGCACGCCACGATCGCGCGGAGCTGGCCGCGTTCTACGGGCCGGCCGATTTCGCCAGCTATCATGAGGCGCCGGTGAAGGACATGGGGCAGATGACTCTCGACCTGCTGGATGGCGAGATCGCACGCAAATCCGGCCACCTCACCGACGCCATCGCGCATTTCACCCGCGCCCGCGATATCGAGATCACCCTGCCCTATACCGAGCCGCCATACTGGCACCAGCCCGTGAGCCACTTGCTGGGTGCGGCGCTGCTGCAAGCCCATCGCCCGGCAGACGCCGAAGCCGTCTATCGCGACAGCCTGACCCGCTACCGCATGGACGGCTGGGCCCTGTTCGGGTTGGCGCAAGCGCTGACGGCACAAGGCAAGAAAGATGAAGCGGCGGCCGCGCGCAAACAATTCGCGACAGCGTGGCAATTGGCGGATGTGAAACTGTCGAGCTCGCGCTTCTGAGGACGCCATGACCATTCACGAAACGCGGTTCTATTTCCCCGCCGCCGACGGCACATCCGTCTTCGCCTATCGCTGGTCCGGCGATGCGCCGGTGCGCGGCGTGTTGCAGGTGGCGCATGGACTGGGTGAGCATGCGGCGCGCTATCGCGAACCGCTGGCGCCGCTGATCGAGAGCGGCATTGTCGTCTATGCCAACGATCATCGCGGGCATGGCCGCACTTCGCCGGACAGTCATGGCGATTTCGGGCCGGGCGGGTTCGCGGCGCTGCCGGACGACATGGCCACGCTCACCGCACTGGCGCGAGGAGAGAACCCCGACAAGCGTCTTGTGCTGCTTGGCCACTCGATGGGCTCCTTCGCGCTGCAGCTTTATCTGCTGGACCACAGCCGCGCGATCGACGGCGCGGTGCTGTCTGGATCGGCGGCGCTCGATCTGTTGGCGGCGGGCGGCAATGTGGGTGGCGGGTTGGAGGCGTTCAACGCTGGCTTCCCCAATCCGCGAACGCAATTCGACTGGCTGTCGCGCGATCCGGCGGAGGTTGACAAATATGTCGCCGATCCGCTCTGCGGCTTCTCCGCGACGGAATCTTCGATGCAGAGCATGTTCGGCGCCTTGATGCGCACGATGGATCCTGCGGCGCTGAAATCCATCCGCCCGGATCTGCCGATCTATTTGTTCGCGGGCGACCGGGATCCGGTGAACGGCAACCTCGCCTATCTGGCGCCGCTTGCACAGCGCTACCGCGACGCCGGTGTCACGAACGTTACAACCGACTTCTACCCAGGCGGCCGCCACGAGATGCTGAATGAGACAAACCGCGCCGAGGTTGTCGCCAACCTGGCGCGGTTCGCCGATGGCGTGTTCGCCGGCTAGTTCCGCATCGTCTGGATGCGGAAGACGACGGACGCCTTCACGTTGGACGGCACGCCCGCATCGCCCTGGCGCGCCGGCTTGTAGAGCCAATGCGCCTGCACCCATTGCATCGCCGCCGCGTCGAGGCCCTCATAGCCGCTGGAGCGCGCGACCGTCACGTTCGTGACGGCGCCTCGCGCGTCCAGCGAGATGGAGACGAGCACGGTGCCCTCATGATTGAGCCGCTGGTCCAGCAGCGGATAGGGCGGGATCGTGTGCGTACCCGCGACCGCGACGGGGCCTTCCATTACGACCGGCGGTGAACCACCGCCCCCACCGGTCTGCGGGCCGGGATCGCCGGTAATTGTATGGCCGGGATCGTCAGGCGCTTCGGCCCATGTGGGCGGCACAGGATCGTCCCGCGTCGGACGGCTGAATGTCGTGGGATTCGTTGGCGGGACCGGCTGCGCCGGCGTTTTCGGTATGGTTGGAAAAACATCAACGAGCGTGGTGTGCTGCTTGATGGGCGAAGGCACAATGTTGAGGCCCACAAGGATGGCGTAGATCGCCGCGATATGGATACCCGCCACGGCGGTGACGATGAGGGTTCGCCGCTCGGCGGCGGGGGCAACGGTGTTCGGATAGGCTATGCTCGACATTTCATCCTCCCCGATGAAATCCGCGCTCTGTTCGCGCGAGGATCATTGGGGCGCGGCAATCGGGGCGAATTGATGGTTTGGATGGGGCCGGTTTATGATGACAACAAATCAGCCCGAACGATGGGAAGGCTCTTATGTCACCGCGCGTGAAGAAGCTGATCGGAACGATCGTGATGCTGATCTGGATCGTGATCTACGCCGGGATCGCGATGGGCATCGGCGTGCGCGTCCTGCCCCATGCGGCGTGGTATGTCAGCCTCGCCTATTACGCGCTGGCCGGAACGCTGTGGATCATCCCCGTGGGGCTGGCGCTGCCCTGGATGAATCGCGAGCCGAAAAAGAAAATCCCGGCCGCGTGAATCCGCGGCCGGGACCTCGATTGGTTTAGTGGCCGCCAGACATCGAATTGCCGCCGGACATGGAATTGGTCTTGGGGCAATTGGCGGCGGTCTTCGTGCCGCCCTTCATGGAATTGCCGCCGGACATCGAGTTTCCACCCGGCATCGAGTTTCCGCCGGACATGCTGTTGCCGCCGGACATCGAATTGCCGCCCGACATGGAATTGCCACCGGACGCCGTGGTGGTCTTCGGGCAAGCATCGGACGCCTTCGGCGCCATGGCGTTGCCGCCAGCCATGCTGTTGTCGGCAAACGCCGGCGCGGCCAGCAAAAAGGCAGCGGCGGCCGCCGCGATCGACAGTCGAATCATGATGTTTCCTTCCGAGGTTACGCCCGGCGTTCCCCCGGGCCGGCGCGCGACTGCGGCCGATACCGAGCTTACGCCGCCACGCATGCCTTTGTTACGCAGCCTCTGCGAATTTGGTTCACGCTTACGTTTTGCTGCAGTGCGAAACGACTACGCCTTCTCCAGGATGTGCACCGCGCAGGCACTGCCCGCGCCGACGACATGGGTGAGCCCGATCTTGGCGCCCGAAACCTGACGGTTGCCCGCCTCCCCCCGCAGATGCGTCGTCACCTCGTAGATATTGGCGATGCCGGTGGCGCCCAGCGGGTGGCCCTTGGAGAGCAATCCGCCGGAGACGTTCACCGGGATGCGGCCGCCGAGCGCCGTGTCGCCGGAGTCGATCAGGCTGCCCGCCTCGCCCGCGCCACAGAGGCCGAGGTTCTCGTAATGCACGAGCTCGGCCGTGGCGAAGCAATCGTGCAATTCGATGAGATCGACGTCGTTCGGGCCAAGACCGGCCATGTCGTAGGCACTCTTGGCGGCGAGGCGCGTCACGGCGTTGAAATCCATCATCGCGATATTATGTTCCGTATACGGATCGCTGGCGAGGGCCGAGGCGCGCACCTTCACGGCGCGGCCCATCAGGCCCAGCTCGCGCGCCTTCTTCTCCGAGCACAGCACCGCCGCCGCCGAGCCGTCGACATTCACCGAGCACATCAGCTTGGTGTTGGGATAGGAGATCATCTCCGCGCCCATCACTTCCTCCAGCGGGGTTTCCTTCTGGTACATCGCTTTCGGATTGAGCGTGGAATGGTGATGGTTCTTCACCGACACCTTCGCGAACTGTTCGAACGTCGTGCCGAATTGTCGCGTATGCTCAAGCCCCACATGCGCGAAGACCGATGGCATGGTGCCGGAGCCGAGCAGGCCTTCCGTGGGAATGCCCTTGCCGCTTCCGCCGCCGCCCAACAGGCCCGAGCCCATCTGCTCCACGCCAACCGCGAGCACGATGTCGTAAATGCCGGCCTTGATCGCCATCCAGCCTTCGCGGAACGCAGTGGCGCCCGTGGCGCAGGCATTGGCGACATTGACGACGGGAATGCCCGTCTGCCCGATCTCGCGCAGCACGCGCTGGCCGACGCCGCCCGAGGCCTCGAACAGATTGCCGCAATAGAGCGCCTGCATGTCGGCGATGCCGAGGCCGCAATCGTCCAGCGCCATCAGCGCGGCCTGCCCGCCCATCTCGGCGATGGACCGCTCCGGGAAGCGGCCGAATTTGATCATGTCGGTTCCGACGACATAGACATCGTTGCTCATGTCAGTGCTCCTCAGTTCGCGGGTACGAAGAAATAGGCAAGGTAGGAATTGCCTTCCTTGTCCTTGCGGCCGGCGTCGCGGTAGACGACCCTCACCGGCATGTCGAACGCGATCTTTTCCGGATCGGGCTCGACATCGAGCAGATTGCCCTTGATCGTTCCGCCGCCGTCGAGATCGACGATGGCCGAGATGAACGGCACCGGCACGCCCGGGAAATTGCGATGCACGACGGTGAAATTGTAGAGCTTGCCGGTATCGGCCAGCTTCACATCCTTCATCGCGTCGCGCGCGTAGCATTTGGCGCAGGTCTCGCGACCGCCGACAAAGACTGTGCCGCACTTGCCGCATTTCGATCCCGCCAGCCAGGCGTGATCGCCCTCGATCTTGAGAAAGGAAACGGCCGGTTTAAGCCCCGCGATCCCAGTCGCACTCATGACGTCTCCTCGCAATTTCTCTTGCGCGAAGCTAGCGCCCTTCTGCTCGCCAATTCAACCGCGTTGCATTGCCGTAGCGTCAGCCTTGCGATCGGCCCGCCTGACTGGCATTTGCGTGTGGTTTTCGCCTCATCGCCCCGGCTGCATCTCATCAGCCTCGCGGACCTTTGCAAGGTTATCCCTGAACTGCTCGGAAAGATCGACCGGCTTGGCCAGTGGAGTGTTGCTGATCAAGCTGCCTACCAGATCCACAAGCTTGGGCTCGAAGTTTGCGCAGCCGGCATACCAGAGCGCGCGCATGACGGGCTGACTTAGGGCATGCCTTGCGTTTTCCTTGATGCCCCGGAAGGGGATTTCGTCCAGGAATCCTGCGTTGTGTTGCAGGTAGCCATCCTGCAACTCGAAGAGCGTGACCCTGAGCGCCTCCGACAACTGCTGGATTTCCAGCACGCAAAACTCCGTCTCGCCTTGCTGCATCCGAACGAACAGCTTGTTAATTTCGGATTGGGCGTAAAAGGTGATCACACTCGTCGCCCTCGTGTAGACGCCTTGATTCATGAGCGCTCGCTGCATTCGGTGCGTCTGTTTCTGCTGCTGAACCAGAAACACTAGCGAAATAATCAAGGTGATATCGCCGGCGAACCTGGCGTAGGATGCAATTTCCTTAAACATCATTTTGTCCTCCTCGCAAATGTGCGGAGCGGTTTTCCGCGACGCCTGAACCGCCAAGGCAGGACGCGACGGCGCTCCAGCGTTGGGGAAAACTCGTCCTCGAATTTGTTCGCAATACAGTCCATTGTAACGTAGCGCCCCGCAGGAGGAAACGAGATGACGATCAACCGGCAATGGATCTTCGCCGCCAAGCCCACGGGCCAGGTGGGGCCTGAGCATTTCACCCCCAACTCGGCGCCGATGCCCGAACCCGGCGACGGCGAGGTGCTGGTGAGGACGACCTTGCTCTCGCTCGATCCCGCCAGCCGCGCCTGGATGATGGGACCGACCTATCGCTCGCAGCTCATGCCCGGTGAAGTGATGGCAGGCTGGGGGCTTGGCGAAGTGGTACATTCGAATAGCGAGAAATTCGCGCCGGGCGATCTCGTCAGCGGCGAATATGGCTGGCAGGAACATGCGGTGCTGCCCGCGAAGTCTCTCACCAAACACGACAAGGCGCAGAACCCCGAACACATTCTGGGCGTGCTGGGCATCACCGGCCTCACCGCCTATTTCGGCATGCTCGATGTCGGCAAGCCAAGGCCGGGCGAGACCGTGCTGGTGTCGGGCGCGGCGGGCGCCGTCGGCTGCATCGCGGGACAGATCGCGAAGCTGGCAGGCTGCCGTGTGGTCGGCAGCGCGGGTGGTAAGGAGAAATGCGACTGGATCGTCAACGAACTCGGTTTCGATGCGGCCATCGATTACAAAGCCGGCGGCGTCTACAAGCAGGTGAAAGCCACCTGCCCCGACGGCGTGGATGTCTATTTCGACAACACCGGCGGTGACGTCCTGGCCGCCGCACTTGCCCGGATGAACCTGTTCGGCCGCATCGCCTGTTGCGGCAACATCTCGCAATACGACACGGGTGTGCCGGGCCCCGGCCCCGCTGGCATCCCCGGCCTTCTCGTCACCAAGCGCATCCGCATGGAAGGTTTCGTGGTGATGGATTTCTACAACCGCCGCAAACAGGCCGAAGACGCCCTTGCCACTTGGGTCGCGGATGGCAAGCTGAAAGCGCCTGTCGATATCGTCGAAGGTTTCGACAAGATGCCGGACGCGCTGGTGGGCCTGTTCGCCGGCCGGAATTTCGGCAAGCTGATGGTGCGGGTTTGATCGAGCGGAAGTTCGTCGGCCTCGCCTCGCCCACCTCCGCGCGCGCCGGCGCGGGCGGGCATCCGTGCCAGGGTTTGTATTGGACGGATGGTGGTCGGCCGAAGACCGCGATCATCGCCACGCATTACAATGTCGATTTCGCGGAGCATTACAGCGCGCCTTATTTCGCGGAACGCGGCTTCGGCTTCCTTGGCTGGAACACGCGCTATCGCGGCGCGGAGGATCTGTTCCATCTGGAGCATGCGCTGATCGATATCGGCGCCGGCGTTCGCTGGCTGCGCGAGGAGGCGGGCGTCGAGCGCATCGTGCTGCTAGGCAATTCCGGCGGCGGCTCGCTGATGGCGGCCTATCAGGCGGAAGCGTCCGCGCCCACACTCGCGATCAAGAGCCCGCTGCCGCCGGGTGATCTCTACATCTCGCTCAACGCGCATCCGGGGCGGCCGGAGGTGCTGACCAACTGGATGGACGCCTCGGTCACCGACGAAACCGACCCCGTCGCCACCGATCCGTCGCTCGACCCGTTCGTTCCCGGTCCTCCCTATACGGAGGAATTCATCGCGCGGTACCGCGCCGCCCAGCGCGCCCGCAACCAGCGCATCACCGACTATGCGAAAGCCGAACTTGCGCGCCTGAACGCAGCCGGAATCCCCGACCGCATCTTCCCGCTGTTCCGCACTTGGGCGGATTTGCGTTTCATGGACCCGGCCATCGATCCCTCCGACAGGCCCTGCCCCGGCTGCTACGCCGGCCCGCCGCAACTGGCCAATCGCTCGCCCTTCGGCATTGGCCGCGCCTGTACGCTTCGTGCCTGGCTGTCGATGTGGAGCCTGGAGACTTCGAATTGCAGCGGGCGGCCGCAGCTCGCCAAGCTGAAGCTCCCCGCGCTGGTGGTGCAGAGCATGGCGGACATGGGCGTCTTCCCGAGTGACGCCCACGCCATCTTCGACGCGCTCGCCGCCACAGAGAAATCGCTCGAATTCGTCCCCGGCGCGCATTATTTCGAAGACTCGGAGAAACATCGCAACCACGCCATAGACCTGATGGCGGGATGGATAGAGCGCCATGCCTGACGTGATCGACAACCCAACCAAAGGCCGCTTCGAGCTGACCGAGGACGGCCTCACCGCTTTCGCCACCTATCGGCGCTCCGGCGGCCACGTCGTCATACCCCATGTCGAGTCGCCTGTGCCGTTGCGCGGCAAGGGCACCGCCGGTCGGCTGATGGACGGCATCGCGGCGCTCGCCCGCGCCCAAAGCTTCAAGATCGTGCCGAGTTGTCCCTACGCGGCAGCCTGGTTCCGGCGGCATCCGGAAAATGCCGATCTGCTCGAACCATTGTGACCGCTATTTCATTATGAATGATGCGCGCCTGCGCTGATTATCCGGCAGGGGCAGTTGAGGTTCGTCATGAAAACACTTCTCGCCGCCTTCTTTGCTCTCATCGCTTTCGCGGCCGTGCCCGCCGCCGCAGGCACCGCGCCAAATTACAACCCGCCCTTCGGCTTGTGGCGCCTGCCGCTCGACGGCAGCGCGCCGTTCAACATGTCGACCATCGGCTTCGATCCCGCGACGAGCAAACCCGCCGATGTCTTCGCGCAGCTCAACGCCGCCCGTACCGCGCATATCCATGTGCTGCTGACGCTCGTCGATTTCGGCAAGATGCAGGAAGACCCGCCGGGCAATTTCCAGATCTCCCGCTGGCGCGCGCGTTACGGCGCGTGGTGCACGCCGCAATGCCTGAACCTCAAACCCTATGTCGATGATGGCACTTTGCTGGGCATCCACATCTTCGAATATTCCTCCGCCGAATCCGCCGCCCAGCGCGCCACACCCACCATGGACCAGATCCAGCAGGTGGCCGCGGTGGTGAAATCGCTGTGGCCCTATGCACCCGTCTCGGTCGACAGCGCGCATCCCTGCCTGCTCAACGGTCAGGACTGGCAAGGAACCGTTGATATCGTGGCGATCACGCTCTTCACCATCCGCCAGATGGATTTCGCGCATGGCGACGCGCTGTTCAACCGCGAGGTCGCCTGCGTGCGTCAGTTGGGCATGCGCTTCACACTCGGCCCCAACCCGTTCGGCGGATTGCAGACCGGCATGACGCCGACGAGCCTCTCCTCCTTCGTGCACTACACGGAGTTCTCGCTGCTCTATCCCGGCTCGATGGGCACTTACATCTGGCGCTATTGGCCCAGCGAGGACGCGTCCGTCACCAATGGCCGCAAGACCTTCGCCAATTTCTGGTCCGAGCAGGTCAATCCCGGCATCACCGCCGCGATGCATGAGATCGAGGCCTGCGCCGCGCAGCGAACGCGGCAGGCCTGTCCGCATGCGGGCGGAAGCTACGCGGAGAGCCGCTAAAACGAACCGTAGCCGCGCGCCATCACCGCCGCGAAAACAGGGATGAACGCGAACAGGATCGCCTCCGCCCACAACGCGCGGCGCAGCGAACGCACCGTGCCGTCATCCGGCAGGAAGGCGGGGTTGGTCTTCAGCGCGCCCCGCCAGCCGATGATCGCCACCGTGGGCAGGATCGACAGCAATCCCACCAGCGCGAAAGTGCCGATCTTCATCCAGAAGAACAGATTGTGCGAATAGTAGGCCCACCCCTTCGCCGCGAACACCGCGCGCGAAAAGCCGACGGCAAGGATCAGCGCGGCCAGAATGCCGTACCAGATATCCACGCGCCCGAGGCGGCGGATATCGACGGCCGTCAGCCCCACGCGCAGCACGCCGATCTCGAAGGCCAGCACACCCGCCAGCGCGAAGATCAGCAGGTGATGCCCGATGGCGAAAGCAAGATCGTTGGTCGCGAAATCCGGCATGAGAAGTCCTCCCCGTGGCCGGGATTCTACCACAACCAGATCAACCCGGCTTCCCGCCCAAAACGCTTTCCGCGCAGTCCGCCAGTGTGTCGGCCGCGGGGCGCGGCGCGAAGCCCAGCATCCGGCGCGCCTTGGCGGAGGTGACGTCGTTGCGCCGCCCCAGCTCCGGCGCAAGCGCCTTCAACTGCGGTGAGAACAGCGCCAGCAGACGCGCGACCGCATTCGGTAGCACGCGCGTCGGCACCTTTGCGGCGCGCTTGCCCAGCCGGGCGCGTAAGGTCTTGGCGATATCGATCATCCACATGAAGTCACCCGTCGCGATGAAGCGTTGGTCAGCCGCCTCGGGCGCAATCATGGCGCGGATATGCAGGTCTGCCAGGTCGCGCACATCCACGATCCAGAAGCCGAGTTTCGGAATCGCGGCCGGGCGGCCCTGCAGCAGTCCGGCGACGATCTGAACCGAGCTCATCGCCTCGTTCGACAGCACCGGTCCAAACACGGCACCAGGAAGGATGGTGGTGAACTCCATCGACTTGCCCGCCATGAAATCCCACGCCGCGCGCTCCGCCAGGATCTTGGAGCGCCTATAGCCATCAAACCGCTTCTCGGCTGGATTGGCCCAAACGGTTTCGTCGCTGACCTTCCTGGAGCGCATCGGTGTTCGCGCGGCAGCAGCGGCCGATGTCATCACCACCCGCTTCACACCCGCCCGTATGGCTGCCTGCAGCACACGCAGCGTTCCATCGCGCGCCGCCGCCAGCATGGCATCGGGAGCGGCGTTTCCGCCCAATGGCGAGGCGACATGCAACACGCGGTCGCAGCCCGCTACCGCAGCGTCCCAGCCGAAATCGTTCATGAGATCAGCGATGCAGAAGCTTAGCCGCTCAGCGGACGCGCCGCCCGCGGCAACGATTGCCCGTACGGCGGCTTCTTTCGACGGATCGCGCATCGTGGTCCGCACTGCATAGCCGCGCTTCAGCAGCTCGACGATGCACCAGCCGCCAATGAACCCGGTCCCGCCCGTCACAAGTACTGTCTCGACCATGCCGCTTCCCTCACAAGTCTGCACGTGTATACTTATGGCGATGAAGAAAGTCTACGAGCGTAGAATTCAGAAAACGGCGGCGAAAAAGCCCCGGCGGCGCGATGCGTCCGCGACCAAGGCCGCGATCCTGGCCTCGGCGCGGGAAGCTTTCGCGCGCGCGGGCTATGACGGCGCGGGCGTGCGCGAGATCGCGGCCGGCGCGGGCGTCACCGCCATGCTGGTGAACCGCTATTTCGGATCGAAGGAGAAGCTGTTCGCCGAGGTCGTCGCCGACACGATGTCCGCGCCGGTCATCCTCTCGCCAGAAGTTTTGAACTCACCCACCGCTGGCGCCGACATGGCCGCAGCCCTTGTCGCGCTTACGGCCGCGGCCAGCACGCCGCTCGATGGCTTCCGTATCATGCTGCACTCATCCTCCAGCAAACCCGCCGCCGAGATCGGCCGGGGCCAGATCGAAAAGCACTATCAGAAGACGCTGACCAACGCGCTCAATGGCGACCACGCCGCGGAACGTGCCGCGCTCATCTTCAGCCTCGTTGCCGGCGTACAGGTCATGCGCCAAACCCTCGCTTTGCCCGCGCTCGCCAAGGCCGATCCGAAAGTGCTGGCCAAATTGCTCGCGCCACTGTTCACGCAGCTGGTGTCGCGGCCGGAACACAAACCAGCCTGACCGCGTCTTCGCCGATGGGCTCAGAGGCGACAAAGCGCAACTTTGGCTGAGTGCCCGCAAAATACGGCTTGCCCTCGCCCAGCACAAACGGTCGGAAATAGAGACGATATTCGTCGATGAGACCGAATTTGGTGAGGCTCGCCGCAAGCTCGGGGCCTGCGACGTCGATCTCGCCGTCCACATCTGCCTTCAACCGGCGCACGAATGCTTCGACATCGCCGCTGATCAGCGTGGCGTTCGCTCCGACAGATTTGAGGCTGCGCGACACGACCCATTTCGGACATGCCCGCCATGCGGATGCGAAATCCTGATCGACCGCTCCCCATTCGGTCCGGTCATCGTCCCAATACCGCATTACCTCATACATGCGCCGCCCATAGAGGCAGCCGCTCAGGCCGCGGACGTGATCGTTGAAATGACGATGCAGCGCCGGTCCCGGCGGCGGCAGGCTGACGGTCCCCGCCCTGTCGTCGACGTAGCCGTCGAGAGACTGCATCATCCCGAAAACGAGTTTCGCCATGGGCTCCTGCGAATTCAGTCGTCAATCGGCGTGAACGCCTTGATCTTGTCCTTCATGGTCTGGATCGCCTCGGGAGAATGCCGTTGCCAATCCTTGACCTCACCCGTCACCCGCAGCGGCTGCTGTGAGCGGTATGACTGCGTCAGATTTCCCGGATATTTCTTGTCCGTCAAATCCGGATCGTCCTCGATCGGACCGGTCGGTTCCACGATATAGATTCTGCCGGTCCCCTCGCCGAACGCCAGCTCCGCGCCCCAGGCGGCCGCATTCAGGGTGCGGGTCAGATAGACATGGGTTGTCGTGTTGCGCTTGCCGTAATTGGAGATGCGGCCAGTCTCGATCAGGCCGCCGGGTTTCAGGTCGGCCCGGGTGCCATGATAAAATAACCGGTCATCCGCATCCGCCACCGGCTCGCTCCCCGCATTATTGAAACGAACAGATTGTTGGTCGGAGCGGCGGGATTTGAACCCACGACCCCCAGTCCCCCAGACTGGTGCGCTAACCAGGCTGCGCCACGCTCCGAACCGTTGCGAAATCCCGTCCGAAACGACGGGTCCGCGAGGGGCGCGGACTATAGGCGGCGAGCCTTGGTGGAGCAACAGGCCAAACCCACGAAATTCGCGCCATTTTGACCGGATTCGCGGTTCACAACCCGCCACTCACACCGACAGGCGTTGGCGGGCCTTCGTGGTGCGTTCCTTGAGGATGAGCAGTTCGGCCAGGAGGATTTCCAACTTCACGCGGCGGCGTTCGTCGAGGAATTCGGGCGACGACGGCGCGGGCGTTACGGGCGATGCGACAGGCACCACGGCATGGGCCTGTTCCAGCCTTGCGATGGCCGCGCGGGCGTAGCGGGGTTCGTCGCCTTCAAGCGTCACGACGGCGGGTGGTTCACCACGGCCGATGCCGGCCACGTGACGCAATCCGCGTTCGCGCAGAACTTTCTGCACGCCCTTGATGGTGTAGCCGTCGCCATAGAGCAGCGCGCGGATGCCGCGCAGCAGGTCGACGTCTTCCGGACGATAATAGCGCCGGCCACCGGCGCGCTTGATCGGCTTCACTTGGCTGAAGCGCGTCTCCCAGAAACGCAGCACGTGCTGCGGCACATCGAGTTCGACGGCGACTTCGCTGATGGTGCGGAAAGCTTCCGGCGATTTCTCGCGCAGCGGAATGACAAGGGCGGGAGAACTCATTCGCGCTCGACTTCCACTTCGGTGATTTCTTCGCCGTTGATCATCGCCTTCAGCACATGGCTGGGGCGGAACACGAGCACGCGGCGCGGCGCGATCGGCACCTCGTCGCCGGTTTTCGGATTGCGGCCCATGCGTTGGGATTTCTGCCGCACCGCGAATGTGCCGAAGGAAGACAGCTTCACGGTTTCGCCACGCGCGAGCGCGGCGCAGATTTCCTCGAGCATGTCCTCGACCATCTGCGCGGATTCATTGCGCGACAGGCCGACGGATTGAAATACGGCCTCGCTCAAATCCGCGCGGGTCAGTGTCTGGCTGGTCATAAAACGGGCGACTCCCCGGCCTCGCCCCAAACCTAAGCGGGCCCGGAATATCCGTCAACGTCAAAGGGATAGGCGGCGGAGCTGAGAAAGTTCCTTATGCCCTGATTCGATCTGGCTTCTACCAGCGGACCAAGGCCGCGCCCCAGGTGAAGCCGCCGCCCATGGCTTCGAGCATCAACAGGTCGCCCTTCTTGACCCGTCCGTCCCGCACGCCCGTGGCCAGCGCCAGGGGCACCGAGGCGGCGGAGGTGTTGCCGTGGTCGGCGATGGTGGAGATCACCCGCTCCTTGGGCAGGCCCAACTTGAGGGCCGTGGCGTCCAGGATGCGCTGGTTGGCCTGATGGGGGACGATCCAGTCCACCTGCGCCATGGCAGCGCCGCCGGCTTCCGCCGCCTGCTGCATGGCCGAGACGGTGTTGGCCACGGCGTGCTTGAAGACCTCACGGCCCGCCATGCGCAGATGGCCCGTGGTGCCGGTGGTGGAGGGTCCGCCGTCGACATAGAGGAAGTCGTGGTGCCGCCCGTCGGAGAACAGCCGGGTCGAGAGCACGCCACGGTCGGTGACGTCGCCCTTGCCCTCGCCTGCCCGCAGCACGATGGCGCCCGCGCCGTCGCCGAAGAGGACGCAGGTGGTGCGGTCCGTCCAGTCCATCAGGCGGGACATGGTCTCGGCGCCGATCAGGAGCACAGTCTTCGCCTGGCCGCAGCGGATGAAATTGTCGGCGACCGAGAGGCCGTAGAGGAAGCCCGAGCACACGGCCTGCACGTCGAAGGCAGCGCCGCGCGTCATGCCCAGCTTCGCCTGGATCTTGGTGGCGACGGAGGGGAACGTCTCGTCGGGCGTGGTGGTGGCGACAACGATGAGGTCGATCTCGTCGGCACCGATGCCGGCATTATCGAGCGCGGCTTGGGCTGCCTTCAACGCGAGATCGGATGTCGTCTCGCCGTCGCGCGCGATGTGGCGGCGGCGGATGCCGGTGCGGTCGGCAATCCACTCATCGGTGGTGTCGACGCGCTTGGCGAGTTCGTGGTTCGTGAGAATCTGCTCGGGCAGATAAGCGCCCAAGCCCAGGACCTGCGATCGAATGACACTCACGAGACGGCGGCTCCGGCGACCTTCGGCGCGGCAGCGGACACGAGAGCGGCCCGGTCGGCAATGATTTTCGCGATCACATCGGCTTGTGTCATATCGATGGCCATATCCAACGCGCTCGCGAAGCCCATGGCGTCAGTGCCGCCATGGCTCTTTACGATAACGCCGTTAAGTCCCAGAAAGATGCCGCCATTGGAGGCGCGCGGATCGAGCTTGCGGCGCAGCACGCCCAGCGCACCGGCCGCGAAGAAGCCGCCGATCTGACCGAACAGCGAGCGTTTCATCGCCGTGCGCAGGAAATGCACCACCAGCTTGGCGGTGCCCTCCGCTGTCTTCAGCGCCACGTTGCCGGTGAATCCATCGGTGACGACGACATCTACCGTGCCCTCGGCGATGTCGCTGCCTTCGACGAAGCCGCAGAACTCGATGGGCAGTTTCGCCTCGCGCAACACGGCGGCGGCACCCTTCACCGAGTCATGGCCCTTCATGTCTTCCGAGCCGACATTGAGGATGCCGACGAGCGGACGCTCCAAACCCAATATCGCGCGCGCGAAGGCTTCGCCCATCACGGCGAAGTCAACGAGCTGATCGGCGTCGCATTCCACATTGGCGCCCACGTCGAGCACCACGGTCTGTCCACGCTTGGTGGGCCAGATGGCGGCGATGGCGGGGCGGTCGATGCCGTCGAGCACGCCGAGCTGGAACATCGACATCGCCATCAGCGCACCGGTGTTGCCGGCTGAGATCGCGACTTGCGCCTCGCCCTTCTTCACGCATTCGATGGCGCGCCACATGGAGGTGTTGCGGCCACGACGCAGCGCCTGGCTCGGCTTGTCTTCCATGCGCACGCGTTCGGCGGAGTGGCGGATCTCGACGCGGTCGAGCAGCTTCGCGCGCTTGGCGAAGAGCGGCTTCAATTCCGCCTCGTCGCCATGCAGCAGGAAACGCACCTCGGGATGGCGGACGGCCGTGCGCGCCAAGGCGGTGACGACGATACCGGGACCAGTATCGCCGCCCATTGCATCTATGGAGACCGTCAGGCTAGCGGTCACTTGCGCCTCGCGTCATGCGCGGAAGCCAAATTACGCCTTCGCCGCGATGACTTCACGCTCGCGGTAATGTCCGCAGTGCGGGCACACATGATGCGGCCGCGTCTTCTCACCGCAATTCGGGCAATCGACGGCAGCGACGGGCTGCAAGCGATGATGCGAACGGCGCATGTTCCGCTTCGACGGCGAGGTTTTTCGTTTGGGGACCGCCATGGCGGGTAAGCTCCTTCATGCGAACAGACCCGGGCGCCTTCGCGTCCGGTGCCGGTTCCGGGGGTCGGAAAAACAAGGCGCGGAGTAAAGTCGAAACCGCCTTGGGATTCAAGGGTCTGGCCGCGTAATCTTGCCTAGATTTGGTGGTGCCTAGCTGCCCTGCTTCAACTGCTTGAGTACGGCAAAAGGGCTGTCTTCCGGGGCTTTGGCCTCGGAGGGTGCATCGAAGGCCACACCGGGCGCCCTTGGGTACGGGTCGATGGCCAGGGAAAACTCCTCCAGCAGCGGTCCCGCGAGGTCGAAACGGGTGCTTTCGATCTCCTCCGGCGAATCGTCGTCCGCCGGGGTGACGATGATGGTTTCGCCGCGCGGCATCTGATGCGCGACATGCAGCGAACGCGAAAAGCGCCGTTTGATGGTGGACGGCACCGGCTTCAGCGTCACCACACAGGCCTGAACCACATCGACCGTCAGCTCGGCTTCATAGGTGAAGCGCGTCTGCGTCTGCTTGCTGAGATCGATGCGCGCGGTGAAGCGCTTCACCGCATCGACGCCGGCCCATTGCGCGAGTGTCGCAAGTTCATCCGGCTTGGCCGTCACCGTCACCTCGGCGCCGGCGGAGGAGATGTCCGAAAGATTGTAGATCTGCTGGATTGGCGGGTTCATTTGCAGCGCGTTCTATTCTTCGTTCGCCTACTCGTTCGGAAGTGGCCCGAAATCGACGGCGCCGGTCGTCACGTCCGCGGTCGAGAGATGGATGCGGGCGAGCTTTGCGTACATCGCCAATAGCCGCGCGCCCTCAAGCTGCCCGGTTCCGCGATAGACATTGCGCTCGATGGCGGCGGCAAGGACGCTCTCGTCGCCTGCTTCGCTATAGACCTTCATGCGGCCATAGAACGCGTTGGCCATCTTCTTCATCCGTCTGCCCATGCCCATGTCGCCGGCGCCCTGCTCGCGCAGGCTTTCGTCGAAGCCGATGAACAATTGATCGGTCACGGCCTGCGCCAGGTCCCGCCGTCCGGCCGCGTTCAGCTTCTCCAGCAAGAGCCAGGCATGCAGCGCCAACAGGTCGAAACGGCCGTCCATGGTGTCGGCGATGCCCAGCGCCCGGAAGAACACGGGCTGGCGGGAGCGCGCGATCAATTCGGCGCAAAGCCGGCCGGCGAGTTCCTTAACCTCGGTCCGTTTGCGCCAGGCATTCAGCATGTTTCCGCCTTTCCAATACGTTAGGTGGCCGTAAGACTTGCAACAATTCCCGCGCAAGGCTAGCACATTGGGACAAGGGACATATCGGTTTTGCGTCAGGACTCAAGGCTCATGAAGCTTCGCACCCTCGCTCTCTCTGGCACCCTCCTGGCGGCCGCGGCCCTCGCGGGTTGCACGCCTGTGATCAGCCAGCGCGGCTATCTGGCCGATCCGGCCGGTGAAGCCTCGATCCAGGTGGGAACCGACACCAAGCAAACGGTGCAGCAGCGCCTTGGCGATCCGTCAACGGCGGCCACCTTCGGCGGCGACACCTGGTACTATATCTCCTCCACCGAGAAGACGATCGCCTTCTTCGATCCCATCATCGAGACCCGCGCCGTCATGGCCGTGCGTTTCGACAAGGATGGCAAGGTCGCCGATCTCAAGCACTACGGTCTGAAGGACGGCCACATCGTCGCCTTCGAATCCCGCACGACGCCCACGCCGGGCCGCGAGATCACCTTCCTGCAGCAATTGTTCAACGCGAACCCCGGCGTACCGCTCGGCGGCTCCGGCGGCGGCGGTCCGAACGGCAATCCCGGCGGACAACCCGTCCCCGGCGGCGGTCGCGGCAGCGGTATTCCCGGCGGCCCATGATCGGGCCATGATCGGTTTCGCTGGCTGAAAGAACAGAGCGCGGAGGAAACTCCGCGCTTTTTTTGTTTTGCGCAGCACCAACTCCTCGTTCACACCAATAACTCACTCCCTCAACCGTCATGGCCGGGCTTGTCCCGGCCACCCATAAACGCGGTCTTTGCAAAATTAAGACGATGACGGTCATCGCTTTTACTTTTCCCACTGCGGGTATGGGTGGCCGGGACAAGCCCGGCCATGACGAAGAAAAGAGTGAGCGAGCCGCTCTCCACAAACAAAAAGGGCGCGGATTACTCCGCGCCCTTTTCTCATCAAGACCCAGCACTCAGAAGTGGATGCCGTGGATGCCGTGCGCCAGGGTGGCGAGCAGGAGCAGCGCCACGATGTTGGTGATCTTGATCATCGGATTGACGGCCGGACCGGCGGTGTCCTTGTAGGGATCGCCAACGGTGTCGCCCGTTACCGCGGCCTTGTGGGCGTCGGAGCCCTTGCCGCCGTAATTGCCGTCCTCGATGAACTTCTTGGCATTGTCCCACGCGCCGCCGCCCGAGGTCATCGAGATGGCGACGAACAGGCCCGTCACGATCACGCCCAGGAGCATTGCGCCCAGCGCGTTGAACGCCTCGACCTTGCCGGCGATCCAGCCGACCAGGAAGAACAGCACGATCGGCGAGAGCACCGGCAGCATGGACGGCACGATCATCTCGCGGATCGCGGCCTTGGTCAGAAGGTCCACGGCGCGGGCGTAGTTGGGCTTCTGCGTGCCCTGCATGATGCCCGGCATTTCGCGGAACTGCCTGCGCACTTCCTCGACCACGGCGCTCGCCGCGCGGCCCACCGCCGTCATGGCGATGCCGCCGAACAGGTACGGCAGAAGACCGCCGATGAAGAGGCCGACGACGACCCACGGATCGGCGAGGCTGAACGCCGGCATGCTGAGGCCCGCGAAGTAGCTGTACACGTCGGAGTGATTGACGAAGTACTTGAGGTCCTCCGTATACGCACCGAACAGAACCAGGGCGCCCAGACCGGCGGAACCGATCGCGTAGCCCTTGGTGACGGCCTTGGTGGTGTTGCCCACCGCGTCGAGCGCGTCAGTCGTCTTGCGCACATCGCCCTCGAGACCGCTCATCTCGGCGATGCCGCCCGCGTTGTCCGTGACCGGACCGAACGCGTCCAGCGCCACGATCATGCCGCACAGCGCGAGCATGGTGGACACCGCGATGGCGATGCCGAACAGGCCGGCCAGCAGGTAGGTCGACACGATACCGGCGCAGATCACCAGGGCCGGCATCGCCGTCGATTCCATCGAGACCGCGAGGCCCTGGATGACGTTGGTGCCGTGGCCGGTGACGGACGCCTGCGCGATCACGCGAACCGGGCGGTAGTTCGTGCCCGTGTAGTATTCGGTGATCCAGATGAGCAGGCCCGTGATGACGAGGCCGATCACGCCGCATTCGAACAGGTTCATGCCGGTGAAGGTCAGGCCGGAATCGGTCGTGATCTCTGTGGTCATGCCGATGATCTTGTTCGTCAGCGGATAGAGGCCCGCCAGCGACAGCACGCCGGTGGCGATCACGCCCTTGTACAGCGCGCCCATGATCGACTTGTTCTTGCCCAGCTGGACAAAGAACGTGCCGATGATGGAGGTCACGATGCACATGGCCGAGATGGCCAGCGGGTAGAGCATCAGGGCCGCCTTGGTGGCGCCCGTGAAGTAGATCGAGGCCAGAACCATCGTGGCGACGGTCGTCACCGCGAAGGTCTCGAACAAATCGGCCGCCATGCCGGCGCAATCGCCGACGTTGTCGCCCACGTTGTCGGCGATGGTGGCGGGGTTGCGGGGGTCGTCTTCGGGGATGCCCGCTTCGACCTTGCCCACCATGTCGCCGCCGACATCCGCACCCTTGGTGAAGATACCGCCGCCGAGACGGGCGAAGATGGAGATCAGCGAAGCGCCGAAGCCCAGCGCGACCAGCGCGTTGGTGATGATACGGCTGTCAGCCTCGACATCGAGCTGCAGGCCGACGGCGAAGCGCAGGAACGCGTAATAACCGGCGACGCCGATCAGGCCGAGACCCACCACCAGCATGCCGGTGACGGCGCCGGAGCGGAACGCGACCGACAGGCCCTGCGCCAAACCCTGACGCGAGGCTTCCGCCGTACGCACGTTCGCGCGGACGGAGACGTTCATGCCGATATAGCCGGCCAGACCCGACAGGATCGCGCCGACGGCATAGCCGACGGCGACCGTCCAGCCGAACACGGCGAAGGCAAGCAGGAAGATCACCACGCCCGCGATGGCGATGGTCATGTATTGGCGGTTCAGATAGGCGCTGGCGCCTTCCTGGATGGCCGCTGCGATTTCCTGCATCCGCGCATTGCCGGCGGACATGGCGAGCACGGACCGGATGGTCCATGCCCCGTAAAGGAGTGCGAGCACGCCGCACGCCAGAACGATAATAAGCTCTGGGCTCATAGGGGTTTCCCTCGTTCTTGATTGGACAACCGGCGTGTTCCCGCCGATCCCCATGGCCGGCCGGAATTGGACCTACCGCTTCAAGGGCGGCGGCTGTATGCCAAAAGCGCCCGCGCGAGGCAACGCCGAATCGCTGCTTTTCAGCCCTGCGGTGTGGGCCTGATCGGCGAAATCTGGACCTGGATCAGCTTCACCCCGGCCACCTTGCCCTGTCCCACAACCCGCTGGGCATCGGCCAGAAGGCGGGCAATCAAGGCCGGTTCGTCCACTTTGGCGGGATCGGCGGCGGTTCCGAAGGCCCTGGCATTCACGTCGCGGACGAAGGCATCCTGGATAAAGGGCAGTTTCAGCCGGATCTCGATGGCGGCCTGCGGCGACGTGCCCACGATCTTCGAGGACACATAGGCATAGGCCACCAACCGGTCCTCCACGATCATCGGCGCGATCAGATACGGCATTTCGACGCTGGTCCCGGGTTCCGGCGCCTTGGCATCCCCCGCGAGAGCGGAGGTGGCGGCGAGCAGAGCGAGGAAGAAGGCCAGGATGCGCATCGGGAGAGCTTGCCGGATCACGGCTAAGAACTGGTTATCGGCCATCTTCTTGACCTCCCCCCTGCGGGGAGGTCGTAAAATCGCAGCGCGATTTTACGGGTGGGGGACTGCGTGCGCGGCTACCCCCACCCGAAACGCTTCGCGTTTCGACCTCCTCGCAGGGGGGAGGTTAAAAATGAGCGAAGCCTTTCCGCTTCACAGCAATCTCCTCTCCCGCCGCATCCAGCAACACCACGCCCCTGCCTCGCTCGACGCGGCCGATCCGTGTCACACCGGCAAGTGCTACCGGCTTGTGTGCGGTGAACGCGATCTCGTAATCATCCCCCGCCACCGCCGCGCGCACCGGATCGACACCGCGTGAGACGGGAATGCGTCCGGCCTCCACCGCAATACGAACATTCGAAACCTCCGCGATGTGCCCGAGATCGGCGAGCAACCCATCCGACACATCCAGTGCCGCGCTCGCCATGCCGCGTAGCGCTAACCCCAGTGCAAGACGGGGCATCGGCAGGCGATAGCGATCGATGAACTTCTTCGGCGCGGTCCTCTTCCGCCGCAGCAGCGCGAGGCCCTCGCCCGCGTCGCCGATGGTGCCGGAGACGTAGACGAGATCGCCCGGCCGCGCGCCCTTGCGCCGCAGCATCCTGCCTTTCGGCACCGAGCCGAACGCCGTGATCGAAATGGTTAGCGGCCCCGGCGTCGCCGTCGTGTCGCCGCCCAGCAAGGAGAGGCCAAATTCACGCTGATCCTTCGCGAGCCCGCGCGCGAAGGCCTTTAGCCAGTCGTAACGGACGTTATGCGGCAGCGCGAGCGTCATCAGATAGAAAAGCGGCTTGGCGCCTTTCGCGGCGAGGTCGGAGAGGTTCACTCGCAGCGCCTTGCGCGCGATCAGCTCCGGTGGATCGTCGGCGAAGAAATGCACACCCGCTACCAGCGCATCGGCGGTGACGACCAGTTCGTGCCCGCGCGGAGGAGACACAACGGCCGCGTCGTCAGTGAGTCCGAACGCACCCCGTGACGTCGCGAGCGGCGCGAAAAGCCGCGCGATCAATTCGAATTCGCCGGGTTTAGAACTGGAGCTCGTCATCGGGCGGGACTTCGCCGAACTCGATGGCGCGTTTGCGGTGCGCCAGCTTGTCCAGCACGGCGTTGACGAAGCCCGGTTCCTGCGCGCCGAAGAAGGCGTGCGCGATCTCGACATATTCATCGATTACGACCTTAGCCGGGATCTCGTGCTCCGCGATCAGTTCGTAGCAGCCGGCCCGCAATATGGCGCGCAGGATGGAGTCTATACGCTCCAGCTTCCAATCCGCCGACAGCGAACGCGCGATGGAACGGTCGATCTCCACCTGGTGCTTGGGCACGCCGCGCAGCAGCGCGGTGAAGAATTCCTCGTCGGGCTCGCCCACCGGCGAGATCTCGCTCTCGCGGCCGAAGCGGTGGTCCAGGAATTCCTGCACCACCATCTCGGCGTTCTCGCTGGTCAGCTCCATCTGATAGAGTGCCTGAACGGCGGCCAGTCGCGCGGCGCGGCGCGCATTCGCATCGGTGCTCACAATGCCGCGCCCATCTTGGCGCGCAAGGTGATCAGCGCGAGACAGGCCCGCGCCGCATCGCCGCCCTTGTCCTGACCGTCGCGGGAGGCGCGCACCAGCGCCTGCTCCTCATTCTCGACGGTGAGGATGCCGTTGCCGATGCAAAGCCCCGCGAGGCCGAGATCCATGATCCCGCGCGCGGATTCATTCGACACGATCTCGAAATGATAGGTCTCGCCGCGAATGACGCAGCCGAGCGCGATATAGCCGTCATAGGCCTTGTCGGACTTCGCGGCGAACGCGATGGCGGGCGGAATCTCGAGCGCGCCGGGAACCGCGATGCGCTCGAAATGCGCGCCGCCGGCTTCCAGCGCAGCCGTGGCGCCGTCCAGCAACTGGCGGGAGATGTGATCGTAGAACCTGGCCTCGACGATGAGGATGTTGGGAGTCATCTATGGCCCCGGATTGAATGCGTGCCCACGATGTTGAGGCCATACCCTTCCAAGGCAACCACCTTCTTTTCCGGCGTGTCGGTCAACAGGATCATATCCTTCACGCCCAGGTCGAGCAGGATCTGCGCGCCGACGCCGAATTCCTTCACGCGGCGGCGGTCGACATCGTCCTGCGGCCGGCGCAGCAGCAGGTCTGTAACGAACGTCGGCTTGGTCTGGCGCAGCAGCACCACAACGCCGCGCCCCGCCTCGCCGATGATGCGCATCGAGGCGCCCAGCACGTCGTGCTCATATTGCGCCCAGTCCAGGATGTCGCTGAACACGTTGATGGCGTGCATGCGCACCAGCACCGGCTCCGGCGTGGTGATGTCGCCCTTCACCAGCGCGATGTGCTCGGCATATTCCAACGTGTTGGCATAGACATTCATCGTCCAGTCGCCGCCATTGTGGCTCTGGAACGGCGTCTGCACCACGCGCTCGACGATATGGTCGTAGCGGCGGCGATAGGCGATCAAATCCGCGATGGTGCCGATCTTGAGGCCGTGCAACTGCGCGAAGGCGACAAGATCGGGCAACCGCGCCATGGTCCCGTCGTCATTCATGATCTCGCAGATCACGCCGGCCGGGTTCAGCCCCGCCAGACGCGCGATATCGACCGAGGCTTCGGTATGGCCGGCGCGGATCAACGTGCCGCCATGCTTGGCCACCAGCGGGAACACATGCCCCGGCATCACGATGTCGCCGGGGCCCTTGGTGGGATCGATGGCGACGGAGATCGTGTGTGCGCGGTCATGCGCGGAGATGCCGGTAGACACGCCTTCCTTTGCCTCGATGGAGACGGTGAAGGCGGTCTGATGCGCGGTGCCGTTGAACTGCGTCATCATCGGAATCTGCAGTGCCTGCGAACGCTCCTGCGTCAGCGCAAGGCAAATGAGGCCGCGGCCGTGCTTGGCCATGAAGTTGATCGCGGCGGGCGTGCACATCTGCGCCGGGATGACGAGATCGCCTTCGTTCTCCCGGTCGTCGGCATCCATCAGGATGAACATGCGGCCGTTGCGGGCGTCCTCGATGACGTCCTCGATCTTGGCGATGTAGTCGTGGAAGACGTTGAGCGTCACGGTTTCACCAGCCGCGCCACATAGCGCGCCATAAGGTCGACCTCGAGGTTGACGTGGCTGCCCGGCTTCAATTTGCCGAAGGTGGTCACTTCCTGCGTGTGCGGAATGATGTTCACGCCGAAGCGCGTGCCGTCCACTTCATTCACCGTGAGCGAGATGCCGTCCAGCGCGATGGAGCCCTTCTGCGCGATGAAGCGGGCCAGCGCCACCGGCGCCTTGAAGACCATGCGGACGGACTCGCCTTCCGGCGTCACGTTCGCGACTTCGGCCACGCCGTCGACATGGCCGGTGACGATATGGCCGCCCAACTCGTCGCCCACGCGCATGGCGCGCTCGAGATTGACTTGGTCACCCACCTTCCAATCGCCCAGCGTCGTCTTGGAGAGCGTTTCGCCCGAGGCGGTGACGGCGAACCAGCGGTCCTTCGGGTTGCCCTTGTCGACAACCGTCATGCAGGCGCCCGAGCAATTGATGGAGGCGCCGATATCGACGCCGCTCACATCGTATTGCGTGGAGATGACGAGATGGGTGTCGCCGCGTTTCTCAACGTGACGCACCTGGCCGATGTCGCTGACGATTCCGGTGAACATGGAAATTCTTTACGCTCGTCTCGCGTAGCTTTCCAGCGTGTCGACGCCCAGAAAACGCTTGTTAACCCGCACAAAATCTGGGGATTCGACGAGCGCGGAGACGTCTCCTCCAGCACTTTCGCCGAGGGTAATCGGTGCGGTGAACAGCTCCAAACGGTCCGCGAACCCTGCGGCAAGGAACGCCGAAATCACGGTCGCGCCACCCTCCACCAGCAATCGCGTGACGCCACGTCCGGCAAGCGCATGGAGCACGGCCGGTATGTCCGCATCGAAGACCAGCGTATCGGGCGTGGCGAGCTTCGCCGTCTTCGGTATGCGCCCGCGCCGGTCGAGCACCCCGCGCAAGGGCGAGTATTTCTCGAGACCCGGCAAACGAACCGTGAGCGCCGGATCGTCATCCAGCACCGTGCCGCTCCCCACCAGGATCGCGTCATGCTGCGCGCGCAGCAGATGCGCGTAACGCCGAGCCTCCTCACCGGTAATCCATTTGCCCGCGCCCGGCGGCGGAACGGTCTTGTGATCCCGGCTCTGCGCGATCTTCAGCGTGACAAGCGGACGGTTCTCCCGGATGCGCAGAAAGAACCCTTCATTCAGCGCCGCGGCCTCTTTCTCCAGCACGCCGGTGACAACTTCGATGCCCGCCGCGCGCAATATCGCAAAGCCGCCGCCCTTCACCCGCGGATCGGGATCCTCAACCGCCGCGACAACCCGCGCGACTCCCGCCGCGACCAACGCATCCGCACAAGGCGGCGTCTTCCCCAGATGCGCACACGGCTCCAAGGTCACATATGCCGTGGCCCCCCGCGCCGCCTCGCCCGCTTGCGCCAGCGCGACGGCCTCCGCGTGCGGCCGCCCGCCATCCTGCGTCCACCCGCGACCCACGACACGCCCATCCGGCGACACGATCACGCACCCGACGGCAGGATTGGGCGCGACACGCCCCAGCCCACGCGTGGCAAGCGTGAGAGCGTGATGCAAGTAAGAGATCTCGGTCATCGCAAAAAAAACTCGTCATGGCAGGGCTTGTCCCGGCCACCCATATTCCAGAGTCTCACCGGGTAGACTCTGGAATATGGGTGGCCGCCACAAGGGCGGCCATGACGATTAAGGGAGAATGGAGGCCAAAAGTGCAAAAGCGCAAAGTAACGGCGCCGCTTTATTCCTTGTCGCCTTCCATCTCACCGATGAGGGCTTCGAAGTCCTTGGTCTCGCGGAAGTTCTTGTAGACCGAGGCGAAGCGGACATAGGCGACCTTGTCGAGGCTGGCTAAGGCCTGCATCACCAGTTCGCCGATCACCGAGGACGGCACCTCGTTCTCGCCCATACTCTCCAGGCGGCGCACGATGCCCGTCACCATGCGGTCGACGCGTTCGGCCTCGACCGGGCGCTTGCGCAAAGCGTGGTGTAACGAGCGTTCCAGCTTGTCGCGTTCGAAGGGTTCGCGCCGGCCGGTCTTCTTGGTCACGATCAGCTCGCGCAGCTGCACGCGCTCGAAGGTGGTGAAGCGGCCGCCGCAAGCGGGGCAATGACGCCGCCTGCGGATGGCGGAGTTGTCCTCACTCGGCCGGCTATCCTTGACCTGGGTATCGTCGTGTCCGCAAAACGGGCAGCGCATGAACTATCCTCAATTGTAGATCGGGAAACGGCGGCAAAGTTCGGCCACGCGCGAACGCACGCTGGCTTCGACGGCGGCGTCGCCCTCTTCGCCTTTTTTGGCCACGGCATCAACGACTTCGACGATGAGGCTCGCGATCTCCTTGAACTCCGCGGGGCCGAAGCCGCGCGTCGTTCCGGCGGGCGAGCCGAGCCGGATGCCCGAGGTGATGGCGGGCTTCTCGGTATCGAAGGGAATGGCATTCTTGTTGGTGGTGATGAAGGCCCGGTCCAGCGCCTTCTCCGCCGCGCGGCCCGTCGCATGCTTGGGCCGCAGGTCGACCAGCATCACATGCGTGTCGGTGCCGCCGGAGACGATGTCGAGGCCATGGGTCTGCAGTGCCTCGGCCATCACCTTCGCGTTCTCCACCACGTTGCGGGCGTAGATCTTGAAGTCGGGCCGCAGCGCCTCGCCGAAGGCCACGGCCTTGGCGGCGATCACATGCATCAGCGGGCCGCCCTGCAGGCCCGGGAAGACGGCGGAGTTGATCTTCTTGCCCAGCGCTTCGTCGGTCGAGAGGATCATGCCGCCGCGCGGGCCGCGCAGAGTTTTGTGCGTGGTCGTGGTCACGACATGGGCGTGCTCCAGCGGATTGGGATGCACACCACCCGCGACCAGGCCGGCAAAGTGCGCCATGTCGACCATGAAGTACGCGCCGACAGAGTCCGCGATCTCGCGGAAGCGCTTGAAGTCGATCACCCGCGAATAGGCCGAGCCGCCGGCGATGATCAGCTTGGGCTTGTGCGCCTTGGCGGTGGCTTCCACCTCGTCCATGTCGATGCGCTGGTCCTGGCGGCGCACGGTGTAGGACACCGGCTTGAACCATTTGCCGGACTGGTTGACCGGCGAGCCATGGGTGAGATGACCGCCCGCGGCGAGGTCGAGACCCATGAAAGTGTCGCCCGGCTGCATCAGTGCGAAGAAAACCGCCTGGTTGGCCTGCGCGCCCGAATGTGGCTGGACGTTTGCGAAGCTGCAATGAAAGAGGCGCTTGGCGCGGTCGATCGCGAGTTCTTCCGCGACATCCACATACTCGCAACCACCGTAGTAACGCCGGCCCGGATAGCCTTCCGCGTATTTGTTGGTGAGCACCGAACCCTGCGCTTCCAGCACCGCCTTGCTCACGATGTTTTCCGAGGCGATGAGCTCGATCTTCTCTTGCTGGCGCGTCAATTCCTCACCAATGACGCGCGCGACCTCTGGGTCAGTCTGCGCCAGGGAAGAAGAGAAAAAGCCGTCCTCGCGCGGACTTACCGCGCTTGCACTCGCCGCCATGTCACGCCTCACTGAAGTTGTACGACCACCGGGCCCGGAACCCGTCGTGCGCCGCCGCGCACCACACCTAATCGCGTCTTGTCTCTAGCGCTTTACCAAATCTTGCGCCAGTGCGCATTGCGCTCCCGAGGCACAGAACGCGCCGCTGGGCGTTCACAGTGCGCACCCACCGAACGTCGGGTTGGAGGCGCTTTGACTTGGCGATCCGAGGCCTATGCTTATGCGTATGCTTTGAAGTGCTCTGTTGCTATGCGAAAAGTCGAATTGAGCACAGCAATAAAAAAGACTAACTGGTACACAACTTATACGCGGACTTTGGTTCGAAACGCTTCGTCAAACAGCTATTAATTGCCGCCAATGCTCAACGAATCGGCCTTTTCGGGACTACGTGCAACACCTCGCGACTGCTTGATCGAGTTCTTTCGAATACTTCTTGATTTCGTTTATTGAACTAGGCAATACGTTCCTTATTCGAAACCCGAACCAGCCATGCCAGAGGTACGCGTAAAGATGAGCGACATGCAGGCGGCGAAAGCCGACGATCTCCTCAAGTTGGCCAGCGATATCGTCGCGGCTTATGTCTCCAACAACCCCATCTCCATCACCGACGTGCCCGGGATGATCAAAAGCGTCCACGCGACGCTTGGCGGCCTGTCCTCCGGCTCGCCGGCCGACGTGCAGACCACCCAGAAGCCGGCCGTCAACGTGAAGAAGTCCGTCACGCCGGAATTCATCATCTGCCTGGAAGACGGCAAGAAGCTGAAGATGCTGAAGCGCTACCTGCGCTCGCGCTACGGCCTCTCGCCCGAGGAATATCGCGCCAAGTGGGGCCTGCCCGCCGATTACCCCATGGTGGCGCCGAACTACGCCGCGCAGCGCTCCGAATTCGCCAAGAAGATCGGCCTCGGCCGCAGCGCCCCCGCCTCCAAGGGCCGCCGCCGCGGATAAGCGGTTCGTGGAACGCGCGTTACAAAACGGCGGGGCTCACGCTCCGCCGTTTTTGTTTGTGGGCACATACTCTACTTCCAACCACTTCACTCCTCTCCTTCACCCCAAAAATCGTCATGGCCGGGCTTGTCCCGGCCACCCATACCCGCGTTGGAAAAAATAAGAGCGCGGACCGTCGTCATCTTTTTCTGCAGAGACCACGTTTATGGATGGCCGGGACAAGCCCGGCCATGACGGTGGAGGGAGTGGAGTGAAACCTGCAACGGTGCCGCAGGCGCACTTCACTCCCCACCCTTCTTCTTTTTCAGCATGTAATCGAGCTTGCGCATCACCGCCGCCGTCATCGTGGCGCGAGGCGCGCTGGCGGGGCCAATGACAACCGCCTCCACGCCCGTCACCGGATCCAGCGCCGAGACCTTCACGAAGTTCCCGTTCACGACGAACTCGACGAGGATTTCGCCCCGGCCGCTCAAGTTCAGGCCGCGCGGCCGATGCGGTGGGCGGTCCAGACTTTGTCGAGCGCCACGACCAGCTCGTCCATCATCGCGTCCGTATGCAGCGGCGACGGCGTGAAGCGCAGGCGTTCGGTGCCGCGCGGGACGGTGGGATAGTTGATCGGCTGGACATAGATGGCGTGATCGCGCAGCAACGCGTCGGACACGGCCTTGCACAGCACAGCGTCACCCACGAACACCGGCACGACGTGGCTGGGGGACTGCATCACCGGCAATCCGGCCTCGGCCAACAGGCGTTTCAGCCGCGCGGCGCGTTCTTGCAGCGCCTCGCGCTCGGTCTCGCTGGCCTTCAGATGCCGCACGCTTGCCAACACGCCGGCGGCGATGCTGGGCGTGAGCGAGGTGGTGAAGATGAAGCCTGGCGCGAAGCTGCGCACGCAATCCACGACATCGGCGCTGGCCGCGATATAGCCGCCCATCACGCCGAACGCCTTGGCGAGCGTTCCCTCGATGATATCGACGCGGTGCATCGCGCCGTCGCGCGCCGCCACACCGGCGCCGCGTGGGCCGTAAAGGCCGACGCCGTGCACTTCGTCCAGATAGGTCAGCGCGCCGTATTTCTCCGCGAGGTCGCAGATGGCGGCGATGGGGCCGAAATCGCCGTCCATCGAATAGACGGATTCGAACGCGATCAGCTTGGGCGCATCCGGATCGGCGATGCGGAGCTGCGCTTCCAAGTCGGCCACATTGTTGTGCTCGAAGACGCGCTTGTCGCATCCGCCGTGACGAATGCCTTCGATCATGGAGGCGTGGTTCAGCGAATCCGAGAACACGATCAGGCCCGGCATCAACTTCGCGAGCGTGGAAAGCGTCGCGTCGTTGGAGATGAAGCCGGAAGTGAAGAGCAGCGCCGCTTCCTTGCCGTGCAGGTCGGCGAGTTCGGCTTCCAGCTCCACATGATAATGCGTCGTGCCGGAGATGTTGCGCGTGCCGCCGGAACCGGCGCCCGCGGTGTCGATCGCGGTGTGCATCGCCTCGATCACTTTGGGGTGGCGGCTCATGCAGAGGTAATCGTTGGAGCACCACACGGTGATCGGCTTCCTGCCGCCCTCCGTATAGAACTCGGCGCGGGGTAATCCTTCGCGGCGGCGCACGATATCGGCGAAGACGCGATAGCGACCTTCGCGGCGCAAACCCGCCAGCGCGTCGCGAAACCGGTTGAGATAGGAGAACGCCATGTCAGCCAATTCTGTCTTTTGACTTCCGCCGCGCGGAGATTACCCCAGCCTCCCCCCTCAAATCCAAGCGAAATTGTCACATGACCACCCCGTTCCTGGCGCTGCTCGCCGTCCTGGCCTCGACCACGCTCCTGTGGCTTTTGAGCCTGAAATTGCGGGATGCGGGGATAATCGACATCTTCTGGGCACCCGGATTCTTCCTCGTGGCCGTGGTCACCGCGCTTGGCGAACCCACGCTTTCGTTACGAACGATCATGATTTTGAGTTTCGCGGGCTTGTGGGCCGTGCGGCTGGGCACGCATCTGTTCCGCCGATGGCGCGGCTTCACGCATGAGGACCGGCGTTACACCGCCATGCGCGAAGGCGGTGGGTTCTGGTGGAAGAGCCTATTGCGAGTCTTCTGGCTCCAGGCCGTGATCCTGTGGATCGTCTCCTGGCCGCTGCAGGCCGCGATCGCGCGTGGGAACCTCCCACTCGGCCCACTCGACATCGTGGGCGGCCTCGTCGCGCTCACCGGCATCACCATGGAGGCCATGGCGGACCGCCAGCTCGCACGCTTCACCGCCGATCCCGCGAGCCACGGCAAAGTGCTCGACTCCGGCATCTGGTCCTGGTCGCGCCATCCCAACTATTTCGGCAATGCGACAATGTGGTGGGGCTTCTACCTGATTGCCCTCTCCGCCGGCGCCTGGTGGACGATCTTCGCGCCGATGCTGATGACGTTCTTCCTGCTCAAAGTCTCTGGCGTGGCGCTGCTGGAACAAGACATCGCAGAGCGGCGGCCGGGCTATGCGGAGTACATCCGCAAGACCAGCGCGTTCATTCCGTGGCCGCCGAAATAGCTAGTACGCCTCCAATACAATAATCGTCATGGCCGGGCTTGTCCCGGCCACCCATATTCCAGAGTCTAGACGGATGGACTCTGGAATATGGATGGCCGCCACAAGGGCGGCCATGACGGATTTAATGATGAGTTTTAAGCGGTAAAAATCACGTCGCGCTCGACACCACCGCGTTTACCGCCATCGCAAGGATCGCCGTGTTGTAGAAGAAGCTCAGCACCGAATGGTACAGCGTCGCGCGGCGCATGCGGGTGGTGTGGACGTTGGTGTCGGAGGTTTGCGCCGTGGTGCCGATGGTGAAGGCGTAATAGAGGAACTCCCACACACCGGGCTCCGGCGTACTAGGGAATTCCAGGCCGCCTTCCTTGCCCTTCTTCGAATAGTAGATATGCGCATAGTGGAACGCGACCAGCGTGTGCAGCGCGAACCAGCCGAGCGGAATCCCCGCGACGGCCAGTGCGAGCGGCAAGACCGTGGCACCGGATTTCTGGCGCAGCACCGTGACGATGGCGATGGACGACAGCACGATCACGGCCAGCGCCACCAGGAGCACGATGGCCATGCCCTCGTCCTCCATCGCGGCCTTGGCCTTCAGGTCCTTCGTCTCCACTTTCGCGGTGACGATGGCCATGGCGATGAGATAGATCGCGAAGAAGGTATCGCCGCCCGCCAGGATGCGCGGGGCGATGTCCATCTTCGTCCAAACGGACAAGGCAGCGAACACCACAGCCCCGATCAGGGCCGCGGGATAGAATTTGTCGTGGTGCCGCCAGTGATTCCGCAATCGCTCCATGCCGGAAGAATGGCACAGAGCGGGCGAAACTCAGAGGCGGAACCGCACCTGGTCGATCCAGAAACGCTCCATGCGGCGCAGGCTCGTGTTCATCGCGTCCAGGTCGGCGCCGGCCACGTTCCCCACGGCTTCGAGGGAACAGAGGTGGCGGTCGAACAACTCGCGGAGCATGTCGCGCACGTCCTCGCCCTTCGGCGTCAGCCGCACCAATACGGAGCGGCGGTCCGCCTCGGACCGTTCGTGATGGATGTAGCCCGATTCCACCAGCTTCTTGAGATTGTAGGAGACGTTGGAGCCCAGATAGTGACCGCGCGTGCGCAACTCGCCCGCCGTCAATTCCTGGTCGCCGACATTGAACAGCAGCAGAGCCTGCACGCTGTTGATCTCCCGCTCGTCTCGGCGGTCGAGCTCGTCCTTGATCACGTCGAGAAGCTGTCGATGCAGCCGCTCGATCAAGTTGAGCGATTCCAGATAGTATTTGCGTAGCGGTTGTGCGCCCTCGAGCGCCGCAGCCGCCTGCGGTTTGGCCAACGCCGTCATCGTCATCCCGCCCGGTTTTCCAGGCGCCCACCTGTTATAGTTGCAGCAAGATTAGGCGCGGGATGTTAAGGCTGCGTAAATTCTTAAAGCTCGCCCCGCAGCATCTTCACGATACCGGAGAAGTCGAGGCCGGCATGTCCTTTCGCGGCAAACAAACTGTAAAGCTGCGCCGCTTCCGCGCCGAGCGGCGTCACCGCGCCGGAGGATTGCGCCGCGGATTGCGCGAGCTTCAGATCCTTCAGCATCAGGCCGCTCGCGAAACCGCCTGCATATTCGCGGTTCGCGGGTGATGTCGGCACCGGTCCCGGAACGGGACAATAAGTGGTGAGCGACCAGCATTGGCCGGACGAGGTGGACGCGATGTCGAACAGCTTCTGCGGATCGAGCCCCAGCTTCTCGCCCAGCACGAAGGCTTCGCAAGTGCCGATCATGGAGATGGCAAGCAGCATGTTGTTGCAGATCTTCGCCGCCTGCCCCGCGCCCGCGCCACCGGCCAGCACGACCTTCTTGCCCATCTTCTCCAGCACCGGCTGCGCCCGGCCGAACGCGGCATCGCTGCCGCCGCACATGAAGGTGAGCGTGCCCGCCTCCGCGCCGCCGACGCCGCCCGACACCGGCGCATCGAGGAAGTCGAAGCCCGCCTTTTCCGCCGCCACATGCACCGCGCGCGCGGAGTCGATGTCGATCGTCGAGGAATCGATCAGCAGCGCGCCTTTCTTCGCCGAGGCCAGGATGCCGTTGTCGAGATAGACAGCGCGCACATGCTGACCCGCGGGTAGCATGGTGACGACGATGTCCGCGTCTTTCACCGCGTCATTCGCCGTGGCAGCTTTGGACGCGCCTGCCGCAAGCACCGGCTCTAGCACCGCGGGGCTCAAATCGAACGCGCTCACGGCGTGCCCCACTTTCAACAGATTGCGCGCCATCGGCCCACCCATATTGCCGACGCCGATGAATGCGATGTTGGTCATAGCTTCAGCTCCTCAGCGCCCAGCGGGGCGAAATATGTGTCGACATCCGCATCGCTTACGCCGGACAGTTCGTCCGGCGACCATTTCGGCGCGCCGTCCTTGTCGATGATGGCAGCGCGGACGCCTTCATAGAAATCGTGGCCTGCCACGACGCGATGGACCATGCGGTATTCCATGCGCATGCAATCGTCGAAATCGAGCCCTTTGCCTTCGCGGATCTGGCGGAACGCGACCTTCAGGCTGGTCGGCGATTTGATGCGCAGTGTCTTGGCGGTGTCACGCGACCAGTCGGTGTGATCGGCGTCCAGCGCGGCCAGGATCGCCTCGACGCTCTCCTTCGCGAAGATGCGGTCGATGGCCTCGCGGTGCGCGGGCAGGAACGCGCTTGGCACCTCTTCCGCGAAACTGGACAACACAGTGTCCGGCGCGTGGCCCAGCGCGAGGCGCTCGATCAGTGCGTCCCATTTCGCTTGCGGCACGAAATGCGTTGCGATTCCGGCATGGAGCGCATCGGCTGTCTTCAATCGCGCGCCGGTCAGCGCGAGATACATGCCGATCTCACCGGGGCAGCGCGGCAGGAAGTAGGAGCCGCCGACATCGGGAAACAGGCCGATACCCGTCTCCGGCATGGCGAAGACCATGGTTTCGCCGGCAATGCGATGGCTACCGTTCACCGACACGCCCACGCCGCCGCCCATGTCGATACCGTGGATCAGCGCGACGTAAGGTTTTGGATAATGCTTGATCGCTGCGTCGAGGATGTATTCGTCGCGGTAAAAATCGAGCGCGTAGGGAGTCTTTGCCTGCCCGCTTTCATAGAGCGCGCGGATATCGCCGCCCGCACAGAAGGCCCGGTCACCCTCGCCGCGGATGATGACGGTCTTCACGTCCGCATCGCCTGCCCATGCGTCGAGTTGCGCCTTCATCGCGACCGCCATGTCCTGCGTCAGGGCGTTCAGCGCCTTGGGGCGGTTCAGCGTGATCAGCCCGACAGCGCCGCGCTTCTCGAAAAGGACTTCCGCGTCGCTCACTGGCGGAACATCTCCCGCGCGACGATGACGCGCATGATCTCGTTCGTGCCTTCCAGGATCTGATGCACCCGCAAGTCACGAACGTGACGCTCGGCGGGGAAATCCTTCAGATAGCCGTAGCCGCCGTGGAGCTGGAGCGCGTCGTTGGAGATCTTGAAGCCCATGTCGGAGGCAAACCGCTTTGCCATGGCGCAGAGCATGGTGGCGCGGGGCAGCTTCTTGTCCAGCGCATCGGCGGCGGCGCGGATCATCAGGCGCGAAGCTTCCAGCTCCGTCGCCATGTCGGCCAGCTTGAATTGCGAGGCTTGGAAATCCGCCACCGGCTTGCCGAATTGCTTGCGGTCCTTGGCATAGGCCTTCGCCTCATCCAGCGCCGCGCGCGCGGTGCCGACGGAGCAGGCGCCGATATTGATGCGCCCGCCATCCAGCCCCGCCATGGCGATCTTGAAGCCCTCGCCCTCGCCACCGACGCGGTTGGCGATGGGCACGCGGCAATCCTCGAAGATCACTTGCGCGGTGGGCTGCGAATTCCAGCCCATCTTGCGCTCCTTCTTGCCGAAGGAGAGACCGGGCGTTCCCTTCTCGACCACCAGGCACGAAACGCCCTTGGGCCCGTCCTCACCCGTGCGCACCATGCAGACATAGATGTCCGACACGCCCGCGCCGGAGATGAACGCTTTCGATCCGTTCAGCACGTAATGATCGCCGTCTTTCATCGCCTTGGTCTTGAGCGACGCGGCATCCGATCCCGCGCCCGGCTCGGTGAGGCAATAGCTCGCGATCTTGTCCATGGTGACGAGGCTGGGCAGGAAGCGTTGGCGCACTTCGTCGCCGCCGAAGCGGTCGATCATCCATGATGCCATGTTGTGGATCGAGATGAAGGCGGCGGTCGACGTGCAGCCGGCCGACAATTCCTCGAAGATGATGGCCGCATCCAGCCGGCTCATCTCCGAGCCGCCGACGTCCCCCTTCACATAGATGCTGGCGAAGCCGAGCGCCGCCGCCTCGCGCAGCACATCGACGGGGAAATGCGCCGTCTCATCCCACTCCGCCGCATTGGGCGCGAGACGATCGACCGCGAAACGCCGCGCGGCATCTTCCACCGCGCGTTGGTCTTCGGTGAGCTCGAAATCCATCAGTGTCCTCCGAACATGAAGCCGCCGATCTGCTTCTTCAGCGCCGTGATTTCCGCCACATGCGGCTTGATGAGCGGCTTGTCGGCGTCGCCGGCGGCTTGTTCCTTCTTGGCGCGAGCGAGTTGGGCCGCGCTGAAGCCGCCCGGCGGCGTGCAATCGCCGCCGCAGCTTGCGCCCATGCCCGTGAACTGCGGCATCACCTGCTCGACCTCGTTCTTGACCGCTTCATAACGCCTGGACTGGCCGCGCTGCTCCGCGATCTTGTCGTCATAGCTGGCGAGTTCCGCTGCCCGCGCCATGAGATTGGCCCGGCGGGTCATCTCGTCCATCTGGGCCTGCGTCGGCATGCCGGACGCGTTCTTCGGCGGGTGCTTCTGCATCTCGACGGTCAGGTCCACCGCGGCCTTGTCGTCGCCCGTGAGATGCGCGTTGTGGGCGGCGGCGGCGCGCATCACGTCCATGTAGAAGTCCACATCCGCCTTGGTCAGCGGCACGACCGCGTAATCGGGAACCGGCGATTCGGCCAAGGCCGTACCAGCGGCCAGAATTCCGGCGAAAGCGAGGGCGGCCAGGCGCATGGGATGTCCCCTTTTCTGATGGGCCGACTGCTTGCATCCAGCCGGGCAAGTTGGCAAGAGACCTCCATGAACCCTGCTTTTCCGGCCACGCGGATGCGCCGCCTGAGGCGGCACGACTGGTCGCGCCGGCTGGTGGCCGAGCACGCGCTGAGCCCGGCCGATTTCATCTGGCCGATCTTCGTCACCGGCGGCGAGAACACCCGCACGCCCGTCGCCTCCATGCCCGGCGTGGACCGGCTGACGGTCGATCTGGTCGCCGGCGCGGCCGAGGAAGCCGCCGCGCTGGGCATCCCGGTCGTGGCGCTGTTCCCCTACACCGATCCCGCGCTGAAAACGGCGGACGGGCGCGAGGCGCTGAACGACCAGAACCTCGTCTGCCGCGCCACCCGCGCGATCAAGAAAGCGGTGCCCCAGATCGGAGTGCTCTGCGACGTGGCGCTCGATCCCTACACCAGCCACGGCCATGACGGCGTGTTCGAGGGAAACAACGAAAACATCGCCAATGATGAAACGGTGGAGCTTCTCGTCAAACAGGCGCTGCTGCAGGTCGAGGCCGGATGCGACATCATCGCGCCGTCGGACATGATGGACGGCCGCGTCGGCGCCATCCGGGCGGCGCTGGAAAAAGCGGGCCGCAAGGACGCGCTGATCATGGCTTACGCGGCGAAGTATGCGAGCGCGTTCTATGGGCCGTTCCGCGATGCCGTCGGCTCCGCCAAAGCGCTGACCGGCGACAAGCGCACCTATCAGATGGACTCGGCCAATACCGACGAAGCCTTGCGCGAAGTGGCGCTCGACATCGCGGAAGGCGCGGACATGGTGATGGTGAAGCCGGGCATGCCGTATCTGGACGTGCTGCGCCGCGTGAAGGATGAATTCGGCATGCCGACATTCGCCTATCAGGTCTCCGGCGAATATTCGATGCTGATGGGCGCCATCGAGCGCGGCTGGTTCGATCGCGACCGCGTGATCCTGGAAAGCCTCATCGCCTTCAAGCGCGCCGGCGCCAGCGGCATTCTCACATACTTCGCGCTCGACGCCGCGAAGTTGTTACGGAGATAGATATGCGCCGCGTTTTCGCTGCTGCTCTCTTAGTCTGTGCGGCTACCACCGCCTCGGCCGATAATCTGGCCGTACCGACGCTGTTCCAGATCCAGCCCTATTTCGACAGCCAGTCCGGCGCCGCTACCAATATCGGCGTCGAACGCCAACCGACGCTCGCCAGCGGCTATACCTCTCGCACCTCGCGCATGCTCGTCACGCCAATGGGCGATGGCAGCGTGGTGCGGGTAGAGATATGGCTGAACCTCGCCACGCCGGACGTCACCGCCGTTCCCACCGCGACGCATGCGTACATGCTCATCGCCGGCCTACCGCCGGTCGATCCCACCAACGAGTTCGGCTTCGCGGGGCAATATCAGGGCTTCCAGTTCGCCACCGGCGGGCAGCTTTCGCTCGACACCAACGCGGCGATGAACGATCCGAACGGCTCGCGCTGGTATGTCGTGGTCTCCTATCCAGATTCGCTGCCGGTGAATTGCGAGTGGAAAGAGGACAGCAACGTCCATCTCGTCCATCCCTGCTGGCTCTCCGACAAGAGCACCGACTCCGGCGGACCGAATTATGGACAAACCCCGATGCGGGTGCGGGGCGACCTCACCTATGTGACGAGCTGGTCGCTGGTGCTGCCTTGGATCGCGTCGCAGGAAACGGCCCACACCGTGAAGCAGCTCAGCCCGTGATCCGGTGGCTCGCCTTCGCGCTGCTGTTCGCACAGCCCGCGCTGGCGGCCGGACTCACCGCGCCGGTGTTCGTGCAGCTCAAGCCCTATCTCGATGGGCAATCCGGCACCACGACCGCCACGGGCGTGGAGCAATTGCCGGTGATGGCCGCCGGCTATACCGACCAGATCTCCAACATGACGCTCGAGCCGGTGGGCGACGGCAGCATCGTGCACGTCACCGTCGATCTCAACCTGCGCACCGACGACATCACCACCGCGCCCTCCGCCAGGTTCAGCTACATGCTGGTCGCCGGTCTTCCGCCGCTCGATCCCGCTTACACAAGCTGGGGCTACACCGGCCACTTCGAAGGCCTCCAGTTCGCGCCGGGCGGACAGGTCTCGCTTTCCGGCAGCTCCGCGCTCAACAACTCAGGCGGCTCGCGCTGGTACATCACGGTATCGTACCCGAACGCGCTCCCCGTGAACTGCGAATGGGCGCACGACGCCAATCCGCATCTCCTCAACCCCTGCTGGCTCTCAGGCAAGACGACCGACAGCGGCTTGCGCACCTATCAGGAAACGCCGTTCCGCCTGCGCGGCAACCTCTCCTACCTCACGACCTGGGCCGCGGTGTCGCCGTGGCTCACCGCGCAAGAGAACACCGGCACCGTGATCGTCACGAACGATCCCTCGACACCGTCGGATCATCCCTGAACGTTGGGCGCCACCAGATTCTGAACCGGCACCATCAACTCGAATTCCACGCCGGATGCTGGGAAGGACAGCGTACCGCGCCCACCCAACTGCCGCGGTAACGCGTCTTCGATTAGCCTCGTCCCGAAACTCTTGCGGCCGGGCGGCGTCACCGCAGGGCCATCGCGCTCAACCCAGCGCACCGTAACTGACGCGCCGGTGCGCGCCCAGGTCAGCAGGACATGTCCGTTCTCATTGGATAGAGCGCCATATTTGACGGCGTTGGTGCAGAGCTCGTTTAGAAGCAACGTAATCGGCACGACAGCGCCGGAGACGATATCGATCTCCTCGCCTTCCACCACGATCCGCTTCAGACCGGTGTTGTGCTGTTCCAGCGCGCCCGAAACGATGGCCTTCAGCTTTGCGATTTTCCAATCCACCTTCAGCAGCAGATCATGCGCACTCGCCATCGCCATCAGGCGGGCCGCGATGGTGCGCTCGGCAGTCGCCAGATTATCGGAGGTGCGGATGCTTTGCCGGACGATCGCAGTCACCACCGCCAGCATGTTCTTCATGCGGTGGTGCAGTTCCTCGGTGAGGACACTCTGGATCCTGTCGGCGACGTCCCGTTCGATGGTGTTGGCGGCAGCCTTCTCCAGCAACCCCACGAGAAAGCGGTTCTGGGATTCCAGGCTCTGCGGTTGCGCCAAAATACTCCGGCCGGTGTCGGTACGGCACCGTACGCCCATTCCAGAGCGATTAGAACCAAAGAAACTCGGACTATTTCTCCAGCCGCGCAAACAAGCTCGACGTATCCCAGCGCGTGCCGCCCATCTTTTCGACTTCGGCGTAGAACTGGTCGACGAGCGCGGTGACGGGAATCGAGGCGCCGTTGCGGCGGGCTTCGTCCAGCACGATTGACAGGTCCTTGCGCATCCATTCCACCGCGAAGCCGTGCTCGAAATGGCCTTCGAGCATCGTCTTGTGGCGGTTCTCCATCTGCCAGGATTGGGCGGCGCCCTTGGAGATCACTTCCACAACGGCGGCCGGATCGAGGCCCGCTTTGCGCGCGAAGCTCAAGCCCTCGGACAAAGCCTGCACCAATCCCGCAATGCAAATTTGATTGACCATCTTGGTGAGTTGGCCCGCGCCCGCATCGCCCATGTGGCGGCATTGGCGGGCATAGATGGTCATGATCGGCTCGGCCTTGGCGTAAGCGCCCTGCCCGCCGCCGCACATGATGGTGAGCGCGCCGTTCTTCGCGCCCTGCTCGCCACCGGAGACCGGCGCGTCGACGAAATGAAAGCCGCGCTGATGCGCCTGCTCGGCCAGTTCGCGGGCGATGCCGGCCGACGCCGTGGTGTGATCGATGAAGACGCTGTCGCGCTTCATGGTGACGAAGGCGCCGTGACGGCCGATGGTCACTTCGCGCAAGTCGCCGTCGCGGCCGACGCAGGCGAGCACGGCGTCCATATTCGCGGCGGCTTCAGCGGGCGTGGCGGCCAAAACACCACCATATTCGGCGACCCAGCGCTCGGCCTTCTCGGGCGTGCGATTGTAGACGGTGACCTCATGCCCGGCGCGCGCCAGATGCCCGGCCATGGGATAGCCCATGACGCCCAAACCGAGGAATGCAAGCTTCATGGCGTGTCTCCGATTCGATCCGAGCCGGAGCTTACTCCATCACTTCGAGTTCGATCTTGTGCGCTTCCTGACCCGGCGCGGGCGGCACGATCACGGGCCGCTTCATCACGAAGATCACGAACAGGGCCGGCAAGCTCGCATAGAACATGAACAGGAAGTCGTTGGCATAGGCCGTGACCTGGGCGTTGTAGTTCACCATCTGGTCGGCCTGCATGGCACCGAAGGGGAGTTGCGGGTTCCACATCAGGCTCTGGGCGTTGACCGTCAGGTTGCGATTGAACGCGTTGATGTGCTCGCTCATTTGCGCATGAAGCTGCTGCACGCCGATGGCGAGCATCGTCGTCGTAAGCGAGATGCCGATGGCGCTGCCCACGTTTCGCACCAGGTTGATCAGCGCCGAACCATCCGTGCGGAAGAGCGGCGATAAGGTCGCGAAGGCCACGAGGTTCATCGGCACGAAGACGAGACCCATGCCGACACCCTGGATGAAGGTGGTGTAGACCAGCATCCAGACTGTCACCGCCGGCGTCCAGCTCGACATCACCCACATCGACCACAGCAACAGCAACGTGCCGAAGCCCATCAGAAAGCGCGCGTCGATCCTGAGTGCGAGGCGGCCCGCGAACACCATGGCGAACATGGTGCCGACGCCGCGCGGGGCGAGCAGCAGGCCGGTATCCGTAACGCTGTAGCCGCCGAGATTCTGCAGATAGGGCGGTAGCAGCGCGGTGGAGGCCAGCATCACCATGCCGATGGTGAACATCAACAGCAGCGAGAACAGGAAGTTGCGGTCGCGGAAGATTTCGCGCGGGATGAAGGTCTTCTTCGCGGTGAGCATGTGGACGATGAAGATGTAGAGGCCGAGGCCGGCGACGATCGCCTCGATGATGATCTCGCCCGAGCCGAACCAGTCCTGCGAGGTGCCGCGATCCAGCATCAATTGCAGCGCACCAAGGCCCGCGCCCAGCGCGCCGAAGCCGAGCCAGTCGAATTTCAACCCGCCATCGCGATGGGTGTCGCGCAGGAACAGCCACATGCCGGTGACGGCCGCGATGCCGAACGGCAGGTTCACATAGAACACCCAGCGCCAATTGTAGCTCTCGGTCAGCCAGCCGCCGAGCGTGGGGCCAAGGATCGGACCTACCATCACGCCCATGCCCCAGATCGCCATCACCGAGCCGCGTTTGGCCGGTGGATAGAGGTCGAGCATGATCGCTTGCGACAAGGGCGACAGCGCCGCGCCGAACGCGCCTTGCAACAGCCGGAATATCACCATCTGGTCCAGCGTCTGCGCCGCGCCGCACATCATCGAGGTGACGGTGAAGCCGGAGATGCAGATGATGGCGAGGTTCTTGCGGCCGTAACGCGCCGCCAGCCAGCCCACCGGCGCTGTCATGATGGCGGAGGCCACGATGTAGGACGTCAGCACCCAGGTGATCTGGTCGCGGCTGGCCTGCAGGCTGCCCTGCATATGCGGCAGGGCGACGTTGGCGATGGTCGAGTCCAGCGCCTGCATGAGGGTGCCGGCCATCGAGCAGAGCATCACGATGGTGAGCTCGAACCTGCTCTCATAGGCCTCGTGGGAAACGCCAAGCGCGCGGCCGGTCATCGGATCAACCGCCGTTCAGCATCCGCCACCAGCGGCGATGGCCGGTATCCACGCTCACCTCGGCGCTCATGCCCGAGCGCAGTTCCGGATCGCCCGGCTGCACGTGGATGCGCACCTTGAGCGGAATGCGCTGCTGCACTTTAACCCAATTGCCACTGGCGTTTTCGGCTGGCAGCACGGAGAACGCGCTCGACGTGGCGGCACTGATTGCCTCGACCGTGCCGTGCCAGACGCGGCCGGGATAGGTGTCGATCTCGACATCGACGGGGGCGCCGAGGCGGATGTTGGTGAGGTCGGTTTCCTTCATCTGCGCTTCGACCCACACATTTTCGGTGGAGACGAGGCCGACCGCGCTGGTGGTGGAGAAGGAGCTCATCGCGGAGATGACGAGCGTGCCGGGCTGCAGCGAATCCACCTCGGAGACGATGCCGGAGAACGGCGCGCGCACCACCGAGTGGTCGAGCTGGCGCTGCATCTCGTTCACTTGGGCGAGCGCCTGCTGATATTGCGGCGTCTTCTCCGGCGCGATGTTGGGATCGCCGTTCAGCTTGGCGAGTTCGGAATCCGCCGTCTGCTGCGCGGCCGCGAGTTGCTGCTGCGCGGTGGCGAGCGTCAGGCGCGCCTGGTCGTAGGTCGCGGGCGCGATGGCGTTGGCTTTCAGCAGCGCCGCGTAACGCACGTAATTGCGCTGGTCGAGATCGACTTGCGCGCGCTGGGCCGCGACCGTCGCGATCATCTGCTGATAGTCGCTCTTGGTGGAAGCCACCGTCTGCACCGTCTGGGCCAGCATCGATTGCGCGTTCTGCAGCGCGATGCGGAAAGGCTGCGGATCGAGTGTGAAGAGCACGTCGCCCTTCTTCACGGTCTGGCCTTCCTTCACGTTGACGGTCTTCACCAGGCCCGACACATCGGTCGAGACCATCAGCTTGGCGGACTGGATGTAGGAATCGTCGGTCGAAACGTAACGCCCGCCCATCAGATAGGCACCCAGCGCCACGGACAGCACGATGACAACGCCACCATACATCAATACGCGGCGCAGGAAGCCGCGGTCGGTGCGCAGACGGTCCCAGGTTGCGGGCAGCCAGCCGGGCGCGGGCCCCGCCTCGCCATATCCTGCTGTGGTATCGGTTTGCATGGTGGTCATCAGTCCTACTCCCCGGCCATTACCAGTTTGGGATCGGCCGTCAGGTTGTCTTTGATTTGAAGAAGGGCATCGACGAGCTCTTTGCGCTGGTGGTCTTCCAGACCGGCAACGATCTCCTCGTGGATTTCGTCCTTGCAGCTCGAGATCTCGTCCAGGATCGGCTGGGCGGCGGGCAGCAGGTGCAGGCGGCGGATGCGGCGGTCCGACGGGTCGGCCCGGCGTTCCACAAAGCCCCGCGTCTCGAGCCGGTCGATCAGCCGGCCCACTGTGATGGGCTCGACTTCGCAGATCGCCGCCATCTCGTTCTGCGACAGGCCGGGCTGGCGGCTGAGCCGCGCCAGGATCACCCATTGGGCGCGGGTCATGCCGAATCCCTTGGCGCGCTGGTCGAAGCGGGTGCGCAACAGGCGCGCCACGTCGTTCAGCACGATCATCAGGTCACGGTCGAAGGAATTCAGCATCGTGGCTCTTTCTAACGTCAGATAAGATAAGCCACGTTATTATAAGCTTCAAGATGGTATTGCACTGCGGGATAAAAATACTTCCCAGACTTTCCAGCGGGTTAGCTGACGCAGACCAGCCATCGAAGAATCGCAAAGGCTGGGGTGGCCTTCTCTTCCGCCCCCGATAACCCGCTTTCCGTGTAGAGCCGGCCGGATACCACCATATCGTTGGTGTGCAGGCATTTCCGAACCTGATCCGGTCGATTTCCGGACCCTCGGAACCGTCACAAAACCCCTGGCTAAGATTAATCCGGGGCAAGAACTATTGCCCAAAAGAGACTCCCCTCCGGGATCGTTTCCGCCGCCGCCTCAGCATCCCCCTTGTCATCGATATGTCGCATAGTTTTCACCTCTCTGACATGCAGCCCCGGTACCACGCGGGCAGCCTATCCAGACGTCCCAGGGGGCTGGACGCCGCAACCGTTTGCGGCAATTCGCGTGTTCGAGGGGATTCCAATGAACATCAAAACCATTCTGTTGGGTACGGCGACGTTCGCGCTGTTGGCCGGCCCGGCCTTCGCGCAGGACGCGACCAAGTCCACGACGACGACCACGACCACGGTCAAGCATCACCACCACCACACGATGACGACGACCACCGCGTCGTCGCAGTCCGGCAGCGGCCCGAGCCGCCTGGATCGCCTCGAGCAGCGCCTTGAGGAACAGGATGCGGAAATCCGCAACCTGAAGGCTCAGGTCGCCGGTTCGACCAACGAAGCCGCCGCTCCCGGCACCGTGACCTCCGCGGAGTTCGAAGCCCTGCAGAACCAGGTCTACGAGCAGCAGGCCGCCACGGCCACGATGAACAAGAGCAGCTGGTGGGCCAACACCAAGATCACCGGCCGCTTCTACATGGACGTTTCCAACGTCGATGCGACCGGCAACGTGAAGACCGCCGGCGGTACGGCGTTCCACACGAAGAGCCCGCAGGACGGCCTCAACTACGACCTGAAGCGCGCCTACCTGATGGTCGATCACAAGTTCAACGACACCTACGCCGCGAACCTGACGACCGACGTGACCTACGACAGTGCGACCGGCGCGTCGCAGATCTTCATCAAGAAGGCTTATGTGCAGGCCAATTACGACCCGGCCTTCAACATCCGCCTCGGCTCCGCCGATCTTCCCTGGGTACCGTTCGTCGAAGGCGTCTATGGCTATCGTTATGTTGAAAACGTGCTGGTCGACCGCACGAAGTTCGGCACCTCGGCCGATTGGGGCGCGCACTTCTACGGTAACTTCGACCTCGGCGGCCCGACCCTCGGCTACGCGCTCTCCGCCATCAACGGCTTCGGCTACAAGGCTGCGCCGATCGGCGGCGGCACCAACCGCAGCAAGGGCATCGATCTCGAAGGCCGCATCAACCTGAACTGGGATGGCTTCGTCGCCGCGATCGGTGGTTACGACGGCAAGCTCGGCAAGGACGTCCAGAACACGTACGTAAACTGCGCCGCGGTTGCTCCCGCGGACGAGCGCAACACCTGCCACACGGCGAAGCGCTTCGATGCCTTGCTGGCCTACACCAACGACCAGTTCCGCGTTGGCGTGGAATACTTCTCCGCGCAAGACTACAAGAGCGTGACCTCGGTTGTCGGCGCCAAGGGCGACGGCTATTCGGCCTTCGCGTCGTTCAAGTTCGACCCGATGTGGAGCGTTTTCGGCCGTTTCGACTGGGTGAAGCCCACCGACGCGCTGATCTTCCCGACCGCCGGCGAGGCGCGCAACAAGTACTACAACTTCGGTATCTCCTACAGCCCGATCTCTGCTCTCGACTTCGCGCTCGTTTACAAGCACGACTCGATGCAGAACGGCGCCTTCACGGACTCCGAGTTCTCGACCTTCACCTGCCTGGACAGCTCGGTCTTGCCGCCGACCGCGCACGGCACTTGCAACCAGGGCACCTACAACGAAATCGGTCTGTTCGCGCAGATCAATTTCTAAGCCTGAACTTCCCTTGCTTCTTCAACGCCGCCGGCCACAAGCCGGCGGCGTTTTTCTTTTCTCGGCACAGTGACGGCATTTGGCTTCGCCGGACTTGGCCGGGCGGGCACGGCGATTTTGGCTATACTTCCTCTGTATTTTGATTCGGCACCGAATACTGCGAAGCCGAAGCATTGGGGGGAACAGTGGCAGATTCCGCACTTCTCAGCCGCCGCGGCTTTCTGACGGCGACGTCCGTGACCGCATTGGCGCTGGGCTCGGCCCAGGCCAAGAAAGGTCCGCTGCTGCGGCTTGTCCCGCGCGGCCAGCCGACCCCGGCCGCCTGGAAGAAGCTGGCCACCATGATGCAGGTGGTGCTGCCCGGCGACCCCGACTACCTGGCGCTGGCGCTGCCCGACAACCTGCGCTACGCGGGCAACCTGCCCGCCGGCATCGCGCGCTGTCGTAGGACCGAGCAGGTGGCCGAGGCCATCAAATGGTCGCGCGAGAACCAGATCCCGCTCATCACCCGCTCCGGCGGTCACTCCTATGCCGGCTACTCCACCACCACCGGTCTGATGATCGACATGCGGCTGATGGACGATGTCAGCTTCGATGCCGCGAGTGGCATCGTCACCATGCAGGGCGGCACGATCAACGAGCGCGTCTACAAGGCGCTCGAGGCGAACAACGCCACCCTTACCCATGGCCGCTGCCCCAGCGTAGGCGCCGCTGCGTTCCTGCTCGGCGGCGGCATCGGCTTCGACATGCGCGAATACGGCTTCGCCAGCGACAAGATGACGGCGACCGAACTCGTGAAGGCCAATGGCGACGTGCTCGCGATGAGCGAGAGCCAGAACCCCAATCAGTTCTGGGCCTGCCGCGGCGGCGGCGGCGGCAATTTCGGCATCAGCACCTCGTTCTCCGTGCAGACCGTGCAGGCGCCGAAGACCGTGACGGTGTTCAACATGACCTGGCAATCCGGCGATCCGGAGATCGCGCTGAAGCTGATGACGGCGTTGTCCAAGACGCCCAACACCTTCGGCAGCCGCGCTTCCATCGCCAGCGTCAATCCCGAAAGGACGGGTCCCTACAAAGGCATACAGATCAATCTGTTGGGCCAGTTGAAAGGCACGAAGGACGAGCTGATGTCCTACTTCAAGGACGTGCCCGACCCTACGCTACCCCCGGAGATCGAAGAACTCACCTACTGGAAAGGCCAGGACTTCCTGGCCGAGCCCGCGGCGCCCACCTACTACCAGGAGCGCTCCGCCTTCGTGAACACGGCCGTGCCGGAAAAGATCATCCGCATCGGCTACGAGCACTTCCTCAACCAGTGGCCCGGCGTCGGCGGCAATTGCGATCTGCGCTTCTTCCAGACCGGCAAGGCGACCAACGACATGGCGCCGGATAAGACGGCTTTCGTCCATCGCAGCAGCGAGTGGCTGATGGTCGTCGGCCTCTACTGGACGATGATCGACAACTTCAACAGATTCCGCCTCATCAAGGCGCATGCATGGCAGGACAATTTCTACCACGCGGTGCTGCCTTACACCGACGGCGGCGCCTACCAGAACTTCCCCGACCCTTCGCTCGTCGACTGGCGCCACGCCTATTATGGCCAGAACCTCGACGCGCTGGTGCGCATCAAGAAGGATCTCGACCCGACCAAGGTCTTCAACTTCCCGCAGGCGATCTCGGCGGTTTAAAGGGTCGCAGTGCGATACATTCAAGAGGTCCGCACTCTCTCACAACCGTCATGGCCGGGCTTGTCCCGGTCATCCATATTCCAGAGTCCTGCCGGAGAAACTCTGGAATATGGATGGCCGACACTTGGCCGGCCATGACGATGTTGGAGAGTTTCGAGCGAGACCTTCGAACTCATCCCGACCGGCGGCGTAATATTCGCCGCAACTCTAGAAACCAAACGCCGGTATTCCCATCGGCGTCCTTGCGTCGAGAACGAGATGCGATGCGCAACCGGCCATGACTGCAGCTCTGTTCGCCATATCCGTGCCCTTCCTCGACTCGGGTACGAATAGTGAACTACTTTGGAAGGGAACGCAAGGGGAACTTAATACCCGTTGAAGCCCGACATCGGCTGGATGATACGCCGGAGCGCCCAGTAGGGGATCAGCAGCGCCACACTCATGCCGGCGGCCATCCAGAGGTTGACGAACATGTGGTTGACCCAGTCGCCGTCCGTGCCGGCATAGGCTGCCGGATAGGCGACGAAGCAGAGCACCAGCGAGGCCCAGAGCGAGCCGAACAGCGGGCCGCTCCACCAGCGGGGGCCGCGCGTGCGGTCGAAGACGAAGACAGCCGAGAGCTGCGCCACGAGGAGCCCGAGGCCGAAGCCCAGCACCTCCCGCTCGCCCGGCAGGGCCACATTGGCCAGCGCGCCGAGGGTGGGACGCAGGAACTGGAAGGCCACCACGCCCACGACCCAGGCACCCAGGACCTGCGCAAAGGCGTAGCCCTGCCCGTAGCGGCGGTTGGTGAGATGGACGGCCAGGAAGGTCACAGGCAAGAGTACCTGCCCCAGAGTGAGCCAAGCATCGCCCGGACCCGTTATCCAGGTCACCGGCACGTTGCTGTAGAGAAAGGCGGCCGCGCCCGCGACCATCAGGAGCACGATGGGGATGACCAGCCTCGCCGCTGCGCCAACCACCGCGCCGATGCGCCCCGCGAGGCTCTCATCGCCCGGCCGCCCGGCCCCAACGCCTGACAGGCGGCCAATATTGGCATCCGCTACCGAATGCCGGACTCCAATCCGCGGATTCGCGGATACGCCTGATTCGAATACAGACACGACACCCCTACCCCTGCGCCGGTCCTTTTGCCCACGGACCTGACACAATTTGAGACATTACAGGGATTTGAGTGCAGACGCCATGCCTTGATTCGGCCGTAAAGCCAAAAAATTCAAGGTAACCAATGTTAAGCAAACATGAAGCGGCGCTTAGGCGGCCTGCTTCTGGCTTTCCAGCTTGCGGGCGATCTGGCGCTTCAGGCGCAGCGCCTTGATCGAAAGCGCGGAATCGCGGGCCTTCATCAGGTAGGCGTCGATCCCGCCATTGCGGTCCACGGTGCGCAGCGCGTTCATGGACACCTTCAGGCGATAGGAATTGCCGAGCGCCTCGCTGGCGAACGAGATTTCCTGCAGATTCGGGCGGAAAATCCGCTTCGTCTTGTTGTTGGCGTGGCTCACATTGTTGCCGACCAGAAGGCCTTTACCCGTGAGTTCGCAGCGGCGTGCCATGGCATTCTTCCTGGAAAAAGAGGGGTCCTAATAAGGAACGGCGCGGCCCCGGTCAAGCTCTCGCTGGCTTGCCGGGCGGCGGCGGTTCGGCCGGCCAGATGTCCACGCCCGCGAACAGCATGGAGACGTCATCGCTCTCACCCAACGGCGCCAGCAGGACTTCGGCGGCCAGATAGCTCTTGCCCTCGAAGGCGAGCCGGGAGGCGATGCGCACCGGCGCCTTCATCTCGCGCGCCGCGTCGAACACCAGCCGCCAGCGGGCCTCGAGCTGGGCGGGGAGGAATTCGCTCAGCGTCTTGCCGGTGATGGCGCCGAAGGTGTGCTCGATGCGCGAACCGGCGAGGCGGATGAAATAGGTGGCGCGGCCGTCGGCCATCTTGCGCACTTCCACCAGGCCCACATGCTGGACGAAGTCGCGCATCGTCTGCGGCGTGATGTCCTTGCGCGCCGGCATGGCGCGGGTGCCGCGCGCGGCTTTCCAATATTCGTAGGCCTTCGCCGTCATCTCACGGGTCAACGAAACGGATCTGTCGAACTCCACCGGCGGGCCGCTCGTGCGCGCGAGCATCTCTGTAATTACCGGCATCATTCTTCAATCCCCGGGGGAGGCCGCTTGCGCGTGCGGGAATCGCGACGGCGCAGCGAGCGGGGGCTGATAGGCGCAGGGAACTTGAGGGTCAAGCGGCAAAAGTGCGGCGGAAAAGTGTTCGTGCCGCCGCAAATGGCAGCGCGCGCCCGGCAGCGGTATCTGCTTCCAATTTTCGCGCCTCTTCCGCCAGATCTTTCCGCGCGGACAACAATTCGTGAAGCGAGGATTCCATCTCGCTCCAGAACCACCGCCGCAATTGCGCCGCGCGCAGACGCGCCAAATGCCCACCGCTGCGAAGGGTTTTGTGCAGAGTCTCGATTCTCTCTTGCGCTTCCGCGATGCCCGTTCCTTCGAGCGACGAGACCTTCAGCACGTCGACACTCACGCCGGGATATTTCGGGCGCATGAGATGCAGCGCGCCGTGATAATCCGCCGCCGCGCGGTTCGCCGCCGCGGAGAGATCGCCATCGGCTTTCGTCACGATGATGAGATCGGCCAATTCCATCACGCCGCGCTTGATGCCTTGCAGATCGTCACCGCCACCGGGCGGCACCAGCAGCACGAAGAGATCGACCATGTCGGCGACCGCGATCTCCGACTGGCCGACGCCCACCGTCTCCACCAGCACCATGTCGAAGCCGGCCGCTTCGGTGAGCAGCATTGCCTCACGCGTGCGCCGCGCCACGCCGCCCAACGTCTCGCCCGCCGGCGACGGCCGGATGAAGGCGTCGGGATCGCGCGCCAAAGTCTCCATCCGCGTCTTGTCACCGAGGATCGAACCGCCGGAGCGGCGCGAGGACGGATCGACGGCTAGCACGGCGACTTTGCGGCCCTGCCCCGTCAGATGCCGCCCGAAGGCTTCGATGAAGGTGGACTTGCCCGAGCCCGGCGCGCCGGAGATCCCCAGGCGCAACGCCCGGCCGGTATCGGGCAGGAGTTCCGTCAGCAGCGCCTCGGCCGCCTCGCGGTCCCGGGTGGACTCAACCAATGTTATGCCGCGCGCCAGCGCCCGGCGGTCGCCTGCCCGTATGGCGGCCGCCATGTCATCCGCAACCTTTACCTTGCCGCCCGTCATATTTGGACCATCTTCGCGCGTCTCATTATAGTGCGGCTTGAATTTCCGAAGCTTTGCTGGAGTTGACCATGCGGCATGCCCGTTTCTGTGGAGCCCTGTTTGCGGCGGCGTTCGTGTTGCCCGCTTTGGCGCAGGAGCCCAAACCGGAGACGAAACCCGGCACGCTCGCCGTCGGCTACACCATCGCCTTCTGGGCCATCCCCTTCGGCCATACCGATTATCACGCCAAATTCGACGGCGACAGCTACGACGCCAAGAGCCATTTCGAGACCTCGGGCGTGGTCAGCCTGTTCTGGAACTCCATCATCGACGCCAATGCCAACGGCGCCATCGCCGCGCACACCATCACGCCCGCGCTTTATGACTCCTGGGCCGAGGATCATTCGAGCAAGAAGCGCCGGGTCAAGGTGACCTTCGGCGGCCCGGTGCCCGAGACCTTCGCCGACCCCGTCTTCAGCAACAACAAATACCCCGTCACGGATGAGCAGAAGAGAGGCGCCGTCGATCCGATGAGCGCGCTGACCACCATCATGGCCGGCATCCGCGCGGATGCGAAGAACCCCTGCGGCACCGGCGTGGAAGTGTTCGACGGCCACCGCCGCTACGACGTGACGTTCTCCTACGTGAAGGATGAGAAAGTCACCGTGCCCGGCGTGTTCGACGGCAACGCGCATCAATGCCTGATCCATTACAACCAGATCGCCGGCTACAAGCAGAAGATCGTGAAAGAGGGCAAGGCGCTGCCGCCCATGTATGCCGACTTCGCCGACGTGCCCGGAGCCGGTTCGCCCGATGGCCGTTACGTGGTCGCCGTGAAGCTGTGGACCTCGCTCACCTGGGGCACCGTGACCGCCACGATCTCAGAGCTGAAGGTCAACACGAAGGGCTGATCGCGCCGTGAAAGCGCCGCTCCTGTTCCTGCTGCTGGGGTGGTCGCTTCTCGCCTGCGTGAGCGCCGACGCCCATGCCGGCGGCAGCAATGGCGTGGTGCGGATCGATATCGACTCCGCCTGGGGCGGCCTCGGCCGGGCGCAGGAAACCAAAGTCGGGATCGTGCGCACAGCGGAGGGCTATCGCCGCGATGGCGCGCCGCTGCCGGACAAGGCCGTGAACGATCTGCTGGCGGCTATGCGCGAGCCCTCGCTCGATCAGCCGGCCCTCGCCAATCTCGGCATCGATCAGGCCTGGCTGGAAGCGCACAGCACACCCGACGCCAGCCGCGACTCCCGGCTCCCCGGCCGCTCGCCCGCGCAGATCGCGCTCTACAAGGCGCGGTTCGCCGATCCGAAAGTCGCCGCCAGGCTCGTCCGCGAAATCTATTCGCCGCAAAACTTCCACACCGACGATTATCCGCACCTCACCGTCACCCTCACCTTCGAGGATGGCTCCACCGCCGTGCTCGACAGCCTGTCGCAGCAGAACTTCATGCTGCCCTGGAGCATCACGGTGAAAGGGCGCGAGACCGTCACCTGGAACGCCGACATCGCACGCGCCATCTCTGCCTTGTTGCCGCCCGGCGCCGCCAACGCCGGGCGCGTCTCGGGCGCGGGGCTGGCGGGCGGGCTGTCCGAACAGTTGCTGTTCGAGATCCAGGATGACTGGAACATGCTCGACTCTCAGAACCGCGCGCCGGCATCGATCGCGTTGTTGAAATCCGCTTATGACGTCCGCACTGCGGAGGTGAGCGACAGGCATCACGTCGACTACGTCTCGTCGGGGGAGAGCGGCATAGACGAGGTTTTCGAAGCGACCTTGTCCCGCCGCGATTTTCCCAAGAGCTTTACCGTCACGCTGCAGCTGCCGTTTGACAAAGGCAACGCCGAAGGCGTCGACCGTTTTCTCGCGACCAACGCGCCGCGCGAGAACCTCGTGCTCTCGCTTCCGCGGCTGATGCAGGCCTTGCGCCGCCATCCCGATGTTCCCGCGCAACTGCTTTATGTCCACGGCGCCTCGCTGAGCGAGACCGCGCTCACAGCCTTCACCGCCGACATGCACGCGCTCGGCGAGGACAAACTGGCGGCCAGGGTCGCGGCGCTGCGCGAGCATGCCGTCCTGCTCGTCACGGACACGTTCGAGGAGACGGCCTGGATCGTGCTGCCGGATCGCAGCACGGTGCTCTGGCATTATGGCAACGATGCCGGCTTGCTGGACTGGCCGGCCGCGGACTTCCCGGCCAGGCCCTGCAAGATCACCAGGCTGTTTTCCGACACCGGCGGCTGCGTCGGCGCGGTGATCTCCTCCTCGGGCAAAATTGAGAAGTGACCGTAGCGTGCTAAACAGGGCGCGGGGGACTCGCCATGTACCAATTCCTGCACGACATGCATTGGGTGCTGCCGCTGCGCAGCCCGTTCGCGACGCAGGTCGCCGACGCGTTCACGTTCCTCGGCTACACCCAGTTCTTCATGATCTTCCTGCCGCTGGTCTACTGGTTCTGGGACCGGAGCCTGTTCATGCGGCTGGCCGCGGTGATCGTGATCACGGGAATCCTGAACGGCTGGCTCAAGGACTTCTGGCAGGACCCGCGCCCGCCGCGCGAATTGCAGATCGATCCCGATAAGGTCGCGGGCTCATACGGCCGGCCGAGCGGACATGCGCAGGTCGCGGCCGCGATGTGGTTCTGGCTCGCTTATGAGATCCGCCGCCGCTGGGCCTGGATCGCGGCCGCGATCATCACGGCCGGTGTCGCTTTCAGCCGCCTCTATCTCGCCGTTCACGACATCGACGACGTGCTGACGGGCCTCGCCTTGGGAATCGGCGGGTTGTTCCTCCTGGCCATCCTGCTCGGCCCCACATTCGGCTGGTGGCGGCGCTTGCCGAACCTCATCCACTTCGCGGCCTTCGCCGTGCTGTTCGCACTCATCTGGATCACCTGGCCGCTGCCCGTCTATCCCGAAGGCACGGAGGATACGTTGCTGTTCTTCCTCGGGGCCTATGCCGGAACGATCCTCGACCATCGCGCCATGCCGGAGCAGCCGAAGCGTCCGGCGTGGTGGGTGTGTGTGGTACTCGGCATCATGGGCGTCGCCGGATTGTTCGGGCTGCAGATCGTGCTCGGCAAAGCGATAGCCTTCGCCCATCTGCCGCCGCACTTGGGAAGCGCGGTGTCGGACACGCTGCTCGCCTTCTACATCACCGCAATCGCGCCCTTCGCGTTCCGGCTGATCGGCGTGGGCCGCGAACCGGCTACGCCGGCGGATCAAGGCCTCGTAACAGAGGAACCAGCGTCGCGCTGACCGGCGTGGGGATGCCGTGCTTCGTGCCGAGGCGGACGATGACGCCGTTGCGCGCGTCCCATTCCAGCGGCTTGCCGTCTCGGCGATCGTAGAACATCGAGTTGCCGCGATTGCCACGCCGCGCCGCCAGCATGTTGGCGAGATTGGCGGCATGGTCATCGGCGAACGTCGCGCCCTCCGCCCTGCCGACGGCGACGCATTCCGCGATGATCTTCTCCGCCAGGTCGCGCAGCTCGGGCACGCGCGCGATGCAGTCGGGATCCATCGTCAAGGTCGTGAGCGCTCCGCCCGCCGCATTGAGGCAGAGCTTCTCCCACTCCCGCGTCCGGAAGTCGCCATCGACCTGCACCTTCAGGAAACTGCCATCGAACAGCGTTGCGAATTCGCGGCTCGGCGCATCGTCGCCCACGATGAACAGCGCAGGCCCATAGGTCGTGATCCGGCCCGATGCCGTGCGCTGTGCCGGCAACTGCACCACCACCGGCACGACCGGGGTGCCGGCCGGAACAAACGGCGTCACCCGCGCGCGATGCTCCACACCGTTCTGCAGCACCGCAAGCTTCGTATTCGCGCCAACCGCCGCCCGCAACCACGCGGCCGCGCCCGCCGTCTGATGCGACTTCACCGCGAGGATCGCCCAATCGGCGAACGCCGCCTCATCCGGCTTCGTCACGACCTTCGCCGGAAACGAACGTTCCTCACCGGTATCGGAGCGCGTCCACACAAACCGCTCGAACGGCTGGTTCGCGCAAACCGTCAGCGCATCGCGCCCACGCTCCGCCACCGCGATCGCCGCGGTGCCTCCGATGGCGCCGGGCCCGATGAGGGTGATGCGGATCATGACGCCTTCACCCGCGCCTCAACCGCCCGGCGGCAGCATGGCGACGAACAGTTCGTCGGTGTCGCCGGGGATGTCGGCGGCGAGTTCGGGAGGCAGGTTCTGGTAACAGGCCAACACTTGGCGATCGAGATCGGGATTGCCGCTGGATGCGACGAGATCGATGGCGCCGAAAGTGCCGTTCGTAAAATGCATTTTCACGACCGCGTAGCGCGCCGCCTGTTTCAGCGCCGCCCGGGTTGCCGGGTCCGCGGTGATGCATTGGTAGGACGCGGCGGCTATGCCGAAGAATGGCGCCGTCACGGTGATCTTCCACCGCACCTGGGCCAGCCACGGCGCCGCGACCGCAGCGCCGTTCTGCATGGCGGGACGGTACAGCCACTCGCGCGCGCAAGCGAGCGACGCGGCATCGAGGTCCGGATTGCCGCTGGACAGCATGACCGACATGTCCGTGACATGGCCCTCCGGCGTGATGGTGAACTTCATCTGGGTATTGCCTTCGGCCCCGATCTGCAGCGCGGGAATCGGATACCGGCTTTCCGCGCACACATGCGGCGCGCCGATGGAGGCGGGATGGGTGACGGCCTCCGGCACCACCAGTTCCGGGGGCGGCGGAGGCGCATCGGACGCCGCGCCCAGCAACGCAAACAAAAGCCCCATCAACATGGCGTCTCCCCTTTTTTAAAGACGGCGCCTATTCCGCCGCCGCATTCACTTTCCGTGTACGGATCAATCCCAAAACCTTGCGCGCCGCATCCGGAATGTTCGTTCCCGGGCCGAAGATGGCGGCGACGCCGGCGTCTTCCAGGAAGGCGTAATCCTGCTGCGGGATGACGCCGCCGACGACGACCAGTATGTCCTCCGCCTTCTGCTTCTTCAGCGCCTCGATCAGGAGCGGCACTAAGGTCTTGTGCCCCGCGGCCTGGCTGGAGATGCCGATGACGTGGACGTCGGCGTCCACCGCGTCCTTGGCCACTTCGTCCGGCGTCTGGAACAGCGGGCCGATATCGACGTCGAAGCCGAGATCGGCGAAGGCGGTGGCGATGACCTTGGCGCCGCGGTCGTGGCCGTCCTGACCCATCTTGGCGACGAGGATGCGCGGGCGTCGGCCCTCCTCGCGCGCGAAGTCCTCCACGTCGCCCCGGATGGCGGCGAATTCGTTGTCGCCTTCATAGGCGCTGCCATAGACGCCCGAGATGGAGCGGATTTCCGCGCGATGGCGGCCGAACACTTTCTCCATGGTCTCCGAAATCTCTCCCACGGTGGCCCGCGCCCGCGCCGCATCGACGGCGAGCGCCAACAGGTTGCCGGTCCCCTTGGCGCCCGCTTCCAACGCCTCCAACGCGGCCTTCAGCTTCGCCGGATCGCGCCTGGCTTTGATCTCTTTCAGCCGTGCGATCTGGCTGTCGCGGACCGACGCATTGTCGATGTCGCGCACTTCGATGACGTCGATCTGCTCCGGCACGAATTTGTTGACGCCGACGATGACGTCCTCGCCGCGATCCACGCGCGCCTGCCGCCGCGCCGCGGCTTCCTCGATACGCAGCTTGGGGATGCCGGCCTCGACCGCCTTGGTCATGCCGCCCATGGCTTCCACTTCGTCGATGATGGCCTGGCCATGCGTCGCCAGCGCATGCGTCAGCGCCTCGACATAATAGGAGCCGCCCAAGGGATCGACGGTGCGCGTCACCTGGCTCTCGTTCTGCAAGATGAGCTGGGTGTTGCGCGCGATGCGGGCGGAGAATTCGGTGGGGAGCGCGATGGCCTCGTCGAAAGAGTTGGTGTGCAGCGATTGCGTGCCGCCCAGCACGGCCGCCAGCGCCTCGATCGTGGTGCGCACGATGTTGTTGTAGGGGTCCTGCTCTGTCAGCGAGACGCCGGACGTCTGGCAATGCGTGCGCAGCATCAGGCTCTCGGTGTTCTTGGCCTCGAAGCCCGCCATGATGCGGGCCCACAACAGCCGCGCGGCGCGCAGCTTGGCCACTTCCATGAAGAAGTTCATGCCGATGCCGAAGAAGAACGACAGGCGCGGCGCGAAGGCATCCACGTCCAGCCCCTTGGCCTTGGCGGCGCGGACATATTCGATGCCGTCGGCCAGCGTGAAGGCCAGTTCCTGCACCGCCGTCGCGCCAGCCTCGTGCATGTGATAGCCGGAGATCGAGATCGAGTTGAATTTCGGCATGTATTTCGCCGTGTATTCGATGATGTCGGCGATGATGCGCATGCTGGGCGCGGGCGGATAGATGTAAGTGTTCCGCACCATGAACTCTTTCAGGATATCGTTCTGGATGGTGCCCGAGAGTTTTTCCGGCGGCACGCCCTGCTCTTCCGCCGCCACGATATAGTTCGCCAGGATCGGGATGACGGCGCCGTTCATCGTCATCGACACGCTCATCTTGTCCAGCGGGATGCCGCCGAACAGGATCTTGGAATCCTCCACGGAATCGATCGCCACGCCCGCCTTGCCGACATCGCCCGCCACGCGCGGGTGATCGCTGTCGTAGCCGCGATGCGTCGCCAGATCGAACGCGACCGACAGGCCCATCTGCCCCGCCGCGAGATTCTTGCGATAGAACGCGTTGGACTCCTCCGCCGTCGAGAAGCCGGCATATTGCCGGATGGTCCACGGCCGGCCCGCATACATCGTGGCGCGCACGCCGCGTGTGTAGGGCGCGAAGCCCGGCAGCGTGTCCGCCTCCATGCCCTCGAGGTCCGCCGCCGTATAGAGCGGCTTCACCGCGAAACCCTCCGGCGTGTTCCAGACGAGGCTGTCGAGCGGCTTGTCCCGCAGCTCCTTGCCGGCAAGCTTGGTCCAGTCCGCGAGGGTCTTGGTCATGCGTATCTCCAACGGGGCCGGAGTATCGCAGTTGCGAAATCGCGGTCAAATCCCGAAGGCGCAGTTCGGCCAGATGGAGCCTGGCTTCGGCGATGGCGGCGCGGGCTTGCCGCAACAGGGCGCGCAGCTCACGGCGTTCGGCCAGCGCTGCCGCTGCGTAACGCCCGTGTTTCAGTCGATTGGTATTGCCGGTGGGTGCTCCGCGACGATAGGGCAAGATTATTGCGGAATTGAACTGCTGTTTTTGCTCTGCGCGCGGGCGGTCTGCGCATCGAGCCGGGCAATCGTTCCGGCGAGTTGGGCGCAGGTTTTCATCAGGCTGGTCGCGTAGCGGACGTGATAGTCGGTGAAGACGTTCTGGTCCGCGAACCGCGCCATCGCCCATTCGAATTTGGCGTCAAAGGCCTGAAACTGTCTCTCCAATCCCGCCGCGATCCGCTCGGTGCGGGGGTCATTTTCATTCGCCATTTGTTCCTACTAGTGCTTCGGCCCGGAGGGAATCCGGGCGTCAGGAACACTATCTCAGATTGAGAGATAATATGCAACCACTAAATGAACCACTTCCCTTTTTGGCCGATTTCGCAACGGGCGCTGGGGATAGGGTTCCTTTCGGGCAGTCCTAGATTCTATCCACTAGAGTTTGTGCCATCAGAATCTTGACGGCGGCCTAATAGTATGAGAACAAAGGCTGAAATTGATTCAGTTAGTGATTCGCTCCTGATTCGGACATGCTATGTTCAGGGTCATTAACCGCCTATCCACAAGCCGCGTGGGTGTGGCTTTGGTGTGCGAGGCCCAGCAACCAAACCCGTCATGGCCGGGCTTGTCCCGGCCACCCATTCCCTCGATCTCAGCGGGAGGCACAACGGCTGCAGCGTTCTTCTTCCACTGCCCGTCACGGTGTTAATGGGTGGCCGGGACAAGCCCGGCCATGACGGTTGATGGGGTGTGCGAACCGATATCGAGATGACAGCGGAGTTCTATTGGAATGAGCATGGAGATAACCCCCGCCTCCGACGCCGATTACGACGTCATCGTCGCCCTCGCCCGCTTCTACATTTACGACATGGCGGAGCATGCCGGCTGGGCCTTCCCCGACAGCGGCGGCTTCGAGGCGGGGCATCAGTTCGCGAACTACTGGGGCAAGCCCGGCGCCCCACGCCCCTGGCCGCCCGAGTGGAAGGGCTTTCCGTTCCTGGTGCGCCTCGACGGCCACCCGGCCGGCTTCGCGCTGGTGAAGCAGATTGGTGCGGGGTCGTTCGACATGGGCGAGTTCTATATCGGCCGCCAGCATCGCCGCCGCGCGCTGGGCCAGCAGGTCGCGACCGCGCTGTTCGACAAATTCCCCGGCCAGTGGGAAGTGCGCGAGATGCTCACCAACATCGCCGCCCAGGCCTTCTGGCGGCGGATCATCGCGGATTACACAAACGGCGATTTCACCGACGGGCGCGAGGCCTTCCCCGCCTACGGCAATGCGGAGTTCACCGTGCAGCGTTTCCGGTCAGGCGCCACGCCGCGCGACTGAACGGCACGTTACGGACCCGGCGGCGGCGGCGTGGGAGCCGGCGCTTTCACAACAGTCGGCGGCGTGGGCGCGGTTTTCGGCAGCACCGCCGCGGTGACCCGCTCGATGGCCGAGAACAGCAGATCGGTGTTGTATCCCGCGAGGAAGGCCACGGCCGAATCCCCAATGACGGCCGTACCATCTTTGGGGAGCGGAAACAGAAGAACGAGAATCCCGCCGCTGATCGTGCCCAACAGGATGCGGTTGTAATATTCCCCTTTGTGGCGCCGGTCGAATGAACGGTCGTAGATGTGTTCGTGGAGTGAGCGCAGCAAATACACGCAGGCGCCCAGCGCGCCATACACGAAGGGAGTCAAAATCTTCAACGTCTGCGCATCTGATGGCGAAATCTGCATCGTTATGTCCCTCCAGGTTTTGGATGTGCGGGAGGCTTGGGGTGGACGACCGGATTTCCGCCTGATGGCGGATTGCCAGCCGGATGGGAGTTGGTTTGCCCCGGAGGCTTTTGCGTGTCGTCTGTTTTCGGTGGAGGCACGGGAGTCAAAGCCGTGCAGGTGATGGCGATCGCGAGAACGATGCAGGTGATCCAGATCAGCGTGTCGGAAAACAGGTCGGCGACGGAAGGCGAATCCGCCGGCTCATGACCCAGCATCCGCTGAAACAGGCGCACGATTGCCGCGAAGATCAATACAAAAGGGCTGGAGCTGCGGCCTCGCGGAGTGCCCGAGCGCTTCGTGTCTTTCAGGGATTGAACCGTTATCGGCGATATGTGGGCCATGAGGTCCGTCAGCGCCATCTGCATCGCCAGGGATTGTTTATCCTGAGGCGTGACGCGGTAGTCGCTGACGGCAGCCGACAAGGCGGCGATCAGGGGTTGGACCGCCTTGTATATCTCGGGAGCGAGAGCATCGCCCCGCGCGATCTCCCGCAACACGTATCGGGCGTCTCCCGCCAGCTTGGCGTCGCACGCATCGGGCACGCTTTGCGGTTTCACCGCGGCACTGACATTCGCCGTCTGCGACTGGGCGACACCGGCGTCTGTCTTGGCGGTTTGCGCGACTTTGTCGTCCGCCGTCTGCGACGCGTTTGTGTCCGGTACTTGCTCGATCTGGACGTTGGGGCCGATTTGCTGTTTGCGGACCGCTTCCTCAACGGCTGCGGCGGCCTTGGCCAGAGCATCAACGTCGGCCGCAGGCAAAGGCGCTTTTTCCGCGGATGAATCAGAATCGTCGGACATCGCAATCCCCGAATATCAATCCACAAATATCGCCCTGGAAAGGGCGGCAATATCTCTCGAGCATAAGTCCGCGCGCCGGCAACCGCAAGACGGCAATCCGCGCTTGCGAAGGTTGCGAAAATCGGGAAGGTGCGGGAGATGAGCGTACAGCGTCCGGGCGAGCGGGTGACTGCCATCCTCGGCCCCACCAACACCGGCAAGACCCATTATGCCATCGAGCGGATGCTGGCGCATCGCACGGGTATGATCGGCTTTCCGCTGCGCCTGCTGGCGCGCGAGGTCTATGACCGCATCGTGCGGCTGAAGGGCGCGGCGCATGCGGCCCTCGTTACCGGCGAGGAGAAGATCGTGCCGCCCGAGGCGCGCTGGTTCGTCTGCACCACCGAGGCGATGCCGCTGGATCTGCGCACCTCGTTCCTCGCGGTGGACGAGATCCAGCTGTGCGCCGATCCCGAGCGCGGCCATGTCTTCACCGACCGGCTGCTCAACGCGCGCGGCGAGGACGAGACGCTGTTCATGGGCGCGGAGACGATGCGCAGCGCCATCCAGCGCTTCATCCCCCGCGCGCATTTCATCACGCGGCCGCGCTTCTCCGATCTCACTTACACGGGCCACAAGAAGCTCACCCGCCTGCCCCGCCGCTCCGCCGTCGTCGCCTTCTCGGCCGACGATGTGTACGGCATCGCGGAATTGGTGCGCCGCCAGCGCGGTGGCGCCGCCGTGGTGCTGGGCGCGCTCAGCCCGCGCACACGCAACGCGCAAGTGGCGCTCTATCAATCCGGCGACGTGGATTTCCTGGTGGCGACGGATGCCATCGGCATGGGCCTCAACATGGATGTCGACCATGTCGCCTTCTCCGCGCTGGAGAAGTTCGACGGCGTCGGCACGCGCCCCTTGCGCCCCGACGAGATTGGCCAGATCGCCGGCCGCGCCGGACGCCACATGAACGACGGCACCTTCGGCGTCACTGCGGAAGCGGAGTCGATGGATGAGGAGCTCGTCTCCCGTGTCGAGGGCCATCGTTACGAGCCGGTACGCGTGCTGCAATATCGAAATTCCGCCTTGTCGTTCCATTCGCTGGCCGCGCTGATCGACAGCCTGGAAGAACCACCGCCCACGCGCGGCCTGGTGAAGGCGCGCCCGGCGATGGACCTCGCCAGCCTGCGCATCATGGCGAGCGTGGAGGAGTTCGCGCAGATGGCCCGCGCGCCCGCGGCGGTGCGGCGGTTGTGGGACGCCTGCCAGCTTCCCGATTTCCGCAAGCTCAATGTCGATGAGCATGTGAAGCTGGTGGCACAGATCTATCGCTACCTGATGAGCGACGACGGCGTGATCCCCGCGGACTGGTTCGCGCGGCAGATCGCGCGGCTCGATGAAGTCGAGGGCGATGTCGCCACCTTGTCCGGCCGCCTCGCGCAAATCCGCACCTGGACCTATGTCACGCACCGCCCCGGCTGGGTCAAGGATGCCGGCCATTGGCAGGAACAGACCCGCGCCATCGAGGACCGTCTGTCCGACGCGCTGCATGAGACCTTGACCCTGCGCTTCATCGACCGGCGCACCGCCGTGCTGATGCGCAGCCTGCGCGACGAGGATGCGTTCAACCTGAAGCTCGACGATTCCGGCGCGGTCTCTATCGGCGGCGAAACCATCGGCCAGCTCGAAGGCTTCCGCTTCGAGCCCGATGCGCGCGCGGAAGGCATCCATGGCCGCACCTTGCGCGCCGCCGCGCTGAAAGGTCTAGAAGGCGAGTTCTATGCCCGCACGCAACGGCTCGCTTCCGCGCCCGACACGTCCGTTACACTCAGCGAGCACGGCAAGCTCTGGTGGGACGGCTCTGTCGTCGGCCATCTCGAAGCCGGCCCCAGCGCGCTGTCGCCCCGCGTGGTGCTGAACGCCGACGAGCAACTCCGCCGCGACTATCGCGACCAGGTGCAGAAACGGCTGGACGACTGGCTCGCCGCGCGCATTACACAGCGCCTTGCGCCGCTTATCGAATTGCGCAATGCCGAGGAAGCCAAGCCCGGCACGAAGGACGCCCTGCCCGCCATCGCGCGCGGCCTCGCGCACCAACTCTGCGAGAATTTCGGTTCGCTCGACCGGGGCGGCGCCACCCTACCGCCCGACGAGCGCCCCGCGATGCGCGCGCTGCGCCCCTATGGCGTGCGCTTCGCCCGCCGCTCGATCTACCTGCCCAAGCTGATCCGCCCGGATGCGGCGGCGTTGCTCGCGCTGCTTTGGGCCGTAAAACATCGCGTGGAGAAAATCCCGCCGCCGCCCAACGCCGGCATCACGTCGTTCGAATCCGACCCGGACATGCCAGATGGCTTTCTCGCCGCCGCCGGCTTCCGCCGCATCGGCCCCCGCGCCGTCCGCATCGACATGCTGGACCGCCTGGAACAGGAGCTCGAAGCCGCTGCGACAGCGGGCACCACCGCGGACGCCGCCATTCCCAAACTCGTCTCCCTCATCGGCAGCGACCGCGCCACGCTGGATATCGTGCTCGCCACGCTAGGCTGGAGCCGCGTAGAGGTCGCAAACGCCGAGGCACCGACGAGCGTCTGGCGCCACGGCACCCCGCCGCCCCGCCCCAAACGCCGTCACGAACGTCACAAGCCCAAACGCGAACCACAAATCACCGTGCGCCCGGACTCGCCGTTCGCGGGGTTGCAGAAACTCGCCGAGAAATTCGCGAAGTGAGCGTTATTTAAAGAAATCCGTCATGGCCGGGCTTGTCCCGGCCACCCATATTCCAGAGTCTCACCGGATAGACTCTGGAATATGGATGGCCGCCACGAGGGCGGCCATGACGGTTGTTGGAGTGTTGGCAAAAACTGATGTCATCGCCAAGCGAAACCCTCCGCATCGACAAGTGGCTCTTCCATGCGCGCTTCTACAAGACACGGCCTCTGGCGCAGGCGGCTGCCGTGAAGGGGCATATCCGCATCAATGGGCGGCGCGTCGAGAAGGCGAGCGTGGAGGTGCGGGCGGGGGATCTGCTTACCCTGCCGCGCGGGCGCGAGGTCGTGGTCGTGCGGGTGATCGCGTTCGGGGAACGCAGAGGTCCGGCGAGTGAGGCGCAGATGTTGTATGAGGTGGTACTGGACGATTGAGGGGGATGATCATGACAGACGAAATCGACGCCGCGCTGGCGGAAGAAAAAATCCAAGCGGTGATGACCGACGGGTTTCCGGGGCATCGGCTGACCACGACGCTGGAGTGGGCGGATATGATCCTGGACGACGCCGCGCTGCAGGATTTGCAGGAGATCAAGCGCTGGATCGAGCATGGCGAGGTCTTGATGCAGGCGTGGAAGCTCAATATCAAGCCGGGCTATCTGTGCCTGTTCCACGGCCCCACCGGCAGCGGAAAATCCTTGGCCGCGGCGATACTCGGCAAGGCGACAGGGCACGCGGTTTACGATATCGATCTTGTCTCGCTGCTCGCGGGCGCTTCGCGCTTCTCGATCGACGGTGTGCTGGCCTTTGCCACCGCACACGATTGGATCCTGGTCTTCGACGAAGCCGATATTGCGTTCGCCGCCGGCCATGACAACCGCAGCACCAATCAGAAGACGGCTTGGCTGCTGCAGCGGCTGGAGGAGCATCGCGGCATCGCAATCCTCACCAGCAATCTGGCTTCGCGAAGCGACGAGGCGTTCGCGCGGCGCTTCCAATCCGTCGTCCACTTCCCGATACCGAATGCGGAAAATCGGCTAAGGCTGTGGCAGGACAGTTTCGGCAAGGTCGTCGATCAAAACGAAGTGGATCTGACGGCGCTGGCCCGGGATTATGAGATCACGGGCGGCGCCATCCGCTATGCGGTGCGCCATGCGGCGATCCAGGCGTCGCGGCGGGAGACAAAAGCCATCTGGATGTCCGACGTGGTGGACGGCATCCAGCGGCAGGCGAACCCGTGACGCCGCCGTGATCCGGCGGCGCCACAAGTCGCGAGCGTGTCAGTGCGCGTCTTCCATGCCGGCTTCCGTTTCGCGGATGGCCTCGTTGGTCAGGCGCATCGCTTCGGCGCGATGGCCCATCTTGTTGTGCTCGGCCTGCTCCAGCTCGGAGCGCGCGGCGCGCAGGTCGCTGAGGGCCGCTTCCATGTGCGGCTGGTTCGCCAGCGCCTGGCCGATGAACACGCCCACCGCCATCGCCGTGCCCAGAATGCCAACCGCGAGACCTGCCTTAACGTTCTTATGCATGTCGTTTGCTCCCAATCATGAGCGGCCTGTTGCCGCTCTGTAATGTTAGCGTAAGTGCGTGACAGGCAAAGCCGCCGCCTGGCAATCCGGCCTAAATATTTGTTAATTTTTGTGGCGGAAAGCCCGGCCCATCGCCGGAAATCGGCCGCTACCGGAAATTCACGGACGCGAAGTGATCCATGTTGGCCGGATTGGTCAGCGCGATCACCAGATCCTGCCCCGCCTGATACCCCGCGACGCCGTTGAGGTCGACGATCAGGAAGGTGCGCCCGGCATAGGTCCCCGCATCCGGCGTGAAGAGCACGGCGTTCTGGGCGCGCAGCTGCGCCGCGCCGATGTCGGCCGCGAGGCTCGCGTCGAAATCGGCGTGCGACAAGCTCCCGTGAGTCACCGCCGCATCCACCAGGCGCACCGGACCGGAGACGGTAAGCTTGTCGCCCTCCGCGTCGAAATCCGTGATGGTGTCGAAATTGACGCTGGTGGAGTCCGCCGCGGCGTTGAACACGAAATGATCGCGCCCTGCCCCGCCCGTCAGCACGTCCGCGCCAAGCCCGCCAGTCAGGATGTCGTCTCCGCCGCCGCCCGAAAGCGAGTCACCCCCGGCGCCGCCGATGAGCGTGTCGCTGCCCGCGCCGCCGGCGATCGCGAAGCGGCCGTCGGTTTCCGCCGAGCCGTCGAGCTGCAATTCCCCCACGGTGTTGAGCGCGGACGCGTTTATCGTGAGCGTTGCGCCGGCCGCCACGTTGCCGTCATTCGTGGTGAAATTGTAAATCTGCCCGGCCGCGTTGCCGGTGTGACTGTCCTTGCCGATGTCGATCGTGCCGATGTCGCGGATCGTCGCCGCCATGAACCGGATGCCGGGATAATAATCGCCCGCGAGTATCAGCGTGTCCGTTCCCCCGCCGCCGCTGATCTCGTCCGTGGCGACAAGCCCGGGTTCGGGAGAGTTGCCCGCGAAGAATTCGAAAATATCGTCGCCGGCGCCGCCCGCGAAGATATCCGTGCCGGTGCTGCCGATGAAATGCAGACGGCCGGACACCACGGCCGAACCGTCGATATCGGCCAGCGACGGACCGGACAAGGCGCTCGCATCGATCGTCAGCGTTTGGCCGGCGGCGACGGCGCTGTCGTCGATGGCGAGCAGATAGGTCGGAATGCCCTCTCCACAGGGCGTGAGTTCGATGCGCTCGACATTGGCGAGGTTGGCGGAACTGAATTCCACCCGATTGGGTTGGTTGGCCTCGAGCAACAGCACATCGACACCCTCGCCGCCGTCGAAAGCGAAGGGTTTGGCGAAGGCGCCGGTATATTCCACGCTGTCATCGCCGCCGTCCCCGGAAATGGAGGACGATCCGCCATCGCTGACGACGAAAAGATCGTTGCCGGCGCCCCCATGCAGCGTGTTCGTTCCCGCCTGGGCGATGAACTTATCGCTGCCGGCGTTGCCGAAGAACACATTCGTGCCCGGGCCCGCGATCAAGACGTCGCCCACATGCGTACCTTCGACGGTGCTGCTGCCCGCGCCGGTGGTGACCGCGTAGCTTTCATCCTTCTCGCCGGCGGCGTTCAGGACGAACGTGTCGCCCGCATCGAGCGCCGACGCGTCGATGATAAAGCGCAAGCCGCCAAGATCGCTCGAGACAACCGCGGAATCGGCAAGCGTGAGGCTGTAATCGAAGCCCGCGCCCAACTCCAATTCCGCCACGGCGTAGAGCATGTGACCGGTGATCGTGAGACCGCCGGCGTAGTCGCCGTCCAGCATGACGGTGTCCGCCAGCGAGCCGTGGACGCTGTCATGCGGATCGAACCAGGCGCCGAAATCGATGAGGTCGTTCCTGGCGGGATAGACGATATCGGAACCCATGCCCGGGAGGATCAGGTTGCCGCTGCCCTGCTCCCGGATGAAATCGTAGCCGCGAGGCGGAGCGGGAGATGCCCCGCCGGCGATGAAGTCGTTTCCATTCGTGCCCTGGATCGTCGCCATCGCTGTTCCCGCCCCGACAAAGCGCAGGCCCAGCATAGCGCTTGATCCCCGCCGTCGCTGGCCTTAAGTGACGCCAATGAGGGAATTGCCATGACCTATGTCGTCACCGACGCCTGCATCAAATGCAAATTCATGGACTGCATCGAAGTCTGCCCCGTGGATTGCTTCTACGAGGGCGACAACATGGTGGTGATCGACCCGGACGTCTGCATCGATTGCGGCGTCTGCGAGCCGGAATGCCCGCCCGAGGCCATCAAGCCCGACACCGAGGCGGGGCTGGAGCGCTGGCTCACCCTCAATGCCGACTATGCCAAGAAGTGGCCCAACATCACCCAGAAGGGCACGCCCCCGGCCGACGCCAAGGAGCATGAGGGTGAAGACAACAAATTCGACAAGTACTTTAGCGATAAATCCGGAACCGGCTCGTAGAATTGCCCTGCGCCGGGCGCGGGTCTGGGGTGATTCACCCATTATGTCGTTTTGGACGCGTCAAAAGCATGACAATTTCTCAGACAATTTGAGATAAGTCATTGTATTTCAAAGCTTTGAAAGATTGGACCTTCCCTTTTGCCGGAAGCTGTGATATACACCGCACACTCGGAAAAGGCAGAAAGGTACCCCCACTCAGTTAGCCCCCTGTCTTCCGCGTTCCGGACAAATTGGCCTCGACCGCCTGCCCCCGTCGGCCAGGCCCCTCGTCCGGACGGAAATCCGAGAGTTCAAATCGGGCCGAGAGTTAAAATCGGGGCCAGAAAGTTATGCCGCAGCGCACGGCCCCTCGTGCGCGCCCGGCAGAGATCGGACAAACGAATGACCATGGCAACCACCACCGCACCCGTAGCTGCTCCCAAGAAGAAGATCCCGGCGAATTCGAACAAGAAGCTCGATTTCAAGGCGAACGACCATGTCGTTTACCCGACGCATGGCGTCGGCCGCATCACCAAGGTCGAGGAGCAGGAAGTGGCCGGCATGAAGCTGGAGCTGTTCGTCATCACCTTCGACAAGGACAAGATGACGCTGCGCGTCCCGACCGCGAAGGCCAAGGCCGTGGGCATGCGCAAGCTGTCCTCGCCGGACATCGTGGCCAATGCGCTGAACACACTGAAGGGCCGCGCCCGCGTCAAGCGCACCATGTGGTCGCGCCGCGCCCAGGAATACGAAGCGAAGATCAATTCGGGCGACCTCGTCTCGATCGCGGAGGTCGTGCGCGACCTGCACCGCGCCAGCGGCCAGCCCGAGCAGTCGTACTCCGAGCGCCAGCTCTATGAAGCGGCCCTCGCCCGCATGGCTCGCGAAGTCGCCGCCGTCGAGAAGACGGACGAGCCGACGGCGGTCAAGCGCGTCGAGACCATGCTGCTGAAGAAGGCCGCGTAAGCTCCTCGATCTGGCCTGTGAAACGGAAAAAGACCCGGTGCCAACACCGGGTCTTTTTTTGTTTGGGCTGGTCAGTGCGTCGACGGCTTGAGTTGGGTGTCGGGGAGAACTTCGATGTCTTCGGGCACCGCGACTTCGATCTCGGGTCCGTCGAGCCTTTGCACATAGCCGCGCACGCGGACGTTCTTTCCCGCGTAGCCGCGCGGGTCGACGCCGGAGGTGTGGAAGGTGCGCATGTCGGTGGGCGAGATCGCGACGGTGAAATCGGTTTTCCAGTCGGGGCCGAAATCCAAATAAGCGCGGCCGTCTTTGAGCGTCGCGGTCAGCACGCGGCCTTCGACGATCTGGAAGGTGCCCACGTCGCGCAGCAATGTCGCGTCCGGGCGGCGGATGGCGTAGGCGGGGTTGGACCAGATGCCGTTGCGGGCGGCGCGGGCTTGCGCTTCCACGGTGTAAAGCTCGCTGGCGCATTCGCGGCGGTCGGGCGCGATGGAGACGCGCGCGAGGCCACGGCGCAGCATAGCGGCTTGCAGCCAGAAATCGTCGGAGAGATCGGGCAGGAATATCTGCGCGCGCAAGCGGCCGAAGCGGTCCTCTTTCGGCGGGATCACGGCGAGCGTGGCGCCGCGTCCATGCGTGATGACACTGAGTTGGTTGAGCGCCGCGCCCACGAAATACTCCGGCGCGTGATCGGCCGAGCCGGCCGGTAGCATCAAGCCTTCGGCATGCACGGCGCGGCCATCGGCCAGGATGAGGTCGCCGTTCTTTTCAATACGGATGGACTGGATGCCAGCGGCCTCGATGCCCCCTGCGCAGGCGGGCAAGGGCGCCGCCGAAGCCGCACTGAGTTGCACGGCGAAAAGCGCCGCGAGGACAAGCGTCCCCGGGCGCAGCAAGCCCCTGACCATGAAAAATGCCCCTTCCGCGACCCCTCGCGTAGGCAGAACGCCTGCCACAAGATTGCCCCAGTTCCGATCTCACCGCATTATCATAAGTGAGTTTTGGAACGGAAGCGCCGCCCCGCCCTTATCTTTTGGCAGGCTTTCCAAAGGCGCTTATGGCCCCCACCATTCTGCCCACCAACCTCCAGACGCTGATCGTCAGTGAGGGCATCAACTTCGTCGCCGCGATCCTGATCCTCATCGTGGGCTGGATGCTGTCCGGCTGGCTGTCGCGCTGGACGAGGGCGGGGCTGGACCGGCTGCATTATGTCGATCCGACGCTGAAGCCGATGCTGTCCTCCTTCGTGCGCTACGCCATTCTGCTGGCGACGCTCGCGGCCGTGCTGGAGCGCTTCGGCGTGGAGACCACCAGCCTGCTGGCCGTGTTCGGCGCGGCCGGTCTGGCGATCGGCCTCGCGCTGCAGGGCACGCTGTCCAACGTCGCCTCCGGCGTGATGCTGCTGGTGCTCAGGCCGTTTCATATCGGCGAAGTGATTTCCGTCGGCAGCGACGGCGCGAAATCCACGGTGCGTGAGATCGGGCTATTCCGCACGCGTGTCGTCACGCGCGACAACATCCATCTTTCGATCCCCAACTCCACCATCTTCGCGGCCAACATCGCCAACTACACGCGCGAGCCCTCGCGCCGCCTCGACTTCCATGTGCCCATCGACCGCGACAACGACATCGCGGAAGCCGAAGCGTTGATCGTGGAGGCGCTCGCAAGCGACGAACGCGTGCTGAAGGATCCGCCGCCCGTCTCCGGCGTGGCGAGCATCGAGGAATATTCCGTGGTGCTGCTGGCGCGCTGCTGGGTCAGGCCGCCGGATCAATTCCGCGTGCCCTTCGATTTGCGCAAGGCTGTAGAGGACAAATTGCGTGCCTCGCGAATCCTCATTCCCGTCACCCGCCAGGCCACCGCTGAGCGCGACGAAAGCCGCAAGTTGGTGCGAAACGGCACAACGCAAGCGGGCGATACCGCGGCGAACGACCCAGCCGAGCCAAAAATCGGCAGTAGTCGAAAAACACAATAGTGAGTCGCCACAGATTGGCCCCAATCGCGGACTTGTTTAGTCTGTGGCTGGAGGGCCCACATGGAACGCCGCTATTACGCGCTGAAGACGCTTGCCGTCGTGGCCGCATTGGGCCTGGCGGGGTTCGGTTATGCCTTCGGCACGGCCAACAGCAACCAGTCCTACGCCCACTCCCACTACAGCGCCGCGACCACGGTGCAGGTGACGACCGCGAAGATCGGCTCGGCCTTGGGGCACGCGGTGCTGAGAGTCGTCGAGTTCTTCCACTAACAAAAAAGCCGCCCTCCCCCTGAGGGAGGGCCGATAAAACGCGAAGCGTTTTTCGGGGAGGGGTCTGGCACCAGCGGAGCAGGACCCCTCCCCGAAATTTGCTTCGCTTCGCTCATGCAAATTATCGGTCCTCCCTCAAGGGGAGGGCGGTTTTGCTTTCAAGCTCACCCCACTCGGCGGCGGGATCCAGTCGGGGACGAAGAAATCCGGCATCAGGTCCACTGTCGGGTCGACGCGGTACTGGTCGAAATCCGTCACGCCGTTCTCGGCCAGGAACGTGTCGTCGATCAGGAATTTGCCGGTGAATTCGCGTGACGGCTTCTCGAAAATCCTATGCGCGGCGTCCGACAATATATCCACCGTGCGGCAGTGCTTCATGCCTTCGTCACCGGCCAGCGCGTTGCGGATGGCGGCGGTGGCAATGCCGGTGCGCGGCCACAGTGCGTTGAAGGCGATACCGTCATCGGCGAATTCCGCAGCCATGCCCAGCACGCAAATGCTCATGCCGTATTTCGCCATCGAGTAGGCCGTGTGGCCCTTGAACCATTTGGGGTTCATGTCCAGCGGCGGCGACAGCATCAGCACATGCGGGTTCTCCGCTTTCTGCAGATGCGGGATGCAGGTACGGCTGGTGAGGTAGGTGCCGCGCGCGTTGATGCTGTTCATCAGGTCGTAGCGCTTCATGTCCGTCGCGAGCACGCCGGTGAGCTGGATGGCGCTGGCGTTGTTGACGCAGATGTCGATGCCGCCGAATTGCGCCACCGTCTGGTCCACTGCCGCCTGCACCTGGTCCTCGAAGCGGATGTCGCAGACGATGGGCAGCGCCTTGCCGCCCGCGGCCTCGATCTCCTGCGCCGCGCTATAGATCGTGCCCGGCAGCTTCGGATTGGGCTCCGCCGTCTTGGCCGCGATGGCGATATTGGCGCCGTCTTTCGCGGCCCTGAGCGCGATGGCGAGCCCGATGCCGCGCGAGGCGCCGGTGATGAAGAGAGTTTTGTTCTTGAGGGACATGGATCGTCTCCGGTGGGCCGCGGCAACAATAGCATGCGTTTGGCCGCCGTCACGGCCTCGCGTTCACGCGAGCCTGGCGCGGAGCGTCTTCACAAAGCCGCCCGAGCCTGTGGAGACACCCATGCGCAAGTGCTACGCCGTCCTGTATAGCGACGACGAGTTCGCCTTTCCCGTCAAGCAGGAATTCGACCCCTATATCCAGCAGGAAGAAGACAGGGACGTCCATAGCTTCTGCTGGGGCTGCCCGCAATTTTTTGGCGGCACGCTCGATGACGATGAGACAATCGTCGAAAGACTCCGCGACGAGATTTCCGAGGAGAGCGCGCTGAGCTTCACCTTGCTGCCGGGGCCACTGACGCTGTTCTACGATGCACGGCATGAAGGCAATACATACGAGTTCTTCTGCACACGCGCCTGGAAGCCGACGGACATAAACTGGCCAAGCGAAGCCTCGTGGCGGCTGCTCCCCGCGCGGTACCGCGAAATGTGCTGGGTGGGCGGAGCGAACAGGACTGCTTTCGCCCAACTTCCGGTAAGGCCGACCCAATGGGATATCCTGCAGGCCCTTATCGACGCGATGCCGCAGAATGCTCCGCAGTGGGCCATCGACCAGATGGTGACCTATCCGGTCGAACGCCTTGCCGCCTCGCAATCGGCGGACGCCTTCGACGAATTCGTCCGCAGGTGGCTTGCGAACGAATTGCCCTAGGCTCCGCATCCGCGCCGCTATTCGTAGCCCATCTCCTTCATCTTCTTGCGCAGGGAGAGCGGGCGCATGTCGGTCCAGACTTCCTTGATATGGGCGAGGCATTCGTCCTTGAGGCCGCGCGTGCCTTCGTCCTTCCAGCCGTGCGGAACCTCGCGTTCGGCCGGCCAGATGGAATACTGCTCCTCTTCATTGATGACGACCATGTAGAGAGTGGTATCCGGCACGTCTTGCCAATCTTCAGCCATATCAAATCCCGTCCTGAAATGACTTCGGACTATACAGGCCAAAAGCCCATTCACAATCGGCCGTGTTCGCGCGTCGTTCCGTCATGACCAAGGCGTTCGTCATCCTCTACAACGATGATTTCGTCGGCATTCCGGTGAAGCAGATCAACGATCCGTTTGCGCAAGGCCCAAAGCCGGCCTATTGCGGCGGCTTCCCGCTGGTCTATGGCGGCGATGTGCGGCCGAAGGAATCCCATCTCGACGCGCTGGGCCGGATGGTGGATGAGCAGAGCATGAGCGGGTTGCAGTTGCTGGGCGGCGAAAGCGGCTGGGGCTCGATGGAGAAGGAACGGCCGCTGCCTTTGACGTCGCTGTTCTGGGACGAGAATATCGCCGGCGAGAATTGGGAATTCTACTGCACCAAAGCCTGGTCCTCGACGCGCGCGCAACAGCCCGCGAACGGCGAGGCCTGGTCGCGCGCCGATCCGAAATACCGCCAGTTCTGCACGCAATGGGGGCTCTTCAAGACCGCGGTGCCGGACATGTTCAACACCGGGGTGGAGGATCTGGCGAATTTCCTCGTCGAGGGTTTCGTGGCGCTGGAGCCGGACTCATCCAACTGGCCCTGGGTGAAGAACCTGATCAAGACCAAGCCCACGCAGGAATATATCGACTCCCCGATCCTCGAGGGGCTCTCGACCTTCCTGACCTATTGGACGAAGAACATCGTTTTCTGAGGCGTCACTTCGCCTGATACCAATCCACGCCCTCGGCGTCCGTCTTGCGCGTGACCTTGCCGCGCGCGATCAGGCAATTGAGATGCGCGAGGCTTTCGCCTGTCGCCATGCCAAAATTGCCGGATGTGATCTTGGCGCGGAACAGCGCCGGGAATGTGTCCACCGCGCGTTTGGGTTCGGCGCACAAAGCCAGAAGCTTCGCCAACCCCTCTTCATGGCCGTCGATCAATTCCTGCAGGCGCAGCTGCGCGCCGCGGAACGGTTCGTTGTGCGATGGCAAGACGAGGATGTCCTTCGGCAGCAGCGCCTTCAGCTTGGCGCAGGAATCCAGCCAGTCCTTCAGCGGGTCGGCTTCCGGTTCCGTCGGGAACAGGCTGACGTTGGACGAGATGCGCGGCAGGAGCTGGTCGCCGGAGATGAGCAGGTTCTCCTCGCGGCACCACAGGCACGCATGTTCCGGCGCATGGCCGCGGCCGACGACGATCTCCCAGTCGCGGTCGCCGATCCTGATGCGCTCGCCTTCCTGGATGCGGCGGTAGCCGCTCGGCAAACGATAGACGCCCTTGCCGAAACCGCCGAAGCGCGTGCGATACGTCTCAAGCTGGTCTTCCGGAAAACCCGCGGCGCGATAGAAGCGGATGCCCTCTTCCGGCGCCTCCTGCCCTGTATCGGCGACGAGCGTGCGGCACATCAGATAATCGGTGCGCGTCATCCAGAGCTGCACGCCGAAGCGGCGGCATAGCCAGCCCGCCATGCCGACATGATCGGGATGGAGATGCGTGACGATGACGCGCTTGATGGGCCGCCCGCGCATCGGGCCCGCGAAGAGCAGCTTCCACGCTTCGGCCGTCGGTTCATCGCGGATGCCGGTGTCGACCACCGTCCAGCCGTCGCCATCCTCGAGCAGCCACAGATTGATGTGGTTCAACTGCATCGGAAGACGCATGCGCACCCAGTGCACGCCAGGCGCGATCACGATCGTTTCACCGAGCTCCGGCCGCGTCTCGAACGGATAATCGAGATTGCGGCCGGGACGCGTGTCAGGCCTGGGTGCCGGAAGGACTTCGGGCGCGATGGGCGCCGCCTGTTCATTATTCATCTTTCGACCTTTGCAATCGCGGGCGAACTCCGTCAAGACTTTAGGCTTCTTCCGTTACGGAAATCCCGGCGAGGACAGGCATGGAAGCCAAGAATACCCATCTGCGTTATGGCACCGTGGCGATGGGCCTGCATTGGCTGATCGCGATCCTGATCATCGCCAATATCTGCCTCGGCCTCTATTTCGCGGACCTGCCACACGCCGATCCCAGCAAGTTCGGGCTGACCCAGCTGCACAAATCCATCGGCCTCACCGTGCTGCTGCTCAGCATCGCGCGCGTGGTGTGGCGGCTGATGAACCCCGTGCCGCCGCTGCCGCGCGGGATGAGCAAGCCGCTGCGCTTCCTGGCCCGCGCAACGCATGTGCTGCTCTATGTGCTGATTATCCTGATCCCCCTGTCCGGCTGGGCGCTGGTGTCGTCCTCGCCGCTCGGCCTGCCCACGATGTATTTCGGGCTGTTCGAGTGGCCGCACATTCCGTTCCTCGCCGGCCTCGCCATCGAGCAGAAGAAGATGCTGCGCGAGAATTTCGCCCTCGTCCATGTGGTGCTGGCGTGGAGCGCGATCGTGCTGATCCCGATCCACGTGGCCGGCGCCCTCTTCCACCAGTTCCTGCGCGGCGACGACGTGCTGAAGCGCATGCTGCCCGGAACGAACGTTACGGACCCCACATGAAGCACATCCTGCTCGCCGCCGCGTTCTTCTTCGCCGCCGCGCCGGCATACGCGGCGCATTGGAATGTCGACTACGCCAAGAGCAAGCTCGGCTTCACGGCGACCTGGTCGAAGCAGCCCTTCACCGCTCAGTTCAAATCCTGGAAGGCGGCTATCGATTTCGATCCCGCCGATCTCGCGCATGCCAAGGCCGACGTCGCCATCGCGCTCACCAGCGAGGCCTCCAGCGGCGGCGACGAGTTCGATGACGCCATCAAGGGCGCGCAGGGCTTCGCGGTGGCGCAATTCGCCACGGCGCATTTCGTCACCACCGGCTTCCGCGCGACGGGCGGCAACGGTTACGTCGCCACTGGCACCTTGTCGCTGCACGGCGTGACGAAGCCCGTCACCCTGCCCTTCACCCTCACCATCACCGGCAAGATCGCGCACATGGTGGGCACCGCGGCCCTGCTGCGCACCGACTACGGCGTCGGCCAGGCCACGACCGATCCGGTGGCGCATGAGGTGACGGTCAACATCGACATCACGGCGGTGCAGCAGTAGGTCACCGCCCGATTGTGCTCTACATTCCCCCCATGACGTCCGCCATCATCACCTCGACCCGCCGCGCCACGCCCGGCGGCATCGCGCAGGCCGCCAGCATCCTCGTCCATGGCGACCTCGTGGCGTTCCCGACGGAGACGGTCTACGGCCTCGGCGCCGATGCCGGTAACGATCGTGCCGTGGCCATGATCTTCTGGGCGAAAGGCCGGCCGCAATTCAATCCGGTCATTGTGCACGTCGCCGATCTGGCGGCGGGCGAAGCCATCGCGGAATTCTCGCCCGATGCGCGCGCGCTGGCGGAAAAATTCTGGCCCGGCGGGCTGACGCTGGTCCTGCCGCGCAAACCGGACGCGAAGATTTCGCTGCTGGTGAGCGCGGGGCTCGACACCGTCGCGATCCGCGTTCCGGCGAATGAGACGGCGCAGGCGTTGCTCCGCGCCGCGGGCCGCCCCATCGCCGCGCCGAGCGCCAATGCCTCCGGCACGATAAGCGCCACCACGGCCGCCCACGTCGCCGAGAGCCTGGACCACCGGGTCTCGCTGGTGCTCGACGGCGGACCGGCGAAACACGGCATCGAATCCACCGTCATCGGTTTTTCGGATGGCGCGCCCGTGATGCTGCGCCCTGGCGCCATCGCGCGCGAGGAGATCGAGGCCGTCGTAGGCCCACTGCACGCGGCAGGCGACGGCCTCGAAGGCTCACCCGGACGCCTCGCCGCGCACTACGCACCTGCGACGCCGCTCCGGCTGAACGCGGGCGAGATCCGCGACGGAGAGGTCGTGCTCGCCTTCGGCAAACATGTGCTGCGCGGCGCGAAGGAGTTCCGCAATTTGAGCCCGTCCAGCAGCATGGTCGAGGCGGCGGCGAACCTGTTCGCGATGCTGCGCGAGCTCGACGCGCTAGGTGCTGCAGGCATCGCCGCGATGCACGTGCCGTCTCACGGATTGGGCGAAGCGATCAACGACCGGCTGGCCCGCGCCGCCATGGGGCGGACATGACGGACGCCATCGCCCGCCTGAAAGACGCGCTCGGCCCCAAGGGCTTCAGCGAAGATGCGGCGGAGATCGCGCCGCATCTGGAAGAATGGCGGGGCAAATACCACGGACGGTCCAGCCTGCTGCTCAAGCCCCGCACGACGGCGGAAGTCTCGACGGTGCTGGCCATCTGCAGCGAAACGAACACCGCCATCGTGCCGCAAGGCGGCAACACCGGATTGGTCGGCGGGCAGATCCCATTCCACAACGAAGTGCTGCTCAGCTTTGCGCGCATGAACGCGATCCGCGACGTGGGCGAGACGGCGATGATCTGCGAGGCGGGTGTCATCCTCGCCGACGCGCAGAAGGCGGCGCTGGATCGCGACCGTTACTTCCCGCTCAGCCTGGCGCCGGAAGGCAGCTGCACCATCGGCGGCAACCTCTCCACCAATGCCGGCGGCACGAACGTGCTGCGCTACGGCAATGCGCGCGAGCTTGTGCTGGGGCTGGAGGTCGTGCTCGCCGACGGCCGCGTGCTCCCCATGCTGCGCGCCCTGCGCAAGGACAACACCGGCTACGACCTCAAGCAACTCTTCATCGGCGCCGAAGGGACGCTGGGTATCATCACCGCCGCCGCGCTGAAACTCTTCGCCAGGCCCGAAGTGTTCGAGACGGCCTTCGTCGCCGTACCCGACCCCGCCTCCGCGCTCGCGCTGCTGGCGCGTCTGGAGTCCGCCACCGGCGGCATGATCTCCGGCTTCGAGCTGATGCCGCGCACCGGTCTGGAGCTTGTGCTGGCCCACATCCCCGGCACCGCCGATCCGCTGTCGAAGCCCTCGCCCTGGTACGTGCTGGTCGAAGCCTCCGGCGGCGCCGCGATGAACCTGCGCATCACGTTGGAGACGACGCTCGCCTCGACCATCGAGTCCCACCTCGCAACCGACGCCACGCTCGCCGCCAACGAAGCGCAACGCGCCGCGTTGTGGAAACTGCGCGAGAGCATGTCCGAAGCGCAGAAGCCCGAAGGCGGCTCGATCAAGCACGACGTCTCGCTGCCAACCGCCGCGATCCCAGACTTCCTCGCGCGCGGCGCGGCGCTCGTCGAAACGATCGTTCCGGGCGCCCGTCCCGTCCCCTTCGGCCATCTCGGCGACGGCAACATCCATTTCAACATCAGCGTGCCCAAAGGCGGCGACAACATCGCCTTTCTCGCCCGCTGGCAGGACGTCGCCCGCGCCGTGCACGACCTGGTGCACTCCTACGGCGGCTCCATCAGCGCCGAACACGGCATTGGCGTGCTGAAGCGCGAAGACCTGCCGCGCTACAAAACCGCCGCCGAGATGGACACGATGCGCGCCCTCAAGGCCCTGATGGACCCGAAGGGAATTTTGAACCCGGGAAAAGTTTTACCCTCCCCTTGAGGGAGGGTATCCACTACGCCGCCTTGGGCATTTCCGGTTGGGGTTGCGGTAGTGCCGCCACTTGCGGCGGCGCTTTGTAGGACATGGCGCTGATGGCGGCCGTCGCCACGGTCGCGAAGTACGGCAGGCTTTGGATCAGGAGCATGATCATCCAGAGGATGGCCGCGGGATCGTCGAGGCCCCGGTTGAAGAGCATCGAGAAGGCGGCGAGCCAGAGCAAGCCCAGCAGCGTCGACTCTTGCCAGGCGAGTTTCAGGACCTGACCCAGGGCGGCCGGATTTTCGCATTTGGGGGTGCGCAGGAAGGGTTTATTGGCGGTGAAAAGTCCCGCCAGCACGGCCTTTCCCACTGTGTGCGTCAGCGCGAGGCCGGCGGTGGAGGCGATCACGGCGCCGATGACACCGGAGCCCACTTTCTTCGGATAGAGCAGAAGCGTCTTCGCGGTCTTGGCGAAGAAGAGCGTCAGCGCGGCGGCGGAGAGCGCGGCCATCGGCACGTCGAAATACATCGGCGCCGCGGCCATCAGCGCGGTCCAGATCAGCGCGAAGAAGGTGACGGCCAATCCCAGACCATCCGAAAACCACGGCAGCCAGCCGGAGAGGAACTGGTAGCGCTGCGCCCAGGTGAGGCCGCGGCGGCCGAGGAAGATCGCGCCGCCATGGCGTTTCATGATCTGCATCGCGCCATAGACCCAGCGATAGCGCTGGCTCATGAAAGCGGCGAGCGTGTCGGGCGTGAGGCCACGGCCCATGCTTTCGGGGATGTAGGCCGCGCCATAGCCGGCTTCGAACAGCTTCAGGCCCAGCTCGGTATCCTCGGTGATGCACCAGGTGGACCAGCCGTTCACTTCCTCCAGCGCCGATTTGCGCACCACCATCATGGTGCCGTGCTGGATGATGGCGTCGTGCTCGTTGCGCTCTACCATTCCGATCTGAAAGAAGCCGCGATATTCCTCGAAGCACATGGCCTTGAAGAGGTTCTCCTGCCCGTCGCGGTAATCCTGCGGCCCCTGCACCAGCGCCACTTTCGGCGAAGCAAAGAACGGCAGCGCGCGGCGCAGCCATGAAGGCTCGACCTGATAGTCGCTGTCGATCACCGCGATGTATTTGACCTCGGGATCTGTGATCTTCAGCGCCTCGTTCAGCGCGCCGGCCTTGAAGCCCTTCACGCCATCCATGTGCACGAAGCGGAAGCGCGGGCCCAGCGCCTGGCAATGCGCCTGCACCGGAAGCCAGGTTTCGGGATCGGGCGTGTTGTTGTCGAACAGCAGCACGTCGAAGGCGTCGTAATCCAGCCGCGCCAGCGCATCGAGCGTGGCGATCACCATCTCCGGCGGCTCGTTGTAGCAAGGCACATGGATGCAGACGCGCGGGGAATCCTCCGGGATCGCGGCCAGCACCGTGCGCCGCTCCACCCGCCACAGGCTGGCGGCAAGCTCGACGCCTTCGGTGAGCAGGATGATGGAAGCCAGGAACACTAGCGGGATCATGGCCATCGTCATCGCCAGATCGCTGGGCTGGAGATATTCCACCGTCGTCGTATCCAGCAGCATCAGCAGGCCGGTGGCGACGAGGCCCACCAATCCGCCCATAACGAGGTAGCCCGGCGCATGCACGCGCGGCATGCGGCCCAGGATCAACAACCCCAGCAGGAAGCTGCCGATGGCCGCGAGCAGCGCGTAGAACCGCCATTCGGGGAAGGAGCGCAGCACGCCGGTAAGACCGAATTTCGGCGTGCCGTCTGCCCGGAACATGCCCCAATAGGCGCCGACCGCGCCTTCGTTGTCGCTCTTCCAGGGCTGGTCGAAAGCTTCCATCAGGTAATAGTCGTAGCCCTTGTCGAGCGCGAGCTGCACGAAGCTGCGCGTGAAAAAGGCTTCGTTGGCGAGGCTCGCTTCCGAGGCGCGGCGCGTGCGCCCCTGCGACGGCCAGCCGGCCTCGCCGATGACGATGGGCTTGTCGGGGAACTGCTCCTCGATATGGGCATAGGCGCGCGGGATGAAATCGATCGCGCCTTGCGCCGGGATACCTTCCCAATACGGCAGCAGATGGATGGTGATGAAGTCGACGTTCTGCGCGATCTCGGGCGTGAGCAGCCAGGTGGACCAGGTCTCCGCCGTGGAGACCTTGATGCGGTTGGGCAGCGCCGCGCGCACGCGCTTGATGTAGTCGTTGAGCTGGTCGGCGGAGACGTCGCCGCGCAGCATGGTCTCATTGCCGACGAAGACGCGGTCGACATTGGAGTTGTTCAGCGCGGTGCGGATCAGGAGCGTGAGCTCCTTTTCATTCAGGTCGAGGTCCGGGCCGATCCAGCCGCCGAGCGACACGGTGATGCCGTAGCGCCGCGCGATCTCCGGCACGCGGTCCAGCCCGTGGGCGACGGTGTAGGTGCGGATATGGCTGGTGGTGGGGCGAATGCGCTGCATGTCCGCCTCGATCACGTCGGACGGCGTCATGTCGTGGTCTTCGTCTGTGTAGGTGTGGCTGGGGCTGTAGGCGAGGCCCTGCACCTGCCCGCCCCAATCCGGCGCGTCCACCGCGTAATCGCGGCTCGCCCAATAGAGCGCGGAACCGGCGACCACCAGGCAGAGCGCGATGGCGATGCGCACCGTTCCGCCCGATACAACGCGGCGCCAAAGCGCGATCATGCCGTCTCCTAAAGCGATCAGCGAGCCTTACTGGCCGCCGCCATTCTGGTCTTCGTCGTCCTTCGGGTCCTTCACGGGCGCCTCGACCTTCAGCAGCTCCAGATCGAAGACAAGGACCTGGCCGGGCGGAATCATTCCGTCACCAGCGCCGCGCGTTCCATAAGCGAGATTGGCCGGAATCACTATCTGCCAATGGTCGCCCACGCGCATCAATTGCAGCGCCTCGGTCCAGCCGGGGATAAGCTTGTTCGTGGTGAAGCGCGCCGGCAGGCTCGGCTCGGTGGAATCGAAGGTCTCGCCGTCGATGAGCTGGCCTTTGTAATAGACCGTTACCTGGTTCGTCGGACCAGGGCGCTCGCCAAAACCACTGTGGAGGATGCGGTATTGCAGCCCGTCCGTCGTGGTGACGACGCCGCGCTTTTTGCCGTTGGTCGCGAGGAACGCCGCGTTCGCCGCCGGGCTCAAGGCCTGGGCGCGGGCGGCGGCGCTCTGCTGAGCTAGCGCCGGGCTTAACACCGGACTGGCCGCCAAAGCCACCAGTGTCGCCAATACGATCGCAATACGCATGCTCGTCACTCCCGCCGCTCATAACCGGTGATAGGAATACTCTCTAATCCGTTGGATTCAAGAGGATTTGCACACTCTATCCCCGGATCAGCCGGGACAGGAAGGACCGCCGCTGCGGCTTGCCGATGGCGGCGCCGATGAGGCCGGATTTCAGCGAAGGCTTGCCGAACTCGCGGTTCGGGGCGGCAGGTTCGACGGCGCGGACCGGCGCCAGCTCCTCCTGCGGTGCGATCACTGGCCGGGCCGCGGGCGGCGACGGCGGGTTCAGCGTGTCGGGGCCGATGCCCATGCTCATGAAGTTGCGGTTCCAGGCCTCGTCCGGATTGACGGCGGAGGTGCGGCCCACGGAGCTGCGCAGCTCGTCCGTCCCACCCAGCGGCTTGGCGATGGCGTCCAGCCGGGCCACGCCTTCGGCGAAGGCGCTGCGGCGGGGCGGCTGGTCCATTAGTCTCTTCGTCTCGGTCATTGCACGACTTGCCCTTTTGGCTACCCGTTCTGGCGCGAGGCCCATTGGAACCCGCCATCGCGGCTGATAACCGCCACATCGACAGCCCCGCCCACGGTTTCCTTCTGCGCGGTCAGCCGCTTCTTGAAGATGTTGAGGCCGACCAGCTCGCGCGCCGTATCGGCCAACTCCTTTTTGCTGGCGATCTCCATCACTTGCAAGACCGGATTGATGAAGGCCTGCTGCTGGTACTCCAGCACCGCGCGGCGGAAGCTGTCGAAATAGCGCGGCACGAAATCCTGCTGGAAATAGGCCCGCACCTGCTCGCGCGCCGCCGGCTGGGCATTCGTGCCGAAAGCACCCACCACCTGGTCGACCAGCGTGTGCATGCGGTTGCGCATGCCGCCATAGAGCCGGTGCTCGAGATTGAAATCGATGCCGCGGATGAAGCCCATCGCCGCCTCGCTGTCGGCAAAGAAACGGATCTTGGAACGCAGCTCGCCATCGATCACATCGAGATTGTATTGCGTACGCTTGGCGATGCCGCAGACGATGGCGGAGACGAACCACGTCGTCACCACCGGATAGCGGTCCTCCGTCCCAAAGCCGCCGAAGACGAGGCCGGTGACGTGCTCCAGGAACAGATCCTTCACCACGCAGAACACGGCGATCTCGCGCAGCCGCGTCAGGCCCTGCTTGGAGAGGCCGAATTGCTGGAAGGCGTAGTTGATCAGCTCATCGATCTGCGCGCCGTGCTCGGACAGCACCTTGGCGCCGAAGCCGGGCGGGAAGCAGGCGAGATCGGGGCGCGGCGTGCCGTCTTCCTTGAACTGGTATTCGCGCCAGACTTCCTGGATCGCCGCTTCCATGATGACGAGATCGCTGGGCGGCTCGCCTTCCTGCTCCGCGTTCTCGGCCATGAATTCGGCCAGCAGGAAGATGTAGCGATAGACGGAAGCGAGCAGCCGGCGATATTCCTCCGCCTGGCGCTCGCGCGGGAACAGCTCCGGCACGTCGTCCAGCATTTTCGTGAAGCTGGCGGCGTAGTCGGTGACGTGCTTCACGCCCTTGGGCTTGACCTTCTTCTGATAGGTGTCGATCAGCTGGTCCCAGGGATGGCCCATCATGTCGGCCAACCCATAGAACATCAGCCCGATCGGCTGGCCCTCCACCAGATTGTAGAGCTTGCGCTGGTCGTTGCGGATGGCAACCGTGGAACCCGCGATCAGGGTGACGGCGGAATCCGCCGCGAGCGCCACCGCCCGCTGGTTCATCACCGCGATTTCCGATGTCATGCGTACCCCTACTACCCGGCCATCTTTCCCGCAGCCCGGGCGGAGTGTGTCACAGCCCGGCCCATTTGGGGAAGCGGGGCACGGGTTATGGTTACGAGCGAAGCCGGAAGCACTGTGCGCGCGGGAACACTGTGGGTTTTCACGCAGAGCCGCAGAGGCGCAGAGGAGTGAGTTTGTGGTACCGTCTTCGCTCCCCTCCAAAAACCGTCATGGCCGGGCTTGTCCCGGCCACCCATACCCTCCCTGCTAGACGGCGGTTATGGGTGGCCGCCACGAGGGCAGCCATGACGAATTTGGTAGAGCGAGTTTGAAACTGCCTCTTTCCGCACACTCCCTCCTCTGCGGCTCTGCGTGAATCAACAACCCTTTCGCCGTCGCACAATGTCGCCGCGTGCCTCCCTTTCCTCCTCCGCTCAAACACGCCAATCTCGACCAAACGCAATCGAGAGGAACGCGCGCATGTACAAACCCTTCGACCTGGCCGGCAAAGTGGCGCTGGTGACCGGCGGCAATGGTGGCATCGGCTATGGCATGGCGGAGGCGCTGGCGATGGCGGGCGCGGATGTCGTCATCTGGGGCACTAATGAAGGCAAGAACGAGGCGGCGCAGAAGGCCCTCGCCGCCCATGGCAAGCGCGTCACGGCCCGCAAGGTGAATGTCGGCAACGAGCCCGAGGTGGTCGAGGGCATGCAGGCGGCGGTCGCCGAAATGGGCCGCGTGGATTGCGTCATCGCCAATGCCGGCATCGGCGGCGGCGCGAAGAGCTTCTCTGAAATGAGTCTCGAGACTTGGCGCCGCGTCCACGCCGTGAATGCGGAAGGCGCGTTCTTCACCCTGCGCGAGGCCTGCAGGCACATGGTGGAACGCGCCGGCAAGGGCGACCCCGGCGGCTCGGTGGTGGGCGTGGCGAGCCTCGCCGGCCTCGAGGGTGCTGCGCGTAACGAAGCGTACTCCGCCACCAAGGGCGCGGTGCTGGCGATGATGCGCTCCATCGCGGTGGAGCACGCCCGCTACGGCATCCGCGCCAATTCCATCGCGCCGGGCTGGATCGCCACCGACATGACCGCCGGCGCGCAATCAAGCCCGGCCTTCGCAGAGAAAGTGATCCCCCGCGTGCCCATGCGCCGCTGGGGCGAAGCGTCCGACTTCGGCGGCATCGCCGTCTACCTCGCCAGCGACGCCTCGAAATACCACACCGGCGACACGCTGGTGATCGACGGCGGCTATCTGGTGTTCTAGTCGCTGGCGCTGAGACGGCGGAACATGATGAGTTCGTCGTAGGTGCGGTCGCCGATGCGCAGCGTGTTCGGATAGGTGCCGATGGCGCGGAAGCCATGGCGTTCGTAGAGGCGGATGGCGGCGCGGTTTTCCGCGTTCACCGTCAGCTTGATCTGCTCGACTTCGTCCTGCGCCGCATCGAACACGGCCTTCAGCAGCGCGTCACCCATGCCGGTGCCGCGATGGGCGTTGCGCACATACATCGCGCCGATCTCGCCGGTATGCGCCGTCTTGCTGATCACGGGCCGCGCGAAGACGACAATGCCGCCCAGCGCGTCATCCACGAACGCGCCGAAGGTCTTGGCGGTGGCCATGCGCCGCAGCCATTGCTCGCGGGAGAAGGACTCTTCCAGCGCGAGATCGGCGCCGAAATTTTCCGGATGCAGGCGCAAGGCCTCCAGCCGGATTTCGCGCATCGCGTCGTAATCGTCCTCGGTGATGCGACGGACGATCATGCGTCCTTCCCGCCGAAGCGCGCGCGCCATTCGGCGATCTGCTCGTCGGTGATCTTGGCGAACAGCACGTCCGGCGGATTGATCGTCTGGCCGGGATCGAGATCGTCGAGCTCCTGCGCCATCGTCATGTCGGGCCAGGGGATGAGATCGCCGCGCCCAGCCACGGGCTGGATGGTCTCGTGAATGCGACGCGCCATGGTGGGCATCACCGGCCAGGTCAGATGCGCGAAGAGGTGCACCAGGTTGAGCCCCATGCGGATACCGACGGCGGCCTTGGCGGGGTCCGTCTTGAAGTGCGTCCACGGTGCGGCGCGCGTGATGTATTCGTTCGCTGCCACCCAGATGGCGCGCAGCTCGCCCAGCGCCTTGCGGAACTCGATCGCTTCCAGATAGTCCGTATACGCCTTAACACGGACCTCCAGCTCCGCGATCAGCGCGTGCTCTTCTTCGCCATAGGCGCCTTCGCCCGGCACCTTGCTGTCGAAGCGCGCGGCGCAGAACTTCGTCACCCGGTTGACGAAATTGCCCAGCACATCCGCCAGGTCCTTGTTCACCACGGACGCGAAATGCTCCCAGGTGAAATTGGAATCCGAACTCTCCGGCGCGTTGGCCATCAAATAGTAGCGCCAGTAATCGGCCGGCAGAATCTCCAGCGCCGTATCCATGAACACGCCGCGGTGCTGCGAGGTGGAGAATTTGCCGCCGTCGAAATTGAGCCAGTTGAAGCCCTTCAGCCGGTCCACCAGCTTCCATGGCTCGCCCGATCCCATGATGGTCACCGGGAAACCCACCGTGTGGAACGGTACGTTGTCCTTGCCCATGAACTCGACATAGGTGACGTCCTTGGCCGCGTCGCCATACCACCAGTCGCGCCAGGCCTCGCCTTTGCCGTTCGCGTCGGCCCATTCCTTGGTCGCGCCGATATATTCGATGGGTGCATCGAACCAGACGTAGAACACCTTGCCCTTCAGCGCGCCGTCCGCGATGTCATCCGGCACCGGCACACCCCATTCGACGTCACGCGTGATGCCGCGATCCTGCAGGCCCTCGTCCAGCCATTTGTTGGCGATGGAGGTAACGAGTGACGGCCAATCATGTTTGTGGCTGGCGATCCATTCGCGAAGCTGCGGCACGAATTGCGATTGCTTGAGGAAGAGATGGGTGGAGTCTCGGATCTCAATGTCGTTCGAGCCCGAGATCGCCGAGCGCGGATTGATCAAGTCCACCGGATCCAGCACGCGGGTGCAATTCTCACACTGATCGCCGCGTGCCCGGTCATAGCCGCAATGCGGGCAGGTACCGATGACGTAACGGTCCGAGAGAAAGCGCTTGTCGGCGTTGGAATAGACCTGTTTGGTCGTGCGCACTTCCAGATTGCCGTTCTTCCAGAGCTGGCGGGCGAAATGCTGCGTCAGCTCCTTGTTGGGCGCGTTGGAGGAGCGGCCGAAATGATCCCAGGCGAGGCCGAACCCGTCGCCCGCCTTCTTCTGCAGCGCGTATTGCTGGTCGCAGAATTCCCCCACGCCCATCCCGGCCTCGGCGGCGGCCAGTTCCGTGGTCGAGCCGTGCTCGTCGGTGGCGCAGATGGCGAGCGTCTCGAAGCCCTGCGCGCGGCGGAACCGGGCATAGACGTCGGCGGACAGCAGCGAGCCCACCAGCGTACCCAGATGTTTCACGCCGTTTATGTAAGGCAATGCGCTGGTGATGAGGTATCTAGTCATGATGGCCGCTTGCGGGAACGAGGTTGAGGCCGGAGATTAGTCATCGTCGCGAATCCGTAAACCCCCGAACCGAGATGCCGCAGAATCACCGCCTGCACTTCAACGTCCAAGCCTATCTGCTGGCGGGGTTGCTGACGATTCTGCCGCTGGCGGTGGTCTGGCTGGTGTTTTCGTTCCTGCTGGGCCTGCTCGACAATTTCGGCCGCCCGCTGGCCGGCCCCCTCGCCGACTTCATCGAGGCCCGCGTGCCGGGCGCGGCGAGCTTCCTCTCCAACCCGCATGTCCAGTCCGCCATAGCCGTCGCCGTCTCCATCCTGATGCTCTATCTGATCGGCGCCTTCGCCTCGCGTGTGCTGGGCGCGCAACTCATCGCCTGGCTGGATCGCTTGCTTGAGCGCATCCCCCTCGTCGACACGATCTATTCCGCCGCCCGCAAGCTGGTGGATGTGCTGCGCAAGAAGCCCGAGGGCGCGCAACGGGTGGTGCTGATCGATTTCCCGCACAAGGGCCAGAAGACGCTGGGCTTCGTGATGCGCACCTTCCCCGACAGCCGCACGGGTGAAGCGCTCGCCACCGTCTACGTCCCCACCGCGATCAACCCGACAACGGGCTTCCTGCAAATCCTGCCCGTCTCGTCGCTGGTGGCGACGGACATCCCGGTCGACCAGGCGATGACCATGCTGCTCTCCGGCGGCGCCGTCTCGCCGGAGCACATTTCGATCAGCTCTCTTCCGATCATACAGGAAACAGAATAAGAACATCGCATGTGTGGAAAATTCACCCAGCGCAAGAATCTCCCCTGGCGGGAGTTCCACGACCTGCTCGACATGATTGGCACCGAGAAAGCGGGAGACGCGCCGCCGCCCGAAGTCGAGACCATCACGCCGATGCGTTTCGTGCCGATCCTGCGGCTGGACGCGCAGGGTGAGCGCGAATGGGTGCCGATGCGTTGGGGCTTCTCGGCCTTGAGCGCCGCCAATCCCGCGAAACCCGACCACATCCATGCCCGCGCCGAGACCATCGACGTGAAGCCCACCTTCCGCGCCGCGTTCCGCGAGCGCCGCGGCGTGCTCCTCGTCGACAGCTTCAACGAGGGCGAGGAACTGACGCCCTCCAAAACGCTGCAATATGTGGTGACGCCCGAAAGCGGCGGGTTGCTCGCCATCGCGGTGCTGTGGGAGGCGTGGCATCACGACGGCGGCGGTGAACTCCTCACCTTCGTGATGGCGACCGTCCCGCCCAACAACCTGCTCGGCGAAAAATTCGACCGCATGCCCGCCGTGCTGGCGCCGGACGACATCCCCGCCTGGCTCGGCGAAATCGAAGCCACGCCCGACGAACTGAAGGCCATGCTGGTCACCACCGAAGGCCGCTGGGACCTGTCACCGGAAAAGAAGACCCCGCCGCCCCGGAAGCCCACGCCGCAAGGCGAGTTGTTCTGACCGCCCCGCCGCGCTATTGCATCGCCGGACGCCGGCTTAGCTCAGTTGGTAGAGCACCTGATTTGTAATCAGGGGGTCACAGGTTCGAGTCCTGTAGCCGGCACCAGGCAGCTTCGCATCGATCGCCGGAGCCGCTACATGTCACGAATCTTAGCGCTGGCGTCCAACGCCAGTTCTCTCAGCTTGGTGAGATCGGCGTGTATCGCTCGACGCAGCGCACCCCATTCACCCTCACGCGCGCCCTCACGCTGCTTGTTCCCAAGTGTATTATCGTAACCGCGCGCTTCTTCGACCAGCCTCGCATAGAACGCCAGCCGCGCTTGATCCAAGTCAAAGCCTGAGAAACGGATATCAAGAGGGCCCGGAATCTCGATCATCATATTTTGCAGGAATAAGCCCCAGTCGTTGCCTTCCGGTTCGCTATAAGTGCCGAGAGTTTCCAAACGACCGTGTATTCGTTCCAGCAACGTATTCACATGGGGCAATAAACTGCGCGCGAGAGAGAGGGTTTTTGCGTTGCGTGCGCGTCGCTCGCGGAAGCGCCCAATCCAGCGGGCCACCAGCGGCCCGAGCAGCGCCAGCACCAGCGTGCCGACTACCCCAACGGCCTGAAGGTAACCAGCAAGACCCGGATGGCATTCGATCCAGCGGAGCCAATGGTTCTGCTCCATCGTGCAGGCGTCCCATCCGCTCATGGCGCGTTATACCCAAATCCCTCCACCCACTTCTCCAACACCGCCATCACCGGCTTCATCTCCGCCTCGTAGTGTTTCCACTGCGCCATGCCTTCGCGGTTGAGGCCTTTCACGACCTGGATGGAGCTGGGGGTGCGGATGGTGCGGGATTTGGCGTGGGTGGCGAAGTCGGCCATTTCGGCGTTCCAGGGGACGCCCAGGAAATCACAGAGGCCACGCGCCTCGGTCTCGAAATCCGCGATCAGGGATTCGTGGCGCAGTTCACGCCAGTCGAGATCGAGATGGGCGCGGTAGATTTGCGCCAGCGTCATCGCGGCATCGTAGAATTTCGCGGCGCGGGTGAGGTCGAGGAATTCGAACATGGATGTGTTCATGCTGAAGGAGCGGCGGTAGCAGGAAAGCACCACGTCGCGCGGATCGCGCAAGGCAAAGAGGATGCGCGCCCTGGGGAACAGCTTCGCCACCACCGGCAGCTTGAGGGTCGTGAGCGGATATTTGTCGACGAACACCTTGCCCGCCACCACCGCGCCGTGTTCGCGCACGCGGCTCCAGTAGCGCGCGCGCCAGTCCGCGATGCTTCCCGCGTCGAGCGTGGCGAGGCTGTCGCGCCCGGCTGCGTTGCTGAGGAAGGTTTTTGCCGCCTCGCCCAGCATGTCGCGCTCTTCCAAAGTGGCGACGCCGGGATGCGAGGCCAGGATGTTTTCCAGCAAGGTCGTGCCGGAGCGCGGGAATCCGATCAGGAACACATGGCCGGCGGCGCCGTCGCGCGCATCATCCGGCGCGGACTGTTGCTTCGCCGACCACTGCGCCGGTTCGGCCTGCGCGAAATAGTCGCCGAGCCAGTGGCAATAGTCCGTCACCGTCTTGCCCGGCATGTCGAAGAATTGGCCGTAGAGTTTGATCTTCTCGCGATTGGCGGCCGTGTAGGCGGCGAAGGCTTGCGCGTAGCGTCCTTGCGCGTGGCGCAGATCGGCCAGCACATCGCGCGCGGAGGCGCCGTCGAGTGGCGTCGGCGCCGGTGTCGCGATCAGGCGGCGCACGATGGTTTCGGCACGGTCGAGGTCGCCGTCCGCCACCGCGACACTGGCGAGCGTTGTAAGCGCCACGTAATCATTCGGACGCAATAGGAGCGCGCGGTCGGCCAGAGCGCGCGCCGCATCCCAATCGGCGCGGCGGTAAGCGAGGCTGGAGAGCCGCACCAGAGGCTCGACGAAATTGGGATCGAGCGCCAGTGCGCGCTCGTACTGCCGCTGCGCGTCGTTGAGCTCGCCCGTGGATTCCAGGGCCCAGCCCAGGCTGAACCGCGCCATGGGGAATTCCGGGGCCAGCCGGGTGGACTCCTCCAGCACCGCCAGGGCCTCACCCCAGCGCTGATGCTTGCCCAGCAGGATGCCATAGGCGTTGCGCACCAGCAGATCATCGGGCGCGATCTCCACGGCATGGGCGAGATCGACCAGCGCCTCGCGCTCGCGCCCTTGCTGCACCAGCCAGTAGGAGCGAAGGTTCAGCGGCAGGGGATGGACCAGCCCGCCGGCCAGCGCCCGGTGTGACAGCTCCACGGCACGGGGCAGATTATTGGCGCGGGCGGCGGCTTCGATTTCCGCTATAGTGCGGGCATCGACTTCTGGATCGCGGGGAGTGGTCATGACCTGCTTTGCGAAATGCTAAGATCGGGCTTTATCACAAATCCGTTCCTGAAATGACCGTTCATGCAGGGTTCACCCGTCGGCTGGGAAAGTCGAGGTAGCGTAGAGTCATCGAAGAGCAGGATCATGCACAAGACACTTCGTAACGGGATTTCCGCCGCGGCTCTGGCCGCCGCTGTGGCCATGGTGGCCGCACCGGCGTGGGCCGACCATCACGGCGGTTGGGTTTCCGGCAGCGGCGGTTCCACGGTTGGCGGCAGCAGCGGCAATGGCGGCGCCAGCGCGTCGTTCAGCGGTGGCAATGGCGGCAACGCCTCGGCGCCGGCTTCTGTCGCGCCTTCCGGCGGCGGCGGAACCTGGAAGCCCAGCGTCGACGCATCAAGCGTGCACGACCCCAGCGGCGGCGGCAGCAGCAACACCTATAACGGCGGCAACTGGTCGTCGCGTCCGGCCAACGTGCATACCGCGCATGTGCACTTCTTCAACAAGGGCCAGAACTTCGCGCAGTTCAATCCCGCGCAGCGCCAGAGCTGGACGCACGGCCATTGGTGGCACGGCCATCATCACGGCCATGACGGCTGGTGGTGGTATGCCGGCGGCGCGTGGTTCTTCTATCCCTTCGCCGTCTATCCGTACCCGGATTATGTCTCCGGCGAAGCGGACTACAACCAGGAAGCGCCCGCCCAGAACTGGTGGTACTGCCCCGATCCGGCCGGTTACTACCCGTATGTCCAGCGTTGCATGGTGCCGTGGCAATCCGTGCCCGCGACACCGCCGCAATCGGCTTATGCGCCGGGCAACGGCGGCTATCCGCCTCCCGGGAGCCAGGGTGGCTACGGCCCGCCACAAGGCACACCGCAAGGCGCGCCGCAGGATCAAGGCCCACCCCCGGATGACGGCGGCCCGCCGCCCGACGATGCCGGCCCGCAGGATGGCCCACCGCCCGATGGCGGTCCGCCGCCGCCAAACTACGGCCCGCCTCCTAGCGGCACGCCGCAAGGCAACTGACGAAGAAGCCCGCCAGCGATGGCGGGCTTTTTTGCTGGTGCGCAGATAGGGCTATTTGCCCGGCAGATCGTTCGCGGCGTGGTCCATCGACGCGGGCTTGTAGGCGGTGGCCGCGTGTTCGCCAGCGGAAAGATCGGCGGACTTGAGCTGCGTCTTCAGCGCGTCGATGCTGGCGCTGGAGTCCTTGTCGCCCGCCGCGGCGGCGATGGCGTACCATTTGTAGGCGTTGATCAGGCTTTGCGGCACGCCCTGCCCGCGCTCATACAGCACCGCGAGATTGTACTGCGCGTCGACATAACCTTGCATCGCCGACACCCAGAACCAGTGCGCCGCCTGCGCCAGATTGACCTTGGTGCCTTTGCCATGCGCATAGGCCTCGCCAAGGTTGTACATCGCCTTGACGTTGCCCTTCTTCGCGGCGGACTGATACCAGTGCCATGCGGCCGCCGGATCCTGCGTCACGCCGCGGCCGCGCTCATAGAGCGTGCCAAGCCAATATTGCGCCGTTGCATTGCCCTGCGCCGCCGATTGCTGAAGCAGTTGCGCCGCCTTGCCGTCATCCTTCGCGACGCCATCCCCATCCAGCGTGCGCAGACCGAGCAGCAGTTCCGCATCCGCATTGCCCGTGCTGGCGAGCGCGGAAAGACGATACGTCGCCATGTCGTGATGCGCAGGCACGGCTGGTGCCGATGTTGCAACAGCGGGCTTCGGCGCGATAGCGACAGGCCGCGCGGCCACAGGCGTGACAGGCGCCAGAGCGACGATGGGGCGAACGATGTGGTTGTGCGCCGGCATCGCCTGGCGCAGCACCAGGCCCGCCACGATCATCACCGCGACCAGCGCGACACAGGCCGCCACGATCAGCTTCGTGCGCGTCCAGCTCCTGGCGGACGCCACGAAATTGTTGCCGCGTTCGATCTCGGCGAGTTCGGCGGCGGTGCGCGCGGCGCGGCGCGCGGCGGAGAGATAGGTTTCCGCGGCCTCCGTGAAAGGCTTGTCCGTCTTGGTCTCGGTGGCGGGCGCGATGGTCGCCTCGCCCGCTTCCCACGCGGCGTCGAGCGGCGGCGTGGGCGTGACGGCCGTGCCCTTGGCGATCTCCAGCGTCTCCAGCCGGCCATAGACATCGTTCAGCGCCGCGCGCAATTCGGCGGCCGCGCTGCGCGCCTTGCGATCGGCCGCTTCGAGGCGCTCGGCGATGCCGTCGGAGGCCTCGCGATTGTGCTTGTCCAGCGCCTCGGCGCGCTCGCCGACGGATTTGACCCCCTCCGCCACCAAAGCAGCAGAACGCGTCGTCGTGCCCTCCGCGCCGGTGACGCGCGCCTCGAGATCGGTCAGCGTCTTCTCGAACACGCGCAACCGGCGCTCCAGCCAGGCATCGACCTTGCGGGCTTCCAGCCGCGCGATGGCCGCGCGCATGTCCGCGATTTCATCACCCGACGGAGCCTCGGCCTGCACGGCTTCCGGCTGCGCAGGCTCTTCGCCCACTGGCTGCGGGGCTTCCTCCGCTTCCGGCTGAGGCTCTTCGATGGCGACGGGTTCCGGTTCGGGAACTTCCGTGACGTCTGGCTGCACGGCTTCCGGTTCGGGCTCGGGCTCGGGCTGCGGCGCCACGAAGGGCAGCACGGCAGTCTCCGGCTCAGGTTCAGGCTCGGAAAACGGAAAGCTTTCGGCCAGGCCGCGTGCGAAGGCGCAGAAATCGTCGCAGAACAGGCTGGTCAGCAGGTCCTGGCGGCTGGCGAAATAGGCGTAGATCGTGGCATGGGCAAAGCCGGTGGCGTCGCCCACGGCGTCCAGCGACAGGGTTCCCGGCTCGCCATGCGCAAGCAGGCCGCGTGCCGCCTCCAGGATCGCCTCCCGGGTCTGGGCATGCTGCCAGGCACTGTCTTGCGTGTTGCGCGCTTCCTGGGCCATCCGCGATGTCGTTGTTCACCCCGGGGACATTGAACGCCTGTAACCCCTTAAAATCCGTTAGAAATGAACGCCGCATTTGAGCGCTGCGGCCGGGCGATGTAGAACCCCGAGATCAAGAGGGGCAGCATGGATCGCAGGAAGTTCTTAACCGCTGGGCTCACGGCTGGGGCCGCGCTCAGCCTACTTGAATCTGGGGCTCGCCCGGCCTTCGCCGCCGGCAAGTGCGTCAGCGTGGCCTATGGCGGCATGTGCACCAGCGAGATCGCCTTCGCCCGTGTCGTGCGCGAGTTCGACTACAGCCAGCAGCAGGACCGCTGGGGCTGGGCCGCCGCCATCTCGATGATCTTCGCCTTCTACGGCTTCAAGATCGGCCAGGAGGCCATCGTCGACCACGCCTATGGCAGCAGCTTCGACCTCACCGGCGATTTCGTCGAGAACACCCACATGCTGAACCGCCCCTGGGTGGACGAGAAGGGCCGCCAGTTCGATTGCCAGGTCCGCCCGCTCTTCGCCGTCGCCCCGGATGCGCAGAACACCGCGACCGCCGCGATGATCGCGGCGCTGGATCGCGGACAGCCCGTGCTGCTCTGCGACGCGCACCACGCCATGGTGCTGACCTCGCTCACCTATGCGAGCGACCCCATCGCGCCCCGCGTCTCCCGTGCCGTCGTCGCCGATCCCTGGCCGGACCACGACCACGTCCACACGTTGGAGCCGGTCGACCTGACCGCGCCGCCAGTGGGCCGCCTGCATCTGGCGGCTGTTGTTGAGGTCTTTAGCGACAAGCGCTGACTCTCTTCTGTTGCACCTCCCCACAAGGGGGAGGTGCAGTAAGAGTTTACTCCGCCGCCTGCGCGCTCGCGGCAGCCGCAACCTTTTTGGGATGCCGCGCGCGTTCCCAGCGCATCAGGCTCAGCATCACCGCGATGGTCGCGAGATACACGACGAGCTGCGCGCCGCTCGGCGCCTCGTTGTAGCCGATCAGCGTGTGCAACATCTGGCCGATCAGGCCGCGCCAATCCGTTCCACCCTGCGGCAGGAACCACGACGTGTCCCACACCGTGCGGGTGAGGAATTCGAAATAGCCGTCCTGCTGCAGGAAGGCGATGGCCTGCGCCGCCATGCCGGCGGCGAGCAAGGTGATCAATCCCGACGTCACCGAGAACAGCCGGTGCGCGGGAATCGCGAGCAGCCCGAAATACATCAGCGCGGAAAGACCCACGCCCGCGGCCAATCCCAGCGCGCCACCCAACAGCATCGCGGTTTGCGAGGCGCCGGGCTGCACCGCGATGCCGTACAGGAACAGCACCAGCTCCGAACCTTCGCGCAGCACCGCCACGCCGACGACGATGGCGAGCGCCGCGAGCGAGCGTTCGCCGCGCGTCACCGCCGCGCCCACGGCTTTCATCTCCTGCGCCATGGCGCGGCCGTGACCGGCCATCCACACATTGTGCCAAGTGAGCATGCACACCGCGAGCATGAGGATCGCGGCGTTGAAAATGTCCTGCCCCGAACCGGAGAACAGCGACTCGATCTCGCCCGCGAACGCGGCGACCAGGCACGCGCCGATCACGCCGCCGATGACACCGTAGCTCACCCACCAGGTGCGGCCCCGCACGCCCTTGCTGGCGGCCAGCACGATGCCGACGATCAAGCCCGCCTCGATGACTTCCCGGAACGCGATGAGCAGGGTTGCGAGCATGGCTATTGCGCGATCACGAAGCCCTGGGCGGTGGCCGCGTGGTACTCGCCCATGAACGGATATTTGCCCGGCCCCAGCGGGCGGATATGCACATCGCCCGCGCTCGCACCCGCGACAACCTTCTCCACCTTCAACGCCACGGAATCGAATTCCTCGGCCGTCGCATCATTGTTGATGAGATGGATCACGACAGGCTCGTTCGCCTTCACCGTGATCACGGATGGCGTGAACTTATGGTCCTTCAGCGTGACCGTGATGGGACCGTCGGCCAGCGCCGGTGTCGCGAAGGCCGCGAGCGCGGCGATGAGAATGAGCGCCTTCATTTCGTCTTGCTCGGATAGACGAAGCTCCAGCTCGCGGTGATCGGCGTGAACCAGCCCGGCACACCGCTCGCGGTATCGACATGGCGGATGAAGCCGTGGCTGGTGGGCGGCAGGATCGTGTAGGTGAGATGGTAGTTGCCCGGGCCCGCCATGTGGATGTTGTTGGCGTAATGCGGGCCGTCCTTCGCCGTCATGGGATAGAGCTCGCCGGTCTGGCGGAATTTCGTGCCGTCCTTGGTGACGGTGAATTTGATGGTGAGATACGGGATCCACGCATCTTCCGCGAAGCCATGTGTCTCGTCCTTGGTGGCGTGGACGTCGGCCTCGATGTGGACGGTGTCCTTGCCCATCGCCATGCCCGGCGGATGACGGTCCATCTCGATGCCGGTGAGATAGTTCGGCACGATCTGCAGGCCGTCCTTCACCACGGGCTCGCCGATATAGAATTCCTGCGCGGCCTGGGCCTGCATCGCGGTCAAAACCACCGCCGCGGCGGCAAGCAGCATGGGACGAATGGCCATCGGGCACTCCGGAGTCGATCAGACGGGTGATTTTATCCGCAACTCATTCTCATATGCAATGCGTGAGTGGTGCGGCGCTTTTCCGGGGAATTCCCTTACTTCCACCACAGTCATTGCTCACCCTATCCGTCATGGCCGCCCCCACGCTGTCGCTGTGGCGGCCACCCATTGCCTCACCTCTCACAGGGCGTGAATGGGTGGCCGGGACAAGCCCGGCCATGACGGTTTTGGGGTTGGGAGATGAGGTCTGTGCGCGCATACGCCCATCGGCTCTTCGCCGGATTGTTCCTGTGCTGCCTGTTTGCGGCTTCTGCAAACGCCGAAGATTTCGGCCGGTACGTCATCGGCAATGATAAGACGCTGCCCGATCTTCCGCTCAGCTACGATCCCACGCTGGTGCATTTTCAGCGGGCACCCGCCGCCATGGTCGAGACCGACTTTGAAGACGGAGCGGATTGGGGCTTTGTCGATGCGAGCGGAAAAGCGTTCATCAGGCCGCTGGACCTGACCGAAGTGCCGTTCTGGATATACGCGACCTACGAGTCCAGGGATTCACACGGCACATGCCGCTACGCGCTGATCGACGGCCTGGTCCCGTCTCTCTACAAAAACATCCCCGCCGAAGGAAAAGTCTCTGTCGTGGAAAGTGATGCGAATGCGGCCGTCGTCCGGGATTGCGGCAATGGCGGTTTCGAGCTCGTGTCGCGGGAGAGCTACGACAGCGCGCTCTACTACCCATACAAGTCTGCCTACCTGGCGCATCTAGGTGGGCCGCAGATCTCCGATGACACAGTGGCGAAAGGCCTGGCGCGCGATTATGTGGAGCGGCTGCTGGACGCTTTCGGCGGACCCGCACCGCTCCAGAAGAAGCTGGACGAGGCAGCAACGCGAACTGGCAGCGAAACCATCGCGCCGGTCCTCTATCGCGCGCTCATCGCAGCCGGCCTTCGCGTCGCGCCGCAGCTCGAAGACAAGACACTCAGAAATTCACCCATAGCGAAACCTGCGCGCCCTTCTCATCCAGCGAATTCTGTCCCGCCGGGCTAAAATAGGTTCCGCTCTGCAGCGACACGCCGTGGCGGAATTCCGTCACCCAGGAGAGCTCCAGCTTGTGTGCGCGGTAATAGACATAAGGCGCCCGCGCATCGCCGCCGGAGACGGTGTTGAAGCTTTGCAGCATCACCATGTCGTGGCGCAGGATGTGGTAGCCGAGCGTGAAATCGGCCACCGTTTCGTCGGGGCGCGCACCCGCGATCCAGCGTTCGCCGGCTTCGACATCCAGGAATCCGTTGTGGTGGAAGAGTGTGAAGTTGGTGCCGTAGAGCAGGCGCAGCTCGCCCTGCTTGCCCGCCTGGTCGTTGACGGAGACGGACATGTCGAATGCCCCCGCCGATTTCGCGAGCGCCTGCAGAGAAAGCGTCCCGAACGCATCGGTGATCCGCCAGCGCAAGCCCAGCCCCCACGCGAAATCCGAAGCACGTGTTTCGTAGCCGGAGGTATCGCGCGTCGTGGCGTGGGCATATTCCGGCGTGAAGATCAGTGTGAGTTTTTTGGCGAGGCCGTATTCCGCCCAGATCGAACTCCACAATTTGTGGAACGAGGCCGGCTGGTCGGCGCGGCTGTTGGCGTCATACCCGGTTCCCGCGCCGCTATAGATGACGGTCGCGATCACCTGCCCGTCGCCCTGCGGCTGCAGCCACGCGCCCGCGCTCGCCGCGCCCGGCACCGTCAGGAACATCAGCACGAGAAGAAATCGCCTCATGGCAGGGCGGCGAAGCGGCTGGTGCCGTGGCGCGTCTTTTCCCAGTGGAACGGACGTGACACGAGCTGCGCGAAAGCGCGGTAGAACGCGATGGACGCCATCGCCCAATAGAACGGCACCAGCGCGCCGAACGGCATCAGCGCGAACCAGCGCCGCCGCCACAAGCCCAGCACCGCCAGCAGCACATAGAACGCATTGCCGAGGAACAGGCAGGCGTAACAGACATGCGCGGTGTGCTGGAGCGGCAGGTTACAGAGGAAGATCACCAGCATGATCGCCCACAGGATGGGATTGAGAAACGCCGACACGAACGTTCCGCCGATGAAAAGCTGGAAGCCGATGAAGCCCAGCGGCCCCGCATTGCGCCACAGCTGCAGCGGATTGCGCATATGCACCAGCCAGGTCTGCATGTAGCCCTTCTGCCAGCGCGAGCGTTGGCGGATCCAGTTGCCCAGCTCCGTCGGCGCTTCCTCGAAGGTGGTGGAGCCGAAGGTGCGCACGCGATAGCCGAGCCGCGCCAGACGGATTCCGATGTCCGCGTCTTCCGTCACGTTGAACGGATCCCAGCCATGGATCGCCCACAACGCCTCAAAACGGAAATGATTGGACGTGCCGCCCAGCGGCATGGGAATCCCGAAGCGTTCGAGACCAGGCAACAGGTAATCGAACCAGAGTGCGTAATCGCCCGCGAAGAGTCGGGTCAAAATATTTTCTCGCGCATTGAAGAAATTGAGCCGCGCCTGCAGGCAGGCGATGTCGAGGCCCATCGACGCGAACAGCGCCGCCGCTTTGCGCAACTGCTGCGGCTCAGGCCGGTCCTCCGCGTCGTAGATGACGAGCAACTCGCCACGCGAGAGCGGCAGCGCGTGGTTGCAAGCGCGCGGCTTGGTGCGCGGCGTGCCTGGCGGCACGACGACGATCTCGTATTCTGGAGCGAGCGCGAGGCCGTCAAGACCGCCGCGTGTTTCGCCGTCGTCCTCCTCCACGATCAGTTTGATGTCGAGGCGCTCGCGCGGATAATCCAGCGCATCCAACGCGCGCAGGAGTCCCGGCAGCACCACCGCCTCGCGATAGAGCGGCACCAGTACCGTGTAGATAGGTAGCCGTGCGTCGCCCGCCTCCAGCAGCGGCACGAAGGGCACGCACGGTTTGGTTGCGCCCGCCGCGAACAGCAACCCCCGGAAGGCCGCATTGGCGAGGAACCAGCCAGCGAGGATTTGGCCCAGCAACGATCCGGTCGCGAGCGGCGCGACCACGAAACAGGCGGCGAGGAACAGCGCCAGCACGGAGAAAGCCCAGCCCTGCTTCGCTGTGATCACCGTGCGGGCGGAGAATTGCGGGTCGTACCGTTCGAGACGGCTGGCGGCGCCTGCGTCGAAGTCGCTTCCCCCGCGCACGGCGGACGGCAGGGCAGAATCCGACGCCAAGACAGGCTTCCCCCGAAACAAAGCTTTGCCGCTGCCGCGAACGGGGTTTCAGCCCGCTTGCAGCCTCGCAAATGCGAAAACTGGAAAACACACCCACACGCGCCCGAGGACCGGGCGCTTTATTATGAATACGAACAATGGGTTGCTGGATGGGTTCGATCAACTAACTTGAAGTTGATTCGAAAGGTAGCCCAAGGCCTTAGCAAGACTAGCCCGGCAGAACGCCAATAGCGCCAAAGTAACGAACGTTACGTTTCCACGCCCGCGCCCGTTTCGTCAGCGCGTCCTTTGTAACGAACGTTACATCGCCACCGGCGAGCTTCTCGCCTGCCGCTTCCGCCAGCGCTTCCGCGCCCGCCTGCGCCGGCAAGGTCATGAACACCTGATCGGCGATGGGAATGTGGAACGCCGTGCCGTAAGGCGACGGCAGGAAGCCGATCGCGCTCGCGGCATCCGTGGCGCGCGCGCGCACCGCATCCGCCATCAGCCGCGCGCCCTTCGCCGCTTCCGGCGTGCCGCGATAAACGGGGCGGATCTGCCCCGTGAGCAGCAGCGCATGCACGTTGGCGACGACGGCCTGCGCGTCCACGCCGCCGTCATGCGCCCGCGTGACCAGTTCGCCGAGCGTGCGCGGACCGCCTTCCAGCGTCTCCACCAATCCGCGCGCATGCGGATTGTCGAATTTCATGTCGCCGAACGGCATGCGCTGCTCGTAGCGCGCTTCCGCTGCCGGATGCTCGGCCGCGAAGGCCAGACCGTTCATCACCATGTCGCGATTGTCGCCCGCCAGCCGCTTGCCGCCGCGCACGAACACATCGCGGCGATAGCGCGTGTCGAGCAGGAAATCCTTCACCAGCTCGCGGCCCGATGGCGTGGGCAGCTTCTCCAGCAGTGATTTGAACGGCTCATAGCCCAGCAGCACCGGTAGCGACTCCGCCATGGTGGAGGAGCCCGTCAGCACGCAATCCACCGCCGCGAAATCGGCCATCACATCCGTCACATAAAGCGGATCGGAGAATTCGTTGACGTAGTCCGCTGCCAGCGCGTCGAGCGGAATGTCGTTCAGCGCCTGGAACGCCTCGGCCGAAAGTCCCGTTGCGGCGATCCCCGCCGCCTTCAACTCGAGCAGCCGCGCATAAAGATCGCGCGCCGCATTCAGCCGCTGAACCGGCTCGGCCTTCATCCCGCGCGTCGCCTCGCGGAAGACGCGGCGGAACGGGTCGAGCTTGTTCCAGCCCGGCCGAGCATTGTAGCTGACATAGACCGCGCCGCCCGGCTTCAGGAATTTGCGCACGAAGGCGAGAATGAGCCCGCGCTCGCGCAGCGGCACCCAGGAATAGATATTGTTGACCACGATGTAGTCGAATTGCGGCAGCGTCTTTTCCAGCGCCGCCTCGATGCCCGCGTGATGGAAGGTGATGTTGCGCGCCCCGCCGTCCTTCGCCAGCGCCCGCGCCTGCTCGATCTCATCGCCCCGCGCGTCGATGCCGTGGAAATCGCCCAGCGGGTTGGACGCCGCCAGCAACGTCTCCGTCACCGCCGTTCCGCAATCCAGCTCGCAATAGGCGAACCCCGCATCCACGCCCTCGCCCAACACCGACCCCGGCGGCGGCGCATAGCCGTTGACGATGCAGGCATGGTCGATAAAGGCGGGCGCCAAATCCTTGTTGAACGCGCGCGCGCCGGGAAGCATGGGGGTTCGGTCTGTCTCAGCCATGCGGGCTGTCTAGCAGATTGACCGGCAGGCTCAAGCCGGTTATATAACCGGTTATATGGAGATGCCCAATTTGACCAAGGAATCCCAACGCCGCGCCGTCGCCAACCAGCGCAAAAGAATGCGCGACAAAGGCTATGAGCGCTACGAGGTCAAAGGTCCGAAGAGCGATAAGCTGCTTGTCCGGAAAATCGTGGAGAAACTCGCATCGACCGATCCCGATGCGATGCGGTTTCGCGAAGTCGCCGAAAAGACCGTCATGCCCGCTGGTCCTTCTACAAAAGGGGATATATTGCGGGCTTTGCAACAAGGGCCACGGTTTCCCGACGACTTCGATATTTCGCGCGAATTCACCACCGGCCGCGATATCGAGTTGTGACCCACTTCCTCCTGGACACCAACATCGTCAGCAATCCGACACGCCTTCATCCCCATCCCGCCATTTTGAAATGGCTTGGGGACCAGGAAACCGGTGACCTCTTCATAGCCAGCTTCACTATCGGTGAAATCGGCAAGGGCATATTTCAAATGGCAGAGGGCCGGAAGAGAAATGAGTTGCAAACCTGGTTCGACGGACCGGGCGGCCCGCTATCCCTGTTCCGCGGCAGGATATTGCCGCTCGACGAAGCTTCAGCCTTGGAATGGGCGCATCTGATTGCGGACGGGTTCTCGATCGGGAAACCCCGCAGCGGTTTGGACATGATCATCGCCGCTATCGCGCTGGCCAACGATTGCATGCTCGTCACAGCCAACGAACGCCATTTCGAAGGCGTTATTCCCTTCCTCAATCCCGCGCGGGATTGAGGGCATAGAAAACCTATTACGGGTTCAGCAGCCGCGTTGGCGCCCATTCCTTTACGGCCTTCAGCGCCTCACTGTTCGCGGCGGCGTCGAAGCCGGCCATGATCGCGGCGAAGCGCATCTGCACGAAGTCCCGCATGCCGGGGTGGGTGAAGATGTAGAGCTCGTTGTTCTGGATGGCTTCCACCACGCGCGCGCCGACGACATCCGGATCGATGCCGGAGAGCACCATCTGGGCGGCGTTGCTGGGGCCGTTGCCCAGCGCGTCCACTTCGCCGGTGCCGCCATATTTGTCCTGCCGCGCGCGACCGCTCTCATGGATGCGCGTCTTCACGAAGCCGGGGCACAAGACCGATACGCCGATATTGTCGGCGGCAAGCTGTTGCGACCAGCCTTCGCTCATCGCGACCACGGCGAATTTCGTGGCGGTGTAGGGCTCGAGGCCCGCCGGGCCGATCATGCCGGCCATCGAGGCGGTGTTGACGAAGTGCCCGCCCTCGCCATGGCTGCGGATCAGCGGCGTGAAGGTCTCGGTGCCGTAGACGACGCCTTTCAGGTTGACGTCGATGATCCAATCCCAGTCGCGATCCTTCACCGTGCCGATGGGGCCGCCGACGGCCACGCCCGCATTGTTGCAGACGACATGGATCTTGCCGAACGCGGCCACCGCTTCCAGCGCCGCCGCGCGCACATTGGCGCGATCCGTCACGTCGCAGACGACCGGCACGGCCTTGATCTGCTCCGACGCGAGTTGTTCGGCAGCCGCCTTGGCGGCCTTCTCGTCGATATCGGCCAGCACCACATTCATGCCGTTGCGGCCGAAGGCGCGCGCCATGGAGAGGCCGATGCCGCTCGCCCCGCCGGTGACGAAGGCGGTACGCCCACGGAATTCCTTCATCACGCGGCTTCCTTCTGACCGAGATTGTCGAACTGGCGCATCAGCTCCACGCCGTTTGGCCGCTCGCCCAGCAGGCCCGCGAATTCCTTGCGCGTCTGCTCGCGATCGTAATCGATGCTGGAGACGGAATGCCACTGCACCATGCCGCGCCAGATCGGATCGATGAAGCTCGAGCCCTTCACGCGGTTGCCGTCGGCCAGCTTGAACGTGAAGCTGCGCAGCTCCGAGACAACGACGGTGAGATAGCCCACATGCGGCGCTTCATCCTGGCGGATGCGGTCGACCAGATCGGCGGCATGCATCGCGACATCGCGGCGGTCGCGGAAGTTGCGCGGATCGCGCATCACCGTGGTGCAGAAATTGAAGAAATTCTCCGCCCGCACCTCGATCATCAGCACGTTCATGAGGAGCAGTATCCAGCGCTCATATTCCGGCGGCAGCGGCGTCAGCTTGCCCATCTCCGGCCGCGCGAGGCTGGCGGGCACTTCGGCATGCGGATAAGCGTGCTTGCCGAACAGCATGTCGCGCACGGCGAACCACATCGCGTCATGCCCACCCTCGCCGCGCGATGCGTCGCCGCCTTCGTCCAGGCCATGGGCGCGCAACAGGCCTTTGTTCAGATGTCCGGCCGCGGTTTCGGAGATATCCTCTTCCACGATGTCCTGGAAATCGGGTGCCGTGGCTTCCGCCAGCATTTTGCCGCGCGCTTCCACCACACCGGTGACGCTGAGCGAATCCCAAAGCGTCTGGCCGAGGCCGAGATCGAGCAGGAAGCTTTGCTGCGCCGTGTTGGGGAAGCTGCCGCGCACCATCAATTGCTGCGAGGAGTCCACCAGATCGTGTCCGCGCGCCGTCAGCGCCTCGCTCCACGCATTGATCGCGGGCCAGCGGTGCAGCGTGCGCGGAGAGATGTAATTGCCGTCGGCATCGAAGCCGCCATGCAGCCGGTAGCCGGCTTCGTCATGCAGCTTGGCATAAGGATGATCGGCCAGGATTTCGGCCGCGCTGTATGTGAGCCTTCCCATCGGCTTTCTCCCTGCTTTTGTTATTTCTGATATTTTGTCAGTCCGGCCAGCCGCAAGTCAATGCCGCCACCCTATACTGGAAATAATGAAACATCATCAATCTCTTACGCCGAATTCAGGGAGCCATCACGGCGCCCGCGCGTAGTGTCCCGGCGCGCCGACAGTTCGCGGCGCAGAAAAGCGAGGACTCATGAAGTGCGTAAAACTTCTCTTCGTCGCGGGCTTGGTGATTGCCAGCCCCGCCCTCCTTCAGCCGGCAATGGCGCAATCCATCTCCGGTCTCTACGTGACAGGCGACGGCGGTGCCTCCTTCCTGCCCGATCTCAAGCTCAAGGACGGCGGCGCCACCGCCAATGAGCAATTCAACACCGGCACCGCCTATGGCGGCGCGGTCGGTTACGACACGGGCAACGGCGCCCGGTTCGAGATCGACTCCAACTACATCCTCAACAACCTTACCCATCTGGGCGGATCGAGCACCAATGGCCATCTCGATTCCACCAGCGTCATGCTGAACGGCCAGGTGGACTTGCTGCACCATGCCTCCGTCACGCCTTATGCCGGCGTGGGCATTGGTTATGAGAATGTCGGCATCAACGCCGACGGCACCGCGGGCCATGACTGGAAGCCCGCCTATCAGGCCGAAGCGGGCCTGCGCACCGACATCAACGACAAGGTCTCGGTGTTCGGCGAATACCGCTTCACCCAGAGCGAGGCGCAGGAAATCGCCGACACGCACCAGCATTTCGCCGATCATGGCCTGCTGGCGGGTTTGACCTGGCATATGGGCCAGTAAAGCCTGATGCATCTACCGTGGCACCGGGGGGCCGGTGCCACGGCGGGGGCCTCAAGGCTTCAGCGCTTTGACGAGAAACCGGGTCAGGTTTCGCACCACGATGTCGGAGCTGCGCCCCGAGCGCGTGCCTTCGCTCGCCGCCTGATGGATGGCGCCGACAATGGCCTGCCCCACGACATCGGCATCGTATTCCTCGGAGGCGCGGCCGAGCGCTGCCGCATTGCGCACGCTATTGGCCCAATCGTGTCCCCAGCGCTGCATCAGCGGAACGGCTTGCGCGCCTTCCGCGTCGATCACCGCTTCATCGGTCAGCGCGGCGCCGAGAACGCCGGGATGGCTCGCCGAATATTCGTAGATCGCGTGCAGCGTATTCGCGATCAGCTCTTCGAGTGTTTGCTGCGGACTCGTTTTGGCCCGGGCATATTCGTCGAGCTCGTTGCGCGCGTCCTCCACGAAGGAGAGAAAGCAGGCCCGCTTGTCGGGGAAGTGCAGATAGAACGTGCCGTGGCCGAGACCGGCTTCGCGCGCGATGTCCTGCGGCCGCGTCGCGTGGTAGCCGCGCTCCACGAACAGCTTGCGCGCGGCGCGCTTCAGCTTGGCAAGGCTTTCCGGCTTGCGGCGTGCGGGGCGAGTTTCGGGTTCGGCGGAGAGATCAGCCATGACCGGACTTTCATCCGTGCCGTCCCGCGAGTCAACGCAATGTGCAGTTCCGAAAGCGTGGAATGGCGCGATTGCTTCACCTCCGCTTGGGATTTACGGTCGCTTCAATTCAAACGGGAGGCAGACATGTGCCGGTCGGCTTTAATTGCAATTGCGTTCTTGGCGGCGGTGACGCCTGTGTCAGTGATGGCGATGGGTGGCGCGGGCGGTGGCGGTGGCTATGCGAGCCCCGGCGGCAACAGCTCCGGCTTCGACGATTACGCCATGGCCATCCGCATGATCCATCGCGAGCAATATGCCAATGCCGTGCCCTATCTCAATCGCGCGCTGGCCTCGCGCCCGAACAATGCCGACATCCTGAATTATCTGGGCTTCACCCATCGCATGCTGGGCGATTATCCCGGCTCGCTCGACTATTACCAGAAAGCGCTGGCGCGCGATCCCGACCACAAAGGCGCGCATGAATATCTGGGCGAACTCTATCTCAACATGCACCAGGTCGGCGCGGCGCGCGCGCAACTCACGGAGCTGACGCGGCTGTGCCCGACGGGCTGCGATGAACGCGATGCGCTGACGAAGTCGATCGCGAGCTACGAAACGGCATCGAGCGCGCCGGCGGCAGCCACGACACCTGCGGCGGATACGAAGTAAGCCGCCAGAAGCGAAATCCAAAACCCATCGTCATGGCCGGGCTTGTCCCGGCCATCCATATTCCAGAGTCCATCCGTCAAAGACTCTGGAATATGGATGGCCGCCACAAGGGCGGCCATGACGGTTGTTGGTTGCAGTGCGGAAGAGCGCAGGTGCGGGCGACGCTCAAGCGCCCCGCATCGCGCGCCACACGCGCTCGGGCGTCGCGGGCATGTCGATATGGGCCACGCCCAGCGCGTCGCAGATGGCGCTCATCACGACCGGCAGAGCACCCACCGTGCCCGCTTCGCCGCAGCCCTTGGCGCCCATGGGATGCGTCTTGCAGGGGATTTCCTCGTAAGCGAAATCGATGTCCGGCATGTCGTCGGCGCGGGGCATGGCGTAGTCGGAGAAGCTGGCGGTGAGCATCTGGCCGGACTGCGCGTCGTACACGCAGTTCTCCATCACCGCCTGGCCGAGCCCCTGCACCACGCCGCCATGCACCTGGCCCGCGACGAGCATGGGGTTGATCACGCGCCCGAAATCGTCGAGCACATGATAGGAGACGATGTCGACCTTGCCGGTGTCCGCGTCGATCTCGACTTCGCAGATGTGGCAGCCGTTCGGGAAAGTGGACGCGGCGCCCTGGAACAGGCCGTCGCTGTCGAGACCGTCCTCGAAGCCCGGCAGCTTGTCGCGCTTGAGCGTGACGGCGAGTTCGCCCACCGTCATCTCGCGATCGCTGTCCGCCACGCGGAAACGGCCGACGCCCTCCACGACATCGAACGCGACCTCCGCGCCACCGGCCTGCAACACCTGCCCGGCCGCGCTTTTGCCCTTCTTGATCACTTCGTCGGACGCCACTTCCAGCGCGCCGCCCGCCATGTTGAGCGAGCGCGAGCCGCCGGTGCCGCCGCTGACGGTGATGGCGTCGCTGTCGCCTTGTTTCACCGTAATGGATTCGAACGGCACACCCAGTTTCTCCGCCACGACCTGCGCGAAGGCGGTCTCATGTCCCTGCCCGTTCGATTGCGTGCCGACAAACAGCTCGACGCCGCCATTGTCCGTGAACTGCACCCGCGCGCCTTCGCTGCCCGCCGCCGCCGTGATCTCGACATAGTACGCAACGCCGAAGCCACGCTTCCGGCCACGCGCTTCGGAGGCTTTGCGGCGCGCGGCGAACCCGTCCGCATCCGCGCGCTTCAAGCCTTCTTCGAGCAGGCGCGGATAATCACCGGAGTCGAAGGCGATGCCCCACCAGTTCTTGTAAGGCAGCTCTTCCGGCGTGATGAGGTTGCGGCGGCGTAGTTCCACGCGATCGATGCCCAGCTTGAGCGCGGCCACGTCCATCAGCCGCTCCATATAATGCGCGGCTTCCGGGCGGCCGGCGCCGCGATAGGCGTTGATGGGCGCTGTGTTGGTGAAATAGCCCTTGATCGCCGTGAAGAAGGTCGGGATACGATAGACGCCGCCGAAGATGCGGCTTCCAGCGAGCGTGGGGATGAACGGCGCGAAGGCGGAGAGGTAGCCGCCCATATTCGCGGTGCCCGTGAAGCGCGCGGCGAGGATCTTGCCGTCCTTGTCGAAAGCGGCTTCGGCGCGAGTCCAGGTGTCGCGACCATGATGATCGGTGAGGAAAGCTTCCGTGCGGTCCGACGCCCAGCGTACTGGCCGGCCGCAAAGCCTGGCTGCCACCAGCACCGCGCCCTGCTCGGGATAGGCGCCCGCCTTCATGCCGAAGCCGCCGCCAACATCCGGCGACACCACGCGCAGCTTGTCCAACTCCACGCCCAGCACGTCCTTGGCGATGCGCCCGCGCAATCCGCCCGAACCCTGGTTGCCGGAATAGAGCGTGTAGTGCCCAGTCGCGGAATCATAGAGTCCGGTGGCGTTGCGCGTCTCCATCGAATTGACGACGACGCGGTTCTGCACGATGTCGACGCTCGCGGTATGCGCGGCGGAGGCGAACGCCGCCTCGCACGCCGCTTCCTTGCCGTCCGCCCAGTCGAAACAGAGATTGCCGGGCACGTCATCCCAGATCTGCGCGCCCGTGGCCGCGTCTTCCAGCCGGCCCACGGCATCCAGCGGCTCGTAATCGATTTCGATCAGCTCCGCCGCGTCGCGCGCCTGCCACAAGGTCTCCGCCACCACCAGCGCGATGGCCTCGCCCGTGAAGGTCACATGATCCTTCGCCAGCAGATATTTCGGCGCACCCTTCGGCGGCGATCCATCCCGGCACTTCAGGGGAGATGCAGACGGCATCGGCTTGGCCCCGGCCGCCGCGAAATCGTCATAGGTATAGACCGCAATAACGCCCGGCGCGGATTTCGCCGCGCTGGTATCGACCGAATTGATCTTCGCATGCGCGTGCGGGCTGCGCGCGAAGGCGGCATGGCCCTCATTGTCGAAATGGATATCGTCCGTATACTGACCTTGCCCCGTGACGAAGCGGATATCCTCCGTGCGCCGTACGGACTGGCCGATGCCGAATTTCATTCCCAGACCTCCACCCTCCCCTTGAGGGAGGGTCGATAATTTGCGAAGCAAATTTCGGGAAGGGGTCCGCGCACAAACCCCTCCCCGAAAAATCCTTCGGATTTTGTCGGCCCTCCCTCAAGGGGAGGGCGGCATTTCAATTCTTATAACTCGGATCAACCCGGTCGAGCTTCCGGAGCAGCGCGGGCCACGCCAGCGTGCCGACGAGGCCGTTGAAGGCCATCGCGCCCTGCCCGGCCGTCTTTTCCGGAACGCCCTGGTTGGGCCAGTTGGGCTTGGCGCCGCCCGAAAGCGCGCGCACCTGCATGGTGCAGGCGCGCTCCAGGTAATAGAGCCTGAGGAATGCATCCGCGCAGTTCTTGCCGATGGCGAGCGTGCCGTGGTTGCGCAGGATCATCGCGTTCTTGGTGCCGATGTCGTGCACCAGCCGGTCGCGCTCGTCGAGATCGAGCGCCACGCCCTCATAGTCGTGATAGGCGAGATCGCCGGCGATCATCATGGCGTGCTGGTCGAGCGGCAGCAGACCGTCCGCCTGTGCCGACACCGCCACGCCGTCATCGGTATGGACGTGGATGATGCAATGCGCATCGTCGCGGTTCATGTGCAGCGCGGAATGGATGGTGAAGCCGGCCGGGTTCACAGGATAGGGCGTCTCCTGCACTTTGTTGCCGTCGATATCGATCTTGACCAGGCTCGAGGCCGTGATCTCGTCGAACAACAGGCCATAGGGGTTGATCAGGAAGTGATGCTCCGGCCCCGGCACGCGGGCGGATATGTGGGTGAAGATCATGTCGTCCCAGCCGTGCTGCGCGACCAGGCGATAGGTCGCCGCCAGATCGACGCGCAACTGCCACTCCTCCGCGCTCACCTTGCCTTCGAGCGACGGGATGCTTTGGGCAGGCGGAACCTTGGCCGCCATCTTCTCCCGCAATTCGGTCTCTAACATGGAGTCTCTCCCGTTGACGCGCTGCACCCAGAGTGGCCCCCGCGCCGCCACCCTGTCAAACTCTTCGGATAGCCGTCACCGCCCAAGCATAGCAGGCCACGCGCCAGCGCTGGCCCTCATTTTTCAGCACAAAAGCCCAACCGCCATCCTCCTCGAACGGCACGCCGCCCGACCGGCCCCGCCAGAGCGTGGGCAGCACGAAATAGGCCGTCTCGCCATCGCTGCTGAAATCCTGCGCCGTGCCGAATGTGACAGCCATGCCGCTGAGCGTGGCCGCATGCGCGTGGAACCCGGCACGCCAACGCGCCACGGCATCGCTCCCGCGGAAAATGTATGGCGCGAAGTTCTCGACGATAACGACGTCGACGGTGAAACAATCCACGACGAGATTGTCGTCCAGGGTCGCCATGAAATCCGCGATGGCGCACACCGGCGCCATCATGGCCTCGTCGGGCGCGGTCATGTCGTGCGTGTCCGCGCCACGGCCTTCAGCCAGCCATCATAGAGCGAATCGCGCGTCGCTGTGGCCAGCGACGGCGCGAAGCGGCGGTCGAGCGCCCAGCCTTTCGCGATGTCGTCGAAGCTTGTGAAGATTCCGGCTGAGAGGCCCGCGAGATAGGCGGCGCCGAGCGCCGTGGTCTCCACGATCTTCGGACGCTCGACCGGCAGTCCGGTGAGATCGGCGAGGCGCTGGCAGAACCAATCGTTACGTACCATGCCACCGTCCACCTTGATCGCCGCGGGTGTACCCAACCCGCTGGCGCGCATGTCGTGGCCCATGGCGTCGAGCAGGTCGCGGGTCTGGTAGCAGACGGAGTCCAGCGCGGCGCGCGCGATCTCGGCCGCGCCCATGTCGCGCGTCAGGCCCAAGATCGCGCCGCGCGCGTCAGGGTCCCAGTAAGGCGCGCCGAGGCCGGTGAAGGCGGGGACGAAGTAAAGACCGTCGGCCGGTTTCGCGGTGTTGGCCAGCGCTTCGATCTCCGCCGCCGAGCGGATCACGCCCAGCGCGTCGCGCAGCCACTGCACCACGGCGCCCGCGATGAAGATGCTGCCCTCGACCGCATAGGCCGTCTCACCGCCCGCGCGATAGCCGCAAGTGGCGAGCAGGCGGTTTTGGGAGTGCGTGGCGACCGGTCCGGTGTTCACCAGCGCGAAACAGCCCGTGCCGTAAGTGGATTTCACATCGCCGGGCTTGAAGCAGGATTGGCCGAACAGCGCCGCCTGCTGGTCGCCCGCCACGCCGCGGATGGGGATCGGCGCGCCAAACAGCTCCGGCGTCGTGACCCCGTAATCGCCCGCGCTGTCGCGTATCTCCGGCAGGGTGGCGCGCGGCACGCGCAGCAGCGCCAGCATCGCGTCGTCCCATGCGAGGCTCTTCAGGTTGAGCAACATAGTGCGCGAGGCGTTGGTCACATCCGTCGCATGCACCGCGCCGCCGGTGAGCTTGTAAATCAACCAGCTATCGATCGTGCCGAAAGCGAGTTCGCCCGCCTCCGCGCGTGCGCGCGCGCCGGGGATGTGATCGAGCAGCCATTCGGCCTTGGTGCCGGAGAAATAGGAATCCAGCAGCAGGCCTGTGCGTGCGGCGACGTCACCCTCGTGACCGGCATCGCGGAGTTGGCGGCAGCGTTCCGCCGTGCGGCGGTCCTGCCAGACGATGGCGTTGTGCAGCGGCCGACCGGTCTTGCGGTCCCACAGCACCGTCGTCTCGCGCTGATTTGTGATACCGATGGCGGCGATGTCCGACGCCGGCACGCCTTTGATGGCGACGCGGCAGGCAGCGACCGTCGCCTGCCAGATTTCTTCCGCGTCATGCTCCACCCATCCATTCGCCGGATAGATCTGGCGCAGCTCGATGGCGTGGCTGGCGACGGGCCGCGCCGCCGCGTCGAACAGGATGGCGCGGGTGGAAGTGGTGCCCTGGTCGATGGCGAGGATGAAGGGCGCTTCTGATGTCATGGCGGGAATCGGCTTGGTGAAGGCCCATTAGCTTAACACGCTGTTAACGGCATTTTGCGTAGGATTGGGGCGGCTGCAGAAGCAGCAGGGGGCTGGCGTGGGCTTGAGTGCGCATAACATGAGCGAAATGAGCCGGTTGGCGCTTCTGGCGGCCAATCCGGACGGCACGCGCCGCGAGGACATCTACCTCGCCGTGGCCTCGCTGTTCCGCACCCAGGCGCCGATGCTTTCCGAGCGCGAACGCAGCCTGATGCGCGAGATCCTGCAACGCCTCACCCACGATGTGGAAATGGCGATCCGCATCACCTTGGCCGAGCACCTGGCTGACGATCTCAACGCGCCGCTCGACCTGCTATCGCTGCTCTGTGACGACAACATCGAGGTGGCGCGGCCGATCATCTTGCGCAGCCGCCGCCTCAGCGATTACGACCTGCTTCATTTCATCGCCGAAGCCGGCACCGCGCATCAGACCGCCTGCGCCGAGCGCCCGAACATTGGCGAGCCCATCTCCGACGCACTGTCCCGCACCGATGCCGAGCCGGTGCTCATCGCGCTGGTGCGCAACGCCACCGCGCGCATCGCGTCCAACACCTTCGAGACGCTGGTCGAGAAATCCCGTAGCATCGCGAGCCTGCAGGAGCCGCTGGTCAAGCGCGGCGACCTGCCTTCCACCCTCGCCGCCAAAATGTGCGACTGGGTGTCCGAGGCGCTGAAGGTCCACATCGCGCAGGCTCATCCTTTCGCTTTCGAGACCTCCGCCCATGCCATCGGCAAGGCGCAGGAAGCCGTTCAGGCCGCGCCCAAGCCGGGCGGCGAAGGCGGCAAGAAGCTGATCGAGAAACTCGCCGGCGCCGGACAGCTCAAGGCCGGCTTCCTGCTGCGCGTGCTGCATCAGGGCCAGATGGAACTGTTCGAGCTGGCCTTCGCCAAGCTCCTGGACGTGACGCCGGAAGACATGCGCCGGGTGCTCTATGAAGGCGGCGCGCGGCCCGTCGCGCTGGCCTGCCGCGCCGTAGGCATCGACCGCTGCGTCTTTTCCACCGTGTTCAACCTGTCGCGCGGCGCGCGCCGGGTCTCCTCCCGCCTGACACCGGCCGAGCGCATCGAAATCGAGCGGGTGTTCGACAGCTTCACCAGGCCCGAGGCCATGGAACGCATCAAAAGCATCGAAGTCTTCTTCGCCCCGGCCGCTTGAATTCATCCCTCTTCAAACCTGTCATCCCGGCCAAGCGATGCGTCAGCATCGCGCCGAGCCGGGACCCACCCAGCCCACGTCTCCGTGGGTCCCGACTCTCGCTCCGCTCGGCCGGGATGACAATTGTTTGCTGTTTGGGCCAATCCCAAAAATGCTAGGTTGGCCCGATGATCGATCCATTCGGCCGGCACATTTCCTATCTGCGCGTCTCGGTGACGGATCGCTGCGATTTCCGCTGCGTCTATTGCATGGCGGAACACCAGACCTTCCTGCCCAAGGCGGACCTGCTGACGCTCGATGAAATCGGCCGCCTCTGCGGCGCCTTCATCGCCAAGGGCGTGGAGCGCATCCGTATCACCGGCGGCGAGCCTCTGGTGCGGCGCGACGTGATGCGGCTGTTCGACGATCTGGGTTCGCGCATCGGCGACGGCGGCCTCCAGGAACTCACGCTCACCACCAACGGCAGCCAGCTCGCGCGGCACGCGGCGGACCTGAAGCGCGCCGGCGTTCAGCGCATCAACGTCTCGCTCGACACGCGCGATCCGGTGACGTTCCGCGCCGTCACCCGCTGGGGCGACCTGTCGAAGGTGCTGGCCGGTATCGACGCGGCGCAGGCGGCGGGCTTGCAGGTCAAGATCAACATGGTGGCGCTCAAGGGCGTCAACGAGCACGAGATCGCGCCCATGATGGAATGGGCGCATGGCCGCGGCATGGACCTCACGCTCATCGAGATCATGCCCATGGGCGAGATCGACGGCGACCGGGTGGAGCAATATCTGCCGCTCTCCCTCGTTCGCGCCCGGCTGGCGGAACATTACACCTTGGAAGAGAGCGCGCATCGCACCGGCGGCCCGGCGCGTTACGAGCGTGTACGCGAGACCGGCGGGCGGCTCGGCTTCATCACGCCGCTCACCCACAATTTCTGCGAAAGCTGCAACCGGGTGCGCGTCACCTGCACCGGCACGCTCTATATGTGCCTCGGCCAGAACGACGACGCGGATCTGCGAAAGCCCTTGCGCGCCTCGCCGGAGGATGGCCTGCTTTCCTCCGCCATCGACGAAGCTATCGCACGCAAGCCCAAAGGCCATGATTTCATCATCGACCGCCGCCACGACCGCCCCGCGGTCGGCCGCACCATGTCGCTGACGGGCGGCTGACCATGAAGCTGCATTTCGTCGCCTCGAAAGACGCCGAACACGGCCTCGCCGATATGCACGCCCGTCACGAAGATGTGGGCGCGGACGACGCCGAAGTGATCGTGGCGCTGGGCGGCGACGGCTTCATGCTGCAAACGCTACACCGGTTCACCAAGACCAAGAAGCCGATCTACGGCATGAATCTCGGCTCCGTCGGCTTCCTGATGAATGGCTATCGCGAGGACGGATTGCTGGAACGCCTCGCCGCCGCCGAACGCGCCGTGGTCCATCCCCTGCGCATGAAAGCCATTACGCGCGAAGGCGTCACCAAGGAGGCGCTGGCCTTCAACGAAGTCTCCCTCCTGCGCGAGACACGGCAGGCCGCGAAAATCCGCATCGCCATCGACGACAAGGTGCGCATCCAGGAACTCATCTGCGACGGCGTGCTGATCTCCACGCCCGCGGGTTCCACCGCCTACAACCTCTCCGCCCACGGCCCCATCCTGCCGATCGACGCAGCGTTGCTTGCACTCACCCCCATCAGCGCCTTCCGCCCCCGCCGCTGGCGCGGCGCGCTCCTGCCCCACCGTGCTCGGGCCCGCTTCGAGATTTTGGAAGCCGCCAAGCGCCCCGTGAGCGCCGTGGCCGACGATCTGGAAGTCCGCAACGTCTCCGCCGTGGACGTGGCCGAGGACCGTTCCATCTCCATGACCATGCTCTTCGACGCCGGCCACAGCCTGGACGAACGGATATTGGCCGAACAGTTCACGGATTAAGAGCCCACCTCCCCCTTGCGGGGAGGTCGAAACGCGCAGCGTTTCGGGTGGGGGACTTTCACCCCTCCTTAACGCCAGTTCACTAATCTAAGGCCGGGGACAAAACCGGGCCTAACCGGCGTGCGCGCATGAACGGCTATCGCTTCGATCGTTTGAAACTGCTTGTGGTGGACGACAATCCCCATATGCGAAAGCTCGTCGTCACGGTGCTGCAGGCTTTCGGCGCCATCCAGATCTTCGAGGCCGCCGACGCCCAGCGCGCCTGGAACATGATGCGCGACCTGAACCCGGATGTCGTCTTCCTCGACTGGATGATGGAAGGCATGACGGGCCTCGATCTCGTGCGGATGATCCGCACCTCGTCCGCCACGCCCAACCCGTTCGTGCCGGTGATCATGCTGACGGGCTACACCCAGCTCGACCATGTCCGCGCCGCGCGCGATGCCGGTGTCAACGAATTCCTCGCCAAGCCCGTCTCCGCACGCGCTATCCTGACGCGGCTGACCTCGGTGATCGAGCATCCGCGCCCTTTCGTGCGCACCAAAGTCTATTTCGGCCCCTGCCGCAGACGGCGCGGGCTTGACGAATATCGCGGACCGGAGCGGCGCACCCAGCCGTCCGAAATCGAAGCCGAAGAACCTCTGGCGATGAGCGCCTGAACGGAGCAGACATGGCCAAGCAGCAACCCATCGAAATCTTCATGCCGCCCAACATCCTGAAGGCCAAGGTGGGCGGCGCCGTGGGCGGGCTCGACATGGCCGCGATCAAGCGCGCGGAAATGGCCATCAACACCTTGAAGGTGGAATTCAACGACTGGATCAATTCGGACGTAGACCGCCTCGTCGAATGCCGCGGCCACTATGCCGCCTCGCGCGATGCGGAGCACCAGGGCGATCTCTACCGCGCCAGCCACGATTTGCGGGGCCAGGCGCTGACCTTCGGCTTCCCCATCGCGGCGCGCGTCGCAACCTCGCTCTGTAAGTTGCTCGACGGCGAAGCCCGCGCATCCCTGGCGCTGATCGACGCGCATGTCGACGCGATCCGCGTCATCGTGAAGAAGAACGTCAAGAGCAATGACGACCGCGTGGCCAACATCCTGGCCTGCGAGCTCGAGAACCGCGTGAAAGACGCGCTCGGTGCTTAATCGTCACATCGCATCGCGCATGTTGGCGGAGGTCTGCTCATAGCCCGCATCCTCGCGGATGCGCAGCACCTGCCCGTTCGGGCCGTTCTCGACCCAAGGCTCGACCGTCAGCGGCGGCGCGACGGCGGCGGCCGCAAGCGCATCGGCCGCGTTGTGGGACTTCGCCAGCTTCATCAGATTGAGCTTGGTCGGGAAGATCACGTTCCAACGCTTGCGGTCCGCGATGGCGTCTTCGGGGCGTATCCACACCGAGTCCACGGACTCGCGGCCGTCATGGCTTCCGGCGTGACCTTCGGGAACGCTGGCCACGAAGAAATGCGTGTCGAAGCGTTTGGGCATGTTGCTGGGCGTGACCCAATGGGCGAAATGCACCAGCGCGTCGCAGGCGAGTTTCAGCTTCTCCGCGCGCAACATGTCGAGCAGCGCGATCTCGTTCTTTTCCAGCGCGTGGCGGTAATGCGCGAGGCTCTCCAGCCGCTCGCTGCCGACATACGCGCCGCTCGCGTCGCGCGCGAAGAGTATCCCGGATTCCTCGAATGCCTCGCGGATGGCGCAGGCGCCAAGCGCGCGCATCTCATCGGTCCAGTCCTTGGCGCAGTCGGTGAAATCCGCGAGGCCCGCGTCGAAATCGCCTTTCGAGGCTTTCCCGCCGGGGAACACCAGCGCACCGGCCACGAAATCGATCTGGTGGTGGCGCTTGACCATGAACACTTCCATGCCGTCGGCGCTATCGCGCAAGATGAGAATGGTCGCGGCCGGAACGGCAACGGCCACAGGCTTTGCTTCGCCGGACATGGGAACCTCGGATAGCGTGTCGCGGGGACTCTAGCGGGTCGCGGCCGCAACCGCCAAGCTCACGCCCATCACCCCGGCCAGCACGTCGTAATAGCCGCCCGGCCCCAGCCAGGTCATCGCCTGCCCCACGGTCAGCGGCCCAAGGATCGAGCCGAGTCCGAACAGCAGCACCAGCGCGGCTGCGGCGGGCACGCGCAACTGCGGCGCGATCTTGTCGTTGGTATGCGCCACGGCGAGGCTGTAGAGCGGAAACACCAGTGCGCCGATCAGTGCGGAGGCGATATATTTGGACGCGAGCCCGTGCGCGTCCGCCCAGATGCCGAACAGCGCAGAGGCCGTGCCGCCGAGGCACATCAGCGCAAGCGTCAGTCGCCGCCCGACATGATCAGAGATCCAGCCCAGCGGGAATTGCAGCACCGCCGCCGACGCCATCGCCACGCCCATGAACCAGGCCACCTGGTTCACGCTGAGCCCCACATGCTGCGCGTAGACCGGCGCGAAGGTGAAGACCATGCTCCACGAGATGCCGGAGAGGAACGTTTCGATCAGTCCCAGCGGCGACAGGACGAACAGCTCGCGCATCACCCGCATCATCCGCCCCAGCGACACGCGCTCGATATCGGCATGCACGGGCGCGCGGCTTCGCGCGGCGAACACCGGCACGGCGCCCAAAAGGAACAGGGAACCCGACAGCAGGAACAGCACCATGGTGGCCGGGCTCGCCGTCATCAGCAGGAATTGCGATCCCGTCATCCCCACCATCTGGGCGACCATGTAGATGCCGAACACCCGCCCGCGCACGACGTTCCCGGTGCGCGCATTGATCCAGCTTTCAAAGGAGATGTAGACGCAGGCCAGCGCCACGCCCGCCACCGCGCGCAACGCCGTCCACGCAGCGGGCGATACGAACACGCCGTGCAAGGTGATCACGCTGGCCGCGATCAGCAGTCCCACCACGATGGTGGCGACATGGCCGAAGCGGCGGATGAAGAGTGGGCACAGCAACGGCCCCGCGGAATAGCCGACGTAATAGCCGGCCATCACGATGCTGATGGCGAAAGGCGAGAATTCATCCAGCCCCGCGCGCACGCCGAGCAGGTCCGTCTGCAAGCCATTCGCGGCCTGCACGATTCCCGTTGTCAGGATGACGGCCCAGACGGCCACCAATGCCGCGCGCATGCGAGTTCTCCCCGCGCGGTGCTTATCTCAATTCTTGCGGCCGGTCTCGTCCGAAGAGTCGGGGCCGTTGAGCGAGGAGAGGATATGGATCACGCCCGGCGTCAGCGACACCGGCGAGAGCTGCAGGCCAAGCGGTGAATTGCCCATCGCGTCGTAGAGCTGGCTCGCCATCCAGTCGTCCGACATGCCGGATTTCTCGATGGTGGTGGTGCCGGGCGGCTTCGCGGCCACCGACTTCGGCAGAGCCTGCGCCCCGGAGGGCTGCTTCAGCGCCCAGTTGTAGACTTCGTGCACCGTCCTGGCGCTGCCGTCGGCGTGATAGAAGACGGACTTGTTGGCCTCGGCGGCTGCCGGGAAGGCATTCGCGGCATTGGCGTTGGGCGTGGCGCTGTTCATCTGGATCAGCTTGCAGGCCGCGCCCGGTCCCAGGAAGTGGGCGGCATAGAGTTCGCCGCCGCAGACGCTACGGCCAAGCGTGCTTTCGAGCGTCGCCTTGGACTGGTTGGCGTATTCGCCCTCCATCAGGGAGGCGATCTTGGGATTGTTGCGCAGGGCAAGAATTGCCTGGCGATCCTGGGCGTTGTCGACCCGATAATGGCCGTCGGAATCCTGGCTGATGGCCCCGGCATAGGAGCCCAACCCATATTGCGCACCATGCTGTTTGACCATCCCAAGCCAGGTCTGGCCGGTAAACTGAAATAGTCCAGACGCGCTGGAAGTATCTGATTTGGCGTCTGTTTTCAGGCTCGACTCCCGCATGGCGGTGTCGACCAGGTAGTTGAAATCCGAGCCCGTGAGGTTGCTCGCCTGTTTGATGGCGGCGAGCACATCGGCCCGGTTGGTTGTCGCGGTTGCGGCTTCTGCCAGCATGGCTACAGGTTCTCCTGCCATGCTTAACGCAACGACCGTGCCAGCCTAGAACAGCTCGCGGAGCTCCAGGAGCGCGCCGTCCAGGGCGTCCTCGTCATAAGCCACCGCCGGGCTATGCCCCCAGACGGGTCCCGGCCAGGCGGGATCGCCGACCCGCCGCGCCACGACATGGATATGAAGCTGCGGCACGAGGTTGCCCAGCGCCCCGGTGTTGATTTTGGCGATACCGGGCAGCGTCTTCAAACCGGCACCGGCACGGGCCATCTCCTCCATCAGCACAAGCCGCTCGGCGTGCTTCAGGTCGTGCAACTCAACCAGTCCGGCGCGGCGGGGAACGAGGATCAGCCAAGGATAGCGCGCGTCGTTCATCAGCAACACGCGCGACAGCGCCCAATCGGCGACGGGCGCGGTGTCGGCCGTAAGGCGTTCATGCAGGACGAAGGATTCCATGAGGGCAGTATAGCCGCTCAGCCCAGATGCGGCACCACCACATAGCCCAAGCGCCAGCCGATGAAGGCGATATAGGCGCCATAGCACAGCATCAGGAACACGCCGTTCACGCGCGACAGCCGCCAGGACATGATCATCAGCGGCATCAGCAGCAGGGCCGAGCCCGCCATCACGTAGATGTCGGCATGGTCGATCTTCACCGGCAGCGGATGGATCAGCGCCACCACGCCGAGCACGACCAGGATGTGGAAGATGTTGGAGACGATGACATGGCTCACCGCCGCGTCGGTGTAGCGGCGCAGGAAGGCCAGCAAGGTCACCACGAATTCCGGCAGCGCCGTCGCCAGCGCTACGACGGTCAGGCCCACCACCGGCTGCGGCAGGTTGTAGATCTGGCCGACCGCTAAGCCGCCCTGAATCACGAAACGCGCGCCGACGAAGACCAGCGCCGCGCCGAGCACGGTCAGGATGAAGTTCAACCCGGCCGGCCGGTCGCCATCGCGGCAATTGGCGCGAACCTCGGTGGAGGAGAGCTGGACGGGACGCCGCCACTCGGTGGCGATGGTCAGGACCACATAGGCCACGAAGCCGCCGACCAGCATGATGCCGATCCGCCGCGTGATCGTGCCCTCGAAGGAGATGACAACCAGCGCCAGGCTGGCCGCCAGCAAGGCGCCGCCGTCCCGGAATGCGACTTTGGGGGGACTGGGCAATGGTCGCAGCAGTGAGCCGAGCCCCAGCACCAGCAGGATATTGACGATATTGCCGCCGACGACCACGCCCAGCGTGACATCCGGCTGGGCCCGCGCGGCTTCCAGCGCCACGGCAAGCTCGGGCGCTGAAGTGGCGGCGGTGACGACCAGCAATCCGATCAGAAGCGGCGGAAGGCCCAGGCTTTTGGTGAGGCCGATGCCGCCGTGCAGCAGCGCCTCGCTGCCCAACAACAGAAGCAGAACCCCGACCCCGAAAACGCCATACGCCATCCGTGAACCCGAGCGCCCCTCGACCTGCGCCCTCGCACTCTTTCTGGTTAACGCACCACGTCAGCTTCGGCAACTAACGGTTTGGTGAAGCGTCGAGAATCGAAGGCAGAGATATCGATGCTGGCGCGGCGTTCCAGAATGAGACTGCGAAGGGCTTCCGCCATGGCCGGTGCAAGCAAGATACCGTTCCGGAACTGCCCGCCCGCGACATAGATGCCTTCCACAGCCGTCTCGCCAACGATGGGCAGGTCGTCCGGCGTGCCGGGCCGCAATCCCGCCCAATGCTCGGCCTGCGACCAGCCGGCGAGCAACGGCATCAGACCCTCCGCGCCGCTGCGCAGCCAGTTCGCAGCTTCATCCGTCAGGCTGGTGTCGAACCCGCTGCGGGACGAGGTGGCGCCGACGAAAATCTGTCCGTGGCGCGGCACCAGATAGACCCCATTTCCCCAGATGACATGGCCGGGCACCACGCCACCGGCGTTCGGCGCCAGCGCGATCATCTCGCCTTTGACCGGCACGATGGGCGGCACGATCTCCGCCGGCATGCCGTCGATCCGACCCGTCCAGGCGCCCGCCGCCAGCACATAGGCGTCGGCGCGGTGCACGCCGAAGGGGGTTACGGCGCCCAGCACTTTGCCTTTCTCGACTTCCAGCCGCACCACCGCCTCATTGGCCTGCAGCGACCCGCCAGCGCGGATGAAGGCTCGCGCGAGCGCCAGCCCCACCGCGCGGTTGTCCACCTGCGCCTCATCGGGATCGAACAGCGCACCCGCGATGCCCTCATCCAGCATCGGCTCCATCGCGCGGGCTTCGGCCGTATTCAGCAACCGCGCGCCAGAAACCCCCTTCGCGCGATTGGCGAGACGCTGCGCATCCGCATCGGACTTTGCGATCAGCAATGTGCCTTCGGCGTGGAAGCCGATCCTGTGCCTCGAGACTTCCTCCACCTCCGCCGCGAAGGCCGGCCACAACGCCGCCGAGGCGCGCGAGAAGCGGGAGAGCGCGTTGTCCTCGTCGTCATTCTCGGATGTCGGCGCGATCAGCCCGGCCGACGCGATGGTCGCGCCCTGCCCCGGCTGCGCGCGCTCCAGCACCGTGACCTTGGCGCCGGACTGCGCCAGCCGCCAACCGAGAGAGAGCCCGGCGATACCCGCACCGATGATGACGATCTTCATACGCTCGAAAACCTCGCGACAGCCATGGCGATCCGCGAACCCGCGGTCAGGAAGCACAACACACCGGCGATATAGGCGATCAGGCTGAACCATTGCGGCATGAGGCAGGCGATGACGAAGGCCAGCGTCAACTCGCTGTCCTCCATGAGGCGCCCGACATAGCCGAAGATCACGACGCCTTGCGATCCCTCGCGCGAGGCCAGCGCGTTGAAGAACACAGCCGACGCCTGCGACGCGGCAATGGCGAAGATGAAGAACGATGCTGCCAGCGCTCGCGACGGATCGGCCAGCGCGAAGCCAAACGGCAATCCGGCAAAGACGATGAGGTCGAGGATCATGTCGAGGAACGCGCCACGCCCGCTCGCCCGGCTTTGCCGCGCCACCGCGCCATCCAGCGCATCCACCAGCCGGTTGAGCACGATGAGCCCGAGGGCCGCCCAATAATGATGCGTGGCGATTGTGGGGATGGCGGCCAGCCCCACGAAGAAGCCGATCACCGACACCATGTCAGCGCCCGCGCCACGGCCGGCCAGAAACGCGGCGCCACGCTGCGCCACCGGCGTGGCCAATGTCCTCAGGGGCTGATCGAGCATGGGGGAAATGTCGCCCTCCGCGCCGATTTAGCAAGCCCGCCAATGGATAATCGGGGGATAATTCGCGGCAATTCCCGGCGTGACGTGATGGCGCGGCCTACCTATATTCACCTCCACGACGCGGGAAGTCCGATGGAAAAAGCCACATTCGGAGCGGGGTGTTTCTAGAAATGACGATGTCGAAGAAACTGGTAGCAGGGGCACTCATCATGGCCATGGGATTCACGCAGAGTGCGGTGTACGGGCAGGTCTCGCGCGGCGACCGCTACTCCGGCGCGCCCTGGGCGACGCGCTCGCCCGTGCTGGCGCAGCACGGCATGGCCGCCACCGAGCAACCGCTCGCCTCGCAGATCGCCATCGACATCCTGAAGAAAGGCGGCAGCGCGGTGGACGCTGCCATCGCGGCCAATGCGGCCATCGGCTTGATGCAGCCGGTGCTGAACGGAATCGGCGGCGATCTCTTCGCCATCGTCTACGATCCCAAGACGCACAAGCTCTATGGCTATAACGGTTCGGGACGCGCCGCACAGGGCCGCGATCTCGCGCGCATGACCGCCGAGGTGGAGGCCGCTTACAAAAAGGCGGGCATGACGCCCAAGGCGCATATCCCCTCTGTCGGCTCGCTTCCCATCACCGTGCCGGGCGCGGTGGATGCGTGGTTCGCGCTGCACCAGAAATTCGGCAAGCTGCCCATCGCGGAAGACCTCCAGCCCGCCATCGACTACGCGAACCACGGTTTTCCCGTCACGCAACTCATCTCGCTCTACTGGAAGGGCAACATGGCCGCGTTCGAGAAGAACAAAGGCCTGATCGAGGAACTCGACAACGCGCGCCACACCTACATGCCCAATGGCCATACGCCGGCCGAGGGCGAGATCTTCAAGAACCCTGATCTCGCCAACACGCTGACCTTGATCGCCAAGGGCGGCCGTGACGCCTATTACAAAGGCCCCATTGCCCACACCATCGACGCCTACTTCAAGCGCGTCGGCGGCGATCTGCGTTACGAAGATTTCGCGGCCCATCACGGCGAATGGGTGACGCCACTGTCGGTGAACTATCGCGGCTACGACGTCTACGAACTGCCGCCCAACGGCCAGGGCGCGGCGGTTTTGCAGATGCTGCAGATCCTGAAGGGCTACGACCTCAAGAAGATGGGCGCGGGCTCGGCGGATACGCTGACGGCGCTGCTGGAAGCCAAGCGGCTGGCCTATGAGGACCTCGCCAAATGGTACGCCGATCCGGCCTTCGTGCATGTGCCGATGAAGGGGTTGTTGTCGGACGCCTATGCCGCGGAGCGCCGCAAGCTGATCGATCTCACGCGCGCCAATCCCGATATCGGCCCCGGCGATCCCAAACTCCATGACGGCGACACGATCTATCTCACCACTGCCGACAAGGACGGCATGATGGTCTCGCTCATCCAATCCAACTATCGCGGCATGGGATCGGGCCTCGTCGCCGATCATCTCGGCTTCATGTTCCAGGATCGCGGCGAGCTCTATTCGCTGAACCCGAAAGACGCCAACGTCTACGCACCGGGGAAACGTCCGTTCCAGACCATCATCCCCGGCTTCGTGATGAAGGACGGCCTGCCCTTCCTGTCCTTCGGATTGATGGGCGGCGACATGCAGCCGCAAGGCCATGTGCAGGTGCTGACCGACATCATCGACTTCGGCATGAATGTGCAGGAAGCCGACGACACCGCCCGCTGGCGCCATTACGGCGGCGCGGAGCCCACGGGCGAACCCTCGACCGGCATCGGCACGGTGGAGATGGAATCGGGCTTCGATCCAGCCGTGAAGGCCGAACTCGAAAAGCGCGGCTACAAGATCGTCGGCGGCAGCGGCAATTTCGGCGGCTATCAGGCCATCATGCGCGCTCCCAACGGCGTCTATTGGGGCGCCAGCGAAATGCGCAAGGACGGCGAAGTGGTCGGTTACTGACCCTTCGCGTCCTTGACGGCGAATTGGGCGATGAGCTTCGCGCCGCCTTCGAAGTCCAGCGTCACGGGCACGGTGGCGCTGGGCTTCATCGCGGCGGTCGGGTTCATGCACATCAGGTGGTAGTCGCCGGGCGTGAAGACGAGGTCGGATTTGGGCGCGATACGGATGCTGGGCATGTCCACCATCATGCCGGTGCCGCCGTTCTTCTCCGACCGGTGCAGCATCAGCATGCCGCAGGCCGGCGACGATACGGCGTTCAGGGTGACGGGCTTGTCGCTCGCATTGTGCAGGGTGAAATAGCCGCCGGCCGGAAGGGTGCCAGGCAATGCGCGAAACCAACCGCCGCTCACGGACACATCGGCGGCCTGGGCCGCACTGGCGGCAATCGTCGCCGCGAAAATACTAACCAGCAGTGCGCGCACGCTCTTCCCTTTCCTCGTTCAAACGCATGTTCACCAGCACCACGATCATCGCGGCGAAGCTCGTCAGGGTTCCGGGCAACCAGATGATGAGGCCGCCATAATGCTGGTCGCTGATCGCTTCCATCTCCAGCGCGCGGCCGCAAATCTTGTACACCGGATAGAAGTCCGTCATCGACAGCGACAGCACCGCGCCCAGCGCCATCTGCGGTAGTTCGATCAACAGGATCATCAGCCCGCGCATGAGCGGCGACAACCGCGCCGGCGGCTTGGGGCGCGGATCGAGCACGATCTGCCAGAACATGATGCCGTTGATCGCCATGGTCCAGTTCATGACATCGTAAAGCGTGCGATCCAGCATCACGCGGGTGTGGATCGCGGGGATCAGCCAGAAATAGAGCAGCCCCACGAACAGAACAGGCGCCACCGCCGGATGTTGCAGCACGTTCGTGACCGCCCGCACCGGCCGCGCCCCGATCACGGGCTTCAGGAACTCCGGCATGCCGGCCCACACTACCGAACCGCTCGCGCCTAGCCCGATCAGGAACGCGCCCGCGTGGTGCAGCACGAAATGCGCCCAGCGGTGCACGAAGAACATGTGCTGCGCGTAATAATCGACATGGGTTTGCAGCACGGCATAGATCGAGATGACGCCCAGCAGGAAACACCCTTGCCGCCATAGCGCAGGGCGTTCCCCTGCGGAGAGCCGGGACAGTCCCCGGAAGAACCAGGCCAAGGTCAGCGCGGTGACGAGGAACACCGGCCAGGAGAATTCCCAGGGCATCCAGAACGGCAGCTCGGCGGGGAATTGCGCGCAGGCGACATAGAGCCCGCCGCCCACCAGCAACAGGGCGCCATAGGCAAGCCACGCCCACGAGGAGCGCTGCGGTGGCTGGAGAGCAAGCGTCGTCATCGGCGCGGAAAATGGCCCTGTCCGTGGCGATCCTCCAGAGGCGTTTGGTCACACGGGCGGCGGGCCGGCTTGGGACTAAGCAGGCACAATGAAGCGCGCCGTCTTCCTCGCTCTCCTGCTGCTCACGGCCTGTGGTCGCGGCGAGTTGCGCCCCGGCGTGTCGGACATCTCGGGCATCATGCCCGATCTCCACTTCGCGATGACGCGCGCCAATGACGGCACAGGCGTTACCGCCGCCGATTATCGCGGCAAGCCGGTCGCGCTCTATTTCGGCTACACCAACTGCCCCGATGAATGCCCTGCCACGCTGGCCAATCTCAGCCTCGCGCTGCACGCGCTGGGCTCGCGCGCAAAGGACGTGCGGGTCCTGTTCGTGACGGTCGATCCCACGCGCGACACGATCCCTAAGCTCAAATCCTACGTGAACGCCTTCGCGCCGGAGATCGACGGCTTGCGCGGCTCGCCCGATGCCATCGCCAAATTCGCCCGCGACTATCGCGTGCTCTACAGCGTGACTGAGACGCCGAAGGGCGAAGAAGTCATGCACTCCGACGCCGTGTTCCTGTTCGACGCCGACGGTCACGCGCGCGAGGCGATGCTCGATACAAACGACGTGAAAGCGATCACCGCGGATATCGAGACCATGCTGCGCTAGATGTGCAGCGCCATTCCGTCCGCCGCCAGCACCGCTTCGTGCAGCATCTCCGACAGCGTCGGATGCGGGAAAATGGTGTGGGCGAGATCGGCGTCGGTGAGTTCGCCGGTGCGGGCGACGGTGTAGCTGTTGATCAGCTCCGTCACTTCGGCACCTATCATGTGCGCGCCCAGAAGCTCGCCGGTGTCGGCGTCGAACACCGTCTTCACCAAGCCTTCCGCTTCGCCCAGCGCAATGGCCTTGCCGTTGCCGATGAAAGGGAAGCGGCCCACCTTGATCTTGCGGCCCGATGCCTTGGCCTTGGCTTCCGTCATCCCCACGCTGGCCACCTGCGGCCAGCAATAGGTGCAACCCGGCACCTTCGTGACATCCAGCGGATGCACGCCCTTTACGCCCGCGATGCGCTCGGCCACGATCACGCCTTCATGCATGCCTTTGTGCGCGAGCCAAGGCGGCCCCACGAGATCGCCGACGGCCCACAGCCCCGGCACACCCGTTGCGCCCCACTCATCGGCGACGACATGCGTCTTCTCGATCTTGAGACCCGCCGCCTCGTAGCCGTTGTTCTCGATATTGCCGACGATGCCGACGGCCAGAATCACGCGATCTACCGTCAGCGTTTCGGTCTTGCCGTCTTTCGCCTTCAGTGTGGCGGTGACGTTGTCCTCGCCCTTCTCGAGCTTCTCGACCGTCGTGCCCGTCTTGAGCTTCATGCCTTGCTTCACAAAAGCCTTGGCGGCCAAGCCGGAAATCTCCTCGTCCTCCACCGGCAGCACACGATCCAACACCTCGACGACGGTCACCTCGCTGCCGAGCGTGCGGTAGAAGCTCGCGAATTCGATTCCGATGGCGCCGGAGCCGACCACCAGAAGTGATTTCGGGAAGGACGGGGGCACCATCGCTTCGCGATAGGTCCAGATCAGCTTGCCGTCCGGCTCCATGCCGGGGAACGTTCGTGCCCGCGCGCCGGTGGCGAGCACGATGTTCTTCGCCTGCACCTCGGTCGTCTTGCCATCTTTCACCACCGAGACTTTGCCGCCGCCGGCGAGCTTAGCTTCGCCGTAGATGACGGCGATCTTGTGCTTCTTCATCAGGAAGGCGACGCCGTTCGACAGCTGCTGCGAAACCTTGCGCGAGCGCTCGACGATCTTGGCGATGTCGAATTTGAGATTGTCGGCGGAGAAGCCGAACTCGCCCAGCCGGTGCATCAGGTGCCAAATCTCGGATGAGCGCAGCAGCGCCTTGGTCGGGATACAGCCCCAATTGAGGCAGATGCCGCCCAGCCGGTCGCGCTCCACGATTGCCGCCTTGAGCCCAAGCTGCGCCGCGCGGATGGCGCAGACATAGCCCGCGGGGCCGGAACCGATCACGATGACGTCGTAGTTTTCCATATCAAGACCAGAAGATGCTTGCGACGATCACGCCGGCCAGCGCCGGCGCGAGGAAGAAGGTCGTATAGATAAACCCGATGCAGACAAATTTCAGCACCGTCCAGAACCAGCTCTGGTGGTAGAACCGCTTCATGGCGATCAAAAGATAAACGCCCATCGCGCCCAATCCCGCCAGCCCCACCCAATCGGAACCCGTGAATTGCGCCACCCCGATCGCCACGATCAGCGCGATGAACACGAAGCTGTGCATGTTGAGCGAGAAGATCAGGTGGTCCACGAAATAGAACTGTTTTCGCTGCCGCACATAGAAGAGCCACAACAGCAGCGCGAAAAGCGGCAATAGCAGGAACAGCACCCGCGGCAACCACACCGTCAGCGGCTCGTTGAGCGCGGCCGGATCGGCAACCAGCGCCTTCATCGTGCCCATCATGCGCGTTTCGAACCAGCTTTCGGTCTCCGCCGGCTTGCCGGTCTCGCGATTGCCCATCAGCTTTGCCAGCGCATCGGGCGAAAGCTGGGAATGATAAAGCCCGACCGGCGCGAAGAAATACGTCCTGGCGCTGAAAGCATATTTGACGCCGGGCTTGAGCGCTTTCGTCTTCGAAATGGGGATTAGCTCCGGCTCGTCCGGATCGGTCTTGTCGGCCTTCGGATTGACGAGGAAATAGCCCTTGTCCGTGTGCACCACCTTTTCGGGCGTCGCCATCACCTGGAACTGGACGATCGCAAGATGCGAGGCGCTGAGAATGACGAAGAAGACCAGGGATACGAAGAAGTAGAGCCTCAGAGCCGGAACATAGCGATGCGGCCTGCCCTCGCGGAACGCCACCGCGATCTCGCCCGGCTCTGTCATCAGCGCCACGCCGGTGCGCAGGATGCGGCTGTCGAAGCTGATGACGTCTTCTACCAGGTCGGAAACGAGATGCCAGACCGAGCGGCGATGCGTGTCGCGCTCCTGCCCGCAAGCCGCGCAATAGGGCCCGATCACCGGCGCGCTGCAATTGGGGCAGCTGAGAGCAGCATGCCCCTTCTCCGCCAACGCACCGGCCGCGACCTCAATAGCCGCGGCGTCGTCCGCGCTCAGATTTGCGACATTGGTCATGGCCCGCCCCCTGCCGCTCTTATAGCAGCATCGCCGCCGGCTCTTCGATGAAACTCTTGAACGATTGCAGGAAGCGCGCGCCGGTGGCGCCGTCGATCACCCGGTGGTCGCAGGACATGGTGACGGTCATCATGGTCGCGGTCTTGAGGATGCCGTTCTGGACCACGGCGCGCTGCTCGCCCGCGCCCACGGCCAGGATGGCGGATTGCGGCGGGTTGATCACCGCGGTGAAGTCCCGGATGCCGAACATGCCGAGATTGGAGACGGAGAATCCGCCGCCTTCATATTCCTGCGGCTTCAGCTTCTTGTTCCGCGCCCGCTCGGCCAGCAACTTCACTTCGTTGGAGATGACGGCGAGCCCTTTGCCCTCCGCGCCGAAGACGATGGGCGTGATCAGCCCAAAATCGAGCGCCACCGCGACGCCGACATCGGCATGCTTGTGGCGAAGAATGGCAGTGTCGGTCCAGCTCGCATTCACTTCCGGCACGCGCATCAGCGCAAGCGCCGAAGCCTTGACCACGAAATCGTTGACGGAGAGCTTGTAGCCGTTCTCCTTCGGCGCACGCGCATTCAGCAGCGCGCGCATCTCCATCAGCGCATCGATGTTGCAATCGACGGTCAGGTAGAAATGCGGAATGAGCATCTTCGCCGAGGTCAGCCGCCGCGCGATGGTCTTGCGCATGGCGTCGTGCGGGATCTCTTCGTATTCGCCCTCTTTGTAGAAGAGCCTCGCATCGGGTAGCGGGGCGACGCCAGTGGCGGGTGCCGCCGCCGGTTGTACGGCAGGCGCTTTCGCGGCCTCTTTCGCCGGAGCCTTCGCGCCGCCGGATTTCTGCGCGGCTTCCACGTCCGCTTTCACGATGCGCCCGCGCGGGCCGGAGCCTTGCAGAGCGGCGATATCGACACCGGATTGCGCGGCGATCTTGCGCGCGAGCGGAGAGGCGAAGACGCGCCCTTTGTCGTCATCGGTCGCTTTCGCGGGAGCCTTCGGCGTGGGCTGCGCGGCCGGCTTGCTTCCGAGCATGTTGTCCGGGACGTCGCTCTGCTTCGGCGGCTTCACTTCCGCGCTCACAGCGTCCTTGATGGATTTCATCGTGGAGCGGATATCGCCGCCGCCTTGCTCGTCGTCTTCGCCTGTCATCTCGGCGATAGGCTGGTTGACCTTCACACCTTCGGTGCCCTCCGGCACCAGAATCTTGCCGATGGTGCCTTCATCGACGGCTTCGAATTCCATCGTGGCTTTGTCGGTTTCGATCTCGGCCAGAATGTCGCCGGACTTCACCTTGTCGCCTTCCTTGACCAGCCATTTCGACAGCTTGCCTTCTTCCATCGTGGGCGACAGCGCGGGCATGAGAATCTTCGTCATCGCGAAGCCTCCAGCGGCGCGAGCGAGCCGGCGTTCTGTTCCCAATGCGAGCCGTCGAATTCCGTGGTGATGACGGATTTGAATTTGGGCCTGTCGAGACAGCGGAAATTCACGCTGTAGCCATCCGGATGCGAGCGCGGGATATAAAACGACTTGATCCCGCAGATCGAACAGAACATGTGCTTCGCCGCGCCTGTGTTGAAGGTATAGGTCGCGATCGCGTCCTCGCCCTTCACCAGCTTGAACTGCGACTTCGCCACGATGAGATGCAGATAGCCCGTCCTCGCGCACATCGAGCAATTGCAATCGACCAGCTCGATCTCATCCGGCGCCTGCACCTCGAACGCCACCGCCCCGCAATGGCAGCCGCCGGTGTGCCACGCCATCTGTGCCGTCTTCGCCTTCATCGGTAGCAGACCGCTTTTGCGGCCTCCACAATGTCGTCAACCGTCGGCAGCGCGAGCTTTTCGAGGTTGGCGGCATAGGGCATCGGCACGTCCTTGCCGTGGACCTTGGTAGGGGGCGCGTCGAGCCAGTCGAAAGCCTCCGACGTCACGACCGAGCAGATTTCAGAGCCGATGGAACACACCGGCCAACCCTGCTCCACCGTGACGAGGCGGTTGGTCTTCTTCACCGACGCGATCACGGTCGCGGTGTCGAGCGGGCGCAAGGTGCGCAGGTCGATCAGTTCCGCGTCGATGCCGTCTGCGGCGAGTTTCTCGGATGCTTCTAGGATCTGGCCGACGCAGATGGAATGCGCGACGAGAGTCACGTCCGTTCCCTGTTTGACGACGCGCGCCTTGCCGATGGGGACGAGATAGTCATCGAGCTTCGGAACCGGGAAAGAGCGTCCATAGACGATCTCGTTCTCCAGGAAGATCACCGGATTGGGATCGCGGATGGCGGCCTTCATCAGGCCCTTCGCGTCGGCGGCAAAATAGGGCGCGATCACTTTCAGGCCAGGGATGTGGGCATACCAGCTCGAATAATCCTGGCTGTGCTGGGCCGCGACGCGCGCGGCGGGGCCGTTGGGTCCACGGAACACGATGGGGCAGCCCATCTGGCCGCCGGACATGTAGCGCGTCTTGGCGGCGGAATTGATGATCTGGTCGATCGCCTGCATGGCGAAGTTGAAGGTCATGAACTCCACGATGGGCTTCAGCCCGCCGAACGCCGCGCCCACGCCGAGGCCCGCGAAGCCATGCTCGGTGATCGGCGTGTCGATCACGCGCATCGCGCCGAACTCATCGAGCAGGCCCTGGCTGATCTTGTAGGCGCCCTGATACTGCGCGACTTCCTCGCCCATCAGGAACACGGTAGGATCGCGGCGCATCTCCTCGGCCATCGCATCGCGCAAGGCTTCGCGCACCGTGATGGTGACGAGTTCAGTGCCTTCCGGCACCTGCATCTCACGCAACGCAGAACTCACTTCGCTATGCGCGTCCTGTCTCGGCTTTTCTTCGCACTCAGCCTCCGCCTTCGTCTCCGAACGCGGAGATTTGGCCTGGGTCGCGGCGACAGGCTCGGCCGTTTCGCCGTCGCCTTCCATCTCGGCGATGGGCTGGTTGACCTTCACGCCCTCCGTGCCTTCCGGCACCAGGATCTTGCCGATGGTACCTTCGTCGACGGCTTCGAATTCCATCGTGGCCTTATCGGTCTCGATCTCGGCCAGGATGTCGCCGGACTTCACCGTATCGCCTTCCTTGACCAGCCACTTGGCGAGCTTGCCCTCTTCCATCGTGGGCGACAGCGCGGGCATCAGTATCTGGGTCATGCCAGCACGTCCGTGTAGAGCTCTGCGACGGCAGGCTCGGGGCTTTCGCTGGCGAATTCGGCCGCCGTGTTGACGATGGAGCGGATCTCCTTGTCCATCGCCTTCAGATCGTCCTCGCTCACCACGCCGCGCTCGATCAGCTTCTGGCCGAAATGCTCGATCGGATCGCGCTTCTCGCGCACCGTCTGCACTTCCTCGCGGGTGCGATATTTCGCGGGGTCACTCATCGAATGGCCGCGATAGCGATAGGTCTTCATCTCCAGGATGATCGGCCCGTTGCCCTCGCGGCACCATTTCACCGCCTTCTCGCCGGCGGCATGCACGGCCTCGACATCCATGCCGTCGACCTGCTCGCCGCGGATATTGAAGGAGGAGCCGCGCTTGTAGAAATGCGTCTCGGCGCTGGAGCGCTCCACGCTGGTGCCCATGGCGTATTGGTTGTTCTCGATGATGTAGATCACCGGCAGCTTCCAGAGCTCCGCCATGTTGAAGCTCTCATAGACCTGACCCTGGTTGGCCGCGCCGTCGCCGAAATAGGTGAGGCACACCGCGTCGGTCTTTTTGTATTTGTTGGAGAAAGCCAGCCCCGTTCCGATCGGCACCTGCGCCCCCACGATGCCATGGCCGCCATAGAAGTTCTGCTCGACGGAGAACATGTGCATCGAGCCGCCCTTGCCCTTGGAGTACCCGGTCTCGCGGCCCGTCAGCTCCGCCATCACGCCCTTGGAGTCCATCCCGCAGGCCAGCATGTGGCCGTGATCGCGATAGGCGGTGATGACCTGGTCGCCCAGCTTCAGCGCCGCCTGCATGCCGACAACGACGGCCTCCTGGCCGATATAGAGGTGGCAGAAGCCGCCGATCAGCCCCATGCCATAAAGCTGCCCCGCCTTCTCCTCGAAGCGGCGGATCAGCAGCATGTCGCGGTAGAATTTCTTCTGAAGATCGGGGGGTGCGCCGGACGCGTTGGCCTCATTGGCCATTCAATATCTCCTGATGCCCCACCGCCCGGTTTTGGCAAGCGTTCCGGGCTTTTGCAAGCGATGATGGCGGCAAGCGATGACGGTTTGTCAGGCGGCTTAGTGAGGACGCCGGGGAACCGCGATGACCGAGGGGGAACCGGCCAGCATCTGGTCGCGGGCGAGTTCCTCGACCAGGTCGTAGTCCACATGGCCGTCCTGAAGCAGGTCTATGCGGTGTTTCAACCGGGCGTTGGCGTCTTTCACCCCGTTAAGCTGGGCGTCGTCGGCGGCTAGCTGGGTGTCGGCCCGGTGATAGGCGAGATAACCGCGCGGGCCATTGAAGGCGTAATAGCCGAAATAGCCGGCCACGGCCAAGCTGATCGCCGGGATGACGATGGCTCCGAAAAAGCTCTTCACGCTGCGCCTGATTCGCATGACATAGAACGAATCATATGCTGATTCGGCCAGTCAAGAGAATTTTCCTTAACGGGCGAATTCGCGGCCCGCTTCCTGCAACATGGGACGCTTGCGGGCGGCGTGACGGACGCGCGTGACATAGAGGACATCGCCCGAACGCGATAGAACACGAAGTATGGATAGGGCGTCACGGTCATGACCCGGTCGGGCCGATAGCGCAGCTTGTGCCCCATGTCCGGGAAGTCGGCGAGCAGCGCGACGGTCTTTCCGATCCGCTCCACGACCCTTCCGGCAGCCGTGGGATCATCAGCCGCGATATGGGCGTAGATTTGCGCGACATGCCGATAGGCCTGCGGATCGAAAAGTATCCGCTTCATCGACGGAATTGCGCGAAGAAGGCTTCGATTTCCTCCTCGGGCACAAACTCGCCCCGATCGGCCTCCGCGAGGCCTTCATCCAGGTCGCGCTCTTCCTCTTCAGTCAGCTCGTACGGATTCTCGAAATCATGCTCCAGCTTGGAGAGCACGGCGATCACCTCGTCCTGCCAATCGTCGGGCCATTTGCGGATGCGGTCGAAGAAGGCTTCGATCTTTTCGTTGCTCATGCGGACTCGCCGTCGCCGGATTGTGGCTGGAACCTACCACAACCTGACGAGCATAATCATCACAAAATACACGCAGCGAAAGCGCGCCTACTTCTCGAACAGTGACTCGATTGCGTCCACGCCTTCGGGGCTGTGGATCCAGTCCTCGGCGGCCTTCATCGTGGGGAATTGCTGGGCAGCGCGATGCGGCTTCACGCGATCGGGCACGGGCACCAGCACTTCATAGGTGCCTTCGAAACGGCTGTCCTTGGTCAGGGCCGCATAGGCCTGCGGCTTGACGAATTTGTTCTTCTTCATGGTGGACTCCTTACGCGCGCAGCACGCTCTTGCCGGCGTAAATGGCTTGATCGCCGAGCTGTTCCTCGATGCGCAGTAGTTGATTGTATTTGGCGAGACGGTCGGAGCGGGAGAGCGAGCCCGCCTTGATCTGCCCGCAATTGGTGGCGACTGCGAGGTCGGAGATGGTCGTGTCCTCCGTCTCGCCCGAACGATGGCTCATCACGCAGCGATAGGCGTTGCGGTGGGCCATGCGCATCACGTCGAGCGTCTCGGTCAGCGAGCCGATCTGGTTGACCTTGATGAGGATCGCGTTGGCGACCCCCTTCTTGATGCCTTCATCCAGACGCGCCGTATTGGTGACGAAGAGATCGTCGCCTACGAGTTGAACCTTCTTGCCGATCTCGTGCGTGATGCCGGCCCAACCTTCCCAATCATCCTCGGCCATGCCGTCCTCGATGGAGACGATGGGATAGCGCGAACAGAGATCGGCATAGACCTTCACCATACCGGCGGGATCGAGCGTGCGGCCCTCGCCTTCCAGCACGTATTTGCCGTTCTTGAAGAACTCCGAGGAGGCGGGATCGAGCGCCAGCACCACGTCGTCACCGGGATGATAACCCGCCGCCTCGATGGCGCGCATGATGAAGGCGAGCGCTTCATCGGCGCTCTTCAGGTTCGGCGCGAAGCCGCCCTCGTCGCCGACATTGGTGTTGTGGCCGGCGTCGTGCAGCGCCTTCTTGAGCGTGTGGAAGACTTCCGCGCCCATGCGCAGGGCTTCGGCGAACGTCGCGCCGCCCACCGGCAGGATCATGAATTCCTGGAAGTCGATCGGGTTGTCGGCATGCACGCCGCCATTGACGATGTTCATCAGCGGCACCGGCAGCACCTTGGCGTCCGGTCCGCCGAGATAGCGGTAGAGCGGCTGGCCGGTGGACTCGGCCGCCGCCTTCGCGATGGCGAGCGACACACCCAGAATGGCGTTGGCGCCGAGGCGGCTCTTGTTGGGGGTGCCGTCCAGTTCCTTCATCAGCCGGTCGAGGCGAACCTGGTCTTCCGCATCCATGCCGCCGATGGCGTCGAAAATTTCCCTGTTGACGGCGTTCACAGCCTTCTCGACGCCTTTGCCGCCATAGCGCTTGCCGCCGTCGCGCAACTCCACGGCCTCATGTGCGCCCGTCGAGGCGCCGGAGGGCACAGCCGCGCGGCCCAGCGAGCCGTCTTCCAGCAGGACATCCACCTCGACGGTGGGATTTCCGCGGCTGTCGAGGATTTCGCGGGCGGTGATATCGATGATGGCGGTCATGGCGGGGTCCGAAGCAGCGACGCGCGGACTTCTAGGGACCGGCCGCCGATTGGGCAAGGCGGCCGAAAAGCCCGGCCAAAACCGCATAAAAAAGCCGCGCAAAAAAGATCGACCTAAAAGAAATGGGCCGCCCTTCCGCGAGGAAAGACGGCCCATTGGGCTGGCTGGTACGAGCCAGCGGGGGGAGATCGTCAAAGCCGGGTCGCCAGGGTGCATCGGCGAACTGGGTGAACTGTACGGCTCAACAAGTATAAATCAAGTAAAATATCCGCGATATGCACCGAAAATGGAAATCAATACTACGGAATACTGAACAGGAACCGGCTGACAAGCTTTGCGACACACTCGTGCTTGCGTCTTGGTCCAAGATCGACCATCTCCCCACCTGGATGGGGCCATCCACCGGAGTCCACGACCCATGCGTACATCCCTCCTCGCCCTCACCTTCGTCCTCGCCACAGGCACAGCCTTCGCGCAGGACCAGGGCGGCCACGGCTTCCTCAGCCCCGAACAGCGCGCCATGTATATGCAGACCCAGCCGCACGCCGACTTCCGCGCCATGTCGCCGGAGCAGCGCGCCGCCGCCCGCGACCAGATGCGCGCCCAGTGGCAAGCCATGTCCGACACCGACAAGCAGGCGCTCAAGGCCAAACTGCAGGCGGAATGGGATGCCCTCCCCGCCGACCGGAAACAGGCTATCGAGCAGCGCATCGCCGAGCGCCGCGCCCAGCATCAGCAGGGTCAAGGCCAGGGCCAGTAAGACTCGAAAACAGACAGGCCGCCGCTGCCTGAAGCGCGCGGCGGCCTTTCCTGTAAAGTCCCTCCATGACGGGCGCTGAGTCGCCCGCGAGCCTCGGGAGGGGACCCAATGCACGCAAATCAGATCACGCTGGTGACGGCGGCCGTCACGATCCTGGCGATCCTGTTTTACTTCTGGACCGGAATGAACGTCGGGCGGATGCGCACCAAGCATAGCGTCCAGGCGCCCACCATGACGGGCGCTCCGGAATTCGAGCGCGCGGTGCGCGTGCAGATGAACACGCTGGAATGGTTCGCCATCTTCCTGCCGCTGCTCTGGCTCGCCACGCTCTACTTCTCGCCCGCCATGACGATGGTCTATCTGGCTTGGCTACCGCCGGTCCTGGGCATCATCTGGGTGATTGGCCGCGTGATGTATATGAGCGGCTACATGGCGGCGGCGAACAAGCGCAGCACCGGCTTCCTGATCTCCTTCATCGCCATCCTGGGTCTCGTCCTCTGCTCCATCGTGGGCGTGGTGATGGCCTGGAGCGCCCTGTCCGCCGCCGGTTGACCTCGCTTATCTGAGGGAACCAAAGACCACAGTCCGCGTTTGGACCTTGTGGCGGGGTGCACCTTTGGTTGAACGGCAAATGGACGAGGCGGTGCTTTCGGGGCGCGAAGCCGATCCGGCGCGGGTTCTGAGAACCCTTTTGCGGGTCGGCTCGGCCGTGGCGGCCGAGATCGATCTCGAGCGCGCCGTCCAGATCGTCACCGATGCGGCCACGGAGCTGACGGGGGCCGCTTTCGGCGCGTTCTTTTACAACGTCACCGATGACGCGGGCGAGAGCTACATGCTCTACGCTCTCTCCGGCGTGCCCCGCGAAGCCTTCGCGCAGTTCCCCATGCCGCGGAACACGAAGGTCTTCGCGCCAACCTTTGCTGGTGAAGGCATCGTGCGCTCCGACGACATCCAGAAAGACCCGCGCTACGGCCAGAGCGCGCCACATCACGGCCAGCCGAAAGGCCACCTGCCCGTCCACTCCTATCTCGCCGTGCCCGTCACATCGCGCTCCGGCGAAGTGATCGGCGGATTGTTCTTCGGCCACCCCGAGACCGGAAAGTTCACCGCGGATCACGAAGAGCTTGTCGTCGGCATCGCGGCGCAGGCGGCCATCGCCATCGACAACGCGCGGCTCTACCGCGCCTCCCGGCGCGAGATCGAACGCCGCAAGGAAGTGGAAGCTGTGCTGCGCGCCACCGAGGAAGGGCTGCGCCTGGACAACACGGCGCTGCAGAACCGCGTCTCGCGTGACGCGGCGCAGACCGAGCACGCCATGGCGCAGCTGCGCGACAGCGAGCGCCACTTCCGCCTGCTCGTTCAGAGCGTGACGGACTATGCCATCTATATGCTCGATCCCACCGGCAATGTGGTGAGCTGGAACGCGGGCGCGGCGCACATCAAGGGCTATCGGCCGGACGAGATCATCGGGCAGAACTTCTCGAAATTCTTCGCCGCGGATGACCAGGAGGCGGGCATTCCGCAGCTGGCGCTCAAGACCGCGCTGGAGAACGGACGTTACGAAAGCGAAGGCTGGCGTCTGCGCAAGGACGGCACGCGCTTCTGGGCCTTCGCCGTCATCGACTCCGTGCGCGACGAAGAAGGCCATCTGATCGGCTTCGCCAAGATCACCCGCGACATGAGCGAACGCCGCGAAGCACAGATCCAGCTCGAGCGCGCCAAGGAGCAGTTGGCGCAGGCGCAAAAGATGGAAGCCATCGGCCAGCTCACCGGCGGCATCGCGCACGACTTCAACAATCTCCTGATGATCGTGAGCGGCCAGGCACAGCTCATGCGCACGCGTGCGAAAGAGCCCAAGGATCTGCGCGCGCTCGACGCCATCGAGCAGGCGGCGAAGAACGGCGCCAACCTTACACGCCAGCTCCTCACCTTCGCGCGCCGCCAGCGCCTCAATCCCGTGGTCATCGATCCGGAGGAACGGCTGCGGACGTTCCGCGAGTTGCTGTCGAGCTCGGTGGGCGGTTCCGTGAGGTTCTCGCTCGACGTGGCAGCCGATGTCTGGCCCATCGAAGTCGATGCCGGCGAATTGGAACTGGCGCTGGTGAATCTCACCGTGAATGCGCGCGACGCCATGCCCAATGGCGGTACGCTGCGCCTCAAGGCGGAGAACGCGACGCTCAACGGCGGGCTGGTGCCGCTCTCCGGAGATTTCGTCGCGCTGTCGCTCATCGACAACGGCACGGGGATTCCGGCCGAGCTTCTTTCCAAGATATTCGAGCCCTTCTTCACCACCAAGGAGATCGGCAAGGGCACCGGCCTCGGTCTCGCGCAGGTCTACGGTTTCGCGCGGCAATCCGGAGGCGACGTCTCGGTGAGCAGCAAGGAAGGCGAAGGCACGACCATCACGCTCTATCTGCCGCGCTCGCATGGAGAGATATCGGCAGCCGCACCGCCACGCGATACCCAATGTTCACTGCAGGGCAATGGAACGGTGCTTGTGGTGGAGGACAATCCGCAGGTTGCCGAAGTCAGCATCATGCTGCTGGAGCAACTGGGTTACGACGTCGTGCGCCTCGACCGCCCGGCGCCCGCGCTCGAAGTATTGGCCAACCGCTCCGACATCGCGCTGGTGTTCAGCGACATCATGATGCCGGGCGACATGGACGGCCTCGCTTTCGCCAGCGCCGTGCGCGAACGCTTCCCGCATCTGCCCGTGCTGCTCGCCACCGGCTACAGCAACGCCGCCGAACGCGCCGAGCCGCACTTCCCGATCCTGCGCAAGCCCTACGACTTCGACACGCTCGGCGCCGCCGTGAAAAAGGCGCTTGATGAAGCCGCTTAGATTGTCGCGCAATTTTTCGGGCGAACCGTCCATGCGCCGTCGCTATGGACCGGTTCGCCCAATTGCGCTTATGGCTTCACCAACCTGATGGTCCAGAAGTCGTCCGCCAGGTTGTTGTTGGTGAGATAGGCGTAGGGCATCGTGAAATAACCTTTCATCCCCCAACCGGCGCCCCAGGAATTGCGGATGATGAAGCGCTGCTTGCCGTCGTCATAACCGACGCACATCACGGCGTGGCCGCCCTCCACCTTCTCGCTCTTCTTGGGCAGGTTGAGCACGCCGCTTTTGGCAACCTGCGGGCTCTCGAAGCTCTCATAGACCGTGAAGCCGAAGACAAACGGATAGCCCGATGCGAGGCAGCCCTTGAGCTGGTCCGTCGTGGCGGTGAGGCGCGAATAGGTCTCGACCTGATTCGCCAGCGCCGCCGTGTAGCAAGGCTTGGGCGGGGCGGCAGCGAACTGGGCGGGATTGTAGGGCCATTCGCCCGAATCACTGCCCTCGAAACAGACGCCGAGCTTGTTGACGCTCTTGATGCCGTCGCGGATCTGCGCGCCAGCATCCTGGCTCACCGTGTGCTCGATGACGCGCTCATTGTAATAGATGAACAGTCGAGACGGCACGTCCGCCGGCGTCGCCAAGGACTGTTTCATGCGCTCGAACTGCACGGCGCCGGCGATCGCGTTGCCGGTGCAGCTTCCGAGTTGCCCCTGGTCGTAGACGGGCGGGCATTGCCCCCTGAGATCGATCGACGGCGGCAAATGCACAGCCGTGGGCGCCGAATAAATTTTGTCGCGAACGTCGGGAAGATCAGGCTTCCAGCCATAAAACTGGATTGCCTCTTTACGCAGCACATTCGTTGCAGAGGGCGGCTTCGCACTTGCGGTAGCCGCTCGTGATTTGGTTTTCGATTTGCCCGTCAATTTGGCTGATTTGCCCTTGCCGGCTTTGCCGCGGATCGCCATGGCGCCCTCCATTGGCTTGAAAAGATTGAACTAAAGGGGAAAGCAAAACGAACGTTACAACTGCACGCATCCAGACAACTATACTGGCATACATAGCACCTGTATTGCTTGACTTACTCCACGTTCAACAGGAATATTTCGCGCGGCTGTTCATACGGGATGAACACGCCGTTCGGTCAAAGCGGCCGATCGCAGGGGAACTCACGCGATCGCACTACCCCGGTGCATTGCAAGACTGTAAAAGAAACTCGGTAACGTCGAGACGCGCCATTCGACGGTTTGGGTTTGGACCAGTTTGCCCGGCGCCTGAGGAGAAGACTTCGTGAAAAAATTTGCATTGATCTTGGGGCTGGTAGCGCTGACCGCGCCCGGCCTCTTCGCGACGTCTGCGCAAGCGCAGGCGACTCGCACCTGGATTTCGGGCGTTGGTGACGACGTGAACCCCTGCAGCCGTACGGCTCCCTGCAAGACCTTCGCGGGCGCTATTTCCAAGACCGCCGCGGGCGGCGAGATCGACACGCTCGATCCCGGCGGCTTCGGCGGCGTGACCGTCACCAAGGCGATGACGCTTGCCAATGAAGGCATCGGCGAAGCCGGCATCCTCGTCGCCGGCACCAACGGCGTCACGGTCAACTGCACCTCCGCGCTCGACCCGCAATGCGTCGTCATCCTTCGCGGTCTGCAGATCGACGGCGGCCCGATCGGCTCGAACAGCCTGGCCGGCGTGAAGTTCTTCCAGGGCAAGACCCTGATCATCCAGAACTGCGCGATCCGCAACTTCACTGGCGGCTCGCCGAACGGCTACGGCGTATCGTTCACGCCCGTCGGAACGGGTGAACTCGACATCTCCGACACGACCATCACGACCAACGGTCAGGTCGGCGGCGGCGCCACCATCGGCGCAGGCATTCTCATCGCCCCCACCGGCACGCCCACCGTCAAGGTCTCGCTGGCGCACGTGACGATGTATGACAACACGAACGGCTTCCGCGTTGATGCCACCGGCGCCACCGGCGGCACGATCAAGAGTGACCTGACGGACGTCATCGTGCAGAACAGCGGCTTCCACGGCATCTCGAGTTCGGCCGGCGGCACGACGACGACCATCCAGACCGTCATCACCAACAGCTCGTCGGTGAACAACGGCGCGGCTGGTATCATCTCCAATGGTACGAACGTGACCACCTGGATCAGCGGTGACCGCGTGATGGGCAACAACATCGGCGTCAATGTCGGCGCCGGCCCGTCGGGCGTCATCAACAGCTACAAGAACAATGTCATCGGGGGTAACTTGAACGACAACCTCGGTGTGCTCACGCTGCTGACCGCCGGTCAGTAACATAAGATAATGGGACACCGCCGGCGGCTCCTCGAAAGGGAGTGCCGGCGGACCTGTAAGTGGAAGTTGGCATACGTCGAAACGCGCCATTCGACGGGTCTGGGGTTGGACCAATTCGCCCGGCGCTTGAGGAGGACTTCATGAAAAAGTTTGCGTTGATCGTGGGGCTGGTAGCGCTGACGGCGCCCGGCCTCTTTGCGACGTCTGCACAAGCGCAGGCGACGCGTACCTGGATTTCCGGCGTCGGTGACGACGTGAATCCCTGCAGCCGTACGGCTCCGTGCAAGACCTTCGCGGGCGCCATCTCCAAGACTGCCGCGGGCGGCGAGATCGACACGCTCGATCCCGGCGGCTTCGGCGCGGTGACCGTCACCAAGTCGATGACACTGGCCGATGAGAGCGTCGGCGAAGCCGGCATCCTCGTCGCCGGCACCAACGGCGTCACCGTCAACCTCATCAGCTGCCCCACTTCCGGCCCGCCCGCCGACTCGAGCTGCATCGTCTCGATCCGCGGCCTGATCATCGACGGCGGCCCGACGGGTTCGAACAGCCTTGCCGGCGTCAAGTTCGTCAACGGCCACGCGCTGGTGATCGAGAACTGCGTGCTGCGCAACTTCCAGGGCGGCTCGCCCAACGGTTACGGCATCCAGTTCACACCGTCGACCTCGGGCACCTATGAGCTCGATGTCGATAACACCACGATCCAGAACAACGGTCAGGCCGGCGGCGGCGCAACCATCGGCGGCGGCGTCTTCATCGCGCCGGGTGCAACGACGTCCACGATCAAGGCGACGCTCACCAACGTCAACATCTTCGACAACACCAACGGCGTTCGCATCGACGCCACCGGCGCGACCGGCGGCACGATCCGCACGACGCTGCGCAACGTGACCGTCAATGGCAGCCAGTTCCACGGCATTTCCAGCTCGGCCGGCGGCGCCACGACCACCATCCAGACGGCCATCTACAACAGCACGTCCAACAACAGCGGCGCTGACGGCGTCGTCTCCAACGGCACGAACGTGACGACGTGGCTCAGCGGCGACATCATCATGGGCAACAACATCGGCGTGCAGGTCGGCGCCGGCCCGTCTGGTGTGCTGAACAGCTACAAGAACAACACCATCAAGGGCAACGTCAACGACAACACCGGCGTCCTGACCCTGCTTACCTCGGGCGACTGAGTGCCCACGGTGCTGCCGGCGGCTCCCCAAAGGGGCCGCCGGCGGGCCTGTTGCCCCGCCTACCCGGCCGACTTATGTTCGGTCCATGACTGACACCCCCAATTCCATCGCCCCGAATTCCGTCGTGCGTGTCGGCAATGTCGAAGTCGGCAACGCCTGCAAATTGTCCATCATCGCGGGCCCCTGCCAGCTCGTGAGCCGGGCGCATGCCTTCGAGATGGCCTCCGCGCTCAAGGAGATGGCCGCCAAGGCCGGTGTCGGCCTGATCTACAAAAGCAGCTTCGACAAGGCCAACCGCTCCTCCGGCACCGGCACGCGCGGGCTCGGCCTCGAGAAGTCGCTGCAGATATTCGCCGACCTGCGCTCCGAACTCGGCTTGCCGGTGCTGACCGATGTGCATGAGCGCGAGCAATGCGCCATCGTGGCCGAGGTGGTGGATGTGCTGCAGATCCCGGCCTTCCTCTCGCGCCAGACCGACCTGGTGCTCGCCGCCGCCGCCACCGGCAAGGTGGTCAACGTCAAGAAGGGCCAGTTCCTGGCACCCTGGGACATGAAGAACGCCATCGCCAAGGTGACAGGCGCCGGCAATCTCAACGTGCTCATCACCGAGCGCGGCGCCAGCTTCGGCTACAACACGCTGGTGGTCGACATGACCGGCCTGCCCGAGATGGCAAAGTTCGGCGCGCCCGTGGTGATGGACGCGACTCACGCCGTGCAGAAACCCGGCGGCCAGGGCACCTCATCCGGCGGCAACCGCGAGATGGCGCCGGTGATCGCCCGCGCCGCGGTCGCCTCCGGCGTCGCCTGCGTCTTCCTCGAGACGCATGAAGATCCCGACAACACCACGATGTCCGACGCGCCCAACATGCTGAAGCTCGACACCGTCCCCGCCCTCCTCGCCGACCTCGTCGCCATCGACGCGATCGTCAAGAAGCGCAAGCAGTAGGCGTCAGAACTGCATCTCAAAAACTTCCGTCATGGCCGGGCTTGTCCCGGCCACCCATTAACACTGTGCTGGCAGCACAAGAAGAACACTGCCGCATCGTGCGTCCCACTGAAATCGAGGCAATGGGTGGCCGGGACAAGCCCGGCCATGACGGTTTGTTTTATTTGATGATGAGCGAGGTGGGCACCGCGCGTCCCACAACGCCGCTTCACACCAACCGGCTCTGATGCACCGCGGCCGCGATGAAGGACGAGAACAGCGGGTGCGGGTCCAGCGGGCGCGACTTTAGCTCCGGGTGGAACTGGACGCCGATGAACCAGGGGTGGTCGGGGATTTCCATGATCTCGGGCAAGCGGCCGTCGGGCGACCAGCCGGAGACGACTAAGCCTTGTTCGGCGAGTTGGCGGGTGTAGCCGACGTTTACTTCGTAGCGGTGGCGGTGGCGTTCGCTGATCTCGTTCGCGCCGTAGACTTCGGCGACGCGGCTGCCGGGTGTGAGCACCGCGGGATAGGCGCCGAGGCGCATGGTGCCGCCCATGTCGTCGCCTTCCTTGCGGGTCTGGACTTCGTTGCCCTTCACCCATTCGGTCATCAAGCCGATGACGGGATGGCGCGGATGACCGATCTCCGTCGTGCCGGCGCCTTCTAGCCCCGCCAAGTCCCGCGCCGCTTCGATCACCGCCATGTGCAAGCCGTAGCAAATGCCGAAGAACGGCACCTTGCGCTCGCGGGCGAACTTCACGGCTTCGATCTTGCCTTCCGTGCCGCGCTCGCCGAAGCCGCCGGGCACCAGGATGCCGTGGACGTTCTCGAGAAACGCCGGCGCATCGGCGCGCTCGAAGATCTCGCTGTCGATCCAGTCCAGATGGACCTTCACATTGTTGGCGAGGCCGCCATGCACCAAGGCCTCGCTGAGCGATTTGTACGAGTCCTTCACCTGCATGTATTTGCCGACGACGGCGATGCGCACTTCGCCTTCCGGGTTCTTCACCCGATCGACGACGGAGCTCCAGCGCGACAGATCCGGCGGCGGCGCTTCCATGCCGAACACTTTCAGCAGCTCGGTATCGAGCCCGGCCTTGTGATAGGCCATCGGCGCTTCATAGATCGTCTTCAGGTCGAGCGCGGGGATGACGCGCTCCTTCGGCACGTTGCAGAACTGGCCGATCTTGCGGCGCTCCTCATCCGGAATCGGATGCGAGGCGCGGCACATCAACACGTCCGGCTGGATGCCGATGGCGCGCAGCTCTTTCACGGAATGCTGCGTCGGCTTGGTCTTCAACTCGCCGGCGGCTTCGATATAGGGCACGAGCGTGAGATGCACGAAGGCCGTTTCGCCGCGCGGCAAATCATTATGCAACTGGCGAATGGCCTCGAAGAACGGCAGGCCTTCGATGTCGCCCACCGTGCCGCCGATCTCCACCAGCAGGAAATCGAGATCGCCGGTATCGGCCAGCACGAATTCCTTGATCATGTCGGTGACGTGGGGAATCACCTGCACGGTGCGGCCGAGATAGCCGCCCTTGCGCTCCTTCTCGATCACTTGGCTGTAGATGCGCCCCGAGGTGACGTTGTCCGCCTTCGAGCCCGAAACGCCGGTGAAGCGCTCGTAATGGCCGAGGTCGAGATCGGTCTCGGCCCCGTCATCGGTGACGAAGACCTCGCCGTGCTGCGACGGGTTCATGGTCCCCGGATCGACGTTGAGATAGGGGTCCAGCTTCCGCAAACGGACTTTGTACCCGCGAGCCTGCAGCAAGGCTCCGAGTGCGGCGGACGCAAGACCTTTTCCCAAGGAAGAGACCACGCCGCCGGTGATGAAGATCAACCGCGCCATGGAAGGCCAACATGTCGAAACCTTCGCCCACACTCAAGCGCAATCGCAAAGAAATATGACGCGCCGAAGCCGCGCATGAGGATATCCGCTTAATCCCTTGAAACCAAACGCGCTTAGTGCGGCGCTGGAATCGCGGGCGTGGGGTTGGAAGGCGCCGGAGCAACGGGCTTGGCGCGCGGCAGCGGCTGAGTCGTGCCAGCCGGAGCCGAATCGAGGATCGGCGATTGCGGCCGGCCATGCAGCGCCATGATGGTCAACGCCAGGCTGGTGACGAAAAAGAGCAGCGCCAGGATCGCCGTCGTGCGGGTCAAGGTGTCCGCCGCGCCGCGGGGCGAGAACATGTTCCCCAATCCGCCGCCGCCACCGCCGCCACCCATGCCGAGCGCGCCGCCTTCGGAACGCTGGAGCAGAACCACCGCGATCAGGGCGACCGAGACGACGAGCTGGATGACAATCAGAACGGCTTGCATGGGGAACCTCTTTCCGGCGCGCTCAATAGAACATCGGACGGCTGAAAGGAAGCGCCTGCCCTTCGCCCCGCCGGGTACCCCGGAAAGCCCAAAAGCGGCATCCGGCCCGGCGCACTCCGCCGTCCAGATCCCGCCTCCTGGCCGCAAACGAGAGCCGGCAAGCCAAACGCGGGGTCCTCCCTCCAAATGGTTCTGAAACCGCTGGGGAAAAGAGGGCCGCAAGTCGCGAGCACTGTCGTCTGTCTTCCACGGGCCTGTCCGGATTGGTGCCGCGCCTACCCGTCGCAATCGGGTTCGCCTGCCCACTCCGTCCCGGATGCGCGCGAGCTCGCACCCTGCCCTGTCTGGTCTCGCGGTGAAGTTAGATGGTCATAGCGTCCTCAAAAAGATCATAACGGGAACATAATGGCTCTATTTCTAGTTGTCAACCAGAAATAGAAATCTATCCTTTTGCGTTAGGTATCAATGCCGTAAGCGGAAAAGGAGGACTCACACAGAGCCACAGAGACACAGAGGAAAAGTAAGAAGTTGATTCACGCGGAGCCGCGGAGACGCGGGGGGAAGAGCGAGCTGTTTCACGCGGAGGCGCGGAAAGTGCAGGTGATGGGCGGTGTGCGACGCGTCCTC
>DASXFU010000035.1:0-1710 GCA_036489435.1 Rhizomicrobium sp. | reverse complement strand
ACAAATCGGGAAATTCAGTGGAAGGAGCGAAAGAGCGCCAAATCTGTGCACAGCTTCGGGCGCGGCAACGCGCACAGGGAACGAAGCCCACGACGGCTCAATGATCGGGACATCGCGCTTTTCATAACTTGATGCAACTCGACCCATGAGACAGGCTTTACTTTCCGATGCAGAAGCTCGAAAAGATGCGGTTCAAAATGTCATCCGCAGTCGTAGCTCCGGTTAGCTGATCAAGCTGTTGCAGCGCCGCATATAAATCCAGCAGCAGCATTTCATGCGGAACGCGCTCCCCCAGTGCACCGCGCGCGCGCGACAACGCCTGCGTGCAACTTTCGAGCGCCTCGTAGTGCCGGAGGCTGGTCAGCATTCCGCCTTCGGCACTATTTCCTGCGTTGCTTTCAGAGCCTCGCACCCGCTCCAGCAGCCGCTCTCGCAAGGCCAGTACGCCTTCGCCGGTCATCGCCGAGACCTGAGCCAGCTCACTGATTCCGCCATCCACGTTCGTGGCCCGCATTGCATCGACGCGCGTTGGGCGCGCGAGATCGATCTTGTTGAGCACCAACAGTGGCGACCGCCCATCGAGCGACGCGAGCAGCCGCGCATCCTCGTCCGGCAACCGCAGAGTGCCCTCGGCGTCCACAGCCGCCGTCGCATCCAACAGCAACAGCACCAGGTCCGCATCCGCCATTGCGCCTTCGGTCCGTGCAATGCCATGCGACTCCGCCTCATCCTCGGTCTCGCGCAGCCCGGCGGTATCCACCATCTCCACGGGAATACCACCGAGCGAGATGCGCTCCGTCACCAGGTCGCGCGTGGTACCCGGCGTCGCTGTCACAATCGCGCGCTCGCGCTCCACTAGCCGGTTGAACAGCGAGGACTTGCCCGCATTCGGCCGTCCCACAATGGCCATTGTCAGGCCGTTGTGAACCAGCCTACCCTCGCGGAAGCTGGATGCTACCGGCGCCAGCGCTGCATCGAGCGCGTCCAGCCGCCGCGCAATCTCCACATCCGGCGTTACGTCAATGTCGTCTTCGGCAAAGTCGATGCCCGCTTCAAGGAGGGTCACCAGTGCGACGAGTTGCTCCTTTATCGGAGCCACCCGCCTACTCAGCGCACCGCCAAGCTGCTCGGCGGCCACCCGCACCTGGTACAGCGTCTCCGCCGCAATCAGGTCGCGGACCGCCTCAGCCTGCGTCAGGTCGATGCGTCCATGCAGAAAGGCGCGCTGGGTAAACTCGCCCGGCCGCGCCAGGCGCGCACCGGCTTCGAGAGCCCGCCGCACCAGAAGGTCCAGGATTACTGGCGACCCATGCGCCGCAATCTCCAGCACATCCTCGCCAGTGTAGGAATTTGGCGCGGCAAACCAGGTCACAACGCCCTCGTCCAGCCGGGCGCCCTGATCCACGATCGCGCAGTAGCGCGCACGCCCCGGCAGAAGTGAAGATCGTAACTCCAAATGTGGCGATAGCAGGTGCGGCGCATCCGATCCGGAGAGCCGCACAATCCCAATGCCACCGCGCCCGGGCGCCGTGGCAATGGCAACGATGGTGTCTTCATTGGTGCGCGCGGTAGTGCTCGTAGTGGCAATGCTCCCGGCCATACTATTCGCCGCCATGTTCGGATGCCCGATCGTGCGTCAGCGGTGAGTCGTGAGGCAGCGCAATGCCACGCAGTTCAGCGGCGAGGACCGCGCGGACCACGGCGGTCGCC
>DASXFU010000031.1:0-3958 GCA_036489435.1 Rhizomicrobium sp. | reverse complement strand
ATTTCCGGCGTTGAGCAGGAAGAAGACCTCGTCAAAGACGGATGGACCGACATCATCGTCAATCTGGGTGTCGTGGCGCGCAATCGCAGCGCCAAGGCGGGCGCCACGAACCCGGGCGAACTTCTGGAACTCGCGGACTATCGCAAGATGGAGCAGATCCGCGCCCGCGCCGAAGCGATCGTGAACGATCCCACCGTCGCGGAGTCGCTGAAGCCCTACTATCGCCAATTCTGCAAGCGGCCCTGCTTTCACGATGACTATCTGCCCACGTTCAACCGCCCGAACGTCACGCTGGTCGATACGCAAGGCAAAGGCGTGGATCGCATCACGGAGCATGGCGTGCTCGCGAACGGTGTGGAGTATCCGCTCGATTGCCTGATCTACGGCACGGGCTTTGAAGTCGGCACGTCCTATGCGCGCCGCTCGGGTTACGACGTCTATGGCCGCGGCGGCCAGTCGCTGACGGACAAGTGGAAAGACGGCGTCGCCACCTTCCACGGCTTCTTCTCCCGCGGCTTTCCGAACCTATTCATCGTCTCGAACGCGCAGTCGGGTTTCACCGCGAATTTCCCGCACATGCTGAACGCGCAGAGCCAGCACATGGCTTATGTGATCAAGCATGCCGCCGACCATCAGGTGCGCACGATCGAGGCCAGCGAGGAATCCGAGAAGGACTGGATCCAGACCATCATCAACGTGGCGATGATGCGCCAGCAATTCCTCGAGGAATGCACCCCCGGCTACTACAACAACGAAGGCAAGCCGAGCGTCGCCGCCGTCCGCAACGGCCCGTTTGGCGCGGGCTCCATCGCCTTCATCAAGCTGCTTGAAGAGTGGCGCGCGGAAGGTACGCTGAAGGGGCTGGAGCTGAACTGAGAACCCGCGCATGCAGCCTGCCGAAATCATCCGCCTTTGGCCGGACGGCCCGCCCACGAAGCTGGGAGACACCGGGCCCGAAATCGAGTTCCGCGGCCTGCCCGGCGTGGCGTCCGATACGAAGATGCTGCGCAACGTGTCGGAGCCGACGCTCAGCGTCTTCCGGCCGGAGAAGCCCAACGGCACCGGCGTCGTCATCTGCCCCGGCGGCGGCTGGCGCATCCTGGCGTGGGAGCATGAAGGCCTCGACCTCGCGAAGTGGCTGGCGGAGCGCGGCTACACCTGCTTCCTCCTGAAATATCGCGTGCGCGGCACGCCGGCCTCGCAGGCCGAATTCGATGCGCAGATGATGAGCGTCGCGTCGCGGATCGATATCACCCGCTCGGGCAAGAACGCCTTCCGCGCCATGGGCGAGGTCGTGCCGCCCGAGATGTTCATGGACGCCCGCAATGCGGCGGCCGATGACGGAGTCCGCGCCGTGGACATCGTCCGCGCACGCGCCAAGGAATGGGACGTCGATCCCGCCAAGGTCGGCATGATCGGCTTCTCCGCAGGCGCCTTCCTGGCGATCGATGTCGCGATGCGCGCCGCGCCGCTCGCCTTCGTTGCCGCGATCTATGGCGGCGAGACGCTGGGCAAGCCTGTGCCCGCAGGTGCACCGCCGCTCTTCACCTGCATCGCGCAGGACGACATCATGCTCTACCGCGTGGTCGAAGGCCTCTACGCCGACTGGACCGACGCCGGCCGCTCCGCCGAACTCCACATCTATCGCCGCGGCGCCCACGGCTTCGGCATGGTGAAGCAAGGCTTCCCCTCAGACCGCTGGATCGAGCAGTTCCACGACTGGCTGGCCGATCTGGGGTTCGCGTAAAGTCTTCCTTCCCACTTCCCTAATCCGTCATGGCCGGGCTTGTCCCGGCCATCCATATTCCAGAGTCCCTCCGGTACGCACTCTGGAATATGGATGGCGGCAACAAGTGCCGCCATGACGGTTGAACTACGGCCGGGCATGCCGCGGCTGATACAGGCCGACCGTCCCGCCGCCGGGCAGCTTGATGCGGGTGAGCATGCCCCAGCGCTGTTGCGATGGCGCCTCGCAAGCCACGCCCGCTTTCTTGAGCGCGGCGATCTCCGCGTCGAGGTCGTCCGTCATCAGGTAGAACTCGTGCATCTCGTTCTCGTCCGACGGATGCACGGCAACCTCGGACGGCGGTAGCGCGAAGATCAGCCAGCCATGGCCCGCGTCCACATGCTTGAACTTCAAAACGCTCTTGAAGAAGGCTTTGTCGGCCTCCGCATCTTTCGAATAGATGATGACATGCGCGCCATTGATCATGGGTCTCTCCCGTTCAATCACCGCATTGAACACCAGGGCCAAGAACGCCGCCAAATGTGTTAGTGTGGCCTGACACTTGCCAGACGCCACCCATGCCCAAATCCCATTCCGCACCCTGGCGGGCCAGCCTGAAGTTGTTCCAGCTCTTCGGCCATCCCGTCCGCTTCGTCATTTTCCAGCGTCTGGCGCGCCAACCCATGAGCGCGGGCGAGTTGGCAAAGACCCTGCCCGTCACCCGCCCGGCGGTCGTCCAGCATCTGGGCCTGTTGCGGGAAGCAGGCCTGGTGGTTTCCTGTCCCGAAGGCCGGCGGCAGATCTACCGGATCGAGCCCAGAGGCCTCGAAACCTTGCGCCGCTGGCTGGCAAGCCACCTGCCTACAGAAAAGGCAAACGCCCAAAAACAAGGCATCCCGAATCGCCCACTGCCTAGGCATCCCCTCTAACCCCCTGAAATAGCTTGTGGATAATCTGGGCGGCGGTGGCACGGCCCATGCTATCGAGGCAAGGTCGGGTGGCTGCGTTTCGCGGCCGCGGGAGTTTGCTCGCATGAAAAAGATCGAAGCCATCATCAAGCCCTTCAAGCTGGATGAGGTCAAAGAGGCCCTCCAAGAGGTCGGCATCCAGGGAATCACGGTGACCGAGGCCAAGGGCTTCGGGCGTCAGAAGGGCCACACGGAGCTCTATCGCGGCGCCGAATACGTCGTGGATTTCCTGCCCAAGGTGAAGATCGAGATCGTCGTGCCGGACGAGCGGCTGGAGGCGGCCGTCGAGGCCATCCAGAAAGCCGCGCGAACGGGGCGCATCGGCGACGGCAAGATCTTCGTGCTGGAAGTCGCCGACGCAATCCGCATCCGCACCGGCGAGTCCGGCGCGGACGCTATCTAACTCAGAACACGCCTGAATTCATCCACTGGGGATCACGAAGGGAAAGACCATGGCCGAGACCAAAGACGCACATTCCGTATTGAAGATGATCAAGGACAAGGAAGTGAAGTTCGTCGACCTTCGCTTCACCGATCCGCGAGGCAAGTGGCAGCACGTGACGTTCGACCTCTCGCTGGTCGACGAAGAGATGCTGACCGAAGGCACAATGTTCGACGGTTCCTCCATCGCCGGCTGGAAGGCGATCAACGAGAGCGACATGACGTTGCTCCCCGATTGCTCCACCGCGCTGATCGATCCCTTCTTCGCGCAGACCACCATGTCGCTCGTCTGCGACGTGGTCGAGCCCACCACCGGCCAGTCCTATGGCCGCTGCCCGCGCTCCATCGCCAAGGCGGCCGAGAAATACGCGGACTCATCGGGTGTCGGCGACACGGTGTTCTTCGGGCCGGAAGCGGAATTCTTCGTGTTCGACGACGTGCGCTTCGGCCAGGAGATGAACAAGGGCTTCTACTATCTCGACTCCATCGAGGGCCCCTACAACACGGGCCGCGAATATGAGAGCGGCAATCTCGGCCATCGCCCGCCGGTCAAGGGCGGCTACTTCCCCGTTCCCCCGGTGGACTCGCTGCAGGACATGCGCGGCGAGATGCTCGCGATCATGGGCGAACTCGGCATCGAGCCGGAGAAGCATCACCACGAAGTGGCGAGCTCGCAGCATGAGCTCGGCATGAAGTTCAAGACGCTGACCAAGACCGGCGACGCGATGCAGGTCTACAAATATGTCGTGCACCAGGTCGCGGCCGCCTACGGCAAGACGGCGACCTTCATGCCCAAGCCCGTCTATGGCGACAACGGCTCGGG
>DASXFU010000026.1:0-1748 GCA_036489435.1 Rhizomicrobium sp. | reverse complement strand
GAGACATAAAGAGCGCCTGACTTCATTTGAGCTGGCACTGCGTGATGCCGGAATTGCCGCGCAGAACCTGGTTCGCGTCTCATCGATCTTTCCACCGAATGCCAAGCTTGTCCCGCGCAAAGAGGGTGTGGAATATCTCTCGCCAGGCGAGGTGGTCTTCGCTGTCGTGGCCGAGAATTCCACGCGCGAGCCGCACCGGCTGGTCGCTTCCAGCATTGGCGTCGCCATTCCGTCGGACCGAAACACCTATGGCTATCTGAGCGAGCACCACAGCTTCGGTGAGACCGAGGAGCAGGCCGGTGAGTACGCTGAAGAGCTGGCGGCCGAGATGCTGGCCACCACGCTGGACGTGGACTTCGATCCGGACAAGAGCTGGGACGAGAAAAAAGAAATCTACCGCATATCGAACAAAATCGTGCGTACCGCCAATGTCACGCAGTCGGCGATCGGCGACAAACGCGGCCGCTGGACGACCGTGATTGCCGCAGCGATTCTGATCTTCGAGTAGCCCGCTCGGTCGACGAACAAAGGCGCGGGTCCCGGTATGTTTCCCGGCGGCTCGCGCCTTCGCTTGCGTGCGGCATCTAGAAGTACCGAGGTTCCAAAGACGACATGCCCACTGCTTTGAAATACCGCATCGGCCTGGTGCAGATGTCCTGCGGGCCAGATCCGGATGCCAACCTGGAAAAAGCCGCCGACCGTGTGCGCGATGCGGCGCGGGCCGGCGCCCGCGTCATCTGCCTGCCGGAGCTCTTTCGCGCGCAGTATTTCTGCCAGCGCGAAGACATCGCGCTCTTCGACCTCGCCGAGCCGATCCCCGGCCCCAGTACCGAACGGCTGGCCGCAGTGGCGCGGGAGGAACACGTGGTGGTAATCGCCTCGCTCTTCGAGCGGCGCGCGGCGGGCTTGTATCACAACACGGCGGTGACCATTGAGGCCGATGGATCGCTGGCCGGCATGTATCGCAAGATGCATATCCCCGACGATCCGCTCTACTACGAGAAGTTCTACTTCACGCCGGGAGATCTCGGCTTCCGCGCCCAGGAGACTTCTGTCGGACGGGTGGGGACGCTGGTGTGCTGGGATCAGTGGTATCCGGAGGGCGCGCGCATCACGGCGCTCCAGGGCGCGAATGTGCTGTTCTATCCAACGGCGATTGGCTGGCATCCGGCAGAGAAAGAGGAGCACGGCACGGCGCAGTATGAGGCTTGGCAGACCATCCAGCGGGCGCATGCGATTGCGAATGGCGTGTACGTCGGCGCGGTGAACCGTGTGGGTTGGGAGAATGGCGACGTGCGGGGCAATCGCGTCGAAGGACCGGGGCTGGAGTTCTGGGGCGGTTCGTTCATCGCTGATCCCTTCGGCCGCATCCTGGCCAAGGCGCCGCACGACCGCGAGGACATCCTGATCGCCGAGATCGACCCCAAAGCACTCGAGGAGCAGCGGCGAAACTGGCCGTTTCTGCGCGACCGCCGCATCGACGCGTATGCGCCGATCACACAGCGATTTCTGGATCCGCCGCTGAAGTCCGTGGCATTGAACCCCAGGGCAGACGAGAAGTGAGCGCACCGCAGCATATGACGGACGCAACGCCGGGCTCTCTACGCTATCGCATGCCCGCCGAGTGGGAACCGCACACGGCGACGTGGATCGCTTGGCCACACAATGCCAGCGACTGGCCGGGACGCTTTCAAGCGATTCCCTGGGTGTATGCCGAGATCGTGCGGCATCTTTCGGCCGTGGAGCAG
>DASXFU010000037.1:0-78263 GCA_036489435.1 Rhizomicrobium sp. | reverse complement strand
GCGCGTGCGCGCTATGACCAGCACTTGCGCACCGCTTATGGCTGGCGCTGGATCGCCTGGGAAGATTATGCGATCCGCGACACCGCCGGCCGGTTGATCGAAGTGCAAAGCGTCGGCCGCGACATCACCGAGCGCAAGGCGTTGGAAGATGCGCTGACCGATGCGCGAGACAAGGCGGAAGCGGCCAGCCGCGCCAAATCCGGCTTCCTCGCCACCATGAGCCACGAAATCCGCACGCCGATGAACGGCGTTCTCGGCATGGCGCGGTTGCTGCTGGAGACCAAGCTCGGGCCGGAGCAGCGCACCTATGCCGGCGCCATCCAGCAATCGGGCGAGTCGCTGCTGGCGCTGATCGAAGACATCCTGGATTTCTCCAAGATCGAATCCGGCACCGTCACGCTTGAGGAAGACGAAGTCGAACCGCGCGGCGTGGTGGAAGGTGTGGTCGAGCTGTTGAGCCCGCGTGCACATGCCAAGGGCATCGAGCTCGTCGCCGTCATCGATCCGGAAACGCCGTCGGCGGTGCGCACCGATGGGCTGCGCTTGCGCCAGGTGCTCACCAATCTCGTCGGCAATGCCGTGAAGTTCACCGAGAAGGGCGGCGTGCGCGTCGATGTCTCGCTGTTCGAGCAACGCGGGCGGCGCTTCCTGCGTTTCGAGGTGCGTGACACCGGCGTCGGCGTGCCGATGGAAAAGCGCCAGGCCATCTTCGACGAATTCGTTCAGGCCGATTCCAGCCATGCGCGCAAGTTCGGCGGCACGGGCTTGGGTCTCGCGATCTCGCGCCGTCTCGTGGCGGCGATGGGCGGCGATATCGGGATCGATGCGGCGCCCGGCGGCGGCAGCCTCTTCTGGTTCACCATGCCGGCCTTCGTGGCGCGCGAGGCGTTGTACGAGCCGGAGCGTCTGGCCGGGCGCAAGGTCGCCATCGTGACGCGCAATGTCGTGCTGCGCGAAGGTCTCACGGCGCAAATCCGCGCGGCGGGCGGCGAAGTCGTCTCGCTGTCGGAATCCGGCACGGCCGACGTGGTGCTCGTCGATGCGGGCACGGAGGCCGCGCCCGATCTTCCCATCGTGCCCGGCGAGGCACATCGCGCCGTGGTGCTCTTGGTGCCGGAAGCGCGCGGGCGGCTGCTGGAGCTGAAACAGATGGGCTTCTCGGCCTATCTGGTGAAGCCGGTGCGCCAGGTCTCCATGGTCGAGCGGCTGAAAAGCCGTGCCGACGGGATGACGAACATCTCCAGCGACATGCCGGCCGAAGAACTGCTCCGCGCCGCCGAAGCGCGCACCACCGGGCGCGTCGAAGGCCTCAAGATTTTGCTGGTTGAGGACAATCCCATCAATGCGATGCTGACGCGCGAGCTGTTGCGCCGCCGCGGTCATCGCATCACGGAAGTGACATCGGGCGAGGCCGCCATCGCCATCATGGCGGAGGATCGCTTCGATCTGATGCTGACGGACATCCACATGCCGGGGCTGGACGGCGTGGAGGCGACCAAGCGCATCCGCCTCGCGGAATTGCGCGCCGGTCAGAAGCGCACGCCCATCGTGGCGCTGACGGCGGATGTGCTCGAAACCGGCAAGCGGGCTTGCCAGGAGGCCGGCATGGATGGTTTCCTGCCCAAGCCGATCGATCCCGCCCAACTCGATTCCATGCTCGCAAAAATCTTCGCCGCCGTCTCGCATTCCGCCCACGCGGCATGAGCGACACCTCTGTCGTGCCTCCTCCCGAAGGGCCGGCGGGCAATCGCACGCTTGCGGCGATCCGCTCCTATCTGCAGCCGCGCACAGCGACCATGCTGGTGCTGGGCGCCTCCTGCGGGCTGCCGCTTCTCACCATCGCCAACACGCTCGGGCTGTGGCTGACCGATTCCAAAGTCTCGATGACCGATATCGGGCTGTTCGCCTACACGCTACTGCCTTACTCGTTCAAATTCGTCTGGGCGCCTTTGCTGGATCAGGTTCGGCTGCCGGTTCTGCACCGGCTGCTCGGCAAGCGGCGGTCCTGGATGCTGGTGGCGCAGCTCGGCATCCTCATCGCCTTCATCGGATTGTCACTGTCCGATCCGCGCACCGATCTGATGGGCGTCGCGCTCTTCGCGCTGCTCCTGGGGTTCTCCGGCGCGAGCCAGGATATCTCCGTCGATGCCTGGCGCATCGAAGTGGCGCCGCCCGAAGAGCAGGGCACGATGCTGGGCGCCTATCAGCTCGGCTACCGGCTGACGGCGCTCGCCACCGGCGCGCTCGCGCCCTATCTGGCGCAGCTGGTGTCGTGGCGCGTGAGCATCAGCGTGCTGGGCTGCCTGATCCTCCTCGGATTGGCAGCGACGCTTCTGGCCCACAGGCCGCCGGAGCAGGACGCGGAGGAAGAAGCGCAGAAGGCCGAGCAGACGCTCAATCTCCGCGGCCGCATCGGCACGGCCATCGGTTGGTTCTATGGCGCGGTAATCGCGCCCTTCGTGGATTTCTTCCGCCATCACGGCTGGGTCGGCGTGCTGATCCTGGCGATGATCGGCATCTATCGCCTTCCCGATTTCGTCATGGGAACGATGGCGCGGCCGATGTATCGCCAATCCTTCTCGCTGGTGGAGATCGGCACCATGTCCGGCCTGATCGGCGTGTGGGTCACGATCATCGGCGCGCTCCTGGGCGGCTTCTTCGTCTTCCGCTTCGGGATCATGCGCTCGCTGGTTCTCGGCCTCTGTGCCGTGATCGCGGGCAACCTGCTCTACGCGCTGCTCGCCGCCAGCGGCCATGACATGGCGATGTTCGGCCTCGCCATCGGGGTGGAGAACATCGCCTCGGGTTTCGCCGGAACCGCGCTGCTCGCCTATATGTCCAGCCTGACCAACCGGTCCTTCACGGCCACCCAATATGCCTTGTTCAGCTCGTTCTACGCTTTGCCGGGCAAGCTCCTGGGCGGCATGTCGGGCTTCCTGGTCGACTGGTTTGCCCATCACCGGGTGCTGTTCGGACCGTGGCTGACCGGCCTGCCCGACAAGGTGGCGGGTTTCGTGCCGTTCTTCCTCACCACCGCCCTGACCGGGCTGCCGGCCATGGCGTTGCTCTATCTGGTCTATCGCCGGGAGGGCTCCCCCGGCCCCAATCCCGGATGAACGGGCCGATAATGGGTATGGAAACGCCAACCATTTCATGGCCTTGGTTAAGGCGTTTTCCGTCCCCATGTTTGCCTCCGGGGGCCGCCTCGGGTAGAATTGTCACGTAAATGGCGTAGGGCTTTAGGCTCCGCGGTGATTCTGGACAGGACAGCCGCGCCGTCGTGAAGACAAAGGAACATCGGTTGGTCAATATCCACGAGCCAGGCCCGTCCGAAGGGCGTTTTGCCCAGTGGCCCGTGCTCACCAGCGGCGGCGCTCTCGAAGTGCGCGTGGCCGAGACCGAATCCGAGATCGAGGCCGCGCAGCGCCTGCGCTACCGCGTCTTCTATGAAGAGATGGCCGCCATCCCCTCGCCGCGCATGCGCGAGGACAAGCGCGACTTCGATCGCTTCGACGATTTTTGCGACCACATGCTGGTGGTCGACCGCGAGAAGCACGATGACGATGGTCAGCCGCTCGTCGTCGGCTGCTATCGCATGATGCGCGATGTCGACGCCGCGCGCGCCGGCGGTTTCTACACGGCGGGCGAATTCGATATCGCGCCCTTGATCAGCGGAATCGAAAAGGGCGCGAAGATGCTGGAATTGGGCCGCTCCTGCGTGCTCAAGGCCTATCGCACCAAGCCCGCCACCGTGCAGCTTTTGTGGCGCGGGCTTTCCGTCTTCAACGAACGCTTCTCGACAGACTTGATGTTCGGCTGCGCCTCGCTTCCCGGCATCGATCCGGATGCGCTGAAGCTGTCGCTCTCTTATCTGCATCATTTCCACGGCATGCCCGAGCAGTTGAATGTGAAGGCGCTGCCGCAGCTTTATGTCGACATGAATCGCGTGCCCAAGGATCAGATCGATCCGAAAGAAGCGCTGCGCCTGCTGCCGCCGCTGATCAAAGGCTATGTCCGCGCGGGCGCGCGCATCGGTGATGGCGCGGTCATCGACCGCCAGTTCGGCACGACGGATGTGTTCATTCACTTCCCGGTGGCCAACATGAACGCGCGCTACCAGAACCGCTTCAAGTAGGCCCGATTCTCGCGCGGGCCTCCCGCCGGCTCCCGACCGCTTTTCTGGTCGCCTCCCGCCCAAAATTGCGGAAGTGTAATGCCCGGCGACAGGAGATCGGCCCGGAAGGCGCCGAAACGCTGCCAAAGCCGTGTCACAATCCTTAACGAAAGCTTAAAAAGACAAATTATCACAAAGCCTTGGCGGCCGTCGCAAAAGCTTCATCGAACTGTGATCGACCTTTGATCCTCCCGCGCCTTTATCGCCCCCGGTCGGCGTCGCGAGGGGGCGGGGGGCAATCGCTTCCGGACGTTCGGGACGGTCACGGCCAGCAATTTATGAGAGGTTCTCATGAAGCCTTTTGCACACCGCCTGATCGCGGCAGCCTGCGGCGCGGCCGTTGGCCTGATGATCACGGCCGCCTCTGCCGCCACCATGTCCGGTGCCGGCGCTACGTTCCCGGAACTGATCTACAACAAGTGGGCGGAAGCCTATAAGGCCAAGACCGGCATCGGCCTCAACTACCAGGGCATCGGTTCGGGCGGCGGCATCTCGCAGATCAAGGCGAAGACGGTTGATTTCGGCGCGTCCGACAAGCCGATGTCGCCGGGCGATCTCGACGCTTCCGGCCTGACGCAGTTCCCCACCGTCATCGGTGGTGTCGTCCCCGTCGCCAACGTCCCCGGCATCAAGCCCGGCGAGTTGGTCCTCGACGGCCCGACGCTGGCTGCCATCTGCCTCGGCACCGTCAAGTTCTGGGACGACGCGGCGATCAAGAAGCTGAACCCCTCCGCCGCTCTGCCGCACCTCGCGGTCCTGGGCGTCCATCGTTCGGACGGTTCGGGCACGAACTTCATCTTCACCGACTATCTCTCCAAGGTCAGCCCCGCCTGGGCGCAGACCGTTGGCGCTTCGACCCTCGTCGATTGGCCCTCGGGCGTCGGCGCCAAGGGCAATGAAGGCGTTGCCAACGCGGTGAAGGAGCATGTCGGCGCGCTCGGCTATGTCGAATTCGCCTATGCCAAGCAGAACACGCTCACCTACATCCGCATGATCAACAAGGATGGCGTTCCGACCGAACCGACGGCCGAGGCCTTCCAGGCCGCGTCCGCACGCACCGATTGGGCGCACGCTCCGGGCTTCTATGTCGTGCTGACCAACCAGTCCGGTCACGCTGCCTGGCCGATCGCCGGCGCGACCTTCATCATCGTCTACAAGAACCCGGCTGACCCGGCGAAGACCAAGGAAGTCCTGAAGTTCTTCGATTGGGCCTATGCCAATGGTGGCGATCTCGCCAAGCAGCTCTATTACGTCCCGCTCCCGGCCTCGACGGTCGATGCGATCAAGAAGAGCTGGCATGCCAACATCAATGCGGCCGCGGTGCCTTAAGCACTTCGCCGTCATGACTTGGCCCTCATGACTTGGGCCGTCACGACTTGGGATTGGGGGGGCTGAACAGCTCCCCCAATTCGTCTAAAACCGGATCCCGCCTCCCATGGCAGACATCGCTTTGACCGACACCAGCAGCACCGCCGTCACGTCCAGAGCCAAGGCGCTGCGCCGCTTCGGCCGAAGCGACTCGCGTTTCCGCTGGTCCACGACGGGCTCCGCGATCCTGATCGTCGTGGTGTTCGGCGGCATCCTGGCCACCCTCATCTCCGGCTCATGGCTCGCCATGATGACCTATGGATGGGGCTTCATCACCGGTTCCACCTGGAACCCGGTGACAGAGAAATTCGGCGCCCTACCCGCCATCTACGGCACGGTCGTTTCCTCCGCCATCGCCATGGTGATCGCGGTACCGCTCGGCATCGGGATCGCGATCTTTCTTACTGAGATCTGCCCGCGCCATCTGCGCCGCCCGGTCGGCATCGCCATCGAACTGCTCGCCGGTATTCCTTCCATCATCTACGGCATCTGGGGCGCCTTCATCTTCGCACCGTGGTTCCAGGACCATCTGCAGCAGAAGCTGATCGACTTCTTCGCCAATGTGCCGGTGCTGCAGGACCTCTTCCAGGGTCCGCCCTTCGGCATCGGGTTGTTCACCGCGGCGCTCGTGCTCGCGATCATGATCCTGCCCTTCATCGCATCGGTGACGCGCGACGTCTTCGAGACCGTGCCGCCCATGCTGAAGGAAGCCGCGTACGGCACCGGCTGCACCACCTGGGAAGTGATGTGGCGCATCGTGCTGCCCTACTCGCAAGCGGGCGTCGTCGGCGGCGCCATGCTGGCGCTCGGCCGCGCGTTGGGCGAGACCATGGCCGTCACCTTCGTGGTGGGCAATTCGCATCACATCCAGGAATCGCTGTTCGCGCCGGCCACCACCATCTCGGCCACCATCGCCAATGAATTCGCCGAGGCGCTGGGCGACAAATACGTCTCCTCCATCATCCTGTGCGGCCTGATCCTGATGGGATTGACCTTCACGGTGCTGGCGCTCGCGCAATGGATGCTGCGCCGCTTCGAGCGCCGTGCTGGCGGGAGGTCCGCATGAACCGCGCCATCTACATCCGCCGCCGCGTCGTCAACAGGATGTTCCTGCTGCTGTCGATCTCGGCCGCCATCGTCGGCATCATCGCGCTGGGGCTCATCCTGTATGCGCTGCTGATGAACGGCTTCCACAGCCTCTCGCCCACGCTCTTCACGATGGACCAGCCGGCCGCCGGCTCCAAAGGCGGCCTCGCCAACGCCATCTGGGGCAGCCTGATCCTGAACGGCATCGCCATCGTCGTCGGCACGCCCATCGGCATCCTGGCCGGCACCTATCTCGCTGAGTACGGCCGCCACACGCGCCTCGCCGACATCGTGCGCTTCGCCAACGACATCCTGCTCAGCACGCCCTCCATCCTGATCGGCCTCTTCATCTATGTGATCGTGGTCGCGCGCATGCAGCACTACTCGACGCTCGCAGGCTCCGCGGCGCTCGCCATCATCGTGGTGCCCGTCGTGGTGCGCACGACGGAGAACATGCTGCTCCTGGTGCCCAACACCTTGCGCGAAGCCGCCGCCTCCATCGGTGCGCCGCGCGCCATCTCGATCCGGGCGGTCACCTGGCGGGCGGCGCGCGCCGGCATCGTCACCGGCGTGCTCCTGGCGCTGGCCCGCATCTCGGGCGAGACCGCGCCCCTCATCTTCACCGCCTTCGGCAACCAGACGACTTCGTTCGACCTGTTCGAGCCGATCGGCAACCTGCCGCTGGTGATCTACAAATTCTTCAACGAGCCGGATGACTACATGCACAGCCTCGCCTGGGCGGGCGCGCTGCTCATCACCGGAACGGTTCTCACCCTCAGCGTTATTGCGCGCGTCCTCGAAAAGCGCCGGAGTTGATCATGAGTGACATCGCAGCGAACGAAAAGCCGCGCATCGACATCCGCAACCTGAACTTCTTCTACGGCAAGAACCGCGCGCTGAAGGACATCTCGCTGCCGCTTTACGACCGCAAGGTCACGGCCTTCATCGGCCCGTCCGGCTGCGGCAAGTCCACGCTTCTGCGCGTGTTGAACCGCATCTACGATCTTTATCCCAACCAGTTCGCCAAGGGCGAAGTGCTGCTCGACGGGCACAACATCCTGAGCCCGGGCCAGGACCTGAACCTGCTGCGCGCGCGCATCGGCATGGTGTTCCAGAAGCCCACGCCGTTTCCGATGACGATCTACGACAACATCGCCTTCGGCATTAAGCTCTATGAGCGCATGAGCCGCTCCGAACTCGACGGCCGCGTCGAGCACGCGCTGTCGCGCGCCGCGTTGTGGGGCGAGGTGAAGGATAAGCTCAAGGATTCGGGCTTGAGTCTTTCCGGCGGCCAGCAGCAGCGCCTATGCATCGCGCGCACCGTGGCGACGAAGCCGGAAGTGATCCTGCTCGACGAGCCCTGCTCGGCGCTCGATCCGATCTCCACCGCCAAGATCGAAGAGCTGATCGACGAGCTGACGCAGGACTACACGATCGCCATCGTCACCCACAACATGCAGCAGGCCTCGCGCACCTCCGATTTCACGGCCTTCATGTTCCTGGGCGAGCTCATCGAATACGGCCAGACCGAACAGGTCTTCACCGCGCCCAAGAACAAGCGCACCGAGGAATACATCACTGGCCGGTTTGGCTGATCACGCGTAATCCGTCACCGTTGTCTCGTCCGTGCCGCGGCCGAAGCCGTTGAAGGCGAGACTCAGCGCCACGCTGATCGCGATGTTCAAGATCAGCGAGGAGAACGCGGCGTAGCAGGGCACCGTCACGCCCAGGATATGCAGCGCGTAGACCGACTTCGCGAAACCGGTCGTCCAGGCCATGTAGGTGCCGCCGGCGATTCCGAAAGCCCAGCCGATCAGGAGCGCGCGTGGATGCAGCCAGCGTGTGTAAAGGCCGAAGACGACGGCGGGCAGCGTCTGGATGATGATGATGCCGCCCAGCAGTTGCAGCTGGATCGCTTGATCGTGCAGTTCGAGAATGAAGGCGAGCGCGCCCAGCTTCACCACCAGCGACACGATTTTCGCGATCTGGCTTTCGCGGGCCGGGGCGCAGTTGGGCTCGACATATTCGCGCCAGATGTTGCGGGTGAAGAGATTGGCGCAGGCGATGGACATGATCGCCGCCGGCACCAGCGCGCCGATGGCGATGGCGGCGAAGGCCACGCCCACGAACCACTTCGGGAAGGACGACAGGAACAGCGCCGGCACCGCGAAATTGGCGCCATAGAGTTTGAAATCCGCCGCGTAAGCCGGATTGGTTTTCACGCCCGCCGCCAGCGCCATCAGTCCCAGCAGCGCGATGAAGCCCAGCGCCAGCGAATAAGCGGGCAGCGCCACCGCGTTGCGCTTGATGGCAACCTTGGTCGAGGACGAGAGCAGTCCCGTGATGGCGTGCGGATACAGAAGCAGCGCAAGCGCTGAACCGATGGCGAGCGTGATGTAGGCCGATTGTGGGCCGAGATTGGTGGCTGTCGCGGGCGCCAGCAGCAGCGTCTTCCCGGCGCTGGCGAAGATCTTGCCGAAGCCGCCGAGTTCTCCCGGAATGATGACGACGGCCGCGATCACCGTGATGTAGATCAGCGCGTCCTTCACCATCGCGATCATGGCCGGCGCGCGCAATCCGCTGGAATAGGTGTAGAGCGCCAGCACCACGAAGGCGATGACGAGCGGCCATTCGCCCTGGATGCCCAGACCCGCCAGCACCACCTGGATGCCGACAAGCTGCAGCGCGATATAGGGCATGGTCGCCACGATGCCGGTCAGCGCGATTGCGAGCGCCAATGTCCGGCTGCCGAACCGTCCGCGCACGAAATCCGCCGCCGTCACATAGCCCTTGGCGTGGCTCACCGCCCACAATCGCGGGAAAACGGCGAACATGATGGGGTAGACGAAGACCGTGTAGGGCACGGCGAAGAATCCGGCCGCGCCCGCGCCCATCATCAAGGCGGGCACCGCCACGAAGGTGTAGGCGGTGTAGAGATCGCCGCCCAGCAGGAACCACACCACCCAGCTTCCGAAGCGCCGTCCGCCCAATCCCCATTCGTGGAGCTGCGTGAGATCGCCCTTGCGCCAGCGCGAGGCTGCGAAGCCGAGCACGGTGACGAGGCCGAACAGCGCGGTGAAGATCACGATGGCGGTGATATCGGGCGCGATCATGGCTTGCCGCCTTTCTCGGCCCAATAGACCGGCAGCAGCAGCAAAGCGCCCAAGGGAATCCAGATGAGCTGGAACCAGTAGAAGAAGGGTAGCCCTGCAAAATCCGGCAGCGCACGGTTGTAGTAAGGCACCCACAGCAGCGCCAGATACGGCACCAGCAGCAACAGCCTTATGGATGCCCGCATGGCATGCCCCCGTCTTTTCCCCGAACCATGATTACGGCATAACCGCACGCTCTTCCAACCTCCCCCCTGCGGGGAGGTCGAAACGCGAAGCGTTTCGGGTGGGGGCGAGGAACGGAATGAACCTTTTTTACTTCATAGGCTCGGTCGCGGGCATTGCGGTGCTGGTGGGGCTGAACGTGCTCCTGTTCGGCCGCCGTACCAGCGCGCTCGATCTTGCGGCGCTGGAACGGCGGCTGGCGCTCGACCATCCAGGCTTTCGCGCCGGTGATGGCGTGGTGGCGGGTGGTGCCGCGCTGATCGAGGACCGCGCGGATGGCGGGCTCTATCTGGTGCGCGCGGGCGGCGCCTATCCCGTGGCGCGCAAGCTTTCGCATGGCAGCGTCCGCCGTCTCGTCCGCAACGGTTCGCGGCTCGATCTGCGCTTTGCCGACTTCACCTTTCCGTGCGCGCGTCTCGCTTTCGCGAGCGAGGTGGAAGCGGGTGATTGGGAAGTGCGGCTGAAGCGGGTGGGCGGCTAGCATGCATTTCTTCGATCCCGTCCAGCTTGCGACACCGGCTTTCATCTTCCTCGTCGTGGTGGAGATGCTCTTCGCCTATGTCACCACGCGCGGCCATTTCGAGGCGCGCGACACGGCGGCGAGCCTCACCATGGGATTCCTCAGCGTGGTGATGGGCGCGGTCTATGGCCTCGTCTTCATCGGCACAGGCGTGATCGCCTCGCGCTATGCCATCGCGAATATCGGGTACACATGGCCCGCGCTGTTCGCCTGTTTCGTGCTGGACGATCTGTCCTATTACTGGTGGCACCGCGCCAGCCATCGTATCCGCTGGCTGTGGGCCGATCATGTGCAGCACCATTCGAGCCAGCACTACAATCTGTCGACGGCGTTGCGCCAGCCGGTGACGGGCCTCTTCACGCCCGGCGCGCTGGCGCGGGTGCCGCTGTTCCTGATGGGCTTTCCGCTGCCGATGCTGGCCTTCGTGCATGGGCTGAACCTGCTTTACCAGTTCTGGATTCATACCGAGACCATCGGCAAATGCCCCGCCTGGTTCGAGGCCGTGTTCAACACGCCCTCGCATCACCGCGCGCATCACGCCACCAATGCCCGCTATCTCGACACCAATTACGCGGGCGTCTTCATCCTGTGGGACCGGCTGTTCGGCACCTTCGTGGCGGAGGAAGCGAGCGATCCGCCGCGCTACGGCATCGTGAAGAATCTGGCGACCTTCAACCCGTTGCGCATCGCCACGCATGAATGGGTCGGCATGGCGCGGGACCTGAGATCGGCGCGCAGCCCGCGCGAGGTGGCTGGTTATCTGCTGGGGCCACCTGGCTGGTCGCCCGATGGTAGCCGCGAAACGTCGCAGACCATCAAGGCCAATTGGGAAAACTACCGCAGCGCACAATTGTCGGCAGCCGAATAGGCGCGATATACATCACCTGTTCTTACGCAACGGGGGATTCGATGCGCATAGTGATCGCAGGCTTGTTGGGCGCCATCGCCATGTTTCTGTGGAGCTTCGTCGCCCATATGGTGACGCCGCTCGCCACCATCGGCTTCAGCCCGATCCCCAACGAAGCACCCGTCGTCCAGGCGATGCAGTCTTCCATCGGCAGCGAGCAGGGCCTGTTCATCTTTCCCTGGGTCGATCCGAAAGACCCGCAGATGATGCAGAAGACCTCCGCCCTGATGAAGACGGAGGGTTCCGGCATCCTGATCTACTCGCCGCCCGGCAGGGGCAGCGATCCCATGAAGATGGGGCCGATGCTGGCGGTGGAGTTCGTCAAGCAGTTCGCCGAGTCCACCATCGCGGCCTGGCTGGTGGCGATGATGGTGGGGCTGTCCTTCTTCGGGCGATTGGGCGCGGTGACGCTTGTCGGCGTGGCTGGGGGCATCGTCACCAACGTGTCCTATTGGAACTGGTACAGCTTCCCGCTCAACTACACCCTGGCGCAAATCTTCATCGAGATCGTCGCCGCTTTCGTCGCGGGCCTCGCTATCTCGTGGTGGCTGGGGCGAACCGCCAGGGCCTAGTGGCGCGCGATCACCTCGAAGCCGTCTTTCAGGAAGATGGCGGTCGCGGTATCGCTGGAGAGGAAGTGCAGGAAGTCCGCCGTGCCGGGCTTTGCGTCTTTCGTGAGACCGGCGGGATAGACGATGGGCGTGTGCGTGCTGTCCGGGAAACCGGCGACGATGCGCACGCGGTGTTCGGCCAGCGCGTCGGTGGTGTAGACGATGCCGAGCGGCGTCTCGCCGCGCGCCACATAGGCCAGCGCCGCGCGCACATTCTCCGCTTGCGCCAGATGGCCGGAAACGGAATCCCACACGCCCAAGGTCGTCAGTGCCTGCTTGCCATATTTCCCGGCCGGGACCGACGCCGGATCGGCGACGGCGAGCCGTCCGCCGCCGAGCGCGCCTGCCAGATCGAAATGCGGCGCGATGACGATAGTGGCGTGAGAGCCTGCCGGCGCGATCAGCACCAGATGGTTGCCCAGAAGAGCGTGGATGCTGGCGTGGTTCATCAGGCTCTTGGTGTCGAGATAATTCATCCAGTCGGTGTCGGCGGAGACGAACATGTCCGCACCGGCGGAAGATTCGATCTGGTGCGCCAGCGCGCTCGAGGCGGCGAAGGAGAACACGACATGCTTGCCGGTCTTGGCCTCATAGGCCTTGCCGATTTCCGTCAACGCATCGGTGAGCGAGGCGGCGGCAAACACCGTCACCGGTTTGTCACTTGAAGAATTGGCGGGGGCCGAGATCGCAGGGAGCGTTGTGAGCGCGACGAAACCAGCGGCCAAGGCGGCGCCGGCGAGACGGAAAAGCTTCATGACATCCCCAAGTGACATGGTACCCACTGGATACCACGCCGCCGGAAATGAGTCACGATTTCGGGGCTGAAGGGCAGGCGCCGCCGCTGAAACAGGTCTGCACTTCCTGCACCGCGGCGGTCACGCCGGGATTGGCCTGCTCGTTCCAGAAATTGGGCCAATTGCCCACGCCGTTGGAAACGGTGGTCTGGTTCGGATCGGCATAGAGCCACGGCAGGAAGCCCAGCGCGTTCGGATCCTGCGCCGCCAGCTCCGCGTAATATTTGAACGAAGCGAGCGAGGCGTGCGCGGGCTTGCTACCACCGAACTCCACAGGCATGCCCAGCGTGTATTGCAGCCCCGCCGCGCGCATCATGCCCGTCTGCGCGGTGACGAACTGATAGCCGGTGGCGTAGGTCGTGCCGTTGCAGCCCGTGACGTTGGTGAGCGCGTCGCGGGTGGAGATCTCGAACATCACGATGTCGATATTGGCGCGCGATCCCGCAGTGGTGAGATAGCAGGGCAGCACCATGTCCACCGCTACCTTCACGCCGGGAAAGAGCTGCTTGGTGTAGGCCGCCATCTGCTGGATGTCGGCGAGGCTGGGCTTGCTGCGGTCGCGCAGGCCTGGATCGGTGGCGTTGGTCGGCGTCTCACGCACCCATAGCGCCAGCAGCGTTCCGTTCTTGATGTAAGGCGAGAAGTCGAAACATTGCGGCCTGCCGCTGGTCGACATCTGGCACCAGTAATTCATCGCCGCCTTCCACAGGGGAAGCGAGAAGACGTTGCTGCCGCGCTGCATCGCCGCCTTGGGCAGCGGCGCGATGTCGAGCACCAGATGCGTGCCGGTTTGCTGCGCCGTCGCGAGTGCGGCCTTCAGGTCAGCAACGCCTGTGCCGGGGCGCATATAGATCGTCTGCTCCGTGATGGTGAGGGGCTTGACGAAATGCTCCGTCGGTTTGCCGAAGCTCTGCGTCGGCAAATCCCACACGCCGAGAGAACCGGCCAGAACCGGCGTGGCCGCAAGCGCGAGCAAGGCCGCGCCAAAGATCGATCGCGATAGCATGATGTCCCCCAAATCCTCGTTGAGGGGAGTCTAGCACAGAGCAAGGATTGGCGCACTCAGGACGGCGGGTTCTCTTCGGCGGCGCGTGCGAGGTCGGCGGCGCCCTCGGCTCGGATTTCCTGCAGCCGCTTCTCCGGCAATGTTTCCGCCGCCACCAGATCGTTGCGGGCGGCCTGCGTCACGCGGATCAATTCGTCGAGCTTGGCTTGCAGCGCCGCGCCGTCGCGGTTCTGGGTGTTCTGGATCAGGAAGACCATCAGGAAAGTAACGATGGTCGTGCCGGTGTTGATGACGAGCTGCCAAGTGTCGGAATAGTGGAAGATGGGCCCCGTCGCCGCCCAGACGAGGACCGTGATGCAGCAGAAGATGAAAGCCGCCGGCCGGCCGGTCGCATAGGCCACGGCATTCGCGGAACGCGCGAAATAGGAAAGGCTCTCGGTGCGCGGCGTGTCGCTCACGCCGGTCTCCGTCCGGCCAGCACCAGCGCGCCGCCCACCACGATGAGCGCGATGCTGCCGTAGAGCGGGATGTTGATGTGATGCTCTTCATGCGAATCCACTTGAAGCGGGCCCGCCTTCAGAACCGGCTTGGTCTCGGTGTAACTGAAATGGTCGAAGGCCAGGCCCGCGATCCCCAGGATGAGGAGGACAACGCCCAATAATGCCGTGCCGCGCATGTGTTTTCCCTCTGTGCCGGGGCAACAACGGCTGGCGCGTGTTCAAAGTTCCATTTGTTAAAGCTGGTTAAAGTCTGCGCCGGTAGGACAAGGCCTCCGCGATATGCGCGCGGGCCACGGTCTCGGCGCCCGCGAGATCGGCGATGGTGCGCGCCACCCGCATCACGCGGTGAAAGCCCCGTGCCGTGAGATGCATGCTCTCCGCCGCCTCGCCCAGCAATCTGCTTCCGGCCGCGTCGGGCGTCGAACTCCCGTCCAGCACGTCGCCCTCGGCTTCCGCATTGGTGCGGATGGCAAGGCCCTCATAACGTTTGCGCTGTATCGCGCGCGCCTGCGCCACCCGAGCCGCCACCGCCGCACTGCCCTCGGATGGCGGCGGTAGCGAAAGGTCCTGCGCGGAGACGCACGGCACCTCGACATGGATGTCCATCCGGTCGCTGAGGGGGCCGGATATCTTCGCCTGATAATCGCCGGAGCATTTGGGTGCGCGGCCGCAGGCGCGCTGCGGTTCACTGGCATAGCCGCATCGGCAGGGGTTCATCGCGGCTACGAGCTGGAAACGCGCCGGGAAGCGCACATGCGCATTGGCGCGCGCGACGACGGCCTCGCCGGTCTCGATGGGCTGTCGCAGCGAGTCCAGCACCGGCCGCTGGAATTCCGGCAGCTCGTCGAGGAACAGCACACCCAGATGGGCGAGGCTCACTTCGCCAGGCCGCACGCGCAAGCCGCCGCCGACGAGCGATGCCATGGACGCGGAGTGATGCGGATTGCGGAACGGGCGCCTGCGCGAGATCGCGCCGTCGCGCAATTCGCCCGCCAGGCTTTGCACCATGGAAATCTCCAAGGCTTCGCGCGCGTCGAGCGGCGGGAGAAGTCCCGGGAGTCTCGCGGCCAACATCGATTTGCCCGAGCCGGGCGGACCGATCATCAGCATGTTGTGCCCGCCGGCCGCCGCGATCTCGAGCGCGCGCTTGGCCGTCTCCTGGCCCTTCACGTCTTTCAGGTCGGGCAGCGTGCCTTTCTCCTCGGCGATCTTCGCCGATGGCGGCGACAACACCTGCGCGCCCTTAATGTGATTGATCAGCGCCATCAGCGACGGCGCGGCCAGAATCTCCACGCCACCGGCCCAGGCGGCCTCCGCGCCGCAGACGGCGGGGCAAATCAGCCCGCGCGATTGCTCCGACGCGGCGATGGCCGCGGGCAGCACGCCCGCCACGGCGATGAGCTGCGCATCCAGCGACAATTCCCCCAGCGCCACATAGCCCGCCATCTCGCTCGCCGGCAGCACGCCCATCACGGAGAGCAGTCCCAGCGCGATGGGCAGATCGTAATGGCTGCCTTCCTTGGGCAGGTCGGCCGGCGAGAGATTGACGATGACCTGCTTGAAGGGCAGCGCGAGCCCGATGGCCGACAGCGCGGATCGCACCCGCTCGCGGCTCTCCGCCACCGCCTTGTCGGCGAGACCCACGATGGTGAAGCCGTTATTCGCGGAATTGGCGAGATGAACCTGCACATCCACCTCGCGCGCCTCTATGCCCTGGAACGCCACCGTATAGACATGCGCAACGCTCATGAATTTTCCCCCGAATGATGAGGAGTTTGCACGCGCGCATCGCCCACCCAATCGCGCGGTTGTCGTAGAGATGTCGCAGAGTTTGGCGAGCAGGAGGAGTGAGCGAGAGTCTGACGAATTTTTCTCTCTTCCTCATCCTTCTCCCCCGATCCCCCTAACCGTCATGGCCGGGCTTGTCCCGGCCATCCATAAACACGGTCTTCGCAGAAAAAGACGATGACGGTTGGCGCTCTTACTTTTCCCACCGCGGGTATGGGTGGCCGGGACAAGCCCGGCCATGACGATTTTTTGGTTTTTTTTAGCAGCGTTCAAAAGGTGCTTGCTGTCTATGTGAAAATTGCCGCCCGGCAAAACTTGCCCGCGTTCCGCCGCGTCATGGGCGTCTGGAAAAGCAAGCAAAACGGCCTCTATCGCCTTCTGTACGCTGGCATACGGATTGCGCTTGTGGGCGCGAGGCAGTGTGCCTCCAAGGCGGGCAGAAGGCCGCCCTCTCACCAGAACGGGACGGAGAACTAGAATGCTGACAGTCAACACCAATACCGGCGCCATGACGGCGCTGCAGTACCTCGACCAGACCAATGCCCAGCTTCAGACCACGCAGAACGCCATCAACTCGGGTTTGAAGGTTGCGTCCGCCAAGGATGACGGCGCGACATTCGCCATCGCGCAAAACATGCGCGGTGACGTCGCGGGCTATCAGTCGGTCACGGACAGCCTCAATCGCGGCATCTCCTCGGTCGACACGGCGCTTTCCGCCGGCCAGTCGATCTCGGATCTGCTGATCGAGATGAAGCAGAAGGCCCTGTCGGCCTCCGACCAGTCGCTTGATACGGCCAGCCGCCAGGCGCTCAACGAGGACTTCACCGCACTCCGCGACCAGATCACCTCCATCATCAACAATGCCGTGTTCAACGGCTTCAACCTGGTCGACGGCTCGACCACGCAGATCACCGCGCTCGCCTCATCCGACGGCACGCGCAAGATCACCGTGTCGGCCGAAAACATGTCGCTTGGCGGCTCCATCACCACGGTGGCGTCCAACGGCACGATCTCGACCCAGGCCAAGGCTTCCACGATGATCTCCACCGTCGAAGCTTCGTTGACCAACGTGAACAGCGCGCTCGCCCGCTTGTCTTCGGGCGAGAAGAAGTTCTCGATCCAGTCGACCTTCGTCTCGAATTTGTCCGATACGCTGACCACCGGCATCGGCAATCTCGTGGACGCGGACATGTCGACGGAAAGCGCGATGTTGCAGTCCTTGCAGGTCAAGCAGCAGCTTGGCGTGCAGGCCCTGTCGATCGCGAATTCCGCGCCGCAGATCGTGCTCTCGCTGTTCAAGGGCTGAAAAAAAGAAATTGGGTTTTGGGCGGCGCGGACGGAAACGTCCGCGCCGTTTTCTTTTGTATAACCGCCCTCCCCTTGAGGGAGGGCCGATAACTTGCGTGAGCGAAGCGAAGCAAATTTCGGGGAGGGGGGCACTTTGGTGCCGTGGCTCTCCCCCTCCCCGAAAAATCCTTCGGATTTTGTCGACCCTCCCTCAAGGGGAGGGTGGTTACTCTGGTGCTATCGTCACTTTGATTCCGTCCAGTTCATCGGAACACGTGATCTGGCAGGACAGGCGCGAATTGGGTTCGACGGCCAGCGCCATGTCGAGCATGTCGATCTCCGCGTCGGAGCGTTCCGGCAATTTCGCGAACCAGTCTTCATCGACATAGACATGGCAGGTGGCGCAGGCGCAGGCGCCGCCGCATTCGGCCGCGATGGGAAGGCCCGCGTCGCGCAGGATCTCCATCACGCTCCAGCCGTCGCGGCCCTCGAGAGTATGTTCCGCGCCCTTGCGGTCGGTCGCCCTAATCTTCATGAAAAAACTACCTTCATGCCACGCCCAGTTTCTTCTGCAGGTTGGAGGACGACGTCGTGTACTGGAAGCGCAGCTTCTCATTCGGGCGGCAAATGTGGAAGGCCGCTTGCGCCATCAGCGCCGCTTCGTGGAAGCCGGAGAGGATGAGCTTCAGCTTGCCGGGATAGGTGTTGATGTCGCCGATGGCGAAGATGCCCGATGTGCTGCTCTCGAACTTCGCGGTGTCCACCGGAATCAGGTTCTCATGCAGGTTCAGCCCGAACTCCGCGATGGGGCCGAGCTTGATGGTCAGGCCGAAGAAGGGAAGGAACGCGTTGGTCTCGTGGCGCCACTCGTTCTTTTCCGCGCCGGCCAAGGTCACCGCTTCCAGCGCGCCGCCTTCGCCATGCAATGCTTTCACGCTGGCGACGTGGAATTTCACTTTGCCCTCATCGACCAGCGCACGCATTTGGTTGACGCTGTGCTGCGCCGCGCGGAAGCCGTCGCGGTGGTGGACGAGCGTCAGCGACCTGGCGATGGGCGCGAGGTTCAGCGTCCAGTCGAGCGCGGAGTCGCCGCCGCCGGCGATCAGCACATGCTTGTCGCGGAACTGCTCCATCTTGCGCACGGCGTAGTGGACGGATTTGCCTTCATAAGCGTCGATGCCGGGAATCGGCGGGCGCTTGGGCACGAAGCTGCCGCCGCCTGCTGCGATCACCACGACAGGGGCGATGATCTCGGTCTCGCCATCGGTGACGAGCTTCCAGCGGCCATCGGGCAGCTTCTCCAGCGCGCTCGCCTGCTGGGAGAGATGGAAGGCGGGGCTGAACGGCTTGATCTGCTCCAGCAGCCGGTCTGCTAGCTCCTGGCCGGTGACGATGGGCAGGCCCGGGATGTCGTAGATCGGCTTCTCGGGATAGAGCTCGGTCAGCTGCCCGCCCGGCCGGTCGAGGATATCGACCAGATGGGCCTTGAGGTCGAGCAGCCCCAGCTCGAACACGGCGAAGAGCCCGATCGGCCCCGCGCCCACGATCGCGACATCGGTTTCCACGGTCTGGGTCATAATTCACATGCTGCTTCTGTAGGTACGGCGGAAGGGCCGTCCTTATATGTAGAAATGGCTCAAGCCACAATGCCATTCAATGGCGAAAGGCAAAATAGCGATATGCGGGATTATCGGCCCAGATAGGCGCGGATGAAGACCTGGACGGCCTCGGCATTGCTGCGCAAGTCGGCCAGGGCGCGGCCGGCTTCGGGGGATTGGCTGGCGAGGTCGAAGGGTTCGCAGCTGGCGGCCGCGTCCGCGAAGCCGAAGGCGCCGATGCCCCGTGCCGCGCCCTTCAAGGTATGGGTGATCTCTTTCCAGCTCTTCTGGTCGCGGGCGTCCAGGATGGCGTTCAGGCGCGCCACCAGCTCGTTCACCTGGCCGTCGAACAGGCTCAACACTTCGGCATTGAGCGCCGAATCGCCGCCCGTGTAACGGGACAGATGCGCCATATCGACGGGGCGGGCCATGTGCGTCTCCTGCAAGCGCGCCAGCATGCCGGATGGGAACTCAGATCGGGTTAAGCACCGCGCCCCGTTTTGATACAGATCAGACGATAGCGCGCATCATGTGCGCACGTCCCGCGAGCTTCGCGCCGTCCGGGCGGCCTTTGAAATAGCGCGCGTTCAGCATCGCGCCGTTGAAGTCCTCGATGCGGGAGAAGTGCAATTCGCGCAGCATGGCCGCCAATTCTTCCGGGTCGAGCAGGCTTTTGAACGGCTCGCCCAGCGCCGCGACGCGCTCAGCCATGGCGTTGAACAGGGTGGTGTGGGCGCCATCCGCGGGTTTCTCGGCATAATCGAACACCACGCCGCTGCCCGGCTTGAGCGCGGCGATGACGCTGAGCGTCCCACGGATCGCCTCGCGCGTCAGATAGGGCGTCACGCCCAGCCAGGCGAAGAAGGCGGGCTTCTCTGCATCGAAGCCAGCGCGGGCAAGGCCGTCCGCCAGGGTCTCGCGCTCGAAATCGACCGGCGCATAGGTCACCGATTGCGGAATGGCGATGGCGACCTCTTTCAGCCGCGCGCGCTTCCAGCCCTGGGTGTCGGGATGATCGATCTCGAAGATCGCCAGATCGGGGAAGCGTTGCGCCCGCTCATAGGCGAAGGTGTCGAGGCCAGCGCCCAGCACCACATATTGCCGCACGCCCGCTGCGTAAGCTTCGGCGAAACTGTCCTCGGTGAAGCGGCTGCGGGTGGCGATGAAGAGCCTGAGCGGCGTGGACTGCACCAGCGACTGATGATCCTGGTTCTGGCGGAGCTGGTCCGCCGCCTCGTCGCCTACGATCCGAAGCGCCAGCGGATCGGTGAAGACCGGCGGCGAGTCCAGCAACTGATGGGCGGCGCGGTGGAGAGCGGCGCCCTGGGCGGTGCGGCTGGGCTGGTTGGTTTCCATGGGGCAACCCTCGCGTGTCTAGGTCCAATTCCATTTTGGATCCAATCCATCCACAACGGAAGCACTCGCGGACAAGGGCTTGGTTGGTTAAAGTCAGTTCCGCGTTAGCAGTAAGGATTCCCTCGTGGCGACCGCCCCGGAGCGCAACCAGCCCGTTCTTTTGCCCACCGCCGAGAACTTCGCCGAAGAGGCGCGGGCGGAGAAACCGACGCGCGCCGCCCGCCAGGGCCTCGGCCCCATGGTCTTCGCCGTGACGCTCGGCGCGTTCTGGATGGGCGCCGCCGCTGCGTATCTGTGGGGCTATCTCGGCCCGCATGGCGTGGCCGGTTTGGACGTGCAACAGATCGCATTGCTCGCTTTCGCGCTGTTCGTGCCGCCGATGCTGATGGTGGTGGCGGCCTGGGCATTCTCGCGCGGTTCGGAATTGAGCGCGGCGACGCAATCCTTGGCCGAGCTGACGGACAAATTGTTCTCCGCAGACGAAACCGCCTCGCGCACCTCGGCACGTCTCGGCCGCGCCGTACGCCGTGAGCTCGATGCGCTGAACGCCGGACTGGACGGCGCTTTCACGCGGCTACGCGCGCTGGAAAGCGTTCTCGAGAATAATATCGCTGCGCTCGACGAAGCCGGCGCCCGCGCCGAAGTGCGCGCCGATGCGGTGACCTCGCGGCTGGCGCAGGAACGCGAGCGCATCGACAACACCGCGAACTCGCTCTCCGATGTCGCTTCGCGCGCCGGCGAAACCGTGGCCGGCCGCGTGGCGCAATTGCGCGCCACCATCGAGACGGCGGAGAACACGCTGCGCTCCGCCGGCATCTCGCTCGACACACAATCGGCCAGCTTCCGTTCGTCGGCAGAAGCCGCCGCCGAAGCACCGCACGCCATCGCGCTGGAACTGGACCGCCAGGCCAAGCGCATCGAAACGGTGTCGGACGCCGCCATGGCGCGCGCCGAATTCCTGCTCGGCCGTCACGAACGTCACCGCGCCGCGTTGGGCGACCTGTTGCAGAAACTGAAAGACGAAAGCACCGCCTTCGAAGGCGCGCTGGGCGCCGAACGCGCCGCGATGGAGCAGGCGATCAATGCGCTGGCCTCGCAAGCCGGAAAGTTCGAGACCTTGGCGGACGAAACCGACCGCCAGCTCGAACTGTTGATGGCCAACGCCGCCGCGCGCGCCACGCAACTGACCGCGAGCTTTGGGCGCGAAGCCGAACGCATGCGCGATATTTCCGAAAGCGCCACCACCTCGCTCACGCGTCTCGTGGGTTCGCTGCACGATGCAGGCGCGGGGGCGCAGACGCTGATCGGCGAGACGGCGTCGGAAGCCAAGTCGAACGCGAAGGCGCTGGTCGGGGAAGCGATGGCGGAATGCGAACGCCTGCTGCGCACGGCGGGCGAACTCGCCGCCGGCGCCAAAGAGATTCGTGCCACACTCTCCTCCACCGTGGCCGACGTGGAGAAGCACTTGCTCACCTTGCCCGGCGTGGCGCAGCAGGAAGCGCAGCGCATCCGCCACATGGTCAAGACGGAGACGGACGAGATTCTCGATCTCTCCGCCCGCACGCTCTCCACCATCCATGCCCGCACCGCGCGCGCGAATGGCCTCTCTTTGCCGGCGGCTACCCCCGCGCAACCGCCCGCCGGTGATGCGGATGGCTTGATCGGCATGGCGCGCCGTCTCACGCAACGTCCGAAGAAGCAGTCTTCGCCGTCATCCGCGTTGCCCTCTTCAGGTGGCGGAAAATCGTGGGACATGCGCGCGCTTTTGGCCGCCGTCGAGGATGGCGAGAACCGCTCGAAGGACTTGCGTCCCGCCGCCGCGGCCGCAATGGGCGCGCTGCAAGTGGCCCTGGCCGACATGGCCGTCGATCTCGATCCCATCCTTACCGATTCCGGTTTGGGTGAAGAGGAATGGAAGCGTTACCTGGCCGGTGACCGCACCATCTTCGCGCGCAAACTGGCCGGGGCCATCGATTCTTCGGTGGTGGACCGTATCGCGATGCTCTATCGCGAGAACACCCGCTTCCGCGACGCGGCCGACACCTATCTCGACGAGTTCGGCCAGATGCTCGCCCGCGCCCGCGAAGGCGACGGCGGCGGCCTGCTCACCTCGACGATCCTGAGCGCGGACACGGGGAAGATTTATCTCGCGATCGCCTATGCGCTGGGTCGTCTGTCCTAAGCGCTTCGTTTCAGCCGCGCCGCATAGAACCCGTCCATGCCGCCTTGTTCGGGCAGATGTGATGGTAGCGTGCGCAGATCGCCGTCGGGCGTCAGCGCTTCGCGCATCCCGAACACATCCGAGCCTGCGAGGGGCGAACGCTTGAAGTCCTTGCGCGCGTCGAGGAACGCCGCGATCTGTTCCAGGCCTTCTTCCGGTTCCAGCGAGCAGACGGCGAAGACGAGCGTGCCGCCGGGTGCCACCATCTCGGCTGCCGCGTCGAGCAATTCGCCTGCGCCCGACGCACAGAGGTTGATGTCCGACGCGCTCTTGATCCAGGGCAGGTCGGGATGGCGGCGGATGGTACCGGTGGCGCTGCAGGGCGCGTCCAGCAGCACGAAAGGCGCGGGCGCGTCGGGCGTGAAATCGCGGGCGTCGGATTCGATGAGGGTTGCGGGGAGTTTCAAGCGCTCGAGATTGGAACGCAACCGCTCCATGCGTGAGGCTTCGCGCTCCACCGCGATGACGTTCGCGCCATAGGCTGCGAGCTGCGCCGTCTTGCCGCCGGGTGCGGCGCAGAGATCGATCACCGTCTTGCCGCGCACGTCGCCTAGCAGATGCGCGGGCAGAGTCGCCGCGAAATCCTGCACCCACCAAGCGCCATCCGCGAAACCGGGCAGATCCTCGACGCGGCCGGAGTCGGCAAGCCGCCATCCGCCATTCGGCATGCGGATAGCGCCGGGGATTTCGAAGCTTGCATCCTTGCAGACGATGTCGAGCGGCGGGCGCAGCGCATGCGCGCGGGCGATGGCGCGCGTGGTGTCCTCGCCATAGGTCTCGCACCAGCGCGGCCACAGCCAGTCGGGAACGGAGAGGCGTTCCCCGTCGAGTTTCGCCAGCGCGGCGCGACCTTCGCGGTCGATGCGGCGCAGCGCGGCGTTGATCAGCGGTTTGAAATGCACCGCCTTCTTGTCGCGCGCGGCGAGGCGATTGGCGGCATCGACGGCGGCGTGGGCTGCCACGTCCAGGAACAGGAGTTCGCACGCACCCGCCAGCAGAATCTCCGGCGTGGGACCGGCGCGATGCTGCGGTGGCGACTTGGTGATGAAGGTGCGCAGCAATCCGTCCAGCACGCCGAAGCGGCGCAGGGTTTCGCTGGCTATGGCGCGCGCGAAGCCCGCGTCGCGCGGTTCGAGCTTGCCAGGGGAGAGCACCGCGTCCAGCGCCGCGTCGAGCGGACGGCGGCGGCGCAGCACGTCGGAGAGAATATCCTGCGCGGCGATGCGCGCGGGTAGACCGGACTCGTTCATCCCCAGGGACCGCGCGCGGGCTTTTGGCCCATCTGTGCGGCCATCGCCTGCAAGCGCGCGATGCGTTCGGCGGTGGAGGGATGGCTGGAGAACAGACCCGACAGCATGCCGCCGGAGAGCGGATTGATGATGAACATATGCGCCGTGGCGGGATTGGCCTCGGCTTGCGGATTACCGATCTGTTTGGTGCTGTCCTCGATCTTCGCCAGCGCCGAGGCGAGCCAGAGCGGGCGGCCGGAGAGTTCGGCACCCGCGCGGTCGGCTTCGAATTCGCGCGTGCGGCTCACCGCCATCTGTACCAGCACCGCGGCGATGGGCGCCACGAGTGTCGCGATCAGCATGCCGATCAGGCCCAGCGGATTGCGCCGGTCGCCGCCCATGAAGAACGCGAAATTCGCCAGCATCGACACGGCGCCCGCGATGGTCGCGGTGATCGTCATGGTCAGCGTGTCGCGGTTCTTCACATGGCTGAGCTCATGCGCCAGCACGCCCGCGAGTTGTTCGTCATCCACGCGCTGCAGCAGTCCGGTGGTGACGCAGACGGCAGCGTGTTGGGGATTGCGGCCCGTGGCGAAGGCGTTGGGCTGCGCGTTCTCCACGATATAGACCTTGGGCATCGGCAGGCCATCTTTGGCCGAAAGCTGCTGGACGAGATGCACCAGCTCCGGCGCCGTCGTGGCGTCGACCTGCTTGGCGCCATACATCGAGAGCAGCGCTTTATCGGAATTCCAATAGGCGAAGAGGTTGCTCGCCGCGGCGATGAAAAAGGCGAAGACCATTCCGGGCTCGCCGCCGATCAGGAAGCCCACGACCAGGAACAGCCCGGTCATCGCCGCCATCAACAGCCCGGTGCGCAGTGTATTTGCCATGGGTCTGATGTAGGCTTGCCGCCCTCAGGGTCAAGCGAATAACCATGGCTGAAACCGGGAAAACGTCCACCATCGCCCAGCGCATCCGCGAAGCGGGCGAGCGCGCCAAAGCGGAAGCCGATGCGCGCCGTGCCAAGGCGCAGGAAACCGTGTTGCCCGAGGAAATCGGCGGGCCCAAAGGGCCGGAACCGACCCGTTATGGCGACTGGGAAAAGAAGGGGCTTATCTCCGACTTCTGAGCAGGCTTGATCCCTCTTCGCGTGAGGTCCACATAGAGCCCATGTTCATCCAGACCGAATCCACGCCGAATCCGGCGACCCTGAAATTCCTGCCCGGCCGCGCCGTGATGGGCGAAGCGTCCGTGGCGGATTTCCCCGATGCGGAGGCCGCCAAGCGCTCGCCGCTGGCCTCCGCACTCTTCGCGGTGCCGGAAGTGGGCCGCGTCTTCTTCGGCAGCGATTTCATCTCGGTGACGAAGACGGATGGCGACTGGAAGCATCTGAAGCCGTCCATCCTCGGTGCCATCATGGAGCATTTCACTTCCGGCCAGCCGCTCATCACCGATGGCGCGGAGGAGCACGAGGAAGCCGAGCCCGATTACTCGCCCGAGGATGCGGAGATCGTCTCCCAGATCCGCGAACTGATCGACACGCGCGTGCGCCCGGCCGTGGCCAATGACGGCGGCGACATCATCTTCAAGCGTTACGAGCCGGCGTCCGGCATCGTCTCGCTGCATATGCGCGGCTCCTGCGCCGGTTGCCCATCCTCGACGGCGACGCTCAAGAACGGCATCGAGAACATGCTGCGCCACTACATCCCCGAAGTCAGCGCGGTCGAGGCCGTCTGATGACCGCGCATGCGATTCCGCCCCACGCGATTCCAGACGAAGCGCTGGACCAGATATTCCGTACCGCCCGCACCCAGAACAAATGGCAGGACAAGCCCGTCAGCCGCGCGCTGTTGATGGCGGTATATGACCTGATGCGCTGGGGACCGACCAGCGCCAACAACAGCCCGGCGCGCATTGTGTTCGTGGAGTCGCCCGAGGCCAAGGCGCGCCTCGCGCCGCTGCTCTCCGAAGGCAACCGTGCCAAGACGCTCTCGGCGCCGGTCACCGCCATCATTGGTTACGATCTCGATTTCGCGCAGCTTCTGCCGAAGCTCTTCCCCCATGCGCCGGATGCCAAGAACTGGTTCGCCGATCCCAAACATGCCGAGGTCACGGCCTTCCGCAACGGTTCGCTGCAAGGCGCCTATTTCCTGATCGCGGCCCGCGCGCTGGGGCTGGATTGCGGGCCGATGTCGGGCTTCGATAATGCGGGCGTGGACAAGGAATTCTTCGCCGGCACGCGGGTGAAGTCGAACTTCATCTGTAGCCTGGGCTATGGCGATCCCACCGGCGTCTTCGCGCGCAGCCCCAGGCTTTCCTTCGACGAAGCCTGCCAAATTCTCTAAGTTCGGGTCATGAAAATCCTGGCCGTGGATACGGCGCTCGGCGCCTGCTCGGCAGTCCTGCTGGATAGCGGGCGCATCGCCGCGCATCGCTTTGTCTTCATGGATCGCGGCCACGCCGAAGCCTTGGCCCCGATGGTGGAAGGGGTGATGCGCGAGGCGGGCATCGCCTTCGCCGCGCTTGATCGCCTCGCGGTGACGACCGGCCCCGGCACCTTCACCGGCCAGCGCGTCGGCCTCGCCTTCATGCGCGGGCTTCGCGTGGCGCTGAAGAAGCCGCTTACGGGTATCACCAGCCTCGCCGCCATGGCCGAAGCGGCGAAAGCCGAGACGGGCCTCGTGCGCGCCGCCGTGTTCCACGATGCGCGGCGCGAGGAGTTCTATGCGGCACTCGGCGGCGAGCCCATGCTGATGGCGCGCAATGATGTGCCGAGGGCGCTGCTGGATTTCGCGGACGACAAGCCGCTCGCGCTGGCCGGAACCGCGGCGCCCTGGGTGGCGGAGAATTTCGCGGGCGGTGTGCTCTCCAGCATCCGCCAGCCCGATGCGTTGTGGGTGGCGCGGCTGGCGGCGGCTATGGCGCCGGACGATGCGATTCCCCGCCCGCTCTACCTTCGCGCGCCGGATGCCAAGCTGCCGACCAAGGTCACCCCATGATCCGCGCCGCCGCGCTGGAGGATTTGCCCCGTCTGGCCGCGATCCATGTCGAGGGCTTTGCCGATCCATGGGATGACAATTCGTTGGGCGAAGTGATGACCTCACCGGGCACCTTTGCGCTGGTGGCGGAAGAGGGCGGCGTCGCGGGTTTCATCGTGGCGCGTGTTGCGGCGGGGGAGGCGGAAATCCTTACTCTGGCTGTGGCTTCGTACATGCGAGCCCAGGGCCTGGGGCGCTTGCTGGTGCAGGCAGCGCTTGCGAAGGCGTCGCAAGAGGGGGCGACTTCCATGTTCCTCGAAGTCGCGGTCGGAAACGGGGCGGCGCGGGCTGTTTACGAGGGGCTGGGCTTTGCCGAGGTGGGCCGCCGCAAGGCCTATTACAAAGGGGAACCGCCGGAGGATGCACTGGTCCTGCGCCGGGCGCTGGACTAGGATTGTTCTTGCCGCAATCATCCGGAAACCGCCGCGCGTGAGCCGCATCGAGAAACTCTGCACCGAAAAGGGCCTGCGCATGACCGACCAGCGCCGGGTGATCGCCCGCGTGCTGTCGGACGCGACCGACCATCCCGACGCGGAGGAGCTGTACCGCCGCGCCTCCACCATCGATCCGCATATCTCCATCGCCACCGTCTACCGCACCGTGAAGCTGTTCGAGGATGCCGGCATCCTGGAGCGCCACGACTTCCGCGACGGCCGCTCACGTTACGAGGAAGTGCCGGATTCCCATCACGACCACCTGATCGACGTGCAGACCGGCAAGGTCATCGAATTCCGCAACGAGGATATCGAGCGGCTGCAGAAGCGCGTGGCCGAAGAGTTGGGTTTCGAGCTCGTCGATCACCGGCTCGAGCTTTATGGCGTGCCGCGCGGCGGCAAGGCCAAAAGCGGCGAATGACCATGCGGACTATGCGGGCCGTCTTCGTGCTCGGTGTTTTTCTGCTTTCCTCGGTGTTCGTGATCCCGTGGCAGATGCTCGCGCTGCGCACCAAGAGCATGGGCTACAAGCGGCTGCCTTACATCTATCAGCGCTTCCTGATGCGGCTGTTCGACATCCGCGTCCACATGGTGGGAACGCCGATCCAGGATCGCGGCGTGCTGATGGTGGCCAACCATACATCGTATCTCGATATATTGGTGCTGGGCGGCATCGTGCAGGTCTCCTTCGTCGCCAAGGCCGAAGTCGCGGGCTGGGCCTTGTTCGGCACCTTCGCGCGATTGCAGCGCACGGTGTTCGTGGAACGTCAGCGCCGCTCGCAGACGGGCGTCTCGCGCGACCAGATCCGCGAGCGGCTGGAAGAGGGCGATGCGCTGATCCTGTTCCCGGAAGGCACCTCGAATGACGGCAACCGCGTGCTGCCGTTCAAGAGCGCGCTGATGGGCGCGGCAGACGCCGTGATCGGCACCGATGCCAATGGCGCACCGATCCATGTTCCGGTGCAGCCCGTCTCTGTGGCCTACAATTGCCTGCACGGACTGCCGATGGGGCGTGAATACCGGCCGTTCTATGCCTGGTATGGCGACATGGAATTGGTGCCGCATCTGTGGGAATCCCTCATCATGGGCCCCATCGACGTTACGGTGCAGTTCCATCCGCCCATGACGGTGGACAGCGCCGGCGGCCGCAAGGCGCTGGCGGCCAAGGCCGAGGCCATCATCCGCACCGGCCAGGCAGCAGGTCTCGCCGGGCGGATCGTCGAAGCTCCGGCCTTGCCCGCAGCCGCGCCGCAAACCGCTCTGGCCGAAGCGGTCGCCTGATGTGTGCCCCCCAAACGCTTGTCAGATGGGCCTCAAATGCTCATAACGCGCGCTCTTTGGACAAGCGGGCATGAAAAAGCTCTTCATCAAGACCTATGGCTGCCAGATGAACGTCTATGATTCCGCCCGCATGGCGGATCTGTTGGCGCCCATCGGCTATGCCAAGGCGGAAGACGCGGAGGGGGCCGACATGGTCATCCTCAACACCTGCCACATCCGCGAGAAAGCGGCGGAGAAGGTCTATTCCGAGCTCGGCCGCTTGCGCCGCATCAAGGAGAGCCGCGGCGGCGACATGATGATCGCGGTGGCGGGCTGCGTGGCGCAGGCCGAGGGCGCGGAAATCCTCAAGCGCCAGAACGCGGTCGACATCGTGGTGGGGCCGCAATCCTATCACCGGCTGCCGGAGATGATCGCCCGCATCGCGCGCGACAAGGGCCACGCACTGGAAACCGATTTTCCGGCGGAAGAGAAATTCGATTCCCTGCCGCAGACTTGCGATGTTTCGGGACCGTCCGCCTTCCTCACCGTGCAGGAAGGTTGCGACAAGTTCTGCACCTTCTGCGTCGTGCCCTATACGCGGGGCGCGGAATATTCGCGGCCCGTGGCGCAGATAGACGCCGAAGCGCGGCGCATGGTCGAGAAGGGCGTGCGCGAGATCACCTTGCTCGGCCAGAACGTCAACGCCTATGCGGGTGCGGGGCTCGATGGAGAAGACTGGAGCCTCGCGCGCCTCATCCGGCATCTGGCGAAGATCGATGGGCTTGAACGGCTGCGCTTCACCACCAGCCATCCGCGCGACATGGGAGACGATCTCATCGCCGCGCATGGCGAGGTGGAGAAGCTGATGCCCTATCTGCACCTGCCGGTGCAGTCGGGATCGGATGCGGTGCTCGATGCCATGAACCGCCAGCATACACGCGAGGATTACTTCCGGCTGGTCGAGCGCATTCGCGCGGTGCGGCCGGATATCGCGCTGTCGTCGGACTTCATCGTCGGCTTCCCCGGCGAGACGGACAAGGATTTCGAGGACACGCTGGACTTGATCCGCGCCGTGAAATTCGCGGCGGCCTACTCGTTCAAATACAGCCCGCGCCCCGGCACGCCGGCCGCCTCCGCCCGCAAGCAGATCGCGGAAGAGGTGAAGGATGCGCGTCTGCAGGCTTTGCAGGCTTTGCTGCTGGAACAGCAGCACGCCTTCGGCCGCGCCTGCGTGGACCGCACCTTTCCGGTGCTATTCGAAAAGCCCGGCCGCCAATCAGGTCAGGCCATCGGGCGCAGTCCGTATCTGCAATCGGTGCATGCCGACAACGCCAGCCATCTGATCGGCAAGCTTCACACCGTGCATATCGAAGCGGCTGGTTCCAACAGCCTTCAGGGAAGGCTTGTGTCGTGACCGGCAAGCAGACCAAGAGCCCGGCGCGCGAACAGGTGACACTCGAATTCCCCGACAATGCCGTGCTCGCGGCGCTGGGCGGCGCACAGCAGAAGAACCTCGTGCGCATCGAGCAGAAGCTGGGCGTGCGTGTGGCGATGCGCGGCAATCTCTTTTCCATCGAAGGCGCGGCCGATGCACGCGAACGCGCCGCTGCCGTGCTCCGCGCGCTCTATGCCCGCATCGAAGCCGGCGAAAACGTATCGCCCGGGGAAGTGGATGCGGAGATCCGTTTCGCGAATCACGAGTCCGGGCAATTGCCGGCCAGCGATTTTGCCGTGCCGTCGATCCGCACCGCCTCCTCGCGACAGACGCGCGCGCGCACACCGGCGCAGGCCGCCTATTTCGATCTCATGCGCACGCATCCCTTGGTGTTCGGCGTGGGCCCGGCCGGAACCGGCAAGACCTATCTCGCTGCTGCCTTCGGCGCGCATCTGCTTTATGAGCGCCGCGTCGAGCGTCTGATCCTGGCGCGTCCCGCTTTGGAAGCGGGCGAGCGGCTGGGTTTCCTGCCCGGCGATCTGAAAGACAAGATCGACCCCTATCTGCGTCCGCTCTACGACGCGCTGTTCGAGTGCATGGGTGATAACTGCGTCAAGCTGATGGAGCAGGGCACCATCGAAGTGGCGCCGCTGGCTTTCATGCGCGGGCGCACGCTTGCGCGCGCCTTCGTCATTCTCGACGAAGCGCAGAACTGTTCTCCGGCGCAGATGAAGATGTTTCTCACGCGGCTGGGTGAAGACTCGCGCATGGCGGTGACGGGCGACCCATCGCAGAGCGATCTGCCCGGCGGCCGCGCCGATGGACTGAACGAGGCGCTGAACATTCTCGCCGGTGTCGAGGGCGTGGCCATCGCCCGCTTCGGCGAGAAGGACGTCGTGCGCCATCCGCTGGTCACGCGCATCGTCGGCGCCTATGAGCGCAAGGGCGGATGACGAAGATCGCCATCGTCGTGGAGGATGCGGGCTGGAAAAAGCGTGGCCTCTCCGCGCGCCTGCAACAGGCGGCCGAGCTGGGCCTGAAGGCGGCGCGGCGCAAAGGCGGCGTCACGGTGTTGCTCACCTCCAGCCGCAAATTGCGCGCCCTCAATTTCCAGTTCCGCGGCAAGGACAAGCCCACCAATGTGCTGTCTTTTCCGGCGGATGAGCCGGGTTATCTGGGCGACATCGCCATCGCCTATGGGGTGGCCGCGCGCGAGGCGCGGGCCGAGAAAAAGTCGTTGAGCGATCACGCGGCGCACTTGGCCCTGCATGGCACGCTGCATCTTTTGGGCTACGATCACGAGACCGGCCGCGAGGCGGAGGTCATGGAAGCGCTGGAGACGAAATTGCTGGCCCGCCTGGGCATCGCCGATCCCTACGCAAAGAGGGGCGCGCATGGCTGACTCGTCCTCCGCCGATGACGACAAACAGCTTTCGCTCTTGAAGCGCTTCGCGAGCCTGTTGCGCGGCAGCGGGCCTGCGCACTCCATTCGCGAGAGCCTGGAAGAAGCCATCGAGGAGAGCGAGCGCGAGAGCCCGGCTTTGGCCGAGCAGGAGCGCACCATGCTGGCCAACCTGCTGCGCTTCGGCGATCTGCGCGTCGGCGATGTGATGGTGCAGCGAACCGAGATCATCGCCATCGAGGAGAAGACGCCGTTCCCGGAGCTGATGGAATTGCTGCGCGACGCCCAGCATTCGCGTCTGCCGCTCTATCGTGAAACGCTCGACGATCCCATCGGGCTCATCCACATCAAGGACGTGCTGGCGAAGCTCGAACTCGGCAAGGACGGCGCTCTGCGCTGGCCGGATGTGTCCATCGTGAGTTTGAAGCGCCCGATCCTGTTCGTGCCGCCCTCCATGCCGGCGCGCGACCTGCTGCTCAAGATGCAGACGACGCATACCCATCTGGCGCTGGTGATCGACGAATATGGCGGTACCGACGGTCTCGTCTCCATCGAAGACCTGATCGAGGAGATTGTCGGCCAGATCGCCGATGAGCACGATACCGACGATGCGCCCAAGCTCTTTCTTCGTCCTGACGGCAGTTACGATGCCGATGCGCGGCTCGATCTCGCGGATTTCCTGGAGCAGACGGGAATCGATCTCGCCGTCGAGGGCGCAGGCGAGGATGTCGATACGTTGGGCGGGCTCGCGGTGGCGCTGACCGGCCGCGTGCCGCAGCGGGGCGAGATCGTGCAGCATCCTTCCGGCTTCGAGTTCGAGATCGTGGACGCCGATCCGCGCCGCGTCAGCCGCTTGCGCCTGCGTCCGCCGCCGCCCAAGCCCGAGCACGCATGAACCGGCTTGTGGCACTCGGTGATTTCGTGCGCGGCCTGACGGGTTGGCGGCGCTTCCTCTTCGCCGTCGTGGCGGGCTTGCTCTCCGCCCTCTCCTTCGCGCCGCTGAACATCTTTCCGCTGATGCTCTTGGGCTTCGCGTCGCTGGTGCTGCTGATCGATGGCGCACAAAGCCATCGCCGTCCGATCCTCAGCGCCGCCTTCGCCGGATGGAGTTTCGGCTTCGGCATTTTCCTCGGCGGCTTCTATTGGGTGGGTTACGCCTTCGAAGTCGATGCGATGGAGCATGCCTGGCAGATCCCCATCGTCGAATGCGCGCTGCCCGGTGGCATGGCGCTCTACACCATGGCGGCGTGCGCGGCAGCTTCGGCGCTGTGGCGCGAAGGGCCGTCGCGCATTTTCGTTCTCGCCGCGTGTTACGCGATCGGCGAGTGGCTGCGAGGGCATCTGCTCACCGGCTTTCCGTGGAATCTTCCAGCCTATGGCTGGGGCGCGTCGCTGGGCGTGATGCAGGCCAACGCGCTGTTCGGCGCTTACGGCATGACGATGCTGACGGTGCTGTTCGGCGCCTCTTTCGCGATGCTCGCGGATCGCTGGGATCGCGTGGTGTTGCCCGTGGCGATGACGGCGCTGTTCGCGCTGTTCTGGATCGGCGGCGATGTGCGCCTGGCGCTGACGCCCACGCAATTCGTGCCCGGCGTGAATTTGCGCATCGTGCAGCCCAACATCCCGCAGGCGGAAAAATACCTGCCGGAATATCGCGCCCGCAATTGGCGCCGGTTGATGGAATTGAGCCTCGCCAGGAGCGGCCCGGCACCCACGCACATAATCTGGCCGGAAGCGGCGCCGCCTTTCCTGCTCGCGCGCCAGCCGGAAGCGCTGGACGATGTGAGTTTGCTGACCGCCGGAAACACCGTCCTGATCACGGGCGCGGTGCGGGCCGAGTCCGATGGCGGTAACGTTCGTTTCTTCAACGGCCTCTATATCTTTGCGAAGAATGGACAAATTCTTTCGACTTACGACAAGTTCCACCTCGTCCCGTTCGGCGAATATCTGCCGCTCACACCGCTCTTCGACGCATTAGGAATTTCCAAGCTTGTGAACACGCCGGGTGACTTCACGCCCGGGGATCATCCGCATACGTTCGATATTCCCGGCGCGCCGCCTGTAACGCCGCTCATCTGTTACGAAATTCTCTTTCCGGGCGAAGTGTCCGGCGACCGCCGCGCGGGCTGGATCGCCAACGTGACCGACGATTCCTGGTTCGGTCCGCCGTCATCCACAGGTCCGTATCAGCATCTGCTCACCGCGCGGATTCGTGCGATAGAGCAAGGACTTCCGGTTGTGCGTGCGGCAAATACAGGCATATCCGCTGTGGTCGACGCCAATGGCCGCGTGCTGGCCGCGCTTGCATCTGGACAAATGGGCGTCGTTGACGCGAAACTCCCGCATGCGTTGCAACCAACGCTATATGCACGCGCTGGCGATGGGATGTTCGCATTGCTGCTTGCGATCGCATTCGTGCTCGCATTTGTCTCGACGCGCGCAAACACCGCGAAGAAGGCTTTGCGTCACAGGTGAATCTGGGGCTAAGGTCGTAACGAAAGCGCCATCCCTCATTCACACAAAACCCCCGTGCCGAAGAAACAAGCCAACCCCATCGACGCCCAAGTCGGAAATCGCGTGCGTCTGCGCCGCATGCTGATCGGAATGAGCCAGGAGAAGTTGGGCGAAGCGCTCGGGCTTACCTTCCAGCAGGTCCAGAAATACGAGAAGGGCGTGAACCGCATCGGCGCGGGCCGTCTTTTTCATGTGGCCCGAATCCTCAGTGTACCGATTACCTATTTCTACGAGGATGTTGCGAGCGATGCCGGCGCACCCGGCTTCACGGAAGACGCGGCGAGCCCCCCAGTGATCGAATTCCTGGCGAGCTCCGACGGTCTGCAGCTGAGCCTCGCTTTCATGCGAATCAAAGAGCCCAAGGTGCGCAAGCGCGTCCTCGATCTGGTCAAAAGCCTGGCCGACGACGAAGAGGCCCGGTCCTGATCCCTTCTGCCGGTCCTCTTTGTTCTCGAGCCCCTTTTGACAGAACCGCGCCTGCAACCTAGGCTTGGCGACCGGGGTTTCGTTTTGGCAATGAACAAGAAACAGGCCAATGCCATCGACCGTCTTGTCGGCGTGCGCGTGCGCGACCGGCGGGTTCAGCTCGGCATGAGCCAGGAGACGCTGGCGCGCAAGCTTGGGCTGTCGTTCCAGCAGGTGCAGAAGTATGAGAAGGGCACAAACCGGATTTCCGCCGGCCGGCTCTTCACCATTGCCCAAACCCTGGGCACGCCAATCGGCCATTTCTTCGGCGAAGTCCTTGGCGCGTTGAGCGGCCGCCAGCCCGGTTTCGCGGAGGATGCGGTGCCGTCGCCCACGGACAATTTCTTCGCCAGCCGCGAAGGGCAGGAACTCGCCAACGCCGTGCAGCAGATCACCGACGCGAAAGCGCGCAAGAACCTGATCAATCTCGCCAAGAGCCTGGCCGCCAAAGAGAAGACCGGCGCCGCCTCCGCGGGTTAAGCCCGTCCGCGCGCGGACGAAGCACTCAGCCTCGTGACTTCTTTTCTTCGATGCCGGAGCGGCCGACGCGCGCTTCCAGCGCGGCATAGGCGTCCTCGGGCGTCACACCGCAGGCCGACCACAGCACGAGCAGGTGGTAGAGCAGATCGGCGGATTCGGCGACGAGGCAGGATTTGTCCTGCGCCACGGCGGCGAGCGCCGTCTCCACGCCTTCCTCGCCCAGCTTCTTGGCGATCTTGAGCGTGCCCTGGCTGAACAGCTTGGCGGTATAGGATGACGCGGGATCGCCGCCCTTGCGCGACTGGATGGTGGCGAAGAGGCGGTCGATCGGGTGATCGATGGAGTGCGTGTCAGCCATGAAACGCTTTTATGCCCTCATCTCGCTTCTGTCATCAGTCCGCATTTCAAACTTATGATAGGCTGCGCGCCATGGCGGAATTCGAGAAAATCCCGCATGGCCTGCAGCGCATCGGTGCGCGCCAAAGCCATTCGCGCCATCGCCATGCCGGCGCCTACGCCGCCATCGTACTTCACGGGCGGTATGAAGAATGGGGCAGCCGCGGCCGCTGGCGCGTGGAAGCGGGAGACGTGCTCTTTCACGACGCCTTCGAGTCGCATGGCGACCGCTTTGGCAAAAGCGATTGCGCGATCTTCAACCTGCCGCTGCCGCCGGGTTTCTCGACCGATATCGTGCAGGCCCGCTGCCATGCCATCGATGCGGTGATGGAGGCGGGCGAGGACGCGGTGGAAATGCTGCTCCGGCATCTCGAACCGCGCGCGGCGATCGAAACGGATTGGCCGGACAGGCTGGTTGCCGATCTGGCGCGCGATCCCGATCTGCGCCTGTCGGATTGGGCGGCGCGTCATGCACTGTCGCCGGAAGCGCTCTCGCGCGGTTTGCGCCGTGTCTATGGCGTGACACCGGCGGCGTTGCGCTGCGAGCTGCGGGCGTACAGAGCGTGGACGATGCTGTCGCGCACGCGCCAGCCCATGGCTGCCATCGCGCTGGATGCGGGATTTGCCGACCAGTCGCACATGACCCGCGCGGTTTCGCGGCTGACGGGGCGGCCGCCCAGCCACTGGCGCCGGAATTGGTTTGTTCGCCCTTAATTGGTCCGATTGTCCAGCAATCGCCGTGCGATCACCTGCGCCTGAATTTCGGCGGCGCCCTCGAAAATGTTGAGGATGCGCGCATCGCAGAGCACGCGGCTCACCGGGAATTCCAGCGCGAAGCCGTTGCCGCCATGGATCTGCACCGCGCCATCCGCCGCGGCCCAGGCGACGCGTGCGGCAAGCAACTTGGCCATGCCCGCTTCCAGATCGCAGCGCCGGCCTTCGTCCTTCTCGCGCGCGGCGTGGTAGGCGAGCTGGCGCGAGGCCGCGATCTCCACCGCCATCATGGCGAGCTTGTCGCGCACGCGCGGGAAGCCCGCAATGGCGCGGCCGAATTGCTGGCGCTCCATCGCGTAGGCGAGGCCCAGATCCAGCGCATTCATCGCCACGCCTACGGCGCGGGCGGCCGTCTGGATGCGGGCGGATTCGAAGGTCTGCATCAATTGCTTGAAGCCCTGGTTCTCCACGCGGCCGAGCAGATTGTCCGCCGGCACCTCGAAACCATCGAAGCCGATCTCGAATTCCTTCATGCCGCGATAGCCCAGCACCTTGATCTCGCCGCCAGTCATGCCGTGGGCGGGAAACGGATCGACATCGCTGCCGCGCGGCTTCTCCGCCAGGAACATGGATAGCCCGCGATGATCCTTGCTCGCCGGATCGGTGCGCACGAGCAAGGTCATCAGATCGGCGCGCGCCGCATGGGTGATCCAGGTCTTGTTGCCGTGGATCTTGTAACTGTCGCCCTCGCGCACCGCGCGCGTGCGCAAGCTGCCGAGGTCGGAGCCCGTGTTCGGTTCGGTGAACACCGCTGTCGGCAACTTCTCGGCCGACGCGATCAGCGGCAGGAAATGCGCGCGCTGGTCTCGCGTGCCGCCATTGAGGATCAGTTCAGCCGCGATCTCCGACCGCGTGCCCAGGCTTCCCACGCCGATATAGCCGCGCGACAATTCTTCCGAGACGACGCACATCGCCGTCTTGGAAAGTCCCGCGCCGCCGAATTCTTCCGGAATGGTCAGCCCGAACACGCCCAGCGCGCCCATCTCGGACACGACATCCATCGGGATCAGCACATCGTCCAGATGCCAGCGATGGGCGAAGGGGGTTACCTTATCTTGCGCGAAACGGAAGAACTGCTCGCGCACCATGGCCATGGTTTCGTCCAGCCCCGGATCGCCCACATACATCGCACCAGGATGCGCCAGCAGATGATCGGCGATCGCGGCACGAGTTTCCGTGCGCGTGCCTTGCTGGGTCAGCTCGATCACCGCGGGTGTCCAGAACTGCGCGATATCCTCGCTCGTGAGGCCGAGATCGCCGGGCCGCGCGATCTCGCTTTGGCTCATGGCGATGCCGCCGGGGATCTGCGCCAGATATTCGCCGAAGCAGGCCACGAGCAGCAGCCGCTCGATCTCGCCCAGCCGTCCCGCGCTCTCCAGCGTCCGGGCCCAGCGGGCCATTTGCCGCAGCACTTCCACATAGGTGGCGAGCCAGGCGAGGCCATGGGTGGCGCGCTGCTCGGCGTCCAGCCGTTTGGCCGAGACCCGGCCGTCTTCGCTCACCTGGTTGCGAATATGGGTTGTGGCCTTGGCGAGAAGGCGATCGGCGGCGGTGACGGCCTCGTCGCATTGGCCGAGGAGGGAAGAGATTGTCGTGTCCATGCCCGAGCTTAAACCGATTTCGCCGCACCGCACCATGGAGGGCCTTGCGCCCGGCCGTGGTCTCGGCAATCAATCCGCCCTACACCTTTGGGGAGCGCCTTCATGTTCGGGTTCAAGAAATTCGCCGTCGCTGCAATCCTGGCCACGGCTCTCGTTACGAGTGCCGTCGCCAAGGACGATCTGTCGCCCGCCGATTCCAAGGCGATGCACGACTATTCGCTGTCGATGGACAAGATCAAGGGCATGCAGGGCGCCGTTGACGACTTCAAGATGGCCTCGCCCGCGATGAAGCAGCAGCAGAAGGCCATCGGCGATAGCTCCAAGTCCATCGCCGAGATGATCACCAAGGTGAACGCCGCTCCGCAGATCATGGCCATCTACCGCAAGCATGGCCTCAACGCGAACGACGCCGTCTTGATGCCCTTTGTGCTGATGTATGCGGGGATGTGCGTGCAATATCCCTCCGCTGCCTCCAGCCTCGCGCAGCAGACGTCTCCGGCGCAGATCGCGTTCTACAAGGCGCATCAGGCGGAGCTGCAGAAGCTGAATTTCCTCTCCGGGAAATAGCACTCTATTGCGCGCCGCCCGGCGCCGGTCCGCGGGGATCAGCCTTGGGCGGCGTGCGGTCTATCGCATAGCCGTTCTTCCAGATGCGCGCGATCGAGAGCGTGTCGGAGATCTTCGTGGTGGGATCGCCGTCGATCAGGATGAGATCGGCGCGATAGCCGGGCGCGATATGGCCGCGATCTCCCAGATGGAAAATCCGGGTGGGCAGCGCCGTGGCTGCGTTCAGTGCCTGTTCCGGCGTGTAACCGGCCTGCACGAAGATCTGCAGCTCCTCGTGTAGCGAGGGGCCATGCGCGGTCGCGGGATTGGGCGCGTCCGTGCCAGGCAGCAGCGGCACGCCGGCCTCGTGATAGAGACGCAGGTTCTCGACCACGTTGGGGAAGAATTGCGGGCTGGGATGTTTGGTGCCCGCGAATAGCGACTGCTTCTGCGTACCGGAAAGATACGGCGCCACGCGCGGATCGGCGCCCAGCTTCTGCGCCAGATCGAGGCCGGACGCCCCGGCCCACACACTCGCCGTCGTCTCGATGAAGATGTGATGCGCTTTCGCATCCGCCACCACGGCCGGATCGGCGATCTTGTCGGGATACATGTGGGCGAGGCCGTCGGTGCCGCAATCGATGGCCTCGCGCGCGGCCCATTCGGCTTGGACATGGATGGTGGTCATCACATGGTCGGCATGGGCTGCCGCCACCACGGCGCAGACTTCGTCCTTCGTGAGCGTCGGCATCGGTTTGCGGCCGGGATATTCCGAAAGATCCTCGATGAAGACCTTGATGTAATCCGATCCCGCCGCCACCCGCGCATCGATGAAAGCCTTCGCATCGGCGGCGCTCGCCAAGGTCGGCATCATGCCGGGCGGCGCGAATTCCGACGGGTGCCCACCCGGCGCCGTGACGCCGATCCCCGCCGCCCAGACATCGGCCTGATCGGTTCGCGTCAGCGACTCGCGCTGTTTCTTCCAGGCGCCGATGTCCTGGCCGATATCGAACATGTCGAGCTCGGTGGTGATGCCGAAACGCAGTGCATCGGCCGGCGCGGTGGGGAAGGTGTGGACATGGCTGTCGATCAGCCCGGGGATCACCGTCTTGCCGCGCCCGTCATAAACCGCAACGCCATTGGGCGCCGCCAGATGCGCGCCCACCGCCGTGATCTTGCCGTCCTTCACCACCACATCGGCGTGGGCGATGGTCTTCTCGCCATCGAACACGCGCGCGTCGCGGATGACGAAGCTGTTGCCGTCCGCTTGCGCGGCTGCGGTGGAAAGCAGCAAGGCCAAAACAGATATCGCGGTGCGCATGGTTCATTCCCTCTCGTTCGGAGCGAGACATCGGGCACGAGAGGCGCGCGAACAAGGCGGTGCGCCGGAAATTGGCGCGAACCGTGCGCAGGATGGCGCGAACGGTGCAGTTACAACTCCGCCAATCCCAGCTTCGCACGGAGCGAATCGCGATAAGTCCGGCTGAGCAGCAGCTTGCCGCCGTCCTTCAGATGCAGGTCGCAATCGCCGTTGCGGCGGGGGCTGAGCGACTTCACGCGGTCCAGCGCCACGATGGCGGAGCGGTGGATGCGGGCGAAGCGCGCCGGATCGAGCCGGGCTTCGAGATCGGAAAGCGTGCCGCGGATCAGATGCACCTGCTTGCCGACATGGGCGCAGAGATAATGCCCCGCGATATCGATGTAATCGACATCGGCGGTGTCGATGACGTCGGTGCGGTCCTTCTCCTTGATGGCGAGGCGCTTCAGATAGTCCACGGGTTCGGCCGTGCGCGCCGTGCCAAGCTGTGCCCGGGCGCGGTTCAGCGCGCGCTGGAAGCGTTCGCGGTCAAAGGGTTTCAGCAGATAATCCAGCGCCTGCACCTCGAAGGCCTTGATCGCCTTGTCGTCATGGGCGGTGAGATAGATCACCACCGGCCGCGTGCCTTCCGGCAGGCGTTTCACGATCTCGAAACCGTCGAAATCGGGAAGCTGGATGTCGAGGAAAGCGAGATCCGGCGCGAGGCTGGCGATCAGGCGCACGGCGTCGGCGCCGTTGGCCGCTTCGCCCGCGATGGCGATGTCGCTCTCATCCGCCAGGTACTGCCGCACCCGTTCGCGCGCCAAGGCCACATCGTCCACGATCACCGCGCGGATCATGGCGCCTCGCGATAGGGCAGCTTGACGCGCGCGATCACGCCGCCGTCGACGTCTTCCAGTTCGAGGCTTTGATAGCGGCCATAGAGCACCGCCAGCCGTTCATGCACATTGGATAGGCCGATGCCGGTGCCGGTTTCGGATTCGGCGGGCGCGTCGGCGCCGTCGTTGCGCAGCTCCAGCACCAGCGTGTCGATGGCGACCCGCGCCGTGAAATCCAGCGCGCCGCCATCCTTGCGCTTGGCCAGCCCATGCACGATAGCGTTCTCGAACAGAGGCTGCAGCAGCATGGACGGCACCAGCGCGTTCCACGCTTCCGGCGATGCGGTGAAGCTGGTACGCACGGGACCGGGTGTCAGCATTTCGCACAGCGCCAGATAATCTTTCGCGAAGCCGATCTCCTCGCTCAGGGGGATTTCCTGCGGCCGGTCTTTCAAGGTTGCGCGCAACACCTCCGCCAGTTTGGCGATGGCCGCATCCGCCTGTTTGGGATCACGATAGATGAGGGCCGCGATGGCGTTCAACGTGTTGAACAGAAAGTGGGGGCGGATCTGCGCCTGCAACGCGCGCAATTCAGCGCGGGCCAGCATACGCTCGCGGATTCGGTAGCGCTCGAAATAAGTCAGCGCCTGGCCGATGGCGACGACCGCCACATAGGTCGGCACGCTGTAGAACGCGGTGATGAGGGCCGCGCCCCCGATGTTGCGGATGTCGAAGGGATTCAGCCCCGGCGGCGCGGGCGTCAGCAGGAAGCCCAATGTCGTGCCCGCCAGCGTTGTGGCGGGCAGCACGATCAGCCCGATGGCGGCATGGATCGCCACGGCGCGCGCCGCATGCGCTTGTGAAACCGGATAGCGCCGCCCCAGCCAGAACAGCAGCGGCGTCATCGCCATCCACGGCACGAAGCCGCACAGCACATCGACGAAGATGATCCAGGGCGGTCGCGGCGCGACCATGCTGCCCTGGAACTGCTGGATGAAGATGGTGGGCGGCGTATAGGCCAGCGCGATCACCACCCAGGCCGCGATGACGATGAGGACGATGCGCGCTCGGTTGCCCATGGGCCGAGTCTTACTTGAACCTCCCCCTTGTGGGGAGGTCGAAAACGCGGCACGCGTTTTCGGGTGGGGGGCCGAGGCAAACGGCGCTTCGGCCCCCCACCCGAAAAATCAACTCGCTGCGTTCGCTGATTTTGTCGACCTCCCCACAAGGGGGAGGTGCGGAAAAAGGCGAATGCGTTAAACCCGTCCCGCCTCGACCACGTCCTCGAACGTCCGGAAGCCCGGCCTCTGCGCGTTCACCAGCACGGCCATGTTGCCGGGGAGGTGTTCGTTTTTCCACATCTTGGTGTGGGCGCGGGGGATGTCGGCCCAGGGGAAGACTTCGCTCATGCAGGGGTCGAGGCGGCGTTCCAGCATCAGCCGGTTGGCCTGGCTCGCCTGGTTCAAATTCGCGAAATGGCTGCCCTGGATGCGCTTCTGGCGCATCCACACATAGCGCGCGTCGAAGGTGATGTTGTAGCCGGTGGTGCCGGCGCAGAACACGACCATGCCGCCGCGCTTCACGACCAGGCACGACACCGGGAAGGTCGCCTCGCCCGGATGCTCGAACACCATGTCGACGTCATTGCCCTTGCCGGTGATGTCCCAGATGGCCTTGCCGAATTTGCGCGCCTCTTTGGTCCAGGTGTCGTATTCCGGCGTGCCCACTTGCGGCATGGCGCCCCAACACTTGAAGTCCTTGCGGTTGATGATGCCCTTGGCTCCCAGCCCTTCGACGAATTCGCGTTTGCTCTCGTCGCTGATGACGCCGATGGCGTTGGCGCCGCTGACGGCGCAGAGCTGCACCGCGAAGGAGCCGAGGCCGCCCGATGCGCCCCACACCAGCACGTTGTGGCCGGGACGCAGGATGTGCGGGCGGTGTCCGAAGAACATGCGGTAGGTGGTGGCGAGCGTCAGCGTGTAGCAGGCGCTTTCTTCCCAGGTGAGGTGCTTGGGCCGCGGCATCAACTGGCGATCCTGCACGCGGGCGAATTGCGCGAAGCTGCCGTCGGGCGTCTCATAGCCCCAGATGCGCTGGCTGGGCGAGAACATCGGGTCGCCGCCATTGCACTCTTCGTCGTCGCCGTCGTCCTGATTGCAATGCACGACGACTTCGTCGCCAACCTTCCAGCGCGTGACCTTGGAGCCCACCGCCCAGACGATGCCGGACGCGTCGCTGCCCGCGATGTGGTAAGGGTTCTTGTGGCTGTCGATGGGCGAGACCGGCGTGCCGAGCCCGGCCCAGACGCCGTTGTAGTTCACGCCGGCCGCCATCACGAGAATCAGAACGTCGTGCGAATCGAGCGTCCAGGTGGGCACCACCTCGATCTGCATCGATTTCTCGGGCTCGCCGTGGCGCTCCTTGCGGATGGTCCAGGCATACATGTTGCGCGGCACATGGCCGAGCGGCGGGATTTCGCCCACCTCGTACAGATCCTTGTAGACCTCGAAAGACGGCTTGGACTCGGCCGAAATCGCCATGAAAGTGCTCCCGCTCAACCCACACAACGCGCGGCGGGGCGTTCGGACCCGGCCGGGGGCGGGGATTTAGCCAGCGCTTTTGGTGCAACGCAAGATAATACTTCGCAGTCGCAGCATGGCGCGAATAATATGTCGCGCCGAGTGGCTTCCAGAGCGCATATGGCGAATTCCCTGAAACTGGCCCTTTGCGGAACGGGGCGCTTAACTTATTATTATCCAATTGGGGAAAGTCCCCGAAAGGCAAGACCATGAGCGACGACAGCAAACACGAAAACCCGGTTCCGGCGACCCTGGATACGGCCAAGCCCGCATCCCCGCTGAGCCAGCCGCAAACTGTGATCACCATCGGCCAGAACGGCGAGGTCATCGTGAAGACGGCGGATGCCGGCAAGAAGCCGGACGACAAGAAGAAGATGCCGCGCGGCTCTTCCACGTTCCGTCACGCCTGAAGGCCGCGTTGAGAGTAGTGTTGGGGGGCTAGATGCCGAAGCAATGGGACATCGTAGGCGTCCCCGGGGATATGTGGCCCTGGGATGAGACGGCCTCGGACTTCTTCGCCATCGTCATGTCGTCGGGCTGGGCACGCGAGAAGGCGGGCATCTACTGGTTCTGCCCCATCCGCGACGGTCAGGGCCGCATCACGGGCGAAGCGGGCTCCATCCCCGTGCGCCAGATCGCCCATCCGTTGATCAAGCGCCCGCGTTCGATGTTCAGTTGGGCGCAACCCGCCAAGCTTGCCATGCCAGCGCCGCCGACGCCCAGTTACGTCACGATGCCCTATCACTATCCCATCGCCCGCATGGACCTGATGATCACCGGCGGCCGGCACGAATTGCTGCCCTGGGATTGCGGCACCGTCGATAAGCTGAGTCGCAAGCTCCTGGCGCGCGAGCTGCGCCGCTTCGTGGGCTTCTAAACTTCTCCGCCGCGCCGTTGGCCGAATCCGCTTTTGCGTTTGAGCGGTTTCTTGCCATGCGCCTTGGCGCCGATTTCCTTCAGCTTTACATGCTGCAGCATCGAGAGCGAGGAATGCGGCCCACCTTTTTCCGGATCGCGGAAGGCGCGGCCGTATTTGTCGACGCGCGTCTCCACCGACTGCAGGAATTCGCCTTCCCAATCCGAGAGCTTCACGCCCGAGCGGTCCGCGGCGAGCTTGGCCTTGCGCAGTGCTTTCAACGCTGCGCGCTTGGCTTTGGCGCGATCGGCCTCGCGCTGCTCGTCCCGCGTGCGCTGGCGTTGTTGCATCAATGCGCCTTGTGCGGATCCTTCTCGCCGGCCTTCACCTCGGTATCGAGATTGTCGATGGCGATGGGGCAGGTGAAGAAGCGCGAGCGCGCGCAATTGGGATTGTAGGCGTAGTTGAAATCGATCTGGAACGTCTTCGGCGGATAATTTTTTACGTCGATGTCGACATAACGGCCGGAGCCATAGGTCTCCTTGCCCGTGAGGCCGTCGGTGAAGAAGGCAGCCAAGGTCGTGATCTTGCCGCTATCGCCCGAATAGAAGGGCAAGCTGAACGTCTTGCCGTTCAGCACGAAGTGCCCGTCGCCCGCGTGGAAGAACTGCTTGGTGGTGCCGCGCGAGGTCTTGAAGGCATGCGGCGGGCGTTTGGGATCGGGCGTGAACGTCGCGGTGACGATATAGGCCGGATTGTAGGCGTAGTAATCGACGCCCTTGAACGCCAGCGCGTCCGCGTTTTTCTGGTTGTACACCATGAAGCGCGCGCCGATCACACCGGCGCTCACTTGCGTCTGCGCGCCTTGCACGTCGATATCGGTGTCGACCGGAACAGTCTTCGCAAGCGCCGTGCCCGAAATCGTGGCGCCGTCCTTCACGACCAGCGGTGCGCCTTTCACGACGCGCGCGACCAGCACGCCGCCCTCATGCGTGCCGGGCTCCCAATGATAGGAGGCGGGCTTGCCCTTGGTGCCGATCAAGGTGGCGGACTGCCCCTCACCCAGATAGGCCGCGTCCTGGATCTTCAGGATCGCGTGCGGCGCCTTGGCCCAATCGGTGTTGTCCTCGACGATGGATTTGTCCCAGGTCTCTTGCGGTGTGGCGGCGATGGCCGCGAAGGCGACGAGTGAGGCTGTGGCGATGAGGGCAAGGCGCATGGGGATTCTCCTGGTGCGGCTCAGCGCGTGGGCTCGGTGAGGGCCTGGTAGACAAGGGTTTGCGAGAGCGTGCCGATATTGTCGTTGCCGGTCTTCTCGTCGGAATCGAAGCGCTGGATCATCCCTAGGAAGAACATGTCGTTGGTGGGATCGATCCAGAACCAGGTGCCGGCGGCGCCGCCCCAGAAGAAGCTGCCCTTGCCGACCAGCGAGCCCAATTTGGCGGGGTCTTTCGACACGGCGACATCGACGCCGAAGCCCAGCGCATCCGTGCCGATGGGCGCGCGGCCCTTGGCGTCATAGGGCACCACGGTCGGCTCGACCTGGTCGGATTCGAGCAGCGCCACGGAGGCGGGCGAGAGGATGCGCACGCCGTTCAATTCGCCGTGGTTCAGCAGCATCTGGCAGAAGCGCGCGTAATCGGCGATCGTGCCCAGCGATCCGCCGCCGCCGGAATCCATCGGTGGCTCCTTGGTGAAGTCCTGCAGCAGCGGCGTCATCGCCGGGGTGATCTCCATCAGCTTGCCGTTCACCACAGCATTCGCCGCCGCAAGCCGCGAGACTTTCTCCGGCGGCACCACGAAGCCCGTGTCCTTCATGCCCAGCGGATCGTAGATATTCTTCTTCATGAACTCCGAGAGCCGCATGCCGGAAAGCTTCTCGATGATGTAGCCCTGGATATCGACCGACGCCGAATAGGACCAACGCGTGCCCGGTTGATAGCGCAGCGGGATGGTGGCGATCTTGTCGATCATCGCCTGCAAGCCGTTGGACGAGAGCACGTGCTGCGCCTGGAATTGCTGGTCGACATAATTGTCGCTCGCCAGCCCATAGCCGAAGCCCGCCGTATGCGTGACCAGCTCGCGCATGGTGGGCACATGGGCCATGTCTTCGACGAGCGGCTTGCCGTCCTTGTCGAGGCCGGTGAAGACCTTGAGGTTGGCGAATTCCGGAATGTATTTCGTGATCGGGTCTTCCAGCCGCCACTTGCCCTGTTCGAACAGGATCATCATGGCCACGCCGATGGTGGGCTTGGTCTGCGAATACATGCGGTAGATGGAATCCGGCTTCAGCGGCGCGCCGGTGACGAGGCTCGCTTTGCCATAGGTGTCGAAGCTGACGACGCGGCCGTGGCGCACCAGCATGGTCTGCACGCCCGCCAGCTGTCCGGCATCGACCTGGCCGTGAAGCGTGGTGAGCAGACGGGTGAGGCGCGTGCTGTCGAAGCCCTCGGCTTCCGGCGCCGCGGGTGTGAGCTGTGCGGCTGGTGCTGCGGCATGCACCGCTTTCGGTTTGGCCAAGGCGGGCGCCGCGACCAACAGAGCGGCGGCGCAGCACGCCGCCAAAAACCCGACTTTTTTCATGGCAAATCCCCCAGTTTTCGCTGCTTCAGGGGTAGCCGATCAGGCCGCCTCCGGCAAATGGACAAGCATTATGCTGCAGTGCACATTGTCGCGATGAGCGGCCCCGGCACAAAAAAAGACAAGCCCTGGATTTTTCGGACCTATGCCGGCCATTCCAGCGCGGCTGCGTCGAACGCGCTCTATCGCGGCAATCTCGCCAAGGGGCAGACGGGTCTCTCCGTCGCCTTCGATCTGCCGACGCAGACGGGTTACGACAGCGACCATCCGCTGGCCAAGGGCGAAGTCGGCAAGGTGGGCGTGCCGGTCGGCCATCTGGGCGACATGCGCGCGCTGTTCGACGGCATCCCGCTCGACCGCATGAACACGAGCATGACGATCAACGCGCCGGCCGCCTGGTTGCTCGCGCTCTATGTCGCCGTGGCCGACGAACAGGGCGCGCCGCGCACATCGCTCACCGGCACCACGCAGAACGACATCATCAAAGAATACTTGGCGCGTGGCACCTATATCTTCCCGCCCAAGCCCGCGCTGCGGCTGACGACCGACACCATCGCCTTCACTTGCGCCGAGATGCCGAAATGGAATCCGGTCAATCTCTGCTCCTACCATCTGCAGGAAGCGGGCGCCGACGCGGTAGAGGAAGCGGCGTTTGCGCTGGCGGCGGCGATTTCCGTGCTCGATGCCTGCAAGGCGCGCGGCGCGATCCCCGAAAGCGAATTTCCCAAGGCGGTGGGGCGCATTTCTTTCTTCGTCAATTCCGGCGTGAAGTTCATCACCGAGATCTGCAAGCTGCGCGCGATGGCGCGGTTGTGGGACGAGATCACGCGTGAGCGCTACGGCGTTGCCGATCCCAAGCTGCGCCTGTTCCGTTATGGCGTGCAGGTGAATTCGCTGGGGCTGACGGAGCAGCAGCCGGAGAACAACGTCTATCGCATCCTGTTCGGCATGCTGGGCGTGACGCTATCCAAGAACGCCCGCGCCCGCGCAGTGCAGTTGCCCGCCTGGAACGAAGCGCTTGGTTTGCCGCGGCCATGGGACCAGCAATGGTCGCTGCGCCTGCAACAGATCGGCGCTTTCGAGACCGACATGCTGGAATATGGCGACATCTTCGATGGCTCAAAGGTGATCGAGGAGAAGGTGGGCCAGCTCGTCGAGCAGATCCGCGGCGAGATCGCGCGCATCGAAGCCATGGGCGGCGCCGCGCAGCAATCCGCGCTGGAATATATGAAGGAGCGTCTCGTTCGCTCCAACGCCGAGCGCGTCGAGGCCATCGAGACGGCGGATGAAATCCGCGTCGGCGTCAACGCTTATCCCGAGACCGAACCGTCACCGCTTACGGCCGGAAATGGCAATTTCGTCGTGGTCGATGCGAATGTCGAGCGCGAACAGGTCGAGCGGCTACAGGCCTGGCGCGCGGCGCGCGATGGCAAGGCCGTGGCGGCGGCGCTGGACGATCTGGCGCGCGCGGCCAAAGACGGCGCCAACATCATGCCGGCCTCCATCGCCTGCGCCAAAGCGGGCGTCACCACCGGCGAATGGGCGGGACACCTGCGCGAGATGTTCGGCGAATATCGCGCGCCCACGGGTGTTTCCAGCGCCGGCCCCGCGCGCAACGACGAACGCATCGGCGCGCTGCGGGAGAAGGTGGAAGCGGCCTCGGCGCGCTTGGGCCGTCCGCTCACCTTCCTCGTTGCCAAGCCGGGGCTCGACGGCCATTCCAACGGCGCCGAACAGATCGCCATGCGCGCGCGCGACGCCGGCATGGCCGTGATCTATGACGGAATTCGCTTCTCGCCCGACGAGATCGTGGCCGCCGCGAAAGGTGCCCGCCCGCATGTCATCGGGTTGTCGATCCTCTCGGGTTCACATGTCCCCTTGGCGGGCGACGTCGCCGCCAAGCTGAAAGCGGCGGGTCTCGGCGACATCAAGCTCGTCGCCGGCGGCATCATCCCGCCCGAAGACGAAGCGGCGCTCAAAGCCTCCGGCATCGCCGCCATCTTCAGCCCCAAGGACTACGACCTCAACGCCATCATGGAAGAGATCGTAGCGCTGGCGGAATGATGCACCTCCCCCTTGTGGGGAGGTCGAAAACGCGAAGCGTTTTCGGGTGGGCGGCCGAGGCAAACGGCAACTCGGCCCCCCACCCGAAAAATCAGCTCACTTCGTTCGCCGATTTTATCGACCTCCCCACAAGAGGGAGGTGCGTTCTTGTGATCCTGCCATTTGCGAAGGCGGTGACCGCCAAAAGCAAAGCGCTTAGACAAATATCGTCGCCCCCACCGGCTCTACCCACATTTTGACCCAAGCCTGCCTTGGAGTGGCCCCAATTGACATTAACTATCTCTTTACCACGGCGGGCATTCTGCGCGCGGGCCTGCCCGATTTCATTGGGGGAATGTCATGGTTGCCTATCGCCAGATGGACGAAGTCTCGCCACCCAGCGGCCGCAAGGTTCGCCTGTCGCATGAGCTGTTCCACGGGCTCACGCCAGAGGAATTCCGCGCCGAGCGCGAGCAGTTCGACGAAGCCGTCGGCATGGCGCCGGGCGTGCGCCGCCGTCTCGAGGCTCAGCTCCGCGAGCGGCTGATGACGCCGCCGGATGCGCCGAGCTGGGGGCCGGACTGGATCCGCCACGGCGACAAATACGCGCCCAAGCGCGGTGAGGCGAAGCCCGGCGCGCTGTCCAGGCTCAATCCCTTCCGCAAGAAGGACGAAGAGGAAGACGCGGCGCGCGAGGCGTTCGCCGATACCGATGCCGAGAAGCCGACGGATGAGGACTACGTCATCGCCCGCAACATGGAGAAGAGCCGCCAGATCGCGCATTACAAATGGCTCTATGTCGGCGCGGTGGCGCTGACCCTGATCATCGCGCTGGCCGCCATGTTCGTGGATTACCAGATCATCCGCGGCGATATCTGGACGCGCGCGTTGTCCAACGAGTTCATGGTGGTGCCTGCCGCCCTGCAATCCACCGTCATCTTCAAAAGCCTGCAAGTCATCTTTGCCGTGCTGATCATTCATTTCATGCTGAAGATCACGGGGGTCTACGGCCGCAACATTCTGGTCACCACCGCCTTCGTCTTTGCGCTGGTGATGATCGGATGCCTGGGCTACCTCGTCGCCTATAACAACATGGCGGGCGGCACCTCCACGACCTTGGAGCAGCATTCCGACAGCGTGCCGCAGGGCGGCAGCTCGATCGACAAGCTCTTCGCCGCCGGCGACACACAGGACGCCAAGCCCGCGGTGGAGATGCAGGACGTTTCGGACAATACGATCCAGGCGAAGTCCGGCTCGGAAAAGTCCGGCGGCTATTCGCTGTTCGGCCTGCCCAAGCTGTCACAAACCTCGCTGGCCACCACGGATTCCTGGTTCTGGCTCGCTTTCGCCAGCGTCATCTTCTTCATCGTGACCTCGGTGGCGGCGCTCTACCTGCTGGGCACGGAGAACAACATTCGCAACGTGTCTCTGGCGCGCGACTATAAGCACCGCCAGCGCCAGTTCGCCCAGCTTCACCTCTTGCAAGCCGCCGACAGCGAGCAATCATAGGGCTGCGGATTCGCGCAAGGACTGCCTATGCAGATCATGCTTGCTTTGGTGACGGTCGCGGCCTTGGCCGGCGGCGGGATGATTGCCGTGGATGCGGAGCACAATGCTGCGCCACTGGTGAAGGTCGATTATTTGACCGACCAGTCGCAGCTCGCGCCGCAGCGCCTCGTCATCGCCATCGACATCTCCAAATCCAATCCGCTGATCGATGACACGGCCTTCGCCCAGAAAGTGGCGGCGCGGGTGGGCGATGAGGTGCGCAAACTGGGCTTCGCCTCCGAAGTGCATGTGCGCACCTTCGGCAGCTATGACGCGAACAATTTCCAGTACGATCAGGTGCTTTCGGTGCGCAATCGCCCCGACCACGTCGCCGCCGAAGTGGAGAAGCTGATCGCCGGCACGCCCTATCTGGTGAAGAGCGGCAAGTGGCATGCGCAGGACAACACCAACATCCTGGCGCTGCTCGACAACGTCTCCCAGGCCATCGGCTGCGCCCGCCTGCCCACCACCGTGATCCTCGCCTCCGACGGCATTGAGGACTCCGAATATGCCCGGCTGGAGCGCGACACCTCGCATCTGCCGTCGCCCGAAGGCCGCCCCTTCGCGGGTTGCGCGGAATTGCAGATCCTGGGCATCGGCGTGGGCACCGGCAGCCCGACCGAAACCGTCCGCCTGCGCAGCGAATGGTCCCGCTGGGCGCGCGAGGCGGGGTTCGCCCGGTTCTCGGGATTGAACGACTGGTAGTCGCGGTCGGTATTTCCGCTTCCACACCAATTCCACCATCGTCATGGCCGCCACAAGGGCGGCCATGACGGTTGTTTATAAGCGTCTGGAAAATCAGCGAAATCCGAAAATCCTCTCTCCCTGGCCAAATTCCCCCTTGAAACAGACTACTCTACTGCATAGAGTATTCTGCGTACCAACCAAGGAACCTCACCATGCAGCCCACCGACTGGATCAACAGCATCGCCCATCTCGGACCCTGGATCGTGGCCGTTGCCGCGATCATCGCCTGGGGCTTCAAGAGCCAGGGCGGCCGCGAGGATCGCCGCCAGACCGATTTGCTCGAGCGCATCGCTTCCAAGCTCGACACCAAGGCGTAACGCCATGCCGCTCTCTCCCGACGAAGCCGCTCAGGCGCTGAACGACATCACCAAGACGGAGCGGCGCAGCGTCTCCGCGCTCGGCTACCGCATGGCGTGGCCTCATCTCATCTTGTGGGGCTTCGTCTGGATCATCGGCTATGGCGCGATGGCCGCTGGCGTCACCTGGCCGTATCTGTGGCTGGTGTTGTCGCTGTCGGGATCGGCCGCCAGTTTCTGGATCGGCTATGCCATGTCGCGCGACAACACCAAGCGCATGGACTGGCGCTACACGGCGACGTTTGTCGCGATCTTCTTTTTCGTCGGCGCCATTCTCAACATCCTGCAGCCTAAGACCGATGCGCAATTCGGCGCCTTCTTTCCCCTTCTCGTCGCGCTTTACTACACGCTGATCGGCATCTGGACGCGCGGGCTTCGCATGCTGGCGCTGGGTCTGCTGCTCGCGGTCTTCACGCTCATCTGTTTCTTTGATCTCCAGCAGCATTTCGAGTTCTGGATGGCGGGCGTTGGCGGCGGCGGATTGATCCTGGGCGGCATCTGGCTGAGGAGCGCCTAGAGATGGATCAGCCCGATCCCACCATTCATCAGCCGGTGCGGCTGAAGATCATGGCGGCGCTGAAGCCGCTCGCCGAAGGCCAGAAGCTCGAATTCATCCGCCTGCGCGATCTCGTCGGTGCGACGGACGGCAATCTCGGTGCGCATGTCACGACCCTGGAAGAGGCCGGTTATGTCGAGGTCGAGAAGGATTTCGTCGGCAAGAAGCCGCGCACCCGCGTCATGCTGACCCGTGCCGGCCGGCACGCTTTCGAGGATTACGTCGCCTATCTGCGCGACATCATCGCGGCCACGGGAGGCTGAGCATGCATGTCGCCGACATCATCGCGATCGGCTGGATCCATGTAATCGCCTGCCTCGTGGCGCTGGCGGCGGGTGCGTGGAATCTGGCGCTGCCGAAAGGCACCGCGCTGCATCGCAAGGTCGGCACGGTCTATGTGCTGGCCATGATCGTGCTCAATGTCTCCGTCTTCGCGGTCTACAAATTCGACATCGGGCATTTTGTGCCCTTCGCCGCTGGACCCAATACCTTCGGCTTCTTCCATTGGCTGGCTGTGGCGGCGCTGGTCTTCGTTTGTAGCGGCTGGTACGCAGCGCGGCATCAGGATCGCGCGGTATGGGCCTATCTGCATCCGGTGATGATGCTGCTCAGCTATTACGACCTCATCGGCGGCGGCATCAACGAAGTCTTCGCCCGGCTCGATCCGCTGCGCGCGCTCGCGCGTGCCTCCGCCAAAACGACGGGGCAAGCCGTCAACGCGCCCATCATCGGCCTCGTGCAGACGGCCGCGATGGCGGGGACGCTGCTGCTGATCGTCTACTTTGCCGCGCGCGTCGCGCTATGGCGACGAAAAGCCAAACTCCAATCCATCCCCGCCTGAACTTGCCTCTGTAAAGGAGACTTGACATGAAATCCGCACATCACTATGTAAAGCAAGCTTTACTCTGGAGACGCACAATGTCCGGCAAACTCTGCAATCTGGCCTTCGGCGCGCTGTTGGCCGCCGCCCTCATCGCGCCGTCGCTGGCCGATCCGGTGCAGTTCAAGGGCGACAGTACGGTGGTCGTGCGCGACCGGTTCAGCGATGAGATCGTGGGTCAGGGGCCGGACATTGTGTTCATCCCCGGCCTCGCCTCCTCGCGCGAGACCTGGAAGGCCGAAGCGCAGCGGCTGAAGGCACATTACCGCGTGCATCTCATCCAGGTGGCGGGCTTCGCCGGCGAACCCTCGCGCGCCAATGCGACCGGCCCGGTGCTGGTGCCGACGGCGGAAGCGATCGACGCCTATCTCGTGGAGCAGCATCTGGCGCCCGCCGTGGTGATCGGCCATTCGCTGGGCGGCACCATGCTGATCTATCTGGCGGAGCATCATCCGGCCGATATCCGCGAGGGTATGATCGTGGATTCGCTGCCCTTCTACGCAACGCTCATGGCCGGGCCCACCGCCACCGCCGACGGCATGAAACCCATCGCCGACAAGATCCGCGCGAATTCCGCGCCGATGGATCCCGCCAGTTATGATCAGATGATCAAGAGCATGGTGAGCGCGCCCGCCGATCAGGCGATGATCCGCGCCTGGGGTAAAGCCAGCGACGGCGCCGTCATCGCCAATGCGATTGCCGACGACCTCACGCTCGATCTGCGCCCCGATCTGCCCAAGATCACGACGAAGCTCGTCATGCTCTATCCGGATTACGTGCCGGCGGGCAGGCCGGCGGGCGCCACCGCGGCGATGTACAGCGCCGCCTATGCGAGCGCGCCCGGCATCAAGCTCGTGCAGATCACCAATTCGCTGCACTTCATCATGCTCGACCAGCCGCAGCAGTTCGAAACCGCGCTGGATGCGTTTTTGGCGAACTAAGCCAGCCCCACCCATTGCCGTATCTGTTCCGGCGCTGCGCCTGTCTCTCTGAGATGGCGCAGCGTCACGGCGTTGTCGCGCTTGGAGAATTTGCGGCCGTTTTTGTCCAGGATCAGGTCGTGATGCGCGTAAGCGGGCGCGGGCAGGTCGAGCAACGCCTGTAGCACGCGCTGCAGATGCGCGGCGGCGAAGAGGTCGTGTCCGCGCGTCACCAGCGTGATGCCCTGGAACGCATCGTCCACCACCACGGCCAGATGATAGGAGGCGGGAACATCCTTGCGGGCCAAAACCGTGTCGCCGAATTTCAGCGGGTCGACCTCTATATGACCGTGCTCGCCATTCGGGCCTGAGCCGCGTTCCTCGAAACTCAGCGCGCCGACCTTTGCGGCAGTGGCCTCGGCGTCGAGGCGTAGCGCGTAAGGCGCGCCGCTGGCCAGCCGCGTGTCACGTTCGTTACGGGAGAGATGCTTGCAGGTTCCCGGATAGAGCGGGCCGTCAGGGCCGTGGGGTGCTTCAACGGAGCGAGCGATATCCGCCCGTGTGCAGAAGCAGGGATAGGCGAGCCCGCCCAGGCGCTCCAGCGCCGCGCGATAGGCGGGGAGGCGTTCGGACTGGCGTAGCACTGGGGTTTCCCAGCCAAGCCCCAGCCAAGCCAGGTCCTCCACGATCGCGGCCTCGAATTCGGGGCGGCAGCGGGTGGTGTCGATGTCCTCCAGCCGCAGCAGGAAGCGCTCGCCCGCGTCCGCCGCCTCTAATGCCGCGTATGCATGACCCAGATGCAGGTATCCGGTTGGACTTGGCGCGAAGCGCGTGACAATCATGGGCGCGAGCTAAACACTTTTCCGCACCATGCCGAAACCGCACCGTATCGCCTCCGCCAAAGCCCTGGACGATGCCATCGCGGCGCTCGTGGCCGCCGATGCGCGCCTGCATGTGGTTCTGGCACGCATCCAGAAGCCCGCGTTCGTGCCGCGCCGCCGGCATGGCTTCGAGGCGCTGGTCTCCATCGTGGCGAGCCAGCAGCTCTCCAACGCGGCGGCGGACACCATCTTCGCCCGGGTGAAGGCCAAGGTCGTGCCCTTCGATCCCGCCACCTTGCTGGCGACCGATGCCGTCACCTTGCGCGCCTGCGGCCTCTCCGCGCCCAAGCAGAAACACATGAAGACCATCGCCGCCGCGATCCTGGACGGCACGCTCGATCTCACCAAAGTGCGCCGCATGGACGACGACTCCGCGCGCGCCCATCTCACCGCCGTGAAGGGCATCGGTCCGTGGACGGCGGATGTCTATCTGATGTCCTCGCTCGGCCGCGCCGATATCTGGCCGGTGGGCGATGTCGCGCTCCAAGCCTCGATCACCCGCGTGCTGGGCCTGCGCAAACGGCCCAATGAGAAAGCGATGGAGAAGCTGTCGAAGATCTGGCGGCCCTGGCGCACCGTCGTGGCGCGGATGTTCTGGGTGCATGAGGATGGCATCCGCCAAGAGAAGCGCGAAGCCTTGAAGGCTAAGGCGGCAAAAGCGAAACAGAAAAAGGCCAAGGCATGACGCTCAGCGGTCCGCGTCTTCCGCCCGCGCAAGGTCCGGCCACGCATCTTGTGGTGCTGTGCCACGGCTATGGCGCGGACGGAAACGACCTCATCGGCCTCGCGCCCTATTGGCAGCAATTGTTGCCCACCGTCGCCTTCGCCGCGCCGAACGCGCCGGAGCGCTGCGCGGGGTCTCCGATGGGCTATCAATGGTTCCCGATCTCCCGCCTTGATCCGCAGGAGATGGCGAAGGGCGTGGAAAGCGCCGCGCCCGTGCTGGAGGAATTCCTCGACGCGGAATTGGCGCGGCATGGTTTGCCGCCGGAGCGCCTGGCGCTGGTCGGTTTCAGCCAAGGCACAATGCTATCGCTGCAAGTGGGCTTGCGGCGCAAGGTGGCGGCGATTGTCGGTTACTCCGGCGTGCTGGCGGGTGCGCCGCCGAAGCTGGACGCCGCAGCGCCGCCGATCCTGCTGGTGCATGGCGATGCAGACCCGATGATCCCGCCGGATGCGCTGTTCCATTCCGCCGCTGCGCTGGGCCGCGCGGGGGCTGCGGTGCAGTGGCATCTCTCCGCCGGAGTCGGTCATTCCATCGACGAAGTGGGCCTCGCGCTGGGCGGCATGTTCTTGGCGATGGCGTTGCAGGGAGAGCTCGCAAGCCGTGAAAACGAGATTTCCTGCCCGTTCTGATTATCGCAAGTTAATCGAGGCTTCTTTGTTCATTTCCAATTCAGGTTGCACGCGCTAGCGATTCCGTTCCTGCGTCAGAGGAGCGGAAGATGGCGACGATCAACGGCACGGCGAATGCGGACAATCTCACCGGCGGTTCGGGCGACGACACGATCAACGGGCTGGCGGGGAACGACATCCTGAATGGCGGTGGCGGCGACGATTTCCTCTATGGCGGCGACGGCAACGACGTGCTGACCGGCGGCACCGGCTCCAATGATTATTTCGGCGGCGCGGGAAACGATATCTTCGCCATGACGGCGCGCAGCTCCGCCGGCTATTCCGACGACCTGATCCACGACTTCGCGCATGGCGACAAGATCGATGTCTCGCAATATGGCATCAGCGACATCACCCAGATCCGCGCGCTGCTCTACACCGACCACAATGGCGAGGCGGCCTTCAACGCCTATTATGATGGCGACGATCACGTCATCCGCCTGGAAGGCCTCACCACCGCGCAAGTCAACGCGAACGATTTCATCTTCGACACATCCACCGCCAAGACCGAAGTGGGCACGGACCACGATGACGTGCTGTTCGGCACCGCCGGCAATGACACGCTGGAAGGCGGTGCGGGCAATGACGTGCTGCTCGGCGGCGCCGGCAACGACATCCTGATCGGTGGCTTCGATTTCGACACCTACAATGGCGGCACGGGCTTTGATCGCGTCTCCTTCGCCTATTCGACCGAGAAAGTGGATGTGAATCTCTCCACCGGCGTCGCCACCTGGTACGACGGCACGACCGAGAAGCTCACCTCTATCGAGGCGGTGACAGGAAGCTCCGCCGACAATGTGCTGACCGGCACCTCCGGCGACAATTCCATGGATGGCGGCGACGGCAATGACGTGCTGAAGGGCCTGGGCGGTGACGACGTGCTGATCGGCGGCAAGGGCGCGGACACCATCACCGGCGGCACGGGTGACGACACGTTCTACTACCGCGCGGTCTCCGACAGCACGGTGGCGAGTTCCGGCCAGGACATCATCACCGATTTCGCCACCGGCGATCACATCGACCTGACGCGGCTGGAAGCCACCGCCCATGAGAGCTTCGACTTCATCGGCAATGCGGCCTTCTCCCACACGGCGGGCGAGCTGCGCTACGAGGTGGTGAACGGCCACACGCTGGTCAGCCTGGACGTCAATGGCGACGGGACCGCGGATTTCCAGATCCAATTGTCCGGCGCGCACACCATGTCGGCGTCGGACTTCCTGCTCTGAAATCGCCGTAAGCCGGGTGTTTTGGGCGCGACTGTCGTCTTTGCGTCACGCCGAATCGCGTATGCTGGTTGGCAGGGTGCGGCTTTTCCCCTTAGAGTTCGGCCCATCCAAAGCGCGTGTTCCAAGGGAGGAATGGCCTTCACAGGAGCGGTGTCGTGTTAGAAGGGCGGATGCCCAACCATTGTCCAGCGCTGGTGCTCAACGCCGATCACCGGCCGTTGAGCTATTACCCGCTGTCGCTGTGGTCCTGGCAGGACACGATCAAGGCCGTCTTCCTGGAGCGGGTCAATATCCTCGCCGAATATGAGCGCACCGTGCGCTCCCCCAGCTTCGAGATGAAGCTGCCGAGCGTGGTCTCGCTGAAGAGTTATGTCCGCCCGGCCCGCAACCCGGCCTTCACGCGGTTCAACGTCTTCCTGCGCGATTGCTTCGAATGCCAATATTGCGGCGCGGAAGACGATCTCACCTTCGACCATCTCATCCCGCGCAGCCGCGGCGGCCGCACCACCTGGGACAATGTCGTCACCGCCTGCGCGCCCTGCAACCTGCGCAAGGGTGGAAGGCTGGCGCATCAGGCCGGCATGAAGCCCTATATTCACCCGCACCGCCCCACGGTGACGGAGTTGCGCAACCACGGCCGCATGTTCCCACCAAACTATCTGCACGAAAGCTGGGCGGACTATCTCTATTGGGACAGCGAGCTGGAACCGTAGGGTTTCGGCGGATCACGCCACATCGCCAGCAGCGGCGGCGCACCGGCCGGGGCGATGTTCTTGCGCGCGACGAAGCCGTTGCGTTCGTAGAGGCGGGTGTTCTTGGGGTTGGAATTTTCCAGATAAGCGGGCGCGCCGGTCGCGTCGATGTTCTTCAGGTTCGCTTCCAGGATCGCGCCGCCCAATCCCATGCCTTGCAGGCGCGGCGCCACCGCAATGAAGGCGAGATAGAAATGCTTCTCATGCGGATGGTGTTTCTCCATCGCGGCGCCGATGGCGCTGCCGCGGCCCAGCCGCGCGAAACCGCACAGTCGCAGGAACATCGGCAGTAATTTGATCTGATCGACGATCCCGCCGGGACTGGCCGGTGCATTCGGAGGCAGCCATGCGGTGGCGACCGAGCCATCATCCGCCATCCACACTTCGCCATAGGGCAAGGCGCGCACGGTGAGCAGCCAGTAGAAGAACCGCTCCAGTCCCACGGCGCGTTTGACGCCGGGGCGCGCGATCCAATCCATCACCGGATCGGTGAGGAAGGCGGCGGCGAAAAGCCGCGCGAGGACGGGCGCGTCGGATTGCCTGGCGCGGCGCGGATTGGACGCCAGCGCGAGCGCGGCATGGCGGTCGCTCATATCCGTTCGGAGAGTTTGATGGCGAGGCGGCAGCCCGCTTTGATCGTTTCGCTGAGCAGCTTGTAGCCGGGCGCTTCTTCTGCGCCATGCGCCAGCGCTTCCTCGCGGTGGGCCACTTCCTCGGCGCGGAAATCCTCCACCGTCGCCTTCAGCGCCGGATCGTGGTCGAGGCGTTCCACCTGCTTGGCGTAATGCTGGTCGATCACTTCTTCGACCGCCGCGGTGCAGGCCATCGCGGCTTTCTCGCCCAGCAACGCGGTCGCCGCACCCAGCGCGAAACCGGCGACGCGCCAGACGGGTTCGAGCGCCGTCGGCCGTACGTGGCGTTCGTTGATCAGCGTGTCGAAAGTTTGCAGGTGACGCTGCTCCTGTGCCGCCATCTTGCGGATGACGTCGCCCGCCGGCGTATTGCCCAGCACCGCAAGCTGGCCTTCATAGATTCGCACCGCGCCATATTCGCCCGCATGATCGACGCGGATCATGGAGTCAGTATCGTTGTTGCGCGGGACGCCGGGTTCTTGCGGGCGGGTTTTGCGGCTCATGATTTCGCCCGCGACAGCATCACCGCACCAATCAGCGCCGCGCCCAGCGAGATGATCGCGTTATAGCCCGCGAGCGACAACCCGAACAGCCGCCACGCCGCGTGATCGCACATCATCACCGGCGTGTTGAGATCGAGCGGGCCATCGGTCGCGACGAAGGCGTGGCCCGTGCAAGTGCTGGGGCCTTGCCACCAATGCCACTCGACGCCCGCGTGATAGACGGCGATGGCGCCGGAGATCGCGACCAGCAGGATGGCGAGCGCCGCGAGCGGCCGCGCCAGCCCGCGTCCCAGCACGCCGAATTGAATCAGCAATCCGCCACCAAGCCCGATCACGGCGGCGGCGATATGCGGATAACGCTGCCACATGCACAGCTCGCAAGGCGGCAAATGCGCCAGATATTGGAAGCCCAATGCGCCCAGAATCAGCGCCAATCCGAGGGCGCCGAGCGCGAGAGAAATTCGTAACGAGTCCGTCATTTTGCGAACACCATGGCGTCGTCTGCGAAGGCCTTGAATTCGAGCGCGTTGCCGCTCGGATCGGTGACGAAAAACGTCGCCTGCTCGCCCGGCTGGCCTTCGAATCTTATGTCCGGATCGATGAGGAACTTAACCTTATTTTCCTTGAGCTTTTGAGCCAAACCGCGCCATTCCGCCATTTCCAGAATGACACCGAAATGTCGCACCGGCACTGCGTCACCGTCGACAAAATTATGCGCTTTGTGGCCGGTCTCGGAGGGGCTTAAATGGGCCACGATCTGGTGGCCGAAGAAGTCGAAATCGACCCACTCGTCCGCCGACCGGCCCTCCCGGCAGCCAAGCAGATTTCCGTAGAACGCCCGCGCTTCGGCCAGGTCGCGAACAGGAAAGGCGAGATGGAATCGGGGATGGCTCATGGCGGCCAGAGTGAACCAAGACCCGCGTATAAAGGGAAGCCCATGCGTAAGAAGACGAAGCCAGTCCGCCGGCAATTGGTCGAGCGTGCGCTGCTGCGTCTGGATGGGCGGCAGATCCCCATCACCCTGCGCATGAATCCGCGCGCGCGGCGGCTGATCGTGAAGGTGCATCCCTCCACCGGCGAAGTGACGGTGGTGGCGCCGTCACGCCGTGGCCTCGATAACGCGATGGAGTTCGCCCGCTCCGAACGCGAGTGGATCGCGCGCCGCCTGGCCCATGTGCCCGCGCCGGTGGCGCTGGAATTGGGCGCGAAGATTCCCTTCAAGGGCGAGATGCATGTCATCCGCCGCGGCGAGAAAGGCCGCGCGCCCGTATGGATCGATCGCGACAGCGAGGAGCCGGTGATACGCGTCTCCGGCGAAACCGAACATGTGCCGCGCCGCGTGTTGGATTTCCTGAAGCGCGAGGCCCGCAAGGCGCTGGACACGCGCACCACGCACCACGCAGGCGCGCTCGGCCTCACGCCGCGCCGCATCACGGTGCGCGACACGGCCAGCCGCTGGGGCTCGTGCTCCAGCGGGCGGTCGCTGTCGTTTTCGTGGCGGCTGATCCTCGCGCCGTCCTTCGTGCTGGATTACGTGGTGGCGCATGAAGTGGCGCATCTGCGCGAGATGAACCACGGCAAGCGCTTCTGGGCGCTTTTGGCCGAGCTCATCCCCGATGCCGACAAGCCGCAACGCTGGCTCAGCCAATATGGCAGCACCCTGCACCGCTACGCGCCGAAGTGACTACTGCTGCTGTTGCGGTTTCTGCGCATCGCCGCTCGAGAGGCTGTCGATCAAGCGGTCGAGCAGGCCCGGTTCGTCGTCCTTGGCGGGCGTGGCGCTGGCGTTGGTGTCGGCGACGGGCGTTTCCGCCATCGATCCGGATTGACCGGCGAGGGGTTTCACGGGCTTGCCGGATTCGGCCTGCTCCATGAAGCTTTTGAAGATGTGCGCGGGCAATCCGCCGCCGGTGGCTTTGACCATGGGTTTGTAATCGTCATTGCCGATCCATACGCCGGTGACGAGATCGGCGGTGAAGCCCACGAACCAGGCGTCGTGATAATCCTGCGTCGTGCCGGTCTTGCCGGCGGAGGGCCGCTCTGTGAGCCGCGCCGCTTTGCCGGTGCCGGTCGTCACGGTCTCCACCATCAGCCGTGTGATCTCTTCGTCGTTCTCCGCCGAGATGATGCGGCTGAGCCCCGGCGCGTTCCTCTGCCACAACACTTTGCCGGAGGCCGTGCGGATGCGCACCACGCCATAAGGCACGATAGCGTTGCCGCCGTTGGCGAAGGGCACGTAGGCGGCGGTCAATTCCAGCGGCGTGACGTTGGAGGTGCCAAGCGCCAGAGACGACACTTCCTCCAGCGGCGATTCGATGCCGAGGCGATAGGCCGTCTGCGCCACGGTGCGCGGGCCCACTTCGGCGGTGAGCTGCGCCGCCACCACGTTGGAGGATTTGGCGAAGGCGCGGATGAGCGTGATATCGCCCTCGAACTTGCCTTCGTAATCGCCGGGTTTCCAGCCATGGATGTCGATGGGGCCGTCATTCATCACATCGTCCGGCTTGTGGCCGTGTTCGAAGGCGGCGAGATAGACGAACGGTTTGAACGCCGATCCCGGCTGGCGCTTGGCGAGCGCGCGGTTGAACGGGCTGTCGGCATAGGAGCGTCCGCCCACCATGGCGCGGATGGCGCCATCCGGCGTCATGGCGACGAGGGCTGCTTGCCCCGCATGCAGCTTCTCGCCCTGTTGCGCCAGGCCCTGATGCACGGCGGTTTCGGCTTGTGTCTGCAGGTCGCGGTCGAAGGTGGTCTCGATGATGATGGGCTCGCTCACTTCGCCGATGCGGTCATGCGCTTCGGCGATGGCCCAATCGGCGAAATATTCCGCGCCGCTCTCTTCGCGCACCAGACGCGGCCGCGTGGACTCCGCATCCTGGCGCTGCGCCTCCGTGATGAAGCCCGCATCCTGCATGGCATGCAGCACGGTGGCGGCGCGGTCTGAGGACGCGTCGGCGAAGGGATTGAACCGCGTCGGCGCTTTCACCGTGCCGGCGAGGCGGGCTGCTTCGGGCAAAGTGAGCTTCGAGGCGGGCTTGCCGAAGAAATGCTCCGCCGCCGCTTCGATGCCGTAGGCGCCGGAGCCGAAATAGACGTGGTTCAGATAGAGCGTGAGGATCTGGTCCTTGGAGTAGCGGGACTCCAGATAGAGCGCCAGCATCGCCTCCTGCGCCTTGCGGTCGAAGGTGCGCTTGGATTCCAGGAACAGGTTCTTGGCGAGCTGCTGGGTGAGCGTCGAGCCGCCCTGCTCGACATGACCGGCCGCCATGTCCTCATAGGCCGCGCGCACGAGGCCCACCGGATCGACGCCCAGATGCGAGCGGAAGCGGCGGTCCTCGATGGCGATGAAGGCGTTGGGCACATAAGAGGGAAGCTGCGACACATCGACCATTCCGCCCTGGTCGAGATGACGGCGCGCGATGACGCGGCCGCCCGCATCCAGCACCACCACCTCGCGGGACTCCGTCTTGGCGAGCAGGCCGGAAATATCGGGAAGCTGGTTGATCAGATGGGCCGCATAAATCCCGCCGAAGATGATGCCCCAGGCCAGCAGCATCACGAGGGCATAGGGCCAGGAGCGCTTGGGCTTGGCTTTGGGCGGTGGCGACGGCCGGGCGGCGGGCACGAAATCGCCATCGGGGCCGGGGCTCGCGCTGCGGCGGCCCTTCCCGGATTGTGGTCCCTGCCTTGAGGGCGGCGGTTTCTTCTTGGCCATGTGAAGAGGTTTAGGCGCCAAGCGTTAACGGCTGTTAAACATCTCGAACCACCTTCCGCGCCTTGCCCCCCAGCGGAAAACACGGATAGTGGCGGCGATTTTCCGGACCACGATCCCTAGATGCCAACGCCCGAGCTTTCCGTCGTCGTGCCTGTTTTTAATGAGGCGGGAAACATCCTGCCTCTGCTGGACGAGGTCGAGGCGGCGCTGAACGATGTCTGCACCTACGAAGTCATCTTCATCGATGACGGCTCGTCGGATGGGTCCGCGGAAGAGCTCCTCCAGGCCCAGGCCCGCAGCCCCGCCGTGCGCCTCTTCAAGCACGTCAAGCGCTCGGGCAAGAGCGCGGGGTTGGTCACCGGCTTCTGGGCGGCGCAAGCGCCGTGGATACAGACCTTGGATGGCGACCGGCAGAACGATCCCGCCGATGTCGCGCGCATCTGGAAGAAGATCCAGCCGATTCCGGAAGGGCTCGGCATCGTCGCCGGTGTGCGCAACCGGCGCAATGACGGCGCGATCAAATGGGCCTCGTCGCGCATCGCCAATTTCGTCCGCCGCAACATGCTGCGCGACGACACCGCCGATACCGGCTGCGGCTTCAAGCTGATCCGCCGCGATGCCGCGCTGCGCCTGCCCTTCTTCGACGGCATGCACCGCTTCCTGCCTGCGCTGGTGCGCCGACAGGGCTACAGCATCGCGCAGGAGAAGATCGAAGACCGCCCACGCGTGGCGGGGCTTTCGAAGTACGGTTTCTTCGGCCGGCTGGGGGCGGGCATCTTCGATTTGATGGGCGTCTTCTGGTTGATGCGCCGCGGCACGCAGGCCACGGCGCGGGAATTGCCGCGGCCATGAGCCTGACGTCCGCCCGAACCAAACGTTACACGAGCGTCTGGGAGGCTTTGGCCGATCCGCAGATCGTCACGTCCATCCTGATCCTCTATTGCCTGCTGCACTTCGTGGTGCGGATGCTGCTCACGCCGAATTTTACGCTGGATGAGTCCGAGCAGATCCTGTTCGGGCAGAGCCTCGAATGGGGCTACCGTTTCCGCCATCCGCCGCTGATCACGTGGTTGAGCTGGGGCACGCTCGCTGCCACCGGCCAGAGCCGGGCCGCGTTCTTCCTCCTCAAATACGCGCTGATGCTGGGCGGGCTGCTCGCCTATTTCCAGGCGGGCCGTCTCGTCATCCGCGACGACAGGCTGGCGGGGCTCGCCACCTTCGGGATGCTCACCACCATCACCATGGGCTACATGCCCCATATCGACCTGATGCACACGGTGCTCTTGGCCAGCATGCTGGCGGCTTACATGTGGGCCGATGCGCGGGTGATCCAGTCGGGCAAGTGGCTCGATTACATCCTGCTCGGCATCGTTACGGGCCTCGGCATCCTTTCGAAATATATCTTCGTGGTGCTGCCCATCGCGATGACGATCGGCGTGCTGTTCGTGCCGCGCTTCCGGGCGCGGTTGCGCCTCGTGCCGCTGGTGGCCGCGCTTTTGATCGCCATCGCCATTGTCGCGCCGTACGCGTACTGGGCCAGCGCGCATGAATATTCGCTGTTCGCGCTGGCGCAGACCATCACCAAGAGCCAGGGGCCCGCCCTCAATTTCCTCGTCTGGCTGAAGGGCACCGGCAATCTCATCGTGGCGCTGGTGGGCTTCGTGGTGCCGCTGATCGTGATCTTCCCGCTGCTCTACTGGAACGCCTGCAAGCCTTTGCCGGCTGGCGAGGATGAGGATCACGACTGGCTGAAGCTCTATGGCGTTTCGCTTCTGGTGGGCGCGCTCATCATGTGGGCGGCGGTGTTCTTCGTCGGTACCGAGGCGTTCAAGGAACGCTGGATGCATCAGGTGATGCTGCTGTTCCCCATCTGGCTCTTCCTGCGGGTGAAGATCGCGGGTGCGACGGAGCGCTCGAACCGCATCTTCCTGTGGTGTGCGGTGGTCTTTGCCGTTGGTGTTTTCGCCGCGCGTGTCGCGATCTACGAGACCGACGGCAGCCACTGCAAAACCTGCCGCGAATACTGGCCGATGAAGGTGTATGCGGACAACCTGCGCAAGGCGGGCTTCGTCAACGGCACCATCCTGTCGCCGACCTACGATCTCGCCGGAAATCTGCGCGGGGTCTTCCCGGAGGCCCGCGTGGTGACGCCGGGTTACCCCATCGCCGTGTTCGGGCCTCCGGTGCCGGGGCAGTGCTTGGTGGTTTGGGACAATTCCGGCGACATGCCGAAAGCGGCGCGCGACTATCTCGCCGGCGCAATGGGCGCGGTGCCCGGCAACACGGACATCCGCGGCGACCTCTTCGCCCAACTCCTCACCACGCACAAAATGCACGCGATGAGTTACCTCCTGATGCCGGGTTGCGGTGCGGCGAAGTGAGCTGATTCACGCAGAGGCGCAGAGCCGCAGAGGAGTTGAGTTTGCGGTTTCAGGATTTGCTCCCATCCCAACATCGTCATGGCCGCCCTCGTGGTGGCCACCCATTACCTCACCCCTCGCAGGGAGTGGATGGGTGGCCGGGACAAGCCCGGCCATGACGAATTATTAGAGCACGACGGATTGTTAGAGGGACGCACGCTCCTCTGCGGCTCTGCGCCTCTGCGTGAATCCGGCTTACTGCTGCCCGATCTGGACGTTGGCCATGCCTTCGCTGTTGAGCTTGCCGCGATAGGCTTTGATCTTCACGTTGCCGGAGCCGAACGCTTCGATATGCGGGTCGACGGCGGTGCCGCCGAAGGTGAAGTTGCCGGCGCCCGCGATCTCGACATGCAGCGGATCGGCGGTGCCGTCCGCGATCTTGACCGAGCCGGAGCCTTCGATGTCCACCGACACCGGGCCGTTGACGCGCGGCGCGGAGACGTCGCCCGAACCCGCGATCTCGAGCTTCAGGCTGTGCGCCACCGGTCCGAGAATGACGGTGCCGGAACCGGCGATATCGGTTTTCACGTCGGTCGCGGAACCAGCGAAAATCTTGCCCGAGCCGCCGATGTCCACCGCCAGCAATCCGTCCACATTGCCCACATAGATCTTGCCGGAGCCGTCCACATTGATGTGGGCTTCCTTGAGGTGGCCGATATGGGCCGTGCTGGCCGCCGCGTCGAAATGCAGGATGCCCTGCGTGTCACCGATATTGGCGTTGCCGACCAAATCCTCGATGCGCACTTCGGTGCCGCGCGGAACGCTGATGCGCACGAACAGCGAATTGGACGTATGGCGGTCGCCACCATCGGAGAAGTTGAACCAGTTCTTCCAATCCCAGACGGAATTGTCTTCATCGCCGCCATTGCCGTCGATGTGGAGCTCACCGCCGTTATCGCTGATGCCGAGATGGCTGACGCGCCTGCTGGTGCCGGAAACTTCCACCGTCATCGGGCCTGAGTCCTTCACATCCACCGTGACGGTGCCGACCAGGTCTTCCACCTTCAGCGACGTGGTGTTGAAGGTGCGAACCGGCTGGCGCACCCAGTCGCCATTGGCTTGTGCCGGCGCCGCGGGCGGCGCGGGCGGAGCAACAGGAGCCGGCGGCGCGGACGCGGGCGCGGCAGGTGCTGGCGGAGCGGTCATATGCTTCGCCTCGGCCGTCAGCGACGGCAGGATCAAAAGCGCGGCCAATGCCGCGCCACCCATCAGCGATCCCAGTTTTCCACGCATCGTCCGTCTCCTGAATACTTGTCGGCAGTCCCACACATAGGGGTGTTGCCACTCGTGCGCCTAGCCGGGCCAAAACGCGGACCCGCCCTGCGCGGAACAATCTAGAACATAATAGATACGAAGACCCTAAGCCACCAGCCGGTAGCCGCCGCTTTCGGTGACGAGGATTTGCGCCTGGCCGGGGTTCTCTTCGATCTTCTGGCGCAGGCGGTAGATGTGCGTTTCGAGCGTGTGTGTGGTGACGGCGGGGTTATAGCCCCACACCTCGTGCAGCAACGTCTCGCGCGCCACCGTTTCGCCGGAGCGGTAGAGGAATTTCAGGATGTTGGTTTCCTTCTCCGTCAGCCGGATCTTCTTGCCGGTTTCATCCAGCAGCACCTTGGCGCTGGGGCGGAAGGTGTAGGGCCCGATGCGGTAGACGGCTTCCTCGCTCTGCTCGTGGCTGCGCAGATGCGCGTGGATGCGCGCCATCAAGACGGCGAAGCGGAAAGGCTTTGCCACATAGTCGTTGGCGCCGGATTGCAGGCCTTCGATCATGTCTGCGTCGGAATCGCTGGCGGTGAGCAGGATGATCGGGCAGGTCACGCCGTCCTCGCGCAATTCGCGGCAAAGCTTGCGGCCATCGCAATCGGGCAATCCCACATCCAGAATCATGAATTCATAGAGCCCGTCGCGGGCCATCGCGCGGCCTTCCTGGCAGGTCCCCGCCTCGATGGGCGCGTAATCGCCTTCCGCCGCCAATTGCTCGGCCAGAGAGGCGCGCAGCATGGTGTCGTCATCGACCAGAAGGACCCGCTTGGCGCTTGGCATGATGTCTTCCTTAGATTGACCTGACGGCAGGCCCGAAGCTGATGCTGAAAGAGACTCTACCCGCTTTCCGGGTGCCGGTGTATGTGGGGACGGATGTCTTCGCGGCCAAATGCTCCCAAGGGTAAATCGCGCCCAGATTTCGCCACAGATCTCGCCCCGGATCGGGCTGCGGTCGAGGCAGTGGCGCGCGAAGCGGGCCGTCTGCGCCGTGGAGACGTGGTGCGCATCCTGGGCCAGGATGGAATAGGCATCGCGGTCGCCGCCGTCGAGACCGCATCCGATCACGCCCTTGTGACGCTGAAGGGCGCGGCCCACCTCGTGCTGACCCAGGCCCGCGCCAGGACGCTGAAGATCCGTCTCTATACGCCGGAGGTGGTGGCGCTTGCGCTGAAGCGCCCGCTCAAATCCGATGCGTTGCGCGCCATCGCCGATCCGACCGCGGATATGTCCTCGCCGCTGAAAGGTCCGTTCGACGCGCTGCGCGAGACACTGCCTGAGGCTTATGGCGCGGCGGTGAAGCTTGCGAAGCTCGCGGGGCTGCTGCCGGCCGTCGTCGTCACGAAGGTTACGGGTAAAGGCGCGATCGCGTCGCAAAACATCCGTGACTACGAGGGGGAGACGATCCGCGCGCTCTCCATCGTCACGCGTGCGCGGGTGCCGCTGGAGGGTGCGGAGGAGACCGAGCTTGTCGCCTTCCGCGCCGGCGATGCGGGGCCGGAGCATCTGGCCATCATCATCGGCCATCCCTCGCGCGCCAAACCGGTGTTGATGCGGCTGCATTCGGAGTGTTTCACCGGCGATCTGTTGTCGTCGCTGCGTTGCGACTGCGGCACGCAGTTGCGCAGCGCGATTTCCATCATCGCGAAGAAGGGCGGCGGCGTGCTGCTCTACATGGCGCAGGAAGGCCGCGGCATCGGGTTGATCAACAAGCTGCGCGCCTATCGTTTGCAGGACCAGGGCTTCGACACCTTGGAAGCCAACACGCGCCTCGGCTTCCAGGTCGACGAACGCCTCTACGGCGTCGCCGCGCGGATGCTGGAGCTGCTGGGTTTCTCGTCCGTCGATCTCATGACCAACAACCCCGACAAGGTTGCCGCCCTCGAAGCCGCCGGCATCAAAGTCGCCCGCCGCGTGCCACACAAGTTCGCATCGAACGCGCACAACCGAGACTACCTGCAAACGAAGAAGTCGAAGGCGGGGCATTATTTATAAGGGGCTCTCACAGAGACACAGAGCCACAGAGGAAAAGTAAGAAGTTGATTCGCGCTGAGCCGCGGAGACGCGGAGCGCAGGTGAGTCAGAGCGAGTGACAAACTCCACCACCTGCATTCGGCAAGGCCGCCCTTGTGGCGGCGACAATCGCTTTCTTCTTGCAATGAGGGAATGGGTGGCCCGCCCGCGCGCGTTGCGCGCATTGAAACGATTGGCGTGCAAAGCACGCCGAGCCCGGCCATGACGAATTGAGAGAGATAGCGGGACGCACAATGTTCAACACCCGCTCCTCCGCGTGAATCCTCTTCCCTCCTTTTCCTCTGTGGCTCTGTGTCTCTGTGTGACCCCTTTCTGCCCCGGCAAGAATTGCCGCCGGCCGGGTCGTACCCCTCGAAAAGCCAGGCAAACCAAGGCGTCCTGACTGGCAAGGGCTTTGCACCACCCAGGCCAAAGGTGAAGCAGAATGCCCATCGCCGACTACGCTCAGAATGTGCAAACGCCGTTTTTCCCGATGGTCCGCCATGACATGGCGGCAACGCGGAAGTCGGCCTCCGCCGCGACGGCTGTGCCCGCGACGCCGTCCGCTGCGACGACCCAAACCGCCAGCGCCGCGCCTGCGAGCCCCGCCACCAGTTCGAGTGGGAAGTCGTTCTGGCAGAACGTGCTCGATGTCGTGAACCCGCTGGAGCATCTTCCCGTGGTGAGCACGATCTATCGCGCCATCACCGGCGACAAGCCTGACACGCTGGAGAAGATCGCGGGCGATACGCTTTATGGCGGGCCGCTGGGATTGGTTTCGTCGCTGGCCGATCTCACTTTCGAGAAAGTCACCGGCAAGGATTTCGGCGACACGGTGATGGGCCTGTTCCACAGCAGCAGCAGCAACGACAAGACCGCCACCGCCTCCACCGACAAGCCGCTCAAGCCGCTGCCCTCGCGTACGGTCACCGCGTCGGCCGTCTATCCGAGCGCTATGCTTCCTACGGCGCCCGCCGTCACTGCCGCGCCCGCTTCTCTGGCTGCTCCGGTCAAGACACAGACCACTGCCAAACCGCCCGTCGCCATGCCGGCCGCGGCCGACAGCAATACCCAGGCGCTGGTCGCGGCGATGAACCAGAACGGCGTCGACAGCGATCTCGGCATGCGCGCCCTCTTCGCCTATCAGAAGTCGCTGGACCGCAACGCCGATGGCGGCCCCTCAGCAGCGCCCTAACTTCATAAGTCTCTTTGATTGGTCGCGCGATCTGACCCGAACCGCTGCACACTTCGGGGGATCGTGCTCCCATATATTATTGTTTTGCGATAATTTATCGCCGTGCTATGAGTAGGCGTGGCCTCTCGGACCCAGCCATGGCGAAGGACTGGCGGAAATCGGCGATCGCGGGATCGGTGCTGGCGCTGCATGCGCTGCTGATCCTGGTGTTGATCCGCATGCAGTTCGCCCATCCGTCCGCGCCCACGGGCGAGGTGGAAACCACTTTGCTGCTGCCCGCGCTTCCCGCGCCGCAGCCCAAATCGGACGACGAGAAGAAAAAAGAAGCTCTGCCCGACACGCGCGCCAGCCACACCATTACCGTCACGCCGCAACCCGATTTCGTTATCCCGAAGGATTGGAAGACGCCGGGCATATCCGGCGGCGGGCTGCCCGGCGTCAGCGCGTCGCTCGGCTGTTCGGCTGCGACCTATGAATCGCTCAGTCCCGCGGAGCGCGCGGCCTGCGGCCACGGCCCGTGGAAATACGATCACGACGCGCATGAGACGGTGTCTTTGATGGTGCCGCCGCCGCCGCATGTGATGAGCGCCATGGAGCGCGCCGAGCGTATCCGCAGCACGGCCGATCCCTGCCTCGCCGACAAGGCGATGCATATGGATTTCTGCGTCAACCACGTCATCTACGGCGACAAACTTCCCTAGGAGAGATCCATGACCGTGTCCCCCCAACTCGTGCGCGCCAGCAAGATCATGGCGTGTCTCTCCCTCGTCGGCGCGGTGATCGCGCCCGCCGTGGTGATCGGGTGCTTTCTTTTTCCTTCGGGCACGCGAGCGCTCGATATCCATTTCGGCCATCTGGGCGCCGAGCTCGTCGACAGCGTGCCGCTGCAATATCGCCTCGCCGCGCTTGTCTTCGCGCTGATCCCGACGGGCATCGCGAGCTGGGGTCTCGTGGTGCTGGCGCGGCTGTTCCGCTGCTATGCGCGCGGTGAAGTGTTCACCGCCGTGCCGCTGAAAGCGCTCAGCCAGGTGACGGCGGCGCTGTTCTGGAACGTGCTGGCGGCGTTCCTGACGCAGGCGCCGATCTCGCTGCTGCTCACCTATTACCTTGGGCATGGTCATCGCGAGATTTCGCTGTCGCTGGGGTCCGACGATGTGCAGGTGCTGTTCGTGGCGGGGGTGACATATGTCATCGCGCGGGTGATGGGCGAGGCGCGGCGATTGGCCGACGAGAATGAGGGCTTCGTCTGATGGGGATCGTGGTCAATCTCGACGTCATGCTGGCGCGCCGCAAGATGCGCTCCAAGGAGCTCGCCGAAGCCATCGGCATCACGGAAGCGAACCTGTCGCTGCTCAAAAGCGGCAAGGTGAAAGGCGTACGTTTCGCCACCCTCGAAAAGATCTGCGCCACCCTGCAATGCCAGCCGGGGGATTTGCTGGAGTATCGGGGGGAGTGAGCAAACCGGCCCACTGGTGCTAACCTCCCCGTAAAGGGGAATGCCATGGGTCTCTACAGTCACTTCGTGTTGCCGCGCCTGTTGAACGCGGCGATGGGCACCAAGCCGGTGCGCTATCAGCGCCGGAAGGTCGTGCCGCGCGCGCAAGGGCGCGTGCTGGAGGTGGGATTCGGGGCCGGGCACAATCTGCCGTTCTACGATGCGGCGAAGGTCACGCATCTGTGGGCGCTGGAGCCGGCGGTGGAGATGCGCGAGCGGGCGGCGGAGCGCGTGGCGGCATCGCCCATCGATGTCGAATTCATCGACCTGCCGGGCGAGAGCATTCCGCTCGACGCGGAAGCGGCCGATACCATCCTCATCACCTACACGCTCTGCACCATCCCGGATGTGATGAAGGCGCTTGGCGAAATGCGCCGCGTGCTCAAGCCCGATGGCCGCATGATCTTCTGCGAGCATGGCGAGGCGCCGGATGAGGGCGTGCGGCGCTGGCAGACGCGCGTCACGCCCGTCTGGAAAGCGATGGCCGGCGGCTGCCATGTCGGCCGGCCGATTCCGCAGTTGCTGCGCGACGGCGGCTTCCGGATCGAGACGATGGAGACGATGTACCTGCCCGGTACGCCACGCTTCGCGGGCTTCAATTACTGGGGCGACGCGGTCAAGGCATGAACGCATTTTGGGCATCCTGTCTCAAGGCGCTGGTCACGGCGGCTTTCATCGTCGGCGCCAGCGAACTGGCCAAGCGCTCGAACTTCGTATCGGCGCTCCTGATCGCGCTGCCGCTGACATCGGCGTTGACCATCCTGTGGCTCTATCTCGGCACCGGCGACGCGCCGCGCGCAGGCCAATACGCGGCGAGTGTGCTGCTGCTGTTGCCGCCGGGTTGTCTGTTCCTCGCGGTTTTGCCGCTCGCCATTCGCGCCGGCTGGAGCTTCTGGCCGAGCCTGGCGGCCGCCGTGCTGACGACGGTTCTGGCCTATTATCTCTACGCGTTTGTCCTGCAACGGGTGTTTGGCATGACGTTGTGACGGCACGGCTCAGCGTTTCGCGCAGCTTCAATTCCGCCAGATGCAGCTTGGCTTCGGCGATCTGGGCGCGGACCTGGCGCAGCAAGACGCGCAGCTCTTTGCGCCGTGCCAGGGTCTCGGCCGAGCGCGCGCCGTGCTTCCAGGCATTGCGATTGCCGGCGGGCGCGCCGGCCCGTCTCCGGGGCCGCGCAATATAATTGTTCGGCGGTTTTTTCCTTTCTCCGCCTGCCGGGCCCGAAAGTATGTTCGTGTTATGTTCAATACACCTTTAAGTAGAGCCGGCGCGCGGCCTTGTCAAGCCGGGCTTTCCGGCCAAACTCCCCCTTGGGGCGGAGGCATCGATGCGTTGGGTTGTGATCGTTTGTGCGGCGCTGGCCGTTTTCATCGCACCGGCCCTGGCCATTCCCACTGACGACCAGGCCCCGCCCGCCGACATCGCCCAGGCGCGCGCCAAGGTTCAGGCAGCGGAGGATTTGGCGGGCAAGAATCCGCTCGACGGTCCCTTGCTCGTCCGGCGCGCCAAGGCCGCGATGGACGATCCGGCTTTCCCGCAACTGTCCAGCGACGACCAGCATGAAGCCCGGGTCCTCTACGGCATCGGGCTTCTCTTCTCCAAGGACGAGGCGGGCGCGCTCGCGGCGCTCAATATCTCCAGCGCCATGCCCGACGCCGACGGCCGCGATTGGAGCTTCCGCCTCTCCGCCGCCTGGGACATGCACGACAACAAGGCGGCGGCTGAAAGCCTGCTCAAGCTGGTGTTGCTGGTCCCCGAGCGGCTCGACGCCCACGCGGATGTCGTGATCCTCAATGTCGCGAGCACCGCCGACCGCTATCTGAGCCCGGCCGACACCGCCCAATTGCTGGAAACCCTGCACGCGAAAGGCTGGCATCCGTCCAACCCCTTCTGGACGGCGGAGGCGCTGCGCCTGCCCTTGATGCGCTCGCGGATGGCGCGTGGCGACAATGCGGGCGCGGCGGCCCTGGTGGCCGAGATCGACGCGGCGACAAACCTCATCGTGATCCGGATCGACAAGCGATTCGACGCGGTGAGCGCGCAAAATGCATCGCAATACGATATAACGGCGCAGCTCACCCGCGAGCTCGTGCGGGCGAAGGCGCAATCCGCCGCCATGCCGGACAGGCTGGAGGGTGTCGTCGAAGTGGCGGTGGAATTGCTGAATGCCGGGCGCGACAACGAGGCGCTGGCGGTCGTCGATGCGGCGCTGGCGCGGCTGAAATCCGATCCCAAGGCGTTCAGCGACGCGGAGGATAAGCGCAACTGGATACTGGATACGCGCGCGCGGCTGCTCTATCGCCTCGGCCGTTTCGACGAAGCGCTGGTCCTGCGCGTCCAGGCGGCGCAGGAGAAAGAGGATGGCGGGGTCAATGTCAGCCAGGCCATCAATCTCGGCGATCTTTACGTCGATCTCGGCCGGCCGAAGGATGCGCTGGCGGCGGTATCGGCGCTGGGCTTCATGTCGGGCTACGGCCAGATGGCGTTCGAAGGCGTGCGCGCCTGCGCCTATGCGCAATTGGGCGACCAGGTGAATCTCGCCAGGAGCCTCGGCTATCTCAAATCCCATTCCGGCGACGCGCCGACCGCCGCCGCCAATGCCGAGCTTTGCGCGGGCGACGTGGATGCCGCCGCGGCTGAGATCATCGCCCAGCTGGAGAATCCGCAGACGCGGGAGAACACGCTTCTCAGCCTGCAGGATTACATCGATTGGAGGCGCGCGCCCTTCGATGCGAAGATGCACGCCGCCTGGTTCGCCATGCGCGCACGCCCCGATGTGCAAGCCGAAATCGCCAAGGTGGGCGGCATCGAAAGCTGGCCCTTCTCGCCGCAGGAATAGTCGCGCTTACCCGATCGGCACAACGCCCTTGAACGGCTCGTCGAGGCTGAAGCTTGGTTCGGTGAACCAGCGCGCGCCGGTATCGGTCATGTAAAAATGGTCCTCCAGCCGCACACCGAATTCGCCCGGCACCACGATCATGGGTTCGTTGGAGAAGCACATGCCGGTGGCGAGCGGTGTCGTGTCGCCGCGCACCAGGTTGGGGGCTTCGTGGACGTCCAGCCCGATGCCGTGGCCGGTGCGGTGGGGCAGGCCGGGCAGGCGGTAGCCGGGGCCGAAACCCTCGGCGATCAGGGAGGCGCGGGCGGCCGCGTCGACGTTCTCGCAAGGGGTGCCAGGCGTGGCGGCGGCGAAGGCCGAGGCCTGCGCGCGCTTCTCGGCATCCCAGACGCGGCGGATCGCGGCCGTGGGTTCGCCGAAGACGTAGCTGCGGGTGATGTCGGAATTGTAGCCGTCGACCGCCGTGCCGGTGTCGATGAGGACGAGGTCGTTCTTCGCCAGCGCGCGGTCCGTCTCGCCGCCATGCGGGAGCGAGGTGTCGCTGCCGAAGGAGACGATGCAGAACGTGTTGCCGTGCCCCACCATCGCGCGATGCTCGCGGTCGATGAAGGCTTCCACCGCGCTGGCGCGCATGCCTTCCTCCAGGCTCTTCCAGGCGCGGCGATGCACTTCGAGCGTGACGGTCTTGGCATATTGCATCAGCGCGATCTCGGTGGGCGATTTGCTGCGCCGCAACCGATTGATCAACGGCCCGCCATCGGCCAGCCGCGCGGCATCGGTGGCGCGTGCCAGCGCGCGGTAGAAGAACAGCGCCATCTGGTCGTCGAGGCCGATCGTGCCTTTCACCTGTCCCGCGATCAGCTTCGCGGGGCTTTCGTCTTCCTCCCAGGTGAGCATTTCGCCGGGGAGCGTAACGAGACCGCTCACCTTGTCGCGCTCGAAGCCTGGGCAGATGTAGTCGAGCCGCCCATCGCGATGGATCAGCGCGCCGGTGAAACGCTCCGACGGATGCCACGACACGCCGGTGAAATAGCGCAAGCCCGTCGTCGGGCCCAGCAGCACCGCGTCGAACCCTTCGCGCTCCATCAGTCCCGCGAGAGAGGCCACGCGCGCTCTGCGCTCGTCGGTGGTGATGGCGGGGGGACGGGGGATGTTCATGTGCGAGCCTCGTGACGGTGAGCGTGCTTAGGCTACTGGATTATCCATTCATAACCACGCCCCTACAACCGTCATGGCCGGGCTTGTCCCGGCCATCCATAAACACGGTCTCGGCCGGAAAGATGATGACGGTCCGTGCTCTTACTTTTTCCACCGCGGGTATGGGTGGCCGGGACAAGCCCGGCCATGACGATTTTTATTTCCGCTTTTGATTTCCACTTCCTCGCACTATTTCCTCGGGAAATTCGCGGCTTCGAGCTTATTGCCGTCCGGGTCGAGGATGAAGGCGGCATAATAGGTGGTCATCGCGGCCTGGCGCGGGCCGGGTGCGCCGTCATCGCGGCCGCCATGGGCCAGCGCCGCGGCGTGGAAGGCGCGGACGGCCTCTTCGTCGCGGGCGCGCAAAGCGATATGCGTGCCGGTGCCGTCAGGCTGGCGGGCGAGATTGGGTCGCGCGTTCAGCCAGAATTCCGGATAGGCCTTGCCGAAACCCACCGTGCCGTCGCGCGTCACGAGGGGGGTGAGGCCGAGCGGCGCCAGCACGGCTTCGTAGAATGTCGTGCTCCGCGCGAGATCGGAGACGGCCAGCGAAAGATGATCGATCATCTGGCTTCCGCGTTGGTGGCGTAGAGCGTCTGCTCGCGATAGGCGAGGTAGATGTGCAATTGCCGCAACACGCCCGCGCCCACGATCAGCTTGGGCGCATCCTTGCCCAAATCCTTTTCGTCGATGATGTCGATATCGGGATTGGTGACCGCGATGCCCTCAAGCTGCAGCGCCGCGAAGGGGCGGTGGAAGATGGTGGCCGAGCCCATGCCGTTGATCGTGACGCCCTCGACGCGGGCGAGCGAGGTGTCGTGTTCGTTGAGCCCGAACAATTCGCGCGCGGCGGCGAGGCTCATGGTGGAATGTTCGGCACCGGTGTCGATATAGGCGTCGATCTTCTTGCCGTCGAGAGTGATGGGCACGGAGATATGCCAGTTGCGGTCCACATGCATGGGCACCTTGGCGTAGGTCTGGTGCGTCCAGTAGACCACCTGGCCCGGGCAATGGGTTTGCGAAAACAGCGCGAAATGGCCGCCCGCGTAATCGATCTCCACATCGTAGAAATTGAGCGCGTCCGATCCCAGCATGCCGTCGGAATCCGGATGCAACGCCTCGGTCGGCGCGACCATGAGACCGAGGCGGCCGGCGGACAGCGCGCCCAGCCGGAAGGAATGCGAATAGGCCATCTGCGTCATCTGCACGCCGCCAGGCAGTGTGTAGGTCACCGAGCTTCTGTCGCGCACGAGATGGAGCTGGTCGGCCACGCGGGCGGAGATCGCGGAGTGGATGGCGCCGGTGTCGACGGTGAGCAGGATGGGCATGTCGTCGATGGCGGCGGGAATGGCGATCAGCCCGTCCGGATCGGTGCGCATTTCCAGATTGATGAGGCGCGTCAATCCGCAGGTTCCGGGGATCACATCCGCGGCGAGGGTGGAGTCGCTGGCCAGCGCTGCCAGCAATGCCGCCGCCGCCAACCGTAGCGCGATGCCCTTCCCCCCGCGCATCGGTCTATTCCAGCCGCGCGAGTTCGGCGATGGCCGCGTCCCGCTCCACGAAATTGATCGGGCATTTGTCGCGTGCGTCGTTCATCCAGGAGGCGGCGGCTTTCTTCTGGCTCTTCACGATCAGCCATTCGCCGATGTAGAAATTGGCCTCGCAGATCTGGTTGGCGCGCGTCTCCGCATCGCCATGTTCCGCCGCGCGCATCACCTCGTCGGGCTCGGACTGGTTGAGGAAGAGGCGGATCACCGGCCCCGGCCAATGCGTCAGGTCCAATCTCTCCGCGCCGCGCGACAATCCCACTTGCCACGTCACCAGCGCGCGCGCTTGCGACAACGCCAGCCAGAGCTCGCGATAGGCGGGGCGCACCTGCGCCATCTGGGCGAAGGTTGTGGCGGCATCGCTGAAGCGCCCGTCGGAGAATTGCGCGAGGCCGAGCTGCATGCGGCCATTGGCGTCGTCCGGCGTCAGCCGCAATCCGTCTTCGTCATCGGCGATGGCGTCGCGATATTGGCCGCCGTCTTCGTAAGCCTGTGCGCGTTCGAAATAGGCGGAGACATATTTCTTGTCGATGGCGATGGCCGCGCCCTCATCCGCGATGGCCGCATCAAGATCGCGATGGCGCAGATGCAGCGCGCCGCGGAAGAAGAACGCATCCGCATTGCTCGCATCGAGCGCGATCACGAGCGTGTAATCCGCGATGGCCGCGTCGACGTCGCCGGCCTGGTCATAGGCGGCGGCGCGGCCCTCGAAGCCCGCCGTCATGCGCGGGCGCAGCCGGATGACGGCAGAATAGTCCGCGATGGCTTCGGGATAATGCTTGCCTTCGCGCAGGGCGATGGCGCGGCGCAGCAGCGTGTCGACGCTACCGGGTTCCTGGGCGAGCGCCGCGCTGTAGTCCGCTGCGGCGAGGTCCCATTCGTGGAGCGCGGCATGGGCGTCGCCCCTGTCGACCAAAGCCGGGAAGCGGAAGCCGCGCAGCAGGTCCGGTGCGGCCAAAGCAGCGGTGGTGCGGCGGAGTGTTTCGTTCCAGTCGCCCCGGTTGTGGGCGGAGATTCCGGCGTTGAAATCCGAATAGCCGCTGGCAAGCGCGCCGCCCCCAACGCACGCCAGCATGACACTTCCGATCAGCCGCGCTTTCATCGCCTTCCAAGCTTAGGCGGCCGAGCTTAAGCGGGATATCCCACCCCGGCAACGCAAGCGGGCGAATAAGGCTGCCGAAAAGGGCAATAAGGGCCGTTTCGGGCTCGGACCGGGGTTCGGCCAGGATTCGGCCAGTTTCGGGCCAAGGACTAAGACTGCGCGGGGCGCCGGTTGCCGCCCAGCCCATAGGGTCCGCCCTTTTCGATAGCCCGTTGGTAGGCCGGGCGTTTTTGCATCGCGGCCAGATAGGTTTCGAGCGCTTTGTAGGGGGCGAGCAACCCGCTGGCATCCGCCGCCTCCAGCACGAAGACGAGCTGGATATCGGCGCCCGTCAGCCCATGGCCCACGAAGAATTCGTGGCCCTTGATGGCATCCTCCATATAGGCGAGCTGGTTTGCGACCTCGCTGTCGATGCGCGGGCGCAGGGGAGCGGCCCCGTCGCCCAGGAAGCCGGCATAGAGATGCATCATCAAAGGCAGCATCGCCGAGCCCTCGGCATAATGCATCCACTCGATATAGTGGATGTGTTCCTTCGAGCCGGCGGGCGGGCGCAGTCTGCCGCTGCCGTATTTGTCCAGGATGTATTCCACGATGGCGCCGGATTCGGCGATGGTGATGTCGCCGTCGGTGATCACCGGCGACTTGCCCAGCGGATGGATCTTCTTGAGCTCCGGCGGCGCGAGCGGCACCGGGCTCATGCGCTGGTAGTTCACGATCTCGTAAGGCGCGCCCAGTTCTTCGAGCAGCCAGAGAATGCGCTGCGAG
>DASXFU010000010.1:0-59244 GCA_036489435.1 Rhizomicrobium sp. | reverse complement strand
GGCACTTCCACAAGGCGTCCATCGCGCACGCTTTCGCACGGGTTGCAATATTCGTTGATCAACCCGTCGGTCGACCAGGTGAGATTGTACTTCAGCGCGTTGTGCGGGAATTCCGGCAGCGCGCCCACGCGCATCTGCACGTCGCGCAGCTTGTCGAACTTCTTGGCGAGATCGTAGGCGACGATCGAGATGAAGCCCGGCGCCAGACCGCATTGCGGGATGAACGCCTTCTCGCCGTCTGTCGCCAGCTTCTTGATCGTGCGGGTGGATTCCACGTCCTCGGTGAGATCGAGATAATGCGCACCGGCGCGCTTGGCGCCTTCCGCGATGATGGGCGTGAGGTGATACGGCGTGGCCATCAGCACGATGTCCTGGCCTTTCACTTCGCCGGCAAAATCGCGCGCGTTGGCGATCTCGATCTTGCGCAGTTCGACGTTCGGCTTCTTGGGCATGCGCTCGAGGCTGGCGGCGTCGCGGTCCGCGACCGTGACTTTGTAATCGCCGCTGCCGGCGAGGAATTCCGTAATGGCGACACCGATCTTGCCGCCGCCCACGAGCATCACGTTTTTCATAGGTTTTCCGCCCTGTTTTCTGCGCTGGCACAGTGGCCGCAAAGCGCCCCGAATAAGAGGCGGCGAAGCGCCGGAAACTGGGGTAAGGTCCGGCGAATCGCAGGGATTTCCGGCGAAATGACGAAACGCGAAACCGACGCTCGATTGCTGGCTCTCCTGAAGGCGGACGCGCGCGAACCCACCGCTTCGCTCGCCCGCAAGTTGGGGCTCGCCCGCTCGACAGTGCAGGAGCGCATTGCGCGGCTGGAGCGCGAAGGCACGATCAAGAGCTACACGGTGGTGCTCTCCGACGACGCCGAGGAAGCGCGGCTGCACGCGGTGGTGATGATCACGACCGATCCCAAGCAGGCCGATCGCGTATCCGCGGAGCTCAAACGCATGACGGAAGTGCGCGCGCTGTCCGCCGTGTCCGGCGCGTTCGACATGCTGGCGATGGTGGAAGCCGACACGCCCGCGCGCATGGACGCGGTGATCGACCGCATCGGCCGCGCCGCGGGCGTGGCGCGCACGGTTTCATCCATCATATTGTCCGAAAAGTTTAGCCGCTGAGTTTTTGCCGTCGCCAGTGGCGTGGTATGTATCGCCCGCCATTGGGGGCTCTTCAATCCATGCAAGCGGAAGACCAAATTCCGTCGCGCGGGCCGGTGGGCCGCTTGTATGAGCGGATCCGGCGTCCCAATCGCGAGCATATGGAGGCGCTGAAGCGCCGCGTGCCGTTCTGGTTCGTGGCCGTGGTGTTGTTCGCCTTCGCCGTCATCCAGATCATGCTGAACCCGTTCGGCTTCAGCGATATGACGCAGCGCTACACGCAGGACATCTCCAACCTGCTCATCACGGGGCCGTATGTTTACGGCAGGGCGGGCCACGATCAGGTTTCCGCCGCGATCATCGACGAAGACACGCTGCACACTTTGCAGATGCCGTGGCCGTGGACTTACGGCGCGCATGCCCGCGTGCTGGATGCGCTCCTCGCCTATCACCCCAAAGCGGTGGTGGTGGATTTCCTGTTCGTGGATTCGCGTCCCGATCCCACCTTGCCGCAACTCGTCGACGAGATCGCGGAATACAAGGCGGCAAAAGTACCGCTCTATTTCGAAGGCGGCACCGATCTGCCTTATGGCGAATACCCGTTGCGCCCGGAGCTTGCGAAGACCGGCGTGCCGATCCTCGATCCCACGATCCTCGTTTATGACGGTGTCGCGCGGCAATATCCCGTCACCGGCACATGCTTCAATCAGAAGCCGGATGCGAACGGCACCTGTCCGTCGCTGGCCGCGCGCGTGTTCCGCGATGTCTTTCCGCAATATCCGCTGACGCCGCTGAACGGGTTGATCGAACTCGTCTGGGGCACGCGCACCGATCCCACGAATGCGAAGTGGATGCACGTCACCGATGAGAACGGCAAGCGGAGGTCATGTCATCCGCATATGGACGCGATCCGCCGCTTCTATCTCGCGTTCTTCGATACCAGCCAGGTGCTGGTGCATTGTCCTTACACCGGCGTGATCCCCGTCGTGTCGCTGATGCAAGGTGCGGAGGACGCCGACGTCACCAAGCTCGCCACCAACCGCGTGATCTTCTACGGCGCTTCGCTGGAAGGCGCGCAGGACAAATCCTACACGCCGGTCAACGGGTTGCTGCCGAACGTGTATGTGCACGCCATGGCGATGGACAATCTCATCACTTTCCAGGGCGATCCCGAGCAGAATGTGATGACAGTGGCGGGCTTCACGATCTCCAACAATCCGGCGCAGATTCTGGCGATCATCCCGGTGATCCTGATTCTTTCCTGGCTGCATATGGGCCGCGTTCGGCGAAAACGGACGCGGGCAAACAAGGAACACAGCGCCACATTCGAATATTTCCTCGACAAAACGCTGGAGAAAGTCTGGCATTATTTCGCCTTCGCGCTGGCATTGGGCGTAGGCTTGCTGCTGGCGCTGGCTGTGGGCCTGTCCACGGCAAACTGGGTGGAAGTGGTGTTCGTGTCTGTCGAACTGGCGGCGATGCTTCTTGTCGGCGTGCCGGATTCGATTTGGGGTTATGTGCATCATGTGGCGGGCGGCGTTCCGCATAGCGATGATCTGAAGAAGGAGCACACGGCATGAGGATATATCTGGCAGCAGCCGCGCTCGCACTTTTGTGTGCGTCGTCGGCATGGGCGCCGGCATGGGCGGACGACAATTGCGCGTCGTCCACGGGCGATGTGGTGTTGTCGGCGCGCACGCCGCAAGTCGATCTCTACACCGATTCCGCGGCGACCCAGAAAGCGCAGACCATCGACGGCGACAAATTTCCATCCTGCGCGCCGATCCTCGGCCGCGCGCCGGACATGATGCTGCAAGTCAGCGTCAACGGCGCCAAATACTGGGTCGAGCCGCATATGGTGAAATACCGCTTCAGCGGAAAGTCGGCCGCGATCTGCCGCAACCTCGCAATGGGCAGCAACGAGCAGAAAGTGGGCGCGACGCGCGGCCTCGGCGAAGGCTGCCCCAAGCCGGGAGCCTCGCAATGAGAAAATCGCTTCTTCTTTCCACCGCGATCCTGTGCGGCGCGCTGATGGCCGCGGTGCCGACAGACGCCGGCATGTTCGGCGGCGGCAGCGGCGACGGCTATCCTTCCAGCGGCAAGGCCATCGACCAGCTCAAGCCCGCGAGCGATTACAGCGAGGCGCTGAAAGGCCGCCCGCTCGCGCTCGGCATCATGCGCACGCGCGCGCAAGGCTTCGTGCCCTCGGCCACGCTGCACGATTATGTGCGCGGCGTGATGCTGAAGCTCCTGCGCGGCGTGAGCATGCCGCCCTCATTCCATCCGGAAGTGCGCATCCTGGCAGCGCCGGAATTTGCCGGCGAATGCACGCCGGACGGCACGCTCATCATCACGGTGGGATTGCTGGAGCAACTCGAAACCGAAGACGAGCTTGCTTTCGTCATCGGCCATGAGCTCGCCCACGCGATCTACCGCCATCAGGCGCCGGACTGGTACAAGAAATCGCAATACTACGCCGTCATCAATGGACAGGCTGTCGACAAGATCGCCGCGCATGTGGCGATCGGCGGCGAAGCGGGCGCCGATATCGCGCGCGGATTCGACGTGGCGCAGCATCTGGAGAAACTCTCCAACAACGTGCTGATGCCGCAGATGGAGCGCGGCCAGGAAGACGCCGCCGATGCGCTGGGCTTCGATCTCATGGTCAAGGCCGGCTACGATCCCGACGCTTCGCTTGCGGTGATGGACAAGCTGGCCGAACAGGAAGCCGAAGCCGCTGCGGACGCAGCCGCAGCGCGCAAGGCGGCCGGCAATGGCGACGCGCAGAGATCGCAAGGCAATCTTCTGGGCAGCATCGGCAGCATCGGCTCCACATTGCTGGCCGGAGGCCGCCCCAGCACGGACCAGATCGCCGATCTTTCCATCGCCGCCTTCGACACCGCCGTCGACAACATGGCGGAAGACGCGACCGCGCATCATCCCGCGAAGGAGCGCGAGGATCTGATCAGCGCCTATGAATTCCGCGCCTATCGCAACATCCGCCCGGCGATGCCGACGCCGCTGCCCTGGGCGCCCAACAGCACCTCGCCGCTGAAGGCCGAGCTAACGCAGCTGATGTCGCATTACACGGACGCGGAGAACGCCGCGGCCTATATCGCCGATGCCAGCCAGGGCACGGATTCCAGCACGCGGACCAATGTGGCGCACGCGATCGTTTCGCCGACCACCGATCACGCCTACACCGAATTCGTGGCGTCGGAGTATTACGACAAGAACGGCAACAAGGCCGGGTCCGAAGCCGCGCTGGTGAAAGCGGCGAACGGCCCGGAGCCCTCATGGCAAGTCTATTCGCGGCTGATCGACTACTACATCGCGCAGCAGCAATATCCCAAGGCGCAAACCACGATGGACCAGGCGGTGACGCGCTTCGACAATTCGCCGGTACTTTATCCCAAACGCATCTCGCTTTATCGCGTCTCGGGCCGGCAAGCCGATGCCGACGCATTGGTGCCGCAATGCAAGGCGGTCGACATCAGCGAACTCTCCGACGCCTGCGAGAAGGCGGCGAAGGGGTAAAATCACCCTCCCCTTGAGGGAGTTGCAAAGCAAATCGGGGTGGTGGCTTACGTCCGCATCTCGCCGGGGATGCGGATGACGAAGCCGGCGTCCTCGAGGGCTTTGCGGATTTCCTCGCCGTGCGCTGCGTCGCGGGCTTCGATGGTGAGGCCGAGGTCGGCGGATTTCACCGGCATGTCGGGCGACATGCGGTTGTGCGACACGTCGATGATGTTGCCGCCCGCTTCGCCCACCAGCGTGGTGATCTTGGCGAGCCAGCCGGGGCGATCCTCGATCTCCACGATGATGTTGAGCATGCGCCCTTCGCGCAGCATCTCGCGCAGGATCACGTTCGACAGCACCCGCATGTCGATGTTGCCGCCGGAGAGCACGATGCCGACGCGTCTGCCGGCGAATAGCTGCGGGTGGGCGGCAACCGCGGCATAGGCGGCGGCGCCCGCGCCCTCCACCACTGTCTTCTCGATCTCGAGCAAGGTGGCGACGGCGCGCTCGATCTCGTTCTCGCGCACGAGCAGGATGTCCTTCACCAACTCGCCCACGATCTTCTTCGTCAGGCCGCCGGGCTCCTTCACCGCGATGCCTTCGGCGATGGTCTGCCCGCCGCACGGCAGCTGCGCCTGCTTCACGGCGTCGAACATCGACGGATAGAGCTTGGCTTCGACGCCGTAGATTTCGATTTCCGGCTTGATCGCCTTTGCCGCCACCGCCATGCCGGAGATCAATCCGCCGCCGCCAATGGGAACGACCAGCGTGTCGAGTTCCGGCGCATCCTCCAGCATCTCCAGCGCCACCGTTCCCTGGCCCGCGACGATCTTGGCATCGTCATAAGGATGCACGAACACCAGATTGTCGCGCGCCGCGAGCTTCTTGGCATGCGTGAAGCTTTCGCTGAGCGTCGCGCCTTCCAGAATGACGGTCGCGCCGAACGCCTTGGTGTGCTTGATCTTCACGAAGGGCGTGCCCAGCGGCATCACGATGGTGGCGGGAATGCCCAGGCGCCCCGCATGATACGCCACGCCCTGCGCATGATTGCCGGCGCTCATCGCGATCACGCCGCGCTTGCGCTCTTCCGGCGTCAGCGACGTGAGCTTGTTGAGCGCGCCGCGCTCCTTGAACGAGGCGGTGAATTGCAAATTCTCGAATTTCAGCCAGATATCGCAGCCCGCGATGCGCGACAAGGTGCGCGAATAATGCGTCGGCGAGCGCTCCACGGCATGAGCGATCAGCTTTGCGGCGGCGCGGATGTCGTCGACGGTGACTTCCGTGATGGCGGAATGGGGAGCCTGAACCGCTTTAGCCATCCTCGAACACTCCCAAGCGGGGCTGGTAGCAGCGGAGGGATTTGAACCCCCGACCAAGGGATTATGATTCCCCTGCTCTACCACTGAGCTACGCTGCCAACCGAGCGGGGGGATTTAGGGGCGGCACCGGGGGGTGTCAAGAACAGCGCTCAACGCTCCAAAACTGTCATGGCCCGGCTTGACCGGGCCACCCAGCAGGGACGCGTCAGCTTCCCGAAAGACTCTTCCTCGCGCGCCGACGCGCGCTCACTGGGTGACCCGCCCCGGCGTGCTTCGCACGCCAGTTGAACAAATGCGCGCAACGCGCGCGAGTCGGGCCATGACAAATTTTTTGTTTAAGCAGCCTTGGCTTTGGCCTGGTCCCGCAGGATCGTGCCGCCGCCCAGAACGCGACCGTCTTTATAGAACACGCACGCCTGTCCCGGCGCGACCGCTTCCTCGAAGCCGAGCAATTCGACATGCGCGCCGCTTCCGTCCGGTGTGACGATGGCGGAAACCGGCGCGCGCGTGGAGCGCACCTTCACCGCGCATTCCATTTGCGCGGGCGGCACAAGCCAGTTCACATCGCGCAGGCGCAGGGCGCGCGCTCGCAAGGCTTCGCGCGGGCCGACGATCACGCGCGCGTTCTGGGCATCGAGCTTGAGCACGAACAGCGGCGCCTCGTTGCCGGAAAGGCCGAGGCCCTTGCGCTGGCCAATCGTGAAATGGATGACGCCGTCATGGCGCGCGAGAACCTTGCCCGCCTGATCGACGATCTCGCCGGGGCGCGCCGCATCCGGCTTCACGCGCGACACCACTTTCGCGTAATCGCCGTCCGGCACGAAGCAGATGTCCTGGCTGTCCGGCTTGGATGCGACCGCCAGGCCAAGCTCTTCGGCAATCGCGCGCGTGTCGCGCTTCTTGATGCCGCCAAGCGGGAAGCGCAGGAAATCGAGCTGCTCCTTCGTCGTCTTGAACAGGAAGTAGCTCTGGTCGCGCGAGGCATCCGCCGCCGCATGAAGCTCTGCGCCGTCCGCGCCTTCGACGCGCTTCACATAATGACCCGTTGCCAGCGCGTCGGCGCCGAGTTCCTTCGCGGTCACAAGCAGATCGGCGAACTTCACGCGGTCGTTGCAAGCGACGCACGGGATCGGCGTCTCGCCGCGCGCATAGCTGTTTGCGAAGTCCTCAATCACCGCGCGCTTGAAGCGCTGCTCGTAATCCAGAACGTAATGGGGAATGGCGAGCGTCTCGGCGACGCGCTTGGCATCGTAGATGTCCGCGCCGGCGCAACAGGCGCCTTTCTTCTTCGCGGCCGCGCCCGCATCGTAAAGCTGCAAGGTGATGCCGATCGTTTCATAGCCTTCGCGCTTCAGCATCGCGGCCACGACGGAGGAATCCACGCCGCCGGACATGGCCACGACCACCCGCGTGGCGGCGGGGGCTTTCGCAAAGCCAAGGCTGTTGAGGGGCGCGCGCATTTGGCCGGTCCTATAGGTCCGGCGAAGGGGCCTTGCAAGCCGGGATCAGCCCACGCCGCTGGCCGGCAGGTAATTCAGCAGCGAGATCTGGCTGAGCTGCGAGGTCACTTCCATCGCGGCCTGCAGCGCCGTCTGGTCCTGGTTCAGGTTCGCCACCGCCTGGCCCATGTTCACGTCGGCGATGTTGGAGACGAAGCCGGCATACATGGTGGAGAGCGATTTCTGATTGGTCAGCGCATCGTTGAGCTGCGTGTAGTTCTCGCCGTTCTGCGCGGAGACGTTGTTGACGTCGCTGGCCGCGCTGGTGGCGCTCTGGATCGCGCCCGTCAGGAACGTCGATTGCGCCGAACTCAAGGTCGCGCCGAAACTCGAACTGTTGTCAGAATCGACGATGCTCTTGATCGTGGAGAGCAGGCTGCTGCCGATGTCCGACGCCGTCATGCCGACTGAAACGCTGGTGTTGTCGGAGGTGCGCACCGAAGTTGTGGTCGTGCCGTTGGCGAACGCCTCCGACGAAGAACCCAGCGCGCCGAGCTGTGCGAGCGACGTCGCGCTCACCGGCGGCGTGCTGTCGTTGCCGCCGCCATAGATGTAATTGCCGTTCGAGTCCTGTGTGTTCAGGATTCCCACGACTTCGCTGTAGAGGCTGCCAACCTGATCCATCAGACCCGACGCGTCGCCCTGGCCCGCGGCTTCCGTCACGTCCTGGCGAAGCTGGTTGGCGAGATTGGAGAGCTGCGTGAGCTGCGTGTCCTGCAGGTTGACCTGGTTCAGCGCGCTTTGCGTCGCGGCCTGATAGCCCGAGGTGCGCGCCGCGGCGGACTGCGCCGATTGCAGCGCCGCGGTCTGATCGCCGATGCCTTCATAGGTGCTGGCGCTCTCGCCGCTGGCGACCTGCGCCTGCGTCTTGTTCAGATTCGATTCGGACTGCATGATCTGCTGCAGCATGTACTGCGCTTGCGTGCTGGTCGCGACGCGTTCAACGGTCATCGCGGCTCCTCCTATTGAATCTGCATCAGCGTGTCGTAGAGCTGATCGACCGTGGACAGCATCCGCGCGCTGGCGGAATAGGCCTGCTGATAGGTCATCATGTTCGACAGCTCTTCGTCGAGATTGACGCCCGACTCGCTCGATTGCTGGGACTGCGCCTGCGTCAGCAGGTCCGATTGTGTGGTGGCGTCCGCGTTGGCGTTGGCGCTCTGCGTCGCGACGTCCTGGTAGAAAGCGCCGGCGTAATTGTCGAGCATCGTGGTCTGGGCGTTGAAATTGCCCGCGGCCGCGAAGGTCTGATTGGCGGTGCCCACGGCTTGCAGCGCGAGAAGCCCGCTGTCGTCGCCGCTCTCCAGAACATTGTCGCCGGCGACGGTGCTGGACGTGATGTTCGCTTGCGCCGAGGCCAGATCGGCAGGCGAAGCAAGCAGCGCCGGGTTGACCGCGAAGCCGGCGGCCTGGGCCGTCTGCTGCTGGATGCCGACGCCGAACATCTCAGTGAAGCTCATGCCGGTGCTGCCGCGCTCAGTGGAGTCGCTGTTGACGGTAAGCTGCGCGCCCGCTTTGGCCGGCGTCATGGCGAGCGAGCCGTCGGCGCCGAGTGCGAATGTCGCGGCGCCGCCGAACGCGGTGTTCAGCGAATTCACGATGTCGCCGACGCTCATGCCGGCGGTCAGCGTGACGCTGGCCTGCTTGGCGATAGAACCATCGGGATTCTTCAGCGTGAAGCTCATCGCGCCGCCGGCAGCGAAGCCGCCCGCGTCGCCCGACGACAGCCCCGTTGCGGTGATCGACGGCACCGAAGACTGGAAGACGTCGTTCAAGCCGAAGAACTGCGACAAACCCGCGCCACCGCGGCTGGATGGGTCGGAGGCATCGTCCTTCACCACGATGCCGTTGGAGCCCGTGGCCGCGATCGACAGCGCGCCGTTTGCGAACGAGGCCGAGCCATTGGTGCCCAGCGCGGTGTTGAGCGCGGAGGTGAAGCCGCCGACGGTGCCGGAAAAACTCGTCGCCGTTCCGCCATCGACGGAGATCGTGTCGTTGTCGAAATCGACATCGACGCGCGAGACCAGATTGCCCCTGGCATCGGTGACGCCGATGGTGGTGTCGCCGCTGAAGTTCAGCGCGTCGCTCGAGAGCAAGCCGGTGTCGCGGCCGTCCAGCGTGGTGGGCGCGGGCACCGCGGAATTGGCGTTGTTCTGCGCGTTGTAGGCATTCGCGGTGGTCTGCGCGAACGCGCCCAGCTCCTGCTGCAGCCCGCCCAGCGTTCCATCGCGCATATTGATGAGACCCTGGATCGAGCCCGAGCCGAGATGCGGGTCGAGCGCCTGCGACGGACCGATCGCATTGCCGGTGTTGGAATCGATGCTCTGCATCGCGATCTGGCCATAGCTGCCGCCATTGCCAGGCGTGTAGGAAAGCTGGCCGTAGCTGCTGCCCACCAGCGTGATGCCGTCCTGCGTGGTCACGACCATCTGGCCGTTGGACTGGGTCGCGGTGCGCACGCCGATATATTGCGACAGGCTCTGCACCGCCTGCTGGCGCTGATCGAGCAGGCCGGAGGAATCGTTGCCGCCGGCGGTCGCCGTCTGGATCTGCTGGTTGAGCGAATTGATCTGCTGCAGGAGATTGTTGACGGTGCCGATCGAGTTGGAAATCTGCTGGTCGGCGTTGTTCTGAAGCCCGCTGATGGTGGACGACACGCCGGAAATCGTGGACGCCAGGCTCTGATAGGCCTGAAGAATCGATTGCTGGCTCGTGCTTGCGTCGGGCGACAGCGACGCGTTGCCCAGCGCCGCGCTCAACGCATCGACCTGCGAACTCAGCGACGAAGCGGTGCTGGGATCGCCCAGCAAGCCGTTGAGCTGCGAAAGGATGCCGTATTCGGTGGCATATTGCGACGACGAGGCGCCGGAGGTGAGCACCTGCTGGTCGAGATACTGATCGGCGACGCGCTGCACATCGGCGACATCGACGCCGGCGAGCTGGCCGCCGATGGTCAGGGTCTGCTCATTGACGACGCGCCGCGCATAGCCCGTGGTGTTGAGGTTGGCGACGTTGTTGGAGACGACATTCAAGGCCGCGCTGTTGGTCTGCAACGCGGTCAAGGCGCTCGAAAGGACGCCGCTCAAGGACATGCGCAGAAACTCCGACGCTTTTTCGCCGAAGCAATGATCGCAAGCGTCATGCCAAGCCGAAGGCGCTGAAATCCGCGCGTCGCCGGCGTTTTCGCTCGGCAGTGTTTGCCCGTCGCGGCAGCTAATGCCTTGTTTGCCGTGCTCGCCTCTGCCGGGCGCATCTGCAAATTTCGCGGAATTGCTCGCGCCGTGCTTGTGGTCCGGGCCTTGCTACCGAGCCCGCGGGATAATTTCGGATCGTTTCGTGATCGCAGCAAACGCAGCAGCCGCGCAGAAGACCGCCCAGCAGGCGTTGGCAAGTTCGACGGCCACGGCGAGCAACGCCGCGAGTCAGTCGGGCAGCTCGCCTTTCGCGGCGCTCCTCGCCGCGCTCGGTCTTGCAAGCAGCGACAACAGCACCCCGGCTGTTCCGGTTATCAGTTCCTCTTCCGTCGCCACCGCGGCGCGGCCTGCCACGACATCCGTCTCGAACGGACATCCGCAAAAGCTTGGCGGCAAAAAAGGCCTCAAGGGCCTGAAGGTGCTGACCCAGGCGCAAGCCGCGCTGCTGGCCGCGCAGGCACAAGCGGCGCAGGCGCAATCGGCGCAAACCGCGCTCAGCGTTTCGCTCGCGACAAATCCAACCCCTGCCTCGCCGCCGCCCACGATCCTGTCCGAGATCACCGCCATCGGATCGACGATCAGCAACGGCATCGAGTCCGGCATATCCAGCGTGGCGAACGCGATCGGCGCAAGCTCGGGCGCGAATCCGCCATCGCCTGGCGCACCCATTCCTGCGGGACCGAGCAATGTCGCCGCCTCGAAAGCCCAGGCGCAATCGGCGGCGGCGACCATCACGCAAGCCAATTCCGAAGCGCTCGATGTGGCGCTCGCCAACGCCAAGGCGCCGGCTGACGGTGCCCAGGCCGCCGCGGACGCATTACAGGGCGCGCGCATCATCGCGGCCAAGAATCCCAGCGCAGATCAAATTGCCAAGTCCAATCAGCAAGCTTTCGCCGATCTGAAACCCGCCGCCGATGTGAAGGCCACCGAAGCGCAAGTGCTGCAGCCCAATGCCGGCATCGACAGGGCCGACAGCAACGACACCAAAAGCGGCAACAGCGACAGCAACGCCAACAATAGCGGCAGCGGCGCGAACAGCGCGCAGACCTCCGCGAGCACACAGCCCGACCCGCAGCAGAATTTCCAGGCGGCCAACGCCCTGCTGCCGAATCCCACCCAGCCAGCGCAAGCCGCGGACAATTCAGCGGCGGTTGCCGCCTCCGGCGCCGCAAACGCCGGAACAATCGCCGCCCATGCGTCTGCGCCCGCGAGCACAATCGCGGTCGGTCCGGCGACCAGCCCGCCGCTCGCCGCGCAACTCGACACCGCTTCGCTCGCGATCACCATCGCCGCCAAATCCATCGCGGGTGCCAAGCATTTCGACATCCGTCTCGATCCGCCTGAACTGGGCCGCGTCGATGTGCGCATGTCCGTGGACAATACCGGCAAGGCGCAGGCGCATTTGACGGTGGAAAAGCCACAGACACTCGACATGCTGCAGAAGGACGCCGGCTCGCTGCAGCGCTCGCTGAAGGAATCCGGCGTCAATCTCGGCAACAGCGGGCTGCAGTTCTCGCTGCGCAATCAGCAACAGCAGACCGCCACGCCGCATTCGCCCAGCGGCCGCGGCCGCGCGCTTTCCGTCACCGCCGTTCCGGTGACGACCGCCTCCACATCAACCTATGGCTTCGCGCACGATCGCTCGCGGCTCGACATTCGCGTCTGAGGAAAACATGACGACCTCCATTCCCCCCACCAGCGGCGGCACGAGCAATTCCGGCGGCAACGCGGCCCTGCAGCAACTCTCGGGCAATTTCGACACGTTCCTCACGCTGCTCACCACGCAGCTGCAGAACCAGGATCCGATGAGCCCGATGGACTCCAATTCGTTCACCCAGGAGCTGGTCGAATTTTCCGGCGTGGAGCAGCAGATCAATACCAACTCCGATTTGCAGACCTTGATCGGCCAGGGCCAGAGCTCGGCCGGATCCAATGCGGTCGGCTATCTCGGCAAGACGATCACCATCACCAACGGCAACGCCGCCTTGCAGGACGGAAACGCGAACTGGACCTACGCCAACGCCACGACCGCGGCGAATACGACGCTGACGGTTTCGAATTCCTCGGGCCAGGTGGTCTACACGACCACCGGCGATGCGACGAGCGGCCAGCACAGCTTTGCCTGGAACGGCGAGGACGCGAACGGCACCACCCAGCCGGACGGCGTCTACACGCTGGCCGCGACATCGACCGCCACCGACGGATCGGCGGTGACAACCGCGGTGGCAAGCTCCGGCACCGTGGACGAAGTGAACATGACGGGCGCAACGCCGCTGCTGATGATCGGGCCAATGGGCGTGCCGATCTCCAGCGTTTCGGCGGTGGGCAGCTCGTCCTGACTGTAGAACCGGCGGCCGAGAAACGGCGCCACGAAAAACAGCGGCAGCGAACGCCGAAGCATTCGCCAAGCCGCGCCAAGACGAAGGAATAAAACAATGAGTCTTTTCGGCGCTCTTCAGACGGGCGTTGCCGGTCTCGATGCGCAGAGCAGCGCGTTAAGCGTGACCTCCGCCAACATCGCCAACGTCAACACCGTCGGCTACAAGGACAGCGAGTCCCAGTTCGAAACCCTTCTCGCGGGCCTGGCCGGCGGCGACAATGAGGCCAGCGTGAAGGCCTCCGCGTCGCAGAACGTGATCCAGCAGGGTCTCATCTCCTCCACCAATTCGGCGACGGATTTGGCGATTTCGGGCAACGGCTTTTTCGTCGTCAGTCCCTCGACCGACACCTCCTCGGCGCAGTCGCTGCTTTATACGCGCGCGGGCAATTTCACCCCCGACGCCAACGGCGATCTGCAGAACGCCGCGGGCCTCTATTTGATGGGATGGCCGGTGAATTCGACGGGCAGCGTGCCGACCGACCGCAACGATCTGGTGCCGATCAACGTCAACGATCTTTCCGGCACCTCCGAGCCCACCACGACGATGTCGCTGCAAGCCAATCTGCAGGCGAGCACGACCGCGGTGACAGGCTACAGTGCCGGCGACATGTCGCTCGCGACATCGGATCCGAACTACGTCGCGCCGGATTTCCAGCGCACGATCTCGGTCTATGACAGCCAGGGCGGCCAACAGCCGCTGCAGGTCAACTACGTCAAGACGGGCGCCGACAGCTGGTCCTACGAAGTGAACTATCAGGGCGACGCCTCCAACATCTCCACGGGCAACACACCGCCGAACCTTCTGGCCTCCGGCACCATCACGTTCAATGCCGATGGCACCTTGGCGAACGTCGTGCCGACGGGCGGCACCGGGACGCCGGTGTCCGGTTCGATCGCGCTGAGCATTCCGTGGGACGCGGCGTCGGGCCTGCAGTCGCAGCCGATCACGCTCAACATGGGCACGGTCGGTTCGTCCAGCGGCGTGACGCAATACGACAGCGCCTCGACCCTGGTGTCGTCCAACGTCGATGGCGCGCTGTTCGGAAGCCTGACCGGCGTCACCATCGACCAGAGTGGTTTCGTGACCGCGAACTTCTCCAACGGTCTTTCGCAAAAAATCTACAAAATTCCGCTGGCCACGTTCACCAATCCCGACGGCCTCACGGAGACTTCGGGCAACGCCTATCAGCAATCGGAGACTTCCGGCACGGCAACCGTTAACGAAGCCAGCCAGGGTGGCGCGGGACAAGTCGATTCCTCGTCGCTGGAAACTTCGACCGTCGATCTGGCGACCGAGTTCACCAATCTCATCACCACGCAGCGTGCTTATCAGGCATCGGCGCAGATCATCACCACGGCGTCCACCATGCTCGACGACCTGCTGCAGCAGGTTCATTAACGGATCTTCGGCGCCTTCGGAAACGAAGGCGCCGGGTTTCCCGAAACTGGACAATTGAACGGCAATGTTTGGCATTTCATTCACCATGCTCGTTTTCGTTTCCGAAACGCGAACCCGGTTACTTTGCTTGCGGGTGATGGAGTTAGGAGCGCAATGATGGGCGAAGACCGCAGGGGGCGAGTAAGCTACGTCATCGGACCCGACGGAAGTCCGCTCACGTTGGCCGACCTGCCGCCGCCGAACACCAAACGTTGGGTGATCCGCAGGAAGGCGGAAGTTGTCGCTGCTGTGCGCGGCGGCCTGCTCAGCCTCGACGAGGCCTGCAAGCGCTATACGCTGACGGTGGAGGAGTTCCTTGCCTGGCAGCGCGCCATCGATCGCTTCGGCCTCGCCGGCCTGCGCGCCACGCGCGTGCAGCAGTACCGCCATTAGTTAGCGAATGGTGAACGCGCGCAGGCGCGCGCGTATTCGTTTTGCGGATTATCGTTAAGCGCAATTTTACCAACAGCACGGCAATGTTTGCCTACCGTTAGCGGAGGCAGGCTTTGTCCGAGTTCATCAGAAATTTCGGCCCGGCGCGTTTTGGCGTCATGGCCGGCATCGCCGCTGCGCTCACCGGATTCTTTCTGTATGTCGCGGGCGTGATTTCGGAGCCCGCGAAATCCATTCTCTATTCCGGCCTGGAGCCGCGCGATGCGGCGCAAGTCACCGCCAAGCTCGATTCCATGAACGTGCCTTACGACGCCAAGGGCGACGGCGGCACCATTTTGGTGCCGGCCGATCAGGTCACCAAGTTGCGCATGGAACTGGCGAGCGAGGATCTTCCCGCTGCCGGCGTCGGCTATGAGATCTTCGACAAGTCCGACGCTTTCGGCACCACCGCCTTCGTGCAGAACATCAATGAGCTGCGCGCGCTGGAGGGCGAGCTTGCGCGTTCCATCGACACGATAGAGGGCATCGATTCCAGCCGCGTGCATCTGGTGATCCCCGAGCGGCAGATCTTCTCGCACGATCAGCAGACACCCAGCGCCTCCGTCGTGCTGAAGACGCATGGCGCGATCGGCCGCGGCGAGGTCGCTGCGGTCCAGCATCTGGTGGCGGCCGCCGTGGCCGGCCTGGTGCCGCAGCATGTCGCCATCGTCGACGACAAGGGCGAACTGCTCGCCGGCGGCGACGACAAAACGGGAGCCGAGGCCACCGCCTCGGATGAGGAAGGCCAGACCACGGGTTACGAGGACCGCTTGCGCCAGCGCATCGAATCCATCGTCGCCAGCGTCGTCGGTCCCGGTCATGTCCGCGTCCAGGTCGCGGCCGACATGAACTACAATCACGAGAGCACCACGGCGGAGACTTACGATCCGGATTCCAAAGTGGTGCGCTCGACCCAAACGGTCGAGCAGAATTCGAACAATACTGCCGGCAGCAGCAGCAACGCGGTTTCGGTCGCTAACGCGCTTCCCAACCAGCAATCCGCCGGCACCGCGCCCGGCGCCGCCGACAACGCGAAAAACGACTCCACATCACGCACGGAAGAGACGACCAATTACGAGATTTCCAAGACCGTGAAGACCAGCACCGTGGACGGCGGCACGCTGAAGCGGCTTTCCGTCGCTGTCGTGGTCGATGGCACCAGCGTCACCGACGCCGCCGGCAAGGTCACCTATACGCCGCGCAGCGCCAAGGACATGGCGCAGATTCAAAGCCTGGTGAAATCCGCCATCGGCTTCGACAAGGCGCGCGGCGACCAGCTGCAGGTCACCAACATGCAGTTCGCCTCGATAGACACCGGGCCCATCACGCCGCCGCCGACGCCGTTGTTCGGCCTGGATTCCGGCGAATGGTTCAAGATCATCGAAGTCGGCATTCTTTCGCTGACCGCGCTTCTGATCGGCTTCTTCGTGGCGCGCCCGATGATCAATCGCCTGTTCGCGCCGCTGCCCAATTCGGCGGCGCGTGGCGTGCAGCAAATCCTCGTGACCCAGCAGCCGGGCCCCGGCCAGCTCGCGGCGCCCGCCGCCGCAAGCGGCGATAGTCGCGCGCCCGCGACACTCGCGGCGCCGGCGGCGTCAGGCGCGACGGTGCTGCCCGCGCCGAAGGAAAGCATGATCGACATCTCGCGCATCGAAGGTCAGGTGCGGGAATCCTCCATCCGCAAGGTCGGTGAAGTCGTGCAGGCTCATCCCGAAGAAGCGCTGGCGATCCTGCGCACCTGGCTGCATCAGCCGGCTTAGGAAACAGCGAAGATGGCAAAAACACAGGCCAAAGAAGACATCCGGTCGCTCAGCGGACCCGAGCGCTCGGCCGTTCTCATGCTGGCGCTCGGCGAAGAGCACAGCCTGCAGATCTGGAAGATGATGGATGATGACGAGATCAAGGAAATCACCCAGCTCATGTCCACGCTCGGCACGGTGAACGCGAGCGTTGTCGAAAAGCTTCTCGTCGAGTTCGTGTCGCAGATGTCGGCCACCGGCTCGCTGATGGGCTCCTATGAATCCACCGAGCGCCTGATCGCCAAATTCATGCCGGGCGAAAAAGTCTCCCAGATCATGGAAGAGATCCGCGGTCCCGCCGGCCGCACCATGTGGGACAAGCTCGCCAACGTGAATGAATCGGTGCTGGCGAATTACCTGAAGAACGAATATCCGCAGACCGTCGCGGTGGTGCTCTCCAAGATCAAGCCCGAACATGCCGCCCGCGTGCTGGGCGCGCTGCCCGAGGAATTCGGGCTCGAAGTCGTGCAGCGCATGCTGCGCATGGAAAGCGTGCAGAAGGACATCCTCGACAAGGTCGAGCGCACCTTGCGTGTCGAGTTCATGTCCAACCTCGCCCGCACGTCCAAGCGCGACAGCCACGAGCTGATGGCGGAGATCTTCAACAATTTCGACCGCCAGACGGAAGGCCGCTTCATGGCCGCGCTGGAAGAGCGCAATCGCGATTCCTCCGAGCGCATCAAGGCGCTGATGTTCACCTTCGAGGATTTGGGCAAGCTCGATCCCGGCTCGATCCAGACGCTGCTGCGCCATGTCGAGAAGGACAAGCTCGGCCTCGCGCTCAAGGGCGCCACCGACACGCTGCGCGATTGCTTCTTCTCCAACATGAGCGAGCGCGCCGGCAAGATTTTGCGCGAAGACATGGAAGCCCTCGGCCCGGTGCGGCTGAAGGATGTCGATGAAGCGCAGATGCGCATGGTCAATGTCGCCAAGGACCTCGCCAACAAGGGCGAGATCATGATCTCGACGGGCCAGGGCGAAGACGAGCTGATCTACTGACATGAACGCGACCAAATTCACCTTCGACACCGAATTCCGCAACGAGCACGACGTGCTCTCCAACGCGGCGCGCCTGCGTCAGAAGAAAAGCTACACGCATGACGAGATCGACGCGCTGTGCGCCAGGGCGCGCGCCGAAGGCATCAAGGCCGGACAGGTGCGCGCGACGGAGGCCGTCGCCACCGGCACCGGCGATGCCGTGGCCGCGCTGAACGCCGCTCTCGCGCGCACGGCGGAAGACATCGAGGATGTCCGCGGACATGCTGCGCGCCTCGCGCTGGCGGCAGCGCGCAGACTGGCGCGTGCCGCGATCGCGGCGCTGCCCCAGGCCGAAGTCGAAGAGGCTTTGCGCAGCGCCATGCATCAGGCGATCGGCGAGCCGCGCATCGTCTTGCGCGTCTCGGCCGGCGTGGCCGAGGCCTTGAACAGCCGCATCGCCGCCATCGCGCATGAAGAAGGCTTCGACGGCCGCGTGCAGATTTCGGCCGATCCCACCATCAAAGGCGCGGACTGCCGCATCGAATGGCGCGGCGGCGGCGCCGAACGCATCGAGGAAGCGCTCGAAGCGAGCCTCAACGAAATCATTTCACGCAGGTTCCGGGATACGAACCCGGACATGAAGGAGTAGACACATGGCGGGCAACGACGAAGTCGAACTGCCGGAACTGGCCAAAGGCGAAGCTGCCGCAGGCAGCCCTGCCCTGCTGCAGAACGGCGGCAACGTCGAGGCGGAGGCCAAGCGCACCGCGACCGATCTCGAAGCGGTCTATGACGTGCCCGTCACGGTTTCCGCGGTGCTGGGCAAGTCCGGCATGGAAGTGAGCGAGTTGCTCAAGCTCGGCCGCGGCACGGTCGTGGAGCTGGACCGCAAGGTCGGCGAAGCCATCGACATCTATGTGAACAACCGTCTCGTCGCGCGCGGCGAAGTGGTGCTGGTCGAGGATCGCCTCGGCGTCACCATGACCGAAATCATCAAGAACACCCAGTCTTGAACTGAAGGAACACGAACATGCGTCTTCTAATCGTCGGCTCCCTGCAGGGACAGATCGGTGCGGCCACCAAGATCGCGATGGATCGCGGCGCGAAAGTCACGCACGCCAGCGACATCGAGCAAGCGATGGCGGAGTTGCGCGGCGGAAAAGGCGCCGACCTGGTGTTCTGCGACATCGGCTTCGACATCGGCCAGTTGGTGCGCGGCCTCGCCGCCGAACGCATCTGCACGCCGGTCGTCGCCTGCGGCATCGGCACCGACGCGCGCAAGGCCGTCGACGCGATCCGTGCCGGCGCCAAAGAATATCTGCCGCTGCCGCCCGATCCGGAATTGATCGCCGCGGTGTTGGCCGCTGTCGCCGACGAATCCCACCAGCTCGTCTATGAAGACGAAGCAATGGCCAATGTGCTGGCGCTGGCCGATCAGGTGGCGGGCAGCGAAGCCTCCATTCTCATCACCGGCGAAAGCGGCACGGGTAAGGAAGTGCTGGCGCGCTACGTTCACAAGAAATCCAACCGCGCCGACAAGCCTTTCATCTCCGTGAACTGCGCGGCGATCCCAGAGAACCTCCTCGAAAGCGAATTGTTCGGCCACGAAAAGGGCGCCTTCACCGGCGCCGTGGCGCGCCGCGTCGGCAAGTTCGAGGAAGCCAATGGCGGCACCTTGCTGCTCGACGAAATCAGCGAAATGGACGCACGCCTGCAGGCCAAATTGCTGCGCGCCATCCAGGAGCGTGAGATCGACCGCGTCGGCGGCACGCGGCCGGTGAAAGTGGACATCCGCATCGTCGCCACCTCCAACCGCGATCTCGCCGATGCCGTGAAGCATGGCATCTTCCGCGAGGACCTGCTCTATCGCCTCAACGTGGTGAATTTGCGCATCCCGGCGCTGCGCGAGCGGCCCAAGGATATTCTCGCGCTGGCGCGCTATTTCGCGCACAAATACGCCGACGCCAACGGCGTTCCGTTCCGCAGCATCGCGCCCGCAACGGAGCGCCTCCTGATCGGCCATCACTGGCGCGGCAATGTGCGCGAGCTCGAGAACACGATGCATCGCGCCGTGCTGCTGGCGACCGGCACGGACATTTCGCCCGAAGCGATCCGCCTGCCGGACGGTTCACAGGTCAACGGCACGAACCTGCCCGGCCCGGTCTCCGCCGCGGTGCAAGCGGCCACGGTGGTCGCCACGCGCGGGCTTGTCGGACGCACCGTGTCGGACGTTGAGCGCGACCTGATCCTCGACACGCTGGATCATTGCCTGGGCAACCGCACCCATGCGGCGAACATTCTGGGCATCTCGATCCGCACCTTGCGCAACAAGCTGCGCGAATATTCGCAGTCCGGCCTCGCGATCCCGCAACACGGCGAAGCGCGGATGGCGGGGTGATGGTCGCGATGGCTCTCTTGGTCTCACCTTCCCCTCGTGGCGAGGCCGGTGCATGGCGCGAAAGCGGCATGCACCGGGCGGGGGAATTGCGCTCGACAGTCCTCTACCCGCTCGCTGCGCTTGCAACCTTCCCACAAGGGGGAGGTGATTAGATGGCCGACACGACGCTCACACCGCCGTCTGCCGGATACCAGTTCAATGCGGCGGCGATTCTCGATTACCTGAAGCGCAGCGATTTGGGCCTCGCCATCGGGATCATGGCGATCCTGGTGGTGCTGATCCTGCCGCTGCCGCGCTGGCTGCTCGACATCAGCCTCGCCTTCTCGCTGTCGTTCTCGATCCTGATCCTGATGACGGCGGTGTTCATCCGCAAGCCGCTGGAGTTCAGCTCGTTTCCCACGGTGCTGCTCATCACCACGATGATGCGCCTGGCGCTGAACCTCGCCTCCACGCGCCTCATCCTCGGCCACGGCAACGAGGGCACGGGCGCGGCCGGCGGCGTGATCCAGGCCTTCGGCAAGCTGATCATGCAGGGCAATTTCGTGATCGGCATCATCGTGTTCGCGATCCTCGTCATCGTGAACTTCGTGGTCATCACCAAAGGTTCGGGGCGCATCGCGGAAGTCGCCGCGCGGTTCACCTTGGACTCCATGCCCGGCAAGCAGATGGCGATCGACGCCGATCTGTCCTCGGGCCTGATCGACGAGAAGGAAGCGCGCAAGCGCCGCAAGGATCTCGAAGGCGAGGCCAATTTTTTCGGCGCCATGGACGGCGCCTCCAAATTTGTGCGCGGCGACGCCATCGCGGGGCTGCTGATCGTCGCCATCAACATCGTCGCCGGCATCATCATCGCCGTGGCCCAGAAGGGCATGAGCTTTTCCGACGCGACGCAGACCTTCACCGTGCTCACCGTCGGCGACGGTCTCGTCACGCAGATGCCCGCGCTGATCGTCTCCACCGCCGCGGGCCTGATGGTGTCCAAAGCCGGCGTCGAAGGCTCGACCGACAAGGCGCTGATGGGCCAACTCTCCTTCTATCCGCAAGCCCTCGGCATGGCGTCCGCGGTGATGGGCATCGTGGCGGTGCTGCCCGGTATGCCGACGCTCGCATTCGGCGGATTGTCCGCCGGCGTGGGCGCGCTCGCCTGGTACGCCTTCAAGCGCAAGGACGCGGTGCGGATCGAAGAGGAAAAGCAGGTCGAAAAGGAAAAAGCCGATAGCGCGCCGAAGGAAGAGCCTATCGGCACCGCGCTGGCGCTCGATCTGCTGCGCGTGGAATTGGGCTACGGCCTGCTGCCGCTCATCAATGACGTGAAGGGCCACCGCATCACCGACCAGATCAAGGCGTTGCGCCGCCAGCTCGCGACCGAGATGGGCTTCGTGATGCCGCAGGTGCGCATCCTCGACAACATGCAGCTGGGGGCCAACGAATATCGCATCTGCGTCAAGGAAGTGGATTCCGGGCGCGGCGAACTTTTCCCCGGCAGCATACTGGCCATGGATCCCAAAGGCGCGCCGATCTCGATGCCCGGCACGCACACCACCGAGCCGGCGTTCGGCCTGCCCGCGATCTGGATTCAACAGAACCTGCGCGAGGAAGCGAGCTTCCGCGGTCTCACCGTCGTCGATCCCGGCACCGTGCTGACCACGCATCTGACCGAAGTGCTGAAGTCGCATATGAGCGAGCTTCTCTCTTATGCCGAGACCAAAAAGCTGCTGGACGAGTTGCCCGCCGACACCAAGAAGCTGGTGGACGAACTCATCCCCTCGCAGATCGCTTTCACCGGCGTGCAGCGCGTGTTGCAAACCTTGCTGGCCGAGCGCGTTTCCATCCGCGATTTGCCCGCGATCCTCGAAGGCATTGCCGAAGCTGTCGGCCACACCAAGAACGCGCTTTATATCACCGAGCATGTGCGCGCCCGTCTGGCGCGCCAGCTTTGCCACCAGCACATCTCGCCGGGAGGCTATCTGCCGCTCATCGCGCTGTCGCCGGCCTGGGAGCAGGCCTTCGCGGAATCCATCGTCGGCCAGGGCGAAGACCGCCAGCTCGCGATGGCGCCGTCGCAGCTTCAGCAATTCATCACCGCGGTGCGCGAGCGCTTCGACGAAGCCGGCCAAAAGGGCGACGTGCCCGTGCTGCTCACCAGCCCGCAGATCCGCCCGTTCGTGCGCTCCATTGTCGAACGCTTTCGGCCCTCCACGACGGTGATGTCGCAAAACGAAATCCACGCCAGCGCCCGGCTGCGCACATTGGGGCAAGTCTAAACGATGCAACTGCGCACCTTCCTCGCCGCCGACATGAAAGTTGCGCTCGCCGATGTGCGCGCGGAACTGGGGGATGCGGCCGTCATCGTCTCCAGCGAGAAGACCAAGAACGGTGGCGTCGCGGTGCGCGTAGCGCTGGACGAGCCGGAAGCCGATCTCGAAGCGGCGATGGCGATCGCCGAGCCGCTGCAGGACAACGCGCCGGTGGTGAATTTCGAAGCCACGATGCGGGGCGGCATGCTGCGCCGCCTGCGCGGCGATGCGCCGACCAGGGAAGACTCGCGCCATTTCAGCCGCGCCGAGCTGCTCGCCATTCTGCACAGCCACCGCACACCGGACGCGCTTGCCCATGCCATCGCCGAACTGGCGGGCAATGCCAGTCTCTGCGACATGACGCTGGCGCTCGCCCGCGCGCTGGACCAGCGCATGGCGACGACGCCGCTCGTGCTGGAAAACATCGAAGCCATTTTGCTGCTCGGACCCAATGGCGCCGGCAAGACGGCGATCGCGGCCAAGCTCGCTGCCCACGCCTTGCTGCGCGGACGCGAGGCGAAGCTGATCGCCGCCGATCCTTCCGGCGCCGGCGCGGTGGCGCGGCTGGAAGCGTTCGCCAATCACATCGGCTGCAAATTCCTCGTCGCCGACAATGCGCAGACGCTCGCCAATGCGGTCGTGGAATGCGGCCTGCAGAAATCCCTAGCCATCGTCGATACCGCCGGCTTCGATCCGCGCAACGCCAAGGCGCGCAGCGCCTTCACGGCGTTGGCGCAGATCGAAGGCGTCACGCCCATCGGCGTGGTTTCCGCCACCACCGATGCGCAAGACGCGGGCGAAATCGCCCAGGCGCTTACCTTGCTGGGCGCGCAGCAGGCTATCGTCACCGGCCTCGACATGACCAAGCGCCTGGGCGCGCTCATCGCCGCGACCGAGCATGTGGCGCTTGCCCATGTCACGCGCTCGCCATTCGTGGCGGCAGGACTTGAGACGCTTTCGCCGCTCTCTCTGTCGCGCATGCTGATCGAGACCGCGGCCAATCCGGATTCGCGGAGTGCCCAATGATGCGCGTGGAAAAAATCGAGCGCCCCCGTTTCACCGCCATAGGCTCCGGCAAGGGCGGCACCGGCAAGACACTGGTCGCCGCGAGCCTCGCGCACGCGCTGGCGCTCGAAGGCGAGTGCGTGTTGCTGTGCGACGCCGATTTCGGACTCTCCAACACCACCGTGCATCTCGGTTTGAAGTCGGGTGGCGACCTCATCGGCGTCCTCGCCGGCCACAAGGATGTCGCGCAAGCCGTCGCCCCTGTTCTGGGCGGCGTGAAGACGCGCGGCGGCTTCGACATCCTGGCTGCGCCGTCCGGCTCGGGCGCGCTCGCCGATCTCGGCGAAGATGCCGCGTCACGCCTGATCGACGCGTTGCGTGCCAGCCGAGCCTATGACCGCGTGTTGTTCGACCTCGGCGCCGGCGTGGATCGCACCACCCTGCATCTGGCGCAATCGGCGGATGAGACCTTGCTGGTGCTGACGCCCGATCCCGCGTCGCTCACCGACGCCTACGCCTTCGCGAAACTCCTGCTGCGCGCCAGCGCACAGCCGCCGTTCCTGATCGTCAATATGACAGCAAGCGAAAGCGAAGCGCGCCGCACTTCCGAGGCGCTGATCGAAACCTGCCGGGCCTTCCTGAAATCGGCGCCGCGCTTTCTGGGCACCATTCCGCGCGATGTCCACGCGCTCGAGGCCGTGCGCCAGCAGGCCCACCTTCTCAGCTTGCATCCCGAGGCCGCAGCCAGCCGGGCAATCGCCCACATTGCCGCGCGCCTGCACGAAAAGTCCTCGCCCAGCGCACCGCGGCAACAGGCATTCAGCCTGCGTTAGCCAGGAAACTGCTGGCAAACCGCGGTCCTGCCACTTTGACGCGAACGGGCTGTAATATCCGGCCTGCTCGGCAAGCGCCCGCTTTCGTGTATCGTCTTCTGAGGGCCGCGTGATTTGCGGGTGTGCGGGCGTTCAAGAAAAATCACGAGAGAGATCAGATGTCAGTGCTGACGGAGCTTTGGCGTTCCATGCATGTCATCCTTGCTGCGGCGGATTGGATCACGCTGGCGATGCTCGTCATCGTGACGGTCGCGGCGGCGTTCCTGACGGAAGGCTTTGCCACCTTCGTGACGTCCGTTTTCATTGCTCTGGTGGTCTTTGCGGCGGCGGTTTTTGCCCGTGCCGCGATCATGGGCGACAGCAAGGGCGACATCACCGGACTGGCGCTGAGCGAATGGAACACCGTGATGAGCTGGAAGATCGAGATGCTGCTCGCCTATGTCATTATATTCGCTGTGTTAATCGGCCTGGTGAGCACGATCCGCCGGGTGGTCACACGCTGAGCCGCCGCGGCGTGGACGCCGGGCTGCGCAGGCGCTAGCGTCTGCGCATGATTCTGATCTACGTCCTCATCGCCATCGCAATCCTCATCGTCTTGTGGGGTGTCTCCGTTTTCAACGGACTGGTGCGCCGCAAGAACATGGTGGCCGAGGGTTGGAGCGGCATCGACACCCAGCTCAAGCGCCGTGCCGACCTGATCCCCAATATGGTGGAGACGGTGAAAGGCTACGCCACCCACGAGCAGACGACATTCGATGAGCTCGCCAAGGCGCGCAGCCAGGGCCAAAGCCAGGACCCCACGCAGCGCGCGGCGCAGGAAACCGCGATCACCGCCGCTATCGGCAAGGTGATGGCGGTCGCGGAAGCCTACCCGCAATTGCGCGCTTCGGAAAATTTCCAGACCTTGCAGAAGGACCTGGCGGACATCGAAGACCAGATTCAGCTGGCGCGGCGCTATTACAACGGCACGGTTCGCGACTTCAACACGACCATCCAGCAATTCCCCTCCAACATCGTCGCCGGTTTCGGCGGCTTCACGGCAGCGCCATTCTTCCAGATCGAGAACGAGGCCGATCGCGCGGTGCCGAAGGTCTCGTTCAACTGATGCTGAAGCGGGCGCTCCTCGCGGCGCTTCTCGCCCTTGCGGCCGCGCCAGCCTTCGCGCAGGACGAAGAACGCATCACCAATTACGCCAGCGACATTTCCGTCGCGCGCAACGGCACGCTGACCGTCACCGAGACCATCGCGGTAATCGCCGAAGGCGACGAGATCAAGCACGGCATCTTTCGCGACTTTCCCACCGCCTACACCTCGCACGGCCAGACCCGGCGCGTCGGCTTCGACGTGGTGCGCGTCACGCTCGACGGCGGCAGCGTTCCTTATGACGTGGATTCCATCGACAGCGGCAAGCGCATCAAGATCGGCGACAAGGATGCGTTCGTCGCCCCCGGCGCGCACACCTACACGATCACCTACACCACGACGCGCCAGATCCGCTTCTTCGACAAATACGACGAGCTTTACTGGAACGTCACCGGCAACAACTGGATTTTCCCCATCGACCGTGCCTCGGCCACGATCCATCTGCCGGCTGAGGCGCGCATCCTGCAATACCGTTCCTACACCGGCGCGGCGGGAGACACCGCAGACAACGCAACGGCGAACAAGCTGTCGGACCGCGATATCGCTTTCCAAACCTCCGCGCCGCTAGGGGCGCAGCAGGGCCTGACGGTCGCCGTGGGTTTCAGCAAAGGCGCGGTGCTGCCGCCAACGCCTGCGGAACTGCATGCCGAATTCATCGAGGACAACGCCGGAACCGTCGCCGCCATCGCGGGCGTCCTGATCCTGCTGATCTATTTCTGCGTGGTGTGGTGGGAGCACGGACGCGATCCGCGCCGCGGCACGATCATCCCGCTATTCGCGCCGCCGCAAGGCTTTTCGCCGGCTGCGCTGCGCTATGTCCATCGCATGGCCTATGACCGCAAGGTCTTCGCGGCCGCGCTGGTCGACATGGCGGTCAAGCGATTTGTCAAGATTACGCAGAGCGGCAGCACTTACACGCTGACGCGCACCGATACCGACGGTGGCGCCAATCTTTCGTCCGGCGAGCGCAAGCTCGGCGCGGTCCTGTTGGGAAGTCCGGGTTCCTCCATCGAGCTGAAGCAGGACAACCACACCGTGATCGCGCAGGCGATCAGCGCGCTCAAGGCCACGCTGCAAGCCGAGGACCAGGCGGCTTACTTTATCAACAACACCGGCTGGTTCATCGGCGGCATTCTCATCCTGATCGTCACCGCGCTGGCCGCTGCCGCGCTGTCGGACATTCCTGGCGGCATGGGCGTGCTGCTGGTGCCGTTTGTCTTCATCGTCGTCATCCTGGCCTTCGTTGGGCACAACGCGGTGAATGCCTGGAGCATGGCGTTCTCGGGGCCCGGTTCGCGCGCCGCGAATGTCTTTCGGGCGCTGGTCTCGACGGTGGTGACAGTGGTGTTTCTCGTCGCGTTCGGCGCGGGCGGAATGCTTGCCGCCGGCCAGAACCTTCCCGTGGCGATGCTGTTCGTACTCGCCGTCGGCGGCGTCGCGTCCTACGCGTTCTACCATCTGCTGAAGGCGCCGACGCTGCTGGGCTCGAAAATCCTCGACCAGATCGACGGCTTCAAGATGTTCCTCAACACTACGGAGAAGAACCGCCTCGAAGTCCTCAATCCGCCGCAAGTGACGCCGGAAGTGTTCGAGAAATTCCTGCCCTATGCCATCGCGCTCGATTGCGAGAACCAGTGGAGCAAGAAGTTCGAAGCCGAAGCCGCCGCGGCGGCCGCTGCCGGCAACGATCAGTATGGCTACGCCGGCTATTCGCCGATCTGGTACTCGGGCGGCAATGTGGGGAACTTCAGCAGCGCGGCGTTTGCTTCGGGGCTGGGCGCCTCGCTCGCAGCGTCGGCGGCGTCTGCTGCAACGTCGCCATCGAGTTCGGGCAGCGGCGGCGGCGGGTTCTCCGGCGGCGGCGGCGGCGGCGGGGGTGGCGGCGGCTGGTGAGCGCGGATTAGTGCGTCGCTTCCGGCTGCTTCTTGAGATCGGTGTGGGGATCTTGCTTCACAGTACGCTCGTCCGGCTTTTCAACCACCTTGCCGGCCTTATCGACGCGACCGCGTACGAGCGCGGAGCGCTGCGGCAAGCGAACATGTGACGATTGCTGCTTTTCCCGCATGTCTTTCACTCCGGACATTACAGGAACTAAACGGCCCGCAAGGGCAAATGTTTCCGGCATAAAATAACAAATGCGGCTAACGCCGCTTGGGCGGCGGACGGTTGTCCAACGCGAAACGTCCCGGACCCATGCCGACAAGAAGCAGCAGGCCGCCGGCGATCGCCAGATTGCGCGCAAACAGCTCGTATTGCGCCTGTTGCGCCGGGCTGTGCATCAGCCAGAAAGCGTGCATGGCGATGCTGCTGAGTACGACCAGGGCGAACAGCATCACGGCGCCGTAGCGCGTCTGATAGCCGAGGATGAGCGACAGCGAGCCGAGCAGCATCACGAGCAGGGCCAGCGCCAAAAGCAGCGGCGCCACCGGCAATCCGTGCGCCAGCATGTCCAGAACGGTATGGTTCCAATCGTTGGCGAGCGCCCAGCCCTGACTGAGGAAATACCAGGCCAGCAGCCAGCGGCCGATCAGCGGCGAGATAAGCTCGGATAAAGACAAACCCTCGCCCCCGCGAAGCATGCGCGCACACGGTAGCACGGCGCCGGAAAATCCGAAAAAACGGATTAAAGAGAGACCATCGCCTTCAGGCCCAGCACCACGATGTCGTCGCGCGAGGACACGCCGCCGGGATCGGTGATGTATTGCAGATTGGGCGTCAGTGTCGCGCCTTTTGCCACCTGCGCCCGATAATCCAGTTCCGCCACATATTCGGTATCCTGCACCGGCTCGAATGGTTTGAGCCCCGCCCGGTCGTGGAGCGCCTCTCCCGTGCCGATGCGTGGGTTGGAGCGCGTCGTTCCGAAAGCCAGCGCGATCTCGTCGTCGCTGCGTCCGGCGATGGCGCCCTTATAGGCAGCGCCAATGGCGAATTGCCGATCGAGCAACGAGGTGCGTTCGTCCGATTGCGTGTAGTTGAGGAACACGGTGAGGCCTTTGCCGTCGGTGCCGGGCGCGGAGTCCTTCGGCGGCGCCGTTCCGGTGATCTGCTGCCTGGCCGACAGGAAGAATCCCTCGCGGCTCGAATCCATTTGCGGCGCCAGGCCGCTTAACGCCAGCGCGCCGCCATGCACGTCGTAAAACACGTCCGCCGCGTGTTCGCTGCTGTACCAGCCGCCGATCTGATATTCGCCGGGCAACCCGGCGATCAGTTCCGGCTTCCATCCCAGCTCGAAGGGGATCAAGGCACCATCGCCGTGCGAAAACGCGAAGGAGAATCCGTTGGTGAGATTGTCGAGATTGATCTGATAGGCGCCGGCTTCCAGATAGATGTCCTTGGTCGCGTTCACCTTCAGACGCGCGCCCCACTCGCCGATCGGGGCATTGAACCAATAGTCTCCGTCGATGTTGCCGGGCGGCGAACCGCAGAAGCTGAGATTCTGGAAGTTGCACACCACGTTGTCGAAGTCGCTGCCGGGATCGAGGCGTCCCAGCACCACATTCACTTTCTTGTCGAAGAGATCCTGGCTGAGAGACAGATCCGTGAGCCGCCAGATGTCGCCGCGGCCGTAAATCTCCTGAACCTGCATCAAGGTATCGAGCCCCGCGGCGCCGACGAGATTGGCGCCGAAGCGATCGGTGATCTTGGCTTCGACCTTGCCGCCGTCGTCGCCGATGAGCTTGCCCAGATCGCCGAGCACCGCGAAATCGAGCTCGCCCGCGCCGGCCGCCGATTGCTGCTTGCCGCCGGAGGGATTCCACGCGCCCTCGAAGATGCCTTTCGCCTGGAACTCCCAGCCTTCATCCTGAAGCTGCGTGCGCGTGCCGTCCCAGTCGCCCGTGATGCCGGGCTGGAAGCTGTCGTCGGCGGCGAACGCGCTGCCGCTCACCATGAGCGTTGCCAGCAGGCCAAGCGATAATGCGCGCAATTTCGCGTTCCCTTCCTTGCGTCATCCCGGCAGGGCGAAAGCGACGACCTGGTCGCTGATGCGCGGCGTCAGCAGCGGGTTGCCGCCGGCGCTGAACACGACGTATTGCTTGCCCTTGTACATATACGTCGCCGGCATCGCGACGGCGGGCGCATCGACTTGCGCCTTCCACAGCACCTTGCCGCTTTTCAGATCGACGGCGCGCACCCGCGAGTCCATCGAAGCGCCGATGAAGATCAATCCGCTCTTGGTGACGATCGGCGCGCCGATGGTGACGGAGCCCCAGGCTTTGGGCATGTAGAAACCCCACCACTGCACTTCGCCGAACGGCTTCTTCCACAGCAGGTTGCCGGTGTTCATGTCATAGGCGGAGAGCGAGCCGTATGGCGGCGCCCAGCACGGCATGTTGAGCCAGTTGAAGAAATTGTGGACATAGACGCCATAGGGCGTGCCGGATTGCGGGAAGTAGTCTTGCGTTTCTTCCTGGCTCTTGCCCTTGGTCTTGGCGTCATAATCCTTGCGCGACAGAAGCTGGTAGATCTGCGCCGTGTAGGAGTTGTTCACGACGTAGATGCCGTGGACGGGATCCACCGCACCGCCGCCCCACTCCACGCCACCCACCGTCGGCGGATAAGCGAGCGTTCCTTGCAGGCTCGGCGGCGTGAAGCGGCCCTCGTAGCGCATCTTCTTGAACATGCGGCTGCATTGGCCGCCGCTCACCAAATCGGCGAGCCAGGACACGCCATTCCATTTGTCCGGCACAACGGGCTGCGGATGCAGCACTTCCGGCTGGGTCGGCGCGCTCGCCTCGCCCGGGACGTCAGACTTCGGAACCGGCGCTTCGGTGATCGGATAGATGGGCTCACCGTTCATCCGGTTGAGAACGAACAGGTAGCCTTGCTTAGTCGATTGCACGAGCGCGGGGATCGTCTTGCCGTCCTTCTGGACATCGACCAGTACCGGCGCGGAGTTGGTGTCGTAATCCCAGATGTCGTGATGGACGAGCTTGCGACTCCAGATCACCTTGCCGGATTGCGAATCCAGCGCCGTGACCGAGGTGGCGTAAGGCAACTTCTCTTTGCGGTTGCCGCCCCAATAATTTGGCGAAGGCGAACTCACCGGCAGATAGACGATTCCGGTCTTGGGATCGACCGACATGCTCGCCCACACATTCGCCGTGCCGGAATTCTTCACCGCATTCGGTGGCAACGCGTTGAACGTCCATTTGAGCTTGCCGGTCTGCGCATCGACGCCGAACACATTGCCGGACGGCGCGTGGTTGCCGATCGCCCAATCCTTGCCGGCCCAGCCGATGATCAGCATGTTCTTGAACACCGTCGGCGGCTGCAGGATCGACATGGGCCAGGTGCCCTCGGCCGTGTTCCATTGATCGATATCGAGTACGCCGTTGTTGGCGAAACCGGTGCAGGCTTTTCCGCTGTCGGCATCGACGGCATAGAGCTTCGCCGTCATCGTGCCGATATAGACGATCTTCTGGCACGGTTGTCCGGCGACGGGATTGGCGGATTGCCAATACGCCACACCGCGCGATTTCATGCCAGGCTGCGTCAGCGCCTTTTTCGGTTCGTGTGGATTGAAGATCCACTTCACTTTGCCGGTGTCGGGCTGAAGCGCGAAGATGCGATAGAACGGCGTCCCGATATAGACGGTGTTGTCGGCGAAGATCGGCGTCGCCTCGAAATAGGTTTCCGCCGGAACGCCGAACTGCAGGCTCGATTTGTCGCCGGTGTGGATCTGCCAGGCGATCTTCAGGTTCTTCACGTTCTGCGGCGTGATCTGCGTGGCGCTTGAGTATTTCTGCGCCATGAGATCGCCATTGAACGTGTCCCAGACTTGATTCTGGGCGGCGGCTTGAGTGACGGCGAATGCCGCCGACGCGGCAATGCTCAGCAAAACGAGTTTGCGCTTCATCGTTATTGGCTTTCGGAAATGCGGGGAGTGTCGGCGGCCAGATGCACAATCCAGCCGATCAGGGCGATCACCATGAAAACGAGAATCGCAGGCGTCTCCAGAAAATAGGCGCAGACGCCGGTGGCCAGAATGTCGAGGATGATGAGCACCTCGAACAGGATGACGAGCCAGCGCGGAAGCACGGTCGTGGCGAGCAAAAAGCCCGCGATCAGCATCAGGCCCGTCGAAATCACGACGATCAGGGCGCCCCACGAATACGCGATAGCACCGTGCGGCGTAAAATGGGCGACGAGCGCCAGAATGAAGCCGATGAGCGCGGCGCTCGCGATCGTCCATGCGCCTGGCGTGCTGTGACCGCCTCGAACTACGACCGTGTCGGACAAAACGACCCCGCAATCTCCCGCGCGAAGGACGCGCAGGAAATGGAACGGTCATGCCGACCGCACTTCTTCAATGTGTCGCAATAGGATGTGTTCCCACAAAGCGGACGCCAAAATGCCGCATTTGAGAGCGCCGTGGATGGCGCCGCGCGAATTGCCGTTCGGCGGGAAAGGCTTAGGCGTGGCGCAGGGCGTGTTTGCGCAGGTGCCGCACGATGGACATCTCATCGACGCGCGATTGGGCGCGGCGCGCCTCGACTTCCTCGACACGCTTGGCTTGCGCTTCGGTGGCGAGCTCTAGGCTTTTCAAGTCCTGGAACGCCGCCGTGAGGTCGGCTTGCACCATCGCGCGCTCGCGCTCGATTTCGCGAAGCGTAGCGCGCAGGTTCTCGCGGCGCACATCGATGGAGCGCAGGAACGAGGGGAATGCGAGGCGGCCGATATCGGAATCGTTGGCGCGCAGCTTTTCGCGCGCGATGCTATCCTCGAGATCGGCAAGCTTGCGCTCACAATCGGATTTCATGCCGTCGAGCGTCGTCATCCTGCGCTTCAGATCGTCGACCTTGAAGCGCTTGAGGCGCATCAGTGAATCGCGGCGTTTCATATCTTACCCTTCCCCGCGCTCATTATTGTTTCGAGCGCTTCATACCCAACGGTTAAGTTCGTGCATTCATCTTTCTTCTGGCTCAGGAACTGTTCGAGCTGCGGATAAAGCTTAACTGCATGGTCCACTTCAGGATTCGTGCCAGCCTTGTAGGCGCCAAGGCGAATGAGCTCCGCCATGTCCTCGTAAACCGCCAACGGCGCGCGCGCGGCCGCGACAATCTCGCGTTCTTGCGGCGTGTTGCAGGCGGGCATGGCACGCGAAACGCTCTTCAAAATGTTGATCGCGGGGAAGCGGCCGCGTTCGGCGATGTTCCGTTCCAGCACAATGTGGCCATCGAGAATGCCGCGCACCGCATCGGAGATCGGCTCGTTGTGATCGTCGCCTTCGACAAGAACCGTGAACAAGCCGGTGATCGATCCCTGCTGTCCCTGCAATCCCGGGCCGGCGCGTTCCAGCAGACGCGGCAATTCGGCGAACACAGTCGGCGTGTAGCCTTTCGAGGCGGGCGGCTCGCCGGCGGACAACCCCACTTCGCGCTGTGCCATTGCGAAACGGGTCACCGAATCCATCAGCAACAAGACGTGAAGACCGGCATCGCGAAGTTGTTCGGCCACCGTCATCGCCATGTAGGCCGCCTGACGGCGCACCAGCGCGGGCTCGTCGGATGTCGCGGCGATCACGACGCTGCGCGCCAGGCCTTCTTCGCCCAGATCGTCTTCGATGAACTCTTTCAACTCGCGGCCGCGCTCGCCGACGAGGCCGATGACGATGGCGTCCGCATTGGTGTTGCGCGCCAGCATGGCAAGCAATGTCGATTTGCCAACGCCGGAGCCGGAGAAGATGCCCATGCGCTGACCCTTGCAGCAGGTCGCGAAAGCATTGAGCGCGCGCACGCCCAGATCGAGCTTGCCGCCGACGCGTGCGCGGAAATGCGCGGACGGCGCGGGCGTCTTCAGCGGATAGCCTTTGATGCCGAGCGGCAGCGCGCCCTTGCCGTCCGTGGGTTGGCCGAAAGCATCGACCACGCGGCCCAGCCAGCCGCAGCTGGGGTAGATAAGGAAGGGCTTGTTGTCGAAATCCGCCCGCGCCCCGAGGCTGATGCCGTCCAGCTCGCCCAGCGGCATGACCAGCGCCCGGCCATCGCGGAATCCAACCACTTCGCAAGGAATTTGCTTGCCATTTGAACCGGTTAGCCTAACCTGTCCGCCGAGGCCGATGGCCCCCGCTGCCCCGGTCACTTCGACCAGAAGGCCTTCGATCCGCGCCACGCGGCCGAAGCGCCGGAGCGTCGGAATGGCCTCGATCTCTTTGAGCAGCGCATGCATGCAAGAATCCCCGGTTCGGGCGCCTTTTTGACAGGCCCCCGGCTTTGGCATCTTGAACGCAAGGCTTTAAGTGACGGTAAACTTAACGAAGCGAATCAATGAGATGGCCACCCCTCCCGGGAGGGGTTTGTTAAGCCGGCATTTGCAGCTCGTGAGTGCGGCCCCTGGGGCGCAAGAGGATGTTAACCAATTAAGGATACGGTCCGTTCATGGAACTGACCGGCTCGCCGGCTTGAGAGGGGTTTCTAGACTATGCGTGTTCTTCTGATCGAGGATGACAGCGCGATGGCGCGCAGCATCGAACTGATGCTCCGCTCCGAAGGCTTCAATGTTTACACCACCGATCTCGGCGAAGAGGGGATCGATCTGGGAAAGCTCTACGATTACGACATCATCGTTCTCGATCTGCAGCTCCCCGACATGAGCGGCTTCGAAGTGCTGAAATCGCTGCGCCTCGCAAAGGTGCAAACGCCGGTCCTCATTCTGTCCGGCAACGCGATCGTCGAAGCGAAGGTGAAGGCGCTGGGTTTCGGCGCCGACGACTACATGACCAAGCCGTTCCACAAGGACGAGCTGGTTGCGCGCATCGCCGCCGTGGTGCGCCGCTCGAAGGGCCACAGCCAATCGGTCATCACCACGGGCAAGCTCACGGTGAACCTCGATGCCAAGACCGTCGAAGTGGACAGCAGCCGCGTGCATCTCACCGGCAAGGAATATCAGATGCTGGAGCTGCTTTCGCTCCGCAAAGGCACGACGCTGACCAAGGAGATGTTCCTCAATCATCTCTATGGCGGCATGGACGAGCCCGAACTCAAGATCATCGACGTCTTCATCTGCAAGCTACGCAAGAAACTGGCGGCGGCGACCGACGGCGACAACTACATCGAAACCGTCTGGGGTCGCGGCTATGTGCTGCGCGACCCGCAAGGCAACGAAATTCCGATCCAGCAACAGCAACCGGCGGCGTAACGCATTCCCTTACGCGGGCGTAGAAAAGGGCGGTCCCAGCGGCCGCCTTTTTTGCAATCCTTTGTTAGCGGGCGAACCTTATTCTCCCGGCCATGGACGCTACGGGAGATTTCGGCGATTTCCTCTTCGCGCTCGCCTTCGCGGGCGGGGTGCCAGCTTATTTCGTGCTGCAACCTTTGCTCGCCTGGCGGTTCATAGGCGGCTGGCGGACAGCCGCGCTGGCGCCATTGATCGTATCGCTGCCGCTGCTGTGCTGGTGCCTGTATGCGCTGGCGCGCGGTTCCAATATCTGGCCGCTCCCGCTCGTATTCTTCGCGCCCGTGGGCACGCTTTATCTGCTGCTTCTGTTCATCCTGCGCTATTGGCGGACGGGTCGGGTCTTTTAGCAGGCATGGCGTTGTCTTTCGCAAAGCATCGGCTACTCCGCCGCTGTTCTGCGGAACGCGCGCGCGACATTTTTCGGGTCCGCGTCGGAGAAAAGCGATCCTGTGTTTTCGGTGATTGGCTTGGGCCTTGGCATCATCCCATGCGACGTTCGGCATAACTCCTGGTTTCCCATAGTTTTGCCAATGGCTGACTCATCCCGCCAGTGCGATGCCCTGGCTGAATTGCAGGTCGGCGAGGCGTTTGTAGAGGCCGCCGCGGGCGACGAGTTCGGCATGGCTGCCCTCGCCTACGATGCGACCCTGATCCATCACCACGATGCGCTTGAGTCGCTGGATGGTGGCGAGGCGATGCGCGATGACGATAGTCGTGCGTCCCGCCATCAAGTTGTTCAGGCCGGTCTGCACGAGGCGTTCGTTCTCGGCGTCGAGCGCGCTGGTGGCTTCGTCGAGCAGCAACAGCGGTGCGTCACGCAGGATGGCACGGGCGATGGCGATGCGCTGGCGCTGTCCGCCGGATAGCGTGGCGCCGCGTTCGCCGACCACCGTCTGATACCCCAGCGGCAACGGCTCAATGAACTCCGCGGCGGCGGCGGCTTCCGCGGCACGGCGCACCTCGGCGTCTCTCGCTTCGATGCGGCCATAACGGATGTTGTCGGCGATGGTGCCGGAGAAGATGATCGGGTCCTGCGCCACGATGGCGATGTGGTGGCGCAGATCCACAGGATCGACATCGGCGATGTTCACGCCCTCAAAGGCTATGGCGCCCTGTTGCGCCTCGAAGAAGCGCAGCAGCAACTGGAAGACGGTGGATTTGCCGGCGCCACTCGGCCCCACCAGCGCTACTGCTTCGCCCGGCTGTATATGGAGCGTGAAACCGTTCAGCGCCGCGGCTTCGGGGCGCGAAGGATAGTGAAACACGACATCGCGGAAGCTCACCGCGCCGCGCGCTTCATCCGGCAGCGCGGTGGGGCGAACCGGCGCCTTCACGTCGGATTCCACGGTGAGCAATTCCGTCAGGCGTTCCGATGCGCCCGCCGCGCGCTGCAGATCGCCGTAAGTTTCGCTCATCGCCCCCATGCCGCTGACAAAGATGATCGCGTAGCCCGCGAACTGCGTGAGGATGCCGATAGTCATGCGGTGCGCCACCACATCCTGCGCGCCAATCCAGAACACACCCAGAATGCATAGCGAAATGGAGGCCATCGCAAATGCCGTCATCACTGCGCGCGCGCGCGTGCGCAGGATCGCCACGTCGAACGAGCCTTCCACCGCGCGGCCATATTGTCCGCGCTCGTATTGCTCATGCGTGAAGGCCTGCACCGTCTGCACGGCGTTGAGCGTTTCGCTGGCATGCGCGCTGGTGTCGGCCAGGCGATCCTGGCTCTTGCGCGAAAGCTTGCGGATCCAGCGGCCGAACAGGATGAGCGGGATCAGCACCAGCAGCACGATGCCCAGCACGAGCCCGGTGAGTTTCGCGCTGGTGATGAACAGCAGGATGAAAGCACCCGTCAGCATCACCGCGTTGCGCATCGCCACGGACGCCGACGATCCCACCACCGTTTGAATGAGCGTGGTGTCGGCGGTGAGGCGCGACAGCACTTCGCCGGTGCGCGTGACCTCGAAGAACGACGGCGTCATGCCGATCACATGATCGAATACCGCCTTGCGGATGTCGGCCACCACGCGTTCGCCGAGCCACGTCACATAGTAGAAGCGCACGGCGCTGGCCACCGCCAGGGCAAGCGCAATCAGCGCCAACGGCAGGAAGTATTGATTGATGTGCGAGGCCAGCGCCTGGCTGAATCCGTTCTGCACCAGTTTGCCCAATGCCGGCGGGATCAGCAGGCTGGCCGTGGACGAGCAGACCAGCGCCACGATCGCGATGGCGATGCTGGCGCGATAAGGCTTGAGGAAGGGCACAAGCCGGCGCAACGGCCTGAGGGTCTTGGCCTTGGTGCGGCCCGAGGCGACCCGCGCCACTTCGCCTGCAAATTCTTCGCCGGACTGGGACATGCCACCGCCAGATAGGGACCCGGCCCGCTTTAGACCAGTCCGGCCGGGACTTTAACCCCGCCTATCGCCGCGCCGGCTGCCCCGTTGCAAGGCTCCGGGCCATCCCCTATAAGCCCCGGCCTCCAATAAGGTTTGCCGGGCCATGAAGAAAGAGACGCACCCCAACTACCATTTCGTCAACGTCCAGCTGAACGACGGCACGACCTACCGTACCCGCACGACCTGGGGCGAGCCCGGCCAGAAGCTGACGCTCGACATCGACCCAGGAACGCATCCCGCCTGGACCGGCGGCCAGCAGCAATTGCTGGATCGCGGCGGCCGGCTGAGCCGCTTCAACAAGCGCTTCGCGGGTTACGTGAAGAGCTAGGCAAGCTCGCGGAATTTTCCCCCGCGCTCGCTCTAATTGGGTTGGCCGAAGGCTTTTTCCAGAAGATCGATCTGGTCCTGGACGCCGGGCTTGCGTGTGCCTTCGCCGAACAGCACGTCATCCAGCCGGGCGATGCGGCGATAGAGATTGTCGCTGCGCGTCAGCAATTCCTGCAGCGTCCTGGGCAGGATACCGACCTCTTCCGTGCGTCCGCCGCAGCAGATTTCCTTCGAGCCCAGCCGATAGCGATCGCTGCTGGCCGCCTCCACATCCATCTCGCCATCATGCACGGCGCGCTGGATGAGAAGCCAGCTCGCCGCCTGCATCAGACGCGTGGTCACGCGCATGCTTTCGCCGGCATAGAGCATGGCTGCTTTGCGCGGCAGATCGCGCGACTCGTCGCGCCCGCGTCCATCGAGATAGCGCGCGGTTTCCTCCACCAGCGACATGCCTTCGTCGAAGGTGCGCTCGAACAGCGCCGAGCCTGTGAATTTCTGCAACGTAAGATCGCGGAAACTATCGTCTTCGGTATCGGCAAGCGGCATCGCCGGGCGCCCCAATCTCTTCCCGCGCGGGAGGCTATCAATAAGCGGGACTTGCGCAAGCCGCCGCAGACAGCGTGATTACGCAAACCTTGCGACGGTTGCAGACTCGCAACGCCGCGCGGTGGATATTAATCATTCCGAGCGCGCGCAACGCACAGATGCGAAACCTCAACGCTTGCGGAAAAATGCATCGGCTGCGGCTTTGGTGTCGGTGCGCGCGGCGATGGCGTCGCGGCAGCGCAGGATTTCCGCATCGAGCAACGCGATGCGCGCCTCCAATTCATGCGCCGACATCGCAGAAATGTCCTCGCCCAGGACAATTTCCACGCGTTTCTTGCGCGGCAGCAGTTCTTCGGGATCGACAGCCATGGGTGTTCGCGCTCCCTTTCTATGGCTAATGTCGGCGACTGAAGCCAATTTCCGCAAGCGTGTCCATGAAAGCCATCCGCGTAGAAAATCCAGGGCCGGATTATCGGCTCGTCATGGACGATATTTCCAGGCCGGCGCCGGGCGCGGGCGAAATCCTCATCAAAGTCGCGGCCGCGGGGCTGAACCACGCCGATCTGGCGCAGGCCAAGGGAAATTACCCGCCGCCGCCAGGCGCGCCGCAAACGCTGGGGATGGAAGCCTCCGGCGAAGTCGCGGAACTTGGCGCGCACGTCAGCGATTGGCGCGTGGGCGACAAAGTCTGCGCCTTGATCCCCGGCGGCGGCTACGCGGAGTACGCGGTGGCTTCGACGAAAAGCGTATTGCCCGTGCCAAAACATGTCGCTGTCGCGGATGCCGCCGCGTTGCCCGAAGTCCATTTCACCGTCTGGACGAACCTGATGGACGGCGCGCGGCTGAAACCCGGCGAAAGCGTGCTGATCCACGGTGGCACCAGCGGCATCGGCACCGCGGCGATCCAGCTTTGCGTGGCGCGGGGACACAAGGTGTTCTCGACAGCGGCATCGCCGCAGAAATGCGCCGCCATCGAAAATCTCGGCGGCTTTGCGATCAACTATAAAGAAAGCGATTTCGTCGAGATCGTGAAAGGGCAGACCGCCGGGCGCGGCATAGACGTGACGCTCGACATGGTCGGCGGCGACTACATCCAGCGCAACATCAGCGCCGCCGCGCTGTGGGGCCGTATCGTCAATATCGCCTATATGCGCGGCGCGCAGGCGAACGTGAATTTCGGCCCCATGCTGATGAAACGCCTCTCGCTGCTCGCCACCACATTGCGCGGCCGCACCATCGACGAGAAAGGCGCCATCCGCGACGCGCTACTGCGCGAAGTCTGGCCGCTGATCGACGCGGGCAAGATCAAACCCATCATCGACCACGTCTTCCCACTCGCCGATGCGCAGGACGCGCATGAACGGATGAAAGCCAGCGGACATATCGGAAAGATTTTGCTCGATACGGGTTCCTAAGGCAGCCACGCCAATCCTTCAGCGCTCCAGAGCCAACGGCCGCACTTGCTCGACAAGCACGTCGTGGGCCAGTGCGATGGAAGCGATCGATGGTTCGTGCCCCGTGCCCGGCACCAGAAAGAACTGCTTGCGCGGCGCCCTGATGCCGTCGAAATAGGATTTCGCCAGTTCGGGAAGGGCGGTCAGATCCCCCTCGCCCTGGATCATGAAGATCGGGATCGCGAAATCCGTCCCCAACGCGGGAAGATCGACCCGCGTGAACGGTCCCGACAGCGTCATTCCCCAAAAATGCACGAAAGAGAAATCGTCCGCCGCGTCGTCCTGGGCCTGCTCTTGCGGTGAAGCATATTCTGGCCCGGGGATTTGCGGAGCCGGCGGCGCGGTCGCCAGCTTCGCCTGCCAGGCGCGCTCAACCTTGCGGAATGCCGGCCACTTGTGGACATCGTTCCAGGGCGGTGGACCGAGCGCCGTCAATGCGGCGACGGCCGCCTGATCGTCCGCCGTACGCGCCATCTCCAGCACGCGGGCATAGCTCGCCGCCAGATTTTTCTGCCAGTTCACCATCTGCGCCATGCCGACATACGCGTAGAACAGATCGGGCCGCGCATGCGCCATGTGGATGCCGAGGACCGATCCCCAGGAGGCGCCGACCAGTATGATCTTCCTCTTGCCCAGATGCTTGATGAGAAATTCGGAAACCTCGACGCCGTCCTCAGCCATGCGTTCGACCGTCATCGTCGGCTCGATCGAAGGGCCGTTCCTGCCATAAGTTCGGCCCGCGCCGCGCTGGTCCCACTGCACCATCGTGAAATCCTTGTTCCAGCCCGCGAACAGGGAATCGGCGAACGGACTCCAGGCGTCTCCCGGCCCGCCATGCAGGATGAGCACGACCGGATTGTCGCGATCATCGCCCTTGATCGTGATCCACTGGTCGATGCCGCCGATGGGAACGAACATTTCCTCCGCGATCGGTCCCGGGCGAGGCGCGCTCGCGGCTTTCGCCGTCGCGCCGTGGCCCGCTGTACAAAAAGCGAGACTCATCGCGACCAGGGCCAGGAAACCACGCCCGATCGGGGCAAGCGAATTGCGCATTGGTGTTGGATTTCCGATGTCCCCGGCTTGAAATAAGCCTGCCACCGGGGGTTTTGAAAGCCCTTCCCTTTCACGCGTTTCCCCGCTAAAAGACCCGCCTTCCTCGAAATCGTTAACCTCGAGCGAAGGGACGGCGGCCCGAAGGCCCCGCCCGGGACCGAAAAGCTATTTGCCTGAGAGAAAGACCGCCGCCATGGCCGAAGTCGCCAAGCCCCTGATGCCCAAAGCCACCGCCGTCTGGCTGGTGGACAACACCTCGCTCACCTTCGAACAGATCGCCGATTTCTGCGGCCTGCATCCGCTTGAGGTGAAAGGCATCGCCGACGAGGATGTGGCCAAGGGCATCAAGGGACAGGACCCCGTCTCCACCGGTCAGCTCACCCGCGAGCAGATCGAGGAGGCGGAGAAGGATTCGTCGAAGCGCCTGAAGATGGCGCCGCCCAAGCACAAGATGCCGGTCGTCAAGCAGAAGAAGGCGCCGCGTTATACGCCCGTCTCCAAGCGCCAGGACAAGCCGGATGCGGTGTACTGGATCCTGCGCAACCATCCCGAATTCACCGACGCGGACATCGTGCGGCTGGTCGGCACCACCAAGGCCACCATCCAGAAGATCCGCGAGCGCAGCCACTGGAACGCGACCAACATCAAGGCCGTCGATCCGGTGACCTTGGGCCTGTGCTCGCAGCTCGAGCTCGACCTCGCCGTGCAGCGCGCCTCGGCCAAGCGTGAGCGCGCCGACAAGCGCGCGGCGAAGAAGGGCGACGTGCTGAAGCCCATCGCCGAGACGACGGCGGGCCTCGGGCTGAACCAGGAATCCGGCGTCACCTCGCTGCTCGATTCCGCCTCCACCGACGAACAGCCGTAACGCTTGCGCCTTCTGGCGGCAGCACTCCTCGCCGCGGCGCTGCCGCAGAGCGATGACGCTGTCTTGCGCAGGGAAGCCGAGCGGCTGATCGCGGCCTATCCCGATCAGCTCGTTGCGTATCGCGACGGCATGATCGTCTGGCGCGACGGCACGCGGATGGTCTTCGACGACGGCAAGGTGAAGACGCACGAAGAGAAGCTGCGCCATCCCGATCTCGAGGATCAAGTTTCGGAGTGCTATCCGAAAGGCCCGCTCGCCGCGCCACCCGGTCCGGGCTTCGAGCCGGGGCGCGTTCGTTACGAACCGTTCTTCCGCAAGATGTATGGCGGCAGCAGCGCGGAGGTGCGCGCCAATCTGGTGCGCATCCGCTGGGCGCCATCCGGCGAGATGCTGGAGGTCACGCGGGTGAACGGCGTGGCGGAGAAATTGCGCGCGGTTGGCGATGCGTTGGCGCGGGACAAAGCCGCGCTACCCTATGTCACCGCGTCACTGGGCGGCACGTTCAACTGGCGCCGCATCGCGGGCGAGGACCGGCTGAGCGCGCACAGTTTCGGCATCGCGATGGACATCGACACGCGCCACTCCGATTACTGGCGCTGGCAGAACAGCGAGAAAATCCTGCCTTGGCGCAACCGCATCCCCTTCGCCGTGGTGGAGGCCTTCGAGAAAGCCGGCTTCATCTGGGGCGGCAAATGGCAACGCTTCGACACCATGCATTTCGAATATCGCCCGGAAGTGTTTTGCGGGGAGTGAGAACCTTTCTCTCAACCAAAAACACTCGTCATGGCCGGGCTTGTCCCGGCCACCCATATTCCAGAGTTTCTCCGGATGGACTCTGGAATATGGGTGGCCGCAACAAGTGCGGCCATGACGGTTGAGGATTAGGGTTTGGTGTTTGGTGGCTATAGGAAAGCGAGCGATCCGGCCCTACCGCAACGACACCGTCACGTCCGCGGACAATCCCGGGCGCAAACGATCCGCGCCATCCTGGCCCGGCAGGATGCGCACGCGAACGGGCACGCGCTGCACGATGCGGGTGAAGTTGCCGGTGGCGGGTTCGAAGGGCAGCAGCGAGAATTCCGAGCCCGAAGCCGGCGCGAAGCTTTCCACTTCGCCGTCGAACGCCTTGCCGGGCAGCGCGTCGAACCAGACGCGGACTTTCTGGCCCGTCAGCATGCGCGCCGTCTGGCTCTCCTTGAAGTTCGCGGCGACATAGATCGTATCCATGGGCACCAGCGTGAGAAGCTGTGTGCCGGGCTGGACATATTCGCCCACTTGCGCCTGGCGGTCGCCGATCACGCCGGAGACGGGCGCGCGGATCACCGTGTGCGACAGGTTCTGCCGCGCCAGCGACAGCGCCGCTTTCGTCTTGGCCAGCACCGCCAGCAACTGGGCGCGGGTGCGCGCGGTCACCTGTTGTTGCTGCACGCTGGCGGCATAGGCGGCGCGCATGCGGTCCGCATCGGCGGAGGCGGTGATGGCGGTGGCGCGCATCTGGTCAGCCTGGCTTTTGGAGACGTCACCCGAAGCGCCCAATATGCCGAAGCGTTTGCTGTCCGCCGCCGCGCGCACCGACTGCGCATCGGCGGAGCGGATCGAGGCATTGGCGGCACGAACGTTGGCGGCGGCGAGGTCTTCCTGCGCGGCCTGTTGGTCCAGCGCGGCTTGGGCCGACGCGACATCGGCTTCGGCGGAGGCGACGGCCTGCTGATAATCCTCCGGATCAATCTCGATCAGTGGCTGGTCGGCGGTGACATGCTGGTTATCACGCACCAGCACGCGGGCGATGAGGCCCTGTATTTTCGGCGCGACGATGGTGGAGTCCGCTTTCACATAGGCGTCGTCGGTGGAGACGGAAGACGCGGGCCACGCAATCCAGCCGGCGCCGGCCAGCGCCAGCACCGCGGCGAATCCGCCGACGAGAAGCGCGCGCTTCGGCAGGCGGCTCAACAGAGAGGGCCGCGCGGCGGCGGCGTTGGGAACGTCCGTTACGAAGGCGGTGCTCATTGGCTCATCACCAGGCAGGTCGTGGTTGCGGTGGCGCAGAGCACGCCACGGATCTCCCTCTCCCCCACTGGGGGAGAGGGTCGGGGTGAGGGGGTCTCGAAACAAGCACGATGGCTCAAGCTCCGTGCAGGTGTCACCACCCCCTCACCCCAGCCCTCTCCCCCGGTGGGGGAGAGGGAGCGATTTGTCATCCGCGCGTTCACTGCACACTCCTCAAATGCGATTTCTCGCGCGCGAGTTCGGCGTCGGTGACGCCAAGCCGGGCTTTGATGCTTTCGCGCGCCGCCTCCAACATTTCGTCGGAGAGGCGCTTGTCGGAAACGGCGCGCGAGATCGCGACGGCGCCGGCCATCGCGGAAAGAATGGAAGGGGCGAGACCAGGATCGGTCGAAACGCCGATGTCGCGGATCAGGGTGGCGATCGTGAGGGTCAACCGTTCTACGCCGGCGTCGAACACACCCCGAAACTTTTTCGATTGGCGCGGCAGATCGGAATTCAGCATCACCAGCGGGCAGCCGCGCGAGGGATTGTCGCGATGCTCGGGCGACACGTAATAATCGATGAACGTTGCCAGCGCGTGGCGCGGCGGCAGACCGTCGATCATCCGGCGATACTTCTCTTTCGAGTAGACGAAGATGCTTTCCAGCGCTTCGGCCAGCAGCGCGTCTTTCGATTTGAAATGCGCGTAGAAGCCGCCATGGGTGAGACCAGCCTCTTTCATCACCTCCGCGACGGCCAAACCTTCCGGCCCCTTCTCGCGCAGCGCCTTGCCCGCGATCTTGAGCAGCCTGGCGTGGGTTTCGCTTTTGTGCGTGTCGCTGTAGCGCATTACCAGGTCTCCCCGAATGGACGGATTTCCACCTGGAACGACCAGGCGCTGCGATCCTGATGGACGGTGTGCCAGACCTCGTCCGCGATCGCGGTGGGCTTGATGAAGAAGTCGCCGGGCTTGCCGGCGAAGCGTTCGCGCGTCCACGGCACGTCGATCACAGCGTCGATCACGACATAGGAGACATGCACGCCCTTGGGCCCCAGATCGCGCGCCATGGATTCCGCGAGGATGCGTTGCGCCGCCTTGCTGGGCGCGAAACCCGCGAAGCCCGGACGGCCGCGCAAGGCGGACGTGTTGCCCGTGACGGCGATGGCGCCATGGCCAGCCGCGATCATGGCCGGCGCCAGCGCGCGGGCGAGATAGAGAAGGCCCATCGTGTTGACGGCGAAATTCCGCTGCAGCACTTCCGGATCGATATCGAGGAACGACCCGAACGCGCCGCCGACGGCGTTGTGGATCAGCACGGTGGGTTCGCCGAGATCGCTGCGAATGGCGGCGGTCGTCTTTTCGACCTGCGCCGCGTCGGAGACATCGCAGGCATAGGCTTTGGAATTGGCGATCTCGCGTTCCAGCGCGCCAAGCCGTTCGGCATTGCGCGCCAGCATCGCGATCCTGTAGCCGCCCTCGCTGAAGCGCCGCGCGAGTGCGGCGCCCGTTCCCGGACCCACCCCCGAAATCACCGCGATCTTCTTGGCCTCTGCCATTTTCCTCGTTCCTTCACCTCCCCCTTGCGGGGAGGTCATAAAATGCGGAACGCATTTTATGGGTGGGGGACTCTGCGCGTGGGGCTCACCCCCACCCGAAAAAACCGTCTCGCTCTGCTCGCCGATTTTTACGACCTCCCCGCAAGGGGGAGGTTGTGCGCGGCGGCATGGAGATTATATGATGTTGGTCATATAAAACGTCAAGAGCCCAAGATGAGCGCCGCAGCCGCCGCCACACCGCTCCCCGCAACGGCCTCGGGCCTTTCCTACCGCCGCAAGCTTTTGATCTTTGGAATCATGGCCTTCGGGCAGTTCATGGCGCTGCTGGACGTGCAGATCGTGGCCGCCTCTCTCAACTCCATCCAGGCCGGGCTCTCCGCTGGCCCCGACGAGATCGCCTGGGTGCAGACGGCCTATCTGATGGCCGAGATCGTGATGATCCCGCTGGCCGCTTATCTCTCCATCGCGCTGTCGACGCGCTGGCTGTTCACCGCCTCGGCCGTGCTGTTCACGCTCTCCAGCCTGATGTGCGGCATGGCCTGGAGCATCGGCTCGATGACGCTCTTCCGCGCCATCCAGGGCTTCGTCGGCGGCGCGATGGTGCCCACCGTGTTCGCCACTGGCTTCGCCATGTTCGAGGGCAAGCAGCGCGCCATGGTGCCGACGATCTTGGGCGTCGTCTCGACGCTCGCGCCGACCTTGGGCCCCAGCGTCGGCGGCTGGATCACCGACGCGCTGGACTGGCGCTGGCTGTTCTTCGTCAACATCATTCCCGGCGCCTTCATCGCCATCGCGCTGCCGATCCTGGGCAAGGTGGACGAGCCCGATCTCTCCGCCTTCAGGCGGATCGACTGGTTGCAGGCGGCCTCGCTCGCCGTGTTCCTGGGCTGCCTGCAATATGTGCTGGAGGAAGGCCCGCGCAACCAATGGTTCGAGGATCCCGCCATCATGACGGTGGCGTGGATCAGTTTCGTGGGGGCGCTGGTGTTCTTCGAGCGCTCGTTCTTCTCCACCATGCCGGTGGTGCGGCTGGCGCCGTTCAAGCGGCCGGTCTTCGCCATGGCGAGCGCGCTCAACTTCATCATCGGCTTCGGGCTTTACGGCGCGACCTATCTCACGCCGATCTTTCTCGGCCGGGTGCGCGGCTATTCCAGCCTCGACATCGGCACCACGGTCTTCATCGCGGGCGTGTTCATGGCTTTTGGCGCTCCGCTGGCCGCCCGGCTCACCACCTTCATCGACCAGCGCTTCGTCATCGCCACGGGCTTCTCGCTCTTCGCGCTTTCGTGCTGGATGATGAGCGGCATCACCGACGATTGGGGCTTCTGGCAATTGTTCTGGCCACAGGCGATCCGCGGCTTCTCCATCCTGCTCTGCATCGTGCCGGCCGTGGGCATGGCGCTGAACGGCGTGCCGCCATCGGAGCTGCGCTACGCCTCCGGTTTGTTCAACCTGACGCGAAACCTGGGCGGCGCCGTCGGCATCGCCTTGGTGACGACGTGGCTGCAGGATTTCGGCCGCATCCACGGCGAACGCTTCGGCGAGGCGCTCTCGGGCTCCAACACCGCGCCGCTCGCCAGCGCCATCGCGCGGCTGGCGCAATTCGGTTCCGACATGAACCACGCCCGCCTGGTGCTGAGCGGCGAACTCACCCAGTTCGTGACGCGCGAGTCGCTCACCCTCGCCTTCGAGGACGTCTACAAGCTGATGGGATTGCTCTTCGTGATCGGCCTGCTGCTGGTGCCGTTCTGCAAGACGGCGATCCTGAAAGACGGCCCCTCCGTGCCGATGGAGTAGACGCACCTCCCCCCTTGTGGGGAGGTCGACAAAATCTCGGAGCGAAGCGGAGAGATTTTTCGGGTGGGAGGCCGAGGCAAACGGCACTTCGGCCCCCCACCCGAAAAATGCGTTCCGCATTTTTCGACCTCCCCACAAGTGGGAGGTGCTTTTTATTCAGCCGCGCGCGGGTCCAGTTCCAAGGTCACCGCCGCGCCCGCTTCCGGCACCGGTTCGAACGGTTCGCGCGATGCGTCCGGCGCGGGCGGCCGCATGAAGAGCCGCACCACGACGAAGGTGGAGAAGCAGATGTGGATGGCCGCCGTGTAGACGAACAGCCACGCGATGTTGGTCCGCGTCGTCACCCAGGCGGCCATGATGGGGCCGACGACGGCGGCGAGCGCGTTCAGCATCAACAGCGTCGCCGAGGATTCCACGAACATCTCGCGCGGCAGCCGGTCATTCGCATGCGCCACCGACAAGCCGTAGAGCGGCAGGTTGGTGATCCCGAACAGCGCCACCAGCCCCAGTGCCCAGTAAGGCCCGCGCCCGCCGAACGCGGCCAGCGCGAGGCCTGAGCAGACCGCCAGCATCGAGACGCCGGCGATGATCTTGCGCCGGTCCATATGATCCGACAGCCGGCCCATCGGCATCTGGATCAGCGCGCCGCCGAGCGTGAACGCGTTCATGAAGGCGGACAGCATGCCCTTCGTCAGGTGATGGTCATGCGCGTAGATCGGCGCGAAGCTCCACACCGCCGCATTCGCCATGCCGACCGCGATGCAGCCCGCCACGCCCACCGGCGACACGCGGAACATGCGCAACGGCCGCAAGGTGGGCACCGGCGTGGGCTTGGGCTGCGGCAGCCGCGTCAGCCCCATGGGGATCAGGCACAGCGCGTAGAAGATGGCCGCCAGGCTGAACAGCGAATAGCTCGAGGGATGGCCTGCCGTGAACAGCCACTGCCCCAGCACCAGCCCGAGATAGTTCACCGTCATATAGGCCGCGAAGATGCGCCCGCGCGTTTCGGGCGAGGCGCGGTCGTTGAGCCAGCTCTCCACCGTCATATAAAGGCTCGCCGCCGCGAAGCCGAAGACGGCGCGGGCCAGCATCCATGAGCCTTCGGAGAAGGAGAGCGACTGCCAGAGCGGCGTCACCGCCGCCAGCCCCGCCGCCACGGCGAAGGTGCGGCTGTGACCGACGCGCTCCAGCATGCGCGGCCCCGCATAGCAGCCCGCGATGAAGCCCACATAATAGGCCGAGCCGATCAGGCCCACGACGAATTCGGAGAACCCCGCCAGATGCGCCCGGATCGGCGTGACGATGCCGAGCAGCCCGCTGCCCATCAGCATGATGAGCACGGACAGCAGAATCGCGGCGACGGAGAACAGCTGCTTGCGCATGACGGCAAAGGGCTAACGCGGCAGCCTTATCCTGTCAAAACACGGCGGAGTTAGGGCGGGCGACGTGCTAGTATCGCGAGACACGCGCAGCGGGAAAAGGCGATGGACCAGACCTATAGCGGCTCCTGCCATTGCGGGCGTGTCCGGTTCGAAATCGATACGGAGCTGGATCATGTGCGCGTCTGCGACTGCTCCATCTGCCGGCGCAGAGGCGCCCTGCTCCATCGGGTGGACCCGGACCGGTTCCGGCTGCTGACCGCGCTGGAGGACATGACCCTCTACACGTTCAACACCCACACCGCGCGCGACTGTTTCTGCCCGACATGCGGAATCCTTCCGTTCCGGCGCCCGCGCACCGCGCCGGAAGCCTGGAGCGTCAATGTCCGATGCCTCGACAATGTGGACATCGACTCCATCCCGGTAAAGCGGGTCTATGGAAGCCGGTTAAGCTGACGCGCCGCCGGATAGCGACAGGAAATGCTTCTCCAGCGCCACGCCTTGTGCGGCAGGTACAACCGCCGCGATGTAGCCATCGGGACGGATGAGATACCAGCGCGAGACCGCGCCGTAAGCGTCCTGGATGTGGCCGCTGTTATCCACAATGTCACCGCGAATGCCCGTCGTGTGGATGCGCAGATTGTGGCGCGCTGCCATCGCGGAGGGGTCGACAGCGCAATCCAGAAGAGTCCAATACGGCCCGCGGAACAGATCGAACAGGCGTGTGGGTTGTCCGCTTGCACCGGCACAGGGCGCGTCCGGCGCACGGTCGCCCGGGCGAAGCGATAAGTCGTCCGCTGCCGGAAGCGATAGCGGCGAATCCGGATAGCCGAGATCGAGCTGGTGCGTCTCGCGACCGCGCCGCATGTCGCCGCGCTGGGACGCCGCTTCGAGCAGCCGCGTGGAGAGGTCCAGCACTTCCGCCGCGACGGGGCGGCGCTCGGCTTCATAGCTCGCCAGCACCGCATCCGGCGCACCGGACAAAACGGCGGCCAACTTCCAGCCGAGATTGTAGGAATCCTGGATGCTGGTGTTCAGCCCCTGCCCGCCCGTCGGCGGATGGATATGCGCGCTGTCGCCCGCGAGGAATACGCGCCCCACGCGATACCGCTCGGCGAGCCGCGCATTCATCATGTAAGCTGACGCCCACGATACCGAATGCACGCGAATGTCGTTGCGCCCCGTGCGCGCGCGGATCATCGCTTCGATTCCGGGCGCGGAGAGATCGATGTCGCCTTCCAGCGGGACCGGCGCTTGAAGCTGGATCATGGCCGTCCCGCGCAACGGGCAGAGCGACAGCTGCTGCAGCGTGCCGTCGTTCCAGCGGTGCCAGAAATCGCCCACCAAGCCGTCGAGATTGAGATCGGCCACCAGCCCGCGGATGCCGAGCGTCTTGCCGGGAAAATCGATACCCAGCGCGGACCGCACGAAGCTGCGCCCGCCATCCGCGCCGACGAGATAGCGCGCGCGCAGCGTGTGCTGTCCGGCATCCGTCTTCACCGTCGCGTCTACACCATCCGCGTCCTGTTCGAAGCCGGTCATCTCCGCGCCGAACCGCACGCCGTGCCCGAGCTCCGTCAGCCGGTCGCGCAGGATCGCCTCGGTGAGGAATTGCGGCAGCATGATGGGCATCGCGTAAGGCTCGGCGGGCATCGGCGCGCGCTCTTCCATCATCGGTTCATCGGTGAATCCGCCATCCTTGTATTGCCGCTGCAATGGATAAAGCCCGCCCCGCGCGATAACGCGGTTCACGACGCCCATATCCTCGAAGATCTCCTGCGTGCGCGGCTGGATACCCTTGCCGCGCGAGCCGTGGAACGGCCTGGGCGATTTGTCGATCAGCACGAACGGCACCTGCCGCCGGCCCAACTCGATCGCCAGCGCCAATCCAGCCGCACCCGCGCCGCAGATGAGAACGTCTGTCGTCTCGTCAGCCATGGCCGCCACTCCATCATGTGCATAATACACATATTCGCGGCTCTGGACGCCGTCAAGAAGAATGTGAATAATACACATATGCCGAACCCGGTACGCGAACTCCACGAACTCCTGCTGGACCTCATGGGGATCCTCAACGAGCCCCAGCGCGACGATGCGCTGATCGCCCGCGCCGGCATCTCGCTCGACCGCGCGCTATTCCCTTTGCTCGTGCGCATCGAACGCCGCGGCCCCATCGGCGTGGTGGAGTTGGCAGACATCTCCGGCCGCGATCACACCACCGTCAGCCGCCAAGTCGCCAAACTCGAAACCCTCGGCCTCATCACGCGGACGCCCGGCGCTTCCGATGCGCGCATCCGCCAAGCCACCATCACCAAAAAAGGCCGCACCCTCACCGAAGCCCTCGACCGCGCCCGCGAAAGCCTCATCGGCCCAAGGCTGGCCCGCTGGAGCGCGCAAGACCGCAAAGACCTGCTGCGGCTACTGCGGAAGGTGGTGGAGGAGGCACGGGAGATGGGAGACGGGGAATAGCTTCAGCTATTTAAAGAGATTGAGGGGCGAGTAAAACCAAGCTAGAACGCGCTCAGCGGCAAATATACAGGTAGACAAAATTTCAAATATTGTCTCAATCAACCGGCACAATCGTGAATCATCATGGATAGCATCGACCGCTTCGTAAAAGGGAGCATTGCGTACGCATCCGGGTTGCTTCTCGCTTTTATTCTATCCGTGTACGGAATCATATCCCTGCGTAGCCTTTCGACCGCAATCAGAATGCGTATTATAAACGCCCATCGGCCGGAGTCTTTTGTAAGCGGCAGATCACTACTAATGCTTGGATCGCTACTTTTCACAATCGGGTATCAATCTTTTTCGAATGAATCGCTTTTCTCGCTCACGTTATCGATGATGGGGAACTCCGGCACACTAAGTTCGACACTCCTTGCATCGGCAGCACTGTGTTTAGCTGCGGACATTTTCGCCGAAATAGTCGCGCGAAATCTGCGTCAGACGCTGCCGTCAAATAAATTTAAGTCGCGCAGAGCTGACCAGCGTGCCGAAATTCTTCGATACTTGATCGGCAGTTACTTGGTGTTTGCGGGCTCGATCTATATTATCTTTGTGCAGAGTGCCGTGCGGCTAACATCGGCGCAGCCGTTCAGCTATACCGTCTTCGTAGTCTGCCTGCTCCTCGCGTTGGGAGCATCACTTTCCGTGACTCTTTTCATTAGTTTCCCAGCACTAACCCAAACGCAAACACGCTATACACCAAACATTCCGAAATCGAAATTAGCGACTTATTTTGCCGTTCGGATAATCGTGAGCGTGCTGACCATCGTGATATTCAATTGGGCGCTTATTCTTCAGGGTGATCTCATCAACGCAGTCTTTCCGCAACCTAGTCTCTCTCCGGTAGAGCGAATCGCGACGCGCTGCTACTTCGGGAACGATGGCTTACTGCACCTGACTGTAATGTACTACAATCATGGCTCGGATTGGATGATCTACGGAGACAACAATATCTCCATATATTTTTGGGTCTCGGCTAACGGTACTGATGGCGACTTTCTATCTAGCCGCGAACTTACCGCGACTCGACCCGGTATGGCGGCGATGGGCCCAAATTCTCCAATCGCTTTAGATTGGTCGTTCAGCTCTCAAGATAGCGAAAACGCGGAAAGAGAGCTCACCGATAAAGCGCCCCTAGCACATTGTCAGCCTAAGCCGGACGCTGGGTGGCATTCTGTGAAGGACGGTCAGCTTGATCAATTCAGTTTTTCCAAATGACAAGCCTACTTACGTCGAAACCGCCGGTGCAATCTATCCGGAGCCCTGAATGAAGCGGGCCCACCACGAGCGTCAATTGCCGGGTTGCGCCAAACGCTTCGGGTCGAGCGGAACGTAGTCGAAGGTGGCAAGCGTCTGGGTCATTTTGTGCGCGCCTTCGATTTGAACATTCTTGAACCCGATGAAGGTCCCGTCCACGAGGCGATAGTCCCAGATCTCGCCGCTGGCCGTGTCGTGGCCGTCCGTGACGGTGAAGCGGGATATGCGATGGGTTTTCTTGTCCAGCCAGATGCCGGTTGGCGTGGCGCCTTCGGGTGTGACCTCCACCACGTCGTAAGACTGCGACTGGTAGCTCAGGCTGCCGACATATTTGAACGTCGCGGGAAACCGGTCCGGCCAGTTGTAGGCGCCGATCGTGAAATAGGCGTCTGACCTGGCGTTGGCGATCTCCTTGGCATCGGTGGACTTCGTCACCTTGCCGTCGGGGCCGAGATGCCAAACGGTGGTTCCATCAAAGCCTCCACCGCCCGCCTTGCCTTCCAGCGTGTGGATGCCGGCGGTGCGCAGCGCGTGAAGATCGGCATACATCTCGTAGGTACCGGCCATCCCGTCGCGAAGGATCGTTCCGGTTTCGTGGAAGGCCGCGTGCTTGTCCAGCGCATGGCCTCCACTCGCGGCCCTGCACGCAGCCATCAGCGCCAGCGCCTTCGGATCTGAATTGTCACTAGAAGCCTGGGCGTAAGCGGAAACCGCAAGCAAGCTTGCCAGAGAGATCGCCGCAAGCATGCGCCACATGAGCATCTTCCCTCAATGGAAATTGCACACCGAGAAATGCGCCGAGCCGCCGGCAAAGAGGAAGCGGGCGACGAAGAAGCCGCCGATGACGATCACCAGAAGCGTGATCAGGATCATCGGCAGGTACTTCTCGATGAAGACCCGCGCGCGGTCGCCCAGCACATAGAGCGCGGTGCCCACCGCCATGAAGCGGAAGGTGCGCGTGATGGCGGAGAGGCCGAGGAACAGCAGCAGCGGCAGATGCGCGAAACCCGAGGCGATGGTGATGAGCTTGTAGGGGATGGGCGTGATGCCCTGCAGCACGATGAGCGGGCCGCATTTGACGAAGGTGGACTGGAAGGTGGCGATGTCGCCGCCCATTCCGTACACGTCGATCAGCCAGCGGCCGACGGAATTGTAGAGCAGCGAGCCCAGCGCATAGCCGAGCAACCCGCCGATCACCGACCACAAGGCCGTCCACGCCGCGATGATGAAGGTGCGGCGGCGGTCGGCCAGCATCATGGGGATCATGAGGATGTCCGGCGGCATGGGAAAGAACGAGCTTTCCGCGAAAGACAGCACCGCCAGCACCGCCCAGGCCCTCGGGCCCTCGGCGTTGCGCATCACCCACGCATACAGATTGCGCAACGGATTGCTCCGCCCACGCGCCTCGACACCTTCACTCATGCAAAGCCGGCGCCTCCCGGATGACTTCCTAGCAATACAAGCGCATTCGGTCCATGCCTGATTTGCTCCTCAAATATTTGGTTTCAAGGGGTTGGCGGGGGGATGGTGGAGGCTTCGTGGAAATCGCCAGTTCGGATCGCGAATAGTTAAGGGGGATTGGCCATGGAAATTCCGCCAGACCTCGCCAAGCGGACCCGCCAACTTGCCTCGCCAACCGCGGTTCACTAGGTTTTGCGCGGTTCGGAATCGGCAGGGCAAGACGTGAAAAAAAGCGGCAAGACGGCGAAATCCAGAAGCAAGAAGGCCGTCGCGAAGAAGAAAATCGCCGCGAAAAAAGTGCCCGCGAAAAAAGCGGTGACGAAGAAACCGCCCGTCCGGCGCAGCCCGCCCTCCATTCCCGCGCCGCGCCGGTTGCGCAAGCGGGCCATGGCGCGCGGCGGCCGGGCCAATCCGCATTTGCGGCCCAAGCTCTTGGCGCGCGGGCAATACGACAGCGATCTCGACAAGAACGCGGCCAACTACCAGCCGCTGACGCCGCTCACCTTCCTGGAGCGCGCGGCCAGCGTGTTCCCGCAGCGCGTGGCCATCATTCATGGCGAACAGCGCTTCACTTATGCGCAATATTACGCACGCAGCCGCCGCCTCGCCTCCGCGCTGATCGGCCAGGGCTTGAAGAAGGGCGACACGGTCGCCGTGATGCTGGCCAACACGCCCGCGATGCTGGAAGCGCATTACGGCGTGCCGATGGCCGGCGGCGTGCTCAACACCTTGAACACGCGGCTCGACGCGGCGGCGCTGGCTTTCATCCTGGATCACGGCGAAGCCAAGGTGCTGATCACCGACCGCGAATTCGCGCCCGTCATCAAGGAGGTGTTGAAACTCGCCAGGGCGAAGCCCTTCGTCATCGATTACGACGATCCGCAATTCCCGCAGACCGGCGAGAAGCTGGGCCATGCGGACTATGAGGATTTCATCTCCGGCGGCGATCCCGATTTTGCCTGGAAGATGCCGGACGACGAGTGGGACGCGATCTCGCTCAACTATACGAGCGGCACGACCGGCAATCCCAAAGGCGTGGTGTTCCACCATCGCGGCGCGGCGCTCATGGGATATGGCAACATCCTCGCCGCCAACATGCCCCGCCATCCGGTCTATCTGTGGACGTTGCCGATGTTCCATTGCAACGGCTGGTGCTTCCCCTGGTCGCTGAGCGTGGTGGCGGGCACGCATATCTGCCTGCGCTGGGTGCGGGCGAAGGCGATCTATGACGCGATCGCGGAGCGCGGCGTCACGCATCTCTGCGGCGCGCCGATCGTGATGTCGACCATCATCAACGCGCGCGAGGAAGAGCGCCGCGCGCTGCCGCACAAGGTCGAGTTCATCACCGCCGCCGCCCCACCGCCGGAAGCGGTGCTGGCCGGCATGGCGGAATCCGGCTTCAACGTCACGCATGTCTATGGTCTCACCGAGACCTATGGCCCGGCCGTCGTCAACGAGTGGAACGCCGAATGGGAAGCGCTGGACAAGGCGCCCCGCGCAGCGAAGAAAGCGCGCCAAGGCGTGCGCTATCACGCGCTCGACGCCTTGACCGTGCTCGATCCCGAAACCATGGAGCCCACGCCCGCAGACGGCGAAACCTTGGGCGAAGTGATGTTCCGCGGCAATATCGTGATGAAGGGCTATCTGAAAAACCCGAAAGCCACGCAGGACGCTTTCGCCGGCGGCTGGTTTCATTCCGGCGATCTGGGCGTGCTGCATGCGGACGGTTACATCCAGCTCAAGGACCGCTCGAAAGACATCATCATCTCGGGCGGCGAGAACATCTCCTCCATCGAGGTGGAGGACACGCTGCTGAAACATCCCGGCGTGATGTTCGTGGCGGTGGTGGCGAAGGAAGACGAGAAATGGGGCGAGACGCCCTGCGCCTTCGTCGAACGCAAACCCGGCCATGAGCAGGTGACGGCGGAAGAGCTGATCGACTACTGCCGCCAAAACCTCGCCCGCTACAAATGCCCGAGGCACGTGGTGTTCGCGGAGATCCCCAAGACGTCGACGGGCAAGATGCAGAAATACAAACTGCGCGAGATGACGAAGGCGGTTTAGTTTCGCGTTCGGTGCGCGAAGCAAGATGCATTTCGAAAACTCATCTCGAAAGCTTATTTCGAACACTCATTTCAAAAACACCTCAACTCAAATCCGTCATGGCCGGGCTTGTCCCGGCCACCCATACCCGCGGTAGGAAAAGTAAGAGCGCGGACCGTCATCGTCTTTTTCTGTAAGACCGCGTTTATGGGTGGCCGGGACAAGCCCGGCCATGACGGTTTGTTTTTTCTTTCCAGAACTCCGTCACAGGTTAACGCTCCCCACCGTCACACGGCCGATAAGCGCTTGCGTTAACGAGGCAATCCTGACCAGAATGCCTTCGCGCGGCGGGGGCTACGCAAGGATCAGGAAGCGCCCGCGCCCATGTTCGCCCTCGCCCGAAAACCCAATTCCCGGCCCAATTCCGCCGAGGCGCCCGGCTCCATCTTGAGCTATGGCCTCATCGTGCGCGGCCATCTGGAAGCGGACGGCGAACTCCTCATTCACGGCGCCGTCGAAGGCCGCATCGATGCCGAACGGCTGGTCATTGCCAAGGACGGCTTCGTCGACGGCGACGTGGTGGCGCGCGAGGTGCGCATACTGGGCAAGGTCACCGGCCGCATCTTCGCGCTCAACGTCACGCTCGAGGAAACCGCCGAGGTTCAGGCGCGCATCTTCCATCACAGCGTGACGGTGGCGACGGGCGCGCGCTTCGAAGGCCGCATGCCGTGGCGGCCGCCGCAATTCTTCGAGACCCTGAGCGAACTTCCGGAGACGCAGCCATGACGATCTTCAACCGCACGACGACGACGCCACCTACGACAGCAACACCGCCATCGCCATCACCATCACCCGCGCCGACGCCTACCCCCGACCCTTCAACGCAAACCAGTTCAACAGGGAGAGCCCCCATGCCAGACGCCCCGCAGACTTCCATCCCCGCACGCCCCGTTTCCACCTTGGCCACGCCCACCTCCGTCATCAGCAAGGCGCTGAAGATCACCGGCCAGCTTGAGTCCAGCGAGAACATCCAGATCGACGGCCAGATCGAAGGCGACGTGAAAGGCGTCTCGGTCAAGGTCGGCCAGGGCGCGCGCGTCAAGGGCACCGTGTCGGGCGAGGAAGTCGAACTCTCCGGAACGGTCGAGGGCAAGATCGAGGCGAAGAAGGTGGTGCTGACCGGCACGGCGCATATGTCCGGCGACGTCATCCACCAGGACATCCGCATCGAAAGCGGCGCCTTCATCGACGGCCACTGCCGCCCCGAATACGGTAAAGCGAAGAACACGACCGCGCCGGCGGTAGCGCCCGCGTTCAAGCCGGTCGCGGTGGAGAAGGCGGGGTAGAGCGCGCGTACTTCTCGCGCATTGCTCTCTCTGCCCACAAACACGCCTGTCATCCCCGGCGAACGCCACGCGTATCACGCGCGATGCTCGCCGGGGATGACAATTTTGCGCAAATATCTAGTAGGATAAGGTACTTAGCGGAGCCTCATCACATAAGAACAAAACAAAAACACTTCTTGCTTTTCTACCTGTGGTAGGCTACCCTTCCCGCCATGACACACCAAGACGCCGCCGGGCGGAAAACGGACATGCCGCGCCGCTCAGGCGGCCGGATCGAGCAGGAGCTGGAGGCGCAGATCGCGGCCTTCACGGCGCAGATCGCCTCCACGCTGGAGGCTGTGAACGCCATCGCGCCAGACGAGGACGAGACCGGCCAGGCCAAATTGCGCGAGATGACCCATGCCATCGCCATGGCCAAGATGAGCGCCCAGCTCGCCACAGCGGTCGCCAAACTGAAAGGCCAATACCAGCACGCCATCACGGTGCGACGGCTGGATCCCATCCTGATTCCCGTCACGCCAGTGGACCGTACGCCGACGGAGCGGGAGTTGCTGTGGGAGCGCATGGCCACGCCGACTGGGCCGTTCCCGCATCCCGACGATCTCTGGCGCCTCGAACCCGCGCTCCTGACCAGGGAAGAACTCCCCACCATCACCAATGAGGAGCTCTTCGCCCGCATGGAGCGCTTGCAAGCCGAGCGCGCCGGGTTCTTCGAGTAGTACCCCCTCGATTTCTGGAGGTTCGAATAATGGGCGGAATACCAAGACTTGCACCTCCCCCTTGTGGGGAGGTCGAAAAATGCGGCACGTATTTTTCGGGTGGGGGGCCGAGGCTGCCACCGCCCCCCACCCGAAAAACCGTCTCGCTTCGCTCGCCGGTTTTATCGACCTCCCCACAAGGGGGAGGTGCGAAAAGAAAACGCGGCGGGCAGCCGTGCAATCGCAACCGGCTGAAGCATGGGCGCTTCTCGCAAGCCTTCGCGTCGCACCGGGCTGAGATCCGGGCGATGCTGCATAAGGCTGAGATGCTGATTGTGCGGACGAAGATGGTCGCGCGCGCCAGGCGGCATTACACCGCTACGCGCGCGAGATTGCTTACGAAATTACTGGTTGGCCTGAACCGGAAACTGGATCACGACGCGCTTCTGGCCCGAGGCCGGCGGCGAGAACGTCGCCGAGCGCGTGTCGCCCTTGCCGCCGTTCTGGCGCGTCAGCGCGGCGGTCACCTTGTAGCTGCCGCTCGGCAGTTTGAAGAGCACCCAGGAGCCCGCGCAATCGAAGGACGCCAGCGACTTGCCGCCTTGCGACAGCTCGATATGAGCGCCGGCCAGATATTGCGCGCCGCCGTTCGAGAACTCGACGCGGATCGGATAGGTCTTCCAGGCGGGATTGTCCTGGCCGCTGCCGATGCCGGTGCAGACGGTCTCGACGCCGTTCATCGTCATCGGGTTGTCCATGGGCATGGGATCGGCGGACGCCGGCCAGATGAAGCCCGCCGCCGCACCCGCGACCACCGCCGCCACCGCGAAATGCACGAATTTCATGATCGTCTCCGCCAAACGAACCGGCTTCGGAGAGCCCGAAGTCTGTTCTTCACATATGACAACGCAAAGGCGGGATTTCAGTGCCCGGCGGGCCTGCAAATTTCGCAACGCGCTCCCGCGCTCGTGGGAAAACAAGCACTTAGCGGTTCGCATTCCGGATGTGCGCCCCTCGCATGGGGAATCGCGGCACAAAGGGCGCGCCGCCATCCAGGAAACGCCCATGCCCGTCCTTCATCAAATGCACGTCTCCGGCAATTGCTACAAAATCCGGCTCGCCGCCCGGCAGCTCGGCATACCGCTCCGGCTCCAGGATTACGGGCTGCATGACGGCTCGACCCGCACGCCCGATTTCCTTGGCAAGAATTTCAACGGCCGCGTGCCGCTGCTGGAGCTGGACGACGGACGGTTCCTCGCCGAGTCCGGCGCCATCCTCTGGTATCTCTCCGAGGGCACGCCTCTTCAGCCCGCGGACAAATGGGGCCGGGCCGAGATGCTGCAATGGATGTTCTTCGAGCAGTACAGCCACGAGCCTTACATCGCGGTGGCGCGGTTCGTGCGCAGCTATGCGCCGGAGCTGCAGCGCGACGCGCGCGCGGAGGAACTGCCCAAACTCATGGCGCGCGGCAACGATGCACTGGCGGTCATGGAGCGGCATCTGTCGTCGCACGACTGGTTCGCGGGCGGGCAATATTCCATCGCAGACATCGCGCTCTACGGCTACACCCATGTGGCGAATGAGGGCGGTTTCGACCTCGCGAAATATCCCGCTGTCCAGCGCTGGCTGGCGCGGGTGGCCGCGGAAAAGGGGCATGTTCCGCTGGCCGAACGCTGGTGACTTGATCCCGGATCGGCGAGGATTTATATCGCCGCCGGTTTCAACGCTTTCAGGAGTACGCCTGCAATGTCGACGACCGGTCAGGTCAAGTTCTTCAACACCACGAAGGGTTTCGGATTCATCGCGCCGGAAGACGGCGGCAAGGACGTGTTCGTCCATGTCACCGCGGTTCAGGCGGCGGGTCTTCGCGGCCTGAACGAAGGCCAGCGCGTCAACTTCGAAGTCGAAGCCGACAAGCGCGGCCCCAAGGCCGTCAATCTGAAGCTCGTCTAAATCGACGAACTTGGGTTCAAGCGAACGGCGCGGGAGAAATCCCGCGCCGTTTTGCTTTGACAAGCCAAACGGAACACAATGGAACTTCGGACGTTGACGCGCTC
>DASXFU010000001.1:0-2103 GCA_036489435.1 Rhizomicrobium sp. | reverse complement strand
CCGCCCGGCATTCCCTTGACCGAGACCGACATCCAGCGCGATCTGGAGCGGCGCCGTCCCGGCCAGTCGAAATTCGTGAGCCAACGTCAGGAAGCCGATGCGGTGAAGATTCTTTCCGGCGTCTTCCAGGACGAGCGGATGACGGAGCAGCTCACCACGGGAACGCCCATTGGCCTGTTGATCGAGAATACGGATCAACGTTCCAAGGACTATTCCGAGATCCGCGACAAATACCGCCCGGGCCATGCCGACTATACCTACGACGCCAAATACGGCTTTCGCGACTATCGCGGCGGCGGGCGTCAATCGGCGCGCGAAACCGCCATGCGCGTGGCGGCCGGTGCGGTCGCCCGCAAGGTGCTGGACAAGCTCTATGGCAAAGTGACCATCCGCGGCGCTCTGGTGGCGATGGGTACGCAAACCGTCAACCGCGCCAGCTGGAATTGGGACGAGACCGCCAACAATCCTTTTTTCTGCCCGGATGCGGCGGCAGTTGGTCCGTGGACGGAATATCTCGAAGGCGTGCGCAAGCGCGGCTCGTCGGTGGGCGCGATAATCGAAGTGGTGGCCGAAGGCATTCCCGCGGGCGTGGGCGCGCCGATCTATGCCAAGCTCGATAACGAACTGGCCAACGCCATGATGAGCATCAACGCCGTCAAGGGTGTGGAGATCGGCGACGGCTTCGCCACTGCTGCGATGACCGGCGAAGAGAATGCCGACGAGATGCGCATGGGAAATGATGGCAAGCCGGTGTTTCTCTCCAATCATGCGGGTGGGATTTTGGGCGGAATTTCCACCGGCCAGCCCATCGTGACCCGTTTCGCCGTGAAGCCCACCTCGTCCATCCTGTCGCCCAGGCGCACCATCGACCGTTCCGGCGCCGAGACGGAGATCGTCACCAAGGGCCGCCATGATCCCTGCGTGGGCATTCGCGCCGTGCCGGTAGGCGAAGCGATGATGGCGCTGGTGCTGGCGGATCAGGCTTTAAGGCATCGCGCGCAGGTCGGTTAGCGGGTGAATCCCGCTACCAATTCCACATGATCCGAATAAAGGAATTGGTCGACAGGCGTCACGTCACCAATCTTGAAGCCTGCCTTCACCAAAATCGCCGCGTCGCGGGCGAAGCTGGACGCATCGCAGGACACATAAGCGATACGCAAGATTTTTGAGGCGGCCAGCAACTTCACCTGCGCCTCTGCCCCCGCGCGCGGAGGATCCAGCACGGCGGCATCGAAGCGGTTGAGCTCCAGCACCGTCAGCGGCGTCTTGAACAGATCGCGCTTTTCCGCCGTGACGGGTTTCAGTCCTATTGCCTTTCGCGCGGCATCGGCAAGAGCGGCCAGCGCATCTCTGTCCTGCTCGACCGCGTGAATCTTGGCGCGCCGCGCCAGAGGCAGACTGAAGGTGCCGATGCCGGCGAACAGATCGACAATCGTTTTTGCGTTTTTTGTCATCTCGGCGACGCGCGCCTGAAGCGCCGCCTCGCCTTCGCGCGTGGCTTGCAGAAAGGCACGCGGTGGGAGTGTCACGGCAATCCCGTCGAAAGCGATCTCCGGCTTGGTTCGCTCCAGCAGCGTTTCGCCATTGAAAATGATCCGGGCGATATCGGCCTCCAGGAAGGCTTTCGCCATGTTTGCGGTCAGCGCTGGTGTCAGCTTGCGCGGCGAACGGAAGGCCAGATCAAGTCCGGTCGCGGTTTCGCTGACATGGATCTCGGCTTTTTCGCCTTCGGCCAGGATCGGTGCCATCGCCTGGCGCAGCATATCGGTAAAATTCCGCAGCGATGGCGTGAGGACCAGGCATTCCTGCATGTCCACGACCACATGGCTGCGCGCGGCGTGGAAACCAACCATGACCTCGCCCTTTTGCTTGCCGAATTTGAACACGGCGCGGCGGCGGCTTTTCTCTGGTGATATGACAGGTTCGCTCACTCGCGACCGGTCCAACCCGGCCCGCGCCAGGGCATTTTCCACCAATGCCTGCTTATGGCGGCGATAGGCGTCCGGCGGCATGTCCTGCAGGGTGCAGCCGCCGCAGATGCCGAAATGACGGCAGAGTGTCATGCCTTTGACGCCGCCAGCAGATATTCGACATTGCCGTCGG
>DASXFU010000025.1:0-37258 GCA_036489435.1 Rhizomicrobium sp. | reverse complement strand
CCGGGTCAGCTTCACCGACGTCTTCGTGCCTGAGGATGCGCTGTTCGGCGAGGTCGGCAAGGGGCTGTCGCTGGCGCAATGCTTCGTGCATGAGAACCGCATCCGCCAGGCGGCGGGCTCACTGGGGAGCGCGGTCTTCTGCGTCGAGGAGAGCGTGAAGTACGCGCGCGTGCGCAAGCCGTTCGGTGAAGAACTCGCTCGCAATCAGGCGATCCAGTGGCCGCTGGTGGAGCTGGCGACCCAGTGCGAGATGCTGCGCCTGCTGATCCGCAAGACCGCCTGGGAGATGGACCAGATGCCCCATCCCGAGGTGGAGAAGCGGATCTCCGACAAGGTCTCGATGTGCAACTACTGGGCCAATCGCCTGTGTTGCGAGGCGGCCGACCGGGCGATGCAGGCGCACGGCGGCATCGGCTATTCGCGGCACAAGCCTTTCGAGCACATCTACCGCCACCACCGCCGCTACCGCATCACCGAGGGCAGCGACCAGATCCAGATGCGCAACGTCGCCGGCCACATGTTCGGCTTCATCGGCAAGAACCGGCCGCGCGAGTAACCCGGAAAGCACAACCTGCGGAGGTTTGTCACGGACGTGACGACCTCCGCTTGTGTTCTTTCGCGCATTCCTTAGAGTTTTAGGAATTCGGCTAAGCACCAGGCAACGTGTGGCGCCTAGAACTATCGCATGGGTTGCACGCGCCAGCCGGGGAGCGCCTGCCAAGCCCATCGATCCATCTTCTTCATGGGATATGGCGATGCAGGCTCTCGGACTGGTTTGGCGCGACGTCGATACCTCCGGCGCGGATGTTCAGGAAAAGCGCGTTCGCATCCCCGAACCCATCCATTTCGGCTCCCGCCTGCTGTTCGACACTTGGCGCCGCCGCCGCAGCAATGACGGTTTCGTGGTGGGGCGCGATGTTCCCTCCCGCCCGCTGGCGTCGATCCTGCGCAATCTCATCGTCTACGAGCCGCAGGACGGCGCGCGCGATTTCCGCGTGCGGCTGGCCGGCTCGGCGCTGATCCGCCGCTTCGATTGCGACATCACCGGCCTCAAGCTCTCCGAACTGTTCGACCGCACATCATTTGAGTGCCACCGCGACGCGATGGTGGACATCGTGCAGAACGATTCCACCAGCGTGCTGGACGTGAAGCTGGTTTCGCGCGGGCGCACGCAACTGCATTTCGAGGTGGTGGGCCTGCCGGTGCAATCGCCGGACCGTTCGGCGGTGTGGGTGCTGGGCGGGCTCTTCTATTACGATTGGACGAAGTGACGATTTCTGCTAGCTGAGAGCGATGACCAGTCCCTGGAACATCGCCCATCGCGGCGGAGCGGGGTTGCGCCCCGAAAACACGCTGGCGGCTTTCGCCGACGCTATCGCCCGCGGCTGTGACGGCGCGGAACTCGACGTGCAGCTCTCCAGCGACGGCAAGCTCGTGGTGTTCCACGACTTCCGCCTGAAGCCCGCGCTGTGCCGTGGCGCCGACGGGAAATATCTCGTCGCCCCCACGCCCAAGGTCTCCGAGCTGACCCTTGAGGCGCTGGAAACCTACCTGATCGGCGAGCCCGATCCCGCCAGCGATTACGCGCGGCTTCATCCCGACGTCATCACAGCCGAGCACGAGCGCATCCCGCTGCTGGCCGAAGTGATCGAGCTCGCCAAGCTCTCGCCCAAGCCGTTCCATCTTTTCGTCGAGCTGAAGACGTCCTTCGCGGATCGTTCGATGTCCGCGGCCCCGGAGCAGGTGGCGGAAGAGACCGTGCGCGTGCTGCGCGATGGCGATTGGCTCGAAAATTCCGTGCTGGTCGGTTTCGACTGGCCGGGATTGCTGCACGCCAAGAAGATCGAGCCTTCGGTGCAATGCTGGTTCACGACCTTGGCGCAAAGCTGGTTCGGCGCGACACCGCCGCCGCCGGAAGACGATCCGCCGGCGGATGCGGCGCTGCAGGTGCTGCGCCATTGGGCGTCGACCGGAACCTCGCCCTGGGCTGGCGGCTTCGATGCCGTGGCGCATGGCGGCTCGATCATCAAGGCGATCAAGGCGGCGGGCGGCGACGGCTGGTTCCCGATGTATCGCGACGCCACGCCGGCGGCCGTCGCCGAAGCGCGCGGGCTCGGCCTCAAGGTCGGCGCGTGGACGGTGGATGAACCCGCCGATATGCGGGCACTTCTGGACCTGGACGCGCTTTGCACCGACAGGCCGGACAAACTGGCGGAAGTCCTCAAGGAAAGCGCCAGGGAGAGCGAAGTTTAGGAACCCAGCGCGCCAATATTCGCGCGCGTTTATTTTCACACAGCTCTTAACGAACGTTACGAAGCACCATACCCTCCTGTCCTCGCAACAGGATTCGCAAACAGGGGGTTGGATTACATGCGCAGGATGACACTCTTCGCGGCCGTGACGGTCGCGGCAGGACTTGCGGCGCTGCCCGCATCCGCCAATGGCGGCAAGAAATCGGCGCCCGCGCCCATGCCCGTCGTCACGCAGACCTGCACCGGCGGCTTCAGCAACGGCAACAAGATCAGCATCACCGCCCCGGTCAACATGCTCGATGTGGGCTATGCCGCCGGCGACAAGACCTACATCGCGGGCCAGAACCAGACGGCCTGCGACGTCTACACCTATGCCTGGAACCAGTTCCTGAACGTGACGCAGATGTCGGCCGACCCGAACAACAAGGGCATGGTCACGCCGGCCTTCCTGCATTGGGCGCCCTGGTACAACACGCTGAAGGCCGATCCGCCTCCGGGCCAGAAGCCCGTTCCGCCCGGACCGTTCCCCGGCGGCGCCACCGATCTGCGCACCGCCTTCCTCGACCAAGGCCAGGCCGGAACCGACGGCCACCTGCTCGACGTCAACGGCCAGACGGTTCGTTACGACATCCGCTTCAACAGCAACATGTACGGCCAGATCGCGCTGCAGCCGATCTATAACGAGCAGCTCTTCACCGCGCTGTGCAACAGGACGAACTCCAATCCCAACAAGAATGGCGGCTGCATCAATTCCAACAACATGTGGTTCGCGCCGCTCGCCTTCAACGAATTGCCCTATCAGGGCGCGGTGGAGATCAAGACGGCGTGGCGCGATTTCGGCAACCCCACGCAATGCCCGGCCACCTTCTACTGCAACGGCCGCTTCGGCCTCGTCGGCCTGCATTACGTGTCGAAGACCAACACGCATGGCGAATGGGTCTGGGCCTCGTTCGAGCACGTCGCCAACGATCCGGATTGCGCCAAAGGCGGCGACAACCCGATCCTGCCGATGTCGCCGCTGAAGACGGAATGGTCGTTCTTCAATCCGAAGACGGTGCCGTCCGGCGTGTTGCAATCGCAGACCTGCAACGTCGCCAACAGCCCGCCGCAATGCAACACCAACCCGGGCGGACCCACAAAGTGGGTGCCGACCAATGTCTGCCGCACGGTCTCGATCATGGCCGGTGGCGCGAACGCCGCAAACTGCGCGGTGCCGGCGCCAAGTGCGCCGGGCAACATGGGCAACGTCGCCTGCCTCAACGCCACGATCATGCCGCAGCGCTCGGGCGTGTGGCAGAACTACAAGATGATCGGCGCGATGTGGATCAAGGGCGGCATGGCAGGTGCTGTGGATTTCCGCATCAACGGATTCCAGCCGCAGGTGACAGGTCTTCCCTTCGTCGATCCGGCGGGCTTCAAGCACCTCGCCTCGACCACGATCGAGACCTGGCTGCAAGCGGGCTCAACCGGCTATGACCCGTTCAAGACGAACGGCACGCAGGCCGGCTGCTTCCTCTGCCACAACATGCCGTCGTCCTTCGCCGGCCACAACAAGCAGATGGACATGAGCCACTTCCCGGGCAAGCTGCCCACCACGAAACTCGCGGCCCTCAAGTCGTCGCTGCTGCCCGCGAATTCGCTGGCCGCGGCGCCGAAGTAACGGTCGTTACATCGCATACGGAAAGGGCGCTCGCGAGGGCGCCCTTTTTCGTTGCCTGTATCCCGTTGGAATGCCCGATCCTCCTCGAAAAACAGGGGCGCGGTCAATTCGGCATATAGCCGCGTTCCTCGGGCGCGCCGCGCATGCGATGGAATCGGCGGACCACGGAGGCGCGCATGAACATCCGCGATATCGCTTATGACTGCGACGGCAAGGCTCTCACCGGCTATCTCGCCGACGGATCGAAAGGCGGCAAGGCGCCAGGCATTCTGCTGGTGCATCAGGGCGGCGGCCTCACTGAGCACACGAAGGAGCGCGCCCGCATGCTGGGCGAGCTCGGCTATGTCGCCTTCGCGCTCGATCTCTACGGCCAAGTCGCCACCTCGATGCCGGAGGCGATGGCGCTGATCGGTGACTTGCAAAAGGATCCGGCGCTGCTGCGCAAGCGTGCCGCTTGCGGTCTCGACGTGCTGAAGGCGCAGACCAACACCGACACCACGCGGCTCGCCGCCATCGGCTTCTGCTTCGGCGGCTGGACGGTGCTGGAGATGGCGCGGATGGATGCGGGGCTCGGCTGCGTGGTGTCGTTCCATCCCGGTCTCGAAGGCCTGCCGGAGACCGACGATCGCGCCGTGACCTGCAAGGTGATGGTCTGCGCCGGCGACAAGGACCCGCTCATCCCGCCCGCCGCGCGCGAACGCCTCATTGCGCTGATGAACGCCGCCAAGGCGGACTGGCAATTGCTGACCTACGGCCGGGCAGGCCACAGCTTCACGGACAAAACCGTGGACGCCTTCGGGATTGCGCACTTCAACTACGACGCCGCGACGGACGCACGGTCCTGGGCCGCGATGCGGCAACTGTTCGACGAGACGTTCGGGGGGGTGTGAAGAAGGGGGTTCTCACAGAGCCACAGAGACACAGAGGAAAAGGTAGAAGTAAGACGGATTCACGCAGAGGCGCAGAGCCGCAGAGGAGATGAGTTTGTGGCGGCTGCTTTGTTCTAATTGCCCGCCACACGCACGCATCAAATTAATGCGTCATGGCCCGGCTTGTCCGGGCCACCCATTTTACTTTCTCTGGGAGAAAGAATTGGATGGCCCGGACAAGCCGGGCCATGACGAACGGTGGGATGAAAGCGAAGGCGGCGCCACAAACTCATCTCCTCTGCGGCTCTGCGGCTCTGCGTGAATCCGTCTTACTTCTACCTTTTCCTCTGTGTCTCTGTGGCTCTGTGAGAATCCCTTACTTCACCAGCCCCTCGTCCTTCATCGCTTGATGCACTTTCGGCCGCTGCGATACACGCGCGAAGAAGGCGTGCAAGTTCGCGGGGATCGCGATCTTCAGGTGATGCGCCCAGGTGAGCATCACGAAGAGGTAGGCGTCGGCCACCGTGAACTGGTCGCCCATCAGGTACTGCTTGCCGGCGATCTCGCCGTTCACGTAGTCGAAGCGCTTGGCGATCTTGGTGCGCGCGTCGTCCTTCACGTTGTCGGCGGCTTCGCCGAAGAGCGGGGCGAAGCTCTTGTGGATCTCGGAGTTGATAAAGGCGAGCCACTCGACGAGCTTGAAATATTCGAAGCTGCCGGCGGCGGGGGTGAGGTTGGCCTCCGGCTTCTGGCTGGCCAGATAGAGGATGATCGCCGGGCCCTCGCTCAGGAAGCGTCCATCATCCAGCGTCAGGAACGGCACATAACCCTTGGGGTTGATCGCGTAGAAATCCTCGCCGGACGCCGTCTTGTGGGTCTTGAGATCGACCTTTTCGACCTCCAGCGGAATACCGAGTTCAAGCGCCACGATATGGGGGGACAGCGAACAGGCGCCGGGGGAGTAGTAGAGCTTCATTTGGGGGAACTCCTGGGGTTGGTGTGATAACGCCGCGCGAAAAATCGCGGTTCAATTCCGCAAGAAAATTGCCGGAGAAGCCCCGCAGTGAAAAAGCGAAGTTTCAATTCCGCAACATAATTTCAAAGCCCTTCGAACAGCGCCGTCGAGAGGTAACGTTCCGCGAAGGAGGGGATGATCGCCACGATGGTCTTACCTGCCATCTCCGGGCGCAGGCCGACCTCAATGGCGCCCGCGATGGCCGCGCCGGAGGAGATACCGACCGGGATGCCTTCCAGGCGGGCGGCCTTGCGGGCGGTGTCGAAGGCGGTTTCGTTGCCGATTGTGATCACCTCGTCGATCACGGAACGGTCGAGGATGCTGGGCACGAAACCGGCGCCGATGCCCTGGATGGGATGCGGGCCGGGTTGTCCGCCGGAGAGCACGGGCGAATCTTCCGGCTCCAGCGCGATGATGCGCACGGAGGGTTTTTTCTGCTTCAGCACCTGGCCCACGCCGGTGATGGTGCCGCCGGTGCCGACGCCGGAGATCACGACGTCCACCTTGCCCTCGGTGTCGTTCCAGATTTCCTCCGCCGTGGTGCGGCGATGGATGTCCGGGTTGGCGGGGTTCTCGAATTGCTGCGGCACGATGGCGTTGGGCGTGGAGGCCACGATCTCCTGCGCCTTGGTGATGGCCGCGCGCATGCCTTTGGGGCCTTCGGTGAGCACCAGTTCGGCGCCCAGCAGCGCCAGCATTTTGCGCCGCTCGATGGAGACGGAGTCCGGCATCACCACGATGAGGCGATAGCCCTTGGCGGCGGCGGCGAAGGCAAGCGCGATGCCGGTGTTGCCGCTGGTGGGCTCGACGAGAACGGATTTGCCGGGCGTGATGATGCCTTGCGCCTCCAGCGCGTCGATCATCGCCACGCCGATGCGGTCCTTCACGCTGGAGATGGGGTTGAAGAACTCCAGCTTCAGCAGGATGTCGGCCTTGACGCCCGCATCCTTCGCCATACGGTTCAGCCGCACCAGCGGCGTGTCGCCGATGGTGTCGGTGATGGAGTTGTAGACGCGTCCGCGGCCGGGCTTGTGGGTCATTTTCTCTCCGATGTCGGGGCGAGGCTGGTGTTTATATCCGGTCTTCCCCTTTATCGTCACGGCCGGACTTGTTCCGGCCGCCCATATTCCAGAGTGTAAATCGTCAAGACTCTGGAATATGGGTGGCCGGGACAAGCCCGGCCATGACGAGTTAAGTAGATCAAATCGTGAAATCCGCCGTGGAGCCGCCGCCGCAGTCGACGCCGGCGGCGCGGGCGCGTTGGCAGAGGTCCTCGATGGAGATGGCGTCGAGCTTGGCCATCACTTCGTTCTGCAAGGTATGGATCAGCGGTGTGACAATCCGTGTACCGAGTTCGGAGCGGGGCTCGGCGCTTTCGCTCTCCTCGTCGTCGATGGCCTCGGCCACGCGCACCACGTCGCCCAGCGAGATGCGGCGGCGCTCGCGGGCGAGGCGGTAGCCGCCGCGCGGACCGCGCACGCCCTTGAGGACACCGGCGCGCACCAGCTGCTGCATCACCTGTTCGAGATAGCGCTGCGGCACGCCCTGACGCGCGGTGATCTCCTTGGCTTGCACGGGTTCGGGCCGCGCATTGAACGCGATGTCGATGACCGCCTCGAGCGCGAGGAGGGTTTTTCGGGAAAGCTTAAGCATGGTTCATCCCAGTGGAGCCGAAGCCGCCCGCGCCACGCGCGGTTTCCGGCAGTTCGGAAACTTCTTCGAGTGTCGCCTGTTCGCAGCGCGCGATGATCAGTTGGGCCATCTTGGTGCCGCGCGCGATCTTGAACGCGGTTTCGCCGTGATTGATGAGGATCGCTTTCACTTCGCCGCGATAGTCGCAATCGATGGTGCCGGGCGCGTTCAGCACCGTAACGCCGTGATTGATGGCGAGGCCGGAACGCGGCCGCACCTGCGCTTCGTAGCCCGGCGGGAGCGCGATGGCGATGCCGCAGGCGACGGCCGCGCGCGCGCCGGGTTCGAGGCGGATTTCTTCGGCGGCGAGAAGGTCGAGACCGGCCGAGCCTTCCGTCGCATAGGCGGGAAGCGGTAGGTCTTGCGCGTGCGCCAGGCGCCGGATCGCGAGTTTCATGCCGCACGGCCCTTCAAGGCTTCGGCGATGCGCGCGACGAGGCGGCGGCCCACTTCGCGCTTGTCGAGCTGCGGCCAGTCTTCGACGCCGGAGGCGCTGACAAGATGCACGGTGTTGTTCTCGCCGCCCATCACGCCGGTGGCGGGGGAGACGTCGTTGGCGACGATCCAGTCCGCGCCTTTCCCGGCGAGCTTGGCCTTGGCGTGGGCGATGACGTCATCCGTTTCCGCCGCGAAGCCGATGACGAGACGGGGGCGTTTCGCGCCGTGGGCGATAGCGGCCAGGATGTCCGGGTTCTGCGCCAGCTTCAGGTCCGGCGCACTGGCGTTCTCGCGCTTTTTCAGTTTGCGGTTGGCGACGCTCTCGGGCCGCCAGTCGGCAACGGCGGCGGTGAACACCGCGATGTCGGCGGGGAGCGCGGATTCACACGCCGCCAGCATCTCGCGCGCCGTCTCGACCTTCACCAGCTTCACGCGCGCCGGCGGCGCGATGCCGACCGGGCCGGAGATCAGCGTGGTCTCCGCACCCGCCTGCGCCAGCGCGTCAGCGATGGCGTAACCCTGCTTGCCGGAGGAATGGTTGGAGAGGAAGCGCACCGGATCGAGCGGCTCGCGCGTGGGGCCGGCGGTGACGAGTGCGCGTGTGCCGCTGAGCGGGCCAGAAGCGGCGAGGGCGGTTTGCACCGCGTCGGCGATCTCGTCCGGCTCGGCCATGCGGCCGGGGCCGTATTCGCCGCAGGCCATCTCGCCGTCATTGGGGCCGACGAAGATCACGCCGTCGCCCGCGAGCGTCTTCAGGTTTCGCTGCGTGGCGGGGTGGTTCCACATGCGCACATTCATCGCGGGCGCCATCAGCACGCTCTTGTCGGTGGCGAGCAATGTTGTGGAGGCGAGATCGTTGGCGTGGCCGTTGGCGAGCTTGGCAATGAGATCGGCGGTGGCGGGCGCGACCACGACGAGATCGGCGGAGCGCGAGAGCTGGATGTGGCCCATCTCCGCTTCATCGGTTAGGCTGAAGAGATCCTGGAAGACCTTGTCGCCGGTGAGCGAGCCGACGGAGAGCGGCGTGACGAACTCCGCGCCCGCTTTGGTGAGGATCGCGCGCGTGGAAATCCCGCGCTCCTTCAAGCGGCGAACGAGTTCAAGGGACTTGTAGGCCGCGATGCCGCCGCCGATGATGAGAAGAACGCTATTGCCACTCATGGGCTCTTCCTTCCGCGGGGAATCTCCCGCTGGCAGGGGGAGTTTATACAGAATAACGCCGGATACGTGTAGATATTCCGGCTGGGGAGAAAATCAATGAACGTCCAGGTAAAATCGGACCTGCCGCCCTTTAAGCCCTTGGCGCAAAAGGCTCCTTCGATCACGGTCGACCGCAAGGCGGACGGCACGGTCTACCTCCGCTCCAATCACGACCTCGGGACGATCCACCGCTCGATCCCGCATTTGCTGGAGGAACGGGCCGCCGAGCACCCCGAGCGGAACTATATCGGCGAGCGCCAGCCCTTACCCAACGGCAAGCTCGGCGACTGGCGTTACATCACCTATGGCGAGGCCAATGCGCAGGCGAATGCCATCGCGCAGGCGCTGATCGAGCGCGGGCTGGGGCCGGATGCGCCGCTGATGGTGATCTCCGGCAATTCCATCGCCCATGCCGTGATGATGCTGGGCGCGATGAAGGCGCGCGTGCCGGTGGCGCCGGTCTCCGTCGCCTATTCGCTGATGAGCGGCGATCACGGCAAGCTGCGCCATGTCTTCGAGACAACGAAACCGAAGATGATCTTTGCCCAGCAAGGACCGGTCTATGCCCGCGCGCTGGCGGCACTGCCGCTCGATGGCGTGGAGGTGGTGACGGTGATGCCGATCCCGGATCGCGAGACCACCCCGTTCGACGATCTGCTGCGCACCAATGCAGGCCCCGCTGTCGCGCGCGAAATGGACAAAATCGATCATTCCACGGTCGCGAAATATCTCTTCACCTCCGGCTCGACCGGCATGCCCAAGGGCGTGATCCAGACGCATGGCATGATGTGCGCGGTGGTGGCGGCGACGGAAGCGTTGCGCACGGAAGAGAGCGATCCGGACGAGATCCCGCAAAGCCTGGAATGGATGCCGTGGAACCACATCTCCGCCGGCAATATCGGTTTCAACGGCAATCTCAACGCCGGCGGCACGGTGCATCTGGACGCGGGCAAGCCGCTGCCCGGCATGTTCGAGGAGACGATCCGCAATTTGCGCGAAGTCTCGCCCCTGGTGTTCGGCAGCGCGCCGATTGCTTTCGGCTGGCTCGCCGATGCGATGGAGCAGGATGACGATCTGCGCGACCGTTTCTTCTCCAAGATGCGTTACGTCGGCTATGGCGGCGCGACGTTGAGCCAGGACATTTATGAGCGCTTCCAGGCGCTCTCGATTGCCTCCACCGGCATGCGGATTCCGCTGACCACCATGTATGGCGCGACGGAGACGCAAGGCATCACCGTGGTGCATTGGGTGACGGAGCGCGTGGGGCTCATCGGTCTGCCGCTGCCCGGCATCACGCTGAAGCTGGTGCCCAACGGCACCAAGATGGAAGTGCGCGTGAAAGGCCCGACCGTCACGCCCGGCTATCACCGCCGCCCCGATCTCACCAAGGCCGCGTTCGACGAAGAAGGCTATTACTCGCTGGGCGACGCCGCGAAATTCGTCGACGAAGCCGATCCCGAGAAAGGTCTCGTGTTCGACGGCCGTGTGACGGAGGATTTCAAGCTCGACTCCGGCACCTGGGTTTCGGTGGGTACCTTGCGCGCGCAAGCTGTCGCCGCCGCGTCGCCGCTGATCCAGGATTGCGTCGTCTGCGGGCAAGACAAGCCGTTCGTGGCGCTGCTCGCCTGGCCCAATATGGCGGCGGTGAAGGACGTCAACGACCCGGCGATCCGTGAAGCCATCGCCGCGAAATTCGCCGCGCACAACAAATCGGGCGGCTCGTCCACCCGCGTGAAGCGCGTGCTCTTGATGACCGAGCCGCCGTCGGTGGACGGCCATGAGATCACCGACAAGGGCTACATCAACCAACGCGCCACGATGGAGCGTCGCAAAGACCTGATCGACAGGCTCTATAGCAATCCAGCGCCGGACGATGTGATCGAGATCGCCTGATATCTGCAACAAACGGGGGAAAACATGAAAACGATTATTCTCGCTCTGACTATTTTGGCCGGTGGTTTATCGGCGGCCGGCGCGCATGACGCGCGGGTGCCGTCGTCCGGCCAGACACCGGGTTTCGTGCTAAGCGTGCCGGACGATTGGAACAGTCAATCCAACCCCGAAGGCAACTACCTGACGGCGGCGGCGCCCGATCATTCCGCCGCCATCGTCACCACCTTCGACGCCGTTTCGGCCACGCCCGACGAATATGCGAACGTCCAGTTCAACGCGGCGAAAGGCGTTTCGCTCGTCAAAGGCGCGCCCGTCACCATCAACGGCTTCAGCGGCTTTTCCTACACCTTCGACATCAACGGCCAGCCCCGCGTGCTGAACGTCAGGATGATTGTGCTGAAGCTGGGTGGCAGAAGCATCGGTTCCTGCTCGATCATCACCACGCAAGGCGAGCGCGATGTGGACAAGGCGGCCGGAAATGCCGTCTGGTCGTCGCTTCGCGTCGTCACCAAGCCCTGATAGGATCGATAGGCATAGGAGCGCACCATGAAGACATTTGTCCTGGCCGCGTTTGCCGTATTTCTGGCCGCATCCGCCGCGCAAGGCCGCGACGTCCGCCTGCCGGATAGCGGCTATCCCGCTTTCACCCTCACCATTCCGGACGACTGGGCGACACAGGCGGTGTCGGGCGGCGGACAGATCACATTCCCTCCGAACCACACCACCGTGGTCACGACGGAGTTCGACACCTATTCCGGCGCCATAGACGACTTCGCGGCCTCGATCATCAAAGCGGTCGGCGCCGATCCGCCGGTGCGCGTCGCGGACGCGACGGTGTCGGGCTTCAAGGGCGTCATCTATCAAAGCTCCATGACGAACGGCGCCGGCGTGCGTGGCAACATGCGGATGACAGTCGTGCAGATCGATTCCCAGCATTACGCCGTCTACGCCTCGATCGAGGCGGACGGCGTCAGCGCCGCCGACGCGGCGGCTGCGGCGAACGTGATCTCCAGCGTCGGTATCGTCACCAAGGCTCAGTAAACCGGAATTTAAAAAAGGGGGCTTTCATGAGACAGATCGTTCTGGCGCTTATGGCGCTGTGTTTTGCCGCTTCCGCGCAAGCGCGCGACATGCGGTTTCCGGACACCGGGTTTCCCGCGGTGACCTATACCATTCCCGACGACTGGACGGCGACGCCCGATGGCGACGGCAACATGATCCTCGTCTCCAGCGATCACACATCGGCGATCTCGGTCACGGTCACGGCTGGCGGCGGCGGGCTCGACGACATGGCGACGCAGGCGATGGCGGTCGCGAAGGCGGCGCCGCCGCGCAAGGGCGAACCGATATCGATCTCCGGCGCCGACGGGTTCGTCTACTATTCGACCATGTCCAATTCGTCGGGCATGGCCATCACCGTGAAGATGATGGCGGTGAAGCCGGACGCGAACCATTTCGTGACGTTCTCGCTGCTCAACCCGACCAGCGCGACAGCGGATCAGATCGCGGCCGGCAGCGCCGTGATGTCCAGCTTTCAGGTCGTGAGATAAGGCCGGAACTGGGGCAGGCGCCATTAACCGGCCGCTTACCATGCGCGCGTAACATCGCGTGCATGAAGACGGGCGAATTGTGTCATCTGGCTGCCGAGCTTGCGTCGGAACATGGCGCGGATGCGCTCGCTTATGCCCGCCGCGCCATCTTGGAATTCGAGCGGGCAGGCGCCACCGAGCGCGCCCAGTTCTGGACCGTGCTGTCGGTTTTCCTCGACGATATCGTGGCGCAGCGCCTCGATCCGGACGCCCCGATCATCCTCAACTGAGGGCATCCTCAACTGAGCTTGCGCCGGTTGCGGCCTCGTGCAAACTCGTGCGCGTTGCAGCAGGGGATTTTCGTGCCGCTCGATCCGTTGGTGAAGGGCTTCCTCGACCAGATGGCCGCCATGCCGGGGCCGAAGATGTGGGAGATCCCCGCATCCATGGCCCGCGACATGTTCGGCGGGATGATGCAGCTCGTCGGCCCCAAGGATGTGCCCATCGGCAAGGTGCAGAACCTCGTCATGCCGGGACCGGGCGGCGACATCGCGCTGCGGTCCTATGCGCCGGTGGCGGCGAAGGGTGAGCCGTTGCCGACACTCGTGTTCTTCCACGGCGGCGGCTTCGTCATCGGTACTATCGAGACGCATGACGGGCTCTGCCGCATGTTCGCCAACGAGTCCGGCGTGCGCGTGATCTCGGTGGAATACCGCCTGGCGCCGGAACACAAATATCCCGCCGCTGTTGACGACGCCTTCGCCGCGCTTACCTGGATCGAGACCAACGCGGCGCAACTCGGCGTCGACGCGAACCGCATCGCGGTCGGCGGGGACTCAGCGGGCGGCGGGTTGGCCGCTGTCGTGACGCAGATGGCGAAAGCGAAGGGCGCACCGAAACTCGCCTTCCAGATGCTGCTCTTCCCGGTGACGCAGATCGGCAAGGAGACGACCTCCATGCGGGAATTCGGCGAGGGCTTCTTCCTGGAAGCCGCCTCGCTCAGATGGTTCTACAAACACTACCTGCCGGACGATGCGGACCGCGCCGATCCAAAGATCTCGCCGCTTGCCGCGACTGACTTGTCCGGATTGCCGCCGGCCTATGTGATGCTGGGCGGCTACGATCCGCTGCATGACGAGGGGCTGGCTTACGCGGACAAGCTGCGCGCCGCCGGCGTGAAGGTGACGGTCGCGGATTATTCGGACCTCGTGCACGACTTCATCTATCTGCAGGCCGTGCTGCCGCAAGCGCCCGATGCTGTGAAAGCGGCGGCTGCGGCGCTCAAGGGCGCTCTGGCGGGATAAGCTTTCCGGGATTGAGGATGCCCTTGGGATCGAGCGTGTGCTTGATCGCGCGCAGCACTTCGATGCCGAGCTCGCCTTTTTCCTTTTCGATCCAGGGCAGATGATCCTCGCCCACGCCATGGTGATGGCTGATCGTTCCGCCATGCGCGGCGATGGCGTCGGATGCCGCGGTCTTGATCGCGCGCCATTGCGCCAGCTCGCCATCCAGCGCGCGGGGAAAGATGTAGGTGAAATAGAGGCTCGCGCCATCCGGATAGGAATGGCTGATGTGGCAGGTGACGATGCCGCGCGCGCCGGGCCGCGGCACCGTCTCCCCGATGGAGGTCTCCAGCGCCGCGCGCACCGCGGTGTAGAGCCCATCGAGCTTCGACCAGCTTGTCGCTGTCTCCAGCGTATCGACGCCCACGCCGCGATCCATCATGGGGTCGCGCAGGTAAGGCCCGTGGAAACGCCCGTCATACCAGCGCTTGCCGGGGCTGCTGCCGGCGGAGAGCGCACCCAGCTTGCGCGCGATGGCAGCGAAACGTTTGCTGGACTGCGCGACCTCCGCTTCGCTGCCTTCGAAACCCGCGACGAGTAGCGCCGCGTTGTCGTCGAATTTGCGCAACTTCAGATACAGATCGGCGATGCGTGCGCCGAGGCTCAAGCGTTTGCCCAGCGATCCGAAGGCGCGATAGAAACGCGTCTCTTCCGCATCGGACAACCGCAGCATCGCGAACGGTAGGCCTTCCTGCACGGCTTGCCGGATCGCCGCTGTGCCGGCGGCGAAGTCGCGAAAGAGATAGCCGCGATACTCCTTCTGCGCGGGCGCGGCTTGGATGCGCACGGTGGCGTCGGTGACGATGCCGAACGCGCCTTCGGAGCCGATGGTGAGATCGGTGAGGCGCGGCCCCGCGCCGGAGGCCGGGAAATCCTCGCTCGACAACACGCCGCGCGGCGTGGCGAGGCGCGCGGAGACGAGCCAATCCTGCGGGCGGCCGTAGCGGCTGGATTGCTGCCCCGCGCCACGATGCGCGATCCAGCCGCCAAGCGTGGAAAACTCGAAGGATTGCGGATAATGGCCGAGCGTCATGCCGCCGGCCTGCAACGCTTTCTCGAGCGCGGGGCCGTAGACGCCCGCCTCCGCCGTGGCGGTGCCCGATACGGGATCGACGCTTATCAACCGGTCGAGGCCCGAAAGATCGAGTGTCGCCACCGTGTGGAACGATCCGCGCGCCGCCGTCACCGCGCCGACCACGCTGGTGCCGCCGCCATAGGGCACGATGGCCAGCTCCGCATCATCCGCGCAGGCGAGCACGGCCTGCACTTCCTCCGGCCCGCGCGGATAGAGCACGACGTCCGGCGCGGTGGAGAGATCGCCCGCGCGCAACCGCAACAGGTCGTGATAGGAGCGGCCGAGCGCATGGAAGGCGCGCTCATATTTGTCGTCGCGCACGCGGTCTTCGCCGAGGATCGCGACGAGGCGCGCGCGCGTCTTGTCGTCCAGCGCCGATGGCGGCAGTTCGAGTTCTTCCAGCGGGCGGGCAGGCGTGGCGAGCAGGCTTGGCATGCCGAGCTGGGCGGCCAGCCAGGTCCAGACCTCCTCGCGTCCCGCGACGGGATTCTTGAACCCGGCTGCTCCCCAGCCGTTCCAGCGGATTTTCGTGCGATCGGCGCTCATGGCGTTCAGCGTATCAGCGATTGGGGTTCAACAGCGCAGATTGAAGGCGCGTGGTAAAATTTCGAAGGTGGCGGGCAGGCGCCCGGCGCTTTCGCCGTCCACCTCGATCAGCACGGGCCGTCCGCCCGTCTCGGCCACCGGAACCGCCACCAGCTTGGCACCGCGCAGCGCCGTAACGGAAGGGTTGTTGAGATGCTCGCCCGTGTAGATCTGTTTCATATCGGCCATCGAGCGGCCGCGCGAAGTTCCGCCCATCAGGATCACGTCGAACAGCCCGTCATCCACCTTTGCGTTCGGCGCCACCATCATGCCGCCGCCGAAATATTGCCCGTTGGCGACGGCAACCGTGGAGATGGTGACGATCTCGTCGAACGCGCCATCGATGCGCACGCGCACGGTTCGGTTCCTGTAAGTCAGCATGTCGAGCAGGCTGTGGAAGGCGAAGGCGAACGACCCGCCGAACAGCTTGGCGAGGCGTGCGCGGTTGACACTGTCCACCACCGCGCCAGAAAGCCCGAACGATCCGATATTGATGAAGTGACGTATGACAGGCTCACCCCGGCGCGAGAGGCAGGAGACGCGGCCCAGATCGACGGCGCGGATTTTCCCCTCTTTCAGCCGCGCGATGCCGGCATCCGCGCCGGGCGCGATGCCGAAGCTCTTGCGGAAATCCCCGCCCGTGCCGTTGGTGACGAAAGCGAACACCGCTTCGGGCGCGATTGGCTCGCCGGAGGCATCGAAGAAGCCGTTGACGGTTTCGTTGATCGTGCCGTCGCCGCCCACCGCGATGATCTCGCCGAAGCCTTCGCGCAAGGCGGTGCGCGTGATCTCGGTCGCGTCGCCGCGCTTGCGCGTGGGCGTGACGGTGAGCACCGGATAGATCTGGCGCAGCCCCGCCTCAATCGCCTTCCAGTCGCGCCGTGTGCGCCCGCCACCCGATCGCGGATTGACGACGGCGAGCGCGCTCATGGCACCAGCCTGAAGGGGCGCGACGCGGCCTCGATCTCGCGGCTGCTGCGCGCCGTGTCCCAGCCAAGTTCACCCGCCATCAGGGCTGTGGTGGCGCGCAAGGTTTCGTCGCCGGGGTTGCCGAGCTGGCCGAGGCCGGTGCGCCGCATCACGACGTCGGCGAGCGTCATTGCCATCTCCTCGCGGATGGCGAAAAGGACTTGCGCGCCGATGTCGCCCGTGGCGCCCAGTGGTTTCATCAGCTCGGGCCGATTGCCCGCCGCATCGATCACATCGCCCAGCCGCGTGCCGTAAAGCCGTGCGAGATGCGCGCTGGCGAGTTGCGGAAATTCCTTCGTCTGCGCCGCGAAGAATTCCCGCCGCCGGGGAATGTTGCCGCCGGGAAGCGGCGCTGTGCCTGTGGTGCAAGGACGAACACGGCGGCCGAGACGCGTGGCGATGGAGTCCGTGACGCTTTCGGCGAGATCGCGTGAAGTGGTCCACTTGCCACCGATGGCGGAGAACAACCCGGCCACGCCGTCATCCTTGCCGTGATCGATCAGCTCGGCGCGGCGGCTGGCGTCATAAGTATCGCCGCTGCCGTCGTCCACCAAGGGACGCAGACCTGCATAGAAATGCTTCACATCGCCGGGCTTGAGATGCGCGGCCGGAAGATGCCCATTGATGAAGCCCAGGAAGCTCTCGATATCGCTTTCGCTGACGCCCACGGAATCCGGCGCGCCCTGGAACGCCGTGTCGGTCGTGCCGAGCAGCGACATGCCGCGCCACGGCAGCACGAAGAAGTGCCCGCCCTCGGCCGCCACCGTCAGCGCATCGCTGCGCGTCATGGCGGGCACGACGAGATGGATGCCTTTGGAGCGCAGCAATTTGTGCGCGGAAGGTTTGCTCAGCGACTGGTTGAGGAACAAATCCGCCCACGGCCCTGCCGCCAGCAACACGATCTTCGCCCGCACCTCGAAATCGCCGCCACCGAACACTTCGCGCACCTGCGCGCCTTCGATCACGCCGTCCCGGATGATGAGCTTTTCCGCCGCCACATAGTTGGCCAACGCCGCGCCGTGCTCCGTCGCGTCGAGCAGGCATTCCAGCGCCAGCCGCTCCGGCGCGTACATCTGCGCGTCGTAGTAACGAAACGCACCGTCGAAGCCTGGCGCGTCCAGCATCGGCTCTTCGGCCAGTGCTTTGCCGCGGTTCAGCCATTGGTGGCCGGGCAGGCGCTCATCCGGATCGTCGAGCCAGCCGCGGTCGTAGGAGAGGATATCGTAGAGATTAAGGCCCGCGCTCAAGGTGGCGCGGCCTTTGAGACCGGCGCGATAGAGCGGCACCAGGAACGGCAGCGGTTGCACGAGATGCGGTGCGATGCGCTGCCAGATGCGCCGCTCGCGCAGGGATTCGCGCACCAGCCCCAGTTCGAAATTGCGCAGATAGCGCAGCCCGCCATGGATCAGCTTGGAATTGTGGGCGCTGGTGGCGCCGGCGAAATCATCCTTCTCGATCAGGGCGACGGACATGCCGCGCAACGCCGCATCGCGCGCCACGCAGGCGCCCGTCACGCCGCCGCCGATGATCAGCAGGTCGAACGTCTCGTTGGCAAGGCGAAGGAGATCGCGGCGCATGCGTGCTTTCTAGGCGTCCCGGTAGGCGAAGTCGATCAGGTAGACGTTGCTGCCGGAGCCGTGTTTGGCGACCTTGAGAAGATCGACGACACCCGCGAATCCGCTCGCCCGAGCCATCGCGGGCGTGATGTCGGCAAGCGCGATCTGGCGGATTTTGCGGACTTCGACATGGCCGGGGCCCAGCGCATAGCGCCCGCCCACTTTCACCCGCGGACTCTTCCAGATGCGGATGGAAGTGGTGATCTCGCCGCGCATGATGGGCTCGCGAAGGCGCTCGGTGAAGGTCATTGGCGGGGCCGCATGGAGGTCTGCTAAGCTTGGCCGAAACGCCATCCGAGGGGAAGAGCAATGCCGCAGATCCGGGCCAACGGAATCGACATCGAATATGAGACGTTCGGGCGGGCGGCCGATCCGGCGCTGTTGCTCATCATGGGTTTCTCGGCGCAGCTCACCATGTGGCCGGTCGCGTTCTGCCAGGGGCTGGCCGCGAAGGGCTTCCGCGTCATCCGCTACGACAATCGCGACGTCGGCAAATCAACGCATCTGTCCCAGCTGGGCATGCCCAACATCGCCGAGGCGATGGGCAAGCGCCTCGGCGGGCAGAGCGTGGACGATGCGCCCTACAGGCTGGAGGACATGGCGGCGGATGCGGCGGGGTTGCTCGATGCGCTGAAGATCGACAAAGCGCATATCGTGGGCGCCTCGATGGGCGGGATGATCGCGCAGATCTTCGCCGCGACCTATCCGGCGCGGACCTTGAGCCTCGTCTCCATCATGTCCACGACCGGTCGGGCGGACCTGCCGCAGGCGAAGCCCGAAGCCATGGCCGCGCTGATGACGCCGCCGGCCAGCGACAGTCTCGAAGATCGCATCGCCGCCGGCATCAAGGCGCTACGCGTCATCGGCAGCCCCGGCTTCCCGGCGACGGATGACGAGCTGAAGGCCGAAGTGACGGCCGCCGTGACGCGCGTGCCCTATGATCCGGCCGGCGTGGCGCGGCAGATGTTGGCTATCGTCGCCGCACCCGCGCGCAATGCGATGCTGAAGGGTGTGAAAGCGCCCACGCTGGTCATCCACGGCGGAGACGATCCGCTGATCCCCTCCGAAGGCGGCAAGGACACGGCGGACAGCATTCCCGGCGCCAAGCTCGAGATCGTGCCCGGGTTGGGCCACGACATCTCGGTCGCGTCGATCCCGGTCTATCTGCAACTGGTCGGGGATTTCGTCAGTAACGCGCGGGCCTAGGCTTTTTTGATTGTCGCGCGATCTGGCCCGAACCGCTGCACACTTCGGGGGATCGCGCTTAAACGAACCGCGCGGCCTGCCGGTTTTTGAACCGGGGCCGCGCGGAGAATTCGCGTATCGGAAAAGCAGATTACTTGATCTTGCCTTCCTTGAATTCCACATGCTTGCGCAGCACGGGATCGTATTTCCGGATGGTGAACTTCTCCGTCATCGTGCGGGTGTTCTTCTTCGTGACGTAGAAAAAGCCCGAGTCACCGGTGCTGTTGAGGCGGATTTTCGAGGTGGTGGGCTTGGCCATGGTCGCGGTCCTGACAGAGATTCCGGAAAGGGCGCGTAACCTACCCACCGCCACGCCCCAGTCAAGGGTGTGGGCGAAGTGTACGCCTTTCAGCCACTAAGGCTCTGAAAAAACTAACAATTACCCGGTTCCAGCGCGGTTATCCCACCCACACTTGTGCATGTTTCGCGGCCCAGGGTTGGGCTTGTTCGAGTTCGTAGGCCAGCGCGTAGAGCACCGCTTCGTTGCCTTTGGCGGCGGCGAATTGGCTGCCGATGGGCAGGCCATCCGTGCCCATGCCCAGCGGAACCGACATCGCGGGCGTGCCGGCCACGTTGTGGAGGGGCGTGTAGGAGACGTAGTGCGTGATGCGGTCGTAGAGCACGTCGAACGGAACGGTGGGTGCCTGTTCGCCGAGTTTCGGCGCGGTGGAGGTGAGCACCGGGGTGAGCCAGGCGTCGTAGTGGGACATGAAGGCGTTGGTCTGGAGCTCGACGGTGCGGAAATAGGCGAGGCTCTTGCTCAGCGCGTCCTTCGGTTTCTTGGCGAAGTAGTCGGCGAGGCCGAGCGTCCACGGCTCCAGCACGTCTTCGGGTTTCAGCTTGAGGCTGTGCGCCAGCGCCACCAATTGCGCGGGGCCGGAGGCCCAGACGGTGAGGAAGGCGTCGATGAAGGTTTCGCCCTGCACGGGGTTCTTCACCGGGACGATCTGGTGGCCGAGATCGGTGCAGAGCTTCGCGGTCGCCTCGATCGCGGCCTTCACGTCGGGGGTCGGTTCGGAGCCGTAATAAGAGAGCGTGTTGAAGGCGATCTTCAGCCGCTTCTGCGATGGCCCGGCGACGAAGCCGGTGGGTTTGAGCGGCGCCTTGGGCGAGACGTCTTCGGAGAGCGCGAACACCATGGCGCTGTCGCGCACGCTGCGGCTGACGCAGTTCTCCACCGCGATGTCGCCGGGCATCTTCTCCTTGGCGCCGAAGTTCATGCGCCCGCGCGAGGGCTTCAAGCCGAACACACCGCAGCAGGAGGCGGGAATGCGGATCGATCCGCCGCCGTCCGACGCATGCGCCACAGGCAGCATGCCGGACGCGACGGCAGCCGCCGCACCGCCGGATGAGCCGCCCGTCGAGTAGCCAGTGTTCCACGGATTGTGGCAGGCGCCGAGCAGCAGGCTCTCGGTCGAGGCCATCAACCCGAATTCCGGCGTGTTGGTCTTGCCGACGACGATCATGCCGGCGTCCATCGCCTTCTGCGCCATCAGGCTGTTCTCAGTGCCGACATGCTTGGCCATCAGCCGCGAGCCGGAGGTGGCGATCTCGCCCTTGATGTCGTTCAGGTCCTTGATGAGATAGGGCATGCCGGAGAGCGAGCCGCCGGGCCGCGCGGTCTTGGCCTGCGTGCGCGCCTTGTCGAAATATTCGGCGACGACGGCGTTGATCTTGGGATTGGCCGCGTTGATGCGCGCGATGGCGGCGTCGACCAGTTCCAGCGATGTCGTCTGCTTGCCCCGCACCAGCGCGGATTGCGCCATCGCGTCGAGGCCGGAATAGGCGTCTTTCGCGGCGGCGGGTTTGACGTTGAGCGCGAAGGCGGTTGCTGCGGCCGTGCCCATGAAGGCGCGGCGGTTCAGTGTGGTCGGCATCGTTTCCCCCAGTGACACGTATTCTTTTGAGGGAGCCTAGACCAAAACGGGCGGTTTGTCAGAGATGTGACACTTCCGATTTGCCGCGCCGGAAACGATAAAACGGCACGGGGCGGCCAGAATCTTCACCATCCAGCCGCGCTTCCACTTCGTCGAGCACGATGCGGGTGATGCTGGGCAGGTCGAGCGCGCGGGCTTCGGCCAAGGTGAGCCAATGCGGCGTCAGCAACTCATCCGTGTGCGCCGCATCGAGCGTGTGGGCGATGGCCGACGCATCCGCCATGAAGAAGCGCGCGTCGAAGCGCCGCGTGCGATTGGGCGGTGTGATGGCGCGGGCGATGAACTCCAGCGCGTCGAGCCGGGGCGCGATGCTGTGCGCGAAGAATTTCGCCCAGGCGGCGTTACGCGTGCGGGGTAGGGCAGCGGCATGTTCGCCCACCAGCACGCCGGCTTCCTCGAACGTCTCGCGGACGGCGGCGAGGGCGAAGCCGCGCGCGCCTTTGCCGAGGCGTGCCTCGACATGTGGCTTGAGTGCGCCACCGATGGCGATGCGATGGTCGCCGGGATCCACGCGCCCGCCGGGGAAGACGAATTTGTTCGCCATGAACGCCATGCCGCCATGGCGCTGGCCCATCAGCACGCGCGCGCCGTCCGCATCGCGGCGCACCAGCACCAAGGTCGCCGCGTCTTTCGGGCGGAGGCGATTGCGGACGATCACTTCGTCCTTGTCGAAGGCGGCGGGGAGGTTGGTCATGCAACTCCAGTGTCATGGCCCATATCGCGGGCAACTCAGATGACGCTAACTCTCCTCTAGCAAACAAACCAAACTATCAAACAAACCAAACTCGTCATGGCCGGGCTTGTCCCGGCCATCCATATTCCAGAGTCTTTGACGGCTGGCACTCTGGAATATGGGCGGCCGGGACAAGCCCGGCCGTGACGGTGAGGGGTTAGCGGCGTCTGCTCTTGGCTTTGGTGCGTTTGAAACTTGGCTTCCCCTTATCTTGCCGCTTCGGCGCGGCGTTGCCCTCCGCGAGTTCGAAGCGCAGGCCACCGGTGAGAGGTGCCGCTTCCATCAGGCGCACCTGCAGCTTGTCGCCCATCTTGTAGGCGGTGCCCGTGCGGTCGCCGATCAACGCGTGCTTGCGCTCGTCATGGCGGAAATATTCGAAGCCTAGCGCGCGGGCGGGCAGCAAGCCTTCCGCGCCGCTATCGGGCAGGCGCACGAAAAGGCCGAAGCGTGTAACGCCCGTGACGCGGGCGAGGAATGTCGCGCCGACGCGATCTTCCATATAGGCGGCGACGTAGCGGTCGGTGGAGTCGCGCTCCGCGGCCATGGCGCGGCGTTCGGTCATGGAGATGTGCTCAGCGATCTCGCCCAGCTTCCCAGCCTCGCGGTCGGTGAGCCCGCCGCCACCGCCGAGCTTCAGGCCCGCCACCAGCGCGCGATGCACGATGAGATCGGCATAGCGGCGGATGGGCGAGGTGAAGTGCGCATAGCGCTGCAAATTCAACCCGAAATGGCCGATGTTCTCCGGCTTGTAAACGGCCTGGCTCTGCGTGCGCAGCACCACGTCGTTCATCACCTCGGCATTCGCGCCGCCCTTGGCCTGGCCGAGGATGCGGTTGAAGGCGCCGGGTTTCACCACCTGGCCCTTGGCGAAATTCATGCCGATGGTGCGCAGGTAGTCGGAGAAAGCGAACAGCTTCTCTTTCGAGGGCTGCTCGTGGATGCGGTAGATCAGCGGCTCGCGCGCCTTTTCGAGACTCTCGGCGGCGGCGACGTTCGCCATGATCATCATCTCTTCGATGAGGCGCATGGATTCCAGCCGCTCGCGGAAGGCGATGGATTCGATCTTTCCGTCCTTGCCGAGAACGATGCGGCGCTCCGGCAAATCGAGATTGAGCGGATCGCGGCGGTCGCGGGCTTTCGCCATCGCCTGGTAGGCGTGCCACAGTGGCGTCAGCACGGTACGGGCGATCTCGCTTTTGTCCTCGCCGTCAAACGCGGCTTGCGCCTGCTTGTAAGTGAGGCTGGCTGCCGAGCGCATGATGCCGCGAATGAATTCGTGGCGGCGCTTGTTGCCGTCCGCGTCGAAATGCATCCGCACGGCGAGGCAGGGGCGATCCTCGTTCTCCATCAGCGAGCAGAGATCGGCCGACAGCCGCTCCGGCAGCATCGGCACCACGCGATCGGGGAAGTATGCGGAGTTGCCGCGCTTCAAGGCCTCGCGATCCAACGCGGAATCCGGCGTCACGTAGTGCGCCACATCCGCGATGGCGACGATGACGACATACCCGCCATTCTCGTCCGGCCCGGCCCACACCGCGTCGTCGTGGTCGCGCGCGTCTTCGGGATCGATGGTGACGAGCGGGTATTTGCGCAAGTCCGTGCGGCCATGCGGATCGATGGGCTTGGCGCGCTCGGCTTCGTCGAGGACTTCTTTCGGGAAATCCGTGGGGATGCCATGCGCGTGGATGGCGATGAGGCTGACGGATTTGGGCTGGTTCATGTCGCCCAGCCGCTCGATCACGCGGGCGCGTGGCAGGCCGGAGGCGCGGCCGGAGAGCGGTTCGGCCAGCACCAACTCGTTCGGCTTGGCGCCGCCACGGTCCTTGGGATCGACGATGAATTCCGTCTTGGTCTTGCGATCGATAGGCTCGATACGGCCGCCGCGCTCCAATTCGCGATAGACGCCCAGCACTTTGTGCGCGCTAGCGCCGAGCCGCTTGATGACGCGCGCTTCGTAACCGTTCCTGGTTTCGGTGAGACGCGCCAGCACGCGTTCGCCCCGGCCCAGTGCAGAGGCGTTCTCCTCGCGGCCGGGCACAATGACGATGGTCGGCGGCGGCGCGGCGTTGTCCCAGCGTTGCGGGCGGGCGAGGAGTTCGCCGTCTGGGTCCTGGCCGGTGATTTCCAGCACGGTCACTTCTGGCAGCACGCCCGGCTGTTCGAAGGTGCGGTGGGGGCCGCGTTTGAGCAGGCCTTCGCCTTCCAGCTCCTTCAGGATTTTCTTGAGTTCGATCCGCGCATTGCCCTTCACGCCGAGCGCATGGGCGAGGTCGCGTTTGGTGCCTTGGGGATTTTTGGCGAGCGCTTCCAGAACGCTCGCTTTGTCGAGGTGGTTCGTATCTTTGTGTATCGGCTTTTTCGTCAATTCAGGTTTCTGCTTTTTCCGGTTCGGCCTTCGCCTTTTTCGGCGCGGCCTTCTTGGGTTTGGATTTGCCCTTCTTGGCTTTCACGACGTTCTTCGTCATGGCCTTGGGCGCTTTGGATTTCTTGGGTTTCTTCTTCGTGCCGCCGACAGCCTCGCGCATGGTGATCAGCGCCAGCGCTTCCTCCAGCGTGACGGCCAGCGGATCGGATTCCTTCGGCAGGGTCGCATTGGTCGTGCCGTCGGAGACATAAGGCCCATACCGGCCGCGCATCAGCTTGATGGTGGTGCCTTCGGCATTGGCGCCCAATTCCTTGAGCGCTTCCGGGCCGCCGCGCGGGCGCGACTTGGCTTTCTTCTCGGCCAGCAACGTCACCGCGTGGTTGATGCCCACGGTGAACACGTCTTCCGGCGTTTCGAGCGAGGCATATTGCTTGTTGTGCGCCACGTAAGGCCCATAGCGTCCGAAATTGGCGGTGATGGGCTCGCCGGTTTCGGGATGCTTGCCGATCTCGCGCGGCAGCGAGAGCATCTTCAGCGCCAGCTCCAGATCGGCGGCCTGCAAGTCCGTGCCTTTCGGCACGGAAGCGCGATGCGGCTTCTCGCCTTCGCCGCGCTGGAAATAGGGACCGAAGCGTCCACTGCGAAGCGTGATCGGTTCGCCGCTCATGGGATCGTCGCCCAGCACGCGCGTGCCGCCCACCGCGTCGCCGGCTTTCTGGCCGAGCTGTCGCGTGTAACGGCATTCCGGATAGTTCGAGCAGCCGACGAAGGCGCCGAAGCGGCCGAGCTTGAGGTTCAGCTTGCCGTCGCCGCAATTGGGGCAGACGCGCGGGTCCTTGCCGTCCTCGCCCATCTGGAAGATGTGCGGGCCCAGGATCTCGTCGAGATGGTCGATCACCTCGGAGATGCGCAGGTCCTTCGTCTCGCCGATGGCGGCGGAGAAATCGCGCCAGAAATCGCGCAGCAGCTGCTTCCAGTCGAGATCGCCGGCGGAGACTTCGTCCAGCTTCTCCTCGAGATCGGCGGTGAAGCCGTATTCGACATAGCGCTTGAAGAAGTTGGTGAGGAAGGTGGTGACGATGCGGCCCTTGTCGTCCGGGATGAACCGGTTGCGGTCCATGTGGACATAGGCGCGGTCGCGCAGGGTCGAGAGGATGCTGGCATAGGTCGAAGGGCGGCCGATGCCCAGCTCTTCCAATTTGCGCACCAGGCTCGCTTCGGAATAGCGCGGCGGCGGCTCGGTGAAATGCTGCTCGGGCGTGACTTTGTCGACGGCGGTGGCGTCGCCATCCTTCACGCGGGGCAGGCGGGCGCCGTCTTCGTCGGAGTCGTCGTCCTTGCCTTCCTGGTAGAGCGTGAGGAAGCCGTCGAACAAGGTGACGCTGCCGGTGGCGCGCAAGGTGATCTTGCCGTCCGCCGAGATCGTATCGACGGTGGTGCGCTCGAGTTCGGCGCTTTCCATCTGGCTCGCCAGCGCGCGTTTCCAGATCAGTTCGTAGAGGCGTTGCGCATCGGCATCGAGATGGCGCGCGACGGACGCGGGATTGCGCGCGAAGCTGGTGGGGCGGATGGCTTCGTGGGCTTCCTGTGCGTTCTTGGCCTTGCTGGAATAGACGCGCGGGCTGCCGGGCACATAGCGGGCGCCGTATTGATCGCCGATCACATGGCGCGCTTCGCCGATGGCCTCGCCGGCCATGGTGATGCCGTCGGTCCGCATATAGGTGATGAGACCGGTCTGCTCGCCGCCGATATCGACGCCTTCATAGAGACCTTGCGCGATCTGCATGGTGCGCTTGGCCGCGAAGCCGAGCTTGCGGGAGGCTTCCTGCTGCAAGGTGGAGGTGATGAAGGGCGGCGAGGGGTGGCGCTTGACCGGCTTGCTCTCGACGCTGCCGATCTTGAAGCTCTGCGCATTGATCGCGGCGACGGCGCGCTGAGCTTCGGCCTCGTTGGGAATGCCGAGCTTGTCGACTTTCTTGCCGTCGAGATGCGTCAGGTGCGCGGTGAAGCTTCCGGCCTCGGCGCGCAGATCGGCGTCGATGCTCCAATATTCCTGGGCGCGGAACGCCTCGATCTCCTGTTCGCGCTCCACGATCAGGCGCAGCGCGACGGATTGCACGCGCCCCGCCGAGCGCGCGCCCGGCAGCTTGCGCCACAAGACGGGCGAGAGTGTGAAGCCCACGAGATAGTCCAGCGCGCGGCGCGCGAGATAGGCGTCCACCAGCTCCGCGTTGATCTGGCGGGGGTGGGCGATGGCGTCCAGCACGGCGGATTTGGTGATGGCGTTGAAGGCGACGCGCTCGATCTTCAGGTCTTTGCCCAGCGCCTTCTTCTGGCGGAGCACTTCCAGCACATGCCAGGAGATGGCCTCGCCCTCGCGGTCGGGGTCGGTGGCCAGGATCAGCTTGTCGGCGCCCTTCACGGCGTCGACGATGTCCTTCACCCGCTTCTGGGCCTTCGCGTCGACCTCCCAGATCATGGCGAAGTCCTCGTCCGGCTTCACGGAGCCGTCCTTGGGGGGCAGGTCGCGGATATGGCCGAAACTGGCGAGCACCTTGTAGCCGGGGCCAAGGTACTTGTTGATCGATTTGACCTTGCCGGGCGATTCGACAACGAGAACATTCATGCGCGGATGGGTGCTTTCTGGCGGGTAGGAAACCGCAACTTTCTTACAAAAATGCCGGATCGAGGCGGGCGGACACTTGCCGAAGGGGGTCTGGCCTGTCAACGCCCCATGGATTTGGGCACACCCCGAGATAGGGATATTCGGACGGTCCTGCAAGTCTCCTTATGGCAGGTATCCGATAGCGCCTTGTATAGACTGGTAAAATTGCACTACCTGTGGTTTATACTCTACTCACAGTTGTTTATTCCACCCGACTCGGCTAAAGCCTCCTTATTGTCCGGGGATGGTTTGGGTGACGGCGAAAACGACCAAAGGGCTGAGATTGGTGGGTGGCGAACTCCCCTCGGAGGTCGCGGGCCCGGACGCCCTTCGCTACATCCAGGAACTCTCCGAATCCCTGCGCGAGATGGCGACCACGCTAGGCCACTCCGACCTCGCCACCCTGCTGGCCGCGGCCTCGGAAGAGGCAGGCCGGTTGGCCGAGGTTTAGAGCCCCCGTGTCATGGCCCGCGAATGCGGGCCACCCAGGTGATACCCACTCACTCTTCCCAATTAAGCGTCATCACCCGGCTTGTCCGGGTGATCCATTTCCCTTTCTGCAGCAGAAGGAAATTGGATGGCCCGGACGAGCCGGGCCATGACGCGGTTTTGTTGGTGAAAGTGTGCAGAACCCACCTGGGTGGCCCGCCCGCGCGCGTTGCGCGCAATTATATGATTGGCGTGCAAAGCACGCCGGGCGGGCCATGACACTTGGGGATCTAAGCCAGCGACACTCTATTCCCCGGGTGGCGGGTGAGCTTTCCGGCGAGTTCTAGCTCCAGCAATACGGTCAGCACGGCCGCCACGCCCGCGCCGCTCTGGCGGATCAACTCATCCACATCGGTGGGGGCAGGGCCCAGCAGTTCGAGGAGGCTCTCGCGGATGCGGTCGGCCTCGGCTTCCACGGCGGAGTGGTCCGTATAAGGAGTGGGCGGCTCGCGGCCGGGGTCGAGGAAGGCGTGGCCGATGATGGGGCGCAGGCCCGCGATCACGTCGGCGGCGCTCTCGGTCAGGGTGGCGCCGTCGCGGATCAGCCGGTTTGTGCCGCGCGCGCGTGGATCGAGCGGCGAGCCCGGCACGGCGAAGATCTCACGGTTCTGCTCCAGCGCGTAGTTGGCCGTGATCAGCGAGCCCGAGCCTTCGGCCGCCTCCACGATCACCACGCCCCGGGCGAGGCCGGAGATGATGCGGTTGCGGCGTGGGAAGTGCCGCGCTTGCGGCGACATCCCCGGCGGCATCTCCGACACGATAACGCCTTGCGCCTTGATGCGCTCGTAGAGCCCGGCATTCTCCGGCGGATAGATGATGTCGATGCCGCCCGCCAGCACCGCGCAGGTGCCGGTTTCGAGCGAACCTTCATGCGCCGCGGAGTCGATGCCGCGCGCGAGACCCGACGAGACCATCAGGCCCGCCGCGCCCAAATCCATCGCCATGCGCTCGGCGAATTTGCGGCCCAGGGCGGAAGCGTTGCGCGCGCCGACGATGGCGACCATGTCGCGCGCGAGCAGGCTGATGTGTCCGAGCGCGGTGATCAACGGCGGCGGCGCTTCGAGCGCCGCGAGTCCCGGCGGGAAATCCGCTTCGCAATTCGCGATCACGCGCGCGCCGAGTTTGGCCAGCGCATCGAGTTCGCGTTTCGCATCGGCATCGCTGGGGCTGCGCAATTCGTTTGCACCGCCGCGCCGCGCGAGCTTGGGGATTTCGTTCAATGCGGCCGTGGCGCTGCCGAAACGCGAGATGAGCTGCGCGAAGGTGACGGGGCCGACATTCTGCGTGCGGGCGAGCCTCAGCCAGGCGCGCCGCTCGCTGTCGCTTAAGGCTCGCGTCACGCGGTGGCGCCGATGCGCGGTTCGGTGCCCGTGGCGAGCCGGGCGATGTTCTCGCGATGGCTGAGGAAGATGAGAAGCGTCAGGATCAGCATCAACAGGCTGTCGAGCGGCTGGTTCATCAGCATCATGCCGATGGGGGCGACGGCCGCCGCGATCAGCGCGGAGAGCGAGGAGATGCGCCAGATCAGCGCCGCCAGCGCCCAGGCTGCCATGACGGCGAGTCCCACCGGCCAAGCCAGCGCCAAGGTCACGCCGATGAAGACGGCGACGCCTTTGCCGCCTTTGAAGCCGAGCCAGACGGGATAGATATGGCCGAGGAACGCGCCGAGCGCGGCGAACACCGCGAGCGTGTGATTGTAGCGCGCGGTGACGATGAGCACGGCCAGCGCGCCCTTGCCGGCGTCGAAGATCAAGGTCGCGGCGGCGGCCAGGTACTTGCCGGTGCGCAACACATTGGTCGCGCCGATATTGCCGGAGCCGACCTGGCGGATGTCGCCCGCGCCGGCGAGCCAGGTGAAGATCAGACCGAACGGAATGGAGCCGAGCAGGTAACCGAAGACGGTGACGCCCAGATAAAGCGGCCAGGCATTCGCCCAATCGACCGTATGGATGAAGTCGAACATCGCTGTCCCCGTGTGCCTGCCGAGTTTAGCCTAGACGCAGGCGTAGTAATAGGAGCCCTCGACATGGGTGAGGCGGCCCGCTTTGTCCGCCGACCAGTCGATCAGGATGTTGTTGCCGCAGCCCACCGTCTTCGACCAGCGATAGGCGGCGCGGTTCGCCGGATTCCAGTGCGGGTCCCAGGCCGGGCAGGCGACGGCCCATTTTCCCGGAACCATCTTGTCCTTCGGCGTGCATTTCGCGGGCATGGGATCTTCGGGCGTGAAGCCGTCCTTGCCCAGTTCCGTTTCCATGTCCGTCAGCTTCGTGCCCACGGGAAAGCGCGTCTGCACGAGCGTGGCAATCGATGCTGCATTGCAACGATCGACGCAACCGATGCTCTTGATGAGCTTGGGCGGGCCGGGATCGTTGAACTGGCCGAGCGTGGCGCCAACCAGCACGGTGAGTCTCGGGAAGGCGACGAAGGCCGCGATGAACGCGCCGAAGAGTACGAAGCCGGCCAGCATCAGCCGGTTGGAATTGCGCCGGGTCATTGGGAAATCTCCTCCAGCGTGCGGCCGGATGGTTCGGGCAGGAACAGGATCGCGATCAAGGTGATGGGAATGGTTGCGAGCATGATGGATATGGCCGGGCCGTGTCCGTGAAAGACATCATAGGCGCGGCCTTCTAGCCAGAGGCTCACCGCGCCGGTCAATATCTCCACGGTGTAGCGCAAGCCCGACACCGTGGCGCGATAGGCGGTGGGCACGATCTCCAGCGCGAAACCCGCGAGCAAGGTGTCGGTGGCGAAGAAGCCGTAGAAGGAGGCGAGCCAGAGCAGCGGCACCGGCCAGCCCGTGATGCCGCTGAAGAGGCCCACGAAGCCGAGCCCGCAAAGCGTGCAGGTGAAGAACACCACCAGCTTGCGGCCGATCCTGTCGCTGAGCCGTCCGGTGAGGATGCTCAGGCCCAATCCGGCGAGGCCGCCGGGGATGAGCAGCATCGTCACCTCCTTCGGGGTGTAGTGCAGCGCGGTCTGGAGATATTTTGATTGCAGCACCGTCGCGGGCGCGATGGCGAAGCCGAAGGCGGCGACCGCGATCAATATGGTGACGACGCGCGTGGGATATTCCTTCGCAAGCTTGCGCAGCATGTCGAAGGTGGCGGTGAGGTGCGAGAACATCCGCCGCTCGGTCTGTGCTTGCCGCACCACGAAGCGGCTCGTCTCCGGCAGGCGGCGGCGCATGATGCCCACCAGCAGCAGCGGGATCGCGCCTATCACATAGATGGAGCGCCAGCCGAAGGGCAGCAGCGTCACCATGGCGAAGACCAGGGTTGCGAAACCGGCGCCCAGGAAATCCATCGCGCTCAAGGTGCCGTTCGCCCAGCCGCGCGCGCCGGCCGCCACTTCCTCCGCGAAGACGACGTAGCACAGCATCTCCTCCGCATAGCTGAAGATGCGCGCGCACATCTGCACGTCGATGAACTGGGTGGAGTTCTGCACGAAGGCGGTGGCGAAGGTGCCGATGGCCTGGCCGAAGATCGTGAACAGCAACAGCCTGCGCCGTCCCACGATGTCGGCGGAGGAAGCGAGCAGGATGGCGCCGAAGGTCGCCAGCCGGAACCAGGAGACGGTGACGCCGACCTGGTTCTCCGGGATGTGCAGGCTCGCCTGGATCTGCGGCATGGCGAGGCCGAAGATGTTGAGGTCGTAGCCCGCGAACAGCGCCGCGACGCCGACGAGCAGGATGAAACGCTCCTGTCCCACCGTCATCGGGACCGGCGGACGGAAGCCCGGCGGGATCCAGCGGAATTTGGCGATGGCGTTGTTCGGATCGGTGTCGGGAGTCGTCATGTGCGTTCCAGGGTTCTCATGCGGTCGAGCACGCCTTGCAGGATGTAGGCGGCGGCCATCTTGTCCACGACTTCGCTGCGGCGTTTGCGCGAGGCGTCGGCTTCCAACAGCGCGCGGGTGACGGCGGAGGTGGAAAGCCGCTCGTCCCAGAAGAGGATCGGCAGCTCCGAGCGCGTGGCGAAATTCCGCCCAAAGGCGCGTGCGGACTGCGACGACGGCCCCTCGCGCCCATCCATGTTGAGCGGTAGGCCGATCACCAGCCCGCCCACGCCCTGTTTGGCGGCGATGGCGCTCAAGCTTTGGGCATCGAGCGTGAATTTGCCGCGCTTGAGCGTCTCCATGGGCGTGGCGATGGTCAGCAGCGTGTCGGAAAGCGCGAGCCCGATGGTCTTCTCGCCCAAATCCAGCCCCAGAAGCCTGAGGCCGGAACCGCGCAGTGCCGCGAGCCCCGAAAGGTCGACAATAGGCATATGTCCTCAAGCTCGCTTGCCAGCCCGTTGGCCCGTTGGTAGCAAGGCCCCAGAGAAATCCCTAGCACAGCCGGTCCCCCAATGTCCGTCGATAAGGACACCGTCAGGCGTATCGCCAAATTGGCCCGCATCGCGCTTCCCGAGGACCGGGTGGCGCCGATGGAGGGCGAGCTGAACGGCATCCTCAAATGGGTCGAGCAATTGAACGAGGTCGACGTCACCGGCGTGGCGCCCATGACCAGCGTGGTCGCCCAGCACCTGCGCATGCGGGAAGACGTGATCACGGCCGGCGGTGACGCCTCGGCCATCGTCGCCAACGCGCCGGAGAGCGAAGACAATTTCTTCCTGGTGCCGAAGGTGGTGGAGTAGCCGCCGTGCAGATTTCTATCGAGAGCCCGTTGCAGGACGACATCCGCACCCTCATCGCCGAATTGAACGCGGCGCTGCTGGCGCTGACGCCGCCGGAGCATTGCTACCACATGACGGCCGAGGAGATGGCGCGCCCGGATACCACCGTGTTCATCGCCCGCGAGGATGGACGCGCCGTGGCGTGCGGCGCGCTCAAGCGCCATGCGGACGGCATCGGCGAAGTGAAGCGGATGTATACCCGCCCGGATTTCCAGGGCCGCGGCATCGGCGGGCGCATCCTGTCGGAGATCGAGGCGCTGGCGGCACGCGAGGGTCTCAACCGGCTGGTGCTGGAGACGGGCGACCGTCACCCGGCCGCGTGGCGCGTCTATGAGCGGGCGGGTTTCGCGCGCTGCGGCGCGGTGCTCGATTATCCGGACACGGCCTGGTCGGTGTTCTACGGGAAAGACGCCGCATGAGCACGCTCACCGATTTCAATTTGGCCGAAGCCCGCGATGCGGTGCAGTCCAAGCAGGTCTCCTCCACCGAACTGACCAAAGCCTTTCTCGCGGAGATCGAGAAGGCGCGCGTGCTGAACGCCTTCGTCACCGAGACGCCGGAGAAGGCGCTCGACATGGCGAAGGACTCCGACGCGCGCATCGCGAAGGGTGAGGCGCGACCGCTGGAGGGCCTGCCGCTCGCCATCAAGGACCTGTTCTGCACAAAGGGCGTGCGCACGACGGCGGGGTCGAACATCCTGAACAATTTCGTGCCGCCTTATGAATCCACCGTCTCGCAGAATCTGTGGGACGCGGGCGCGGTGCTGCTGGGCAAGACGAACATGGACGAGTTCGCCATGGGCTCGTCCAACGAGACCTCTTATTACAAGCCGGTGCTGAGCCCGTGGCGCGCGCAGGGTTCCAACCAGGCGCTGGTGCCGGGCGGATCGTCGGGCGGTTCGGCCTCTGCCGTCTCCGCCAATCTCTGCCTCGCCGCCACCGGCACCGACACCGGCGGATCGATCCGCCAGCCGGCCGCCGTCACCGGAACGGTCGGCCTGAAGCCGACCTATGGCCGTTGCTCGCGCTGGGGCATCGTCGCGTTCGCCTCGTCGCTGGACCAGGCAGGGCCGATGGCGCGCACGGTGCGCGACTGCGCCATCATGCTGAAGCACATGGCGAGCGTGGATCCGAAGGATTCCACCTCCGTCGACGTGCCGGTGCCGGATTACGAAGCGGCGCTCGAGCGTGGCGTGAAGGGCCTCAAGGTCGGCATCCCGAAGGAATACCGCATCGACGGCGCGCCGCCGGAGATCGAGGCGCTCTGGCAGAAGGGCGCCGAATGGCTGAAGGCGCAGGGCGCGGAGATTGTGGACGTCTCGCTGCCCCACACCAAATACGCGCTGCCCGCTTATTACATCGTGGCGCCGGCCGAGGCCTCGTCGAATCTCGCGCGCTATGACGGCGTGCGCTTCGGGCATCGCGCGAAGGACACCCGCGATATCCTTGATCTCTATGAGAAAAGCCGCGCCGAGGGTTTCGGCCCGGAAGTCCGCCGCCGCATCCTGATCGGCACCTATGTGCTCTCGGCCGGGTACTACGACGCCTATTACACCCGCGCCCAGAAGATTCGCGCGCTCATCCTGAACGACTTCGTCGAGGCCTATAAGAAGTGCGACGTGCTGCTCACGCCCGCGACGCCCGGCCCGGCCTTCGGCATCGGCTCGAAGTCCGATGATCCGGTGGCCATGTATCTGAACGACGTCTTCACGGTGACGGTGAATCTGGCCGGATTGCCGGGTCTCGCGGTTCCAGCCGGATTGACCTCCGATGGCTTGCCGCTCGGCCTTCAGATCATCGGCAAGGCGTTCGACGAGGAGACTGTTCTGCGCGTTGGCCGTTCCATCGAAGTGGCGGCCGGGTTCAGCGCCAAACCACAGGCCTGGTGGAGGGCCGCATGAACAAGGCGAACGCGGACAAAACCATCCGGGGCGAAACCGGGCAGTGGGAGATCGTCATCGGCATGGAGGTCCATGCCCAGGTGCTTTCCAACGCCAAGCTGTTCTCCGGCGCCTCGGCGTCGTTCGGCGGCGAGCCCAACAGCCATGTCAGCTTCGTCGATGCCGGCATGCCGGGCATGCTGCCGGTGATCAACCGCTATTGCGTGGAGCAGGCGGTGAAGACGGGGCTGGGCCTGAAAGCGCAGATCAACCTCACCTCGATCTTCGACCGGAAGAACTATTTCTATCCGGACCTGCCGCAGGGCTATCAGATCTCGCAGTTCAAGAACCCCATCGTGGGCGAGGGCGAGGTGTTCATCGACATGCCCGGCGAGACCATCCGCGTCGGCATCGAGCGGCTCCATCTGGAGCAGGACGCGGGCAAGAGCCTGCATGACCAGCACGCGGATTTCTCCTTCGTCGATCTCAACCGTTCGGGCGTCGCCTTGATGGAGATCGTTACCCGCCCGCATATGCGCTGCAGCGAGGAAGCGGCGGCGTTCCTGAAGAAGCTGCGCGCCATCGTGCGCTACCTCGGCACTTGCGACGGCAACATGGACGAAGGCTCCATGCGGGCGGACGTGAACGTGTCCGTCTGCCGCGAGGGTGGCTACGACAAGTTCCGCGAGACGGGTGACTTCAAGCATCTGGGCACGCGCTGCGAGATCAAGAACGTGAACTCCATGCGCTTCATCGCCCAGGCGGTGGAATTCGAGGCGCGCCGCCAGGTCGACATCCTGGAAGCGGGCGGCGTCATCAAGCAGGAAACGCGGCTCTACGACAACCGCCAGGGCGAGACCCGCTCCATGCGCTCCAAGGAAGAAGCGCATGATTACCGCTATTTCCCGGACCCCGACCTGCTGCCGCTGGTGCTGGAACAGGCGTGGATCGACGAGATCGCGGCTACTTTGCCGGAGCTGCCGGACGAGAAGCGCGCCCGCTTCATGAACGACTACGGCGTCTCCGCTTACGACGCGGGCGTCTTGGTCGCAGAGCGCGAGCTTGCGGAGTATTTCGAGGCGCTGGCCAAGGGCGTGGACGCGAAGGTCGCCGCGAACTGGCTGAACAACGAGATTCTGGGCCGGCTGAACCGCGACAAGCTCGCCATCACCGAGGTTCCGGTCAGCGCGGAGGCGAACAACGCCATCATCCGCATGATCGGCGACGGCACGATCAGCGGAAAGATCGCCAAGGACGTGCTCGACATCGCGTGGAGCGAGGGCGGCGACCCGAAAACCATCGTCGAGACGCGCGGCCTCGTTCAGGTAACGGACGTTTCGGCGATCGAGGCGGCGGTGGACGCGGTGATCGCGGCGAACCCCGACAAGGTCGAACAGGTGAAGGTGAAACCGAAACTCGCGGGCTGGTTCCGCGGCGAGGTGATGAAGCAGACGGGCGGAAAAGCGAATCCCGCGGTGGTGATCGCCGTCCTCAAGCAGCGACTCAATCTGCCCGACGAAGGGTGATTCGCACAAAACGGCGCAAGCGCGCAATCGCCGCGCCCGATTGGCGGAATTTGATCCGTGCAAAGACGAAGCGGAAAAAAACCAGCAAATATCGCTGTTTTCTGAAATTCACTTGACAGCACATTTTGGCGGATGCAGGGGCGCTATTGCGTCGTTAACCGGGATTACTCCATATTCTCAACGTTTTGGGGGGTGCGAGTCGCACAGCCTCGAAAACAAAGAGGAGTCGTTTCACATGCCAATGACTGCGAAGAAGAAGAAGAAGCGGACGGTCAAGAAGGCCGCTGCGAAGAGCCCGGCGCGCAAAGCGAAAAAGCGCAAGGCCAAGAAGAAGAAATAACTCGCTGACTAACGTCAGTGGGTTTCAATGGCCGCGGCCCCAAACGGGACCGCGGCCATTCCTTTTGGGGTGGGTGTGGTGCGCGCACCCGTGCACCTTGGTTGTTATTCCCCCACTCCCCCCACCGTCATGGCCGGGCTTGTCCCGGCCACCCATACCCGCGGTGGGAAAAGTAAGGGCGATGACCGTCATCATCTTCTTCTGCGAAACCGCGTTTATGGATGGCCGGGACAAGCCCGGCCATGACGGTTTTGGGGTATTGTGGTGTAGTTGGGATTGAGGTTGGAGGAGAGCGATATGGCGAAGAACGCGAAACGTAAGGCACCGAAGAAGAAAGTCGCGGCCAAATCCGCCAAACCCGCCGCCGCCCGCGCCCCGCGCCCCATCGAGCTCCATTACTGGCCGACGCCCAACGGCTGGAAGATCTCCATCATGCTGGAGGAGTGCCGGCTGCCTTACACCCTGGTGCCGGTGAATATCGGCAAGGGGGAGCAGTTCACGGACGGCTTCCTGAAGATCGCGCCGAACAACCGCATGCCGGCCATCGTCGATCCCGACGGGCCCGGCGGCAAGCCGATCTCCGTCTTCGAGTCCGGCGCGATCCTGCAATATCTCGGGCGCAAGACCGGCAAGTTCTATCCGGCCGACGAGCGCAAGCGCGTCCAGGTGGACGAGTGGCTGTTCTGGCAGATGGCGGGGCTCGGCCCAATGGCGGGGCAGGCGAACCATTTCCGTACCTACGCGCCCGGCAACGAATACGCGACCAAGCGCTACACCGACGAGGTGCATCGCCTGCTCGGCGTGATGAACAAACGTCTGGCGACGCGCAAATTCCTCGCGGGCACGTATTCGATCGCCGACATGGCCTGCTGGGGCTGGATCATCGCCGCCAGCCGCTTCGAGGGCATGCTCGACGAATTCCCCAACGTGATCGCCTGGCGCAACCGCGTCGGCGCGCGGTCCGCGGTGAAGAAAGGTTTCGCGCAGGGCCGCGAATTGCGCGAGCAACAGCAGAACGATCCGAAAGCGCAGGAAGAAGCGCGGAAGATCTTGTTCGGGCAACGGGCGCGGACGTAGGGGCGGCGCGCTCACTGTCGTCGCGCGCACTTCACCTCAAAACACCCCACTTCGTCATGGCCGGGCTTGTCCCGGCCACCCATACCCGCAGTGGGAAAAGTAAGAGCGCGGACCGTCATCGTCTTTTTCTGCAAAGACCGAGGTTATGGGTGGCCGGCCCGGCGTGCTTCGCACGCCAAATAATAGTTGCGCG
>DASXFU010000016.1:0-65392 GCA_036489435.1 Rhizomicrobium sp. | reverse complement strand
GCTCGGCATGAAGTTCAAGACGCTGACCAAGACCGGCGACGCGATGCAGGTCTACAAATATGTCGTGCACCAGGTCGCGGCCGCCTACGGCAAGACGGCGACCTTCATGCCCAAGCCCGTCTATGGCGACAACGGCTCGGGCATGCATGTGCATCAGTCGATCTGGAAGGCCGGCAAGCCGCTCTTCGCCGGCTCGGGCTATGCCGATCTGTCGGACACCTGCCTCTACTACATCGGCGGCATCATCAAGCATGCCAAGGCTCTCAACGCCTTCACCAACCCGCTGACCAACAGCTACAAGCGTCTGATCCCCGGGTTCGAGGCGCCGGTGCTTCTGGCCTATTCGTCGCGCAACCGCTCCGCCTCGTGCCGCATTCCGTTCAGCGCCTCGCCCAAGGGCAAGCGCGTCGAAGTGCGCTTCCCCGATCCGGGCGCGAACCCCTATCTCGCTTTCGCCAGCATGCTGATGGCCGGCCTCGACGGCATCGAGAACAAGATCCATCCCGGCGACCCGATGGACAAGGACCTGTACGCCTTGCCGCCGGAAGAGCTGAAGGAAATCCCGCAGGTCTGCGGCAGCCTTCGCGAAGCGCTGGAGAATCTCGACAAGGACCGTTCGTTCCTGAAGAAGGGCGGCGTGTTCAGCGACGACTTCATCGACAGCTACATCGAGCTGAAGATGCAGGAGGTCTACACCTTCGAACACACCCCGCATCCGGTCGAGTTCAAGATGTACTATTCGGTGTGAGTTCCGCCGAAGCGTGACGCGTAAAGGGCCGGGAGCAATCCCGGCCCTTTTGTTTTGCACGGAAAGCACCCCACAAACGTCATGGCCGGGCTTGTCCCGGCCACCCATACCCGCGGTAGGAAACGCAAGAGCGCGGACCGTCATCGTCTTTTTCTGCAAAGACCGTGTTTATGGATGGCCGGGACAAGCCCGGCCATGACGGTTGAGGGAGTGAGGTGTACGGTACCCGGAGAGATCGGTACCCGATAGCCGAAACGGTTTCCCCCTCGTTTGTGCTATAGAGCCTCCCGTAATGCCTGCATTTTGGGGGGAGCCTCGATGCCCAGGATTTTGGCGCTTGCTTTGTCCGCGCTGCTGCTCGGCGCCTGCGGCCCGAAAGCCGCCGTGCCCGGCACCTGTCCACAAGGCTATGGCACGATAGAGCTTCAGCTCACGCAAGCCGCGTGGTTCGATGGGAACCGTCTTGCGCAATTGCGCTCCGATGCCCGCGCAGCGCTTCGCGAGGTGCATATCGCATTCAGTTCGGCCCAGCCCACGTCCGGTACGCTGTCGATACAGGTTCAGGACAAGTCGCGTTACGGCGAGGCGAAAACGATCATGGACGGCCTCAATACCAATCATCTGTTCGACATCGCGGAGCAAGGCGGCGACACCCTGATCGTGACGCCGTCGTCGTCCAACGTCGTGCAGCTTCGTGGCGATCTGCTCGACCGCACCATCGCGGTGATCCGCAAGCGCGGAGACTCCATGGGCGCGGGCGATCTCGCCATTTCGCCGGAAGGCACCGATCGCATCCGCATCGTTCTGCAGGACGCGTCGAAAGCCCAAGCCCTCGCGGCCTTGCTTGGCATACCGGGGCAGTTGAGTTTCAATCTCGTCGACGAAACAGACTCCTCCAACCTCGATGCAATGCGCAAAGGCATCGTGCCGATCGGCTCGGCGCTTCTAGCGGTCGATCATCCGCTGGAGGGGCAGCCCGCGCAGATCGCGGTGTACAAACAGGTGCTGGTAAGCGGCGACAGGCTGACGGACGCGCACCAGGCTTACGATCCTCAAACCCAGTCGGCGGATATCGCATTCACCTTCGACGCCTTGGGCGCGCAGCAGTTCGGCGAAGCCACCGCCGCGAATGTGGGCAGCCGCTTCGCCATCGTGATCGACGGCAGAGTGGTCTCCGCGCCCGTCATCCAAAGCCCGATCCGGGGCGGCAGCGGCATCATCACCGGCAATTTCACACCGGACAGCGCCGACGCGCTGGCGCGCGTGCTCAACTCCGGCGCAATGCCCGCGCCACTGAAGGTGGTGGAGACGGGCCGCTGCCCTGTCAAATAGGCTCGGGCCGCGTCTCTATATTTTGGGACCACCGCCGGCGAATTCCGCTGTTTACAGCCGTAGGTCTGTGCGAAGTCTTGCCGGGCTGTGCTAGATACGCCTCAAGACTTGGCGGGGGCAAGACATGGGAAGTGGTTTCGTGGAAACCGTGAGACGGTTCGCGCCGTCTATCCGGCGTCTCCTGATCGGGTTTTTCCTCATCGCGGCATTCGCCGCCACCAGCGCGGTTCTGCTCTTCGTCATCACCACGGAGCGGCTGCAGAACGCGATCACGGCGCCGGGCCTCGCCAACCTCAAGGTCTCGACCGGCTGGATCCGGCGCGACGTGTCGGAAGTCGAGCATTACTGGACGGTCCTCAACGTCATCACCACGCGCCAGGACCAGGCGCAGGACCTGCTCTACAAGACCAGCATCGCCAATCAGGAAGACCGCGCCGCCATGGTCAGCGCCGCCGACCAGGTGCGCACCTTCATCGCCGTCAACGACACGCTCTATATCCGCCCGCCGCTCAAGGTGCATGACTTCCCGCAAGTGGCCGCCTCCGCGCCGTCCAGCATTCAGTTCGACCAGCCCGCGGAGGCGCCGGCGGGGCAACAACCCGCGGCGGCGCCCGCGCCGTCCGACGGTCCCATACCGGCGCCCAATTTCGGAAGCGCGGTCTACGATTATTTCGACGCATATTACGACCAGCTCGGCTCCGGCAATGACGAGGCGCGAAAATCGCTGGATGCATTCAAGGTGGAGTCGTTCAAGCGGCTCGACAAATATTTCCGCGCGCGCGAGGACTTCGATTCCGATATCAGCAAGGTGCAGGTGGTCAAGGCGCGCATCGCGGCGCTGGATGCATTGACCAAGAAGCTGAACGACAACGTGGCGCCAAGCGGCTCCGCGCTCGCCAATGACGATTACTGGAATCTCGTGGAGGATTTCGAGTCCTTCAAATCGCTGGCCGGCGACAGCGCCTATGACGTCGTGCTGCTGCCGCGCATGATGCTGGTGTTGGTGCTCGCGATCTTCATGGGCATTCTGGGAAGCCTCATCTATATCAGCCAGGATTTCCTGCGGAATCCGGACGGCCGCGGCCTGTGGGACATCCTGTTCCGCATCGGATTGGGCGCGGGCGTCGCTTTCGCGCTGTTTTTCTTCGCCGCGGCCGGCATGCTGGCGCTGTCGCAGAACGGCTCCGGCACGCAAACCGACATGAGCCCTTATCTGATCTCCTTCCTCGGCATCACCGGCGGCTATCTCTCCGACCGCGTGACGCAATGGATGCGCGAAGTCGGCGAAAACGCCTTCCGCATCCGCGCCGACGGCCCGCCGGATCGCTGGGCCGTGGGATTGTCGGAAGGATTGAAGGCCTCTGGCCAGGACATCACCGCCCTCGCCTCCTCCATCGGCGTTCCGGCCGAGGACGCGCAAGCCTGGGCCGCACTCTCGAAACCCGTGCCTGGTGACAAACAAGGATTGATCGCAGCGTTCCTGCGGGAGCATCCCAGCAAAGTGTTCACCGACATCGCGCCATCGTAATTGCGCAGTTCTGACAGAAAAAAATACAAAAATCCGTCATGGCCGGGCTTGTCCCGGCCACCCATAAACGCGGTCTCGCAGAAGAAGATGATGACGGTCGTCGCTCTTACTTTTCCCACCGAGGGTATGGGTGGCCGGGACAAGCCCGGCCATGACGATCAGTTTTAGGTTCGAGAATAAAACCTAAGCCGCGGCCGCTTCGTTGTTTTGGCCGGGGAGCGGGATCACCACATAGGCGCGGCAGCCTTTGCCGTATTCGCTTTCGATCCAGGCGCGGCCGCCGTGAAGTTCGGCCAGCCCACGCACCAGCGCGAGGCCGAGGCCCGTGCCGCCGCCCTGGCGGTCGTAGCGGTTGTCGACCTGGCTGAAGGGCTTGAAGATCTTGTCGATCTTGTCGCGCGGAATGCCGGGGCCGTTGTCCTCGACCATGATCTGGAATCCGCCACAGCGCCCGCGCGACGCGACCACCGTGATGCGCCCGCCTTCCGGCGTGAACTTCACGGCGTTGGAGACAAGGTTGATCAGGATCTGCTTCAGCGAGCGTTCGTCGGCATAGAGGCGCGGCGCGCTGGCATCCACCTCGATGATGAGTTCCTGGCGGCGTTCGCGCGCCTTGGTGCCGATGATCTTGAGCGCGGTGTCGAAGGTCTTGCGCACGTCGAGTTCTTCCGGCTCGATATCCATCCGCCCCGCCTCGATCTTCGCCACGTCGAGCAGGTCGTTGATCAAGCTCAGCAGATGGGCGCCGGAGGAGTGGATGTCGCCCGCATATTCCTTGTAACGCGGCGAGCCGGCGGGCCCGAAACATTCCTTGGCGATGATTTCCGAGAAGCCGAGAATGGCGTTAAGCGGCGTGCGCAGCTCATGGCTCATATTGGCGAGGAAGGCCGTCTTCGACGCGTTGGCCGTCTCCGCCTCGAACCGCTTGCGCAGGGCTTCGTCGCGCGCCTCTTCCAGCTCGCGCATAAGGTCTTCCACCTCGAAGCGCAGGCGGGAGTCTTCGTCGAGGCGATGGGTGAGCCGGCGCGCATCGAAAAACAATTGCGCCGCGAACAATCCCAGCAACACCGCGATGGCCGCGTCCATCCAGTCCCAGCCGGCCAGGAAGCGCAGCGAGGACAATACCGTCACCGGCAAGAGGGCGGAGAGCAGCATGTCCATGTGATTGGCGCGGCTCACCACCATGCCGGAGAACACCACCAGCAGGCAGCACGACAGGAACAGATGATTGAGCGGATTGCCGGAGTCCCACAGGAACCACGGCAGCAAACCCCATGCGGCGCTGATCGCGGCCTGCATGGTGACGAAGCGTGGGAACCAGCGTTCCAATTGCTCGAAGGTGGCGCGGCCGTTGGCTTCGCGCTCGTAGAAATCGACGAAGCGCGACGCCGCGAAAGCCACTAGTGCCACGATGACGGGAAGCACGAGGCAGGAGAGGAACGATTTGCTGCCCAGCCGCCCGCCGGACGCACCCCATGCCATGCCGAGCGCCCACACGGGCGCCGTGAAGCGCGCCGAATGAACGACTTCCGCGATGAGGTCAAGCTGCGATTTCAAAACGCGTACGTCGGCGCTTCGCTGAACCCGCAGCCGCTGGCCATAACCCACCGGCAATTCCTCTAATTCCCCCGAGCTCTTTCTTGAGCCCGGGCGAATGCTACGGGGTTTTTCCCTAAAACTTTCTTAGAGTTGTATCGGATTGCGTAACTGCGTTACGCGCGCGCGCGCATTTGGCCGCGCTGCGGCAGTGCATTTCCTACCGGGAAGTAAATATAGGCGCGCACGCCGGCGCCCACATCGCTTTCGATCCAGGCGCGGCCGCCATGCAATTCCACCAATCCGCGCACCAGCGACAAGCCCAATCCCGTGCCGCCTTCCTGGCGGCTGTAACGGTTGTCGACCTGGTTGAACGGCAGGAAGATGCGGTCGAGCAATTCCGGCGAGATGCCGGGGCCGTTGTCCTCCACGCACAATTCATAGCCGCCATCCGGCGTCGGCCCGCCGGAGATTGTGATGCTGCCGCCTTCCGGCGTGAACTTCACCGCGTTGTTGGCGAGGTTGATGACCATCTGCTTCAGTGCCCGCTCGTCGGCATAGATGGCGCCGCCGCCCGAGACGTCGACGGAAAGATGCTGCGACTTCTCCCGCGCCCGCGCCGCCACGACGACTAGCGCCCGCTCGACCGTCGATTTGGGATCGAGGGCGCGCGGCTCGATATCCATCTTGCCGGATTCGATCTTGGCGACGTCGAGGATGTCGTTGATGAGGCTCAGCAAATGCGCGCCGGAGGAATTGATATCCACCGCGTATTCCTTGTACCGCGCCGTGCCGATAGGGCCAAGCGTCTCGTGCGAGATCAGTTCCGAGAAGCCCAGGATGGCGTTGAGCGGCGTGCGCAGCTCATGGCTCATATTGGCGAGGAAGGTCGTCTTGGACGCGTTGGCCGATTCCGCCTCGAAACGCTTGCGCAGCGCGTCGTCGCGCGTGGCGCGCAGTTCCACGGCCAGGTCGTCATTGGCGAAACGGGTGCGCAGCATGGTCTCGAAATAGCGCCGCGCCCGGGCCGCGAACAGCAGCGCGAAAATGAACGTGACGGAGAGGAACAGCGCCAGCGGAAAGGCCGAGGCGTCGCCATCGAAGACGAGCCGCGCCAGTGTCAGCACCGCCGTGGGCACCACGCCGGCCAGATAGACTCCGGAATGCATGGCGCGGCTGAAGGCATAGGCCCAGAAGATCGCCACCACGCTCATCACGATCATCACATGGTTCACGGTATTGCCCGGAACCCAGAACAGCCAGACGAGCAGGCCCCATTCCGCGCTTATCAGCGCCTGGAAGCCGATCAAACGGCGCAGCCACAGATAAGGCTGTGCCTCGGCGCTGCGCCGCGCCTCGCGATACATGAAAGCGGCCAGGAAACTGTTGGCGACGTGCAGCGACAGGATCAGCGAAATGCGCCACCACGCCACCGTTCCGAAGATGGGAAACAAACCGGTGAACGGCAACGCCGTCAGCGCCGCCCAGGTGGGGTTCACCCAGACGGCGATGGGAAGCGTGGCAACGGTCAGCTCGACTCGGGCGCGCGTCATGCGCGCTTCCTCGGTCTGCTCGCGTGGTGCTGTCGCGCGCACGGTCGCTCCAATCCCCGCGCCCACCATGGGCTTTCAGGGTGGTTAAACCTACGATATGGGAATTAAGAAAAAGTCGCTGCAATCGCGACGCTACGCGTGTAGCTTCGGTTAAGCTTCTGTTCACCACGAATCGTCAAGAGAGTCCCTGCGTAGCCATGGCCAAAGACCCCAAAGACCTTGATCTTTTCGAAACGTCCAGCCCCGCATCCAAGGGCTATACCGCCAAAGACATCGAAGTGCTGGAGGGGCTTGAGCCCGTCCGCCGCCGCCCCGGCATGTATATCGGCGGCACGGATGTCCACGCGTTGCATCACCTGGCGGCGGAGATTCTCGACAACGCGATGGACGAAGCCGTGGCCGGCCATGCCAGCCGCATCGAGATCGAGCTTTCGCCCGGTGACATCCTCACCATCGGCGACAACGGCCGCGGCATCCCCGTCGATCCGCATCCGAAGTACAAGAACAAATCCGCGCTGGAAGTGATCATGACCACGCTGCACGCAGGCGGCAAATTCGGCGGCAAGGTCTATGACACGTCGGGTGGCCTGCATGGCGTGGGCGCTTCGGTGGTGAACGCGCTGTCGGACTGGATGGAGGTGGACGTCGCGCGCGACCGCCACGGCCACAAGATGCGCTTCGAGCGCGGCCACGCCGCCGGCAAACTGAAGGACATGGGCACCGTCAACCGGCGCGGCACGATCGTGACATTCCATCCCGACGCGCAGATCTTCGGCAACGACACGCATTTCTCCGCCGCCATGCTCTACCGGATGGCGAAATCGAAGGCCTATCTGTTCCGCGGCGTGGAAATCCGCTGGAAATGCGATCCCTCGCTCATCAAGGGCGACACACCGGCCGAGGCTGTTCTCAAATTCCCCGGCGGACTGCTCGATTTCCTGCAGAGCGAGATCGGCACGAACCGTACCGTCACGCAGCGCAGCTTCTCCGGCCGCACCGAGAACCGCGATGGCAAAGGCGCGGTGGAATGGGCCGTGGTGTGGACGCCGCAGATCGATCCCTTCGTGCACTCCTATTGCAACACCATCCCCACCGCCCAGGGCGGCACGCACGAGCAGGGCTTGCGCAACGCGCTCACAAAGGCGCTACGCACGCATGGCGAGGACAACAAGAAGACTGCCCTCATCACCACGGATGACGTGATGAGCGCGGCTTGCGCCGTGCTTTCCGTCTTCATCCGCGATCCAGAATTCCAGGGCCAGACGAAGGACAAGCTGTCCACGCCGGATGCGCAACGCCTCGTCGAGAATGTCGTGAAAGACCATTTCGACCATTGGCTGGCCGAGCATCCGCAGGAAGCCGACAAGCTGCTCCTCTTCGTCATCGACCAGGCCGAGGACCGGCTGAAGAAGCGCCAGGAGAAAGAGACCGCGCGCAAATCCGCGACGCGCAAGCTGCGCCTGCCCGGCAAGCTCGCCGATTGCACCAGCGGCGCCTCCAGCGGCACGGAAATCTTCCTCGTCGAGGGCGATAGCGCCGGTGGCTCGGCCAAGCAGGCGCGCGACCGCAATTCACAGGCCGTGCTGCCCTTGCGCGGCAAGATCCTCAACGTCGCGAGCGCCGCCGCCGGCAAGCTTGAGCAGAACATCGAGCTTGCCAATCTGGTGCAGGCACTCGGTTGCGGCACAGGCGCGAAATATCGCGACGAGGATTTGCGCTACGACCGCGTCATCGTCATGACCGACGCCGATGTCGATGGCGCGCATATCGCGTCGCTACTGCTGACGTTCTTCTATCGTGAGATGCCCAAGCTGATCGACAGCGGCCATCTCTACCTCGCAATGCCGCCGCTCTATCGCCTCGCCCAGGGCGCCAAGACGATCTATGCGCGCGACGACGCCCATCGCGAGCAACTGCTCAAGAGCGAGTTCAAATCCAACGCCAAGGTGGAAACCTCCCGCTTCAAGGGCCTGGGCGAAATGATGCCCGCCCAGCTCAAGGAAACTACCATGAAGCCCGGCAGCCGCACGCTTATCCAGGTGCAGATCGGCGAAGGCGAGGAAAAGAAGACGGCGAGCATGGTCGAACAGCTCATGGGCAAAAAACCCGAACTGCGCTTCCAGTTCATCCAGGAAAACGCGAAGTTCGCGCGAGATGTGGATGTGTGATTATTTGTAGTGAAGCCGGCATTGAATGATGTGAATGCGTTGATCGACGCCCGTTCCGATCACGCGATAGACCAGCCGGTGCTCGTCATCAATGCGCCGCGACCACCATCCCGCCATATCGGCCTTCAGAGGCTCCGGCTTTCCGATTCCGCGGAAAGGGTCGCGCTGGATGTCACGAACGATACTATTTATGCGGGCCCACATTTTTGGATCGCTATCGTGCCATTCGAGATATTCCCGCCAGGCATTTGCGATCCAAAGAACGTTCATTCGAAGATGTCGTGTTCTTCAAGTTCGCCGCGATCAGCTTGGGCCATGCCTTCGCGAAGAGCGCGGGCATTGTTCGGATTGCTGAGCAGATAGAGCGTCTCTTGAATCGACGACCACTCTTCTTCCGACACAAGCACCGCGGCGCCACGCTTGCGCTGGCGGGAAATGAAGACCGGCGCGCAATCGCGTTCGACTTCGTCCATCAACTGGGCGAGGTTCTGCCGGGCATAGCTGTAAGTCACGATAGCCATTGTACAACAATATGTACAATATGCCCGGCCGTCAACCCTTCGGCACCGTCACCTTCGCCAGGATCACCGTGCTGTCGCCGAGCTGCGACTGCACCGCGCTGGCGGGTCGCGCGGCCACGATCTTCGCGCCGGAGTCGGGCACGCCGAAGCGGCGTTCGCCGAGGATGAGGTCGAAACCGGCGGCGCCTGCGGTGTCCAGTGTGATGTTGGCGTGCGCGCAATCGCCCGTGGTGCAGAGGACAATGACGCCGTTCTTCCACTCCGCGCCGATGATGATGCGCTTGCCGTTGATGGTGATCGCGGTGACATGCGCGCTGTCGGGCACGACCAGTACCATCTGCCCGGCCTCAGCCGAGCCGTGCAGCGCGAGTGTCACACGGCGCCCGTTGGGCAGCGTGCTTTGCGACACGCTCGCCGTGGGTGCCGGGAAACGCAGCGCACCAGCAGGAGCGATGTAGGCCGGGATGCGCGCGAAGGCGTAAGGCGACTCCGGCGTTTGCGCGAAGGGCGCGGTCGCGCGCATCGCGGCGGGCAACGGCGCGCCCGCATCGGCGGCGAAGACGGCTTTGCCGGTCGTGTGGTCCTCGACATAGGCGACGTTCAGACGTTGCGGCTCCATCGCGCTATAAGCGGGCTGCAGCCCGGCCGTCACCGCCGCGCCGATGGCAAACACGAACAGCACACCCGACACACCGAGCCACACCTGTCGCGGCATCGCGCGCGCGCCGATCAGCGGCAGCACGGCCATGGCGGCGAAGGCGGCGGGGACGGTGAACAGCGGATGCAGCGCGAGACCCATCAGGGTCTCACCCGTCGCCACCAATCCCAGCCAGACGAACAGCGCGGGGATCGCGGCCAGAGCCAGCGCGCCCTGCCCGATCCACGAAGCCCATCCGAAGCGCGCGGCCACGAACAACAGCGGAATCGCGATCAGCGCCGGGAACAGGAAATACGGGCTCAACCCCGTGGCGAAGATCGCGCTCACGATGGCCAGCACCGCGTACCACAACCATCCCGCCAGAGCGGCGCCGCGTGACGACAGCATCCGCGCGCAGAGCAACGTCACGCCCATCACGCCCAGCGCGAGCGAGATGCGCAACGCCAGCGGATAGGCGAAAGACGGATCGGGCTGCCCCGACACCAGCGCCGCGATCTCATGCAGCACCCAGCCGATGATGGCGCTGCCGACCAGCAACGCGAGCGGTGCACCGGCTCCGGCCGCCACGCCCTGCCAGCGTGGCGGCGCGCCGCCGATCCATCCCGCCAACGCGATCAGCACCAGCGCCAGCACCGACAGCGGCAGCGCCCAGCTTGCCGACATGCGCGGCAGCCACTTGCCCATCACGGTGAGATAGATGTCGTCCTTGCCGCCCTTCAGGCTGGCGAAATCGACATGCTCCAGCGACGACGCCATGCCGAGCAGGTTCTCGCCATGATGCTGCAAGGTCACCGGGCTGAGATTGGCGCGGGTATCGCGCGGCGTGTGATAGTGGGCGACATTGTCGCTGAAGGCGAAATTGTACGAGACGAAGCCGCCGCGGATGAACAGCGTGAGGTCCGTATCGTTGGGCAGATATTTGTAGATCGTCGCGAACAGCGAACTCGTCGCGTAATGCGTCACGCTCTTCGCATAAAGATCGACCAGCGGCCCGTCACCCGGGCTCGTCTGGAACAGCAGGCTGGGCCCCTGATTGCCCCGCGCCTCGACATTCACCACCGCGCCCACGCGCGCGCGGAACGCTGGGTTGTCGAGCGCGGACGCCGCGCCCAGCAACCCGTACTCTTCGCCATCGGTGAACAGCGCGATGATGGGATGCAGGCCGTCGCCGCCCCGCGCCTTCAAGGCACGGATGGATTCCAGGATGGTGGCGACGCCGGATTCATCATCCGCCGCGCCGGGGCCGGCCGGCACGGAGTCGTAATGCGCCAGCAGCACAATGGCCTTGCCGGTGCCCGGGCGCACTTCGGCGATGATGTCCGTCACCGTGCCGCATTCGATCACGCCATAGCGCGCGGCGGCATTGCAGCCTGTGCCTTTATAGGTCGTCGCCGGAACGCCCAGTCGCGCCAGCTCCGTCAGGATGCGGCCGCGCACGGCGGCGTTCTCCGCGCTGTAGGCAGGATGCGGTTTCTCCGGCCCGAGAACACGGGCGAGAATGTCCTCCGCGCGGCCGGCGGAGAATTCCGTCGCGGGCGCATCGCGTCCGCCGGGCGTGGGCATCGACTGGTCGTATTTCGACACCCACCAGATCGCCACCGCCACCAGCGCCACGACAACGAAACGAACGATCCGCATGACTTCCCCCACTTGGCCCCACCTCACGTCGCGCGGAGCCTATCGCAAACCGCGGCGCATTTCAGCATTGGGGGGCAGCCATGCGGCCTGAACAACTGGCGCTTCCCGCGCCCCTCACCTAGCATTACGGCCCAGTCACACCGGATCCGCCGCCATGCGCCGCAGCGCGCCCTTTCCCGTCCTGTTCTTCGCCAGCGCCGCGCATGGCATGAACCATGTGCTGCTGACGCTCTACGCCACCCTCGTGCTGGTGGTGGGCCAGGAATGGCACGTTTCGTACAACACGCTGGCCGCGCTGTGGCTGCCCGGCGCCATGCTGCTCGGCATCGGCGCGCCTTTCGCCGGATGGCTGGGCGACCGCTGGGGCGAGACGCGCGTGCTGGTGCTGTGCTTCCTGGCGCTCGGCATCGCGGCCATGCTGGCTGGTTGCGCGCGCACGCCGCTGGAGCTCGAAGGCGCGCTGGCGCTGCTGGGCCTCGCCGGCTCGATCTATCACCCCGTGGGCATCGCCTGGGTGGTGAAGCATGCGGAGCTTCGCGGCCGCGCTATCGCCTCCACGGGCATCGCGGGCAGCATCGGCGTGGCGATAGGCCCCATCGCGGCCGGCGGATTGGCGAGCCTGATCAGCTGGCGCGCGGGCTTCATCATCCCCGGCGCGCTCACCGTCGCGCTGGGCATCATCTTCTATATCTACTACGCCACCGGCCGCATCGCAGACCGCAAGGGCGACGCGGTGACGACGCATATCCAGCCCAGCCGCTCCGACATGACCCGCGCCTTCGCCGTGCTGGCCGTGACGATGACGGTCACGCTCGTGATCTACGCCGCCTTCGACATCGCGCTGCCCAAGCTGATCGATACCGGCACGAATATCGGACGTTACGGGTTCTTCGCCATCGGCCTCGCCGCAGGATCGATCCATCTCCTCGGCGCCAGCGCGCAATTCGCCGGTGGACACTTCGCCGATCGCGGGCAGGCCAAGCTCGCTTACATGGGTGGCTTCCTCTTCCTCGCCTGCGCCGTGCCCCTGCTCGCCTATGCGCAAGGCTGGGCGCTCGCGGCCGCGTTGGTGGCGATCGTGTTCTTGTTGGAATGGCTCGCACCCATCGAAACGATGTTCCTCGCCCGCTTCACACCCGCCAACCGGCGCGGATTGGTGTTCGGCGTCCGCTACGGCCTCGCCGCCATCGGCAACCCCGCCGGCGTGTGGCTGGTCTCGTGGCTCTACAATCCGCAGAACGGATTCTTCTATCTCTTCGCCGCACTCGGCGGATTGTCGGTGGTCGCGCTGGCCTTCGCGACGTTCATCCCGGCGGGGAGCGGAGAAGCGTTGCCGGTTGGTGCTGAGCCCGGCGCGCTGCTCACGGCGGAAGAATAGAGCGGGTGGTCACACCTGCCCCTTGACTCATATCCATATTTCCGGAACATATGAAATATGGAAACGACAGACGCCGTCAAACGGCTTTCCGCCCTCGCCCAGGATTCGCGCCTGGAGGTGTTCCGCCTTCTGGTGAAAGCAGGCCCTGAGGGCTTAGCCGCCGGCGAGATCGCGCGCGAACTCGAAATACCAGCCAACACCCTGTCGGCCCAACTTCTTCTTCTGTCGAACGCCGGGCTCACGGCGGCGCGGCGCGAAGGGCGCTCGATCATCTACTCGGCCAATTTCGAGGGAATGAGCGACCTCCTCGTCTACCTGACGGAGGATTGCTGCGGCGGACGGGCGGAAATCTGCGCGCCGCTGGCGGCCGTCGCATCACGTTGCTGCACGCCTGCCCGCGCGAAACGAAAGTAGCGCCATGACGGACCAAACCTACTCGGTGCTCTTTCTCTGCACCGGCAATTCCGCGCGCTCCATCCTTGGTGAGGCCATCCTCAACCGGATCGGAGCGAGGGATTTTCGGGCCTTTTCGGCAGGCTCCATGCCGAAAGCAACGGTCCACCCGCAAGCCCTCGCGCTGCTGGAACGCCTTGGCTACCCGACAGCGGGATTGCGTTCGAAGGGCTGGGAGGAATTCTCAGGCCCGGACGCGCCGAAAATGGATTTCGTGTTCACCGTCTGCGACAGCGCAGCGAACGAGGTCTGCCCTGTTTGGCCCGGCCAACCGATGACAGCGCATTGGGGCATCCCCGATCCCGCGGCTATTGAGGGGACCGAGGAGCAGATCGCCTTCGCCTTTCGCGACGCCTACACCGCACTTCACCGGCGCATCGGGCTTTTCATCAATCTTCCCATGCGCTCGCTCGACCGTATGTCGCTCAAGCGCCGCCTTGATGAGATCGGAAAGCCGCCGGTATGAAGGCCAACCTCACGCGACGGCTCGCCGCCGAAGGCTTGGGAACCGCATTCCTGCTCGCGGCTGTCGTCGGCTCTGGAATCATGGGCCAGCGCCTTTCGGAAGGGAACGCGGCACTCGCGCTTATCGCGAACACCGTGTCGACCGGCGCGGCGTTGACGGTGCTGATCTCCATCTTCGCGCCCATCTCCGGCGCGCATTTCAATCCCGCCGTCACGCTCGTCTTCATGGCACGGCGTGAAATGAAAGTCATGGATGGTCTCGCTTACATCGTCGTGCAGATCGCCTGCGCGGTCCTTGGCGTCTATGCGGCGCATCTGATGTTCGCGGCACCCATCTTCGAGGTCTCGACGAAATTGCGCGACGGGCCCGGGCAGGCATTCTCCGAATTCATCGCGACCTTCGGCCTGATGGCGACGATCCTGGGCGCGAACCGCTTCCGCCCGGCACAGACGGCAGCGCTCGTCGGGCTCTACATCGCCTCGGCCTATTGGTTCACGGCTTCGACGTCCTTCGCCAACCCGGCGGTCACTCTCGCCCGTGCGCTTTCGGACAGCTTCGCCGGGATCGCACCGGCATCCGTTCCGCCATTCCTGGCGGCCCAACTGGCGGGCGGGCTGGCGGGAGCGTTCGTCTTCGGCTGGCTGTTCGACGGCAAGGCGGCCGATACCGGCCGAAGCGCGTAACCTTCGTTACACCTTCTTCTTCGCCGCCGGCCGCGCCGGTTTTTCCAGCATGCTCGAAGGCGTCACGCCCAGCACGGTCGCGAGCTTTTCCACCATGGTGATGGTGGCGCTGTAGACGCCGCGTTCCAGCGCGCTGACGTATGTGCGGTCGATCTTGGCGCGGAAGGCGAGTTCTTCCTGCGAGAGGTCCTTCTGGTCCCTCAGGCGGCGCAGGTTGCTGGCGAACGTTTCGCGGATATCCATGCGCGAAAGGCAGCCAGCTTGATGACTATTTCTCTACGGAGTATGCTCGCCAAAATGTATCGAACGATACAAAGCGGTATTTTGTAAAATGGCGTATGTGCTACCGCCCGAATTGCAGTCCCTCCTCGCCCACTGGCTGGTGCGCCGCGAAGACCGGCCCATCCCCGACCGCAGGGACGTTCCGTTACGGGAGCTGACCGCCTGGTACGACCATCTCGCCATCATCGACATCGCGGCCTATGGCGATCTGCGCCGCTACGCCTTCGCCTTCTGCGGGCAGGCGCTGCACCACCGGCTGGGGCGCGAGGCGATGAAGCTGGAACTGCGCGACCTCGACAAGCCGGTGTGGGTCGAGCTGCTCAAGACGCTGGAGCGCGGGCACGAGGCGCCGGCCATCGGCTATGCCCCCGCCGCCCGGCGCAATGGAACGATCGTTACCTATTGCGACCTGGTGCTGCCGCTGTCCGACCGCTCCAGCCGCGCCACCCAGCTCCTGATGGGCAGCTACGCGGTGGCGCATCATGCGGGCATCAAGGCTTGATTGTTTCCTATTTGTTCTATACCCTTCTCTCATCGATTTTGATGGTTCGGGAAACAGAAATGAGAGACCTCACGATGATGGATGTCCGCCGCGGATCGCGCGTGCGGTGGTTTTCGCGGGTGGGGCGGCTGCATGTCGTCCACGACCCGATGGCGCCCTGGACAGAGGCGGCGCCGCCCCTGGAGTACCAGGCAGGGGGAGGGGGGAGTACGGCCAACCGCGAAAACAAAGATCAAGATTTTGGGGAAGCCGGACGGACGGGGGCCAGGTCTTGAGGGCTGCCCACACCGCCACACGGCAACATTCTTTCTCCCTGCGGAGCGCTAGGTCATTGACACTTCACAATTCGACCCTATGTTGCGGTGCATATGGAATCGGGCGCCATTTGGGTGCACCGAGCGGGCGTTTGAAACATGCGCCCCACCCTAGGAGCGTATGATAACGAACGTGACGAATGCCGGCGCGGAAGCCGGCCCGGAAGTGCTATCCGAAGAGATTGCTTCCCAGGCGGCGGCCCCTGAGGCCACCCCTACTCCTGCAGTTGACACTGCTGGCCCCGAAAGCCCCGCGGTCGAATCCCCAAGGTTCGACTCCCTCGGCCTTTCGGAAACCGTGCTGAAGGCCGTGACCGAAAGCGGCTACACGACGCCCACGCCCATCCAGGCGCAGGGCATCCCGATGGTGCTCCAACGCCGCGACATGATCGGCATCGCGCAGACAGGCACCGGCAAGACCGCCTCCTTCGTCCTGCCGATGATCGAACTTCTGGCCCGCGGCCGGGCCAAGGCGCGCATGCCGCGCTCGCTGATCCTGGAGCCGACACGCGAACTGGCCGCCCAGGTGGCGGAGAGCTTCGAGAAATACGGCAAGTACAACAAGCTCTCGATGGCGCTGCTCATCGGCGGCGTCTCGTTCGACGAGCAGGACAAGAAGCTCGACCGCGGCGTGGACGTGCTGATCGCGACGCCCGGCCGGCTGCTCGATCATTTCGGCCGCGGCAAGCTGATGCTGAGCCAGGTCAACATCCTCGTCATCGACGAGGCGGACCGCATGCTCGACATGGGCTTCATCCCCGACGTCGAGGAGATCTGCAAGAAGCTGCCCTTCACCCGGCAGACCCTGTTCTACTCCGCCACCATGCCGCCCGAGATCCAGCGGCTGACGGACCAGTTCCTGCACAATCCCGTGCGCGTCGAGGTGAGCCGCCCGGCCACCACCGCCACGAATATCGTCCAGGAAGTCATCGACGTTCCCAACAACGATTGGGCCAAACGCGAGGCGCTGCGCCGCCTGGTGCGCGAGGCCGGCGAGATCACCAACGCCATCGTGTTCTGCAACAGGAAGCGCGATGTGGACGTGGTGGCGAAGTCGCTGCAGAAGCACGGCTTCAATGCACAGCCCCTGCATGGCGATCTGGACCAGTCCGTCCGTACACGGACGTTGGACGGCTTCCGCTCCGGCGCGGTGCAGTTGCTCGTCGCGAGCGACGTGGCGGCGCGCGGGCTGGATATCCCGGCCGTGAGCCATGTCTTCAATTACGACGTGCCGTTCCATGCCGACGATTACGTCCACCGCATCGGCCGCACCGGCCGCGCGGGACGCTCCGGCCACGCCTATATGCTGACCACCAGCCGCGACGCGAAGAGCGTCGACGCCATCGAGAAACTGACCGGCAACACGCTGTCGCGCCGCACGCTCGAAGGTCTCGCCGAGGCTGTCCAGGCACGTCCGGAACGCGACCAACATCGCAGCGGCGGCGACCGTCACGGCGGACGCGGCGGCGATCGTCATGGTCACGGCGGCGGACGTGGTGGCCGCGGCGGCCGCGAACACAACCGACCCGTAAAGGATCACGGCCAGCGTGCCTCGATGGAGCCGGCGCCTGCACAGTCCGCTCCGGCGGCTGTCACGCAGCCGGTTCAGGTTCAGGTTCAGGCGCCCGTCGCCCAGCAGCCGGTCCAGCAGCAGAAGCCGCGCCAGGACCATCGCCGAGACCAGCGTCATCAGCCGAAGCAGCAGAACCAGCCCAAGCAGCAGCACGCGAAGCCGCAGCACAACGAGCCCAAAGTGCCCGACGCGCATCAGCTTCCCGCTTTCCTGCTGCGTCCGGTCAATCTGCCCAAGCCGGTTGAGAAGACGCCGCGCGCGAAGAAGACGCCTGCCGAGGCCTGATGAAGTTCGACACGCTCTCCACGCGCTACACCGGCGGTGTCGCGTCTTCCTATGAAGCGCAACGCACCGGCAGCGCGGATTGGCCGAAGGAGCAGGCGGTGGTGGAGCGCTTCCTCGCCACCCTGCCCTCCGGCTCCTCCATCGTGGACGTGCCGGTGGGAACGGGCCGCTTCCTGGAATTCTACAAGCGCTTCGGGTTGGCGCCGACCGGCCTCGACATCTCCCTCGACATGATGGAGTCCGCGAAGGCGAAAGCGCAGGCGCTGTCGCTGGATATCAACTTCCAGAAAGCCGACATCCGCCACATCGATGCGCCGGATAAGAGCTTCGATACCGCTTTGTGCGTGCGTTTCGTCAACTGGGTGGATTTCGCGGGCTTCGAAGCCGTGATGGCGGAATTGTCCCGTGTGGCGCGCAGCAACATCATCGTCAGCGTGCGCGTGTGGCCGACGCCTTCCAGCTTCGGCGCGAAGCTCGGCCAGATGTGGACGTCGTTCCGCCGCCGCAAGGCCGAGCTGCACTTCCACAACACGCAAGCGACAGAAGCGTTGTTCCAGCGCGTCGGCTTCACGATCGTGGAGTCCGAGAACGTGCGCCAGCGCAGGGACCAGACGAGCTTCGTCTTCTACCTGCTGCGACGGGCGGCATGATCGTCGAACTTGTCGGCGCACCGGGCGCGGGCAAGTCCACATTGGCGCCGGCCCTCGCCGCGCGCCACGGCGTGCCCATCATCAAAGTCGGCCGTCTCGGCCAGCGCCATGTCTATTTCGCGCTCTTCGCTTTGAAGAATTGGCGCTTCACCGTCAGCGCGCTGCGCGAATTCCGCCGTCAGGTGCGCGCTTGCCCGGCGCTGCGCAGCGAAGTCAAATCGCGCCGCTTCCGCTCCATGGGCGCCAAGCTCGCCAAGGCCCGCCTCACCGGCGGCGGCCTCGTCGACGAAGGCGTCTTCCAGGGCATCCTGAAAATCTTCGAACACCGCGCCACATCGGACGAGATCGCCCACTGGCTCGGCCTGATCCGCACGCCGCCTGACCGCGTCTACATCGTCGATGCGCCGGAAGCGTTGCGCCTCGAACGCCAGCGCATCCGCGGCAACATACCCCGCCAAGACCTCGACTGGGAAGACTGGCACACCGCCTTCACCGCCAATCTCGACGCACTCACGCCGGTGCTGGTCGCGCGCTACAACGGCGAAGTGGTGACGAACGTCAGCGCTTGATCGCGGCGTCCATCATCTTCTGGATTTTCTCGCCATAAGGCGGGCGCATCATGGCGGTGACGTCCATCTTCGCTTGCTGGAACACGGCCTTGGCGTGGCTGAAGGTGCGGAAGCCGTCGACGCCGTGATAGGAGCCCATGCCCGACGGACCGATGCCGCCGAACGGCAAGTCTTCCATCGAGACATGCATCACCACGTCGTTGACCGACACGCCGCCGGATGTCGTGCGCGTCAGCACCCGCTCCTGCTCCGCTTTATCGCCGCCGAAATAATAGAGGCCCAGCGGCCGGTCATGCGCGTTCACATAATCGATCGCCTCTTCCACCTTGTCGTAGGTCTTGACCGGCAGCAGTGGCCCGAAGATCTCGTCCTGCATGATCTTCATGTCGTCCGTCGGGTTGAGCACGAGCGTCGGCGGGATCTTGTGGAACGGTTGCTGGGTGAAGTTCTCCTTCGCCGGGTTCAGTTCCACGATCTCCGCGCCCTTGGCCCTGGCGTCGGCGATGTAACCGGTGAGCCGGTCGAAATGGCGCTGGTTGATCACCGAGGTGTAGTCCGGATTGTCCTTGAGCGTCGGGAACATGGTGCTGACCGCGCCGCTGGCGGCCGCCACGAAATCCTGCGCCTTGGACTTCGGCACCAGCACATAATCCGGCGCCAGGCAGATTTGTCCGGCGTTGAGCGTCTTGCCCATCATCACGCGGTTGGCGGTGAGCTTCATGTCGGCGGATTCGCCGATGATCACCGGCGACTTGCCACCAAGCTCCAGCGTCGTCGGCACCAGGTTCTCAGCCGCGGCGCGCATGACGTGATAGGCGATCGAGGTCGCGCCGGTGAACAGCAGATGGTCGAACGGCAGCCGCGCGAAGGCGCCGCCGACATCCGGCCCGCCGGTGAACACAGCCACTTCGGTCTCGTCGAAGACGGAGCTGAACATGCGCTGCATCAGGTCCGAGCAGCGCGGCGTGAACTCGCTGGGCTTGATCATCACGCGGTTGCCGGCGGCGAAGATTCCGGCCAGCGGCGTGAAGGTGAGATTGAACGGAAAATTCCACGGGCTGATCACGCCCACCACGCCCTTGGGCTGATACTCGACATAGGCCCTGGCGCCGAACAAGCCCAGCAGCGCGGGCTCGACCTTGCGCTTCTCGCGCTTCATCCAGCTTTTGAGATGCGCCTTGGCATGCTTCAGCGGCCCGATAGAGCCGGAGACATCCGTGAGCAGACTGGCGTGTACGGAGCGGTTGCCGAAGTCCTCGCGCAGCGCATCGGCGATGGCCTCCTTGTGGCCGACGACGACGCCGATGGCGCGGTCGAGCCATTCGATGCGCTTCTCGGCGCTGGGCGGGCCGTCCTTGAGCTGGGCCTTGCGCTGGGCATCCAGCACGCGGCGCATATTGGCTTCGGCATTGGTGGGCAGTTGTGCGGCGGCGCTCATCGGACGTCCTCGAATGGCGGTTCGGCGCGGAGAATAGCAGGTGGCGGCCGCAGGGCGAGCCCGTTTAACCGTTTATTACCCGCCCTTGCCTCACACTGGGTTCTGTTGGGACAGGGGTTCAGAATGAATCGGCACGAGCGCGCGCAAGCCCTCGCCAAAACCGCTTTGGCCGTGATGGCCGAGCGGCAGGTTTCCCCCACGCCCGAGAACTACCAGCTCTTCTACGCCTATGCCGCCGGCGAGAACCCGGCGGTGGCCAAGATCATGGGCGATATGGTGGCGGGGCGCCGCCCCTTCACGCCCGACGTGCTCGACGATCTGCGCCAGCGCTTCTTCCCCGCCGCGCGCGAGGAGAAGGCGGCCGAGAATCTCGGCGCCGGGATCCAGCAAGCGATGACAACCGCCATGGACACCTTGCAGGCCGCCGGCCGCGACACGGTCGCTTATGGCCGCACCCTGTCCGCCGCCAGCGGTGAGCTGGGTACGGAGCATTCGGCCGAAGAGCTGCGCAAGCTGGTGGAGGGCCTGCGCGGCGCCACCGAAACGATGGAGACCCGCACCAAGGAATTGGAAGCCAAGCTCACCGTCTCCTCCGCCGAGATCGGCGAGCTGAAATCCAAGCTGGACAACATCCGCAAGGAAAGCCTGACCGATCCGCTCACCGGCATCGCCAACCGCAAAGCCTTCGACACCGAGCTCGCCCAAGCCATCACGCAGGCGCGCGAAACGGGTGAGCCGCTGTCGCTGGTGATGTGCGACATCGACCGCTTCAAGCTGTTCAACGATAGCTGGGGCCATCAGACGGGCGACCAGGTGCTGCGGCTCGTGGCGCATTGCCTGTCGGAGAACGTCAAAGGCCGCGACACCGCCGCGCGCTACGGCGGCGAGGAATTCGCGGTCATCCTGCGCCAGACCGGCCGCGACGCAGCCGCCAACCTGGCCAACCAGATCCGCTCCACGGTCGAGAGCAAGAAGCTGGTCAAGAAATCGACCGGCGATATCCTGGGCACCATCACCATCTCCGGCGGCATCGCCGAACTCTCGGCGGACGACTGCATCACCAGCTTCATCCAGCGCGCGGACGAATGCCTCTATGCCGCGAAAAATGCCGGACGGAATTGCATTATCTGCGAGCCCGCGCCCGCGAAGTCTGCCGCCGCGTAAACTTTCCCTCGGCCGCGCGCGGGGCTAGAGTGCTCCAAACGCAATCGAGGAAACACCCATGCGGAAAGAATTCGAACGCGCCTATTTGACGGCGCATGGCAGCGTAGCGCTTCTCACGCTCAACCATCCCGAAGCGATGAACGCCGCCTCGGTGAAGATGCTGAAGGGGCTCACGGCCGCGCTGGATCATATCGAACGCGATGGAAGCTTCCGCGCCATCGTGATGACCGGCGAAGGCCGCGGCTTCTGCTCCGGCGCCAACCTCACCGAGATTCCGGAAGAGCAAGCCTCATCCGCCGGTGTCGGCTCCGCATTGGAGACGGCCTATCATCCGTTCCTCCGCCGCTTGCGCGATCTGAAGATGCCGCTGGTCACCGCCGTGAATGGTGCTGCCGCCGGCGTCGGCATGAGTATCGCGCTAATGGGCGATATCGTTCTGGCGGGCCGTTCGGGTTATTTCCTCCAGGCCTTCGCGCGCATTGGCCTCGTGCCCGATGGCGGTTCGACGTGGTTGCTACCGCGATTGATCGGCCTGGCCCGCGCCCGCGAACTGTCGATGCTGGCGGAGAAGCTGCCGGCGGATAAGGCTCTGGAATGGGGCCTGATCAATCAGGTCCATGAAGACAGCGCGCTGATGGATGCGGCGCTGAAGCTCGCCGCCCGCCTCGCCGACGGGCCGACGCAGTCGCTGGGCATGATCCGCCGCCTCTATTGGGAGAGCCCGCACAATTCCTACGAAGTGCAAATCGACCAGGAGCGTCAGGCGCAGGCCAAAGCGGGACGCACGAAGGACTTCGTGGAAGGTGTCACAGCTTTTGCGCAGAAGCGCCCGGCGAAGTTCTCGGGCGAGTAGCGCGTCAGGACGCGGCGTCGATCGCCACGCGGTTGCGGCCTTTTTCCTTGGCCCGATAGAGCGCCATATCGGCCCGCGTCATCGCGGCGGCGATATTGGCGTCGCGCTCCTCGACCTGGCTCGCGCCGATGCTGACGGTGAGACGCAGCCTGTCGGTCAGCATCGGCATCGGCATGGCGGCGACATTGGCGCGGATGCGATCCAGCACCGTCTCCGCCTGCTCGGCGCTGGTGTTGGGCATCAGGAGCAGGAATTCCTCGCCGCCGTAACGCCCCACCATGTCATGCGACCGCACGCTGTCGCGGCAACAGGTCGCCAGATCGCGCAGCACGGTATCGCCCGCGGCGTGGCCGTGATGATCGTTGACGGCTTTGAACTGGTCGGCATCGATCAGCGCCACGGTCAGCGGCAGCTTCATGCGCCGCGCGCGGTTCATCTCGCGCTGGGCGAGATCGTCGATGAAGCGGCGGTTGAACAACCCGGTGAGACTGTCTGTTCCCGCCGCCTTGCGCAGTTCAAGCTCGGACACGACCATCGCAGCCATGTCCTTCAGCATCTCGCGTGTGCGCTGCTCCATGCGGCGCGGCACGCGGTCGATCACGCAAAGCGTGCCGAGGCTGTGGCCGTTCGGCGATTTGAGCGGCGCGCCAGCATAGAAGCGGATGCCGCCCTCCGCGGTGACCAGCGGATTGTCGGCGAAGCGCGTGTCCTGCGTCGCGTCCTCGACGACCATCACGTCGTCTCCCATGATGGCATGCGCACAGAACGCCATCTCGCGCGCGGTCTCCGATGTTTCGATTCCGATACTGGACTTGAACCATTGCCGATCGCGGTCGATCAGCGAGATCAGCGCGACGGGCGTCTGCGTGACCTGCCCGGCCAGCCGCGCGATGCGGTCAAAGCTCTCCTCCGGCTGGGTATCGACGATCCGGTAATCCTCCAGATCGGCGAGCCGTTCGTCTTCATTTGTGGGCGTCGGGGCCAGCATGCGGGAAAGATAGAATTCGCGCCTTTCCACCCGCTTACCGTGTCGTGGCGAATCCGGGTGATCGCGGTAACCATGTTTGGGGACCAAACCGGCAATATTCGGTCCACTAGAAATCCTCCATTGAAACTTCGCATATCGGGGTCGCGCGGGCGTGACTTGCGCCGGAGGCCAAAAACCGGCCCAATCCGCCGCAAATTATGCGGCCGGGTCCCGGCCCTTCAGCGGAGTTCATCACATGCGACGGAGTCTCTATGCGCTCGCGGGCCTTGCGGCCTGCGCGGCGCTCACGGCGGCGGTGGCCGATACGGCCAAGACGCAATACGGAACCTGGGGTGTTGACCTGTCCGCCATGGACAAGAGCGTCAGGCCTGGCGACGACTACTTCCTGTATGTGAACGGCACCTGGGCCAAGACCGCCGTCATCCCGCCCGACCGGTCGTCCACCGGCTCCTTCCAGGATCTGCGCGTCCTCTCCGAAACCCGGATGCAGGGGATCGCCGCCTCGCTCGACGCGAAGGCCAATCCCACCGATGAAGAGAAGAAGCTCCGCGATCTCTACGACGCCTTCAACGACCAGGCGCAGATCGACAAGAACGGCCTCGCGCCTGCGAAGCACGACCTCGACCGCCTGCAATCGCTGAAGACTCCGGAAGACGTCGCCGCCGCGATGGGCGATCCGATGCTGGGCCTTGATGGCCCCGTGAACATCGGCCCGGGCATCGATCAGAAAGACTCGAACAAATACTCCATCGCCCTCGGGCAGGCCGGCCTCGCGCTTCCCGATCGCGATTACTACCTCAAGGACGATGCCGCGCTCGCCAAGACGCGCGACGCCTATAAGAAGCATCTGGCCGCGATGTTCACGCTGGCCGGCTTGAGCGATCCCGACAAGCGCGCGCAGGCCGTCTACGATCTCGAATACAAGATCGCGCAGGTCTCCTGGGCACGCGCGGATCGCCGCGACACCGACAAGACCTACAATCCGATGTCCTATTCGGACTTGAAGGCCTTCGCGCCCGGCTTCCCGTGGGACGCCTATTTCGCCGCGGGCGGTATCTCCACCAAAGTGGGCGGCACCGACCGCCAGATCGTGGTCGCGGAGAAGTCCGCCATTCCGCCGCTGGCCAAGATCTTCGCCGACACGCCCGTTTCCGTGTGGCGCGACTATCTGACGGCGCATTATCTGCATGTCTACGCGGCCTATCTGCCGAAGGCGTTCGACGACGAGAATTTCGCCTTCTTCGGAACCGAATTGCAGGGTAACTCCCAGCAACTGCCGCGTGGCGCACGCGCCGCGCACCTCCTCGACGACTCCATGGGCGAGGCGCTGGGCAAGCTCTATGTCGCGAAATACTTCCCGCCCGAGGCGAAGGCCAAGGCCGTGGAGCTCGTGAACAATCTCCTCAAGGCCTATGACGCCTCCATCCGCAAGCTGTCGTGGATGTCCCCGGCGACGCGCGAGAAGGCGCTCTACAAGCTGCACCATTTCGGCGTGAAGATCGGCTATCCCGACCATTGGCGCGATTACTCCGCGCTGGTGATCAAGCGCGACGACCTGTTGGGCGACATCCAGCGCGCCAATGCGTTCGAATGGAACCGCGAGGTCAGCCGCGTCGATCAGCCGGTGGATCGCACCGAATGGGGCATGTCGCCGCCGACGGTGAATGCCTACAACAACTTCCAGGGCAATGAGATCGTGTTCCCGGCGGCCATCATGCAGCCGCCCTTCTTCGATCCCAATGCCGACGATGCCGTGAATTATGGCGGCATCGGCGCCGTGATCGGCCATGAGATCAGCCATGGCTTCGACGATCAGGGCTCGAAGTTCGACGACCAGGGCAACTACAGCAACTGGTGGACACCGGCGGATCGCGCGGCGTTCGAAGCCAAGACGGCCATGCTGGGCAAGCAGTACGATTCCTATGAGCCGCTGCCCGGCCTGCACATCAACGGCGCCAACACGATGGGCGAGAACATCGCTGACAATGCCGGCCTCGCCATCGCGCTCAGGGCCTATCACATCTCCCTGAACGGCAAGAAGGCTCCGGTGATCGACGGTTACACCGGCGATCAGCGCTTCTATCTGGGCTTCGGCCAGATCTGGCGCACGAAGATGCGCGAAGGCGCGTTGCGCGCGCAGATCCTCTCCAACGAGCACAGCCCCGGCATGTTCCGCCCGATCGGGGCGACCCGGAATCAGAACGAATGGTACGACGCGTTCGGCGTGAAGCCGGGCGACAAGTACTACCTGCCGCCCGACCAGCGCGTGCATCTCTGGTAAGGTAATACCACCCTCCCCTTGAGGGAGGGTCGAAAACGCGTAGCGTTTTCGGGGAGGGGGATTGCCACCGCGGCTTTCCCCCTCCCCGAAATTTGCCGCGCTTCGCTTGCAAATTGTCGGCCCTCCCTCGAGGGGAGGGCGAAAGAGGGATCGACATGAAGACCTTCACCGCCGCACTCATGGTGACCGCTTGCGTGGTGTGCGCCACGGCCATTGCACAGCCCGCCGGAAAGCCCGCCGTGCCGCCGTGGGGTGTCGATCTCACCATGATGGACAAGACCGTGCGGCCTGGGAACGACTTCTTCCTCTATGCCAACGGCACCTGGCTCAAGCACGACGTGATACCGGCGGACCGCTCCTACTCCGGCGTCAATCTCGAGCTCGACAAGCAGAACGAGCAGCGCCTGAAGGACATCGTCGCCGGCCTGCAGGACAAGGCCCAGCTCGTGGGCGACGAACGCAAGCTGCACGACCTCTACGCCGCCTACGAGGACCAGAAGCAGATCGACGCCGCCGGCATGAAGCCGGCCCAGGCCGATCTCGCGATGCTGGCCAACTTGAAGACTCTCGACGACGTCGCCCGCGCCATGGGCACGCCCAGCCTGTCGCTGGACGGACCGTTTGGCGGTGGCGTGAGCGTCGACCAGAAGAATTCGAACATCTACGAGATGTATCTCGGCCAATCCGGCCTCGGCATGCCGGATCGCGACTACTACCTGAAGACCGACAAGGAAATCCTCGCCACCCAGGCCGCCTACAAAACCTATATCGCGCAGATGCTGACATTCGCCGGCGTGAAGGATGCGGCCGCCCGCGCCGAGGCCGTCTACAAGCTGGAGCACGACATCGCCGTCGCCTCCTGGGCCGCCGCCGACCGCCGCGACGCAGAGAAGACCTACAACCCGACGAAGATCTCCGGCCTCAAGACGCTCGCGCCACAATTCCCCTGGTCCACCTATCTCGGCGCCAGCGGTCTCTCTCCCAATTCGCCCAAGGGCGAGCGCATCGTGGTGGTCGCCGAGAAATCGGCCTTCCCAAAACTCGCCGCCGTCTTCGCCGCCACGCCCGTCGCGGTGTGGCGCGACTATCTGACGGTGCGCTACATGCACAGCTTCGCCCCCTACCTGCCGCATCAGGTGGATGACGCGGACTTCGCCTTCTACGGCAAAGCCGTCCAGGGCAAGGACCAGCAACTCGACCGCGCCACACGCGGCATCCATCTCCTCGACGACACGATGGGCGAAGCATTGGGCCGCGAATATGTCGCGCGCTATTTCCCGCCGGAAGCCAAGGCGAAGGCTGTGACGCTCGTGAAGAACCTGCTCGCCGCTTACGACGCCGATATCCAGACTTTGACCTGGATGTCGCCGGAAACCCGCCAGAAAGCGCGCGAGAAGTTGCACGCCTATATGCTGAAAGTCGGTTACCCCGACCATTGGCGCGACTATTCGGCACTCGCCATCGACCGCAACAACCTCGTCGGCGACGCGAAGAACGCCACCGCGTTCGAATGGAACCGCAACATCGTCCGCATCGACAGGCCGGTCGACCGCACCGAATGGGGCATGACTCCCCCCACCAACAACGCCTATTACAACCCCGTCTTCAACGAGATCGTCTTCCCGGCCGGCATCCTGCAGCCGCCCTTCTTCGATCCCAATGCCGACGACGCGGTGAACTACGGGGAGATCGGCGCCACCATCGGCCACGAGATCAGCCATGGCTTCGACGACCAGGGCTCGAAATACGACGCCCACGGATCGCTCGCCAATTGGTGGACGGACGCCGACCGCAAGAATTTCGACGCGCGGACATCGGCGCTGGCCAAGCAGTATGACCAGTACGAACCCCTGCCAGGCCTGCATATCAACGGCAAACTGACCTTGGGCGAAAATATCGCCGATCTCGCCGGCCTCGTCATCGCCTACAAGGCCTATCACATCGCGCTGCACGGCAAGCCCGCGCCGGTGCTGAACGGGCTGACCGGCGACCAGCGCTTCTACATCGCCTATTCGCAAAGCTGGCGGCAGCATGACCGCGACGGCATCGAGCGCGCCCGCCTGCTCTCCAACCCGCACAGCCCGGAGAATTACCGGGTCAACGGCGTGGTGCGGAACGACGATGGGTGGTACCAATCGTTCCCCGACATAAAGCCGGGCGACAAATACTACCTGCCGCCGGACCAGCGGGTGCATCTGTGGTAATTGGGGGATTGAAGATGAAAAAGCTCACCATCGCCTTCGCAGGCCTCGCCTGCCTCACTTGCGCCGCCCTCGCATCTGACACGGCCAAGCCTGCCTTCGGCGCCTGGGGCGTCGATCTCACGGGCATGGACACCAGCGGCAAGCCGGGCGACGACTTCTTCAACTACGTCAACGGCACCTGGTACAAGAACGCCGTCATCCCCGCCGACCGCTCGTCCACCGGATCGTTCCAGGACCTGCAGATCCTGAGCGAGAAGCGCATGGGCGAGATCGTGGCCGGCCTCGAAGCCAAGCCCTACGCCCAGCTCAGCGGCGAAGAGAAGAAGCTGCGCGACCTCTACGACGCCTTCACCGATACGGCTCAGATCGAGACGCGCGGCCTCGCGCCCTTCGAGGCAGACCTCGCGAGCATCGCCAAGCTCAAGACGCTCGACGACGTCGCCCGCGCCATGGGTACGCCGTCGCTACCCGCCGAAACACCCTTCGGCGCCTTCATCAGCGCGAACGTGAAAGACCCGAACCAGTATGTCGTGTTCGTCAGCCAGTCCGGCCTCGGCCTGCCCGACCGCGACTACTACCTGAAAGACGACGCCGCGCTGCAAACCACGCGCGACGCCTACAAGAAATACATCGCGTCGATGCTGGGCCTTGTTGGCGACGAGGACGCCGATGCACGCGCCAGCGCCGTGTTCGATCTCGAGAAGGCCATGGCGACCGCGCATTGGTCCGCCATCGAGCGGCGCAATGCCGAGAAGGTCTACAATCCGATGACGGAGGCCGAACTCGCGGCCTATGCGCCGGGCTTCCCCTGGGCCACGTTCTTCGGCGCCACCGGCATCACGCTCAACGGCCCGAATGGCGAGCGCGTGATGATCGTGCGCGAAAAATCCGCCATGCCGGAAATCGCCAAGGTCTTCGCGGCGACGCCTGTTTCCGTGTGGCGCGATTACCTGACCGTTCACTACCTGCACAACATGTCGGACTACCTGCCCAAGGCGTTCGACGACACCGATTTCGATTTCTACGGCAAGGTGCTGGGCGGGCAGTCGCAAGAACTTCCCCGCGCCACCCGCGGTGTGCATCTGCTCGACCAGCGGCTGGGCCATCCGCTGGGCAAGCTCTATGTCGCCAAATACTTCCCGCCGGAATCCAAGGCGAAGGTCGAAGCGCTGGTCGCCAATCTGCTCAAGGCCTATGACGCCGACATCCGCAAGATCAGCTGGATGAGCGACGCCACCAAGCAGAAGGCGCTGGAGAAGCTGCACCAGTTCACGCCGCATGTCGGCTATCCAGACAAGTGGCGCGACTATTCCGGCCTCGTCATCAAGCGCAACGATCTCATCGGCGATATCGAACGCAGCCGCGTCTTCGAATTCCACTACCGTCTCGCCCGCATCGACCAGCCCGTCGACCGCAACGAATGGGGCATGACGCCGCCGACGATCAACGCCTATTACACCCCGGTGTTCAATTCGATCTTCTTCCCCGCCGCGATCCTGCAGGCGCCGTTCTTCGATCCCAACGCGGACGATGCGGTGAATTATGGCGGCATCGGCGTCGTCATGGGCCATGAGATCGGCCACGGCTTCGACGACCAGGGCAGCAAATATACCGGCCTGGGCGTGTTGCAGAGCTGGTGGACGGACGAAGACCGCAAGAACTTCGAAGCCCGCACCTCGGCCTTGGGCGCGCAGTTCGACACCTATGAGGAGCTTCCCGGCCTGTTCGTGCAAGGCAAGCTCACCATGGGCGAGAATATCGGCGATCTCTCCGGCCTCACCATCGCGCTGCAGGCCTATCACTACGCGCTGAACGGCAAGCCGGCGCCGGTGCTGGACGGCTTCACGGGCGACCAGCGCTACTTCCTCGCCTTCGCGCAGATCTGGCGCGGCAAGTATCGCGAGGGCGCGACGCGCCAGCAGATCCTCTCCAACCCGCATAGCCCGCCGCGCTGGCGCGTCATCGGCCCCACCCGCAACGTGGACGCCTGGTACGACGCCTTCGACGTGAAGCCCGGCGACAAATACTACTTGCCGCCCAACCAGCGCGTGCACATCTGGTAATGGCACTCGGGAGCTCCGGGAGAGCCATGTGCCTCCCCGGAGCTCCCCGCGGCTTCCGGTTGTAACGACCGTTACACCCAACAATTCCGCGTGGATGTCCGGGATTACACTTCATAGGTAGTGACAGCCGCGAAAAGCTGCGCTTCTATTGCCCCTCTGTCTCTAACAATTGGGGGAACACCATGATCAAATACACCACTCTGAGCATCATCGCGGTTGCCGGCCTGCTGGCCGCCGGCCCGGCCAGCGCCAATAGCTCCTTCACGCAGACCTGCTCCAACATCGGCTTCGCCTATTCGGGCTCCAGCCCGACGCTGGTGGCCGTCTGCCTGAACGACAAGAACGCGCCGCATGCCACAAGCCTCGTCCTCAAGGGCATCTCCAACGACAAGGGCCTTCTGACCCTCAGCCCCGGCGGCGGGACCAGCTCGTTCCAGATGAGCTGCGGCTCGATCAAGGTCGACGTCAACGGCCCCGTCGTCACGCTGTCGGCCTACTGCAAAGTGAGCAGCACGCAGTTCAACTCCACGAGCCTGTCGCTCAACAACATCAACAACTCCAACGGCAATCTCGTGCAGAACTGAGCTTGGAGGTTGCTTTTAAACAGATGTCGTCATGGCCGGGCTTGTCCCGGCCACCCATATTCCAGAGTCTTTGACGGTTCGCACTCTGGAAAATGGGCGGCCGGCCCGGCGTGCTTCGCACGCCAACCAAACAAATGCGCGGCAGAGCCGCGCGGGCCCGGCCGTGACGGTTGAGAGAGATTAAGCACTCACCTTCGTTGGGGCGGAGATTTCGCCGTCTTGCGCTTCTTCTTAACCGCGGGTGACGCTTCAGCCACCGCCAAAGCCGCCCGCGCCCAACGCGCCAACTCATCCGGCTCGTCATAGAGCCGGTCGGGCAGCGCATACCAACCCGTCACGACCGTTTCGCCGCTCTTCTGGAACGTGAACGGCTTGCAGCGCTCGGCGACGAATGCCTTGCGCGTCTCGTCATCCGTTTTGAAATAGATGACGTCGTCGAAAATCATGCCGATCATGATCTCGCCCGCAACGATGCCCTCGCCCCCAAAGAACCGGCGCAGACGGATCGGCCCGAATTCGCAAAACAGATCGTCGAAGCGGTGCGGGTCCATGATCTCGAATCCTGTTCGCGGTCACGGATTCTGCGAAAGCCGGGCTCGGCTGCAATCGTGACGGCGCGTCAGAAGATTTTCCTGAAAGAGGCTTGCAATCCACTTGACTGTTCTTTATATGTTCTCTCAACCACTGATGGAGAACGGAATTGAAGCTCTAACGGCATCGCAAGAACAGACAGGTAAGGGGGCCAGCTTGCGGGCACCCCGCGCGAAACCAGGAATGGATCGCATGCAAACCGGGGAGGTCGAAGCGAAAGCGCACCGTGATGTCGGCTTGAAAGAGAGCCTTCGGCGGGCCTGCTGTGTAGCGAGAACACCGAAAAGCCCTTCGCGCCGAACCTGCTGGGGCTTTTCTTTTATGGGGCTAGTCCAGCGCCGCCGGCGTGATCGAGACGCTTTCGCCGCAGCCGCAGGCGGCCGTCTGGTTCGGGTTGTTGAAGACAAAACGCGCGGCCAGCTTCTCGCGCACGAAATCCATCTCCGTGCCGATCAGGAACATGATGGCCTTGGGATCGATGAAGACCTTCACGCCCTTGTCCTCCACCACTTCCTCGAAGGGCTGCGCCGTTTCGGCGTAATCCATCGTGTAGCTCATGCCGGCGCAGCCGCCGTTGACGACGCCGACGCGCACGCCCTGATACTGTCCGTCCGACGCCGCCATGATCTCGCGGATGCGCGTGGCGGCCGCGTCCGAAAGGCGGATGGCCTTGGGACGCTCGCGCTTGGGCCTGGTAGTTGTAACGTTCGTTTCCATCAGAACATGTTCAGTTCGAGTTTCGCCGATTCACTCATCAAGTCCGGCGTCCAGGGCGGATCGAAGGTCATGTTGACCGTCACCGGCCCGATGCCTTCCACGCCCTCCAGCGCCGTCTTGACCATCACGGGCATCTCGCCCGCCACCGGGCAGGCCGGTGCCGTCAAGGTCATGTCGACCGTCACGGCTTTATCGTCCGCCACGTCCACCTTATAGATAAGCCCGAGTTCGTAGATGTCCACCGGGATCTCGGGATCGAACACGGTCTTCAGCGCGGCGACCAGCTTGGCCGTGAACGCCTCCAGCTCCTCGGGCGGGATCGCCGAGGTCTGGTCGGTCATTTCAAGCTGTGCCGGTTGCGCGTTCATTCCGATGCGGCGGCGCCGCCGCCCTCCAGAGCCGATTTCATCGTGTGCCAGGCCAAGGTCGCGCATTTTATGCGCATGGGAAAGGCGGAAACGCCAGCCATCACGTCCAGCATCTCGCGGTCTTCACCCTGAAGATCGACGACATCCTCGCCTTTGACGAGGTTGAGGAACCCGCCCATCAGCTTCTCGGCTTCCGCAACCGTGCGGCCCAGGATCATGTCGGTCATCAGGGAAGCCGAGGCCTGGCTGATGGCGCAGCCGCGGCCCTCGAACTTGATGTCGGCGATCCGGCCGTCGGCGCCGAGGACGAGATAGATCTTCACCCGGTCGCCGCAGAGCGGATTGTGCCCCTCGCCCGAATGCGTCGCGCCCTCCAGCGCACCGAAATGGCGCGGGTGTTTGGAGTGATCGAGGATCACATCCTGGTACAGCTCACGCAGGGACTCGTCCATCACCTAACCCAGAACCTTCCGCGCCTTGGCGAGTGCCGCGATCAACGCATCGACATCGCCGCGCGTGTTGTACAGCGCGAACGACGCGCGCGTCGTGGAGCCTACGCCGAACCGCTCCATCAGCGGCTGCGCGCAATGATGCCCCGCGCGCACCGCCACGCCCTCGCGATCCAATATGGTGGCGACGTCATGCGCATGCATCCCCTCGGTCTCGAAGGAGAGGATCGCGCCCTTCTCGGGCGCATCGCCGATCACGCGGACCCAGTTGAAGTCGCGAACCGCGGCGCGCGCGTAACTCAGCAGATCGTGCTCATGCGCCCGCACCGCGTCGCGGTCCAGCGCCGAGAGATAATCCAGCGCCGCCGCCAATCCGACACTTTCGATGATCGGCGGCGTGCCCGCCTCGAACCGCGCCGGCGGATCGGCATAGGTGATCTTCTCGCGTGTCACTTCGCGGATCATCTCGCCGCCGCCATTGAACGGCTGCATCGCCTTCAAATGCGCCCGCTTGGCATAGAGCGCGCCGATGCCGGTGGGGCCGTAAAGCTTGTGGCCCGTCAGCGTATAGAAATCGACGTCGAGACCGCGGACATCGACCTGCTCATGCACCGCGCCCTGGCAACCGTCGGCCAGCACCGGAACGCCCTTTGCATGCGCGCGGGCGATAATCTCTTTCAGCGGCGTGACGGTTCCCAGCACGTTGGACATATGCGTCACGGCGACGAGCTTCGTCTTCGGGCTGATTGCGGCGTCCACCGCATCGGCGTCCAGCGATCCATCGTCGCCGATATCCACCCAGCGCAACACGGCGCCTTGCCGCTCGCGCAGGAAATGCCACGGCACGATGTTGGAATGGTGCTCCATCACCGACAGCACGATCTCGTGGCCCGGCTGGATGCGCGGCGCGAGCCAGGAATAGGAGACGAGATTGATCGCCTCCGTTCCACCCTTGGTGAAGACGATCTCGTCCTCATGCGCGGCGTTCACGAACCGCCGCACGGCTTCGCGCGCCGCCTCATAGCGCTCGGTCGACTGAGCGGAAAGATAGTGCACACCGCGATGGACGTTGGCGTAATCCGTCGCCGCGAAATCGCGCATCGCATCCAGCACGGCATCGGGCTTTTGCGCCGAAGCCGCGCTGTCGAGATAGACCAACGGGCGGCCATAGACTTCGCGCGACAGGATCGGGAAATCTTTCCGCGTGGCGGCTGCGTCGAACGCCACCGGAAATTTTGGCTGCGCCGTCACGACAACGTCTCCAGCGCGGCGTCCACCGCCTGCCAGATCGCCGCGCGGATCGCTTCATCCGCGATCTCGTCCACCGCATCGCCGAGGAAGGCGCGCATCAGCAGCGCGCGCGCCTCGCCTTCCGGAATACCGCGAGACCTCAGATAGAACAGCGACTCCGGATCGAGATCGCCGACCGCCGCGCCGTGAGCGCATTTCACATCATCGGCGAAGATCTCGAGCTCGGGCTTGAGATCGATCTCCGCGCGGTCGCCGAGCAGCAGCCCCTTTGCCGTCTGGCGGCTGTCCGCGCCATTGGCGCCAGGCCGCACGCTGACCTTACCCTGATAGACGCCGCGCGAATGGCCGCCGGCGACATATTTGAAAATTTGCGTGCTCTTCGTATACGGCACGGCATGCGTCATATGCGTGGTGATGTCCGCATGCGCGTCGCCCAGCACGCCGACACCGGAGAGATGTGCCTCCGCGCCTTTGCCCCCAAGCGCAATGTGCAACTCCGTCCGCGAAAGCTTCGCCCCGAAATTCGCGAAATGCGAACGATAGATGCCGCCATCCGCCACATGCACGGCATAGTCCACGACCTGCACCGCCTCGTTGCGCGGCACGTGCCGCACATGGGTCAATTGGGCACCCTTGCCGACAACGATCTCGATGGCGATGTTGGCGAAATCTGTTGCCAGCACCGTTTCCTCCAGCGTGAGCGACGCGCCGTCCTCGACCACGATGAGGGCGCGTCCGTGTCCGCCTTCGGTCAGGTGCAGGTGAACCGCGCCCGTCTCGCCTTTTGCAACCCGAACATAAGGTCCCGCCTTGGCCGATGAAATGGCAAACTCCGCCATCGCGCCATGCTCGCCGCGCGGCATGATCGCGGGCAGGTCGGCAATGTCCGCAGCGCCCGCGACCGAAGCGACAGACCACGCCGCTGTCGGCGCGGCCGCGACGGCGTCCGCATCGATCGCGCTGCGCAGATCGGTGTACTTCCAGTCCTCGATCCGGCGGTGCGGAAGGACGGTCATGCCGCGTCCTTCACGATCTGCTCGTAGCCCTTCGCCTCAAGCTCCAGAGCCAGTTCCTTGCCGCCCTGCTTGATGATGCGGCCAGCCGACAGCACATGCACCTTGTCCGGCACGATATAGTCGAGCAGGCGCTGGTAATGTGTGATGACGAGCATCACGCGGTCCGGCGCGCGCAAGGCGTTGACGCCCTCGGCCACCAGCTTCAGCGCGTCGATGTCGAGGCCGGAATCCGTCTCGTCGAGGATCGCGAGAGACGGGGCGAAGAGGGACATCTGCAATATCTCAAGCCGTTTCTTCTCACCGCCGGAGAAGCCGACATTGAGCGCGCGCTTCAGCATCTCCTCGGAAACCTTTAGCGCCGCCGCCTTCTCGCGCACCAGGCGCAGCACGCCGACGGCATCGACTTCCTTCTCGCCGCGCGCGCGGCGCTGGGCGTTGAGCGCGGTCTTGAGGAAGGTGAGCGTGGTGACGCCGGGGATTTCCACCGGATATTGCATGGCGAGGAAAACGCCCTTCGCGGCCCGCGCATCGGGGGACAACGCCGTCAGGTCCTCGCCCTTGTAACGAATGGTACCGGAGGTGACTTCGTAACCCGCCCGCCCCGCCAGCACATAGGAGAGCGTCGACTTGCCCGAGCCGTTCGGCCCCATGATGGCATGCACCTCGCCGGCGCCGACGTGAAGCGTCAGCCCTTTGAGGATTTCCTTGCCGTCCACCGAGGCATGAAGGTTTTCGATCTCAAGCATTATCCGACACTGCCTTCCAGGCTGATACCGACCAGCTTCTGCGCCTCGACGGCGAATTCCATCGGCAATTGCTGCAGCACTTCCTTGCAGAAGCCGTTGACGATCAGCGCCACGGCCTCTTCCTGGGGGATGCCGCGCTGCAGGCAATAGAAGAGCTGGTCTTCGGCAATCTTCGATGTGGTCGCTTCATGCTCGATGCGGGCGGTGGAGTTGCGCGCCTCGATATAGGGCACAGTGTGGGCGCCGCACTCACCGCCGATGAGGAGCGAGTCGCATTGCGTGTAGTTGCGGGCCTTCTCGGCGCGCGGATGCACGCTGACGAGGCCACGATAGGTGTTCTGCGCACGGCCGGCGCTGATGCCCTTGGAGATGATGCGCGAACGCGTGTTCTTGCCCAGATGGATCATCTTGGTGCCGGTGTCGGCCTGCTGGAAATGGTTGGCGATGGCAATGGAATAGAATTCGCCAACCGTGTCGTCGCCGCGCAGGATGCAGCTTGGATATTTCCAGGTAATGGCGGAGCCGGTCTCCACCTGCGTCCAGCTGATCTTGGAGCGGTTGCCGCGGCAATCGCCGCGCTTGGTGACGAAGTTGTAGATGCCACCCAAGCCGTTCTCGTCGCCGGGATACCAGTTCTGCACCGTGGAATATTTGATCTCGGCGCCTTCCAGCGCGATCAGCTCGACGACGGCAGCGTGAAGCTGGTTCTCGTCGCGCTTGGGCGCGGTGCAGCCTTCGAGATAACTGACATAAGAGCCTTCGTCGGCGATGATCAGCGTGCGCTCGAACTGTCCGGTCTCGCTGGCGTTGATGCGGAAATAGGTGCTGAGCTCCATCGGGCAGCGCACGCCCTTGGGCACATAAACGAACGTGCCGTCGGAGAACACGGCCGAGTTCAGGGTGGCGAAGAAATTGTCGGTCACCGGCACCACGGTGCCGAGATATTTCTTCACCAGGTCGCCGTGATCGCGGATGGCTTCGGAGATCGGACAGAAGATCACGCCCGCCTCTTCCAGTTTCGCCTTGAAGGTGGTGGCCACCGACACGGAGTCGAACACCGCGTCCACCGCCACACCGGCCAGCAGCATCTGCTCATTCAGCGGAATGCCGAGCTTGGCGTAAGTTTCGAGCAGCTTGGGATCGACCTCGTCCAGGCTTTGTTTCGGCGGCGTGTTCTTGGGCGCGGCATAGTAATAGGAATTCTGGTAGTCGATCTTCTGGTAATGGACGCGCGCCCAGTTAGGCTCCTTCATCGCGCGCCAGCGGGCATAGGCGCCGAGACGCCATTCCAGCATCCAGTCCGGCTCGCTTTTCTTGGCCGAGATGTAACGAACGGTATCTTCGCTCAACCCCTTGGGCGCGCGCTCCATCTCGATATCGGTGACGAAGCCGTATTTGTACTTCTCGCCCAGCGCAGAGACGGTCTCACGGGTTTCGATCGCGGCCATGTCAGCCCACCCGTGCCAGTTTGCGTTCGGCGAGCTTGCGCAAGGACTTGAAGAGGTGGTCGAGGTCGGCCGGGCCGACATCCGGCCCGAAGCTGAAGCGGAGCGCGCAACGCGCGAGGCTCTCGGGAACGCCCATCGCCGCCAGCACATGCGAGGGCGAGATCTTGCCGGAGGAACAGGCAGCGCCGGAGCTTGCACAGATGCCGTCCAGGTCCAGCGACATCAAGGTCGTTTCGGCCTGCAATTGCGGCAGCGCGAAACAGGAGACGTTTTTCTGGCGCACTTCCTGTTTTCCGAAGATCACGGCGTTCGGTTCGAGACGGCGCAGCCTGTCCTCGAATGTAGCGCGGATGGCGGCGACCGCCGTGCTCTCCGCGTCGAAATGCGCCTGCAACGCGCGGGCTGCGGCGCCGAAGCCCGCGATGCCGGAGACGTTTTCCGTGCCGGCGCGGCGGCGCTTTTCCTGTGCGCCGTCGAACAGGGCCGCGAGCGGCGCAGGTTCCTTGGCGATCAGCGCGCCAGAACCTTGCGGACCGCCGATCTTATGGGCGGAGAGCGAAAGATAATCTGCGCCCCAGGCCGAGAAGCGGATTGGGCTGTAGCCGCTCGACACCGCATCGACATGCAGCAGTGAGTCCGCGCCGCCTTCGGTACGCAGGATGGTCGCGAGCCCGGCTATGTCTTCGATCACGCCGGTTTCGTTGTTGGCGAAGATCAGCGAGACCAGCGCGCGGCCTTTGCCGTTCATCAGCAGCGAGCGGAACTCGGACGCCATGATGCGGCCGTTATGGTCGCAGGGTATCTCGACGACTTTCACACCAGCTGCCGTCTCCGCGAGCGACGCCGCGACAGCGCGTACGCTTTCATGCGATGTGGCGGCGACAAACAAGCGGGTGATGCGATGCTCGGTCTCGGCGGCGCCCAAGATGGCGCCGCGCAAGGCTAGCGCATTGGCTTCCGCGCCGCCGCTGGTGAAGATGACCTCGGCGGGTTTGGCGCCGGCGAACATCGCGACCTGTTCGCGCGCATCCTCGATCATCGCGCGAGCGGCGCGGCCCGCAGCATGAACCGACGACGGGTTTCCGCCGATCTCCAGCGTGCGCAGCATCGCCGCGCGGGCCTCGGCGCGCAAAGGCGATGTCGCATTGTGATCGAGATACAGCATCAACTGACTCAAGCGGCTTCGCGAGCCGCGTCCGCTTTCACATCGCCCGGCTTGGTCTCGCCAGCCTTCGCTTCACAAGGCTTGGTGCGGCCGAGAATGCGCTTCTCCACCACATCGGCCAGCGACACAGAGGAGAGGAAGACATGTATTTGCCGGCCAAGCTCTTCCCACAGATCGTGGGTCACGCAGCGCGTGGCCGAACCGGTGCAGCCCATCGGGCTTCCAGGGTGGCAGCGGGTGGCCGTGATCGGCTCGTCGACGGCGAGGATGATGTCGGCGATGCGAACCTCGCTCGAGGCGCGGCTCAGCCGATAGCCGCCGCCGGGGCCGCGCACGCTTTTCACCAGCCCGCCGCGGCGGAGCTTGGCGAACAATTGCTCGAGGTAAGAGAGCGAGATTTCCTGGCGCTTGGCGATCTCGGCGAGCGAGACGGGCTTGCCCGCGCCTTCATGCCCCGCCAGGTCGGCCATAGCCATCACGGCATAACGGCCTTTGGTGCTGAGCCTCATGACGAACTCCTTCGTGCTTTTCCTTGCTTTTCGGGGGGCGCTCCGTGGTAACAGAAGCGGCCCCAAACCAAGGCGCACATGGTTGCTTACTGCGCTGCATATAGATTTCCCGACCCCCATGGTCAAGAATTCGGCGCGCATGGCAGAGCGCGAATTCTTAAGCCATTGACGGACAAAGGATTATTGGCTGCGTCCAATAGCCACAATTCCCACCTATCTGCTTGGATCGAGCCCCATGCCTGACATCATCCTTCCCGGCCCCGCCGGTCGAATCGAAGTCCGTTACCAGCGCCAGAAGGCGCCCGGCGCACCCATGGCGCTGGTGCTGCATCCCCATCCGCAATTCGGCGGAACGATGAACAACCCGCTGGTCTATGACCTCTTCCACATGTTCCACGGGCTGGGTTGCACCACGGTGCGATTCAACTTTCGCGGCGTGGGCCGCAGCCAGGGCACGTTCGATAGCGGCGCGGGCGAGCTTTCCGATGCCGCCGCCGTGCTCGACTGGATGAATACGCTCTATCCCAATCCGTCCTTCGTCTGGGTCTGCGGCATTTCCTTTGGCGCCTGGATCGGCATGCAACTTTTGATGCGCCGGCCAGAGATCACCGGCTTCGTCTCCATCGCACCGCCCGCTTCGATGTATGACTTCAACTTCCTCGCGCCCTGCCCGGCTTCCGGCCTGATGATCCACGGCACCAAGGACCAGGTCGTGCCGGAAGTGGACGTCCAGAAATTGGTCGACCGCTTATCCGCGCAGAAGGGCATCAAGATCACTTATGAGAAAATCGAAGGAGCCAACCACTTCTTCGACCATCATGAGGGCGAAGTCGTGGAAGCGGTGAAGGAATATGCCTCGCGCATGATGACCGGACCGCGCGAAGGCCGCTGATCCATCCCTGATATTTGTGTCACGCCGCGGCGGCCTGTTCGCGCGCGGCGCTATATTGTATCGTCAGCCGTTCGGTTTTTTTCCGAGGGGTACATGAAACCTATAGTCTTTGCGCTGGTGATTGGTGCAGTCATTTTCACAGCCGGTCCTGCGGCTGCGACCCATGCCTATTTCGGTAGCGCCGGTGACGTTCGCACGCATCTCGCAGCCGGCAAATGCGCCGATGAAAATCTCGCTCCCGTGGAGCGCGTGAAAAATTGCGAGATCTACGCGAACAGCGGTCCATCCGGTGGCTACGATGGGGACATGCGCGTTGTCCTGCTTGCCCGGGCCAATCGCCTCGCCGGCAATTACGTCGAAGCGGAAAACATCCTCACCGCCAAGCTCTCCCTCTATCCCAAAAACCGGGCTTTGTTGTCCGAGCGTGCGAACGCCTATGTCGGGGACGGGAAATTCGACCTCGCGATGGCCGACGCCAACCTCGCCGTCGCCACCAATCCGGACGAGTATTTCGCGTTCAACAACCGCTGCTGGATACGTGCCGTCGCTGGCAAGGAGCTCGACGCGGCATTGAACGACTGCAACAAAGCGATCGCGATGCACGACACGAACGCAAATCTCGTCGACTCCCTTGCATTCGTCTACTACAAGTGCGGCGACCTGAAGACCGCACTCGAGAAATACAACGACGCCCTGGGCCTCGATTCCCATCAATGGTCGTCGCTCTACATGCGCGGTGTCGTCAGACGGGCGATGGGCGATATCGCGGGCGGCAACGAAGACATCGCCAATGCCAGGCGCCGCTCCAACTACATCGTCGAGGAATTCACGGGCTACGGCGTGAAAGCGCCGCAACAGATGGCGGCAACGCCGTAATGAAAGCAACAGTTCACATGAAACGGATAGCTTTTGCGCTGGCGGCCGGCGCTGCATTCTTCGCGATCCAGCCCGCGCAGGCGGCCATTTCGCTGGGCGCCGCGCAATGCATCAACAAGAACATCGCACCAGCCGATCGCGTCAAATACTGCAAATCCTACCAGCAGGACGGCATCCCGAACCGCAATGAGCAGCGCGTCGCGGATTTTGCCCTGGCGCTGGCCTATCGCCTGTCGGGAGATCTGCCGAACGCGGAAGCCGAGGCCACGATCGTCGTCAAGGAAGACCCGAACTGGGTGAATGCCTGGATGGAGCGTTCCACAACCTATGCCGAAGACGGCAAGCTCGATCTCGCGCTCGCCGATGTCGAACAGCTCAACACCGTCAACAAGGATCCCGCCCTTCCAGACATGCAGCGCTGCTGGGTGCGGGCCGTCGCGGGCAAGGAACTCGATGCCGCGCTCGCCGACTGCAACAAGGCACTGGCGGTCTATCCCGACAGCTTCGCGGCGCTGCTGGCCCGCGCGCTCGTGAACTTCAAGCGTGGCGACATGGCGGCCTCCACGGCCGACTGCACGGCGGCCCTCGTCACCAAGCCGAAGATCGCAGCCGCCCTCTACCTGCGCGGCGTGATCCAGCACAATGCCGACGATATCGACGCCGCGAAAAGACTCGAACCGTATATTGCCGACGAATTCGCCGGATATGGCGTGAAGCCCGTCGATGGGGATGCGAAATGAACAAACGATTTGCCGCGATCATCGCGCTCGGCTGTCTCGTCATGGCCGCGCCCGGCGTGGCGCAAATGGGTCCCAATTACGGCTCCATCGCCGGCCGGGAGGAGAGCGAAAAGATGAAGATGAAGCGCTGCTATGACCGGCAGCGCGCACCGGAAGATCGCGCCCGGGCTTGCAAGGCAGTCATGGCGATCGGCAACAGCTTTGCTGATGAAGTCGACGTGGCGCAGGCCTATCTTGAGGCCGGCAAGTTCGACGATGCGCTGGCCGCCCTCGTCCCGCGCATGCAGTCCAACAGCAGCGATGCCGACGCTCTGACGATGCGCGCCGTGATCCTGGCGGCGCAAGGTCACTACGATCTCGCTTTGGTGGATTCCAACCGCGTCATCAAGGTCGCCTCGCAAGACGCGTCATCCTATTACGGCCGCTGCTGGATGCGCGCCGTCGCCGGCCAGGAGCTCGATGCTGCGGTGGCGGATTGCGACAAAGCCATCGCGCAAGATCCGAACAACGGCGCGATCTGGGATTCGCGTGGGCTCGCCGATTTCAAGCGCGGTGACATGAAGGCCGCCATCGCCGATTGCGGCAAGGCGATCGACAGCCGCTGGGTCAGCGCCGACACCTATGCCTATCTGGTCAGATTTGTAGGCGGAGACGCGGCGAAGGACATGGCCTCTCAGAAGGCGAATTCCTACTACGTCCGTGGCCTGGCCAAGCGCCTTTCCGGCGATGCGGATGGCGCCGCGAAAGACATCGAGCGCGCCAATAGCCGCGATCCTTACATCGCCGCCGAGCTCTCTCATATCGGCGTAGTGGATAAACAACTCGTAGCCGGGCAGTAGGTCAGCCGGTTTCCTCGAACAGCTCGCGGCCGATCAGCCAGCGGCGGATTTCGCTGGTGCCGGCGCCGATCTCGTAGAGCTTGGCGTCGCGCAGCAGGCGCCCTGCCGGGAATTCGTTGATATAGCCGTTGCCACCCAGCACCTGAATGGCCTGCAACGCCATCCACACGCCCTTTTCGGCCGCATAAAGGATCGCACCGGCCGCGTCCTTGCGCGTCGTGCGCCCGCGGTCGCAGGCGCGCGCGACGGCATAGACATAAGCACGCGCGGCGGAGAGCGTCACATACATATCCGCCAGCTTACCCTGCATCAGCTGGAACGAGCCGATGGGTTGGCCGAATTGCTTGCGGTCGTGGACATAGGGCACGACCAAATCCATGCAGGATTGCATGATGCCGATGGAGCCCGCCGCCAGGATGGCGCGCTCATAATCCAGCCCGCTCATCAGGATGCGCACGCCATCGCCTTCGCGGCCAAGAATGTTCTCCTCCGGCACCTCGCAATCCTCGAACACCAGCTCGCTGGTGTCGGAGCCGCGCATGCCGAGCTTGTCGAGCTTCTGCGCTGTGCGGAAACCCTTGAAGCCTTTCTCGATCAGGAAGGCGGTGATGCCGCGCGGGCCGGCGCTGGGCTCCGTTTTGGCGTACACCACCAGCGTGTCGGCCTGCGGGCCGTTCGTGATCCACATCTTGGTGCCGTTCAGCACGTAATGCCGCCCGCGCTTTTCCGCGCGCAGCCGCATGGAGACGACGTCTGAGCCCGATCCCGTCTCGCTCATCGCCAGTGCGCCGACATGCTCGCCGGAGATCAGTTTGGGCAGGTAGCGCCGCTTCTGCTCCTCATTGCCGTTGCGGCGGATCTGGTTGACGCAGAGATTGGAATGCGCGCCGTAGGACAAGCCGATGGAGGCCGAACCGCGGCTGATCTCCTCCATCGTCACGCAATGCTCCAGATAGCCGAGCCCCGCGCCGCCATACTCCTCTTCCACCGTCACACCCAACACGCCCAGCTCGCCCAGTTGCGGCCAGAGATGGCGCGGAAAGACATTGCTCTTGTCGATCTCCCCGGCCATGGGCTCGATGCGGTCGGAGACGAAGCTGCGCACGCTGTCGCGCAGCATGTCCACGGTGTCGCCGAGGTCGAAATCGAGGGACGGATAGGAATTGGGGATCACTGCCGGGACTTCCTTTTGCGGCACCCCGAAGCTACTCTGAATGTCAGATGACGCAAGCATCCCCCTCACGATCCACGCGGAGTTGCGACGGCTGCACCCTCTGCTGCAAGCTGTTTCCGGTGGAACCTCTGAACAAGCCGGCCAATGTGTTGTGCACGCATTGCATCGCGAACACGGGCTGCGGAATCCACACCTCGCCCGAGCGCCCCGCGATCTGCGGCGAGTTCCTGTGCGGCTATATCCAGGAACCGAGGCTCGGGCCGGAATGGAAACCCAGCCTCTCGCGAATCGTCCTCCTCACCGAGGACGGCACCATGGTCGCCGGTGTCGACCAGGACATGCCCGACGCCTGGCGGCGCGAACCCTATTTCACCATGCTGCGCCAATGGTCCGCCGCCGGCGCACGCCATGGCGCCAGAGTGCTGATCTCAGTCGGCCGCCGGGTGACGCAGCTGCTGCCGGATGGCTCCGAGCTCGAGGTGGAAATCGTGCAGCCACCTGCGGGACGGTAGCGAGCGTAGACCTGCCAACCGCAGTCAGCAGGACGTTATGCGATGGGCTTTCGAGGAAGCGCCGCGGCGATCGTCGTGCGGCCATTCGGGACGCCATAAAACCATAGAGTGCCGCCAGGCGCCTCGGGCAGTGTTCCCGATATCAGCGCGACAATTGCCTCGCCAAGTTCGACAATGGGGGCCGTGGACACCTCTGTGGCTCCGCGGGGAAAGATGCGCAGGTCGTCCAGGATCGTCCATGCGGCAATCTCTTCGGCAGGTATCGATGCTCTCTGCGAAAGCTTCGTGCAGGCGTCCTCGGCCATAGTGATAAAGACCTGCCGCTCCACTTCCGGCAGGGTCAAATCGAAATCGAGACAGAAGTCTGAAATGCACGCCACGATGCGCCAATTCGAAATGGCGCTCGATAGCCACGGCGTACCGGCATAGTCGCTCGCCTCGGCGGCATCGATGAGGTGCTTCAGGAAAATGCCGAGCGCGAGGTCATACGCCCAGAAACCCTGCCCCGAATATCCGACGAACTGGGTTTTGGACACGATGGCGTTCTCACCAAACGAAAGGATGCGCGAAACCTGGCTTGCCCGGGTGTAGCTTCGCGGCAACCAGTCCGGCTTCGCCTTCGGCTACGCCGCGACAGGTTTCGCTCCGCTATCGCCGAGCGAAGCCTGGTGCGGTCGAGAGGACTCGAACCTCCACGCCTTGCAGCGCTACCACCTCAAGGTAGTGCGTCTACCAATTCCGCCACGACCGCATCATGAGGGACGCGGGGTGTAGCAAAGCCGGTTGGCCTTGAAAAGCCCGATAAGGCTTGCCGAGCCCCCTTAAATATGTAACCATTCAGTTACGCATTGAGGACCTTCGCTTGACGCAGATCGCAGCACAGGACCGGGACGTGTTTCGCGCGCTGTCGGACCCGACGCGGCGGGAAATCCTGGCGTTGCTGCGCCAGGGCCACCAGCCCGCCGGCGCCATCGCACGCGCCTTCCCGGTCAGCCGTCCCGCCATCTCCAAGCACCTGCGCGTGCTGCGCGATGCGCGGCTGGTGGCCGAAGTGCGGCAGGGCCGCGAGCGGCTCTACCAGCTCAACGCCGCGCCGCTGAAGACCATCGACGACTGGCTGGCCGCCTATCGCCGCTATTGGCAGACGCAATTGCAGAATCTCAAGCACTATGCCGAAGAGGGCAAAAAGTAATGGCACACGAGATCGTCGAGGAACTCTTCATCGCCGCCCCGCCCGACCGCCTCTTCGATGCCTGGACGCAAGCGGCCCACATGATGGTGTGGTGGAAGAACGACGGCGAATTCGTCACCGAGCATTTCGAAAACGATCTGCGCGTGGGCGGCAAATGGCTCGTCCGCTTCCGCATGCCGGACGGCAACACGGTCGGCGCACAAGGCGAATACCGGCAAGTCGAGCGGCCCAACGCCCTCAGCTTCACCTGGGCCGCAAGCTGGGATGCCGGTGGTCCGACCTTGATTGAACTCGAATTCCTGCCCAGCGGCGACGGTACGCTGGTAAAGCTTCGCCACTCCGGTTTCGACGAAGCCGGCTGGCGCGATGCGAACAAGAAAGTCTGGGAAGAAACGCTCGACTGGCTGCGCTGTTATTTGACGAGCTAGATCCCCTCGCCGTCCACGCCCGTGTGGATGCCACACTCATCCTTGTCGAGGCCGGACCAGCGGCCTTCGCGATAGGACTCGCCGCCCTGTATCCGCCGCGTGCAGGGCATGCAGCCGATGGAGGGGTAGCCGTCTTCCACCAACGGATGGCGCGGCAGGTTGTGCGCCTCGAAATAGGCCTCGAGATCGGCTTGCGTCCAATCCGCCAACGGATTGAAGCGGAAGCGGCCTTCGAAATATTCCACATTCTCCATCTCGGCGCGGGCATGCGTCTGGAAGCGCTTGCGGCCGGTGATCTGCGCCGCGAAGCCTTCCAGCACGCGGCGCACCGGAACCACCTTGCGGAAATTGCAGCAGGCATCGGTATCGCGCGACCACAGCGTGCCTTCTGGATCGCGTGCTGTGCGATCGTCTGGATGCGGACCGATGGAGCGCAAGTCCGTCAGGCCCAACTCATCCTGCAGCCGGTCGCGATAGCGCAAGGTCTCGCCAAACAGCTTGCCGGTATTGAGGAACAGCACCGGCGTCGCCGGATCGATCTCAGCCACCATATGCAGCAGCACACCCGATTCCGAACCGAAGGACGACACAACCGCCGCACGGCCCGCGAACTCTTCCTTCAGCGCCAGACGCAGCACACCCACCGCATCGCGATCCCGCGCCGCGTTCTGAAGCTGCGCCAGCCGCGCTTTTGCCACCGGATCAGCGGTGGCACCGCCAACCGGGTCGAAGGCGCGCGGTGCGCCGCGAAGGACGGTCACGCCACTCATGCGAGCCAGCTCCGCTCGTCCACGAAATCGCGGGTGCGACGCGCCACTTCGGCCATGGGGTGACCCTGCCGTCGCCAGGCGTCGCGGGCAGCGGAGACCTCATTGAGACGGCCGCTCCATTCGACGCCCAAACGGCGCTCGATCCATTCGCGGATCAGCCGCGCCAGGCCCGGCGAACGGCCGCCGGTCGAGACCGTCAGCATCAGGTCGCCGCGGCGGATGATGGCCGGGACGTGGAAATCGCACAGCGCCGGGACATCCTCGACATTGACGAGGATGCCCTGCCCGCGCGCCAGCCGCGCCAGACGGGCGGCCTGGGCCGTGGGCAGCCCGGCTATGAAAAGGACGTGCAGACCCTCCAGCGCCTCGCTGCCGGGCTCCAGCGCTACCGGCTGGATACCGGCCTCGGCCAGCAACGCCGCGCGCCGCGTCAAGCCCTCGCCCAGACCGGTGAGGCCGATCTTGAGGGCGGACGGATCGAGAGCGATGGGGAGCATGGCGGCCTCCGGCGGACCGCGCTAGGACGGTACCACAGGAGAGATACGCGCCGACTTTCTATATTGCAAGAACAGCGCGTGGAATAAAATATTCCACACTGGGTAATTGTTTGAACGTTTTTACTGATAGCCGCGCAGCAGCTCGGTCACCGAAACCGCGATCTTGTCGCCCTGGATGACGATATCGCCTTTCGCCACAGGCCGGTCGTTGGCCAAGACCAGCACCGCGTCGTCCTGCTTGGAGTTCAGCTCGATGACGGCGCCACGGCCCATGCGGAGCAATTGGTGCATCGGAATGACCGAGCGGCCCAGCACGACGGAGATCTCGACCTTGACGTTCTCGATATTGGGGGACATCTGGGTATCCAGCGGGTGACGGCGCAAATCCTCGCCCCCTTATGCTTTCGGCGGAGTTAATGGCGACAGACACCCTTATAAAGGCTCGGCCTGCCACCCAACCTGATTGGGTGGTCCGCGATGGGCTCCTGCCCTATCCCGAAGCCGTTGCCTTCATGGAGACGCGCGCCACCGCCGTTGCCGAGGGCCGGGCCAACGAGATGGCTTGGCTGGTCGAGCACCCGCCCATTTACACTGCCGGCACCAGCGCGAAAGAAGCCGACCTGCTCGACGCGCGTTTCCCCATCTTCCAGACGGGACGCGGCGGCCAGTTCACCTATCACGGTCCCGGCCAGCGCGTCGGCTATGTGATGCTCGACTTGAAGCGCCGCAAGGCCGATGTGCGCGGCTATGTGCGCGACCTGGAGGAGTGGCTGATCCGCGCGCTCGCCCGCTTCAACGTGAAAGGCGAACGGCGCGAGGGCCGCGTCGGCATCTGGGTCGCGCGCGGCAGCAGAGAAGACAAGATCGCTGCAATCGGTGTGCGCGTGCGCAAATGGGTTACGTTCCATGGCGTGTCTTTCAACGTCGATCCCGACCTTTCCCACTTCGATGGCATCGTACCCTGCGGCATCCAGGGCCACGGCGTGACCAGCCTGCGCGACCTCGGCATCCTCGTCTCGATAGCGGATGTGGACGTGGCGCTGAAGAGCGCTTTTGAGGAAGTGTTTGGGCCGGTGAGCTGAGCAATACACCAAACGCCGTCATGGCCGCCCTCGTGGCGGCCATCCATATTCCAGAGTCTCGACGGATGGACTCTGGAATATGGGTGGCCGGGACAAGCCCGGCCATGACGATAGTTTTGTTATGAATAGAAATTGCGGCTAAACCACCTCCTGGGAAAATCTGGGGGTCTTCATGCCGCGCGTATCCGCTGCGTTTTTTGCCGTTGGCGTTCTTTGCATATTCGTCGGTGGCGCCACCGGCCTTCACATGGCGCGCAGCCATGACACAGCCTTCGCGTCCCTTCACGTCCATCTCAATCTCGTCGGCTGGGCGACGATGGCGCTGTGCGGCACGTTCTTCGCGCTGACGAAAGAGACGATGTCGGTCCGCCTGGCGTGGATCACCTTCGTGATCCTGACGGCCGGCATCCTTGTCTTCTTTCCAGCGTTCGCGATGTTCCTGTCGCACGGCAACGATCCGAAATTCGAACCGTTCATGCAGGCAGGCAACGGGCTCACCGCGCTCGGCATGCTGGTGTTCGCCGTGTCGGTCTTCCGCGAACTTTTCCGCAAGCGTGCCTGACTAGACAGACGGCCTGCGCCGGAAGCCCTTCTCCTCGGGCGGTTCGGCGTTGTGCAGCTCGACATTGCTGACCCGCGATCCCTCCGGACCGCGCATGCAGGCCGCGATCGCCGCTTCGACGGCTTTGGTCTCGCCGGAGAGCAGCGCCTCGACCGTCCCGTCGGAACGGTTGCGGATCCAGCCGTCCAGCCCCAGCTTCGTGGCCTCCGCGATCACAAAGTTGCGATAGCCGACGGCCTGCACGAAGCCTTCTATGCGCAGGCGCATCGAGGTGATGTCGTTCTCTTCGCTCATAAATCCAGCTTTTGCCCGCCGGGCGCGGCGAAGGCAAGCCAGACGATTAACGGCTCGCGATTATGCTTTAGAGACACGACGGCGGGACAAGGCTGCCATGCGCTGGCCGCGCATTGTCGCGATAGCGAAGCGAAACACATGTTCAGTCTGCGCCGGTTCAGAGGGGATTTCGTGCGAGGTCTGTATCCGATTGCGGCCGCCGCGCTGGTGGTGTTCGCAAATGCGAACGCCTACGGCCAAAGCGAGCCCAGCACGCTCTCTTATCCTTCCTCCTTCTTCTCGGACCAGCGGCCCAACACCGCCTATGACATGATCGGGCGCCTGCCCGGCTTCACCTTCAACGACGGCAACACCGCGCGCGGCTTCGCGGGCACCGCCGGCAATGTGCTGATCGACGGTCAGCGGCCCACCTCGAAATCCGACGACCTGCAATCCCTGCTCACGCGTATCCCGGCCTCCGACGTCGACCACATCGACATCATCCGCGGCGGCGCGCCGGGCATCGACATGCAGGGACAGACCGTCATCGCCAATGTCATCCGCAAGAAGGCGGACTCCACCAAGGTCGTCGTCGATCTGGAGGACAATCTGTTCCTGGACGGCGAGAATGTGCCCAATGCCAGCGTGCAGTACACGCGCCATTCCGGCGACAGCACTTACGAAGCCTCGCTCACGCGCTATGGCAATTTCGACGACTCCGTCGGCAACGGCTTCCACAACATCACCGACACCACGACCGGAGTCGTCACGCGCCAGGACGCGCATACCAGCGGCCGCGGATCGGGCGGCGGCTTCACCGGCGCCGCCACCGTTCCGCTCTTTGGCGGACAGTTCAAGGCGAACCTCGCGCTGCAGGCCTCGCCCTTCTACGATACCAACCAGTACACCGCGCCGGGCAACGACCAGCTCATCACCGACAAGCAGGGCAACAACAATGCCGAGCTGGGCCTGCACTGGAACGGCCCGGTCGGCAATGCGCAGCTTGAAACGCTGTTCCTGCAGCGCCTGACCCACACGACGGACGTCAACGCTTCACTCGAGACGGGCGACGACGAGATATTCCATCTGGCGGACAACACGGGCGAATCCATCGCGCGCGCGACGGTTCGTTACCTGCCGATCACCACGCTCACGCTCGAAGGCGGCGCGGAGGGCGCGTACAACTTCCTCGACGGCACCAGCAGCTTCCTCGACAACGGCGCCATCGTTCCGATCCCCTCGGCCAACGCCAATGTGAACGAGAAGCGCGGCGAGGTGTTCGGGCAAGGCACCTGGAAAATTTCCGACGAATGGATGGTCGAACTGGGCGCGCGCTTCGAATATTCCATCATCAGCGAAACCGGCGACACCAACCTCACCCGCAAATTCTTCTATCCCAAGCCGCGCGCCGTGGTGACCTGGGCGCCGGACTCGCAGAACCAGGTGCGTTTCCGTTACGAGCGCGTGCTGGGCCAGCTCGACTTCAACAATTTCGTGGCCTCCAGCAGCCTTTCCGCGAGCGGCGTCACCGCCGGCAACGCCAATCTCCAGCCGGATCAGCACACGCAGTATGAGCTCTCGCTCGAGCACCATTTCTGGGGTAAGGGGGCGGTGGTCGTTACGCTTCTGCACGAGGACATCAAGGACGTCGTCGACTACATCCCGATCACCAATTCCTCCGGCACCTTCGATGCGCCCGGCAATATCGGCAACGGCCGCAACGACCAGGTCGATGTCGAGATGACCTTGCCGCTGGACAAGATCGGGCTCTCCAGCGCCCTTCTGAAGACCACCTCGATCTTCCGCTTCTCCAGCGTGCCCGATCCCGTCACCGGCAAGGATCGCGTGATCTCCGCCGAGCGGCCGCAGGATATTGAACTCACGCTGACGCAGGACATCCCGTCGCTGAAATCGACCTGGAGCATTTTCTATTTCAATTGCTGGAACGAGCATTACTACCGGCTGACGCAAGTGCGCAGCCGACGCACCATTCCGCCCTATCTCACCGCCTATTGGGAGTACAAGCCCACGGCGGATTGGAGCCTGCATCTCGAAGTCGACAATTTCGGCCGCTTTACCTATGACGACCGCTTCTTCGATTTCGCGGGCCCGCGCAACATCTCGCCGCTGGATGAGATCGAGGAGATTTCGATCAAATCGCAGCCGCGCCTCTTCTTCCAGATCCGCAAAACCTTCGAGTGATGGAGACCCGCATGCGGAAATTCCTCGTATTCGGCGGCATCGTCGTAATTCTCGGCCTGCTGGTCGTCGGCGCCGTCTCCGGTGGCTACTACGCGATGAACCATCACTTCAATCCCGATCCGCCACAGGTCGCATACGCCAAACCCGCGAACCTGCTCGAAGCGCAGCGCCAGGACCTGGACTATTTCGCCAAGCTCATCGCGATGGACCGTGCCTTCTCGCCCGCGAACCGCGCGGAAGCGAACCGCCGCATCACAGCGATGCAAGCCGCTCCGAACGCCATCACGCCGCAGGAATTCACCGTGCGCCTGATGCAGATCACGGCGCTGGCCGATAACGGCCACACCCATCTGCGCCTGTTCAATCCCGACCGCGTGCAGCCGGGCGTGCTGCCCATCCGCGTCACGCGTTTCGCCGACGGCTTCTATGTGATGCGCGCCCGCGATGCCTATGCCGATATGCTGGGCGGCCGCGTCGAAAGCATCGACGGCGTGCCGTTCGACGAGAAAGTGTTGCCGCAGATGGAAACCCTGCGCGGCGGGCTCGAAGCGTTCCGGCGCGAGAACGTGCCGATTTTCGTCGTCATCCAGGACTTGCTCTACGGCCTTGGCATCGCGAAGGACCCGGACCATTCGACCTGGACCGTGCGCCTTCCTTCCGGCAAGACCGTCACGCACACGCTGACGGCCACGCCACTCTCCAAGACCGATCCGTTTCCCTATGGCTTCCGCTGGCTCTCGCCCGAGCCGCTGAAGGCGATGGGCGCGGGCTGGCAGAGCGCCAAGCCTGCGTCCGGCAAGATTCCGCTGACACGGCACAATCTCGACCGCGTCTTCCTCGACGCGCCGATCGAAGGAAGCTGCGCCCGCTTCATCCGTATGCAGGATATCGTCGATACCGACGGCCAGAAGATCAAACCCTTCATCGCCGATACCGAAGCCGACCTGAAAGCACATCCAGCCTGCGCGGCCATCGTCGACCTGCGCGGCAATGGTGGCGGCGACTACACCAATGGCTGGGACTTCGGACACGACCTGCCGAAGCTCGTCGGCCATGTCTACGTGCTGACCGATCCGGACACCTTCTCCGCCGCCATCACGACCACCGCCTTCTTGCGCGAGACCGGCGGCACGAACGTGACGATCCTGGGCGAACCCGTCGGCGACCGTCTCGCCTTCTACGCGGAGGGCGCGCAGGGCTGCTTGCCGAACTCCAAGCTCTGCGCCACCTACGAGACCGGCAAGCACGACTACAGCGCGCCCTGCACCGACTGGAACGATTGCTACTGGCTCAACTGGTTCTATCCGGTGCGCGTGAAAACGCTGCAGCCAGATGAGCTCATCCCGTCACGCTTCTCCGACTGGAACGCGGGCCGCGATGTGGCGTTCGAACGCGCCGTGGCGTTGGCGGGCAAGCGTTAGGCCATTTTTACGCTGAACCAACAACCAAAACTCGTCATGGCCGGGCTTGTCCCGGCCACCCATACCCGCGGTGGAAAAAAGTAAAGACGCCGGCGGTCATTATCTTATTCGGCGAAGACCGCGTTTATGGATGGCCGGGACAAGCCCGGCCCTGACGGAAATTATTGTGAGGCGTGTCGCTAAGTTCGGCGGAGGTTTACGCAAACTCCAAGATGACATCGTCGAGCGCCAGGCTGTCGCCCTTCTTGGCGTTGACTTTCTTGACGCGTCCGTCGCGCTCGGCGAGGAGGACGTTTTCCATCTTCATCGCCTCGACGACGGCCAGCGCCTCGCCGGTCTTGACCTCTTGCCCTTCATGCACGTTCACCGAGACGACAAGCCCCGGCATCGGGCAGAGCAGGAATTTCGACGTATCCGCCGCTACCTTCTTCGGCATCAGCGCGGCAAACTCGGCCGCCATCGGGCTGCGCACCGTAACGACCACTTGCGCGCCGCCCTGGCGCAGGCGATTTCCGCCGCCCGGCTGGCGCGCGATCTGGACGGCGAATTCGCCGCCGTCCTTTTCCTTCAGATGCATCACGGCATCGCCCAGCTTCCAGTCGGTCGCCGCCGCATAGGTGTCGCCGTCGATCCGCAGGAATACGCGGCCTTCATGAATATGCGCATCCGTCACCGCGAAGGCCTTCGTGCCCAGCGTGGCGGTGAAGCGGGTGGCGGCACGGTGGGCGCCGTTGAGCGTACCCGAGATGGCACTGGCGCGGTTGGTGCGCAGCAGCTTGGCGGCGACAGCCGCGCCCACGAAGCGGCGCGTCATCGCGTCGGTCAGCGCGAGGCCGTGGAAACCGTCCGGATATTCCTCCGCGATGAAGCCCGTGGTCAGGCGGCCTTCGCGGAAACGTTCGTTGTGCATAATCGCGTTCAGGAACGCGATGTTGTGGTTGATGCCGTCGATGCGGAATTCGTCCAGCGCGCCCGCCATCGCATCGATCGCTTCCGTGCGGGTGGCGGCATGGGTGCAGAGCTTGGCGATCATCGGGTCGTAATAGATCGAGATCTCGCCGCCCTCGTACACACCGGTGTCATTGCGCACCGTGATGCCGCCGCGATGCACTTCCGCCGGCGGGCGGTAACGAACGAGACGGCCGGTGGAGGGCAGGAAGCCGCGATAGGGATCCTCCGCATAGACGCGCGCCTCGATGGCCCAGCCATCCAGCTTCACGTCGCTTTGCTTGAGGGCGAGCGTCTCGCCCGCGGCCGAGCGGATCATCAATTCCACGAGGTCGAGGCCGGTGATCAGCTCCGTCACCGGATGCTCGACCTGCAGCCGCGTGTTCATCTCCAGGAAGTAGAAATTCTTGTCCTTGTCGACGATGAACTCGACGGTGCCCGCGCTGTCGTAACCCACCGCGCGCGCCAGCAGCACCGCCTGCTCGCCCATCGCCTTGCGCATCGCGGCATCGACGAAAGGCGACGGCGCCTCCTCGATGACTTTCTGATTGCGGCGCTGGATGGAGCATTCGCGTTCGTTCAGGTAGACGATGTTGCCGTGCTTGTCGCCCATCACCTGGATTTCGATGTGGCGCGGCTCGGTGACGAATTTCTCCACGAACAGCCGGTCGTCGCCGAAGCTGGCCTTGGCCTCGTTCTGCGAGGATTGGATCGCCTGGACGAGTTCGCTCTCCTTGTGGACGATGCGAAGCCCCTTGCCGCCGCCGCCGGCCGAGGCCTTCACCATCACCGGATAGCCGATCTCTTTCGCGATTCTGCGCGCGTGATCGGCATCCTTGATCTCACCGATATAGCCGGGGACCGTGTTCACTTTGGCGGCGAGCGCCAGCTTCTTGGACTCGATCTTGTCGCCCATCGCCGCGATGGCGCGGTTGTTCGGCCCGACGAAGGCCACGCCGGCTTTCGCCAGCGCCTCGGCGAATGCCTCGCGCTCCGACAGGAATCCGTAGCCCGGGTGCACGGCTTGCGCGCCCGTCTCTTTGCAGGCCGCGACGATCTTGTCGATCTGCAGGTAGGACTGCGCGGAGGGCGGCGGGCCGATATTCACGGCCTCATCCGCCATCTCCACATGCAGCGCGTCCGCGTCCGCATCGGAATAGACCGCGACGGTCGCGATGCCCATCTTGCGGGCTGTCTTGATGATGCGGCAGGCGATTTCGCCGCGATTGGCTATGAGGATTTTCGAGAACAACGTTCCCCCCAAGGGACGGGCAAGCGACTGGCAACGATTTGACTCACAAGGCTTTTACGGGGTCGCGGGGCAGCCGTAAACCGCCAAGCGAAGGGTTCCCCAACGCCCGCCTCGCCTCCAGCCGCGATAAAGGGCAATCTTCAGGCGTATCGCGATATTGGAACCCCCGCATGTCCAACGCTGCCCGCAAGGCCGAACCGTCCCACCTTACCGTCGCGCCGCTGACGCCGTCCATCGGCGCCGAGATCACAGGCATCGACCTGCGAGAACCTTTGGACACCGAGACGCTGGCCGAACTGCGCGCCGCGCTGCTGGACCGCAAGGTGCTCTTCTTCCGCGACCAGGACATCACCACCGAGCAGCACCTGACCTTCGCCCGCGCGTTCGGAGCCCTGGAGGTACACCCTTTCGCCCCGCACAAGCCCGGTCATCCCGAAGTGATGGCGATCACCCACGGCCCGGACAACAAGGGCAAGGAGAACACCTGGCATAGCGACGTGACCTGGCGCATCGAGCCGTCGCTGGGCTCTATCCTTCGGGCCATCGAGGTGCCACCCGTCGGCGGCGACACGCTCTTCGCCGACATGTATGCCGCCTATGACGGCCTGAAAGACAGCGTGAAAGCGAAGATCGACGGCAAGACCGCGATGCACGATTTCGGACACTTCCGCACCGGTATGCGCAAGGCCGGCAAGAGCGAGGCGGAGATCGCCGCCTTCGACGCGAAATATCCGCCCGCGGAACATCCCGTGGTGCGCACCCATCCCGAGACGGGCCGCAAATGCCTCTACGTCAACGCCGGTTTCACGCAATACATCGTGGGCCTGGAGCGCGCGGAGTCTGACACGCTGCTCGCCCATCTCTACGCCCGGGCCGCCATCCCAGAATACCAATGCCGCTTCCGCTGGACGCAACACGCCATAGCCTTCTGGGACAACCGCGCCAGCCAGCACTACGCGGCGTCCGACTACTGGCCGGCCGTGCGCAAGATGGAACGCGTGACGATTGTCGGAGACAGGCCGTACTAGCAGAAACGCTCAAACACTTGACCTCCCCCTTGCGGGGAGGTCGAAAACGCAAAGCGTTTTCGGGTGGGGGTAGCCACCTGCGCGGAATCCCCCACCCGTAAAATCGCCGTGCGATTTTACGACCTCCCCGCAAGGGGGAGGTCGAGAAGTGTGCTTTTTACTTCTTCATGCTCTTGTCGCGGATCGCGCGGAACTCGTTCCCGTCGTACCAGTTGGGCCACTCGTCGCTGTTCGCGATCTCGTCACCCAGCGTGTAGAGCACGTCGAGATCGCTCACCGTGCCGGAGAGATCCCAGTTCGCCTGCCATTCGTCCGACGGCTGGTGATAGTGGTTGATGCGGTAATCGTCGCGCACCTTCTTGCCCGCCACCGTGCCGCCGTCGATCAGGTCATAGCCGCCGGCCGGATCGAGCATCGGGATGCCGACCTTGGACAGGCTGATATGGTCCGAGCGGTAGAAGCCGCCCTTCTCGGGCTCCGGATCCGGCGAGATCACGCGGCCTTGCGTCTTCAGCACCGCTGCGAGCTTGTCCTCAAGCTGCGAAGCGCCGTTGCCGACCAGGATCATGTCGTGCGCGCGGCCTTCCGGCAGGTTCGCATCCAGGTTCACGCCGCCCACGATGTGGTTGAGCGGCCATGCCGGATGATGGGAGAAATATTCCGAGCCCAACAGCCCCTGCTCTTCCATCGTCCAGGCGATGAACGCCACCGAGCGCTGCGGCCGCGGCTTGTCCGCCGCGAAGGCTTCCGCGATCTCCAGGATGGAGGAAACGCCCATGCCGTTGTCGACGGCGCCGTTATAAATTTTATCCGGCCCGGCCACGTCCGGCTTGATGCCCAGATGATCCCAATGCGCGGTGTAGAGGAAATAATCATTGGGATGCTTCGAGCCCGGCACCACACCGATCACATTGCGCGTCGTCATATGCGTGACCGTGGAGGTGAGATCGGCGCTCATCGTTTCGCCCGCCATCTCCACCGGCTTGAAGCCGTGCTTGTTGGCGGCGGCTTTCTCAGCATCGTAATCGAGGCCAGAACGCTTGAAGAGATCGCGCGCCGTATCCAGCGTGATCCAGCCCTGAACCGGCACGCTGCCCATGTTCTTGTCGGCGGCGGCGAGCCAGGACTTCTGCCCGGAGTTCGAGTTGCGCACCACCTGCCAGCCATAGGCGGCGGGAATCGTCTCATGCACGATGATCGCGCCGGCGGCGCCGTGGCGCGCGGCTTCTTCGTATTTGTAGGTCCAGCGGCCGTAATAGGTCATCGCCTTTCCCTTGAAGAATTTGGGATCGGGATTGGCGTCCTCGTTGCCCGGATCGTTGATCAGGATGACGACCGTCTTGCCCTTCACGTCGAGGCCCGCGTAATCGTCCCAGCCGAATTCCGGCGCGACGACGCCATAGCCCACGAAGACCAGCGCGGAGTTCTTCACCGCGACATGGGTGCTCTTGAATTGCGGCGTCCAGTAGACCGTGTCGTCCGGGAATTTCGGCGTGATCGTGCCCTTGGCCGTGTCGAACACCTGCGTGGAATGCGCCGGATCGAGCGTGATGTTCACCGCCGGCACCGGCTGGAAATAGCTGCCGTGGAAGCCGGGCTTGAGGCCGATGCGCTTCATCTCATCGGCGATCCATTGCGAGGCCGCCTCGCCATTCTTCGTGCCGGGAAAACGGCCCTCGAAGGCATCGTCGGAGATCGCCTTGTCGCGCGCCGAGACGTCGGCGGCGTTGATGTCGGGCGTGGTCGACGGATGGCCGGGATAGGTCGCGGCCAGCGCACCGGACGCCAGTGCTACCCCCACAACGAGCCCAAAAGCGGAAAACGCACGCATGAAGCCTCCCCACGGATTCTTTCCGGGCGGCATCCTAGGCCTCAGGCAGACCCGCGCAACAAGATTGCCGGTGGGAACTCGGCCTACTAGATGTGGTGGGTCTCCCGCGCGGTAGCATTCGTTTTTCAGTTTTGAGAGGTTTATGCCGTCGATACCCCTGTTATCCACAGCCCAAGACGGAAAAAACACCCCCCTATATAAGGGAGAGAGAGTCCCTTTTTGCAGCCTGACCGGAAACGGCCACCCGAGGAGCCCTTCATGCCCGATTACATCGTCAGCCGTGGAACCAGGGATGCCGGCCTGCCCTTCTCCGACGCTGTGCGGGCGGGCGACGTGCTCTATCTCTCCGGCGCCTTGGGCAACCAGCCCGGCACCATGACGCTCGCGCCGGGCGGCATGGCGGGCGAGACGCGCCAGATGATGCAGAACATCGCCCGCACGCTGGAGCAGAACGGCCTCTCCTTCGACGACGTGTTCAAGGCCACCGTGATGCTCGCCGACATGAGCGAGTGGCGCGACTTCAACGCCGTTTATCTGGAATATTTCAAACCGGATCGGTTGCCTTCGCGCAGCGCGTTCGGCGTGAACGGGCTGGCGCTGGGCGCACGGGTGGAGATGGAAGTGTGGGCCTGGGCGGGCGGCAAGTGATATGGCAGCACGGTGCGAGTCAGCCCCCGTCTTCGGTTTTTCGAACCGGCCTGCTCTGGTCCGGCGATTGCGGCAGGCGGCTGATATCCATCACCCACGGCATCGCGGAGCGGCACCAGAACTGCGCCTTCGGAACCAGCTGTGCGCGCTGCTTCACCGCGCCCAGCCGCAGGTTGAACACGCTTGGGTTCTCGCGCTTTGCCGAATACAGCGCCGCGCCGCAATCACCGCAGAATGCCAGCACCAGCTCGTTGCCGCTGCTCGACGTCTTCACATAGGTTCTGGGTTCGCCGCGCAACATGAACTTGCCTGCGACCGCCGGAACGGTCGCGCGATAGGGCGCACCGGAAATCGCCTGGCAATCCGTGCAATGGCAGATGATGACGTGATCCGGATTGACCTCCGCCTCATAGCCGATTTTGCCGCAATGACACTTGCCTTCGATGTACATGACCCCGGCTCTCCGCGTTCCAGCCGGGGCCATGATAGCACGAATGAAATGTCTTCAGGCTCGCCGGACGAGACGCAGAATCAGCAGCAGTACGACCGCGCCAATCGTTGCGCTGACGATCACAGCCACGACGCCAACACCCAGATGCACGCCCAGCCGCGGCAGCAGCCACCCGCCGATAAACGCGCCGATGATGCCCACGACGATATCGCCGACGAGCCCAAACCCACCGCCACGAACCAGCGATCCCGCCAGCCAACCGGCAACAGCACCGACCAGAATCCAGATGAGAAGTGTTTCAGCAGACATGATGTTTCTCTCAGAAATGCACGCCATCGTAGCATGAGTCTGAAATTTCCTCCCCTGCGTTAGCGGGGAGGAAAAAACTACAACGGTATATTGTCGTGCTTCTTCCAGATCTGCGGGACCTGCTTGTTCTTCAGCATCCTGAGCGCACGCGCGATGCGCCAGCGCGTGGAGTGCGGGCGGATGACGTCGTCGATGTAGCCGCGGGATGCCGCGATGAAGGGGTTCAGGAACCGGTCCTCGTATTCCTTCGTACGTTCGGCGATGGCGTCGGGATTTCCGATGTCTTGGCGGAAGATGATCTCCACCGCGCCCTTGGCGCCCATCACGGCGATCTGCGCCGAGGGCCAGGCGTAGTTCACGTCGGCGCGCATGTGCTTGGAGGCCATCACGTCATAGGCGCCGCCATAAGCCTTGCGCGTGATCACCGTCACCTTGGGGCATGTCGCCTCGGCATAGGCGAAGAGCAGCTTCGCGCCGTGCTTGATGATGCCGGTGTGTTCCTGCGCGGTGCCAGGCAGGAATCCGGGCACGTCCACGAAGGTCACGATCGGGATATTGAAGCAGTCGCAGAAGCGCACGAACCGCGCGGCCTTGCGCGAGGCGTCATTGTCCAGCACGCCGGCCAGCACCATGGGCTGGTTGGCGACGAAGCCCACCGTGGTGCCCTCGATGCGGCCGAATCCCGTGATGATGTTGCGCGCGAAGGCCTCGCCGATCTCGAAGAAATCGCCCTCGTCCGCGACCTTCAGGATGAGCTCCTTCATGTCGTAGGGCTTGTTCGGGTTCTCCGGTACCAGCGTGTCGAGCGACGGCTCTTCGCGGTGCGGGTCGTCCTCGGTCGGCCAATGCGGCGGCTTTTCGCGGTTGGAGAGCGGCAGGAAATCATAGAGCCGGCGGATCTCCTCGATGGCGATGACGTCGTTGTCGTAAGCGCCGTCGGCCACCGCGGATTTGGTGGTGTGCACCTTGGCGCCGCCGAGGTCTTCGGGCGACACGTCCTCATGCGTCACCGTCTTCACCACGTCCGGCCCGGTGATGAACATATAGCTCGTGTCCCGAACCATGAAGATGAAGTCCGTCATGGCGGGCGAATAGACGTCGCCGCCGGCGCAGGGCCCCATGATGACGCTCACCTGCGGCACCACGCCCGAGGCCAGCACGTTGCGCTTGAACACCTCGCCATAGCCTGCGAGCGAGCTCACGCCTTCCTGGATGCGCGCGCCGCCGGCGTCGAGCAGCCCGATGATGGGCGCGCCGTTCTGCATCGCCATGTCCTGGATCTTGTTGATCTTCTGGGCATGCGTTTCGGAAAGCGAGCCGCCGAACACGGTGAAATCCTTGGCGTAGACATAGACCATGCGGCCGTTGATCGTGCCCCAGCCGGTGACGACGCCATCGCCTGGGATGCGGTTGCGGTCGGCGCCGAAATCGGTGCTGCGCGCCTCCACGAACATGTCGAACTCCTCGAAGGAGCCGGAATCGAGCAGCAGCTCGATGCGCTCGCGCGCGGTGAGCTTGCCCTTGCGGTGCTGCGATTCGATGCGCGCCTCACCGCCGCCCGCCCGCGCCTTGGCGCGCCGCTCTTCAAGTTCCTGGAGGATGTGCTTCATCTGTGAACCCTGGCAAACCGGTGCGGAGAGTGTGGGGGCTTGGGGCTTGGGTCAAGCCGGAGAAGTAAGGGGATTCTCACAGAGACACAGAGCCACAGAGGAAAAGGAAGAAGAAAGAGGATTCACGCGGAGACGCGGAGGTGCAGGTGGAAAACAGCGAGTTACAAACTCTATCTACCCAAAATCGTCATGGCCTGTCCCGGCCACCCATACCCTCCCTGCTAGACGGAGGTTATGGGTGGCCGCCATGAGGGCGGCCATGACGAATTGGGATAGAACGGAGTGAACCGCAGCTACTCAACACCTGCTCCTCCGCGTCTCCGCGCCTCCGCGTGAATCAACTTCTTACTTTCCTCCGTGGCTCTGTGTCTCTGTGAGAATTCTCTTCTTCACGACAGCTGCAGGAACGTCTCCACGGACGCCAGTTCGGCCGAGAGCCGGTCGAGGCGTTTTTGCGCCGCCGCGTCCCAGCCCCATTTTTCGGCCTGGAAGGTTTCGTCGATATGGGCGGCTGTGAAGGCGGATTTGGCGTCGAGTTTGGCGTCCGCCAGGTTCAGCGCCAGGACGACTGAGCCCAGAATCCCCGCCGCCGCGTTCAGCGCGACCAGTTTGTACATGTCGAGCGATAGCAGCGCGTGCTCTATGGCGGCGAGGGACTCCGCTGGCTGTTCGATGAATGTCACGCCCGTGCCGGTGCGGAACGCGGCCTCGTAGCGCGCGCGCACCCAGGCGAGCGGGATGTCCCACGCCCTCTCCTGCCGCTCGACCAAAGCGGGCGGCTCTTCAGCGCGGTAGAAGACGAGATCGGTGCGGGCGAATTTCGCCAGCTTGGCCGCGATATCCGCGCGGTCGCTGTCTACGGCGGCATAGGCCAGACGCGTGAGATGCATGGCGTCGAGATCGATTTCCGTCCCGACCCGCGTCCATTCCGCCGCCACGGCGTCGGCGAGGCCGGGTGCGCGCAGCACCATCACCGCGCCGCTGGGCGTCTTGATCGTGCGGCCGTCCAAGGTCACAGCGAAATTCGCGCCGGCGCGCTGCACACCCACTTCTTTGTAGAAGCGCTTCATCGCCTTTTCTTCTTTTTCAGATTTCGCGCCGTCTCGTTCGCCATCACGGCTGTCTTTCTCTTGGTGGCCGGCACGCGCGCACGCAACGCATCCGGCATGCCGTCATGCGGGCCAAGCTTCGGCACGGGATGATCGGCCCAATAGAGCGGGCCCACCATTTTGTTCTGCGAGGGATGGAACGGATACCAGAACTGATTGCGCGCGCGGCTGGCCTCGCTGCCCACCAGCAGCACGACGTCCGCGTCGCTGTTGTTGAGGATGACGTGGGTGATGCCCGTCTTCGCCTGCCAGCCCACGAAATCGCCTTCCGCAAGCTGCGTGATATGGCCGTCCGTCCAGGCCTGCGGCGTGCCCGAGGCGACGTAGACGAATTCCTCCTCGTCACGCTCCGCATGCGGCCAGCTTGTGCGGCGGCCTGGCTTCAGCACGTCGAGATGAATGCCGATGCGCGAGAACCGCGCCCGCCTGCCGAAGCGCGCGGGATGGGTCTGGTCCTCGGTGCTCTTGGGATAACGCGACGGTTTCTTTTCGACGATCTCCTGCCAATGCACCACATGCTCCGGCCGCGCGCGCTTGCGGCCTGAAAGGTCGCCCGGCTTGCCGCTGTTGGGGCCAAGCTTGCGGCGCGGCGGGTTCTCCCACAGCTTGCCCATCTTCTTCAGCCGCGCGTTGCTCTCCGCCTCGCTCGGCAGCGGATGGAAGAATTGCGAGCCCATCCGCGTGCCCTCACCGAACAGGAACAGCCGCACTTCGCGGTCGGTGTTGTTGATCAGCACATGCGAGATGCCGGTGTTGTCGTTGATCGCCACGCCATCGCCTTCCTTCAGCGGATGAAGATGCCCGTCCACCCACAAATCCGGCGCCCCTTCCAGCACGAAGAAAAACTCCTCTTCGTCACGATAGGCGCCCGGCAGATGCGAGCGCGTTCCCGGCGGCAGGCGCAGATGCGCGATCTTGAGGCGCGACAGCCCCGTCGCGCCGGAGAAGAAGGCGGGATAGCCGAACGTTTCTTCGCTATCGGGCCATTTCCATTCCGTGGGCGCCTCGATGTCGCGCCGGTTGCGGATGAAGCTGGGTTTCTTCATGACTTCTCTCTCCGTGGGAAAGGATCGCGCGCGTCGCTTTCCGTGAAGCCCAGGAATTTCCAGGAGCGCTTCATGTGCTCCGGCAACGGCGCGCTGATCTTCAGCCGCCCGCCATCGGGGTGTGCGATGTCGATGGAGCGGGCATGGAGGTGGAGCTTGTCTTCAATGTCTCCGGTGCCGCGCGACGCGGCGGCGCCGTATTTGAAGTCTCCCACGATGGGTGTGCCGAGACTCGCCAGGTGGACGCGGATCTGATGCGTGCGCCCGGTGAGCGGCTTGGCGGCGATCCAGGCATATTCGGTGCCGACCTGGTCGATCACGACGTAATCGGTGAGGGCGTATTTGGCGTCGTCCTCGCCCAGCTTCTTGCCCACGACCCGCTCGTCGCGGCCATGCGGGCCGTGGCCGCCTTCCTTGGCCAGCGCCAGCTTGATGGTGCCAGCCTTCTTCTCCGGCACGCCGCGGACCAGCGCCCAATAGACCTTCCGGGCATCGCGCTGGGCCAGCGCCTTGGCCAGTGCCGCCGCCGCCGGAACCGTCCGCGCCACGACCAGCACGCCGGAGGTATCCCGGTCGAGGCGGTGGACGAGGCGCGGCCGCTGGTTCTTGCGGAAGGTCAGCGCGGGCAGCAACCCGTCGACATGCTCCTTGATCCCGCTGCCGCCCTGGGTGGCGAGGCCGGAGGGCTTGTTGAGAACCAGCACGCTGGAATCCTTATGGATCACAAGCGCTTCCACCTCTTTCCTCGCGTGTTCACTGAGGTGTGGAGTTTCAGGCTGTGAATATGTGGATTGCGCCACGGCTTTGCTGTGGACGCTTCCCAATTGCGGCGGCAGGCGCAGGTTTTGACCTGTGGACAACCGCTCGCCGGACTTCGCCCGCTTGCCATCCACCCGCACCTCGCCTTTGCGCAGCAGCTTCTCGAGCTGGATGTGGTTCAGTGCCGGGTAATGCCGCTTGAACCAGCGGTCCAGCCGAATGCCGTCATCGTCCTTGCCGATCGTCGCGTGCTCCGCCATCAGATCGTCCTTACCAGCCAGAGACCCGCGAACAACGCGGCGACGGACAGCGCCGCCGACCCGATCATGTAAGCCGCCGCCAGCCCGTAGGTCCCCCGCTCGATCAAAAGCGCGCTATCCAGCGAGAAGGTCGAGAAGGTGGTGTAACCGCCCAGAATGCCGATGGTGAGGAACGCCCGCACCTCCGGCGAAATCTGCAGCTTGAGCGCCGACAACTCCACGATCACTCCCATCAGGAAGCCGCCCGAGACGTTCACGACAAAAATGCCCCAGGGAAACCCGGCCGAGACGGCGGACTGAACAAAGCTCGCCACGAAAAAGCGCACCAGCGACCCGATGGCCCCGCCGAGCGCAATGGCGAGGAGGATGGAAGGCTGCATCAGGCTACCACCTTCCAAGGGTTGATTAGAGGAATGTTGGCGTCCGAAAAGTGCCGCGTATTGCCGGTCGCCAATATGGCACCCCGCGAAATCGCGATACCGGCGATTTGCGTATCGGCGGAGCCCACTACGACGCCTTTGCGCCTGCGCACTCCGTAGAGATCGGAGGCCGCACGCGCCGCAGTTTCGTCGAACGGCAAAATCCGGCGGCCGAAGGCCATGATTGCCCGGCTGACGGCGGCGTCGAGATCGTTGCGCTTATGGCCGGGATCAAGCTTCTCAATACCAGATCTGACTTCGAAAAAAGAGATGGCGTTTAAGTGCAACTCCTCCCGAGCGCAGGAATTCAGCCATGTGAAGACGGAAGGCTCTTTTTCCAGACGCATGACCGCCGAAAGTACGTCTGTGTCCAAAACGATCATTCGCCAAAATCTACGGCGCGGACCGGCTCATCCCTGCGCGGAATTTTGAACTCCGGCGGAACCTTGCCGGCGAATATCTCAATCAGTTCCGTCCCAATCCCTTTACCTTGCATACGTTTCGCAGGCTTCGCGGGCTTTTTAGGTCTGCCAGCGACGGAGCGAAGGATTTCCCGCACCTCACCTTCCAGGCTGCGGCCGTTCTTCGCGGCGCGCTGCTTCAACCGGCGCTTCACCGTTTCTTCCAAATTTCGCACCAATAGCTGGGCCATCACGATTTCCTTTGAGTGATATCATGCTATCAGCCGGATGATATCATTTCAATCCTCGCCCGCCGCCCGCTTCGCCCGCAGCTTCGCCCAGTAGTCCAGCCGCTTGGCGATTTCGCGTTCGAAGCCGGTTTCCTTGGGGGCGTAGAAGTTCTGGCGCTCCATGGTCTCCGGGAAATAGTTCTGGCCGGAGAAGCCTTCTTCCGCCTCGTGGTCGTATTCGTAGCCTTTGCCGTAGCCGAGATTCTTCATCAGCTTGGTCGGCGCGTTCAGGATATGGGCGGGCGGCATCAGCGAGCCGTGCTCCTTGGCCGAGCGCAACGCCGCGCCATGAGCCTTGTAGACGGCGTTCGATTTCGGCGCGCTGGCGAGATAGAGCACGCATTGCACCAGCGCGATCTCGCCTTCGGGCGAGCCAAGGAAGTCATAGACGTCCTTCGCGGCGATGGCCTGCACGACAGCCTGCGGATCGGCGAGCCCGATGTCTTCGACGCTGGCGCGCACGAGGCGCCGCGCGATGTAGAGCGGCTGCTCGCCGCCGGCCAGCATGCGGGCGAGCCAGTAGAGCGCGGCGTCGGGATCGGAGCCGCGGATGGATTTGTGCAGTGCGGAGATGAGGTTGTAGTGCTCCTCGCGGCTCTTGTCGTAGAGCGGCGCGCGGCGCTGCACGGCCGCCATCAGCGCGGCGGAGTCGAGCGGCTTGGCCGTGCGCAGGGCCGAGACCTCCTCCGCCAGATTGAGCATGTAACGTCCGTCACCGTCGGCCATGGCGCGCAGGCTCGCCCGCGCATCGTCGGTGAGCTTGAGCCTCTCACCGTAATGGGTCTCGGCACGCTCCAGCAGCATCTCGAGCGCCGCATCGTCGAGCCGGCGCAGGACGAGGACCTGGGTGCGGGAGAGCAGCGCGCCATTGAGCTCGAAGGATGGGTTCTCGGTCGTGG
>DASXFU010000028.1:0-1624 GCA_036489435.1 Rhizomicrobium sp. | reverse complement strand
TTCGACGCCTCGATTTCAATGTCCCGATAGATCGCATCGTCGAGCGCGGCGCGAATGATCGCCGTATCGGTTCGCGTCATCGTACACACCTCCGATCAATGGCAAGACGAAGCTCAGACAGTTTATCGGAAACGGCCGTTCTGTTCCTCTGCCGGGTGAACCTATCCACAGGTCGCCAAAGCGGCGGATTACGCCTTGGCAAATCTTACTGAGTCAGGAAATTTCACGGCTGGGACGCCGTAAAGACCGGGTAATCGGTGGCGCGCGACGCAAATTCGAGTGCCGCGGTGATGTCGTCGTCTTCAAGATACGGATAATCGCGCAGAATTTCCGCGCGCGACGAGCCGCCCGCCAGCATGTCGAGGATGTCCTTCACGCGCACGCGAAGCCCGCGGATGCACGGGCGACCGCCACATTTCTCTGAATCGACAGTGATACGGTCCAAAAGGCTCGTCATCTCTCGCCCCAAAGCGCATAGGGCGGATTGGCGCAGCGTCATCCGCCCTACGCATGGAAAGTGCGGTGGGTTACGCCGCTGCGCGGCTAACCCACCCTACGGACTCACAGCGCCTTGTTACTCTCCTTCGCCGCCTCCGCCTTATCGACATAAACCTGCGCCCCCATGTCGAGGAACTTTTTCGACATCTGGTCCATGCCGGCCTGTGCCGAGTCCGGATAAAGCGCGGCCTTCTCGTTGTCGGAAAGCCCCGCGGCATAATCCCGAACATCCGCCGTGATCTTCATCGAGCAGAATTTCGGCCCGCACATCGAGCAGAAATGCGCCACTTTGTGCGCGTCCTTGGGCAGCGTCTCGTCGTGGTATTTGAGCGCCGTGTCGGGGTCGAGTGACAGGTTGAACTGGTCCTTCCAGCGGAAGTCGAAGCGCGCGCGGCTCAGCGCATCGTCGCGCAATTGCGCGGCGGGATGGCCCTTGGCGAGGTCGGCGGCGTGGGCGGCGATCTTGTAGGCGATGACGCCGTCCTTGACGTCGTTCCTATCCGGCAGGCCGAGATGCTCCTTCGGCGTGACGTAGCAGAGCATGGCGGTACCGAACCAGCCGATCATCGCGGCGCCGATGGCGGAGGTGATGTGGTCGTAGGCCGGCGCGATGTCGGTGACCAGCGGGCCGAGCGTATAGAACGGCGCCTCGCCGCACTCCTTGAGCTGCTTGTCGACATTGATCTTGATCTTGTGCAGCGGCACGTGGCCGGGGCCTTCGATCATCACCTGGCAGCCCTTCTTCCAGGCCACCTTGGTGAGTTCGCCGAGCGTCTCCAGTTCGGCGAATTGGGCGCGGTCGTTGGCGTCGCGGATCGAGCCGGGGCGCAGGCCATCGCCGAGCGAGAAGCTCACGTCATACTTGCGCATCAGATCGCAAATCTCGTCGAAGCGTTCGTAGAGGAAGCTCTCCTTGTGATGCGCCAGGCACCACTTGGCCATGATCGAGCCGCCGCGCGAGACGATGCCGGTGACGCGATTGGCGGTGAGGTGGATGTAGGCAAGCCGCACGCCGGCATGGATAGTGAAATAATCGACGCCCTGCTCGCACTGCTCGATCAGCGTGTCCTTGTAGCATTCCCAGTCGAGCTTGACCGGATCGCCGTCGACCTTTTCCAGCGCCTGA
>DASXFU010000033.1:0-35456 GCA_036489435.1 Rhizomicrobium sp. | reverse complement strand
CCCAATAGGCATCGTAGCGGCCGGCGGCCAGCCAGGCGAGGTCGAGCAGCTCCAGGTCTCGATCAAGGGACCCGGCGATTTCGTCTCCGCCGCCGACCTCAAGGCCGAGCGTACCCTGAAAAGCGAACTCGGCCGCGCCCGCCCCGGCTACGGCTTCCTGGCCGAGGAAGGCGGCACGATCGAGGGCAAGGACAGGACGCACCGCTTCATCATCGATCCCATCGACGGCACGACGAACTTCCTGCACGGCATCCCGCATTTCGCGATCTCCATCGGGCTGGAGCGCGACGGCCAGCTCGTCTCCAGCGTGATCTACAATCCCATCACCGATGAGATGTACACGGCGGAAAAGAGCCACGGCGCTTATCTAAATGACAAGCGCCTGCGCGTCGCCGCGCGCAAGAACATGGCCGAAGTGGTCATCGCCACCGGCACGCCGACAGCACGCCATGACGAAGCGCATCACGAGACATTCAACACCGAATTGCGCGCCGCGATGATGGCGACGGCGGGCGTGCGCCGGTTCGGCGCGGCGTCGCTCGACCTGGCCTATGTCGCGGCCGGACGGTTCGACGCGTTCTGGGAGCGCGGACTCGCGCCCTGGGACATGGCGGCCGGCATCCTGATGGTGAAGGAAGCCGGCGGCGTCGTCAGCGACCTCACGGGGCGCGAAAAGATGCTGGATTCCGGCCATATCCTGGCCTCCAATGAATCCCTGCACCCCAAAATCCTGAAACTTTTGAAGGGTTGAGAGCGGGCACGGCCCCCTTTATCGTGCACGCCCTCAACACAGACACGCCAACCGGATAAGGCACATCGATGCGCGCGTTCCGTACACTGATCTTGCTGGGATTGTTTGGCGCCACCTCGGCCTCTGCGCAGGAGATGTATCCCGGCCAGAGCGTGACGGTGAACCCCAACGTCGCCGGGACCCGTGGGCTGTCGCCGCTGCAGCAGCCGGGCGCGCCCTATCCGGGCAGCGACTTGCCGCCGGTGCATCTGCATATGCCGGTGCCGCATCATCGCGTGGCGCGTGTCACCCATCGCGCGCCGAAGGAAACATCGGGCGACATCACCGTCGCCACCTCCGGCCCCGATCCTTCCGTACACACCACGTCGACACCAGACATTCCGCAGTCGCGCAAGAAAGCGAAACCCGAACCGGCAGCCAGCAGCGATGGCGGCGGCATCCCGTTCTCGCTGGACGGCACGAATGCCACGCCGGCGCCGCCGCCCCCCAGCAAGCCGGTGAAGACGGCGACCGCCGAACCCAAGCCCGCACCACCACCGCCGGCCGAGAAGCCCGCGCCCGCGCCGAAACCCGAGTCCGCCGCGCCAGCGAAGGGTGACGTAGCCAATCCCGAACCGGGGCTGACGCGCCGCGGTGAAATCGTCTTCAGTCACGACGCTGCCGACCCCGCACCCGCGCAATATGACGGGCTGAAGCGACTGGCCGGCGACATCAACGCCTCGCTGCAATCGGGCGCCAGCCGTGTGCAGATTCGCGCCTATGGCGGCGCACCGGGCGACAAGGGATCGGACGCGCGCCGCATCTCGCTGCGCCGCGCGCTTGCCGTGCGCCAACTGCTGATCGATGACGGCGTGCCCTCGTCCAAGATCGACGTCCGCGCCATGGGCGGCATCGACGACACCGGCAACGCCGACAGAGTCGACGTCTACGTGCGCGGCGCGAGCTAATCCGTTTTGGTCATATCGATCTCGCGCGCCTCGCCGCCGACGGCAGCGAGTATCGCGATGGAGATCGCTGCCAGCCCTGCGATGATCGCGAGGCCGAAGGCGAACGCACCGCCGAAGATCGCGGCCAACACGCCCTGGATGCTCGAATTGATCGAGGCGAGGAAATTGCCGAGCTGATAGACCGTGCCGGGAAAGGTGCCGCGCGCGTCCGGCGGCGAAAGCTCGTTCAGATGCGCGGGGATGACACCCCAGCAGCCCTGCACCAGGAACTGCATGACGAAGGCCGATGCCGCGAGCAACACCGGCCCTTCCGCGAAAGCCCAAAGCGGAATCACAGGCAGCGAGAGAAGCGCGCCTGTTATCAAGGTGCGACGCCGCCCGAAACGTTGCGACAGCGCGCCGAAACAGAGCCCGCCCAGGATCGCACCGATATTGTAGGTCACCGCGATCAGCCCGATGGAATGCGGATCGAGATGATGGTTCACCTTGAGGAAGGTGGGATAGAGGTCCTGCGTGCCGTGACTGAAGAAGTTGAACGCCGTCATCAGCAGCACGACATAGATCGCCATCTTCCAGTGCCGCGCCAGGATGGTGAAAGTGCTGGCGGTCTTGACCGTGCGCGTCGCCCAGGCCGGCGACTCCGGAACGTTGCGGCGGATGTAGAGCACCAGCAGCGCCGGGATCACACCGGCCACGAACAGCCAGCGCCAGCCCACCAGCGGGAACAGCACTGCATAAGCGATGGAGGCGATGAGATAGCCCGACGGATAACCCGCCTGCAAAATGCCGGAGACGAGGCCGCGCGAGGCCGGCGGGATCGACTCCATGGCGAGCGAGGCGCCGATGCCCCATTCGCCGCCCATCGCCACGCCGAACAGCGCGCGCAACAGCAGGAAGATGGTGAAGGTCGGCGCGAAAGCCGATGCCACCGCCAGTACGGAATACATCAGCACGTCCGCCATCAGCACGCGGCGTCGGCCGAAGCGGTCCGCCAGCCGCCCGAACAGGAAGGCGCCGACGGGACGTAACGCCAGCGTCACCGTCAACACGATGGTCATGTCGAGCCCGTCCACGCCGGTGAGCGAAGCGATGAAACGGTGGAAGATGAACGGCAACAGGATCGCGGCTTTCGCGATCAGGCCCTGCGCCGCCGCATAGCTTGCGCCGAGCGCTACGGGATGGGGCGAGACCGGGATATGGAACGTCTTGGCCACATCCGACAGCACGAAGACGAGCAGGAAGAAATCGAACGCATCCAGCATCCAGCCCAGATAGGCCGCCGCCACGACATGCTTCTGCGCGGACGTCCAGCTCTTCGCGGCGGCCTCAGCCATGCGATTATCCCCCCAACAATGCGCCCCATCATGCACGAGATTCGCGCGGAGGCCATGCGACGCGGCTAGTTCACCAGTGCCGCTTGCGTCTTGGTGCGGATTTCGTCTTGCGTCACGCCCGGCGCGATCTCGGCGAGTTTCAAGCCGCCTTCCACAACGTCGAACACGCCCAGATTGGTGATGATGCGCTGCACGCAATGCACGCCCGTGAGCGGCAGGGTGCAACTCTTGAGCAGCTTGGAACGGCCCGCTTTGTCGGTGTGGTCCATGATGACGACGCAGCGCCGCACGCCCGCCACCAGATCCATCGCGCCGCCCATGCCCTTCACCAGCTTGCCCGGCACCATCCAGTTTGCGAGGTCACCCGTCTCGGACACCTCCATCGCGCCCAGGATGGAGAGATCGATATGGCCGCCCCGGATCATCGCGAAGCTGTCGGCGGAGGAGAAGTAAGACGTGCGCGGCAGCGCTGTGATGGTCTGCTTGCCGGCATTGATGAGATCGGGATCGACCTCGTTCTCGCGCGGAAACGGCCCCATGCCCAGCATGCCGTTCTCGCTCTGCAAGGTCACATCCATCCCATCGGGAATGTAATTCGCCACCAGCGTGGGAATCCCGATCCCCAGATTGACATAAAACCCGTCGCGCAATTCCCGCGCCGCCAGCTTCGCCATATCGTCGCGTGTCCAGCCCATGTCAGCTCTCCCGCACCGTGCGTTTTTCGATGCGCTTTTCGTAGACCGCGCCGGCGACGATGCGTTGCACGAAGATGCCTGGCGTGTGGATGCAATCAGGATCAAGCGAGCCAACCGGCACAAGCTCTTCCACCTCCGCCACGGTCACTTTTCCCGCGGTGGCCATCATCGGGTTGAAGTTGCGCGCGGTCAGCCGGTAGACGAGGTTGCCTTCCGCGTCGCCCTTCCAGGCTTTGACGATGGCGAGATCGGCGCGAAGCCCGCGCTCCATGATGTAGGTCTCGCCGTCGAAGTCCTTGTGCTCTTTGCCTTCCGCGATCAGCGTGCCGACGCCGGTCTTGGTGTAGAAGCCGGGAATGCCCGCGCCGCCGGCGCGGATGCGTTCGGCGAGCGTGCCTTGCGGGTTGAATTCGAGTTCCAGCTCGCCGGAAAGATATTGCTTCTCGAAAGTCTCGTTCTCGCCGACATAGGACGAAATCATCTTCTTGATCTGGCGCGTCTGAAGCAGCAGGCCCAAGCCGAAATCGTCGACGCCGGCATTGTTGGAGATGACGGTAATGTCCTTCACACCGGAATCGCGCAAAGCCGTGATCAGGTTCTCCGGAATGCCGCAGAGGCCGAAGCCGCCCGACATGATCGTCATGCCGTCGAACAGCAGGCCGGAAAGCGCGTCGCCGGCGCTCTTATGGACTTTGTTCATCGTGTCCGCCCGATTGTCGCGCGCCAAGGCTTAAGAGCATCGGCCGGGCCGTGCAAGCGCGTCTATAGGCCCGCGCGGGCGCGGAACTCTTCCGTCGAGTTGGTCCGGGGGAAGTCCGCGGCTGGCACCGGCTTGCCCAGGAACTCGCACAAGGGCCTCCAGCCCTGCGGGGTGTCGTAAACCAGCAGGCGCGAGGCCGGCAGCGTCGCCTTCACCTCCGCATTGTGGCGCTTGTAGACGGCGATAACGTTTTCCTTGCTGAAATCGGAGCCGAAGGTCTGCTCGCCCACGATCAGCTTGCCCATGCGGGCCCGCCTTTGGCGGCTGGGATCGGGCGACTCCGCCGTGCGCGACATGGAATCGAGAATGGTCTGCGAGATGGATTTGTACCAACTCTCCGGATCGCGCTCGGTCAGGATGAATTTGGCGTCGGGGAACACATCCGCCAGTTCGCGCCAGAAATGGCAGATCGGCCAGTCCACGCCCGCCGGATAAGGTGCCAGAAAGGTCTTCCAATCGACCTTTTTGCCCTCGGCAGCGGCCTCCCAGACGTCGTTGTGATCGGGATGCCCGAAGACTTCCAGCATGTGGTAGCAGGGCGAAAGGCCCAGCATTTCCAGCGCCACCCTCAGCGAAAGCGTGCCCGTGCGGCCGAAGCCGGCGCCGATTACCTGCATGATATTTGCCCCGAAGCGAAAGCTCGCGCTAAATCTCGCCCGGAAAATCCGGTACGGCAAGGTTGGCTCGATGAAATCGCTGTTGGTTCTGCTGCTGCTTATGGCCACGCCTGCGGCAGCTTTCGAGGTGAAGAGCCACGATATCGCCGACGGCGCCCTGCTTTCCAGCCAGCAGGTCTATCCCGATTGCAACGGCGACAACGTTTCGCCGCAACTCGTCTGGAGCAATCCGCCGGCCGGCACCAAGAGCTTCGCCGTCACGCTCTACGATCCCGACGCGCAACCCTCCGGCTGGTGGCATTGGATCGTGTTCAACATTCCGGCCAGCGCCACCGGCGTGACGCGCGGCGCGGGCACGATGCCGTCGCTACTGCCGCCGGGCTCGGTGGAGGGCGAGAACGATTTTGGCGCCAACGCCTATGGCGGCGCTTGCCCACCGCCGGGCTCGGGCCAGCATCACTACCAGTTCACCGTCTGGGCGCTGGATTCCGCCACAGTGCCGCTGGAAAGTGGCGCGACCGGCAATGACGTGCGCGACTATCTGAAGAAGCACACGGTGGGACAGGCGATGCTGACAGCGCTCTACCAACGCTGATCAGTCTTCCGGCTTCACTTCCTCCAGCCGGTCGACTTTGCGCAGCGGCGGAAACAGCTTCATCCAGATCGCCACGATGAGCAGCGTGCCGACGCCGCCTACGATCACGGCGGGCACGGTGCCGAACCATTGCGCCGTGATGCCAGATTCGAATTCGCCAAGCTCGTTGGACGCGCCGATGAACAGCATGTTGACCGCGCCGACGCGGCCGCGCATGGGATCAGGCGTGGCGAAGTTGATAAGCGTCGAGCGGATGTAGACGCTGATCATGTCCGACGCGCCGATCACGAACAGCGCCACGAGCGACAGCGGAAAGCTGTGCGACACGCCGAAGACGATGGTGGCGATGCCGAAGATCGCGACGGCCGAGAACATGTAAGTGCCACTATGCCGCTGAACCGGCCAGCGCGCCAGCGTGAAGGCGATGACGGCTGCGCCCGCCGCCGGCGCGCTGCGCAGGATGCCGAGCCCGACGGGCCCCGCATGCAATATGTCGCGCGCATAGACGGGGAGCAGCGCCACGGCGCCGCCCAGCAGCACCGCGAAGAGATCGAGCGAGATCGCGCCCATCACGATGGGCCGCTCGCGCACGAAGCGGATGCCTTCCTTCACGCGCTCGAGCCGTGAAGCCTCGCCCGGCGTATGCACGACCTGCCGCCCGCCCAAGGTGAGTGTGCAGACCGCGGCGAACAGGAAACAGGCGAAGCACAGCGCATAGCTCGGCACCGGGCCCAGCTTGTAGAGGAAGCCGCCGATGGCGGGACCCGCGATCACCGCCGTGGTGAAGGCCGATGAACTGAGCGCGATGCCGCGCGCCAGTTTCTCCGGCGGCACCAAAAAGGCCAGCAGCGAGGAGCCGGAAGGGCCGGAGAAACCACGTGCGATCCCGAACAGCACCAGCACGGCGTAGAACGGCACCACATTGCGCGGCGCAATCAGGCTGAAGGCGAGGAACAGCGCGGAGCACACGCCCTGCATCGCCTGCGCGATGGCGAGCACCTTGCGCTGGTCGAAGCGGTCCGCGATCTCGCCGGCCGGAAGCGTGAACAGGAACATCGGCGCGAACTGGCAAAGGCCGACGAGACCCAGCGACAGCGGCGTGCGCTCGATGTCATAGACCTGCCAGCCGATGGCGACGGATTGCACCATCATCGCCACCGTCGAGAGGAAGCGGCTGGAAATGTAAAAACTGAAATCGCGGTTGCGATAGATCGTGGGCAAAGCCGCGATGGTCAAGGCAACACCGCCCGCTTGCGCCATTCGTCCCGCGTGATGACCCAGATGTCGAAGGGATAGACCTTGCCGTCGATGACGTGTTCGCGCCGCTCGCCTTTGACCTCGCCGATGCGCGCGGCCACAGCCTGCGAGGCCGCGTTGTCCGGATCGATCATCGAGATGAGCTGGTCGACGCCCTGCGTCAGGAAGCCGTAATTCATCGCGGCCTGCGCGGCCTCGGTGGCATAGCCCTGCCCCCAATAGGGACGCCCGAGCGTCCAGCCCACTTCCAGCCCCGGCCAGCCTTCGGGATTGAGCAAGCCCACCCGGCCCATCAAGGCGCCATCGGATTTGCGCGTCACCGCCCAGGCGCCATAGCCGCGCAGCAGCCATTGCCCGGCGGAGCGCGCCATGTTGCGCCAGGAATCGTCGCGGCTGAGCGTGGCGCCGCCCAGATAGCGCATCACCTCCTCATCGGCGAGGAAGGGCGCGAAGTGGTCGAGGTCCTCCTGTCGGAAGTCGCGCAGGATCAAACGCTCGGTGGCGAGGCGGGGAATCATTCATCCTCCATTCAGCCTTGGCTGGCTTTTTCGCATGAAAGCGGCCCACGACAAACTGAGACAGAAAAGCGCCCATTCGCTGCTTGTGGAATGGCCCCTGTCGTACCGATCTCAGATGGGTACCAACGACAGGAGCCCACCATGAAATACGCAAAAATCGCAGCCGTCCTCGCACTCGCGATGGGCGCCCCGCTCGCCTTCACCGCCACCGCCAACGCCGCGCCCTATCACGACAGTTACGACCATCGCGGCGATCACCGGGACTTCCACAACGCCGGGAATTTCGATGGTGGACGTCACTTCGATAACGGCCACCGGTCCTATCGCGGACATTGGGAATTCCGCAATCACCGCTGGCAATGGCAAGACGGATTCTGGTTCGGGCGCTGAACGATCCGACCAGTAGAGACCTCCGCCGGGTGTAACGCCCCTCCCGCCCGGCGGAGGTTTTCTTTTGGCGTCTCTACCTGGCGCAATCACCGAGGAAGGCGATCCGGTTGCCGCGATAGTCGAGCAACAGCTTCACGTGTATTTCCGCAAGCAGCCTGTCGCCGATATTCACCAGCCGGGTCTCCGCGCTGCCCGCGTCGCTATTGAGCGTTACCCGTTCTCCCGCCGGAAGAACGAACGGGCCGAGACGGATCGGTGCGTTCAGCTTGTAGACCTTCGCGGTGTATCCGCCCCGCGCGCCTGTTTCCCTGGTGGTGCCGGCTTCCACCAAAGCGGCCTTTACAGACGGCTCATCAAGCGCGCGTTTGAACAGCTCCACGGTGCCGTCCGAGCCGGTATCGATGCTGGCCGGCAGCACCGCTTTTCCGATTCCCAGGTCCACGATCGGGATGATGTCGCCTTTGAAGGATTTCAGAGGCGTGTTCCAGGCGCTGCGGCACACTGCGCGCTGTGATGCCATATCCGCCTCGCTGTCGGAGATCGTGAGCGTGCGGGCCGCATAATCGATCAGAACCACTTTGCCGGCCAGGAAACTGTGGCCCAGCGTTCCATCGACCGGGCGGCCATAGGCGCCGCTGATGGCCTTCTGATCGGCCGTGAGCGCCTCGACGGCGCCGAAGTGCCGCCCGCCGATGACCAGATCGTCGATCGACGTGGGATAGGCCATCACGTGCTGCGCATCGCCCGCGCCCGATCCTTCGCCGCCGCCGGCGAAATCGATTTTCAATCCGAGAGATTTGGCGCGGGCCGGATCGATCGCAGAGGGCGTAACGCCCGTGTCGAGGAACATGTAAAGCGGCGTTCCGTGCACACGCACGTTCAGGCCGACTTCATGCCGCGAGAAATCGAAGGGCACGACGAGAGGGCGCGCGTCGGAAGCAGCGGTCAGCAGGATCGTGACCGCCACAGCGCCTGCAATGCAGCGAAGCCGCGACATGCATTCAATCTGCATGTCTGGGGAGAGAATCGCAAGCTTAGCGCACCGGCCTCACACGTTCGATCAGCGCCGGGAAGCGGGGATCGTTACGCAGACGGTCGATATGGGGCATGTGCGGCAGCAACAACAAATACGGATCCCCTTTGGCGAGCGCCTGGTCCAGCGCCGTGAACGCGCCATCGTTGTCGCTGGCGAGCGCGCGCAGAATGGCGACATCCATCGGGCGGGGCGCGAAGAGCACGCGCTGGCTTTGGAACAGGAGCGCCGCCTCGGCGCAAAGTCCGATGAACCCGCTTTCGTCGAACGCCGTCTTCAGCCGCGCCATGGTCTCGGCATCGACATTCCAGCCCTTCATGCCTTCGAACAGACTGTCGACCGCCTCGCGCTCCTCACCGAGATAATGATGTGCCCAGCCCTTGGCGAACCACACTTCGCTCGATTGCGGTGACAGCGACAATGCGCGCTTGGCTTCCGCGATGGCGCTCGCGTAACGCCGCGCCATCAGCAGCGCCTGCAGCAGATAGCCGCGCGCGGTGAGCGATAGAGGCTCCATCTCCGCTGCGGCACGGGCTTCGCGCTCAGCATCGACGAAGCGGCCGACGCAGAGCAGCGCGAAGGAGCGGTGCCGCCGCGCGATACCGAGGCTGAGATCCAGCGCGATGGCTTTGCGGAAATGCTCGTCGGCCGCCGCGAAATCGCGTTCGATCAGCAGTGTAGCGTAACCCAGCGCGGACCAGGCGGGCGCGAGGGCCTCATTCAAGGTCAGTGCGGCACGGGCGGCGCTGCGCGCGGCTTGCAACAGCGTGGACGGCTCGCCCTGCCCCATGAAATTCTGCAACAGCAGCACATCGGCCACGCCCAATTGCGCCTCGGCGGATTTTGGCGCGGCCGCGATGGCGCCTTCGAAATAGATCCGCGCCTGGGCAAGGCCCGACGGTGTCGGCATCTTCATCGCCGAACGGCCGCGCGCGATCAGCGAGCCTTCGGAGGTTTCCTGGGACGGCACGGCCAGCGCGTCGCCTTCGCGCTGGATGAGCAGGCGATAGCCGCGCTTGGGCAGGGTTTCGATGTAACGCTTCTGCCTGGTCTCGCCCAGCACGCTGCGCAGCTTGCCGACGGCCGCGGCCAGTGCGCCATCACCGTGCCCGACCTTGGCCACGATCTCGTCCTTGCCGACGACCCTCCCGGCCGAGGTGGCGAAGAGCAGCAGCAGCTCCATCGCCTGCGGCTCCAGCCGCTTTTCGCCGTTGCCGTCACGATGACGGATGATGCCGCGCGCCGGGTCCACCAGCCATTCGCCGAGAACGAAGGAACGTTCGGCGCGGGTCACGGCGTCAGCCGCGGCCCTTCACCGCCGCCACGATCTTCTGCGCCGCATCCGACAGGTCGGAGCCCGATACGATGGGAAGCCCGGACTCGGCCAGGATTTTCTTGCCCAGTTCGACATTGGTGCCTTCCAGCCGCACCACCAGCGGCACCGTCAGCGACAATTCCCGCGCGGCGGCGACAATGCCTTCCGCGATGATGTCGCATTTCATGATGCCGCCGAAGATGTTGACCAATATACCCTTCACGTTCGGATCGGAGACAATGATCTTGAACGCCGCCGTCACCTTCTCCTTCGTCGCGCCGCCGCCCACATCGAGGAAGTTGGCGGGCTCCTCGCCATAGAGCTTGATGATGTCCATCGTGGCCATGGCGAGGCCCGCGCCGTTCACCATGCAGCCGATGGAGCCGTCCAGCTTGATGTAAGAGAGATCGTATTTCGACGCCTGGACCTCCATCGGGTCCTCTTCGTCGAGATCGCGCAACGCGGCCACGTCCTTGTGGCGGAAGAGCGCGTTGTCGTCGAAATTGATCTTGGCATCGAGGCAGATGACCTTGCCGTCTTTCGTCACCACCAGCGGATTGATCTCGAGAAGGCTCATATCCTCCTCGGTGAAGGCCTTGTAGAGGCTCTTGATCAGCGCGCCGCATTGTTTGGCCTGGTCGCCCTTGAGCTTCAACGCGGTCGCGATCTCCAGCCCGATATAGGGAGAGTAGCCGGCGGCCGGTTCGACCTGGAAGGTCTGGATCTTCTCCGGCGTGTGCTTGGCCACTTCCTCGATATCCATGCCGCCTTCGGTCGACGCGATGAAAGCGATGCGCGAGCTGTGGCGATCCACGAGCGCCGAGAGATAGAGCTCACGCTCGATGGCCGAGCCATCCTCGATATAGAGCCGGTGCACGACGCGGCCATGCGGCCCCGTCTGGTGGGTGACGAGCGTCATGCCCAGCATACGCTCGGCCTCTTTGCGTACATCCTCCAGCGAGCGGACGACCTTCACGCCGCCACCCTTGCCCCGGCCGCCGGCATGGATCTGCGCCTTCACCACCCAGACCGGTCCGCCCAATTCCTTGGCCGCAGCCACGGCTTCGTCGGGCGTGAAAGCGGGCTTGCCGCGCGGGACCGGGACCTGGAAGCCGCCGAGCAGCGCCTTGGCCTGGTATTCATGGATGTTCATTGCCGGAAGTCCTTGCGGGGATGGGGAAAACGTTGATTAACGCCACGCGCACTATCCGCCGAACACCGGCGTCTCACAAGCGTCCCGCTGTCTTTCCAAAAATTCACATTTGTTGCAATTGACAGTTCCACACCATCGCCCCGCAATGCTGGTTAACGGGGCGAATCCGTCTCTTTGGGGAGTACCACATGAAGAACGTGTCGAAGCTTTTGCTGGCCACCGCGCTTGCCGCGATGGCCGCGTTGCCGGCCACGGGCGCCAGCGCGCGCATCGTGGTGGGCGTGGATATCGGCGTTCCGCCGGCTGAGCGCATGGAAGTCGTACCCGGGCGTCCGTGGGACGACGGCGTGTGGATCAAGGGTCATTGGGCTTGGCGCGGCCAGTGGGTCTGGATCGACGGCCATTGGGCCCATCCGGGCTTCCACGGCGCCCATTGGGTGCCGGGCCATTACGGCCCCCATGGTGGCTGGATCGAAGGCCACTGGCACAGCTAAGCCAAGCCGGCTTGAAACGGAAAACGCCCCGCCCGGGAAACCGGACGGGGCGTTTTTCTTTGCTCACCCTTTATCCGTTCAGTTCCCGACGCCGCCATCCATCGTCATGCCGGTGAGTTCGGTGTCGCCGCCTTTGCGCGCCATGTTGGCGCAGACCTGGGCGCGGTAGGAGAAGAAGAAATCACCCGTGCCGTAGAGGCGCAGATTGGTGCGCTCGGTGCAGTCCTTCACCGGCACGGCGGGGGCGCATTTCAGCATGCCGTCCTTGTAGTGGCGCAACGCCTCATGCATGCCGCAGGAGATGACCTGGCCTTCGGAATAAGTCCCAGCCATGCCTTCGTCGGACTGCACGACATCGCCGATCACGGCCTTCACCGTCGCGCCGGGGATGCAGCGGGCCACTTCGCCCTCGTAGCCGGACTCGACCCAGGTGTCTTTGACCATGTGCGAGGCGGGGAATTCGCGGCCGTCCTGCGTGACGCAGACGACGTGTATCGCCTTCACGACAGTGGCTTCCTGCATGTGGCAGCTTTCCTCGGCCGCCACGGCCACTTCGCCGCTGCCGCCCTTGTTGATCACGGTCGTGTCGGAATAGGACGAGGCGGACGACACGGAGGCCGACTGCGATGAGGAATTCGCGTTGGCGGAGGCATAGGCGAAGGCCTGTGCCTCGGCGTCGCCGCCGCCTTTGTTGATCACGATGTTCTTGTTGATGTTGATGTTCTTGTCGATGTTCACGTTCTTGTTGATGTCGATGTTCTTGTTGATCGTCACCGGCTTGTAGACGTTGATGTTCTTCTCGATGGTGACGGGTTTGTAGACGTTGATGTTCTTGTTGATGTTGACGTTGTTGTTGATGTTGATGCTCTTGTTGATGTTCGTGGGCTTGTAGATGGAGACGCCGCCACCGGTCTTGCAGCCCTTCATGCCCATGCCGCCCACGCTGCCGCCACCCATGCCTGTATTGTGGGACATGCCGCCGGCCGTGGCCGGGCAAATGAAGGCGACCGCCATCGTGGCCACCGCCGCCGTTGCGATCATGAGGGTCTTGAGCACCATGATATCCACTCCTTGCTACCGTCCAAGCCAGCCGCGCCATGCTTCTCACAATGGGCGGCCAAGCGGCGACAAACGTGTACAAAGCCTTAATCGCCGCGAGCGGTGTTTCAGGAACCGTGCCATGCTGGCGGCGGATTCGAGCGCCCCAACCGTCCCGTTTCGGGACGGTCCGCCACAGCCGATGATGAAGACGCATCAACCATGATCCCGATCTCGGACGACAACCCCACGCGGCGCCCCGCGATCGTCAACTGGACGATCATCGCGCTCTGCGTCGCGGGCTTCGCCTGGGAATTCAAAGTGGGCATCGATCCCGCCATCGCCCGCTACGGCTTTACGCCTGCGTCGGTGTTCGGACGTGACGCACATGGCGTGCCGCCGTCGCTGCTGGTCCATATGTTCCTGCATGGCGGGCTGCTGCATCTGGCGGGCAACATGCTCTATCTGTGGATCTTCGGGAACAATGCCGAGGACGCGATGGGGCACGTACGTTATGTGCTGTTCTATCTGATATGCGGATTGGCCGCGGCGCTTGGCTTCGCTTTTATGACGTCGGGCATGGCGGGAGCCAGCACCGTCCCGATGGTGGGCGCGTCCGGCGCCATATCCGGCGTGCTGGCCGCCTATTTCCTGCTCTATCCCCGCGCCAGGATCACGGTGGTGGTGCCGCTGGGCATCATCTTCTATCCGCTGGCGGTGAGCGCCGTCTGGGTGATCGGCTTCTGGTTCGTGATGCAGCTGCTCAATGTCTGGATGGGCGATCCGGGACAGCCGGGCACCGCCTGGTGGGCCCATGTCGCGGGCTTCGCGGCGGGACTGGTGCTGACGCCGCTCTTCAAGTCCCGCGACGTGCCGCTCTTCGGTCACCCGCCTCCTTTCTAAGGTTTGGCGTTCTGAATTCAGCCAAGACGCTTGGCATAGCTTTCGCTCTTCCCCTCGCAAGACGGCGCGAGGCCGTCCCGGACTGGATCAAGTGAGGGATTTGGGGCGATGAAACACAGGAACAGCCATCTTCTGGTGGGATATTGGAGCCGTCTGCGCAAGGGACGCGATGTTCCGGACCAGACCGACATCGATCCCCGTGCCATCAAGCGCATGCTGTCCTTTGTCTTCATCCTGGACGCGACCGATCTCGCGCGCCCCATGTACCGCCTGGCCGGCACCTCGCTCTGCGACCGCTTCGGCCTGGAACTCAAAGGCACCAACTTCCTCGCCCATTGGGAAGGCACCAGCCGCGTCGCCCTCACCACGCTCCTACGCCAGGCCCTCGCCACCAAGCAGCCGGTTTGCCTCTCTTCCATCGCATCGACCGCCGATCACGGCATGGTCGAATTGGAGACGGTTCTCGCGCCCGTCACCTTCGGTCCCGGCCAGCCCGCCCGCTTCATCGGTCTCGTGCAGGTCTTGAGCGACCAATCGCAGCTCGCCGGCAAGCCCATCGCCTATGAGCGCCTCGTCGGCTCCCAGCTTGTGCGCGAAGACGAACCGCTCTCCACCTTCGACGTCCCCCCGCCGCCGATGCCCCCCATGATCACCACCGTCCGCCAGCACCCGCGCGCGCCGCATCTGCGCCTGGTGGTGTCGCAGGACAAGCCCGTTACGTTGCACATGGATCTGGAACAGCCGCTGCGCCAGCTGATGGAAGCACTGAATATCAGCGCCTTGCCGGCTTAAGGAGAGAGCTACTCGCCTGTCGTATTGTCCTGGGTCGGCCGATCGGTTTGCGGCTTGGACACTTCCGTCGGGTGATCGACGGGATCGTTGTGCAGGATCACGCGGTTGAACTGCTGCTGATTCTCGCGATCCTGCAGATAGGGGATCTCGTAGCTTTCGATCTTGGCGCGATAGGCTTCGAAGGCGGCATTGTCGGCCGGAAGACGCTTGTCGCAGCGGTCAGCGGGCAGATGCTGCTCCTCCTGACACCACAGATCGAAATTCATATTCTGTAGATCATACCGTGTGGATTGGGCGTCCGCCCGCGCCATCATGGCGACGAGAGCGGCAGCAGCGAATGCGAGCGTGCGGGTCATGCTCTTCATAACGCGAAGCATACGCCCGAAGTTGCTTTTTCTAAAGAGGTTAAGCGGCGACGCGGCCCCCATCTTCCGCGACACGAACGTGCTCGGGAGCGGCCGCGGGCCGCCCCAGGATCATATCCGCCGCCTTTTCCGCGATCATGATGGTCGGCGCGTTCGTGTTGCCGGAAACCAACGAGGGCATGACGGATGCGTCAACAACCCGCAATCCTTCGATGCCATAGACCTTCAGCTCGGGATCGACCACGGCATCCGCGCCGCGCCCCATCTTCGCGCTGCCCACCGGATGATAGATGGTTTCGGCCGTCTTGCGGATGAAGGCGTCGATCTGCGCGTCTTTTGTGACATGCGCGCCGGGCATCAGTTCGGGCCCGCGATAGGGATCGAAGGCCTCCTGCGCGAACACCTCGCGGGCCAGCTTCACGCCTTCGCGCATGGCGCGGCGGTCTTCCTCGGCCTCCAGATAGTTCGGCTGAATCAGCGGCTCGGCCAGCGGATCGGCGGATTTGAGCGAGATGTAGCCACGACTCTCCGGACGGAGCTGACAGACATGCGCCATGAAGCCATGGCGATCGGCCTTGCGGCGCGTGTGGTCATACATCAGCGCCGTGATGAAGTGGAATTGCAGGTCGGGCGTTTCGAGGTCCGGACGGCTCTTCAGGAACGCGCCGGATTCCAGGCCCTGGCCGGTGGCGAGGCCGGTTCCGAAGAACATGTATTCCAGGCCCGTCTTCAGCGCGTTCAGCTTCTTGGCCTGGCTGTAGAGCGTGATCGGCTGGCTCGATTCATACTGGATCGAGCAATCCAGATGATCCTGCAGGTTCTGGCCGACGCCGTTCAGCTCCTGCACCACGGGAATGTCGAAGCGCCTGAGCGTCTCGGCATCGCCGATGCCGGAGAGCAGTAGCACCTGCGGCGTGTTCACGGCGCCGCCCGAGAGCAGCACCTCGCGGCTGGCGCGGGCGCTTTGGGCCTTGCCGTCCTGCACGAACTCCACGCCCACGGCGCGCTTGTTCTCGAACAAGATGCGCGTGACATGCGCCTCGGATTCGATGGTGAGGTTGGGCCGCGCGATCACCGGCGTGAGATAGGCGGTGGCAGCGCTCCAGCGCTTGCCCTCCTTGATGGTGAGCTGATAGGGGCCGAAGCCTTCCTGCTGGGCGCCGTTGAAGTCCTTCGTCTCCGGGAAACCGGCTTCCACGCCCGCGCGCACGAAGGCGCGGAACAGCGGATTGGTGGAGTGGCCGTTGGAGACGTAGAGCGGGCCTTCGCCGCCATGGAAATCGTTGCCGCCATTCTGGTTGGTCTCGGCACGCTTGAAATAGGGCAATATGTCGGAGAACGACCAGCCGTCGCAGCCCATCTGCCGCCAATGGTCGTAATCGCGCGCATGGCCGCGGATGTAGATCATGCCGTTGATGGACGACGATCCGCCCCAGCCCTTGCCGCGCGGCCAATAGAGCTTGCGGTTGTTCAGGTTGAGCTGGCCTTCGGTATCGAAATACCAATTGTGCTTGTTCTTCTTGCCGAGCAGCGCGGGGATTCCCGCCGGCATATGGATCATCATCGACTTGTCGCGCGGACCGGCTTCAATCACCAGCACTTGGTTGTGCGGATCGGCGGAGAGGCGGTTGGCGAGCACGCAACCCGCGCTGCCCGCACCGATGATGATGTAGTCATAGGCCTTCATGGCGCCGCCTTTTCGAAAAGGACCGGATGCGACCGGTTCCGGGCACGATAAAGGCCGGATTGGACGGAAATTTCAACTCCCGGAGGTTGAACCGCCTTGCCGCTCCGGAAAGGGAGTGGGATTGTCCGCCCGTCCCTTGCTGCAAGGACCCTCCCATGGCCAATGTCATCCTCTCCACGAACCCCTTCGACATGTCGACCTGGGACCTTTCTGACATCGCGGACGGAACCGTCACCTCCCACACGGCCACGAAGTTCACCGTCAACAACACCTTCCATTATTCCTTCGCGGGCACGGGCTTCACCACCTTCGACTCGCACGGCTTCCCGACCGACGGCACCATCACCTCGATCACCATCGAGACCTTCTCCGACAAGGCCACCACCAAGATCACCGGCATATCGATCGCAGCCCCGGACTTCATGACTTATGTTGACGCGAACAATTTTGGCGGCCTTGAGACGGCGCTGTTTTCCGGCAACGACAGGCTGACCGGCGGCACCGGTAACGATGTGCTGCTGGGCCTTGGCGGCGATGACACCTTCAGCATGGGCCAGGGCGGCGATGACACGGTGCAGGGCGGTGCGGGCAACGACTACATCGCGTTTCAGGGCGGGCTCACCGCCGCGGATTCCATCGACGGCGGCGCGGGCAGCGACAAGGTCACGCTCAACGGCGACTATTCCGCCGGCGTCATCTTCGGCGCCGCGACCATGACCAATGTGGAAGCGGTGAGCCTCACCATCGGCCACAGCTATGTGCTGACGCTCAATGCCGCCACCGACACCGCCGGGCAATCGGTGGTGCTGAGCGGCGCGGGCCTGGCTGCAGGAAACTACGTGACACTCGACGCCTCTGCCGTCGCCGGCACCATCCATCTGGTGGGCGGCGCGGGAAACGACACGCTGATCGGCGGCACGACGGGCAAATCGACGCTGACCGGCAATGACGGCGGCGACTTCATCACCGGCGGCACCGGCGTCAACTCGCTCTCCGGCGGCGATGGCGACGACACCTTCACCCTCTCAAACTGGGCCGCGGGCAGCGCCATCAGCGGTGGCACCGGCAACGACACCGTCGTGTTCAACGGCGATTTCTCGGGCGGTGTGAACATCTCCAGCTCCATCAAGGAGATCACCAACTTCATCCTCGATGCAGGCCACGACTACGACATCACCATGGCGCCGGGACACACCGGCGCTTCCAACACGGTCAAGGATTTCAGCTTCGACGCCTCGGCCGTTACCGGCGGCGTCACGCTGTACGATACCGTCGCGAACAATACTGACATCGCGATCACCGGCGGTTCCGGCGTCAACGACATCAATCTCGACCTTTCCAGCTTCACCGGCAGCAACGCCACGCAGATCGACCTCAGCCACGGTGGCGGCGATGACACGGTGATCCTGAGCAACTACTCCAACGCCGGCACGGATGCCGGCACGGATGCCGGCACGGTGCAGTACGGCGCGACCTTCACGGGTGCAGACGTGGTGGAGAACGCCAACATCGCGCTGAACGGCGACTACTCCGCCGGCGTCACGCTCAACGCGGCGGATGAGAGCGACAGCCTCACCTTCACCCGCAAGCACAGCTACGACATCACGCTCAACGCAGGCATCGCGGGCGACGGCGGCACCTTCACGTCGCAGAGTTCCAACATGCTCGCAACCGACACGATCACGCTGGATTGCAGCGCCATCGGCGGCCATGTCGTCTTCATGGCCGATGCAGGCCACGTCACGATCCTGGGCGGCGCCAACCAGGACCAGATCACGCTCACCAACGGCGTCAACGCCGCGAGCGTCAATGGCGAGGGCGGGGACGATGTCATCACGCTGGGATTGCTGAATTCGAGTTACGCCGTCAACGGCGGCAGCGGCAACGACACCCTCGTCCTCGACGACACCACACACACCGCCTTTGTGGATATCTCATCGGCAATGATTCAAAACGTGGAAACGCTGACCGGGGATTATACCGGTTCCCTCGTCATCACCTCCAATATCGTGGCCCCGGGCCAGATGATGACGATCATCCTGTCTGCACCAGGCAACTTCACCGACAGCGACTTCAACGGCGGGGCGGAAACGGCCGGCGCCTTCAACATTGTGGGCAGCGTCCTCAGCAACCACGTCACCGGCTCGGCAGGCGACGACGTCTTCACCGGCGGCAAGAACAACAACTACTTCACCGGCGGCCCGGGCGCCGACCTCATCACCACCGGCAAAGGCCGTGACATCCTCACCTACAACGCCGTCTCGGACTCCACGAGCACGGTCCACGACACCGTGTCCGGCTTCGACGTGACGAAAGACTTCTTCAGCACGCCCGTCACCGTCGCGGGAGTGAACACGGCGGTCAATGCCGGTGCGCTATCGACGGCCAGCTTCGACAGCGACCTCGCTGCCGCGGTGGGCGCGACGGAGCTCGGCGCCAATCATGCGCTGGTGTTCACGCCCAACGCCGGCACCCTGGCGGGCGATCACTTCCTGATCATCGACGCCAACGGCATGGCCGGCTACCAGGCGGGCCAGGACTATGTGATCGAACTCACCAACGTGACCAACCTCGCCTTCACGACGGCGAACTTCACCTGAGCTTCGCGGCAAACGAAAACGCCATGGTCGGGAATTTCCCCGGCCAAGGCGTTTTGCGTTCAGGTCTTGAGCCTTACGGCTGCAGCGTGATCACCGTGCGGCGGTTCTTGGCTTCCTTGACGCCGTCGCCGGTCTGCACCGCGAGATCGCCCTCGCCGACGCCGGAGGTCTGGATCGCTTCAGGACGCGCGCCCATCTGCACCAGCACTTCCTTCACCACTTCGGCGCGGCGCACCGAGAGGCCCTGGTTGAAGCCGGCGGAGCCCGACGTGTCGGTGTGGCCGACCACGATGATGTGCGACTGCTGGCCGGCGCGGGCGGCGTTGATCGCCTCGGTGATGGTGGTGAGGTCTTCCGCCGTCAGCGTCCAGGAATCCCAGTCGAAATAGACGGTGTAGTTGGCGGCGGGGGCCATGGGCGCCGACGCGACAGGAGCCGGTGTGGGCGCTGGCGCCGGTGCCGGGTTGAGGTCGCTTTCCAGGCGCGCCATGGAAGCGCCGAAGGAGCGGTGGCAGGCCTCGGCCGCGGCGTGCTGGCTGTCGACATGGCCGTTCAGGATCCAGCAATCGAAATCGGCTTGCGCGCGGGCGGCATCGACCGGCGCCTTGGCGCGGCCTTCTTCCAAGCCGCGCAGCAAGCGCAGGCGGGCGGCATCCGCATCCGCATCGGCGTCGGGCGGCGTCTCGGGCAGCACTTCGTCGCCCTTGGCGGCGGCGAGCGCCTTGGCGGCGTAGACACCTGCCAGGTCGGAGACATCGCTGCTCGTTCCGGTGAGCGACATGGAAGAGTCGGAGTCGAAAGCCGACGAGGTGGAATTCTCAGCCGCATCGCCGAAGGAACGGGCGAGGAAGGAATAGTCCTTGAACTGCGCCTGCGAGAAGGGCGAGCCGGTCGGCGTCACCGCGTCGAGCTCTTCGGAGATGGTGGTCGAGCCGCAGGCCGCCAATGTGGCGATCAGGCCCAAGGCCGGGATGAGCCGGATCAGGTTCGATTTCGAGACAGAAGCCATGGGGGGAGAATCTCCGGCGGGACGAAACAGTCCGCTCCTATAGCGCGGTGCAAGGCCCTCCCGCAAATGGGCAAAATAAGCTTCCTTAACTGTCTTGCCGGTAACCTTGCGTTGACCCTCAGGGGCTTACAAATGGCAATTGCGGCAATATTCGAGGGCCGAAGGCCGGTGCTCGCACCGGGTTTGGGGCTGTTGATGAACAATGAACGGGAGCGCGTGGTTGCGGAGGCCAGGGCCGAGAGGCGCCGGCATCGCCGCGTACGCGTGGACCTGGCGGGCCGCCTCTTCGTGCCGGCCGAGGAGCACGAGGCGCTCTGCCGCGTGACAGATCTTTCACCTGGCGGTGCCCAGGTGGTCAGCGATTTCATCCCGGCCGCCGACAGCCAGATCGTCCTCTATATCGACGGCTTCGGCCGTATCGAGGGCACGGTCGCCCGCCCCGCCGACGGCAATTTCGGCGTCAAATTCGTCTGCTCCGCCCACAAGCGCGAGCGCATCGCCGAGCAGCTCACCCTGCACATGAACCGCGACACGGTGGACGAGTCGGTGCTGCGCCGTCACGACCGCGAGCCGACCAAGGGCCTCGCCAAATTCACCCGCGCGAACGGCGACGTGGTGGGCTGCGAAGTGCTCGACTTGTCGCTCTCCGGCGTCTCGCTGAAAACCGAATCCCGCCCGCCGCTGGGCGAGACCGTCCTCATCGGCCAGATGGCGGGGCGCATCGTGCGTCATCACGAGAGCGGCATCGCCATCGAATTCATCGGCGCGCCTGCCGGCGCCGAACGCCCGCCCGCGAAACTGAGCGTGGTGCGCTGAGTTCGTTCGCTCTCGTAGGTGTTCCCTCAACAACAACCACCGTCATGGCCGGGCTTGTCCCGGCCACCCATATTCCAGAGTCTCTCCGGTGAGACCGTGTTTATGGATGGCCGGCCCGGCGTGCTTCGCACGCCAAACCACAAATGCACGGCGAAGCCGCGCGGCCCGGCCATGACGGATGAGATGGAGTATCAGCCGCTCACAAAAACGGATTGTCTTCCATCACGGCTGCGATGCCGAGTTTCTCGCGGGTCTTCTTCGGCAGGCCGGAAGCCACGATGGCATGCGCGCGCGTCAGGTATCCACGCAGCTCGGCGGGCCTGAGCGGTTTCAGATCGTCCATCGCGACCCATTTGGCGCGAGCGAGATAGGGGCAGGGATGGATGCCGTCGATCTCGACCAGGATGCGCATGCTGGTTTCGCCGGCCTTGAACCAGACGCCGTTGGCCTTCTTTCCTTCCAGCGGGATCATCGCGAACATCTTGCCACCGACCTTGAAGACGCGGCTGTCGCCCCAGGGCTGATGCACGGTCACGCCGGGCAATGCCATGCAGTGTTTCTCGACGGCCGCGTAACTCACGCGACGGGCTCCAAAATGCCGAGCCGCGCGCGGGCGGCCTTGAAGTGCCGCTCCTTCACGCTTTTCGACACCATGCGGAATGCGAGCGCCATCACGGCCGCGTCGTCGGAGAAGCCGATGATGGGCAGGAAGTCCGGGATCGCATCGAAGGGCATGACGAAGTAGGCCAGCGCGGCCAGCAATATGCCCTTCACCCGCAGAGGCGTAGTGGGATCGGCGACGCAGTAATAGGAGGCAGCCAGTTCCTCCGCGAAGGGCACGCGGCCAGCCAGCCTCAGCAGCTTCTCCCAGAAATCCCGCTCGATGATGCGCTCATAGCGCTCCATCACCGCGGGCAATTGCGGAGCCGTGGGATCGGGGAGTTCTGTTTGGGCCGTCATTGCGCCAGTATCGCGCCGCGCGATGCGATCTGCAAAGGGAACGATCATGGACGAAAATGAAAACCTCAGTGGCGGGCAACCGCTGGCCAAACTCCTGGGCGTGGAGATCGTGGAAGCGAGCAAAGAGCGCGTGCTGGGCCGGTTGCTGGTGCGGCCGGACCTCTGCACCGGCTGGAACACCATTCATGGCGGCACGATCATGGGTTTCGCCGATACGCTGGGCGCGACGGGTGCCTATCTCAACCTGCCCGAAGGCGCCGCCACCACGACCATCGAGAGCAAGACCAATTTCATCGCACCCGCCAAGGTCGGCACGGTCGTGACGGCGGAATCGCTGCCCGTCCATATCGGACGGAGGAGTTCGGTGTGGCAGACGCGGATCACCCGCGAGGACGGCAAGCTCGTCGCCATCGTCACCCAGACGCAGATGGTGCTGCAGGATTGACCTTGCGTCAGCCTTTGCGAGGCTGGCGCGCACGGTCTAAAACACGCCGCAACGAAATTCAGGGCTCTTCAGGGAAGGAATACAAAATGGAACTCAATTCGGACATCTCCGCCATCGTCACGGGCGGCGCGTCGGGCCTCGGCGAAGCCACCGTGCGCGCGCTCGCGAAGCAGGGCGTGAAGATCGCGATCTTCGACATGCAGAAAGAAAAAGGCGAGAAGGTCGCCGCCGAAGTGGGCGGTGTGTTCTGCGAAGTGAACGTCACCAATGACGAGAGCGTCGCGGAAGGCTTCAAGAAGGCGCGCGCCGCCAACGGGCAGGAGCGCGTCCTCGTGAATTGCGCCGGCACCGGTAACGCCGCCAAGACCGCCAGCCGCGACAAGAAGACGGGCGAGATCAAATTCTTCCAGGCGAAGGATTTCGACCGCATCATCCAGATCAATCTCGTCGGCACTTTCCGCTGCATCGCGATGAGCGCGGCCGGCATGCTGACGCTCGATCCGCTGCCCGGCGGCGAACGCGGCGCCATCGTCAACACGGCTTCCGTCGCCGCGCAGGACGGTCAGATCGGCCAGGCGGCCTATACGGCCTCCAAGGCCGGCATCAACGGCGTGACGCTCGTCGTCGCCCGCGATCTCGCGCAGGAAGGCATCCGCTGCAACACCATCATGCCGGGCCTGTTCAACACCCCGCTTCTGGCCGCGGCACCCGAGGCCGTGAAGCAGGCGCTGGGCGCGCAGGTGCCGTTCCCACCGCGCCTGGGCAACCCGCCGGAATATGCGAGCCTCGCGCTGCAGATGATCACCAACAGCTACTTCAACGGCGAATGCGTCCGCCTCGACGGCGCGATTCGTATGGCGCCTCGATAACTCATCTGTAGGATGGGGCGATGAGCGCGGCGGATATTTCGGTCTGGGCGGGATTCTTCGGAGTCACCGCCCAGATCGGCGCCACGCTCGCCGGCCTTCTCTTCGTCGGCCTCACCATCAGCCTCGGCCATGTGCTGGCCGCGCGCGGCTATCTCTCGCGCGCCTTCGCGGCGCTGTTCCTGCAATTGGAAATCCTGATCCTGGGGCTGCTCGGCCTGGTGCCCGGGCAACCGCCCTGGGTGCTGGGCGCGGAGTTCGCGGTACTCGGCCTCGCCATGCTCACCGGCATCTCCGCCTTCGCGCGAAATTTCCCGGAAGACGAAAACTCCACCGTGCTCGGCGGCGGCTTCCCGCGCCTGTTCCGCACGGCGCTGCTGTTTTGCGGAACGCTGTTCCCGGTGGCCAGCGGTATCGCGCTCATCGTGGGCTGGCATGGCGCGCTCTATCTGCTGGTGCCAGGGATCATCGCCTGCGTATACCCGGCCGTCGGCTATGCCTGGGTGTTCGCGGTGGAGATTCCGAGGCGGGCGGAGGAGCAAAGAAAACCGCCCTCCCCTTGAGGGAGGGCCGACAATTTGCATGAGCGAAGCGAAGCAAATTTCGGGGAGGGGTCAGCGCACGGACCCCTCCCCGAAAAACGCTTCGCGTTTTATCGGCCCTCCCTCAAGGGGAGGGCGGTATTGCCTAATGTCCTGCCGCCAACTCGTGGATCTGGCTGTTCGCCAGGGTGAGCTTCGCGATCGACAAATCGCCGGTGCGTTCCAGCTCGTCGAGGAAGCTCTTCGTCCGTGACAACAGATCGGCGCGTTCCTCGGCCCAGGCGTCGGCGGCCTTGGCGCCATCGGCACGAGTGCGGTCCATCTTGTCGCCTTCGAAACCGGTGAGCACCTGCTGGGTCAGCGCGCGCTGGCCGGCATAGAGATCGTCGACGATGCGGCGGATGGCGAGGCGGTCCCAATGTTCGTTCGCCGCGATGCGCGAGGCGAGGCCGCGCAAGCGATCCAGCCCGATGATCGCGCCCACGGAGAAATAGGCCCCCGCCACCAGATCGACATCGAGATCTCGGGCATGCGCGAGCTGCACGATCTCGGGCGCCGTGGTCCAGAGAGGCAGCGCCGCCACGTCATGCGCGATATCCTCCGGCACGCCCTTCTCCATCAGGGCGTTGACATAGGCCATGCGGTCGTCGAGCTCGTATTGCGACACCAGCGAGGAATAGGTGCCGCGCAATTGCTCCACGCCGGCACGATAGCGCGCCACCGTCTCGCCGAGATCGGCTTGCGCCGGCACGTTGGTGAGGAACCACAACCCGAGACGGCGGAGCTGGTCGGCGATGTCGGTATACATCTCCGTCTGCACTTCGGCGTGCACCTTGCCGTCGAGCCTGTCGATACGCGCCTTGATCGCGGAGAGGCCGAACGCGCCGTCGGCAACGGCAAAAGCGCGTGCGACGCGGCTGGCCGGTGCGCTGGACACTTCCTTCATGCGGTGCACGAAGACGGGGCCCGCGAGATTGACGATCTTGTTGGCGAGCACCGTGGCCACGATCTCGCGGCGCAGGCGATGCTGGCCGAGCTCGCCCGGGAAACGCGCCACGGCGGCAGGCGGAAAGTAGCCCGCGAGTTCGGAGGCGAAATAGGGATCGTCCGGCAAGTCGCTGGCCGCTATCTCGGAATCGAGATCGAGCTTGGCATAAGCGAGCAGCACGGCCAGTTCGGGGCGCGTCAGGCCGCGGCCTTCCTGCACGCGTTTGCGCAGGTCTTCGTCGGATGGGAGGAATTCCACCGCGCGGTCGAGCTTGCCGCGACGCTCCAAGTCGCGGATGAAGCGGCCCTGGCTGTCGATATCCTTCAACCCGCGCGCCTCGGCCACCGAGAGCGCAAGCGTCTGGTTGTAATTGTCGGCCAGAACGTGCGCGGCGACATCGTCGGTCATCGACTCGAGCAGCGTGTCGCGCGCCGCACCCGGGAGCTCGCCGCGACGGAGCGGGCCGCTCAGCAGGATCTTGAGATTCACCTCGTGGTCCGATGTATCTACGCCGGCGGAATTGTCGATGGCGTCGGTGTTGATGCGGCCGCCCTTCAACGCATATTCGATGCGGCCCAGTTGGGTGACGCCGAGATTGGCGCCCTCGCCCACCACCTTGGCTTTCACTTCCGCGCCGTTGACGCGGATGGCGTCATTGGCGCGGTCGCCGGCTTCGGCCTGACTCTGCGACGCGGCCTTGATGTAGGTGCCGATACCGCCGAACCACAACAAATCCGCATCCGCCTTCAGTAGCGCCTTCATCAGTTCCGGCGGCGTGGCGCGATCCTTGGTGAGGCCGGTCAACGCCTTCATCTCGGGCGAGAGCGGGATTTCCTTGACCGTGCGGGAGAAGATGCCGCCGCCCTTGGAGATCAGGGTTTTGTCATAGTCCGCCCAGCTCGAGCGGGGCAGGTCGAACATGCGCTTGCGCTCGTCCCAGCTTTTTGCGGGATCGGGCTCGGGATCGATGAAGATGTGGCGGTGATCGAACGCAGCGACGAGCTTGGTGCATTTCGACAGCAGCATGCCGTTGCCGAACACGTCGCCCGACATGTCGCCCACGCCGATGCAGGTGAACGGTTCGTTCTGGATGTCGCGGCCGAGTTCGCGGAAGTGGCGCTTCACCGCTTCCCACGCGCCCTTGGCGGTGATGCCCATCTTCTTGTGGTCGTAGCCGTGGCTACCGCCGCTCGCAAAGGCATCGCCCAGCCAGAAGCCGCGGCTTTCGGCGATCTCATTGGCGATGTCGGAGAACGTGGCCGTGCCCTTGTCGGCGGCGACCACGAGATAGGGATCGTCGCCGTCCTGGCGCACGACATCCCTGGGCGGCACGATGGAACCGTCCGTATGCAGATTGTCCGTGAGATCCAGCAGTGCGCCGATGAAGCATTTGTAGGCGGCGATGCCGGTTGCCATGGATTCTTCGCGCGTCGGGTTGACTGGCATGCGCTTGGGATAGAAGCCGCCCTTCGAGCCCACCGGCACGATGACGGCGTTCTTCACCTGCTGCGCCTTCACCAAACCCAGCACCTCGGTGCGGAAATCCTCGCGCCGGTCGGACCAGCGGATGCCGCCGCGCGCCACGCGGCCGAAGCGCAAGTGCACGCCCTCCACCATCGGCGAATAGACGAAGATCTCCACCAGCGGACGGGGCGACGGCAGTTCCTCCAGCTTCTGGGAATCGAGCTTGATGGCGAGATAGGTTTTCGCCGCGCCCTTCGCGTCGTGCTGGAAGAAATTGGTGCGCAAGGTGCAATCGATCACGTTGCGCAAGCGGCGGATGATGCGGTCGTCATCGGCGCTGGGCACGTCCACCAGCGCGGCATCGATACGCCCGCGCAGGGTCTTGGCGCGCTCTTCGCGCCCGCTCGCTTGCGGATCGTTTTCGGCCAGGAAGAGTTCGATCAGCAATTCCGCGATGTCGGGATTCCGTGACAGCGCCTGCTCGATATAGTCCTGGCTGAAAGAGAAACCCGCCTGCCGCAGATATTTCGCCGCCGCGCGCAGGATCGTCACGTCGCGCCAGGAAAGCCCCGCGCCCACCACCAGCTTGTTGAAGCCGTCGCTCTCTGCTTCGTCGGCTACCACCGCGTGAAAGGCGTCCTCGAACGGTTCCTTGATGTCGTCGAGATCGGCGGCGGCGCCGTCGGCGCGCTCCATCAGGAAGTCGAGCACGGAGGCTTCGCCCGACCAGCCGTCATCGCTCGCCAGCGACACCGGATAATGATCCTCCGCGATCACCTTGAAGCCGAGATTCTCCAGCACCGGCAGCAATGTCGACAGCGGCGGCGCGCTACCCAAGCCGTAGAGCTTCAAGCGCAAGGTGCTGTGCGCATCGGTCAAGTGGCGATAGACGCGCGCCTGCAGGGCGTTTTCGGATTCGTTGAGGCCTTCGAGTTCGGCCAGATCGCGCACCGCTTCTTCCGGCGTGAAGGCGTCGCGATAACGCGCGGGGAACGCGGTCCCATGGCGGTGATGCAGATTGAGCCCCGCCGTCTCGCCATGCTCCTTCACCAGCGCGGCGGAGAAGCCGTCGTCCCATGTGCGGATGGCATCGCGGATTTCGGCTTCCAGCACGTGCACATCGGCATGCGGGCGTTCGCCCTCGGCGCGGCCGATGATGAAATGCACGCGGGCCAGCAGCGACTCGTCCAAGGTCGGCGTGGCGGCGGATTCGCGGCCGTCGAAGGCCTTGGCCAGTATCTGGTGGATGCGTTCGCGCGCGGCGGTGTCGTAACGGTCGCGCGGCACATAGACCAGCGCGGAGACGAACCGGTCGAACCGGTCGAAGCGCAGGAAGACGCGCACTTTGGGGCGTTCACCGAGGCGCAGGATTCCCATGGCGGTGGCGAAGAGCTCGTCCTCGTCCACCTGGAACAGTTCGTCGCGCGGATAGGTGTCCAGAATATGCGACAGCGCCTTGGCATCATGGCTGTTGGCGGGAAGATTGGCGCGTGCGGTGACGTTGTCCACCTTGTGGCGCAGCAGCGGGATTTCGCTGGGACGGCGCGAATAGGCGCCCGACGTGAATAAGCCCACGAAGCGGCGCTCGCCGGTCAGCATGCCGTCGCGGCCAAAGATCTTCACGCCGATATAATCCATGTGCACGCGGCGGTGCACGAGGCTGCGCTCGTTGGACTTGGTGATGATGATGGGCTGCGGCTGGGTGAGGAAGGCGCGCACTTCGGGCGTCAGCCGTGCGCGATCGTTGCCGCGGCGGATGACGCGCGCATCGGTGTCGGCCAGCACGCCCAATCCTGTCTCATCGATGGGGGCGAGGCTGCCGCCGTCGGAATCCGTATAGGCGTAGTCGCGTGCACCAAGGAACGTAAAATGGTTGTCGCCCAGCCAGCTCAGGAACGCGATGCTTTCATCAAGCTCTTCCTTCGAGACGGGCGGCGGACTGGCGCGCAAACCGGCAATGGTTTCTTTCAGCGCGTCCTGCATCTTCTGCCAGTCGTGCACGGCCTGGCGCACTTGCACGAAAACGTTCTTGGCGCCCTGGATCAGCGCCTCGCGGCGGCCCTCGCCCAGCAGCGGATCGAGCACCAGCACGATGACGCTCTCGCGCGCTTTCGTCCCCGTGTCGCCGCGCGCGCCGGAAGCATCGCGCGTCACTTCCATGATGGGATGGAACAGCGCGTGCACGCGCACGCCCTGCACGCCCAATTCCGCGATCAGGGAGTCGAACAGGAACGGCATGTCGTCGTTGATGGCGACGAGCACGCTTTCGGTGCTGGCGTGGCTGCGCCCTTGCGCATTCATGTCGAACAGATCGACAAGCGTTTCGCCCGGCTTGCGCGTGGCGGCGTGCTCAAAAACGAGGCTCGCCAGCGCGGCCAGCGATTCCGGCTTGTAGCGGGTGACGTCTTCCGGTGGCGCGCCGCGATAGAAATCGGCGAAGAACTTCGCCTGGTCCGGAGCTTTCAGGAGCGAGACGGCTTGGTTGAGAGCGGCCGTGGCCTTGGCTTCGTCGTCATGGGCGACAACCGCCGCATCAGCTGGGTCTGCGATGCGCGCTGCTTCAGGTGTCATGAATGTCCCGGGGGCGTTTGCGGCCGGAACCTAACGCCGCGTCATAACTATCGGAAGCCAGAAAAATAATATTTCAACGTACCAGGGCCGGAAGTGCCGTCATCTGGATCATACGGCCGGAAAGCCTTTCCGACCAATAGCTTAGGGCCGCGATGGCGCTGCAACCGGCCACCACCAGCACGGCATCGGTCAGCCCGCCCGTGGGCCGCAAAAGAGCCGAGAAGGCCGCCATGCCCGCCGCGGGGGCGACAAACAGAATCGCAGGCTTCCAGGCCCGCAGCAGAACCGCGATCAGCACGGCCGGGATCATCGCGAAGAAGACGGCGGCCGACGGCAGCACCAAGACCGCGCCCGAGCCCCAGGCGAAGCCCGCATAGAGCATGGTGGCCGAAAGGTCGGACGAGAAAGCCCGCAGGCCGGGAAGCTCGAAAGGCTGCGCATCGGCGCGGGACCAGGCGCGCCACAAAGCCGCCATCCCACCCAGCATCAGCACGAACCAGACGGCGATCTCTGTCACCGGCATGGTGCCCAGAATGGCCGCCACCAGCGAGCAGAGCGACAAGGCCAGCAATACCGACGGTACGCGGCCAAGCAAATTGGCGAGCATGGCCGTCTCGACCGCCTCTTCATGCAGGCGGGCCAGTTGCGCCACGCGGATGCGCGGATTTTCCCGCCGCTCTTTCATGGACGAAGAGGGCATGGACGAAGAGGGCGTGGACGAAGACGCAGGAGACGCCGGTGTCGTGACCTTCGCAGGCCGGAATTCAGTAGGATTGGCCGCCATGGGAACCTCGCGGGAACTTCGCTTGGATACGCTCGGCTGGGAGCGTTAAGAATGCCTTAACGACGCCCATCCCCCGATTCGGTTCCCGTCCGTCCAACCTGTCCACAGATTCGGTATCCATGGCCATCGTCTTCGACCTCGAATTCACCGCGTGGCAGGGCTCGATGGCCCGCCAATGGCTCGACCCGGGCCAATTCCGCGAGGTGGTGCAGATCGGCGCCGTGAAGCTGGAAAACCTGGAGGTGACGGACACCCTCAACCTGCTGGTGAAGCCGCGCATCAATCCCATCCTGTCGGACTATCTGGTGGCGCTGACCGGCGTGACCAACGCAGCCGTCGCGGAACGCGGCATGGATTTCTTCGATGCCTACCGCGTCTTCGTGGACTTCGCGGGTGATGGCCCCCTCTGCGCCTTCGGGCGGGACGATCTCGTATTGCTCGAAAACCTCAGCCTCTACGGCATCGCCGATGCGCCCGCGCTGCCACGCTATGTCAACGCCGTTCCGCTCCTGGTCGAAAACGGAATCGACCCGCGCGGCTTCCACGCCTGCGACGTGGCGCGATTGTGCGGCGCCGAATTCGAAGGCCGCGAGCATGATGCGCTGGAAGACGCGCGCTCCGTAGCACTCGGCCTCAAGACTTTGATCGGCCGCGGCGCACGGAACATCCTGCTATGAAAGCGGACGACATCATCGCGCGGCTGAAGCTGAAGCCGCATCCCGAAGGCGGCTGGTATCGCGAAACCTTTCGGGACTCGCGAGGCATAAAGGGCCGCGCGTATTCCACCGCCATCTACTTCCTGCTCAAGCGCGGCGAGTATTCCGCATTGCATCGCGTCGACGCTGCAGAAGTCTGGCACTTCCACGCCGGCGCGCCGCTGGAGCTGAAGATCGCGGGCAAACGGCATGTGTTGGGCATCGATCTTATCAAGAAACAACGCCCGCAAATCGTCGTCCCCGCCGGCGTCTGGCAATCCGCGCGCACGCTCGGCGCTTACACGCTGGTGGGCTGCACCGTCGCGCCGGGATTCGAGTTTGCGGGATTTGAGTTGGCGAAGCGCGCTTAGCGCTTCTGCCCGAACTGTTCTTCCAGCCATTGCACCAACAGGCGCGACGAGGCGCAGCCCGCGAAGCCGCGGCCTGTGTTGAAGAAGACGACCAGGGTGCGGCCGTTGAGGGCGAAGCTGGGGCGGCCGCCGGTGGCGACGGCAGCGACGGAATCGATGCGGCGCGCCAGCATGTCGTGGCCGCTCCGTGAATACGCGTAGCGTTCGAGCCCGCGGCCCGCGTTCAGCACGGCGTTGAAGGCATAGGCACGGCCAAGCGGGCTATTGAAGCTGTTCCAATCCACGTTGAACGCGATCTGCAGGCCCCGCGCGTTAAGGCGGCGGGCTTCGTCGTTCACCTGGTTCTGTGTTTCGCCGGGACCGATCAGCGGCGGCGAGATCATCGGCGTATCGCCGACGCGCACGACGGGAAGCCCGCCTGGCTGCGCGTCGGTATAGAGCGTCATGCCGCCCCACACCGCCACGACCAGCGCCGTTTCGTCGGAATCATATTTGAGGATGCGCCCGCCCAGCGAACCGTGATCGGCGTAGAGCACGAAGATCTCCGGCGAATCCTGCAGGCGCAGCAGGAAATCACCATTCACGGGGATGAGGACGAACTTCAGATTGTCGCCGGCGACGTAGGTACCGGCCTGGATATCGGCCAGCTTGTCGAGGGAGAGGCGCTGGCCGGGGCTGTCCTGCGCGATGGCTGGCGCCCACGATCCTTCGGTCAAGGACGCGAACGTCCAGGACGCAAGCGCGATCGCCGCGCAAGCGGCGACAGCAAGGATCGGCCTTACCATAGGCATTCTGTCTCTTTGTTTGCGCTCGCGTCCGAGCACTGCCCCCTCAGGCCTCACCGTTATCCCCGGCGAATGGGGCAAGAATAAGGAAACAGCATAACCGCCCTCCCCTTGAGGGAGGGCCGACAAATCCGAAGGATTTTTCGGGGAGGGGGGAGACTGCGGCAACGAAGAACCCCCTCCCCGAAATTTGCTGCGCAAATTATCGGCCCTCCCTCAAGGGGAGGGCGGTTTTTACTCAAACTTTCCGCCGCGTCCCTTTCCGGCGGCGAAGCGGGCGGCGCCGGATTGCGATTCGCCGGACGCCAGCGTGGCCCGGCCATAGGTGAACTCATTGGCCATGGCCTGTGGATAAGCGAGATCGAATTGTTCGTATACGGATAATCTGTCGCCGCGCATGCATATCTGCGGGAATTTCGCGAGGTCCAGCGCGAGGGCTTCCGCCGCAGCCGGCGCCTCGCCCTTGGGCACCACGCGGTTGGCGAGGCCCATGGCGAGCGCTTCGGCGGCGCCCACCGCCCGGCCGGTGAGGATCATGTCCAGAGCGCGGGACTGGCCGATCAGGCGCGGCAACCGCACCGTGCCGCCGTCGATCAATGGCACACCCCAGCGGCGGCAGAACACACCGAACACGGCGTCCTCCTCCACAACCCGCAGATCACACCACAAAGCCAGCTCCAGCCCACCCGCGACCGCATAGCCCGAGACCGCCGCGATCACCGGCTTGGAGAGCCGCATCCGCGTGGGCCCCATGGGCGCATCCGTGGCGAGCAAATCGACATTCTCCACTTGCGGGTTGCGGATTAGATTGCCGCGTCCGTCCGCCACACCCTTGAGGTCCGCGCCCGCGCAGAAATTGCCGCCCGCGCCACAAAGCACCGCTACATAAGCGTTTTCGTCACGCTCGAACGCCAGGAAGACTTCCACGAGGGCATCCGCCGTCGGCCTGTCCACCGCATTGCGCGCGGCGGGGCGGTCGATCGTCACAATGGTCACGGGTCCTTTACGCGCCACATGCACAGTCCTGACGTCGGGCATCTCCGCTTTCTCCCTTGGCTTTGTAGTCCAACCTTATTAAACCACGCGCGACTCCGGCGCCGTATCCTTCATCATCAAGAGGCGATCCCAGTGGCCAATCCCAATACCTTCAAAGCGAAAAAGACCCTCACCGTGGGCGGCAAGACCTATGGCTATTACAGCCTGACATCCGCCGAGAAGAACGGGCTGAAAGGCATTTCGCGATTGCCCTATTCGATGAAGGTGCTGCTGGAGAACCTGCTCCGCCACGAGAACGGCCAATCCGTCGTCGCCGATGACATCAAGGCCATCGCCGCCTGGATCAAGAACAAGAAATCCGACCGCGAGATCGCCTTCCGCCCCGCCCGCGTGCTGATGCAGGACCTGACCGGCGTGCCGGCCGTGGTCGATCTGGCCGCGATGCGCGACGCGATGAAGGACATGGGCGGCGATCCGGAGAAGATCAATCCGCTGGCCGAGGTGGACCTCGTCATCGACCATTCCGTGATGGTCGACAATTTCGGCAAGCGGGACTCCTTCAAGAAGAACGTTGCCATCGAATATGAGCGCAATGGCGAGCGCTATTCCTTCCTGCGCTGGGGCCAGCAGGCCTTCGCGAATTTCCGCGTGGTGCCGCCGGGCACCGGCATCTGCCACCAAGTCAATCTGGAATATCTCGGCCAGACGGTTTGGACGCGCAAGATCAAGGAAGGCAAGAAGACCGTCGAATATGCCTTCCCCGACACGCTGGTCGGCACCGACAGCCACACCACCATGATCAACGGCCTTTCGGTGTTGGGCTGGGGCGTGGGCGGCATCGAGGCGGAGGCGGCCATGCTGGGCCAGCCCATCTCCATGCTGATCCCCGAAGTGATCGGCTTCCGCGTCGAGGGCAAATTGCGCGCGGGAGTCACCGCCACCGATCTCGTGCTCACCGTGACGCAGATGCTGCGCAAGAAGGGCGTGGTCGGCAAGTTCGTGGAGTTCTACGGACCCGGTCTCGACGAGATGACGCTCGAAGACCGCGCCACCATCGCCAACATGGCGCCGGAATATGGCGCGACCTGCGGCTTCTTCCCCATCGACGCCGAAACCATCCGCTACCTGAAGGCGACCGGCCGCAAGCCCGCGCGCGTGGCCCTCGTCGAGAAATACGCCAAGGCCCAAGGCCTGTTCCGCACCGCGAAGTCGGAAGATCCGGTCTTCACCGACACGCTGTCGCTCGATCTCAACACGGTCGAGCCGAGCCTGGCCGGTCCGCGCCGGCCGCAGGATCGCGTGTCGCTCGAGAACGCCGCCAACGAATTCGCCGTGGCGCTGATGGACACGTTCAAGAAGGAAGACGACGCCAACCGCCGCGTGAAGGTGGACGGCACGGAATATTCCATCGGCCATGGCGATGTCGTGATCGCGGCGATCACGAGCTGCACCAACACCTCCAACCCCAGCGTGATGATCGGCGCGGGGCTTCTCGCCCGCAACGCCGTGAAGCGTGGCCTCAAGACACGCCCGTGGGTGAAGACCTCGCTGGCGCCGGGAAGTCAGGTGGTGACGGACTATCTCGCCAAATCCGGCCTCGACAAGCCGCTTAACAAACTGGGCTTCGAGCTCGTCGGTTACGGCTGCACCACCTGCATCGGCAACTCCGGCCCGCTGCCCGAGCCCATCGCCAAGGCGGTGACGGATGGCGATCTGGTCAGCGCCGCCGTGCTCTCCGGCAACCGCAATTTCGAAGGCCGCGTGCATCAGCAGGTGCGCGCGAACTATCTCGCCTCCCCCATGCTGGTGGTGGCGTACGCACTGGCGGGCTCGATCAACATCAACCTCACCAAGGAGCCGGTAGGCTATGACGGCGAGAACGAGCCGGTCTATCTGAAGGACATCTGGCCCTCGCCGCAGGAGATCGCCGCGACCATCCGCAAGGCCGTGACGCCCGCCAGCTTCCGCAAGCGCTACGCCGATGTGTTCCAGGGCGATGCGAACTGGCGCAAGGTGAAGGTGCGCCCGGGCCAGACCTATCAGTGGGACATTGGCTCCACCTATGTGAAGCATCCCCCGTATTTCGAAGGCATGCAGCTCAAGCCAGATCCGGTGAAGGAGATCGCGGGCGCGCGCATCCTGGCGCTGTTCGGGGATTCCATCACCACCGACCACATCTCGCCCGCCGGCTCGATCAAGGCAACGGCGCCGGCCGGCGTCTATCTGGAAGAGCACCAGATCCGCCAGCAGGATTTCAACTCCTACGGCTCGCGGCGCGGCAATCACGAAGTGATGGTGCGCGGCACCTTCGCCAACATCCGCATCCGCAACGAGATGATGGGCGGCAAGGAAGGCGGCAACACGATCTACTATTCCGACAAATATCCGTCGGGCCAGGAGATGTCGATCTTCGACGCCGCCATGGCCTATGAGAAGGAAGGCGTGCAGACCGTCGTCGTCGCCGGCAAGGAATACGGCACCGGCTCCTCGCGCGACTGGGCGGCCAAGGGCCCGAAGCTGCAAGGCGTGCGCGCCGTGATCGCGGAAAGCTTCGAGCGCATCCACCGCTCCAACCTGATCGGCATGGGCATCGCACCCTTCGTGTTCGAAGCCGGCAAGACGCGCAACGACTTCGCGCTGACGGGCCGCGAATCCATCGACATCCCCGGCCTCTCCGGCAAACTGGTGCCGAAGATGAAAGTGGCCGCCACCATCCACTACCCCGACGGCCACACGGGCGAACTCCCGTTACACCTGATGATCCTCACCGCCGACGAAATCGCCTACTTCGAAAACGGCGGGATATTGCCCTACGTGCTGAGGAACCTGCTGGCAGCTTAGCAGGAAGGACCCACGCGGAGCCGCGGAGACGCGGGGGAGGCGGAGGGTGCAGGTGAGTTGCAGCGTGCGCGGACGGCGG
>DASXFU010000029.1:0-101209 GCA_036489435.1 Rhizomicrobium sp. | reverse complement strand
GGTGCGCTTTGGCCACGCCAAAAGCGCACCGGCATGGTTTCAGTCCGAAGGCTGGCGTGTGTTGACTTGAATCGCGTCCGCCTCTTCCTCGGCGTCGCTCATCACCTTGTCGTGCAGGCGTTTGCCGAGTATCGCTCCGGCGATGGCCGCTTCCGGTCCCCACAGAACCGTCGCGACAGCCGCGCCCGCCAAAATGCTCCATTTCTTAGCATTCATCGTCGTGTTCTCCCTTCTGAAAATTTGTTTGATGTGTGAGGACGAACTTCGATTGCTATTTCGCTTTTGGCTGCCGCCTCGGTTTGCGTCTTCGTTCGCCGATGGCAAAGCCGATGTAACCGGCCGCGATCACCGCGCCCCAAAAGTCATGCGTCAGGAGTGATGTCGCGGTGGCGACGAGAGACGCGGCGGTGATACCGGCGTCGAACGCGAACTGTCCCGCGTCCACTTTCTTCATGTGGAAGCTGCGTGCCGCCGAAAACACCAAGGATTCTGTAATTTCAAAGGCCACGAACGCGGCCAGCCCTGCTTGGCCTTCATTCATGGCAATCGCTCCGAAAATCAACTTCCGCAATGGTCGTCTGAAAGCGATGCTGGTGGCATTCGCTCCGATGCCTGTCACCGATTTGGAGAATGACGAGTGTCAGAGCCACGCCTGCCAAGATCCCGATAGCCGCCGCGCGCCAGGGTTTCAAAAGAAGGAGAAATCGCCCAATGAAGAACTGGAGGTTTAGACCTCTGAACGGCTTGTTTTGGGTGGCCATTTCCCGATCCTCGGTCGATTGAGGTCGGTACTCTCTGCCTAGAAGGTTAATTCAAGGCGAATTTCGAAATCGAAAAATCAACGACTTACATCGCCTTGTTTCCGTCTGCGTTGCAGGGCGGACGCTAGCCGCGTCACTTCTTTGAGGGTTGCTGTATTCGGGCGCAACGCATTGTCAGGATTTGTCGCATCTAGTCGCTTGATCCACTGGTCATTCCGCTCTTTTGCCGTCGGAAGGCACACGACTGCCGGAATTTTTCCATGGTGCTTGTGCTTGTACGACGTCCAAGCCGAATAGAGCGCGGGATCAAGGCGTCGCAAATCGGCTTGGGTCATGCCGTCTTCTTGATGCATGTACTTTCCATAATGGCGGATCAGAAATGTGAGTACGGTATCGCCCTCTAAGCGGTCACTGACCCATCGCGCGGGAGCCTTATCCGGCAATGGAGGAATCAGGTTTTCGGAGGTGGCCTTTTCGGCCGCCGCTCGCACGAATTCCGGCATTATTCGGCGCCCAAGATCGGACACCGGCTTGCCTGGATTGGCTTCGACGAATTGATCAAGCTGGGCTAGCCATGTATCTATGCTAGCAGCTGGCTTAATTTCATCTGTGATGTTGTCGGCGATAGATGTGTCTGCAGTATGTTGAAATGCGACGCGAAGTGATTGGTGTTGGGCCAGAACAGTATAGCCGCGTCTGTTGGCAACAGCAACGGTCTTCACATCTTTGAGCGATGCGAGCGTTACTTTCGCTACTTTCGCTGCTATTGGTATCTTCAAGTTTTCCAAGCGGGGCAAACTGATGGATGGCCTCGACTTCAACTTTGTCTTGGAGGGTTTGAGGTCGGCCATGGTTCCGCTAGGCTGCTGATTCGCTGGCGGGATTTTACTTATGGCTTTGGCTGATGGGTAAGAAATCTTGCTGCCCACGGTGCGCTGCCTCTTCCTGCATTGAGCGCCTTCCGCTCAAAAGAGGCATTGATAAAGAGTAAAGAAATTATAAGTAGATTTACTTATTTTCGTTCGGTTTCGGAGTTGGGCCTTAAAATTAAGATGCTTTCGACGACAGCCTCGCCCGAAGTTGGCCCACCAGGCCAGACACGTTCAGACCATTGCTGGATGAAGGTCACTTGCCGCCGGGCGAGCTTCTTTCTCAACTCACGTAATTGACGGCCGCCGATTACTACGATGGCTTCTGGAAGATGCAGGCGAAGTTCGGTTTCGCCATGATAAGCAACGGACAGCAAAAACCTATATTGAAATTCGATTCCTTCGGGAATATCGGTCCCGTCAACCCACCGCGCTACCTCGCATGTCTCGCCGACATTGCCGGTGGGTAGGAACCCGTAAGCGCGGTACTGGCGCGGGTCGGTGGCGCTTTCTGCCGGTAGGCTTCCGTCCGCTCCGGGGATGCCGGCGCGGCCGAGCCGTTCGGTGAACCCTGGGCGGGCGGCGGTCGCTCCGCCGAACACACGATCAAAGTCGTTACCTGTCAATTGGCACCTCCGGAATAGGGGTTGGTCGTCTGAAATGTGAAGCGATGCCTTCGGCCATGTCGGTCAGCCGCAGCACGAATTCCGCGAGCTTCACCGGGTCGCGGTGCCGGTACTGCTCCAGCTCCGCATAGAGCGAGGCGCGTTTCTTGACCGCCACCCATTGGGTGATGCGGGCGCGAAGGTATTCGTAGGCCTTTTCCACGTGGCGGGCGAGGCCGAGATGCGGCTGTGCCGGACGTTTGATGCCCTGCGCTTCAAGCGTCCGGTGATCGATCCGCGCCGCCGAACCGGCCTGCTCTAAGGCGCGGTTTGCATAGTCCGACCAAGCGGCCCGCCATTGGTTCGCGTTGCAAAGTGCTTCGGCCATTTCAAGCGCCGCTTTGTGCTGCGGCAGGCCGGTATCGTTGAAACACTTGCGCGCCTCAGCGACGACTTGCGCCACGTCCTCGCGCTCGTTCCAGTCGCGCTCTTTCTTGGCCGAAAAACCCGTCGCGGACTTAGGATCGAGCCGCCGCAAGCTGAGCAGAACATGCGCGTGAGGCTGTTCGAGGCCATCGGAGGCGGATGGGCGATGAATCGCCACGTCCGCCACCATCCCCTTGCTCACGAACTGGTCCCGTACAAACGATGTGATCAACGCGATCTGTTGATTCAGCGTCAGTTCGCGCGGCAGGGTGATTTCGACCTCGCGGGCAAGCTGGGCGTCTACCCGCTTCTCCGCCCGCTCGACCATGTTCCAGAGTGTTTGCCGTTCGAACACCCAGGGCGGTGCGCCCTCGGGTGCGAGGATCTCCTTGAACACCACGTCGGGCTTGTCGAACTCGAACCATTTGCCCTGGGCGCTATCGTAGAGACGTTCGCCCGAACGGTACGCAGCCGCCGCCACGACCGACCGGCGCGTTGCGCCGCCGGGTCGGGCAGCGCGTCCAAGGCCGCGACCAATTACCTTGAGGCGCAGATGGTAGATAGCCAAACGCAAGTCCCTGAAATCATCACCCTCGAACCGCTCCAGTAATAAGAAAACAGACCATGTGAGCACTTATACATTGCTACGCAACGTGGTGCCGACAAGGACTCGCTTTTCGGTTGATTAATTGAGTATGAATTCGCGTTGTTGGTGCATTGAGCACACAACATGCGAATGGGGACTTGGAGGGGTTTGCGCCACCCCTTGCACCCGGCGATCCATCTTCGCCTTACTGAGCGACGCCGGACAAAGGGATAGCCGTCCCCTTGGACCCCGGATTTCGCCTGACGGCGAACCGGGACCGTCCTCGTTCCCGCAACCCTCCGGCTCAGGTTCGGGCCACCCGAGACCGGCCAATTCGAGAATGGCGATGGCCGGTCAGTCGCACTCGGTCCCGCGGCTAAAGCCGCTCCTGCGGGTGCGCCGCTTCGCGCGGGCTTTACCCGCCGACCGGCCGCGACCCGGCGCGTCCCGCCTCGCTGACGCGAGGCTCCTGGCAGCCTTTGGAAATAACGAAGCGATGTCCGGCCTGAGCTGGTCTCGGCGCGACGTGCCACCGCGCCGCGACCAGCTTGGGCCTTCCGTTCATGGTGCTCACGACCCCGCCCCAGTGACGTACACCATCCTGGTGCGTCGTATTTCCAGTCGAGAATTTAAGCCGCGACTGTTCCGCCAAGTTGAGCCACGACGAATGCCGGTGCCGACGATTTCACATTGCGGGAGGATAGAGGCGATGCGAAATTTGAGCGGCCCGCTCTCTGATCTCAGCTTCTGGATCGCGCTCGAGCGCTGATATCCATGTGCGCATCTGAGCGTTGTCGAGATAAGCGGTGTCGAGAACACCGAGCGCCGAAAATCGCACCGTGGGATTGTCGTGTGTTAGCAACGCCTGAATGGCATCGATTTGCTCTTTTCCGAGCGGCTTTCTCTGCCGGAGCGCGTCGATCAACGGTCGTGTCTGAAATTCCGAGCACGCAATTTTTCGAATTAATTCCATCGCGAAGCGATGATCGCTGGATAGTCTTTCTTGAACAATCGCCGTGACTACGCCGCGCACATCGGATCGTGGATCAGAACTCATCTGAAAGAGCTGCTCGTCCGACAGCGGTTCGATCTTTTGCAGCGCCTGTACGATTTCACTTCGCGGGCTTCCCGGAACGACGCCTCCCTTTTCTGGATAGGGTTCTTCATGGGTCTGCCAGTGCGCATACGCACTCTTCAACACGGGCAGTAACTGAGCTGTCGATGGATCTGCGAGGGACAGCGCCAGCTTCGCTGCCGCCACCGCCGCCTTTGCAGTTGGTCCTAAAAGCCCCCATTCCAAGGCGCGCAGAAGATCGCCGTCGAGTGGCGCGTTGCAGTCCTTAAGAACATTGAAAATGTACTCACAGCCGTAGGTTATCGGTGGCCCCACACACTCATAGAGCAGCCGAAGGCAATCGGCCTCACCAAGGGTGCGCGCCAAATTGCAGGCCGCCCAAAGCGTCGTACCCGATCCACTGGATAGAAGCCTTTGAACGATGATCGGCAATTCATTTTTGGGAACGGCGGCGTCAAGCACATTTGCTGCAAGCTGTATGAGCCAGTCGGAGCCGTGATGCAGTGCGCGTTCCACGCTCCCAAGATCGATATCCAGCGAAGCTGCCTTCGCCCAATCAAGAGGAGGGGCGTCTACATGGACTGTCCGGTCGAAAATGGATGAAATCTTGTCATCGGTTCGCTCCGCGATAACCGAAAGAAACGTGTCAACGTCATTGGATAGCGCTTCCTGGTCGAGCCCGCTCACGGCAGCGGTAGCCCTCATAACAACCGCCTCTTCCGCAAGGAGAGATGCGTCACGCCATTCCCAGATGTCGCTTCCCGCCATTTCCCAAACACCAGTCATGTCCATCAACGCACTAAGTTGGTACAGCGGCCCGGCCACCGGAATGTTCTTATTCGAGCCACGATAAAGCGGCTGAAACATCCGCGTGAACGCCGTGTTGTTCATCTCGAAGTAGGTTTTGTGATCAAATTCGAGATTGGCCCACTCCTTCCCAAAGTCGGTCGGAACCGCAATGAGTGAGTAACTCCTGTTAAATGCTTTCAATATGGCATGTGCGCTCTGGATGGTGCCGATTGATTGCAAGCGGTTGTTGTGAAACGCTTCCTTGAGAAATGCTTCAGCCTCTCCGGGTACAAGCCGTTTGAGCACTACCTTCATCGCGGTCAGGGCAAATGCCTGCATCAATTCGTAACCCGTGCGGTTCAGTACCGAATACCCTCCGAGAGACGAGGAGAGGCCGCGCCTGCTATCGCGGGGGATGGTCTGGAAGGCATCGAGCATCTGCGCAAGGTCATAGTATTTTTCACCACAAGTGACTAAAGCCGCCCATGCCGCTAGCCTGGTCCAAACTCGCTCGTGATTGGTTAAGCTCAATACGGCCGCTGCAACATCACCTGGGAATTTCTCGGCAACCGGCAGAAGCGCGATGCCCGTCGCATCGGAAGTCTCAAGGTCAGGAGACGCCAGGAGCTTCGTTGCAAGCGCAAGTACCTGCCGCCGCAGTTCGGCGCTTGGAGGCTTGTTGTCTTCGACAAGCAGTGCGAGCGCCCGAGGCAGGTTGCGCATTGCCTCCGGCGGACTACCGCAATGCTTCATAAGTTCCGCACAGATGATTTCTGCCGCGCCGAGGGAGCCGGAAAAGCCGATGACTTCGCTGGCGGACTCGTTGTGGAGGATGGCAGCTACTTCGGCTGCCAGTCGTGCGGCAGGCATTGAGGCCAGAAAGCGCGCCGCCGCGAACTCGCCGAATGTCTTATGCACAAAAGCGAGCGTCTCGTCACCCGCGTGTTGGACGCGTTCCAACATGCCGACGCTTTGCCAATATTCTGAGCAGCGTTCGCATCGATCAAGTGCTTGAAGAGGGGCGAGTTTAAGGTCTGCCTGCAAGACAGCCGCACACCGTCTCATTATATCGGCGATGGCGCTGACCGGATGAAAGACCATGTCCCAGCCGAGCACATCGAGAAATCTCATCAGCACCGCGTGTGATGGGCCATTCGGCGGTTTTCGTGTACTTGGAATGCTGTCGATGATGCCGAAGAGCTTTTCATAAAGCTGAGATTTGCTCTGGCCAAAGGCAATGTGCCGGATTGCAAGCGAAAGTGACAATCCGAGTAACAAGGGGCTGCGCGTTACTAGGTCTTTGGTCTTACTTTTTTTGATTTCAACGGAAGCGAAAGAGAGGATGTCCGCTATTCCCACGCTATCGTTCGGCAATATGCCCGTTAGCAGCTGCTCCATATGATCGGCGTGCTTGTTGGCATCCAGCGGAAGGACCTCATAGTGCCTCCAGCTCTTAAGAAGCGCCGTGGTATAGCCGACCGGCCGGGTTGTGATTAATGTCCGGCAGAGCGGTTGACTGGCCACGAACGCTAGCAAGCCCTGCGCAATCATTTCCTGGTACGGGCCGCACTCATCCAACCCGTCACCAAGCAGAACCCAGTGATGGACCTTGCTTTCGGCAGCGGCTTCTCTGGTTAAGCCGGAGCTGTCCAAAGCGTGCATGAATAGCGCCTCTTCAAAAGAGGCTCCTTGCTGCATGCGTGACGCAACCAGCGGCAGGCTTACCTTCAACACGGGTAGCTGCTCCCCGGCGAACAATCGGGCAAGCTTCTTGATAAAGGTGCTCTTGCCCATGCCGGGACCGGCTACCACGACACAGTGCCGGTAGAACCTCGTCAAGGAGTCGGGCGCGATATGCGTAGTGTTTGGTCCAAAATCGCGCTTGTGCCAGTCGTGATATTGCAACAGCGCGTCCTGTAGTCCGCTGGGCTGCTTCTGTTCGGGATTTTGGATCACCAGACTGAGCGGAAGCCATGCGGTGTCGAGTAGAAGCGGCGTATCGATCCCGAAAACGGAAAATTCCTTGCTCGTTTTTAGAACCCATTGGCACAGTTGCGAAACGAAAGAGACGGGATCAGGCGAATCTGCACGTAGCGCTACCTGCGAAAATTCCAACGCGCGCAAGATCGTGGAAACATCCCTTTGGCCGCGCCGCTCGATCAGGCTCAAGGCATCTTCGCAAAGTGCTTCCCATGCCTTCGAAACTTGAACTTGGTCGCGGCAAAGATGCGCCAGTTCCGCTTGCGCGGCGGCAACCGAGGCCGAGTCTAGATCTAAGGCGTGTATCGTCACGATGCGAAGGCGGCTGCAAATCCCGGCAGGGCTTAGGCCGGCGCCGGTTAATTGGGCCAGCAAGGACCGGCCTAAGGACCGCAGTCCGTCGGTGCGTCCATCGCCGATGCGCATGAGATCGGTCGCCAGCTCGTTTTGAATGGTGCCGCTGCTGTCAGGCGATAGGACAAGTACGCCATAATCGATTGTTCCTGCGTGAACTCCTTGTGCAAGCGCGAGCAATGCATCCCACAACCGGGCATCGGCTCGCAGGCCACGCTTCACTTGAGCTTCGAGAAGCTTTCCATTGTGAAGCTGGACCCGGATATCATCGCCCGGGCCGCCGGTCTCTGCGGCTATCACCACGGGAATATCCGTGGTCAGGCCGTCCAGCCAACGCAGGGGAATGCCTCGCGCCAGGTGTATCGCCGCGATGGCCGTGACGCGCGCCTGATAGCGAAACCCGCCTAGTGCCGCGCTTCCGCCAACGGCTGTTTTTTGTGATTGAACCATGGATGCCATATCGGAATGTCGCTCATGCTGACCAAGTTAGGCTGCGGCCTGTTCGGCTTCCGGTTTGAGCCACGTAATTTCTTCGATCATGTCATTCGCGCCCAGCTCAATCGCACGATCAAGCAAGGCATTGTAGGTCGCCTCGACCAACCCCGGCGTTTTATAGAAGTGGTGCCAGCGAATGACGTAGTGCGGGTTCCAAATCAGTACGTGACTGATCGCTCCGGATTTCCCAGGCTTGATGTCGATGAACTTGAACTCTTGCAGCAGGTGCATGCGGCCTTGCCACGTATACTCGGCGCGCTGGCCGCTAAAGCCCGCGCTATGCGCCATCTCCTGATGTTTGGCGACATTGACCATCGAATTATCCCAGGTCGAGCACCACAGGCTAAGGTAAGTCGATGAGAGCGGCTTGCCCTTGCTGAGTTCATCCATGATCTGCAACACGAGCGGCATCGTTTTGGGTATCGTCGCGAACCCTTTGTTCGCTTTGCGATTCCACAGGCTGGCCTCCTGGCCGGGCCAGAGGGCTTCTCGTTGTGCGATCTGCTTCTTTGCGATGGCATTGCCTGATTTGGTCATTTTCCTCTCCATAAAATTAGGTGGGCGGGCCGAGGTTTGGACCCCCGGCCCTCACCCTGCCTTCACAGACTGGGGGTGGAATCCCGGTCACTGGCTTTAAGGTGGCCCGTCCTTGGCGCGTGCCAAAGCCGACCACCGCATGTTTAAACTAAAACACAATGAAATCAATGATTTAGATAGATACTCGCGAAGAGTGAGTTGCGATATGTTTCATTTCCCGCAAGTGAGATTACACAGTTTCATGCAACTAAGCCAGCCTACTGTACCGGTCTGGTGCCGAGGGTTCGCAGAAGTTCTAATTCAATCAGGAGCTTAAAGAATAGCATGCTGTGCTCGGGGTGCTGATGTGCTCGACCGTGCTGACTTGTGCTCCCCGTACTCTGTCCGCCGGAGCGAGCCCCGATGGGAAAAGCGGAGAAGGCCCGAGCGATCAAGGCGTTTGCCTTTTAACTCGACAAATCTCCATTATAGTGCTATATATAAGTTCATAAGTGAATTTTGGAACTATGTATGAGGCCGTAATGCGTTCTGCAGTGCTCGATGTCCTACCTTCGACCGTGAAACGGTCCCTAACGAAGTTAGGAGCCGATCTCGCTACGGCACGACGCAAGCGGGGGCTCACCGTTGCAGCAGTGGCCGAACGCGCAGGTGTATCCAAAAGCACCTACCTTCGCGCGGAGAAAGGCGATCCCACTGTCATGCTCGGCGTCTATGCGATGGCGCTGTTCGTGCTGGGCTTTGGCGATGCGCTTCGTGACCTGGTCGATCCGGGCAAGGACGACGTGGGGCTGATGCTCGATGAAGAGCGCCTGCCCAAACGCGTGCGGATGAAATCCCGCAACACGACATGAAACGCTCCATCGACATCTATCTCGGTGACGGCCCGCAAATCGGCAGGCTGCATTACGACTTGCAGGGCAGACGCGAAAACGCCGCCTTCGAGTACGCTCCCGATTGGCTGGGTATGAATGACCGTTTCTCGGTGGACCCCACCTTGCCGCTGGTTGCGGGTCCGCAGTTCCACAAAAAGACAGCTGAGGGTTCCGTCTTCCATGCAATCATCGCCGATTGCGAGCCGGACGGCTGGGGAAAACAGGTCATCAGGCGCGACCACGCCAAACGACGCCAGCAGGCGCGAGAGGGCGGTGGAGAGATGGATAGCGCGCCGCTCAATGCGCTGGATTATCTGCTGTCCGTCGATGACGTCAGTCGCGTCGGCGCGCTGCGCTTTCGCGATGAGGATGGATTCTTTCAGCGCGCGCCTGAACAGGGTCGCCGCACCGCGCCGCCCTTGATCGAACTGGGCGCGTTGCTCGCCGCATCCCGCGCGGTCGAGAACCACAGCGAGACCGCCGCGGATCTCGCCTATTTGCGCGGCCGCGGTACGTCGCTCGGCGGCCTTCGCCCGAAATGCACCGTCATCGATGACGATGGCCAATTGTCCATCGGCAAGTTTCCGAGCGTGGCCGACGAGCGCCCCGTTACCAAAGGCGAAGTGCTGGCGCTGCAACTGGCTAAGGATGCCGGTATCGACGCCGCCGACGCCCGCTTGGTCCATAGCGATGGCGCGTCAGTCGCGCTCATCCGGCGCTTCGACCGCGCCGGCGGCGCGCGCATCCTCTATGCCTCCGCCGCCACCCTGATGGGTGTCGAGCGGCGCGACGGCCAGGATCACTCCTATACCGAGATCGTGGACGCCATCCGTGTGCATTGCGCGCGCGCGCAGTCTGACATCGAAGAACTATGGCGGCGCATGGCGTTCTCGATCCTCATCACCAACATCGACGATCACCTGCTCAATCACGGCTTCCTGCACGAAAGCGGCGAGCTGTGGCGGCTGTCACCCGCCTTCGACCTCAACCCTTCGCCGGAACGCATTCGCGAACTCAAGACATGGATTTCCGAAGATGCCGGACCGGAAGCGACCATTGTCGGTTTGATGTCTGTGACCGCTTATTTCCGAATTTCGGCAGCGCGCGCCAAGGAAATCCTTTCCGAAGTAGAACGTGCGGTTGCCACCTGGCGGGCCAGGGGCCGCGCGCTTGGCATGAGCGACGGTGAACTCGATCAGTTCGCCGACGCCTTCGAGCACGCGGAACGTGACGCCGCGCGTCGTGCGATCGGGTAAGACGAAATTGCTGTAAGGGACGAAACCGTGGCCTCGCCCGAGCAAGTCGGGCGAGGATTCAAGTCGTGGGCTCGATTGCGCTTGCCGTCCAGCCGCGCAAGGAAACTCACGCCTGCGTCCGCGCGCGAGCGTTACCTCGATACAGGTAGTGATGGCGAACGACGACTATTGAAGTTTGGGGCTATGCAATCAAACGAACCACCTCTTTTCGGGAAGATTGTATATAGTTCGTTATACACTCAATATGTCTCGCTGGATGACAGAGAAGCTCGATGAAAATTACCTTCGATTTCGATCCGTCGCCGGAAGATCTGGCGATCCTTGCTGTGGCGCTGAATTGCACCGAGGCGGAAGTTGTGGCCCGTTTGCCGGGTCATGCGCGCGCGGCGCTCGTCGAGTATGTCGAAGCTTATTTGGGGAGGCGCGCGTTTTCGCGCGGTAGCGATATCCTCGAGCATCGACTGTCGCTCTTGATAGAGCACGCTTATGGCAACCGCCTTCTTGGCGAGGCGGAAGTTTCCCGCCTGTTTCAAACCACATTGCCCGCGAGCCGGTCGCTGTTGCGTTCCGTACTTTCAAAATACCGCTTTCAACTTCAAACCGCCGCAACTGGCACCGCCAAGGCGGCTCTTGAGGTAGCCAAATGGAAGAAGGACGACAACGAGTATGTCATTGAAGTAAAAGCCGCCAACCTTGTTGAAATCCTCAATCAGCGGTTGGCGGCAGATTTTGGAGGGCAAAAGCCAATCGGCCCTGCCAAAGACAGTATCGCAACCTACCTGATCGCCCCAGGCTCGTACGACAGCCTTTGCATGGCATTTGGGGCCAAGCCGGTGCCTCGGCAATGATGGACATGGCCAATCCCCTTGCCGCTGCCAGCGTGCTGCTCGCCGTCGTCGCCGTACTTTATGGCGCTTGGAACGGAGATGTGGCCAATGCCATCAATCTCAAGTTCGCGTCACAACCGGAAAATCGCGGACCCGCACGCGAACAAATTCGAAATGCTATCAACACCAAAGCGTTGCCACTTACGCTGGGATGTTGGCTGTCTGTAGCCGTATTCGCGTGGCGCGTAGCGAATCTGATCACCGGAGCTATAGGCTGTCTATATTCAACATCATGTGTGTATGATGATGTCGGCGCTGCTTTTGTGTTAACGGAGGCATTTGTGATTGTAATCGCGATATCCGCAACACGTCAGCTGATTCAGCTGCAACAAAAGCTGAATGCGTCCTACAAGTAGGAAGCTTAACTGACTTGTCTGCGACAAAATGAGCAGAAAGATTAAGCCCCAGATAAGAACATTCTGTACAGCAATCGAACTAAGCTGAATGGGGCTGCCCCCCCGCCGTCAAGATCGAGGCGGGCGCATTCAAGTGTCCGTGTAGTCGCTCCGCTCCGGCCCGCGCCAGATCACTTGGCTGCGATCTGTGACGGCTTAACCCCGCTCATTGCCGCTGGGCTAGATGGGTTGAATGCGCAACCCTATTCAGTTTTCAAAACGGTATCTCTAGGCCACAAAAGTGCGCCCTCGGCCGGAGGAACGATCAATTTTCGGCCCGCGTTGACGGCGTTCATGATTCCGCCGCCGAGTTTCAGGTCCAGCATCAGCATCAGGTCGCTGAGGTCCGCATATTGGATAGCCATGCCCCGACGCTTGAATGACGCCAATTCGGCGGGCTTGCTCCACAGCGCGACGCCCCAGCCTTCGGAGAACGCGCTGCTTGAATTTGCGCCGCGCGTGGTCGGCGTGATCCTCACGTATTGAAATCCCTTTATCGCGGCGATGCGCCGGTTCATGCAGTGGCTCAAAATCTTGTCGGCAATGTCCTCGGAAGGAAACGCCTTTCGGTACGCCTGCCGATAGCGCGTGTATTCGGGCCGAACCCATACCTGTTCCCGCCGATAGAAGGTTCGCGATCCGGCGTGACCCCAAATGGGAAGGCTCTCGTCTCTCGGTGGTGGTTCGTCCACGTGAACGAGGAGCGCGCCGGGCGGCGATCCCCGCCCCAACGCTTGCACGATCTCCCCCACGTAGGTGCCTATTGCGCCCGCATCGATGGCGGCAATGGGTACATGCAAGCTCTCAGGCATCCCGATACTGCGGACAGCATGTTCCTTTGCAGCCTGATCGGTCGCCCGCGTCATCCGTCAAGATGGCGCGCGAAGGAGTGCCAAAGCAAACTAGCGCAGGGAGATCGGCAAGTGTCGTTCGCGCAAAATTTAGCCCATCGCTTAGCCCACTATCTCACTTCTGATGTATTATATGTATTAAAATCAAGTATTTAGTAAAACTACTAAAGGACTTAAAATCCGTAGGGGCGAAAGCCCTGTGCCGGTTCGAGTCCGGCCGCCCGCACCAACCTACGCTCGCGTGGCGAGTGGAGGTTGCCCTCTGAAGCCTTGGCGTAGGAGGGCTGTATCAGCCCGCGAGCTTCGGTTGGCAGGCCAACCTCCACTAACACCAAACAGCTCTCACTTGACGAGCCGCACACACTTCTCCATCATTCAACCATATGGTTGAACATCAGGCACGCCTCGATCTGGTATTCGGTTCGCTCTCCGACGCGACGCGGCGGGATATTTTGCGGCGCGTGGCGGGGCAGGAGCTGTCGGTCGGTGAGATCGCGTCGTCCTACGATATCTCGCTCGCGGCGGTGTCGAAGCATCTGGTGGTGCTGGAGAAGGCCAGGCTCGTTACGAAGCGCAGGGAGGGCAAGCTGCAGCTCGTGGGGTTTGCGCCTGCCGCGCTCACCGGCGCCTCAAAGCATCTCGAACGCTATCGGGAGATCTGGGAGAGCAGCCTGGATCGATTGGAAAACTATCTGGAGACGCAACGATGACGACGGAACCGGAAAACGCATTGACCATCGTGCGCATGCTCGACGCGCCTCGCGCGAAAATCTGGCGGGCCTTGCGGGAACCCGAAGCGCTCAAGCAATGGTGGGGAATGCCGACGGACGCCACGATGCCCATCTGCAACGTCGACTTCCGCGTGGGCGGCGCATTGCTGTGCGCGATCGACAGGCCGGGCGACCCGCGGCTCTGGTTCAAATGGACCTATCGGGAGATCGTCGAAGGCGAGAGGCTGGTATTGGAACAACACTTTTCCGATGAGACCGGGCGCGAACTGGACACTCCCGACCGGCCGGCTTCGACGGTTACGCTTAGCCTTGAGGACATGAACGGGAAGACGAAGCTGACGGTGACGCATGTGGGAATGGCGTCGGAACTGTATCGTGTCGAGGACTTCAAGGAAGGTTGGTCGCAGTCGCTCGATCGGCTCGCCGATAGCCTTGCTCGCTCCTGACGAACGGATTGGCGCGGCAGGGAAAACGATTAACCCGCCTCTGCTGATACCGTTTGAAACGGATTTGACACACGCGGACGCGAGACGCGTTGGATTTTGCTGTTGCCGGAAAGCAACCTCACCAATTCTTGATGTCCGGCACTCGAGTTTTCTGCGAGGAAAGCAGAACTTTCCGCCCGCGATCCAAAAATAAGCAAACAGAACCAACCGCTTCGTGTTGGCCCGCAACCCGGTTTATTTTTGCCCCAATTTGCGGTAGTACTCTTCTCGTGCGGGGGCATCGCACGGGTTATGTGCTGAACACGGACCTGTGTGAGTTTGAGGGGACTCATGCAACCCATATGGGTTGTCGCCGGTACGCGACCTGAAATTGTCAAGCTCGCTCCTGTTCTCCATTCCTTGCGCCGAACGATGGTTTGCCCGATCCACTGGATATCGACGGGCCAGCACACGGATCTGGCTGAGCAGGCGCTCGCCTCCTTCGCGATCGAGCCCGACATCCGGCTGAGCCTGGAGCGATCCGTGCCTGCGTCGGGTGAAAGCGCCGACAGTGTGTCGGGCGTGCTGGGGCGGCTGATCCAGAACATCGACGCGCTGATCGTGCGAGAGAATCCGGCGATGGTGGTGGTGCAGGGCGACACGACCTCGACCATCGCGGCCTCGCTCGCCGCCTTCGGTCACCGTATCCCGATCGCGCATGTCGAGGCGGGCCTGCGGACCTTCGATCTGTCGAAGCCGTTTCCGGAAGAGGCCTGGCGGACCATCGTGGGCCAGATCGCCGATCTGCATCTGGCGCCGACCGAGCGCGCCGCCAGCAACATCATCGCGCTGGGCGTGCCGGCCGACCGCGTTCTCGTCACCGGCAACACGGTGATCGACGCGCTGCGCTGGCTCGCGACACATCATCCCGACAAATCTTCGCCGGAGCCGAAGCGCCGCACGGTGCTGGTGACGTTGCATCGCCGGGAGAATTGGGGCGCGCCGTTCGAGAATGTCTGCCGCGCGCTCCTCATGCTGGCGCAGAACATGCCGGATATCGACATATGCTTCATCGCGCATGCCAATCCGAAACTGCGCGCGCTGGCGGAAGAGGCGCTGGGCGGACAGGAGCGGATCGAGATCCTGCCGCCGCTCGACTACGTCTCCTTCATCCACCGCATGCGCAAGGCCACGCTTATCCTGTCGGATTCCGGGGGCGTGCAGGAAGAGGCGCCGGCTTTCGGCATTCCAGCGCTGATCCTGCGCGATTCCACCGAGCGGCCCGAGGCGGTCGAGGCCGGCGTGGCGCAGCTTGTCGGTATCGGCACGATGGCGATTTACGATGCGGCGTCGAAACTGTTGCGCGACGAGGAGGCTTATCGCCGCATGGCGCGGGTGACCAATCCGTTCGGCGACGGCACCGCGGGCGATCAGATCGCGGCCGCCATACAGGCGTTCATCGCAAATGGAAGGCCTAGCCGTTCGGCTGCTGCCTAGGGGACACGTCGCGTGAGTATGTTGCTGGATATGTGGACGCAGGACGCGGCGGGGATTTCCCCGCTGGTCTCGGCGATCCACAATTTCCTGATCGCATACTGGATCTGGCTCCAAGGCGCTGTGCTGTTCGCGGCGGTGCTCATCTTCCTCTCCGGCATCGACGACGCGATCCTGGATGCGATGTACTGGATATTGACGCTGTTCCGGTTGAAGCGGCCGCCCTCGACCGAGGCCGTTTCGCAAAAGCCCGAAAAGCTGATCGCGATCCTGATTCCGGCCTGGCAGGAATCCGATGTCATCGCGCGCATGCTGTCCAACCTGATGGGCACGCAGGATTACACCAACTTCCACATCTTCGTCGGTGCCTATCCCAACGATCCGGCGACGCAGGTGGCCGTGGCCGAAGTGCAAGCGCGATTCCCCAATGTGCATTGCGTCGTCACGAACCGTCCGGGGCCGACGAGCAAGGCGGATTGCCTCAACCAGGTCCTCGAAGCGATCTTCGAACTGGAGCGCGGCACGGGGCGCAAATTCGAGATGTTCGTGAACCAGGATGCGGAAGACGTGGTGCATCCCTTCTCGCTGAAGACGATGAACTGGTTCATCGAGGGCCATGGCATGGTGCAATTGCCGGTGCTCTCCATCGATCGGCCGCTGGGCCAGCTCGTGGCCGGGCACTACATGGACGAATTCGCCGAATGGCATGGCAAGGATCTCGTCGTGCGCTCGATCCTGAGCGGCGAGACGCCGTCAGCCGGCGTGGGCACCGCCTTCACGCGCGCGGCCATCGACCGGCTGCTCGCAACCGGCGAAGTGTTCGACTCCACCAGCCTGACGGAAGATTACGACGTAGCTCATCGGTTGGCGCAACTGAACATGAGCTCCGCCTTCGTGCGCTTCCGCGCGCGCATGCCTTATCTGCGCAAGGCGGTCGTCGGTGGCAAATCGGTGCGGACCTACCGCAAGGAACTCGTCTGCACGCGTGAGATTTTCCCCGATCGCGTGCGCACGTCCTATCGCCAGAAAGCGCGCTGGATGCTGGGGATTTCCTATTTCGGCTGGCGCAAGATCGGCTGGTACGGCACCTTCTGGAACCGCTATTTCCTGCTGCGCGACCGCAAATCCATCGTCAGCGCGCCGGTCGCGGTGTTCGCCTATCTGCTGGTGATCCAGTATCTGCTGGCCATCGGCCTGGAGGCGGCCATTCCCGGCATCGGTCCGCTGCCCAGCCTGGTTCTCTATCCCTGGGAATGGACGCTCATCATCGTCAATTTGCTCTTCCTGCTGAACCGGCTCGCGCATCGCGCCATCTTCGTCGCCCGTGCCCATGGCATGCGTCAGATATTCCCGTCGCCGTTGCGCGCCGTCGTCGGCAATCTCATAGCCTTCCTCGCCTTCCTGCGGGCCCAGCGGCTGTACCTGCGCAACCTCATCACCTCGCGCGCCGTGGCCTGGGACAAGACGCAGCATTACTATCCCACCGCCGCCGCCATTCTGGGCGAGAACGCCACCATCGGCGATATCCTGCAGCATGCGGGTCTGGTGACGCATCAGGATCTGGCAAAAGCGCGCGCGGCGCAGACCGAACGCAACCGCCCACTCTGGCTGCAATTGCTCGATCAAGGTTCGATCGACGACGTGGCGCTGGCAAAGGCCTTTGCTGAGCAATTCGAGACTGGCTTCACCAGCTTCAACGCGCTCGACATCGACGCCGAGACGCGCGGGCTGCTCGATCCGGCGGACATGGCGCGCTATGCGGCTTATCCGGTCGAGCGCAATGGGCGGCGCGGCGCCGTGATCGCGCAAGGCGAGCCGCTCACCACGCGCGAGAAGAGCAGGCTGGAAGGCAAGCTGCGCCGTAGCGGCATCCGGAAGATCGATTACAAATTCGCGCCGCTCAGCGATGTCGCCTTCGCCATCCATCTCGCGCATCAAAGCGATCCGGTGGTTCTGCAGGCGCAGGACACCATCGACGGCATGCGCAAGCGCGGCGAGCTCGATCAAGATCAGCAGCAGCGGCTGTGGCGTGCGATCCGCGCCAGTTATGTCCGCTTCGGCGATCTGCTGGTGCGGCGTGGCGTCGTCGATCACAACACGCTGTGGCGCGCGCTGCCGATTGCCTGGCGCAAGCATCTTTCGCTCGTCGAGGTCCTGCGCACCTTCCGCAAAGTTCCGCAGGACCGGCTGGACGAGGCGCTGGCGGCTCACCGGGCCTGGCGGCCGGATGTCGTGGCAGCCGGGCAACAGACCGGCCTCGACCTTTCCGCGCGGCGGGCCGCCCTGGCACAATCCCCGGCCAACATGCGGGCGCATCTTCATGAAGTGGCATAGGGTGGGGCATGGAGTTGGGGGCATGCATTTGATGACGATCCGGACATTCGGTCCCTGCCTGGCCGCGGCGTTGCTGCTGGCCTCGGCGCCTGCGGGCGCCAAGAGCCTCGAGGACCTGCGTGACGAAGGTTACGCGCTGGCCGAGAAGAACGATTGCGCACACGCTTATCCGATCTTTCTGGAGGCCGCCGCCAAGAGCAAAGGCGCGCCGGAAGACAATCTCGCCGCCGCCAATTGCGCCGTCGAACTGAAGCGCAATGCGGACGCCATCGCCGAACTGCGCCTGGTGCTCGCGCGCCGCAACGAACTCTCCGCCTCCGATCGCATCGAGGCGATGGAGACCTTTGCCTATCAGCTCGAAGACGCCGGCAGGAACAAGGAAGCGGCCGAGGCCTGGGACGATGCGCTCACCGTCGCCGATACCGGCGAAATCCGCATGGGCTCGGCCCGCGCCTGGAAAGCGGCGGGCGACGACGCGCGCGCCGACAAGATGCTGGCCAGTATCGATCCGCTCTCGCTCTCGCCGGCGTTGCAGGCGGAATATTGGAGCGAGAAATCCGAACGCCTGATCGACAGCAATCCGCAGGCCGCGCTGGACGCCATCAACCGCGCCATCGCCATCGAGGATGCCGATTACCGCCGCGTGGACCGCGCTGAGGCGCTCACCAAGCTCGGCCGCGCGAAGGAGGCCATCGCCGATCTGGAGATGGCGCACAAGCAGAAGCCGGACGACGCCTCCACCGATCTGGCGCTTGCCTATGCCTATCAGGAAGCCGGCCGTTCCGCCGAGGCTGTGGTGATGTTCGACGCCGCCGCGAAAGCCGGCGCCAAGCCGAACGAATATGCGGAAGATTGGGGCTATGCGCTGGCCGCCACTGGGCGCAAGCACGAAGCGGTCGCGAAGTTCAAGCTGGGCATCGACGACAGGCAGGCATTGGCCGACACCAATCCGCCCAACCGCAAGCAGCTTGATCAGGAGCTGTGGGACGCGCGCCAGGAAGTGCAGGATATCGAGCGCACCTTCTCGCTCTCGGGCTATTTCAACTACCGCTCCGACGCGCTGGTCACCTTGCCACTGTCGACCGGCACGAGCGTGCTGCAGAACGGCACGGGGCTTGAGCTTGATTGGCGCACGCCCTTTGGCCTCGCACATCCCAACGACATCTCGCTCTTCGCCGGCGCCTTCTGGTCGTTCAAGGACAAAGGCATTGATCCGAATGGCCGCAGCGGGCAGGGCGCGCTCGGCGTGCAATGGAAGCCGTTCGAGGAAACCGATCTCACCGTCTCCTTCGCGCGCTACATCAAGATCGGTAGTGCCGCGAACAATGGCTGGGTCGGCAGCGCGGATTATTCCGGCGGCATCGGCACGGATTGGAACCTGAGCGACAGCTCCTGGAACTACTTCAAGTTCGACGCGGACACCGCCTATCTCTTCGGCGGGCCGGATTATTTCTCGGCCTCCGCCGAGGGTCGCGCCGGTCGGGCTTTCGATATCGGGCCGCTCTGGGCCTTCATTCCGCACGTCGTCATCGCCGGCCAGTTGCAGGATACGCATGGCAACACCAGTTCGCTTGTGGAAGCCGGTGCTGGCTTCGCGCTGCGCCACTGGTTCTGCGAGGACAAATACAAAGGCCCGGAATGCGGCGCCGAACTCACGGTGCAGTACCGCTATCCCCTCTCGCGCGACGGGCTGGGCAAGAGCAGCGGCGCCTTCGTCGCGGGCGTAACCTTCGACCGCTAGGACACAGCATGCTCCGTTTGCTTCGCGGACTGGCCATCGCTTTCGCGCTGATTGTTCCCGCCGTGGCCCAAGCCGCGCCCGCGCAGACGGCGCTGGTGATCTATACGCACAGCACAACGGACGCCTATGGCAATGCCGGCCGGCTCTACGCGATTTTCCTGCGCAATCTGATCGGCCGCTATCCGGTCGCCGTCACGATCAAGAGCGCGGAAGACTGCACGCCCGCCGAAGCGAAAGCGGCGGATGCCGTGTTCGTCATCGGCTTCACGCGGGCCCAGAGGATCCCCCGCGAGTTGCTGCGTGCCATCGCCGCGCGCGACGGCACCACGGTGTGGTTCCGCTACGGCGTCGACCAATATCTCGACCGCACACGCGATCTCGGTGTCAGCTATTCCGGCATACGGGAGTTCGACGGGAACACGCACTTCTTCTTCGATACCATCCGTTACAAGGGCTTCCAGTTCGTCAAATATCAGGGCGACGATGCCGAGCCCGCCATGGGCGTGCTGAAGATCGCCGATCCCCGCCGCGCGCAAACCGTCGCCACCATCAGCGACGCGCACACCGGCGAACAGGCGCCTTATGTCATTCATAGCGGTGCCTTCTGGTATGTGGCCGATCTGCCATTCTCCTTCACCAGCGCGCGCGACCGTTATCTGGTGACGGCCGATCTCTTGACCGACATGCTGGGTGAACCGCCGCCGCCCGACGATCATCCGGCCCTCGTGCGCCTGGAAGACGTCCATCCGCTGACGCAGCCGCAAGCCATCGACCGGCTCAGCGCCTATTTCGCGCAACGCAAAATCCCCTTCTCCATCGCGCTGATCCCGCATTATCTCGATCCCTTCGGCCGCTCCTGGGGCGGCGTGCATCAGGATGTGACGCTTGCCGATCCGCGCGCGGCGGGGCTGGTGGCGGCGTTGAAGCGCGCCGTCGAGCGCGGTGGCTCCATCGTGCAGCACGGCACCACGCATCAATATGGGCTGGTGCGCAACACCAACTCCGCCGTTTCCGGCGACGATTTCGAATTCTGGAATCGCACCGACATGCGCCCGTTTCCCGCGCTGGAGAACGAAGGCGTCGTGATGGATCGCGTGTCGCAAGGCCGCGCGCTCATCCTGCATGCCGGTCTCGTGCCCTTCGCCTTTGAGGTGCCGCATTACGAGGCCTCGCCGGTCGCTTATCGCGCCATCGCGCGCATCTATCCGGTGAGTTATCAGGAAGTGAGTTATTATTCCGATGATCGCGGCCGGCTGGGCACGGGCGACGCGGCGCCGGAAGCCTGGAACACGCAATATTTCCCCTATGTGATCCGCCGTGATTATTACGGCGAGGCCGTGATCCCCGAAAATCTCGGTGACCTGCAATATGCGGCACCCCAGGAAACCGCCGACGACATCCTGCGCAACGCGGACTATGCCAAATCGGTGCGCGGCGGTTACGCCTCGTTCTTCTTCCATCCATTCTTCCTGGAAGGCCCGGATGCGGACCGCGCCATGCGCGACCTCGACAAGATCGTCACCGGCATCCAAAAACGCGGTTTCCACTTCGTCGCCGCGGACAAAATCGCGCGGGATCTTCAACACTAGATCAGTGCGACGCACCGCTCTTTTCGTGGAACACATCCGCGAAGGCAGCCTGGCGGACGATCTCGTCGCTGGCTTGCGCCGCGATCAGATCGGCGCTGGTGGGTGCGACGCTCAATCCGCGCAAGACCAGGGCGCACATCTGCTGGGCGAGCCCGATCGCAACGCTGGCTTTGGGCTCTTCGAGAACGCGGATGAGCGCGATCTGCGTGACGCCCAGCACATAGAGCACGCCGGTCTCCAGCGTCGCCACGGAGAAGCGCGCAGTGGCCAGGCCTTTCGCGATGTCGTCCACCAATCCGCGATTCAACGGCGCGGTAAGCGAGACCGCGCCGCTCTGCACCCGCGCCAAAACGCCGGCGCGCTCCGGATCGTCCACGGCGCAGCGCAGATAGACGCACATCGCGCGCGCGACGCGCATGGCGGGATCGCCGACATCGGCATTGGCGCGCGCCACCGCATGCTCGACCCGCGCGCGGATTTCGCCGGAGATGACACGCAGCAGGGCGTCGCGATCCGGAAAATGGTTGTAGAAACTCCCCTTGCCGACCTTGGCGGCCTGCACGATGTCGTCCACCGTCACCGCGTCCACCGGCCGCTCGCTGAAGAGTTGGCGGCCCGCCGCAATCAGCGCCGTGCGCGTGCGTTCGGTGCGGCGATTGCGGGGGGGCTCCGTCATGTCGCTGTCCAGGCCGCGATGAGCGAAGCGGGTTCGCCGGTTCCGAACACGTAGCGATCCGGCCGCACCAGCACAGCCTCTGCGCCGTGATCGTTGAGCCACTTGTCTAGTGCCGCGCGGAATGGCGCCATCGGCTTGGAAGCAATGTCTATGATTTGCAGGCCGTCACGCGTCGCCTCGAAGGCCTGCCGCGTGATGAGCCAAGTGCCGCCGCCGAGCACATCATCCATGCGCAAGCGCTGGACGCCGTGTCCTTCCGTGGGCTGCGGAAACAGAGTGCCCGCGCTGGGCGAGCCTGCGAGGATGCAATCGCTCACGAGTGGTTTGGATTGCAGCGGCGGCAGCGCGGGAGCGCCGGCGGCGCGACTGGCGAGCATGCCGGCATCGCGCGCGGTGGCGGCGTCGCGGTCCAGGGTGCACACCACGCGGCCCATGCCGATGGCAAGCTCGATCAACGCGCGCACATGTGGTTCGCGCTCGCATTGATAGGTGTCGAGCAGGCCGTCGCTGGCGTTGCCGTTCAGCACGGCGTCGAGCTTCCAGGCGAGGTTGGCGGCATCGCGCAATCCCGAGCACATGCCTTGCCCGGCAAAGGGCGGCATCTGATGCGCCGAGTCTCCGGCGAGCAACACGCGACCGTCACGCCAGCGGTCCGCCACCAATCCGTGAAAGCGATAGACGGCCTTGCGCTCGATCTCCAATGGTCCGCAATCCCATGAGGCGAGAAGCCCTTCGATGACATCGTTGCCGAGCATGGACTCCGGCGTTTCGCCGGGCAGCAACATGAACTCCCAGCGGTGTCGTCCCGGCCCGCCGAGCACGCAAGTGGTCGGCCGCGCCGGATCGCAGATCTGGAGATTGACTTCGGGCATGTGTGAGGTGGGCGACGTACGCGTATCGACGACAAGCCAGGGCTCGTCGAATTGATAGTCGACAAGCCCGGATTGCATCGCCGCGCGCACGCCGCTCGATGCGCCGTCGCAGCCGACGAGATAGCGGGCGCGGATGGTGGTGGCGCCATCCACGGTCGCCGTGACGCCGTTGTCGTCCTGGCTCAAGCCGTCAAATTGGCTGCCGAGCATCACGCCGACATTCGGCAGACGCGCGAGGATGTCGCGCAGCGCGATCTCCAGGCTCGGTTGATGGAACATGTATCCTGAGCCCCAGCCGGAGGCCGTATCCGGCGACGGGTCGAGGCGCATCAGGAGATCGCCATTCGCGGCACGGAATTCGTAGGCCGGCAAGTCGCGGGCGCTTTGCTGAACCTGCTCCGCCACGCCCAGCGCCTGGAACAGCCGCATGATCTCGTGGTCGAAATGCACCGCGCGGGGCAGCGGATAGATGGCGGTGTCGCGATCAATGGCGATCGTCTTGATGCCGCGCTGGCCCAGCAATGCGGCCAGCGCTGCTCCCACGGGGCCGAGTCCGACGACGAGAACGTCGCAGTCCATCTCAACCCTCCGCCGCGCAGGGATTGTCCAGCGCGCCGAGGCCTTCGATCTCCACGCGCACGCGGTCGCCCGGCTTCAGGAACTGCATCGGCTTCATCGCGGCGCCGATGCCGCCCGGCGTTCCAGTGAAGATCAGATCGCCGGGCTCCAGCGTCATCGCCTGGCTCAAATGCGCGATCTGGTCCCAGATGTTGAAGACGAGATGGCGCGTGTTGGAATCCTGCCGCACCTCGCCGTTCACCAGGCAGCGGATCGACAGCGCATGCGGGTCGGCGACTTCATCGGCCGTCGTGATCCAAGGGCCGAACGGCGCGTGGCTGTCGAAGGATTTTCCCAACACCCATTGCGGTGTGCGGTGCTGCCAGGCGCGCTCCGTCGCGTCGTTGCCGCAGCAATAACCGAAGATCGCGGCCGGTGCGTCTTCCTTCGCAATGTGCCGACCGCCTTCGCCGATCACCGCCACCAGTTCTGCTTCATAGTCGAGCGCTTGCGACACCTTCGGCACCTGGATCGGATCGTTCGGCCCGTTGGTGCTTGTCGACGCCTTCGAGAACCAGACCTGGTTCGCCGGCGGCTCCATTTTGCTCTCCGCAATGTGGTCGGCATAGTTCAGGCCGATAGCCATGATCTTGCCGGGCCGGCGGATCGGCGCGAGCAGATGCACGCCGCTCAACGGCACCGCACTCTTTCCCGCCTCGGCGATCGCGCGCACGTCGCGTTCGGCTTTCTTCCACGCCGCGATCAGCCCGATCATGTCGTGGGGCAAGCCGGGCGCCACTTGATTGAGCGGCACAACGGTGTCGCCCATAACGGCGCCAAGTTGCGGCGCTGCTCCCGTCTCGAACGTTACAAGCTTCATTTTGGATTTCGCCTTACGCCATGGTGGGTGGGGCGGATGGGCCCCATTGCACGCTCAGCAGGTCCTGGAGCGAGGCTTTATTGGAGCCATCCGCCGCGGTGAAGAGGTCGCCGTCGGTCCAATGCTCCAGCGTGTGGCCCCAGGGATCGCGCCAATAGTCGAAGACCTGGCTGCCGAGGATATGGCGGCCGACGCCCCATTCCGCATGCCGCCCCGCATCCTTCAGCCGCTGGTGTCCGCGCATCAGATCGTCGAGGTCGGAGACTTCGAAGGCGGCGTGGTTGAAGCCGGGGCCTTTTGGGCTTTGCACCAGGAAGAGCGTGTGATGATCCGTCGGCACATCGCCGCGATCGCAGCGCAGGAAGGCGCCGATGCTGAATTCCGGCGAGAGCTGGATCTCATCCGACGTGATGAAGCCGAAGCGGTCCTTGTACCACTGCTCCGAGGCGCGGAAGTTCGACACGTTGAGCACGACATGGCCGAGGCGCACGACATTGGCCGCACCGGTCACGATGCGCTTCGTCGCCCGCACGCGCTCACGCATGTCATGCCGGTTCCAGGCTTGCGCGGCCGGACTGGCGAGTGGCTCGGCGGGCGTCTGGCCTGCGACGACTTCCACGCTGTGGCCGTCAGGATCGGTCAGCACGATGCGCCGTCCGCCGCCCGGTGCGTCGAAATCCTGTACAGCCACGCCTTCCGCGCGGGCCAGTGTTTCGAGCGCGTCCACGCCGGGGGCGCGAAAGGCGATGGAGGCAAAGCCCGCGTCGCCGCGCTCGGTGATGTGCGTGACGGGAGCGGAACCAGAGCCGCGCGCCACAAGGCGATCATCCGTCGCCTCCACGATCGTGAGCCCGAAATCCTCCAGGAATTCGCGCATCTCGGCGAGGTCCGGCGCGCGGAAGCGCACGAAGGCGACGTCTTCGATCTTGATCGTGCTCATGATGCCGTCCTCTCGAGCGCCCATTCGCGCAAGGTGGTCGCGAAGAGCTGCGGGTCCTGGCCATGCATGGAGTGGCCCATCATGGGGAAGGATTTGTAGTCGAGCGGCTGGCCGGCTTCCGCGACCAGCGCCTTGACGCGCGCGGCCTGCAAGTCCGAGATCGCGCCGATCAGCAGTCCCGTCTCGTCGTCAACGCGCCGAAAATGGTGCGTGAACAGCACCGGCACCTTCACGGCGCGCAGCATCCGCGCATGGTCGCAGCTTGCCGCCACCGTTCCCGTCCAAAAGGCGCGCGCCCATTCGGGGTCGTATTCCTTCAGGGTTTGCGGCGGCTCGTCGCCCGTGGCCAGCGGCAGCGACCGCATCCAGGCATGCACTTCGTTGGGCGCGTTGGCGGCCATGGCTTTCCAATTGCCCACGTCCCACTGGTCGCCCAGATATTTCGCGAACAGCGCGAACATCGGCCCGATGCTCTGCTTGATCGATTGGCCGCAGGAGGTCGAGAACTCCGAGGAGAACAGCGGCGGATCTTCGTAATGCGCGGCGCGCACGAGGCCGGGCGGCGCATAGGCCGAGAGCCACGCCGACAACACGCCGCCAGACGACAAGCCGCTGACGATGGCGGGCCGACCGATCAGGTTCTGGATCACGCGGACGAGATCGTTGCCCATGTTGTCGAGCGTGTAGCGGCCGGGCGTGCGCCCCGAACGGCCCTGGCCACGCAGGTCCACGGCGAAAATCTCGAAATCGTCTTTCAGGAGATCGATGGCCGCTTCGTAGCCCCACCAGGATTCCGTCTGGCCGGGGATCAGCAGCAAAGCAGGCGATGAAGGCTGGCCCACGTGCGCGTAGTTGATCTGCACCTCGCCCGTGTCGAACAGGCGCTCCTCATATTTGTGCGGGATATAGGTCTCGTCCGGATTGTGCGGACCGTAGCGACCAACCATGGGAGCGCCTCGATAAATTTGACGATTTAGTCAGATTATACCCAGAGCCATTCGATTGCAATGCCAATACAAGGCTTGACGGAATGCCAAACTCTCTCATAGTTGACGAAATCGTCAGGAATTCGACATGGCGAAACCCGTCTTCCGGGGAGATCTGTACAGCCGAACGGCGCTGCGGAACCCGGCGCTGGCCTATCGGCAGATCCGCGATCTTGGGCCCGCGGTCTGGCTGCCCGGCCGGAAGATGTGGACCATCGGCCGGTTCGACGATGTGCGCGCCGCCCTGCGCGCCGATACGGTTCTCGTCAGCAGCCATGGCGTCGCCGCCAACGATGTCGTCAATCGGGTGGACAATCCCATCACACTGACCAGCGACGGCGAGGTTCACGACCGCCGCCGCCGCGTTCTCATCCAGCCTGTCGCGCCGGGGCCGTTGAAAGCGTTGCGGTCGCGTCTCGAATCCGAAGCGGATCGCTTGGTGGGCGAACTGGCCGACGGCAGTGAATTCGACGCCATGGCGCGGTTCGCGTCGCATCTTCCGGTCGGCATCATAGGCGAACTCGTCGGTCTCGATGAGACGGGGCGCCAGAACATGCTCGGCTGGGCGGCCGCAACGTTCAATATTCTCGGCGTGCTGAACGCGCGCGGGCTGCTCGCGCTGCCGCAGGTGGCGAAGCTCAGCCGTTACATCCAGGGCCTATCTCGGAAAAATGTTGTGCCCGGGAGCTGGGCGGCGGGACTGTTCGATGCGGCGGATCGCGGCGCGCTTTCGCAGCAGGAAGCGCGCGCGATGGTCATCGATTATGTGGGCCCCGCGCTCGATACCACGATCCTCGCCACCGGTCATATGATCTGGCGGTTGGCGACGACGCCAGGTGCGTATGAAACGTTACGCGCCGATCCCGGCCTCATTCCGGGCGTCGTGAATGAATCGGTACGGCTCGCCTCGCCGATCCGTGGCTTCACGCGTTACGCGGCCGCGGACTACGACGCGGATGGAACGATTGTGCCGCAGGGCTCGCGGGTGCTGGTGCTCTATGCATCGGCCAATTGGGACGAACGTCACTATCCTGATCCCGGCCGCTTTGATGTCGCGCGCAATCCCCGCGATCACGTCGGTTGGGGGCATGGCGCGCATACCTGCGCCGGCTTGCATCTCGCGCGACTGGAGATGGAGGTGCTGTTGCGCAGCCTCGTCGCCTGCGTCGCGCGCATCGAAACCGGCGAGCCGACGCTGGCGTGGAACAATGTGTTGCAAGGTTTCAAAATGCTTCCCACCCGCTTTCATCGAGGACGATCATGAGCGAACCCTGTTCCTGCGGCCGCATCGATGTGCACGCACACTTCCTGCCGGACTGCTATGTTCATGCGCTGCAGAAGGTGGGATTGAAGACGCTGGACGGCGGCTTCCCCATTCCCGCCTGGAGCGGGGCGGCCGCGTTGGAGATGATGGAGCGGCAGAAGATCGACACCGCGATGATCTCGCTGTCGTCGCCGTCGACGCATTTTCTACCCGTCAGCGAAAAGCCGCGTCTCGTTCGTGACGTGAACAAGGCCGGCAGTGAACTTGTCCGCAACCATCCCGGCAGGTTCGGGTTCTTTGCCAGCTTGCCTCTGCCCGACATCGACGCGGCGATGGTGGAAATCGCTTATGCCTTCGACAGTTTGGGCGCGGACGGCATCATCCTCGAGACCAACATCACGGGTGAATATCTGGGCTCGCCGCGTTTCGCGCCCATCTTCGCCGAGCTCAACCGGCGCAAGGCGGTGGTGTTCCTGCATCCGACGAGTCCCGCCTGTTTCGACGCGTTGGCGCTCGGGCGGCCCGCGCCGCTGCTGGAATTCCCGCTGGATACGACGCGCACCATCGTCGACCTTCTCTATTCGCGCACCTTGCAGACCAACCCCGATATCAAGGTCATCGTTCCACATGGTGGTGCTGCGCTGCCCGCGCTGGTGGCGCGGATCGCGGCGTTTGCGAACCTGCCGATCATCGAGCCGCGCCCCAGCTCCGAGCAGGAGGTGTTCGAGACCCTGGCACGGCTGTATTACGATGTGGCGCTCTCGGCCCATCCCGTGCCATTGGCGGCATTGCGGCGGCTGGCGCCTATCGGGCAAATCCTTTTTGGCAGCGATTGGCCGTTCACGCCAGAATTCGGCGTCGCGCGGAATATCCATCAGCTCGATACATCGCCCGAACTCAACGAAAGCGACGCACGCGCCATCGCCCGCGAGAATGCGGAGCGGCTGTTCCCGCGTCTGGTAAAAAGCCGCTAGTGCTGGTGCTGAAAGTCCAACAGGAACTCAGTGAGATTGAGTTTGCGGATGCGCTCGATGGCGCGGCTCTTGATGTCCTGCTCGATGGCGGAGACATCCGTGGTATCGTCCAGCCGGGTCAGCGGCATGCGCAGGTCGACATCCGACAATAGCTGTGAGGTGAACGCCTTGATGACGTCCAGCCCGCTCGGTGGCTGGAAGAAGATTCCCATATGCACCGAGCGGCTCGATTCATTCTCGCAGCGATGCCAATTGCCGGCCGGCAGGAACAGGAAGTCGCCTTCCTCGAGGATTTCGTCGAACAGCAGCGTATCTTCCGGCGGCACTTCGGCCTTTTTCATGCCGGCGATGGGATTGACGACCGGTGGCCCGAAAACCTTCCAGCGCTTGCGGCCTTCCACCTGCAGGATGATGAGATCTTCCGGGTCGTAATGCAGCGTGAACGCGCCGCCTTTGCCGGTGGTGACGATGACACCCAGCTTGATCTGCTCATGCACCGTGGCGCCGATGTTGTCGCACAGCGCCTTCAGATGCGGCGCATAAGGCTCGATGCGGGTGACGGCCAGGCTGATGCCGCCGGCCATATAGGCGAGGATGCGCGAAATATCGACCACGGTGCCGTCGCCGCGCGGGTTCATCTTCACCCAGCGGTCCGGCGGGACGACCATGGAGTCTTTCACCAGGCTGAATTCCGCGAGGCTTGAGGGGTGTTGACCGCGCTCGATCATCCGAAGCAGCGAATCCCAGTTCAGCAGCGACGGGTACCGCTCACCGCCGGCGCCGCGCAGGAAGGTCAGTTTCCGCTCGCGCAGCAGCGTCAGGAATACGTCCTCTGAAAGCGGGGCGACCAATTCCGCAAGCGTGGATGGTGCGCGTTTCAAACTACAACTCCGACTGAACGCTGGAGATTGAACCATACACACATCGTTCAGCGAGCAAAATGGTTGCCGCATTATTAACTGAGTAGGGCTAAGCGGTTGTTGCGGCGCAATATTACGGCTGCATCCTTTGGGCGGGCCCGCCTATCCGCTGGATAGCCCCTTTCCCGGCAATCTCGGCCAAATTTCCTCGGGGGTTGCCGCCCGTCTTAAAAGCGTTAGCAAATACCGGCAGGTTTGCCGCTTCCTCGCAATGTGAGCCCCCCATGAAAACCGATCGCCGCACTGTGCTGAAAACGACGGCGGCGCTCACCGGGCTGCTGCCGCTTTCGCTGCGCCAGGCGCTGGCGGCGCCGATGCGCAAGGGCAGCATCAAGGATGTCGAGCATGTCGTCATCCTGATGCAGGAGAACCGTTCCTTCGATCATTACTTCGGAACGCTGCGCGGTGTGCGCGGCTATGGCGATCCCAGGACGCCGAAGCTGCCCGGCGGCAAGCCTGTCTGGTTCCAGCCCACCGCGTCGCATGCCGACGGATACATCGCGCCGTTCCACATAAACACGGCTGAGACGAACAGCCAGTGCCTGGAAAGCCTCGACCACAGCTGGAAGCAATCGCAGGCTACGTGGCAGCACCACGATGCGTGGATCGCGAAAAAGGGTCCGATGACGATGGGCCATTTCACGCGCGCCGATATTCCCTTCTACCACGCGCTGGCCGACGCCTTCACGATCTGCGACGCCTATCACTGCTCGATCTTCGGGCCTACCAATCCCAATCGCCTGTTCCTGTTCACCGGCACCAACGGGCTTTCCATCGGGCAGGATGGATTGCAGGCCGTCGAGAATCCACCGGAGGAAACCAACGAATTCGCCGATCCGGCGCATGACGATCCGCGCTTCAAGCCCTTCACCTGGCCGACCTATGCGGAGCGGTTGCAGAAGGCCGGCATCGATTGGCGCGTCTATCAGGAATACGACAATTACGGCGACAACGGCCTTTCCTATTTCGCCCAGTTTCGTGGCGATGCGGCGAAGACGGATCTCGGCAAGCGCGCGCGCAGCTGGCCCAAAAGCTCCAACAAGGAAAACGCCAAGCAATCGCGTGGTGAACATCTGATCGGCGACTTCGCGGTCGATGTCGCGGCCGACCGGTTGCCGCAAGTCTCCTGGATCGTGGCGCCCTACATCATGTGCGAACACCCGACCGCGCCGCCCGGCTATGGCGAAGTGTTCGTGTCGGGGCTGCTGTCGGTGCTGGCCGCCAATCCCAAGGTTTGGGCGAAGACAGCATTCATCATCAACTATGATGAGAACGACGGCTTCTTCGATCACGTTCCGCCGCCCGTACCGTCCGTCGCACCCGGTCAAGGCGAGAGCACCGTGGCGGTAACGGGCGAGGTTTATAAAGGCGAGCCGGTTGGCCTTGGCCCGCGCGTTCCAATGCTGGTGGTGTCGCCGTGGACGCGGGGCGGCTGGGTGAATTCTGAGCTCTTCGACCACACCTCTATCATCCGCTTCCTGGAGACGCGCTTCGGTGTGATGGAGCCGAACATCTCGCCGTGGCGGCGCGCGGTGTGCGGCGATCTCACCTCGGTGTTCGATTTCGCCGGTGCGGATGATGCGTACGTCGCGCTTCCCAAGACCGGCGCCGTCATGGCGACGGTCGATGCGTCCTGCAAGCTGCAACATCCCGTGGTGCCAGCCGCGCAATCGGTTCCGGTTCAGGAAGCGGGGCAACGGCGCGCGCGGGCGTTGCCTTACGACATCCATGTCTCCGGCACGCCGGGGGGGAAAAGTTTCCAATTGAATATCGAGAACAAGAGCCGCACCGGCGTGGCGCTCGCGGTTTACGCGGACGGCGCTGGGCCTTGGCACTACACGGTGGGCGCGGGCGAGAAATTGAGCGACGCGCTGCCGGTCGCTGATGGGCGTTACGGCTTCTCGGTCCACGGCCCGAACGGTTTCTTGCGCGAATTTCATGGAGACAGTTCCGTCGCGTTGGAGACGTCGGCGCGACATGAGTCCGGTTCATTGGTCCTGACGCTCGCCAATCGCGGCGATGTGGCCATCAGCGTCACGACGGCCGCGAACGACTACTCCGAGGAAGCGCCGCGAACGCTGACCGTCGCGCCGGGTGCTACGGTCGAGGATCGCTGGGACGTCGCATCCTCGGCGCATTGGTACGATGTGTCCGTCACGAGCGGCACAACGTATTCGCGCCGTTTCGCGGGGCATTTCGAGACCGGACGGCCCAGCCTCAGCGATCCGGCCTTCGGCAAAGCGGGCTGAACAAAAACCGTCGCAATCCGCCATTAGAGACTATGTGACAGGGGCCGCTGGACGCTCCGGTGGTGGGGAAATTCCATGCGATTGCTGAAATTCGCGGCGCTGCTGGCGCTTATCGCCGTGCTCCCTGCCTGCTCGCCGAAAGACCAGCCCAGGGAACGTCTCGTCGTCTACACGGCAGCGGAAGCCGACCAGATTCCCGCCTATGCCGCCTCGTTCCAGAAGGCGCATCCGGAGATCGAACTCGTCTGGGTGCGCGATTCCACCGGCATCATGTAAACTTCGGCGCCGCGCAAACCGCGCGCTGGTACGAATCCTATCTCAAATTCGCGCAAGAAGCGGATACGCCGGCGCGGCGCGTTTTGGTTCCGCTCGCACCCGACGATATCGTGCTCTTCGACAACGAGCGCATCCTGCACGGCCGCGAAGCGTTTTCGGAAGCCTCCGAGCGGCTGCTCAAGGGCTGCTACTCCGACCGCGACGGATTGCTGGCCACGCTCGCCCGGCTCAGTGCCGCGGCGATTGAAGGAATCGCGGCGCAGCGGCGGAACTCTGTTGCTCAGTCCGCCCGCCGGGAAGCGCGTCGCCCCATCTTCTTCCAGGCCTCGATGTGACGCTTCAATTCGGGATGCCTGGAACCGGCAGCGATAAGAGCTTTTCGAGCCTTGGGGTCGAACGGAATGGCCTTGTCGCCGAGGCATTCCCTCCAGATTAACGCCAACGGGGTCGCGGGTTCGTGCGCTGTATGGTTCACCACGATCTCCGCGGCGTAATGTACATGAGCATTGGATGAACTGTGTCTGCTCAACCGCGGCCCTGCATCTTCATCTGATCTACCTTCTATGGCCTCTATGATATCGCCAAGCGGGAGCGAGGGTTTGAGGTCACCTTTTTCGGCGATGTATCGCTGTCTCAGCGATGGAGCCTTGGCAGACACATGTGGGTTGTTTGCGTCAAACCTTTCTGCGCTCCACTGAATCATCGGCTCGTATCGCGAGTACGATTGCCGCTCGAAACCTGCCGTCACATTTGTCGAGGCAAGCAAATAGCTCGCTCTCATATCTAGATCCAAGGCCGCTACGCCATTCCTCGCGAGCTCTGAAAGTATCGCCGCTGGCAATTCCTCATCAGACTCATCGTCGTAGTCTCGATCGATCCAACCATACCAAGGCAATATGGCGAGACCGGCGGGGAGGCCTAAACGGTCGGGCCGGTCATCTGTCTCAGTGTCGCGGTGACTATGTGATATGGCTCCGTAGACCAGGAAAGTCGTTGCGCCCAGCAGAGAGCAGAGCCACGGATCCGCCGGAGTCATTTCCGTCGCTGTCGCGCACCAGCGCAAGAGGCCTTTAGAGAACGCGTTCCTTACGGAGCCTCTAGTCGCATATTGCGAAACCGGAGCGAATTGCAGTGGGTGCACGTGAAAGAGGGACATGGCATCTGCGCGGGAGACGGGTCCGCAGACAAGCGCATAAGCGATAAATGAAAGGGTAACGTCTCGCGCCAATTCTGCAATGAACGGAAGAGTTCCCTCCGAGAGGGCGTATCTTTGGGTGGTCATGGGCAAGTTCGCTGCGCTGTCGATAACTGCCGCACGAGGAGCTTGGAGTTGGATTTCCGTTGGCCAGACGAACATGGACACATGCTCTCTATCCGGATCGACTACTTTCAAACCGTTGCACGAAAGCTGTGGCGCCTTGACAAAGGTCCAGAATACGGCATCGAAGCCTGCAGGATGGATTTCAGACCAATCAGGGGGGAGCGCCCCTTTACGCACGGGACAGGCGTATTTTGGTTCGAGCGTCTTGGTTCCTTCCTCGCGAATGACGCGTTGCTCGACTTTGGGCCAATTCCAGCAAAACCAATCGGTGTTTTCCCGAGAGCCGCTGTATAGGTTGCGGTCGTCCTTTTCTAGCCCCAGTGTTCGAGCTGTTTCGCCACTCAATTCCACTTCGATCGTCGTGCCGATGGGCAGGCCGCCCTGGCGTCGTATTTCGATGAGTTGGCTGTTCGCCGACGCTTCAAAAAAGTATCCCTGAGAGTCGTCGACGCCGGCATGGCGGGTCCACAGTTTGAAAGAATCGCCCAAAAGAAAAACCGCGAAGGCTCCGATTCCGAAACGCCCCGCTCTGACGACGCGAGGATGCCCTTTTTCATCGAGATACTCCTTCGCCCACTCTGAACTTCGCCGGAAAGACGCTCCGGCGCGCAGAAAGTAATTTTGAATGGTGTCGGCGGTCATGCCGACGCCTTTGTCGCGAACCCGCAGAAACCAGCCGCCATCTTCGCGCTTGATGAACTCGACCAGAACATCGCAATCCTGATCGGGTCGCTCCAGCGCACCGATCGACGCGCCACGCGCTTCACACCAGGCCTCGAGCTCACACACCGCATCCGCGGCGTTTTGCACGAGCTCGCGTATTCCAACGCTCGGTTGCTTTCCGTAAAGCGGCTCTACGAGGAGCGTGAGCAAGTGTGGATCGGCCGTGAAGCCCGTCTGGTTCGGTACATAGGGAAGGCTGCTGCGGTAGGCCGGACTCTGCAAATTCGTGTAGACCCGCCTGGTTGTCAGGCTTAGCTGGTTCAGCCCGAGTTCGGTGAGCGAACCGTAGAACTCGTCCAACACCGCGGTGGAATGGTCCATCTCCGCCTGCAGGTCCGCCAGAAGGTCTCGAAGCTGCAAATACAGAGAGAGGCTCAAATCGGTGCTTACCACGACCAGCTTGCCGCGCGGATCGGTAGCGGGGCCGATGTTCTGAACGGCGCGGTGTTTTTTCCATTCCCGCACCGAAACCGGGCTTTGGGGACTGCGCAGCTTGAGCAGAACCGCGGGCGCACGCTGTTGGTCGATCTGCAGATAATCGGCAACGCGCAGAAGCGCCATTGGATAGAATACCGCCGTTCCCATCGGCCTTGGCGTTCCAGGGTAGAGCGGGCTGGCGTCCAGATAAGACTTGCACAAGCGCAGAGAGGTTCCGTGGGAGCGCGCCGTCAATCCGATAAGATCCGCCAGCCGCATCAGCACGTGACCTTCCTCCTTGCCCATGGCAGGGAACTGGCCTTCGCCGGATCCCACCGGCAAACCCGGGAATCCGTAAACGGCTATCTCATGCGCCAGGCGCGCATGATGACGGCGAACGAATTCTCCTATGATCAGATAATGATTTGCCTCCCAGCGGCCCGCGTCTTCCGGAAGGCGGTGAAACTTCCAGGTTCGCGCCGATTCTTCACCAATGATATTCGTCAGCTGACGGTCGGTGAATCGTTGCGCCTCGCGGGCGTAATCGTCCCACAACTCTTTCCAGGGGGTCTCGGCCGCATGGCCTTCATGATCTTCCTTGAACCACGGCAAGGGCCTGAAGCGCGAATCTTGTTTTATCAGTTCGCGAAATCCTTCCACGCGCAAGTGCATGGCGATGTCGTGCAGCAGCGTCGCTCCGATGATTACCGCCGCATCCGCGTCGCAAAGCAGGCGTGGCGCGGAATCCGTCCCGCTCGCATCCCAAATCTGACTCGGAACGAGTTCCACCTGGGACTTCAGGACACAGTTGATGTGATCGGTACCGTGATCGGTGTAATCGGGAAAGAAAGGAAGCTTGTTGTCGGCCAGGATCTCTCCGGCCCGATCAGCCAGCGCGCGGATGGGTGATTGGAATTCACTGTCTTCGAGGAGGCGCTTGAGATGTTTGGGAAATTCAATTTTTGCCATCGAGTCGAATCCCATCTCAGTCTGCTGTGAAAATTGATTCAAGAATGCTCGAAATACATAGATTTCAGCGAGCACCTATTTGGATTTTCCGATCGTACATATCGCGACATATAGCACAAGAACGCAGCGGGGAGTGGCGTGTAAGGACGAATTTGCGGGCCGATTCCTCTTGGCATCGTCCGGTCGTACGACCTGAAGACTGGCGCCAAACCCCTTCAATCACAGTTGCTGGCCACGCTCGCCCGGCTCAGTGCCGCAGCGCGCGGATGATCGCGTCCTGCAGTTCGTTCATGCGGAAAGGTTTGCGCAGCACCTGCGTGCCGCCGTCGAGCGCGTCTTCCAGGGCGGAGGTTTCGGCGTAGCCGCTGGCGAATAGGATGGGCAGGCCCGGATGTCGCGCGCGGGCCTTGTGGGCCACTTCGGCGCCGGTCATTTCGGGCATCGCGTAATCGACGATCATCAGATCCGGCAGGCTGCGCGACAGCGTGTCGAGGCAGGAAGGTCCGTCTTCGGCCAGCATGACGGCGTAGCCCAATGCGTCGAGTGCATCGGCGAGAAAGCGGCGCACATCGGCGTCGTCGTCCACCACGAGGATGGTGGCGGAGACCGCGCTGCGCGCATGGCCGTTGTCGCTATGGGCGATGTCGGGACGTGCAGCGGCGTCGGTGATGGGCAGGAAGATCGAGATCGTCGTGCCCTGGCCCGCGGTGGAACGGATGCGGGCGATGCCGCCGGCCTGTCGCGCCATCCCATAGACTTGGCTGAGGCCTAGCCCCGTGCCTTTGCCGACGCCCTTGGTGGTGAAGAAGGGATCGAAGGCGCGCGCCGCGATATCCGGCGCCATGCCCGCGCCGGTGTCGGCGACGCTGAGCGCGATGTACTCGCCCGGCGCAAGCTCGGGATCGTTGCGCGCCGTGAGCCCGCGCGTGGCGATAACGAGCTCGCCACCTTCCGCCATGGCGTCGCGCGCGTTGATGGCAAGGTTGAGCACGGCCAATTCGAGCTGCGTCTCGTCGCCCATCACATTGGAGGCGCGGGAGTCCAGATCGAGACGCACGCGCACGGAGGGCCCTAACGTTCGTTCCATCAGATCGCGCATGCCGGTGAGCAACGCGGAGAGATCGACGGGCTTAAGTTCCAGCTTCTGCGAACGCGAGAAAGCCAGCAATTGCGCGGTTAGCTTGGCGCCGCGCTCCGCCGCTTGCAGGCCGGATTCCGCCCAGTGGCGCACGCGCTCGATGTTGTCGGGCTTGCGGCGGATGAGGTCGAGGCTGCCGGTCACGCCTTGCAGCAGGTTGTTGAAATCATGCGCGATGCCGCCGGTGAGATTGCCGATGGCTTCCATCTTCTGTGCCTGCTGGAGAGCAGCCTGGCTTCTTTCCAGCGCGGCTGTGCGCTCGGCCACGCGCCGCTCCAGCGTTTCGTTCATCTCGTGCAATTGCTGCTCGGCCGCCCTGCGCTCGGTGATGTCCTGGAACAGCACGGCCACCTGGTTGCTCGACCGCGCGCCCACGCGCAGCACGAACAGCTCCAGCAGGCGTCCGCTGGTTTCGAGGAAACGTTCGAAGCGCAGCGGCTCGCCGCTTTCCAGTACACCTGCCAAGGTCGCGATCCACGCATCCGCTTCGACGGGCAGCATCTCGCGAATGGTATGGCCCAACACGCCCATGATGCCGCTGCGTTTGGCGAGCGCGGGGTTCTCTTCGATGTAGCGGAAATCGGCGATGCTTCCGTCGGGCCCCGCAATGGCTTCGATGATGCAGAAGCCGTCATCGATGCTTTCGAACAGCGCGCGGAACCGCGCTTCGCTGGCGCGGGCCTGTTCCTCGATCTCCCTGCGCCCGGTGATGTCCAGGATGATGCCCAGCATGCGGATGCAGCGGCCGGTCTCGTCGAAGATCGCGCGGCCTTTCGCCGCCAGCCACCGTTGCGTGCCGTCGCCCCGCACGACGCGGTATTCGCAATCGTAGAGCGTACGTTTTTCTGGATCGCAGGCTTGGAGGATCGCGCCGATGACCCTGCGCTTGTCATCCGGATGGATCGCGCCGCGGAACTGCTTCATCGTCACCGGCGTCCCAGGTTCGGTGCCGAACATGGCGTGCACGCGCGGCGGCCAATAGACGATGTCCTTGACCGTGTCGATATCCCACAGCCCCACCTCGGCATAGTCGGTGGCGAGACGCAGTTGCTCTTCGCTGCGCTGGAGGGCTGCTTCGACGCGGCGGCGTTCCACGGCCACGCGGGTGCGCTCGGCCACTTCGCGGATCAGCGCGATATCTTCTTCCGTCCAGGCGCGCACGCTTTCGTGGTTGAGATAGAGCAACGCCACGAAGCCGCCCTGTTCGGTGACGGGCATGTTGATCAAGGCGCGCGCACTGATCGCCTCCAGCGCGCCGGCGTTCGCGGCGGTGCGGGGATCCTCGCGCGCGTCGGGAATCGTCACCGTGACGCCGCGCTTCAGCGCTTCGATGTAGGAACCGTAATCGCGGAAATGCAGAGTGCCGGCCAGGCTCTTGATGCTGGGCGCGTTCCAGTCGCGCTCGATGGTGATCGTTTCCTGAACCGGATCGATGGTGCCGTAACCCGCGCGGCTGACGTTGAAGGCGCGGCCCAGTAGCTCCGCCGCCGCGAAAGCGAGATCATCCGGATCGTCCAGCATGCGCAGCCGCTCGCCCAGCTCGACCAGCAGGGCCTGGCGGGCGCGCTCGAGCTTGTGGGCGGTGATGTCGATCGCGGTGCCGATGACGCGCAGGCATTTGCCGTTCTCGTCGAACACACCGCGGCCCTTGGCATGCACCCAGCGGATGACGCCGTCTTCCTTGCCGATGGTGCGGTATTCGACGTCGTAAAGCGCGCGTTGCTCCGGGTCGTTCGCCGCGTCGAATGCGGCGCTGGTGGCGGCGCGGTCGCCGGGATGCAGCCCGTTGAAGAAATCGTCCAGCGTTACCGGAACGTGCGGCGAGACACCGAACATCGCCTTCACCTGCGGCGTCCAGAACAGCGCGTCCCGCACAGTGTCCACGTCCCACAAGCCGATCTCGGCGTGCTCGGTGGCGAGGCGAAGCTGCTCCTCGCTGCGGCGCAGCGCGTCTTCGGCATTGCGCTGTTCGGTGACGTCGAAGCCTTCGCAGAAGATGCCGTTGATCTTGCTGGTCTCGTCGCGGATCGCTTCATAGACGAAGTCGAGTAACCGCTCGCCTTCCGGTGCGTCGGGTGTGTAACGGTAGCGCACGGGCGCCGATTTGAAGACGAGGCGTTCGCCGGTTTCGAAGACGCGGTCGATGGCTTCGTAATAGCCCTGGCCTTCCAGATCGGGAAAGGCCGCGCGCAGCGGCCTGCCGACCCAGTCCGCGCTGTTGAAGAGTTTGCGGTGCGCCGCGTTGACGAAATCGAACACTTGTTCTTTACCGCGCAAGGTGCAGATGAAACCAGGCGCCTGCTCGAAGAGTTGCCGCCAGCGTTTCAGCTCGCCGCCATAGGCGCGTTCGGCCAGCACGCGCGCCGTCGTCTCCACCACGATGGCCATGACGCCCGCGGGCAGGCCGCTTTCGTCCAGGATGGGCGAGTAGTCGAGGTTCATCCACACCGGCTCGGGCTTGCCGGAGCGGTGCAGCGTCAGTTCCTGGTCGCGATAGGCGAGCGTGCCGCCGGCAAGCCCCACCTTCATGACGTTGTCGTTGAACTCGGCCACCTCGGGCCAGCCCTCGCGCACTTTCGAGCCGAGGAGTTCTGGATGCCGTCCGCCCGCGAAAACCGAATAGGCATCGTTGTAGATCATGATGCCGCCTTCGCCCCACAGCATCACGATGGGCACGGGCGACAGCAGCACCATGCCGGCGGCCGTCTTCAGGCTTTGCGGCCAACTCGCGATAGGGCCGAGCGGCGTGGCGCTCCAATCGAAGCAACGCACGCGCTCCGCCATCTCGCCTTTTATGGCGGGAAAGCTCGCATTATCCGGCTTTTCCGATTTGTCCATTGCCCCGATGGTCATAAGACCCAGCACACGCCAGCGAGCAAAACGCGCGAACCCCGCCCAAGTTCCAGAGAGTTCCCTAAGCCTGCGCTGGCAGACCCGGCTGAGCGGGGGAAGCGTTCTTGCGCTCCCGACGAGCCCGCTCGTCCCAGGAGAGGATCTCGATGCGCCACTCTTCGGGCAGCGGCTCGATCTCTTCCATGATCGCGAGCAGCTTCTTGAAATTCACCACGCGGATCGCTTCGCCGTCGCGCGCCACGATGTTGTTTTGCAGGAACGACATCATCGCGCGGTTCACCGTCTGGCGCGCCACGCCCATCATGGCGGCGAGTTCGTCCTGCGTGAGATCCACCGGCGCCGGATCGATCCAGCCGGGGCTGCCGGGCTGGCTATCGGAGATGACCAGCGAGCGGCGCGGCAGGAAGGCCAGCAGCTTGGCGAGACTGCAGCTCAGTGGTTCGGCGATGTGCGTATAACCGGCTTCGTATTCAACGCGCGTACGCGTGCTGATGAAAGCGAGCAGGCTGCGCAGATGCGCGGGATCGGCGTAAAGGGCCTCCAGGAACGCGGCGCGCGGTATCAAGACAAGAAGTGCATCCGTGCGGGTGCCATGGCTGAATGGCGAGGTGAAGCCGTCGATGGCCGCGGTCAGGCCGAACACCTCGCCCGGCCATTGCACGCCCTGCAAGTAGTACGTCCCATTGGCCGCGTTTCGGCCGCTGGTCGCACTTCCGGTCACGACACCCCAAACGCCGGTGGCCGGATCGCCGCGCTCCACAACCGTTTCGCCCTTCTTGTAGCGCCAGAGTTGCGCGGTATCGTGCAAGGGTTGCAGGGCGGTGTCCGGCCAATCGGCGAATAGCCGAATGCCGCGCAGCGCCGCTGCGATTAACTTGGGTTGGCCGTTTACCCTGATCCCCATTTCCCAGACCCTAAAACCGATGAAATTCTATCAGATATGCGTTTGCTGTCACCTTTGAGACAGACAGCTTGGAGAGCCCGCACTTAGCGTCCCGGCCAGCATTTGGTTGGGGGACCGCATGACTACGTTCAAGGGCACGACGGGTAACGACACGCTCACCGGCACGGCGGATGCGGACACGTTCAACCTCATCCAGGGCGGCGAAGACACCGCGAGCGGCCTCGCCGGCAACGACATCTTCACGATGAACGCGTCTTTCGACGCGGGCGACAAGATCGATGGCGGCGCGGGCAGCGACCAGCTCTGGCTGCGCGGCGACTACTCCACCGGTATCACCTTCAACGATACGACGCTGCTCAACGTCGAGCGCATCGCGCTGGGCGCGGGCACGAACTACAAGCTCACCTCCAGCGACGCGACGGTGGCCTCTGGCGCCACGATGACGGTGGACGGCTCCAAGCTCGCCGCGGCCAACACGCTCACCTTTGACGGCTCGGCGGAAACCAACGGTCACCTCGATCTCATCGGCGGCGCGGGCAATGACGTGCTCAAGGGCGGCGCTGGCGGCGACACGTTCGACCTGCGCAGCGGCGGCGAAGACACCATCACCGGCGGCAGCGGCAACGACCTGATCGTCGCGGGCGCCAAGCTCGATGTCGGCGACAGCATCGATGGCGGCGCGGGCACGAACAATGTCGCGCGTCTCGCGGGCGATTATTCCGCCGGTCTCACCTTCGGCGCCACCACGCTGCACGACATCCAGACCCTGCAGCTCGATAATGACGATTACACGTTCACGGCGGGCGCGGGCAGCTTCGGCTCCAACCTCACCATCACGGCCACGGGGCTGAACGATTCCCATTGGCTACATTTCGACGGCTCGGCCGCGCACACCTCGTTCCACATCCTGGGCGGTTCCGGCAACGACATGCTGACGGGCGGCGCGCTGGCCGACAATTTCGACATCTCCCAGGGCGGCACAGACACCGTCAACGGCGGCGGCGGCAACGATCTCATCACCGTCGGCGCGATGCTCACGCCGTCGGACAGCATCGATGGCGGCGCGGGCAGCGACCGGGTGGAGATCAACGGTGATCTCACCATGATGTTCACCGCCACCACCATGGTGAATGTCGAGACCCTCATCCTCGATGCCGGCCACACCTATGCGCTGACGACGAATGACGCGACGGTGGCGGCGGGGCAGACGCTTCTGGTGCGCGGCGAGTTGCTCGGCGCGACCGACAGCCTTTCTTTCAACGGCAATGCGGAAACGGACGGCCACTTCATCTTGCGCGGCGGCGCGGGCGACGACCACCTCACCGGCGGCCAGATGTCCGACACGATCAACATCACCGAAGGCGGCAACGATGTCGTCAAGGGCGGCGGTGGCGACGACATCATCGGCGCGGGCGGCGCGCTGACGGCCGCCGACAGCATCAGTGGCGGCGTGGGCAACGATACGCTGCAGCTCGACGGCGATTACAGCGCGGGCGTCACCTTCGGCGCGACGACTGTTCTCCATGTGGAGACCATCACGCTGGGGCAGGGCCACAGCTACAACCTCACCACCAACGACGCCACGGTGGCGGCGGGCGCCACGATGACGGTCGACGGCAGCGCGCTGGGCGCGACGGACAGTCTCACGCTCAACACGTCGGCGGAAACCGACGGCTTTTACGATGTCATTGGCGGCGCGGGCAATGACAGCATCACGTTCGGAACCAACACCGGCACGGTCGCGCTCGGCGCGGGCAGCGACACGCTGACATTCAGCGCCGGCCTGCAATCGCTGAACGACACCAACGATACCGGCGTGGACAAGGTCGTCTATGCCGACGCCCACGGCTCGGTCAGCATTTCCGGCGACATCACATCCGGCGCGGGAACGCTCACAGTCGATGTGAGCGCGGTGACGGGCGGCGGCGTGACGCTCGATCTGTCGGCCGCCACGACCACGGCCATCGACGTGGTGGGCAGCGCGGGCGACGATACCATCGACATCTCCACCGGGTTTTTGGGGACCATCGACGGCGGCGCCGGCAACAATACGCTGGTGGTGTCCACCGAAGTCGCCGGCAGCATGGAATTCGACGCCCCGGCCGTTACGGGCATCGACAAGATCGTCTACGGCGCGGGGATTGCGGCCGATGCCGTCTTCACCGGCGATCTCACGGGCGACAACGGCACGCTCACCATCGATGCGTCGCAAGGCGACGGCGACGGCGGCGCGGGTCCGGATGACGACATGGCCTTCTTCGACTTCACCGCCCTGACCTCCACGCTCGATTTCACCGGCACCGCCGTCGACGACTTCGTCACCGTCACGTCCCAGACCTGGAGCTCGCTCGACGGCGGCGGCGGCAACTACAACGCCCTCTATGACGTTGGCGCCAACGGGCTCACGTTCGACGCGGCAACGGTCACCGGGTTCAACACGCTTATCTTCGGCATCGACGATAGCGACAATGCTTTCGACTATTCGGGCATCTCCGTTGCCGGCGATCTCACCGGAAATGGCGGAACGCTCACCATAAACGCCAGCCAGGCCGGCTCCGTCGCCATCGATGTCAGCCAGGCGACGTCGCCGATTGATTTCGGCGGAAGCGCGGGCGATGACACGCTCTCCACCTCCGCCACGCAATTCGGCCACGACACCATCGACGGCGGCGGCGGCAACGACACCATCACGCTGACGGGTGGCGCGGCGGTGAGCGACACCAGCGTCACCCATGAGGAAAACCTCACCTTCACCGGCAGCGCCAGCTCCGGCTACAGCGCATCGGTCTCGGGCGACATCACCTCGGGCGGCGGCACGCTTTCGGTCGACGCCGGCGCGGTGACGGGCGGCGGCGTGACGCTCGACCTGTCGGCCGCCACGACCGGCACCATCGACGTCGTGGGCAGCGCGGGCGACGACACGGTCATCTTCGCGGCGGGCAACGGCAATTGGGGCACGGTCGGCGGCGGCGCGGGCAACAACACCTTCGAGCTCACCGACAGCAGCGGCGCGATCGTCTCCGGTGCGTCGGTGACGCATTTCTCCACGCTCTCTTTCGCGGACGGGTCGAGCTATAACCACATCACGGTGGAGGGCGACATCACCTCCGGCGGCGGCACGCTCGCCATCGACGCCAGCGCGCTCACCGGCAGCAATTTCGTCAAGGTGGACGCAAGCGCCGCCACGACCACGGCCGTCGACTTCACCGGCGGCGCGGGCGACGACACCGTCACCTTCTCCGCGTTTGGCGGGAACATGGGCACGGTGGATGGCGGTGGCGGCGACAACACGCTCGCGGATGCCGGCGGATTCGAGGCGCTGAATGGCGCCACCGTCACCAAGATCCAGAACATCGTCTATACGGACAGCGCCGCCGCCGCGGGCGTCGCCGTCACAGGCGACATCACCGGCGGCTCCGGCACGCTCCATATCGACGCGACGGGTGTGGACGCCTCCGTGACCGACAACGTGGATGTGTCGGCCGCCACGACGGCGGTGATCGATTTCACCGGCGGCGCGGCCGTTGACAACGTCATATTCGGCGCCAATTTCAGCGCCTCCGACGTCATCAATGGCGGCAGCGGCAACGACACCCTCGAATTCGACGGCGGCGCAACCGGCGTGACCGCCACGCTCAGCGCGGGAAATGTCGATAACTTCGCCAACGTCACTGTCATCGACGGCGGCAATTACGATCTCACTTTCGTGGGCGACATCACCGATGATTCCGCCACGCTGACCGTCGCCGGCAATGCGCTCACCGGCAGCAACGTCCTCACCGCCGATTTCTCCCAGGCCACGACATCGGTCATCGATTTCCAGGGCGGCGCGGGCGACGACACGGTCGTGTTCGGCACCAATTTGAGCCACCTGCAATCCCTCGACGGCGGCGCCGGCAATAACACGCTCGGGCTGAACGGCAACGGCAGCGATATCAATAGCAACCTCTCCGACTCCAACATCCAGAATATCGCCAATGTCACCATGGCCGATGGCGGGAACTATGTCATCAGCGTGAGCGGCGACATCACCGGCGGCGGGGGAACGCTGACCATCGATGCCGGCGCGCTGTCGAGTTCCTATGGCGCAAACATCAGTCTGAACAGCGCGACGACGCCCACCATCGACTTCACCGGCGGCGCGGGCGACGACACCGTCTCCGCGTGGTCGTCGGATGTCACGGTCGATTTCAGCGAGGGGGGCAGCGACACATTCTACGGTGGGCCGGGCAACGCCACCATCGACATGGGAGGCGCGCTCGACGCCGGCGACCAGATCTTCGGTTACACCGGGTACACCACAGTCGTGCTCGACGGCGACTATTCGGCCGGCATCACGCTTTCGATGCTGAGCGCGGTCAATGAGGTCGATCTGGACGCGGGCCATAGCTACAACATCACGCTCGACCCATCGATCATGGCCTCTGGCGGTCTTCTCCTCGACGGGTCGGCCCTCGGAACGAGTGACAGCCTCACGGTCGATACCACGCCCGTCACCTCCGGCACGATAAACGTCGATGGCGGCGCGGGCGACGACACGGTCATCTTCGGCGCCAACATCGCCAATGCCGGAACGGTGAATGGCGGCGCGGGCGTCAATACGCTGGCGCTGACCGGCGATGGCAGCGACGTGACCACCAGCTTCGATGGCTCGAACTTCACCAATTTCAGCAGCCTCGGCCTGGAAGACGGCAACAATTACGACATCACCATCACCAGCGGCTTCGCCGGCAGCAGCACGCTCACCATCGACGCCTCGGCTCTGTCGTCCAGCTATGGCGCGACGGTGGATGCAAGCCAGATCACATCCGGAACCGTGAACTTCACCGGCGGCGCGGGCGACGACACCATCACCGTGGCGGCCAGCCAGATGGGCACCATCGATGGCGGCCACAACGACGCGCTGGACCAGAACGCGCTGATCCTCACCGGTGGAACGATGAGCACCCTGATGCTGCAGGGCTATACGGGCGACGACAGCGTCCTGCGCAATGTGCTCAACATCGAGACGCTGCGCTTCACAGACGGCGACAGCTACGTTGTGACGATCAACGGCCGCCTCGCCGGCTCCTACAGCGACAGCTTGCATGTGGATGCGAGCGCGCTGACGGGTTCGAACAGCCTTACACTCGATGCCAGCGCGTCGGGCGCGGGTGCGTCCTTCATCATGGGCGGCGCGGGCAACGACACGATCTTTGTTGCCAATGGCGGCGGCGAGATCGACGGCAATGCCGGCGACGACATCATCGTCATCAACGGCTTCAGTGGCCTCGTCGATGGCGGCGATGGCAACGATACGCTGGAACTCGGCGTCAATTCCGGCATCGCCACGCTCAACAGTTCGACGGCGGCCCGTATCGAAAGCGTCGTGCTGACCGCGGACCAGAATTACACGCTCACCATCGGCGACGATATTTCCGGCGGCAGCCTGGCGATCTACGCCAGCGTGCTCGTCTCCTCCACAAGCGCCCTCGATCTCGACCTGACCAACGCCACGACGTCCTCCATCACCGTCACCGGCGGCGCGGGCGACGACATCGTCGCCGTGGGCGGCAATTTCGCCAACGTGGCCATCGACGGTGGCGCGGGCAACAACATCGTGACGCTCGACGGCGATTATTCCGCCGGCATCACGCTCTCCCAGATCATCAATATCGGCGAAGTCGATCTCACCGCGGGCCACAGCTACAACATCACGCTGGGTATCTCGAACGCTTCGAGCGGCGATTTCTGGCTCAATGGCGGTGCGCTCGGCGCGGGCGACAGCCTGGTCGCGAATCTGACCGCGGTCACCTCCGGCGAAGTGGATGTCACCGGCGGCGCGGGCAACGACACCATCACCAGCGGCGATCCAAGCGGCGGCACCCAGGTCGATCTCAGCACGGGCGGCGACGACACTTTCGTGGGCGGCGCGGGCGTCAACTACATCTATATAGGCGACGCGCTCACCACGGCCGACAGCATCACCGGCGGCAGCGGCGGCAATTATCTCGTGCTCGAAGGCGATTCCTATTCCAGCGGTTTCGCGCTGGATGCGGGCGAGCTGCACAACATCGGCTACGTCAAGGTTCTGGGCGACCACACCTATGTGCTCACCGGCGATCCCCATGCGCTGAGCAGCAACAACTTCCTGATCGTCGACGGCGGCGCGATGACGGGCGGCAGTCTGCAATTCGATGGCTCTTCTGTCACCGACGGCGCCTTCTCGCTCTATGGCGGCGCGGGCGACGACATCCTCAAGGGCGGCAGCAAAGCCGACACGCTGGATCTCAGCGTCGGCGGCGAGGATCAGGATTTCGGCAATGCCGGCAACGACACCTTCAATGTGGGCGGCGGACTGGACGCCGGCGACACGGTCGATGGCGGCGCGGGCACCGACACCATGAACTTCGGCGGCGACTATTCGGCAGGCCTGGTCCTCGGCGCCACGACCGTGACGAATGTGGAGAAATTCTCCTTCGCCAACGGCTTCAGCTACAATATCACCACCAACGATGCGACGGTGGCGTCGGGCCAAACGCTCACGGTCAATGCCTCGGCGCTGACAGGCTCCAACGCGCTCACCTTCGACGGTTCGGCTGAGACGGACGGCGTCTTCAGCATCACGGGCGGCGCGGGCAACGACGTGATCACCGGCGGCGCGGGCGCCGACACGTTCGATTTCAGCAAAGGCGGCGAGGACCAGATCAACGGCAACGCCGGCGCCGACATCCTGAACGCGGGCGCGGCGCTCGACTCCGGCGACACGATCAACGGCGGCGCCGGCACCGACACGCTGAACTTCAACGGCGACTATTCCACCGGCCTTGTCCTGGGCGCCACCACCGTGACGAATGTGGAGACTTTCAATTTCAGCGACGGCCATAGCTACAATATCACCACTGACGACGCGACGGTGGCGGCGGGGCAGACACTCACCGTTACCGCTTCGGCACTGACGGGCTCCAACGCGCTCGTCTTCAACGGCGCGGCGGAGACCGATGGCATCTTCACCATCACCAGCGGCGCGGGCAACGACGTGCTGACCGGCGGCGCGCAAGGTGACAGCTTCACCCCCGGCTCCGGCAACGACACGATCAACGGCGGCGGCGGCGACGACTCCGTCTTCTACATGACCGCGCTGACCGGCGCGGATATCTTCAACGGCGGCGCCGGCAACGATTATCTCGGCCTCGGCGGTAAGGATTATACCGGCGCAAGCGCCGTCGTCTTCACCGCCACCAGCCTGTCGAGCGTGGAAGAGATCCAGGTGAACGTCGGCCACAAATATTCAATCACCATGAACGACGCCAATGTCGCGGCGGGCGCCACCCTGCTGGTTGACGGCACCCGCTCCACGCAGTTCACCTTCGATGGCTCGGCGGAAACCGACGGCCATCTCCAGATCGCGGGCGGCGCGGGCGCGGACGTGCTGACGGGCGGACAAAGCTCCGACGAGTTCATCTTCGGCACGGTGAGCTGGTCCACCGGCACCGGCTACGACACGGTCACGAACGTGAACTTCTCGTCCGACCACCTCTGGCTCAATTCCGATGGCTCCAATTTCGACACCGGCTTCGTGCCAACCGGTGTCGATACGGCGATCGCCAGCGGCGCGCTGTCCACCGCCACGTTCAACACGGATCTCGCAACCGCGGTCAATTCGGTCCATCTGGCCGCGAACCACGCGGTGCTGGTCACCGCGACCTCCGGCACTTTGTCCGGCCACACCTTCCTGGTCGTCGACGGCAACGGCACCGCGGGTTACCAAGCCAATGCGGATTATGTGATCGACGTCACCGGCTTCAGCGGCACGCTCTCCACCGCAAGCTTCGCGACCACCTACACGTCGTAGGGCGAAGGCGCGGGTTCCGTGTCTCGCTTCTCCTTGCGGCAGCGCAGCAAAGACATCACCAGACGAAACGCGACAGTTCCAAGTCGAGCCGCAATACATCTCTTGTAACGTTCGTTCCTATGCTATGACTCCTGAGTCGTTGCACTCAGGGGTGGGCCATGCGCATTTCCAGGATTCTGGCGGTCGGCGTTTCGTTGTGTCTTGCGGCGGTGCTGGCGCATGCCGCGTCCAATCCGAAGCTGCACCAGGCGAAACCCGTGCATGCGGCCTCTGTCACGCCCCCGCCGGTCCTGCCCAATTGCGCCTATCAGAACATCAACATCGCCAAATACGGCCAGCAGCCCTTCGTGGATGCGCCGGTCATCCGCGCGGACGACACCACCCACAAACTCACCGCCGCGCTCGACGTGCGCTACAGCGACAGGGCCACGACCACCATCGCCGGCTGCCACGTCCATCTGCGCACCTATAACGGCGCGCTGGTCGGGCCCACTCTGCGCGTCCATCCCGGCGATCAGATGGACATCACGCTGACGAACGACCTGCCGGAAAACGGCGCGGTGTGCACCACGCCGGAAGAAATGGCGATGGGGCATATGTCCGAGGCCGAGTCCGAGAAGGTGCTCAGCGTCACCAATCTGCACACCCATGGTCTGCACGTTTCGCCGTCGGGCATCAGCGACAACATTTTCATCCAGATCTGCCCGGGCGGTAAGACGCAGCATTATGTGATCGATGTGCCCAAGGACCAGCCGCCCGGCACCTATTGGTATCACGCCCATGTCCACGGCTCGACGGCGGTGCAGGTTTCCAGCGGCATGGAAGGCGCCATCATCGTGGATGGCGGGCAGGATATGCTGCCGCAGATCGCCAAGGCGAAAGAGCGCATCTTCGTGCTGCAGCAGATCGCCTATAATCAACAAGGCGAGATCGAAAGCCTGAGCCAGCTCACGCCCTCAAGCTGGCCGGATTCCAAGCGCTATCTCACCGTCAACGGCCAGATCGCGCCGGTCATCACCATGCATCCGGGCGAGGTGCAGCTCTGGCGCTTCGTCCATGGCGGCGTGCGCGAGACCATTAATCTGCGCGCGCCCACGCCGGCTACTCCGCTGAATGAGATCGCGACGGACGGCAATGCGACCGGCCGCGTCGATGCCTGGCAGTTGCTGGAGCTGGAGCCCGGCTATCGCAGCGACGTGCTCTTCAAGGCGCCGATGCTGACGGCCGGCCAGACGAAAACCACGATCTATCTGCGCACCGCGGTGGTGCAGGGCGCCCAGCGCTTGCAATTCCGCACCGGCGTTCCGCGGGCCCAGCTCAACGCCGAACTGGCCAAGATCCAGCCCTCCCAGGTGGTGGCCGTGATCGAGATCTCCGGCGCGCCAGAGGACATGCAACTTCCGAGCGATGCGGAGCTCGCGCCCTTCGTGCCGTTCAAGCCGATCACGGCGGATGAACTCAACGGCGCGGAGCAGCACATGGCCTTCTCCATCCAGAACGCCGTGTGCAAGGGCGACGCGCCCTGCACGCCCTGCACGCCGCCGGCCACAGGGCCGTCGGATTGCGGCATCCGGTTCATGGTCGACATGCACCAATATCCCGACAGCCCCACGCGGCTGATCAAGCTGAACACCGCGTCGAAATGGGACCTTTCGGTGGCGCCCGCGTCGGTGGCGCCCGTCCATCCCTTCCACATCCACGTCAATCCGTTCTGGATGGAGCGGGCGGGGCCGGATGGAAAGCCGCAGATGGTGTGGAAGGACACGCTCCTCATCCACCAGAACGCGCCCGTCTCGGTGCTCAGCCGCTACACCGATTTCGACGGCGCCTTCGTGCTGCACTGTCACATCCTCGACCACGAGGACCAAGGCATGATGCAGAAGGTGGAGATCGTGAAGTAACGAACGTTACGGTTGATTCAGGAACGCGCGGGGTCTTCAAGACTCCGCGCGCTTTCCTTTGTGACGCTTCTGTATTCGCAAGACGAGTTCCAAGACTCCTGGGGATAAGTCAAATGTCGCGTTCACAGATCGCCCGTTAGGATTGGATTCGTCACGTAGGACGAGTTGGATGCCGGCCTGCTTTCGAAGGAACAGGCCATGGCGATACCCACTCCCCTCAACGGACAAATCACCGATGCCGTCACGCAGGCCAATGTCAGCGTGATCGGCGGTTCTCCCGCCACCACCATGATGAGCCTCACCGAAGTTTCGGCGCAGGCTTTCGCGCTGATGATGCAGAACGCGGTGACGGCGCAGCAGCAGCTCAACATGATCGGCCAGGCGGCCACCGCGCGCACCATCCTCCTCCTGGAAAACCAGAGCTGACGCGGGACATACACGATGGCTTCCGCCAACGATCCGCCCGCTGAGCCGCCCACCAATCCGGCAGACGCGCCGCAAGCGTCAACGCCGCCGCGTGAGCCGCTGGAGCGTGAGCTGCAGGTGCAAAGCCTGGAGACGGAAACGCAATCCCGCGATCAGGAGCAGGAACCGGCAACTCAGACTAGTGGCCAGACTGCTGGCCAGGCCGGTGGCCAGAAGGGCGGCGACACGGACTCTCCCGTCAATTCGCAGATCACCGATGCCATCAGCCAGACCATGGCGGCGCTTCTGGCGGGAAGCCCGGCCGCGTTGCAGATGGCGTTGGACCAGGTGACGGCGCAATCGGTGGGCCTTGCCATGCTGAACGCGGTGCAGGCGCAGCAGAGCGCGAGCGTCATCGCCATCGCCGCCGCCACGCGCGCCGCCGCGCGCATCGCGCGGTCGCGCAGCGTTGCCGCGGCCACACCCGCCGAGGTGCCCCCCAATGGCTGATACCGATCGTTACGCGCTGGAGAAACTGGTGCGCCATGCCGCCGCGATGGCCGTGCAGGACGCGGCCGCTCATATGCGCAACGTCAACACCATCGCAAGCGCCGCGCTCGGCGCCGCGCATGAGATGATCCTGGACAATCAGAACGTGGATCAGGCGCGCGCGGCGATAGCGGAAGCGCAGGCGATGGTCACCGGCGCCACGCAGAATTTCCTCATGGTCGCCGATGCGGCCAACCGCTTGTTGGCCTCGCCCAACCAACCTTAGATTTCAACAAGGAGATACGCCATGGCAGACGTAACACAGGTCAACGGACAGATCACCGACGCCGTGACGCAGGAGAATGTGGCCGTGATCGGCGGCTCGCCGGCGCAGGTCATGATGAGCCTGTCGCAGGCTGCCTCGCAGGCCTTCGCGCTGATGATGCAGAACGCCACCACCGCGCAGCAAAACGGCGCGATGTGCGCGCAGGCCGCCGCCAACCAGGGCGTGATCGCGATCAACAGCACGGGCAGCATGGCGGCGGCGGCTGCCGGTGTGAAGCTCGGCCAGAGCGACGTGCCGGACACGCTGTTGGCGCTGCTCACGGCCCTGCGCGCCGGCTCCGCGCCGCTGCCGGCATAAGGCCAGTGTTAAAGGAGAACGCCATGTCGAATACCGGCACCCCGCCCACTGACTCGCCGAGCGACGCGCCCAATGGTGCGTCGGACAAGGACACATCTGCCGCTCCGAAAGACCCGGCCACGGGACTCCAGGACGCTCTGCTGGAGGCTGCCATGCAGGGCGGCGTCTCGCCGGCCGTGACCGATGCCATCACGCAGGCGCTGGTGCTCGTCTTGGGTTCGGGCCCCGCGCTCGCGGCCTATCAGGGAATGCTGGCCGCGCAGAGCGCCAACGGCATCCTGTATCACAACGCCGTCTCCAATCAGCAGAAGACCAATCTCCTCGGCATGGCGATGACGGCGAAATGCGTCCGCTACATGCTGGATCCGCATGACAACGCACTCGACGATATCCTGGAAGAGGAATTGAAACCCTGAAGGGCGTGCGCCGCTAAGGCCCGCATGCTAGTCCTGCGGGCCAGATGGCTATCAATTCTTCATCCGGCGAATCTTCGCCCGTAAATTCCTGGCCCGTGAGCTCGTGGAACGAGTGGGACCCGCTGCGCGAGGTCATCGTCGGCTCCGTACTGGGCGCGGCCGATATGGGCTACGAGCCCGCGCTCGCGCCCTATTTCAACGAGAATGATCCGGCACGTTCGTTCCCAGGCGGCGCGGTACTGCGCGAACTGGCCGCGGATGCCGAGCGGCAGATGGATGGTCTCGCCGAACTGCTCGTGCGCCAGGGTGTGGTGGTGCGCAGGCCCGATCCGTTCGACCAGGCTGTTTCGGTCAAGACGCCCGATTGGCAGGCGGCGACGGGCCGCGCCATCGCCTGTCCGCGCGACGTGCTGCTCGTCATCGGCGACGAGATCATCGAAGCGCCCATGGCCCAGCGCGGCCGCTATTTCGAATTCCGCGCCTATCGCAGCCTGATCAAGCAGTATTTCCGCGAAGGCGCGCGCTGGACCGCCGCGCCCAAGCCCCTGATGACGGATGCGCTCTATCATCCTGCCGATGTGCTGTTCGACCACGAGCAAGGCCCGCTGCTCACCGAATTCGAGCCCGCCTTCGACGCCGCCAGTTTCGCGCGCTTCGGGCGGGACATCTTCTGGCAGCCCGATATGGTCAGCAACGATTTCGGCGCCGCCTGGCTGGCGCGCCATCTGGGACCGGGCTTCCGCGTGCACCGCATGCCCTTCCGCGAACCCACGCCGGTGCATATCGACGCCACCTTCGTGCCGCTGCGCCCGGGGCTCGCGCTGACCAATCCGGAACGCCCCTGCCTCAACGACATGCTCGATCTGTTCCGCCGCAACGACTGGCGCCTCGTCGATGCGCCGTCCTCCGTGCGCACCGGCAACAAACAGGCGGCGCGCGACGTCAGCAACTGGATCTCGATGAACATCCTGATGCTCGACGAACGCACGGCCATCGTCGAGCAGGCCGAAAAGCCGATGATCGAATTGCTGCGCTCGCTCGGCGTGGAGTCCATCCCCTGCGCCTTCGACCGCGTCTACCCCTTCGGCGGTGGACTGCACTGCTGCACGATGGATATCCATCGCGAAGGCACGTTGCGGTCCTACTTCCCCAGCCTGGACTGACGCGAGAGGCGCTCCACCAACACAACTGTCATCCCCGGCGAGCATCGCGCGCGAAGCGCGATGCGAGGTAAAGGGGACCCAGGTAGCTCGTCTGAGACGGTGACGCAGCAAGACATGCTGACACGATCAGTACCATTCGTGACTGTCCACCTGGGTCCCCTTTACCTCACGCCGCGCATGAAATGCGCGGCGCTCGCCGGGGAATACAATGGAGTGTGTGACGCGCGCTTCTTACGCCGCCGGCTTCAGCACAAAATCTTCCGGATCCGGCTTGAGCGTCGCTGTCCAATAATCCACCAGCGGGAACGGCCAGTTCTGGCTGACGCGGCCGGTTTCGTTTTTGTACCAGCTCGACACTTGCGGCACGCCCCAGGCCATCTTGGCGTTCATCTCATCCACGCGAGCGTTGAACGCATCATGCACCGTCTCGCGCGGCTCGAGCGTCGCGTTGCCGGTTTCGGCGAGCAGGCGCAGGCAGCCCATGATGTAACGCACGCTGCATTCGCTGAAGAAGATGATGCTGCCATTGACCACGATGTTGGTGTTGGGGCCGTAGATCATGAAGAAATTCGGGAAGCCCGGCACCGTCATGCCCAGATAGGCGCGCGCGTCGCCCGCCCAGCGGTCATGCAGCTCCACGCCACCGCGGCCGTAGACTTTGTAAGTGCGCAGGAATTTGCTGGCGTGGAAGCCCGTGCCGTAGAGCAGCACGTCGGCGTCGTATTGCGCGCCGCTCTTCGTCTTCACACCCTTGGCGTTGATCTCCGCGATGGGATCGGTGACGAGTTCGACATTGTCGCGCGCGAGTGCCGACACCCACACGCCGTTGTCGCGCAGCGAGCGTTTGCCGCCGAAGGGATAGTCCGGGATGATCTTGTCGAACAGTTCGGGCGCGGCCTCGGTTTGCGGCTTGATCGCGGCCATCAGCATCTCGCGCAGCATGGCGCTGGCGGGGGAGACGGCGTTGGGCGGTCCGTTCCATGTGGGATCGGCCTTGACGAATTCGTAGACGCCGTCGGTCAGCGCCCAGAACAGCCAGAAGCGATACCATTTGCCGTAGAACGGCGCGTGCTCCAGCAGCCACTTTTTCCCTTCGCCCACCTTGGCGTGATAATCCGGCGTCGGCCCCAGCCAGGGCGGCGTGCGCTGGAACACTTTCATGTCCGCTACATCGGGCGCGATCTCCGGCACGAACTGGAACGCCGACGCGCCCGTGCCGATCACGGCGACATGCTTGCCCTTGAGATCGACATCGTGCCGCCATTGCGCGGAATGAAAGGCCGGGCCTTCGAAGCTGCCCACGCCTTTGATGTCCGGGATGCGCGGCTGGTTCAACTGCCCCACCGCGCTCACCACCGCATCGGCCGTGAGCACCTCTTCGCGACCGCTCTTGTCGCGGATCGTCACATTCCATTTCGACGACGCCTCGTCGAAACGCGCTTCCACCACCTGCGTCTCGAAGCGGATATGTTTGCGCAAGCCATACTTCTCGGCGGTGCGCTGGAAATAGCCGAGCAGCACGTCCTGGGTGGAATAGTGATAGGGCCAGTCGTGATTGGGCTCGAAGGAGAAGGAATACATGTGGTTCGGATTGTCCACCCGGCATCCGGGATAGGTGTTCTCGAACCAGGTGCCGCCGACATCGGCGTTCTTCTCGATCACGTCGAAGGCGATACCCGCCTGCTGCAAACGGATCGCGGTCAGCAGCCCCGACATGCCGGCGCCGATCACCACCACGCGCATCTGTTTGCGCCGCGCTTCGAGCTTGCCGCCTTCCCAGTGCGGATGTTTCGCGTCCTCGCCTGTGATGCCCAGCTCTTCTTCCATGAAGGGCACGTAGTGGGCGGGGATGTCGACGCCCGCGATGAAGTCCATCATCCGGCGCACCACATCGGCCGAGGGCGGCGGCGGAAGCTTGCCGTCTCCCGCGCGATATTTCGTGAGCGCATCGCGCGCACGGTCGCGCAGCTTCTCCTGCACCTCCGGTGTGTAACCGCCGAGCCGACCATCGGCGAAGAAGTCGTAAGCGGGGCGCGGGAATTCCTCGAGCAGGCTGGCGTCGCCGGTGAGATGGACGAGCGACATCAAGAGCGCGGGCAGATGCGCGTCCTGCAAGCCCTGTTCGAGCAGTTCGTCTGACATGGCGTTTCCCGGAAATGGCGGTTCGGGCCGGAGTCTGGGCCGTCCCGCGCGCCGCCGTCAACCGCTTACTCCGCTGTCATCCCCGGCGAGCATCGCGCGGTCAGCGCGATGTGAGGGAAGGGGACCCAGGTGGATTGTCGCGAACGGTATTGATCGCGTCAGGCGTGTCCTGGTGCGTCACCGTCTCCAGACGATTCACCTGGGTACCCTTCCCTCACGCCGCGCGTGATACGCGCGGCGTTCGCCGGGGATGACAGCGGGGCGAAGCAAGGGACGAGCGAACTACCCCGCAGCCGCCGCGGCTTCCGTGCCGCCGGTCAGCGTTTTGATCTTGCGGGCGTGGACCACGGCGTCGCGGGCACCCTGGTTGTGGGTGAACATCTCCAGGTTCTCGGTGTCGTTCTCGTTGACCGGGGTCATGGCGAGGTCGGAGTAGGCGAGATTGGCGGGGTCGGCCTCCACGCGATCGCAGATGCGCTTGATGCGCCAGGCTTCGCGCAGGATGCGATAATGCTTGGCCACGAAATTGGCGGCGAATTTCGGATAGAAGACGAAGACGCTTTCGACGGGCAGCTCCGGGCGGCGCTCCAGGCGGTTCTTGAAGCGCAGCACGCCGCCTTGCAGCGGATGCACTTTCTCAACCCGCAGGGAACTCGCGAACCACAGGATGATGACCATCAACCGGTAGATCAGAATGCCGCTCGCCTTGGCGCGGCGCAGGATCGTGGCGATGTGCTCGGGCGTGTAATAGAGCTGCCACGCATCCCAATAGATCTTCTCCCACTCCGCCTTGCTCATCCTGGGATGGGCGGTCACGGCGTGTTCGAGATCGTATTTGTTGAGGTCGCCGTCCATCGCGATGCCTTTGCCGTAGAGCGTCTTGTGGTCTTCGGAGCCCGGCAGTGGCGTCAGGAAGAAGAATTCCAGAATGTCGAGCGGAAGCTCGCGCTTGATGATCTCGATATCGGCCTTGATGGACTCCACCGTGTCGGCCGGAAAGCCCAGGATGTAGCCCGCGTAGGTCCAGATCCCGGCCGCTTTCCAGGCGAGCAGCATGGTGCGGTATTCGGTGATCTTGTTCTGGCGCTTCTTGGCGGCCATCAGGTTGGCGGGGTTGATGTTCTCAAGCCCGATGAAGATGCGCGTGACGCCGGCGCGTTTCGCCTTTTCGATGAAGCGCGGGATCTTGTGGCACAGCGTGTCCACCTGGATCATGAAGCGCACGTCCATGTCGTGGTTTTCGCGCAGCTCGATGATGCGGTCGAAGATGATTTCCCAGTCCTTGTTGCGGGCGAAATTGTCGTCGGTGATGAAATAGCGGTCGACGCCTTGCGCCCAGTTCTCGCGCAGGATGCGCTCGACATCGTCGGGCGAGCGGCGGCGGGACTGGCGGCCCTGCACATTGATGATGGTGCAGAACGAGCATTGGAACGGGCAACCGCGGCCCGCGTCGAAGCTCGTCATGTTGCCGATGGTGCGCTCCACATGGCTGCTCGGCAGGAAGGGCACGACGGAGCCTTCGAGCGAGGGCAGGTCCTCGATGTAATTGTAGATGGACTTCAGCGTGTCGTTGGCCGCGCCGGTCAGCACATCGTCCATCCGCCCCTCGGCCTCGCCCGCGAACAGGCTGACGCCCATGTCGAGCGCCTCTTTCAGGTCGGGCATGAGCTGTTCGGGGAACATCGACAGGAGTCCCGAGATATGGAAGCCACCGATCATCACCTTGAGCCCGGCGGCGCGCAGCGGCCGGGCGATATCGAGCGCGCGGGGATATTGGTTGGATTGCACGCCGACCAAGCCCACGAAACCGAAATTCCCGTTCTCTTCGAGGTCGGCGATGATGTCCTTGATGCGGACGCGTGTGTTGGTCTCGTCGATGGCGGTGACGTCGAATGTCACGTCCGGCCCCAGCACATGGCGGGACGCGGCCTCCAGCACCAGCCCATAGACCGAGGCCAGCGAGTTGGACGGCATGGTCGAGCGGAACCAGCGGATGATATAGCCGTCATCGTCGTAATGCGACGGCTTGATCAGATAGATGCGGAAACGCTTTCCCGCGTGGGACTTAGTGTTGGATTCCGCCAGGCTCATGATCTGTCCGCCCCATTAACAGGGCGGTAACCTAGCCGAAGGCGGGGGAATACGCCACTAACCCTTGTTTACCAGACGCGGACTCTTGTGGCGGGCGCCAGATAGAGCTTCTGCCCCGGCTTCACGTCGAACGCGGCGTACCAGGCATCCAGGTTCCGCACTGCCAGCGCGCGATACATCGCCGGCGCATGCACGTCGGTCAGCACCTGCTGGCGCAGCGCGGCGTCGCGGCTCTTGTGCTCGCGGCTCTGGTCATAGGCGAGGAAGAACTGCTGGTCGCCGTTAAAGCCCTCGTCGAGCGGCGCGGGCTTGCCGCCCAGCGAGGTCTTCCAGCCGTCATAGGAAGCGGCGAGCCCCGCAAGGTCGGCGATGTTCTCGCCCAGCGTCTGCTTGCCGTTGACCGCGAGGTCGGGGAACGGATGGTACTGCGAATATTGCGCCGCGAGCTGGTCGCCCGAGGCCTGGAAATGCGCGAAGTCCGCGGCCGTCCACCAGTTGAAGAGGCGGCCGGTTTTGTCGAAGGCGGCGCCCTGGTTGTCGAAGGTATGGCTGATCTCGTGGCCGATGACGGAACCGATGGCGCCGTAATTGTAGGCGTCGTTGGCATCCGCATCGAAAAACGGCCGCTCCAGGATCGCCGCGGGGAAGTTGAGCGCGTTCTGCAGCGGCAGGTTCACCGCGTTCACCGTCTGCGGCTCCATCGACCATTCGTGGTCGTCCACCGGATGGCCAATGCGGTCGATGCTGCGATGGTAGTCGAACAGTTCGGCGCGTTCCTGGTTGCCCAGCGCGTCGCCCTTCTCGATTTTGAGCGCGGAATAATCGCGCCACGTTTCCGGATAGCCAATGCCGACATAGAGCGCGAACAGCTTCTCTTTCGCTTTCGCCTTGGTGGCGGGCGTCATCCAGTCCAGCGCGTCGATGCGTTTGCCCCAGGCCGCGATGATGTTCTTCACCATCGTCTCGGCTTTGGCCTTGGCTTCGGGTGTGAAGTACTTCGCCGCATAGAGCTTGCCGATGGCGTCGCCCAGCGCGGCATTGGTCGCGTCCACGCCGCGCTTCCAGCGGTCGCGCTGCTGCGGCGTGCCGGAGAGCGTCTTGCCGTAGAAGGCGAAACGCTCATCCACGAAGGCTTTGGAGAGATAGGCCGAATAGTGGTTGATGCGGTGGAAGGCGAGATAGGTCTTCCAGGTATCGAGCGGTGTATCGGCGACGAGCTTGGAGAGCGCGGTGAAAGCGGAGGGCTGCCAGACGATGAAGTCTCGCGTCTTGCCGAGACCGGCACTCATAAAGAACGCGTCCCAATCGAGCCCCGGCGCCTTCTTCGCGAAATCGGCGCGGGCCCAGGGATTGTTCGCTTTCACGACGTCCTGCGACTCGACGATACTTTCCTGCGCCGCGGCGATCTTCATCTCCAGCCCGAAGATGGCTTGCGCTTTCGCACCTGCATCCTTGTAGCCGGCCAAGGTCAGCAGTTTGGCGATGTGCGCTTTGTACGCATCGCGCACCGCGGCCATTTTCGGATTGTCGGTGAGGTAGTAATCGCGGCTGGGAATGCCGAGGCCGCCTTGCAGCAGATAGGGCGTGTAATGCGCGCTGTCCGCGAAGCCGGGCGCGACCCAGACGCCGAAAAGATTCTCGGTGTAGAAATTCGTGTTGTTGAGCGCATCCACATCGGCGCGCAGGGCGGAGCCCAGCGCGTGGGCCAGCTGCTTCTTGTCCTTGATGGCGTCGAGAACGGCGAGTTCGGGCTTCAGCGGCGCGAGCCCCTTCGCCTCGATGCCCGCCTCGTCCATGAAGCTCGCATAGAAGTCGCCGACCTTGGCTTTCTCGGAACCCGGGGGATTGTTCTCCTTCGCCGCGTCCTCGATCAGGCCGGCGGTGCGTTTGGAGGCCTGCTCGCGAAGCTGGGTGAAGACGCCCCAGCCGGCCTGGTCGGCGGGGATCTCCGTGCGCTTCAGCCAGCCGCCATTGCCATAGGCGAAGAAGTCGTCCCCGGGTGCGACGGACTTGTCCATCGCCGCGGTATCGACGCCATGGCCGGTGGCGGCCAACACGGCGAGAGGGGCGGCGAGGGTGAGCAGGAGTGCGAGACGGATCTTCATGGGGTTCCCCGGAACCGCGCCTCTTGGGGCGCTGATTGCGGGGAGGTTCTACCACAGGAAGCCCGGCGCATCACAGTTGCGCGAAGCAAGAAGGGCCGCCCCCTAGTGGGGACGACCCTTCCATTGCCAGTTCGGCGGTTCCCGTGAACCGCAATCGCGGTTAGGCCGCGCGGACCTCGAAATGCTTTGCAAGATCCAGTGCGAGCCTGTTTACGGGCCGCAGATGATAGCAATGAGACACTGGACCACCTCCTTTCGCTGACGTTGCCGGATTCGAATATAGTGCAAAGGAAGCGATTTGATAAGGGCCTGTCTTGAGCCAGGAGCTTTCGACCACTTGCGTCATCGCCGGCGGCGGCCCGGCGGGGATGATGTGCGGCTATCTGCTGGCGCGGGCGGGGATCGACGTCACCGTGCTGGAGAAGCATGCGGACTTCCTGCGCGATTTCCGCGGCGACACGGTGCATCCCTCCACCTTGCAGGTGATGCATGAGCTGGGGCTGCTGGAGGAATTCCTGAAGCGGCCGCATCAGGAGATCACCCATGTCGGCGCCAAGATCGGCGAGACGAAGATCCGCATCGCGGATTTCACCCATCTGCCGGTCGTGTGCAAATTCATCGCCATGATGCCGCAATGGGATTTCCTGAACTTCCTGGCGGAGAAGGCGAAGGCGTTTCCGAATTTCCATCTGATGATGGAGGCTGAGGCGACGGAGCTGCTCACCAAGGGCAAGCGGATCACCGGCCTCGTGGCGAAGACGAAAAACGTAGACGTCCGCATCACGGCGGATCTGGTGATTGGCGCGGATGGCCGGCATTCGGTGCTGCGCGAGGCGTCGGGGCTCGCACTGCGCGAGGTGGGCGTGCCGATCGATGTGCTGTGGTTCCGGCTCAAGCATCACGACGGCGACGATCAGGACTTCGCCTTCGGCCATATCGATGCGGGCCACATGCTGGTGATGCTGTTTCGCGGCGACTACTGGCAGTGCGCCATGGTCATCCCCAAGGGCGGCTTCGATGCGCTGCGCGAGAAAGGGCTTGAGGCTTTCCGCAAAGAGGTGGCCTCGCTCGCCGAGCGCGACAATGCCGACGAGCTGCAGAGCTGGAACGACGTGAAGCTGCTCAGCGTGCAGGTCGACCGGCTGAAGCGCTGGCATCGGCCGGGGCTGCTCTTCATCGGCGACGCGGCGCATGCCATGTCGCCCATCGGCGGCGTCGGCATCAACCTCGCCATCCAGGACGCGGTGGCGGCCGCGAACCGCTTGGCACGTCCGTTACGCGCGGGCCGCTTGCGCGAATCCGATCTCGCGAAAGTACAGGCGCGGCGGCGTTTCCCCACCTGGGCGACGCAGGCGGTGCAGATCGCGGCGCAGAACAACATCCTGGATCCGGTGCTGAAAAGCGGCACGACACCGAAGGTGCCGTTCATCTTCCGGCTGGCGCAGCATTGGACCTGGCTGCAGCGGATTCCCGCACGGGCGATCGGTCTCGGCGTGCGGCCGGAACATCCCGACAAGACTCTGTTTACCAACTAAGTGTTTCGGCTTCCTCGGAAATCCTTCGCGAGACAATCCTTAACGCCGGGTTTACCATGGTGAAACGAATGGTCGCCTGCGCCGTTGTCATCGGCAAAGAGGGAGTGCGCGGCATGTCATCGATCGGGAGCGCCTTGCGCGCGGGAATTCTGGCCTTGGGTCTGGCGATGGTTTGGGGCGGAGCGGCTTCCGCCTGCGACGATTGCCAACACCAGGACACCAGCTGGCACGATGGTTACAACGACGGCCATCACGACGGCCGCGACGGTTGGCATGACGGGCGTGACGGCTGGCACGATGGTCGCGACGGTTACCGCGACGGCGATCACCATGACGGATATCGCGATGGCGATGGCTGGCGCGATGGCCGCCATGACGGCTATCACGAGGACGGCTATCGCGATGGCGGCTGCCATGACGGTTGCGAGCGCCATGTCCGCTGTCACAGCGGCTGCGGCGGTGACAACTATTCCTGCGTCAGCGGGCGGTTCGATTGCCGCTTCGAAGGCGACTATTCCGACAACCGCTTCCGCGAGCGTTATTACGACGGCCGCGGCACCTGGGTCGGCGGCGGCGCTTACGGGCATTACGGCCCGTAATACCGTCCGTTACATCTGCATCGCCCAGCCTTCGACGGCCATGGAGGCTTGGCGCACGGCTTCGCTGAGCGTGGGATGGGCGTGACTGGTGCGGGCGATGTCTTCGCTCGCCGCGCCGAACTCGATGGCGAGCGCTGCTTCGCAGATCATCTCGCCCGCATTGGCGCCCAGGATGTGGACGCCCAGCACGCGGTCGGTCTTGGCATCGGCGATGACCTTGGCGAGGCCGTCGGTAGCCGCGATGGTCTTGGCGCGGGCATTGGCGGTGAAGGGGAATTTGCCGATCTTGATGGCGATACCGGCGGCGCGCAGTTCCTCTTCGGTCTTGCCCACGCTGGCCACTTCCGGCGCGGTGTAGACCACGGCGGGAATGGCGTCGTAATTCACATGGCCGGATTTGCCGGCGATGTTCTCGATTGCTGCGACGGCTTCGTCTTCCGCCTTGTGCGCCAGCATCGCGCCTTCGCGGCAATCGCCGATGGCCCAGATGCCGGCCACATTCGTCTTGAAATGCGTGTCGGTGACGACACGGCCGCGCTTGTCCAGCGCCACGCCGATCTTGTCGAGCCCGAGCGAGTCCGTGAAAGCCGCGCGGCCGATGGAGACCAGCATCACATCGCATTCGATCTTGGATTGCGCGCCGCCGGCCGACGGCTCAACCGTCACGCTGAGGCCGCCGGAGGTTTTCTCCACACCCACCACCTTGGTGGAGAGCTGGAATTTCAGGCCCTGCCTGGTGAGGATGCGCTGGAATTGCTTGCCGATCTCGCCATCGAGCCCGGGCGTGATGCGGTCGAGGAATTCCACGACGGTGACTTCGCTGCCGAGCCTGCGCCACACCGAGCCCAGCTCGAGGCCGATGTAACCGCCGCCAACCACGAGCAGCCGCTTCGGCACGGATTTGAGCTCCAGCGCGCCGGTGGAGGATACGATGGTGTCCTCGTCGATGATGACGCCGGGCAACCGCGCCACATCGGATCCGGTGGCGACGACGATGTTCTTCGCCGTCAGCGTGCGGACGCTGCCGTCCTTGCCCTTCACCTCGACCTGGCCGGGCGCGGTGATGCGTGCCTCGCCGACGATGGCTTCGGATTTGGCTTTCTTGAGCAGGAATTCGACGCCGCGGGTGAGTTCGCCAACCACCTTGGTCTTGTGCGCCATCATGGTGGGCAGATCGAGCTCGACGCTGGCCTTGATGCCGAGCTTGGCGAATTCCGTGCGCGCTTCGTTGAAGCGTTCGCTCGCATGCAGCAGCGCCTTCGACGGAATGCAGCCGATGTTCAGGCACGTGCCGCCGAAGCTGCCGCGCTTGTCGACGCAGGCGGAGGTAAGGCCCAATTGTCCGGCGCGGATCGCCGCATTGTACCCGCCCGGCCCGCCGCCGATGACGACCACGTCGAAAGTATCAGCCATGTCAGATGTCCAAGGTCAGATGTCTAAGAGCAAACGCTGCGGGTCTTCGAGGTTTTCCTTGACGCGCACCAGGAAGGTCACCGCTTCGCGGCCGTCGACCAGGCGGTGGTCGTAGGAGAGCGCCAGATACATCATCGGCCGGATCACGACCTTGTCGTCGATGGCGATGGGCCGCGGCTGGATCTTGTGCATGCCGAGGATGCCGGATTGCGGCGCGTTGAGGATCGGCGTGGACATCAGCGAGCCGAAGACGCCGCCGTTGGAGATCGTGAACGTGCCGCCCTGCAGCTCTTCGAGCTTGAGTTTGCCGTCACGCGCGCGGTGGCCGTAATCGGTGATGGCGGCTTCGATCTGCGCCAAGCTCAGTTTGTCGGCATCGCGCACGACGGGGACGATGAGGCCGCGCTCGGTGGAGACGGCGACGCCCATGTCGTAATAGTTCTTGTAGACGATGTCGTCGCCTTCGATCTCGGCGTTGACGTTGGGGAGCTCCTTCAACGCCGCGATGCAGGCCTTGACGAAGAAGCCCATGAAGCCCAGCCGCACGCCGTGCTTCTTCTCGAAATCTTCTTTGTATTCGGCGCGCAACGCCATCACATGGCTCATATCCACCTCGTTGAAGGTAGTGAGCTGGGCGGCGGTGTTCTGCGATTCCTTGAGGCGCAGCGCGACGGTCTTGCGCAACCGGCTCATCTTCACCCGCTCCTCGCGCGCCGCATTGGGGCGCGGGCCGGAGGGGATGGCGACGGCGGCGGGCTGCGGGCGTTGCGCGGCGCGGGTTTCCAGCGCCTCCAGCATGTCGCCCTTCAGCACGCGGCCGTCCTTGCCGGAGCCGGAAACGGTGGCCGGATCGATACCGGTTTCGTCGGAGATGCGGCGAACGCTCGGCATCACCGGCGCACCGGCTTTCGGCGCGACGGGGGCAGCGGCTTTCGGTGCCTCGACAGGCTTCTGCGCTTCCGCAGGCTTGGCTTTCGCTTCAGCGGGAGCAGCAGACGGTGCGGTGCCTTTCGCGCCTTCCGCGATGGCGCCGAGAATGGTGCCGACCTGAACGGTGGCGCCTTCCTGCACGGAGATGGATTGCAGCGCGCCGTCGGACGGCGAGGGTACTTCCACCGTTACCTTGTCGGTTTCCAGTTCGAGCAGCGGCTCGTCGCGGACGACAGCTTCGCCTTCCTTCTTGAACCAGCGCGCGACGGTGGCTTCCGTCACGGATTCGCCCATGGCGGGGACTTTGATGTCGATGCTCATAGCGAGAGGGCCTCATTGAGGAACGCCTTCAGCTCGGCGGCATGCTGGCTCGCAAGCCCCGCCGCGGTGGAGGCATATTCCGGACGGCCGACATAACGGGCGCGTGTCGTGCCGCCCAAATGGCCGATGGTGGTTTCGATGCGCGGCGCCACGAAATTCCAGGCGCCCTGGTTCTGCGGTTCTTCCTGGCACCAGACGATCTCGGCCTTGGGGAAGCGGCGCAACTCGTCGGCCAGCACGCTTTCGGGGAACGGATAAAGCTGTTCCAGCCGCAGCATCTGGATGCGCGTCTCGTCGCGCTTCTCGCGCTCTTCCATCAGGTCGAAATAGACTTTGCCGCTGCAAAGGATGACGCGCTTGATCTCGGCATCGGGTACCAGCTTCACGGTCGTCGCGCCGGGCACGACTTCCGCCTGGTCGCGGAACACGCGGTGGAACGATGAGCCCGGCCCCATGTCCGACAGGAACGAGACGCAGTGTTTGTTGCGCAGCAAGGACTTCGGCGTCATCACGATCAAGGGCTTGCGGAACGAACGATGGATCTGCCGCCGCAGCACATGGAAATAGTTCGCCGGCGTGGTGGGGTAGCAGACCTGGATGTTGTCCTGCGCGCAGAGTTGCAGGAAACGTTCGAGGCGGGCGCTGGAATGCTCCGGCCCCTGGCCCTCATAGCCATGCGGCAACAGCATCACGAGGCCGTTCATGCGCAGCCACTTCGTTTCGCCGGAGGCGACGAACTGGTCGATCACGACCTGCGCGCCATTCGCGAAATCGCCGAACTGCGCTTCCCACAGCACGAGCGCTTTCGGCTCGGCTGAGGAATAGCCATATTCAAAACCCAGCACGGCTTCTTCGGAGAGAAGCGTGTCGATGACCTCGAACTCGCCCTGGCCTTCGCCGACATGATTGAGCGGCAAATAGCGGGCTTCGGTTTCCTGGTCGACGAGCGTGGCATGGCGCTGGCTGAACGTGCCGCGCGAAGAGTCTTGGCCGGAGAGACGCACCGGGCAGCCTTCGGCGAGCAAGGTGCCGAAGGCCAGCGCTTCGCCGGTCGCCCAGTCGAAGCCTTCGCCGGTTTCGAACATTTTCGCCTTGGCCTGCAATTGCCGCGCGATGGTCTTGTGCAGATGGAAGCCGTCCGGTGCGGAAGACAATGCGCTGCCGACTTTTTTGAGCAGATCGAGGCTGGCGGATGTTTCGCCGCGGCGGTCGCCGGCCTTGGCGGTCTCGAATCCGGCCCAGCGGCCATCCAGCCAATCGGCGCGGTTCGGGCGATGGCCCTTGGAGGCTTCGAACTCTTCGTCCAGCCGCTTGTTGAAGGCGCCGATCATGGCCTTGATGTCGGCCTCGGTCAGCGTGCCTTCGGAGACGAGCTTCGCGGCATAGAGCTCCAGCGTTGTCGGATGTTCCTTGATGGCGCGGTACATCAGGGGCTGCGTGAACGCCGGCTCGTCGGTCTCGTTGTGACCGAAGCGGCGGTAGCAGAACATGTCGATGACGACGTCCTTGTGGAACAGCTGGCGGAATTCGGTCGCGATGCGGGCCACATGCACCACCGCTTCGGGATCGTCGCCGTTCACGTGGAAGATCGGCGCCTGCACCATCAGCGCCACGTCCGACGGATAGGGCGAGGAGCGCGAATAGATCGGCGCGGTCGTGAAGCCGATCTGGTTGTTGACGATGAAATGGATGGTGCCGCCGGTGCGGAAGCCCTTGGTGCCGCTCATGGCGAAACATTCCGCCACCACGCCCTGGCCCGCGAAGGCCGCGTCGCCGTGCAGGAGCAGCGGCAGCACTTTGGTGCGGTCCTTCGTATCGTCGAGCTGTTGCTGCTTGGCGCGCGCCTTGCCGAGCACGACGGAGTCTTCCGCTTCGAGATGCGACGGATTGGCGGTGAGCGACAGATGCACTTTCTTGCTGTCGAACTCGCGGTCCGACGAAGCGCCCAGATGATATTTCACGTCGCCGGAGCCTTCGACGTCGGTGGGCTTGGCTGAGCCGCCCTGGAATTCGTGGAAAATCTGGCGGTAAGGCTTGCTCATCACATTGGCGAGCACGTTGAGCCGGCCGCGATGGCTCATGCCCAGCACGATCTCCTTCACGCCGAGCTGGCCGCCGCGCTTGATGATCTGCTCCAGCGCCGGGATCATCGCTTCGCCGCCGTCGAGACCGAAACGTTTCGTGCCGAGGAAGCGCGTGCCGGAGAATTTCTCGAAGCCTTCGGATTCGATGAGCTTGTTCAGGATGGAGCGCTTGCCTTCCGGCGTGAAGACGATCTCCTTGTCCGGCCCCTCGATGCGGCGCTGCAGCCAATCCTTCTGTTCGGGATCGGTGATGTGCATGAACTCATAGCCGATGCGGCCGCAATAGGTGCGCTTCAGGAGCTGCACCATCTGGCGCGGCGTGGCGCTTTCCAGGCCCAGCACGCCGTCCATGTAGACGGGCTGATCCATCTCTTCGTCGTGGAAGCCGTAGAAAGAGGGTTCGAGCTGCAGCTGCGGCGGCTTGGGGTTCAGCTTCAGCGGATCGAGTTCGGCAGCGAGATGGCCGATGACGCGGTAGGCGCGCACAAGCTGGATGGCGCGGATGGATTTGTGCGCGGCGGTATGGACGTCCGCGTCGCTCACCGTGCCCGCCTTGGCCGGCCATTGCCCGGTCAGCGCGCCGATGGTCTCGCCGGTGGCGAGATCAAGCTTGGCATCGCGCCGCCAGGCGGGGCCGCGGCCAAGCTGGGTGGGGCTGAGGCTCTGCTCGCCCAGGCTGGCGAAATAGGCGCGCCAGGACGGCTCCACGGCGTCCGGGTTCTCCAGCCAGCGGGCATAGAGACCCTCTATGAACGCGGCATTGGCGCCGGAGAGGAAGGTGGTCGCCTCCAGAATCTCATTGGAGGCGCGGGCGATCGGCGAAGATTGGCTAGTCATTTCAATTACTTGGGGCGGCGTCTTGGCCGCCCGTCCCTGGGCGCGCAAGCGAGGCGTGGCGTGTACCGCATCCCGCGCCGCAATGCACGGCAATTTCGAGGCATCTTGCGGGCCTCCAGGGTTAATATGGTGTTTAGAAATGACGGTTTTTAGGGCGCTTTATCCACGAGGCGAATTTCGACGCGCTGGGCGCCGCTGGGGTCGGATTTCACGTTGAGGCCGTCGGTTGTCTCGGAGGCCCGGACCAGCCGGGTCTTGGGCACGCCATCGGCGATCAGCTGCTGCTCGATGGCTTCGATGCGCGGTTCGGCCAGGCTGGGGTCGTAGCCGGGCGCCACTTTGGTGGAGGGGCCGGTGAGCTGCACCATCTGCGTGCCGCGCGCCGCGCGGGCGGCGTCGTCGACGATCTTCTGGCCGTTTTGGGTGAGGGTGGTGCTGCGGTCGGGGAAGAACACCACGAAGACCGAAGGCGGTGGCGAGTGGTCCAGGAAGCTGAATGTCCCGCAACCGGAAAGGCTTAGTGCCAAGGCCAAGAACAGAAATCTGCGCATCGCGTTCTCCCCACTTGAGGAGAGAACGCGCGAGCAGAGTTCCCGTTCAGGCTTTTGATTTGCGCCCTATTTGCTGTCGGGTGTGCGGTAGTCGAGATCCTTGATCTCGTCGGTGGCCGTCGGTGCAAGGACGATGGCGGGCTGGCCATGTCCGGCGAACAGGCCGAAATCGATGCCGATGCGCACATAAGCGGGCTGGCCGGCCACGACCGGCAAGGTCACCGCGGTGTCCTTGGAATCCGTCGAGGTGTTGATCTCATAGCTGCCGGCGGGGCGGTCGATGAAGGTGTAATCGCCATTCTTCGCCGTCCAGACCTTCTCGCCGTTGACGTAGATATCCGGCTGAACCGCAGCGCCCATGAGGGAGGACTTGCGATAGATGTAGATGCGGCCCTGGTCCGCTGCGATCGCCGGTTCGCCCGCATGCTGCGTCGCGTAGGTCGTGTCTTCGGCCAGCGCAGCCGACATTGGCGCAATGGACAACATCACCGCGACAAGCGCGAATTTCTTCAGATTGCCAAACATGGAAACTCCCCAAACTTAATGTCTTGTAATCTTAGCGGGCGACCCATGCGCTGGCAAACTCCGCGAGTTTCGGAGCGCGACATAGAATTGACGCAAATATCGCTACTTGCCGTTCAGCAGATCCATCAGGGTCGTGCCCAGCGCGGCCGGATTCGGCGTGACGCGGATGCCGGCGGATTTCATCGCCTCGATCTTGGATTCCGCGCCGCCCTTGCCGCCGGAGATGATGGCGCCGGCATGGCCCATGCGGCGGCCGGGCGGCGCGGTGAGACCCGCGATGAAGCCCACCATCGGCTTCTTGACCTTGGAGTGCTTGATGAAGTCGGCGGCTTCTTCCTCGGCGGCGCCGCCGATCTCGCCGATCATGACGATGGATTTGGTCTCGGGATCGGCCAGGAACATCTCCAGCACGTCGATATGTTCGGTGCCCTTCACCGGATCGCCGCCGATGCCGACGCAGGTTGTTTGGCCGAGGCCCACCACCGTGGTTTGCAGCACGGCTTCATAGGTGAGCGTGCCGGAGCGCGACACGATGCCGACGCTGCCGCGCTTGTGGATGTGGCCCGGCATGATGCCGATCTTGCATTCGCCGGGCGTGATGACGCCGGGGCAATTGGGGCCGACGAGCCGCGATTGCGAGCCGGAGAGCGCACGCTTCACCTTCACCATGTCGAGCACGGGAATGCCCTCGGTGATGCAGACGATGAGCGGCACCTCGGCGTCGATCGCTTCCAGGATCGCATCGGCCGCGAAAGGCGGCGGCACGTAGATCACGCTGGCATCCGCATCGGTCGCGGCCCGCGCCTCGCGCACCGTGTCGAAGACGGGAAGGTTCAGATGCGTCGTGCCGCCTTTGCCGGGCGAGGTGCCGCCGACCATCTTCGTGCCATAGGCGATGGCCTGTTCGGAATGGAAGGTGCCCTGGTTGCCGGTGAAGCCCTGGCAGATCACGCGGGTGTTCTTGTCGACGAGAATGGACATGGTTTGCGGCTCTCACGGGAAGACGAGATGGGCGACCCTGGTCTCGAGGTTGGCGTAGATCATCGCGGCCGCGGTCAGGTCGAAACTGGCATGGGCGACCATGAGCGTCCAGAGTTTCCTGCCATTGGCGAGGTAGAGCGCGCCGATCGCGAGCCCCACGATGCCCGCATTGATCATGGCGAAAAACCCCTGCTGCCAATGGGCCATCCCGAATGCGGCCGTCGCCACCAGCAAGGTCAGCAGATCGCCGGCCGCACTCCGGCTCCACAACCGGCCCAGCCGCTCGAACAGATAGCCGCGAAACACGATCTCCTCGCAAACGCCCGCGCCGAACACGGCATAGACCGCGAATTTCAACGCTTCCGCAGCGTTACCTGTCAGGTATTGATAGGCGTGGTTGACCGGGTCCGCGCCCAAGAGCGGCATCACCACCGCCTTCATCAGGAATTTGAGGCCGATGCCGAGCGCGATGCCGAAGACGGCGTCACCGATCCAGCTCTTGGGCCGCGCCAATCCGATCTCACGCCATGGCGTCTTCGAAAGCCACGCCCAAACCAGAACCAGCGCTGCCGATATCGGCACGAAGACAAGCGTGCCGGCCGCCACGATCAGGAAAGCGAGAACGCCAAGCGGTCCCCATCCGCGCAGGCGCGCCGCCGTCGCTGGGCGATTATTTTCCATCCGAGATGAAGAAGGCCATCAGGGTGGATTTGTCCTTCTGTGCCAATCCCAGCAATACCGTTCCGGCGCTTTTTTCCAATGTCAGGATGTCGGGATGATTTGCGGGAAAGGCGACATGGATTCCGTTCTGTTCGTGCCAGACATATATGGCGCCATTGTTGCCGGAACCGGGCTCCGCCGGCACGTCCGCGATTTGCGAGATTTTCTGCGCGAAATCGGACCAATTGGCCGGCGTGACAACAAGCAGGCAGGAACGTCCGATGATCTGCGGGTGCCGGGGCGAGGCGCCATGTCCCGCAATCAGGAGGCGAACGCCTTGAGCGTCTTTGAACACGCGCACTTGGGGATCCTGCACTTCGCCGCTGGATTGCTTTATCGAATCGATCAGCGCCTGAGGCGCGGGTTTCCATCCCACGCTCTCGGCGGCGGCCATGGCTCGATCGGCGTTAGCGTGTGTCGCGACGCAGAAATCCCGGAACGAGTCAGACGCGTCCGCCGCCTGCGCTTGCGATGCGCAAACCGCGAATGCCAGACCGAGCGCGAAGCGTCTCATCCCAGCTTCGGGTCGAGCTTCTTGCAGGCGTCGATCAGGCCCTTGACGGAATCGGCGGATTTGGCGAGCTGGGTCTTCTCGTCGTCGGTCAGTTCGAGTTCGACGATGCGTTCCACGCCGCCTTCGCCGATCACCGCCGGCACGCCGACATAGAGATCCTTGATGCCGTAAATGCCGTTCACATAAGCGGCGACGGGCAGCACGCGCTTCTTGTCGCGCAGGTAGGACTGCGCCATCTCGATGGCAGCGGTTGCGGGCGCGTAGAAGGCGGAGCCGGTCTTGAGCAGGCCCACGATTTCCGCGCCGCCGTCGCGCGTGCGCTGCACGATCTGGTCGAGGCGGTCCTGCTTGATCCAGCCCATCTTCACCAGCTCCGGCAGCGAGATGCCGGCGACGGTGGAGAAGCGCGGCATCGGCACCATGGTGTCGCCATGGCCGCCCAGCACAAAAGCGGAAACGTCTTCGACGCTGACCTTCAACTCGTCGGCCAGGAAGTGGCGGAAGCGCGCGCTGTCGAGAACGCCGGCCATGCCGACGACTTTGTTGTGCGGCAGGCCGGAGAACTGGCGCAGCGCCCAGACCATCGCGTCCAGCGGATTGGTGATGCAGATGACGAAAGCGTTCGGCGCATTCGCCTTGATGCCCTCGCCGACGGCGGCCATCACTTTGAGGTTGATGCCGATGAGATCGTCGCGGCTCATGCCCGGCTTGCGCGGCACGCCGGCGGTGACGATCACCACATCGGCGCCGGCGATGTCGGAATACGAGTTCGTGCCCCTGAGCGTGATGTCGTAGCCCTCGATCGGGCCGGCCTGCGAAAGGTCGAGCGCCTTGCCCTGCGGCAGGCCTTCCATGATGTCGAACAATACGACGTCGCCCAATTCCTTCAGCGCCACGAGATGGGCGAGCGTGCCGCCGATCTGTCCGCCGCCGATGAGCGCGATTTTCTTGCGAGCCATGGGGGAATCCTTTTTTAGAAAGCCGCGCGGTTCCTAGCGCGGGCAAGCGGGTGCGGCAAGCCAGCCGATGGCCGCACCCAAGCCTCGCGGAAAAGCCTGAGAAAAGAGGCTTTTAACCGCGCCGCAGGATGCGGCCAGCCGGGGTTATTGCACGACGATCTGGCCCCGCATGCCGAAGGTGGTGTGCATGAAATGGGTGCAGGTGAGGTCATAGGTTCCGGCGCGGTCCGGCGTCACGGTGACGTCGACGGTCTGGCCCTTGGGGACTTCGATGGCGCCGTCCTTCACCTTGCTCGCGTCGGCGGGCGCCACCTGGGCGGCGGAGAAGAAATCGGCGGCCGCGAAATTGTGGCTGCTCGATGCGCCGTTCACCAGGTGCAGGCGATAGGCGGTGTGGGCCTTCAAGTTCAACGCATCGGGTGTGAAGGCGAAATTGGTCAGCGAGATATCGATCTCCTGTGGTGCACTCTGTGCAAAAGCAGGGGCCGCGAAGAGAAGGGCAGAGGCAAGGGTGAGGTGAAAAGGTGTCATCATGGTCTGTCTCCCGGTTGAGGTTCACCGATTGCCGCGGAACAGACCTCGTGCGCGGGAAGGCGTCAACGCGGATTTCCGAAACGTGATGTTCGTGACATTTCACGCGCGGCGCTTCGTGAAAAGAAAGTTTGTGAATCGCGCTTTATAGAACAACAAAAAAGAAACCGGACGGGCCTTCGCCCATCCGGTTCCTTTACCGTCTCGCTGAAAGAGCGATCAGATCGACTCTTTCAATTCCTTGGCGGCGCGGAACGCCACCTTCTTGCTCGCCTTGATCTTGATCGCTTCGCCCGTGGCGGGGTTGCGGCCCATGCGGGCGGCCCGCTTGCGCACCATCAGGATGCCAAGACCGTTCAGGCGCACGCGGGCGCCCTTCTTCAGGTGCTTGGTGATCGCGGCGATCGTGTCTTCCAGGATGGCATGCGCCGCCTTGTTCGACAGGTCGTGCTTCTGCGCCAGCGCCACGCCCAACTGGCGGGTGCTGATCGTCTCAACTTTCGTCTTGGGGGCGGCAGCCTTTGGGGCGGCAGCCTTGGTGGCGCTTGCGGCCATTGCCATTTTCTTGCTCCTTATGGCGAATCAAAAAGAAGCCTGATTCTAAGGCATTTCCCGCAAGCCATGCGAGGGCCAAGCAAGGGCCACGTGCCGGAAAGCACGATTTTTTGGGCCTTTTCGCGTTTGTCCACAGGGGCCGGAGTCGGAAATGAGTCTATTCGGCCACGATGCGTGTGAAAATCATCGCACCATGCGGATCGGAACCGTAAGAAAGCTTCAGCGAATCCGGCACGAAATCGAACGTATAGAGTCCGCCGAGCCCCAGCTTCCAATGCTCGGCGACGCGCCAGTCATGGATCGCGCCCAGAGTCATCTCGCCCACGCGGCTTATGGAACCGGGCGCGAGCTCATTGTTCTGTTCCCATTCCGCGCGTGCGAAGAGCGTCCAGGCGGCGGACGGTTTGTAATCCGTCTCGGCCAGGAGGCCGTTGAGATTGGTGCCATCGCTTTCCTGCTTGAGGCCCCAAGCCACGGTCGCCGCCCAGGAGGCATCCTCGCCCAGCGGCAGAACATAGGTGGCGCTGGCGGTGAAGCGGGTCTCGTTGATGGTGGGCTCAAGCTGCTCGGGGCTTTTCAAATAGCCCCATGAGGCTTGCAGCGACCAGTTCGCATCCGGGTTCCAACTCAAGCGGGCGGAGGTCGAATCCATCCGGATGGGATCGAAATCGAAGCGGTTCTGATCGGGCTCGCGCCCGGTGAATTGCGAGACTTCGAGCTTCCAGTCGCCTTGCACGAAGCCGGCGGTCACGACACCGAACACGATATGCGTCGAGTCCAGCCAGTGATGGGTGATCGGCGCATCCGGAATATCCATGCCGCTGGCGCGATGCATGAAGGCCGTCGGCCCCAGCGCCGGTTCGCCCGGATAGCCGGCATAGAGAAAGACGCTTTCATTGTTATCGAGGCGATGGCTGTAGCTGGCCGACATCTCCATGACGAGATCGTGCGGATGCTGGCGGTCGATCAAGGGCGTCGTGCCGTTGGCGGTTTCGCCGGTGGCGAGCAGCAGCGGATATCCGCCGCGTCCCATGAACGGATCCGGGCTCAGCATCAGACGCAGATTGAGCGTGTCACCGTTGGAGAAGTCGCGACGTGCCGCGCCCATCATCATGCCATTGAGAAAGCCTTTGTTCGCACCGCGCGGCCCACTCTGCATGTCGTAGATGGCGTCGAGCGACAGATGCGCCATCAGCATCCAGTCACCGAGCATCGCGTGCAATGCGTGATGCTCGGCCGCATCCGGCTGCCAGCTTGTACCGGACGCCTCGCGTATCATGGGATAGGAACCGAGCACGCCGTTCTCGGCCGGCATCGCCATGCCGCTCATATCGTCCTGCGCCACAGCAGGCGATGCGATGAGCGCGGCAAGCAGAGCGACGCGCCGCATCTCAGTGGCTCATATCCATGTCGTGTTCGTGATGGCTGCCGGAGGATGCGACCAGCGCGCGATATTGCGCAGGCGTGAGATGGGGCAGCTTTTGTAAGAGGGCCACCATGTTCCAGATTTCTTCGTCGGTATGGGTGGTGCCCCAGGCGGGCATGCCCGTCATCTTGATGCCGTGCTTGATGATCCAGAATTGCCGCGCCGGATCGCCCGTGTACTGCCACAGGATCGGCGGCTTGGGATTCATCCCCGGCCGCATCTCGTTCTCCGCCATGCCGGGTGCGAGATGGCAGCCGGTGCACATCGCGTCGTAATGCTCGGCGCCTTCGCGCAGCATTTTCGGATCGTTGAGATTGGGCACATGGATGTCTCGCGCCCGCGCCGCGATGGAATGTTCGCGCGTGTAGCCGATGAGCGCGGTGGTCAGTCCGGCATGCGGCGAGTCCGCGGCGATGTCGTAGGACGCCGCGAAGATACCGGCGGCGAGGATCGCAAGCAGCAACAGGCCGCCCGCGCCCAGAAGAATGCCTGTGTGAAGCGCGCGCATGGACATACCCCTCAGGGGTATGAGCCTAGCATGTCATTTGGCGGAGAACAGTGAAGCTTACGCCTCGGAGGCGGCGGCTTCCTTGTCGGTCGTGCGCTCGGCGATGCGGGCGGACTTGCCGCGGCGGCCGCGCAGATAATAGAGCTTGGCGCGTCGCACCCGGCCCTTGCGCACCACCGCCACCGACTCCACCAGCGGCGAGTAGACCGGGAACACGCGCTCCACGCCTTCGCCATAGGAGATCTTGCGCACGGTGAAGCTCTCGTTGATGCCTTGGCCCTGGCGCGCGATGCAGACGCCTTCGAAGGCCTGCAGGCGCTCGCGCGTCTTCATCTGCTTGGCCTTCTCGTCATAGCTCTGCTCGACGACTTTCACGTTGACCTTCAGCGTGTCGCCGGGGCGGAACGCGGGATGGGCCTTCTTGCGCAGGGACTTCATCTGCTCGGCTTCGAGCGTTTGCAGCAAGTTCATGGGTCGTCTCCGTAAGGCGCAAGGTGCGAAAGAGCCGGGCCGTATAGCCTAAGCCTTTTTGTTTTCATAGAGGGCCCAGAGGTCGGGCCGCCGCGCTTGGGTCAGGCTTTCCGCCTGGGCTCGCCGCCACTTGGCGATTTCCTTGTGATTTCCGTTGTTTAGCACATCCGGAATGTCGCGATCCTCGAAGTTCTGGGGCCGGGTGAATTGCGGATATTCCAGCAATCCGTGGGCGAAGCTCTCATCCTCCGGCGAGGCTTCCGCCCCCAACACGCCGGGGATCAGCCGCACCACGGCCTCGATCACCGCCATGGCGGCCAGTTCCCCGCCCGCCAGAACGAAATCCCCCAGCGAGATTTCCTCCAGCCCGCGCGCCGCGATGGCCCGCTCATCCAGCCCCTCGAACCGCCCGCAGAGCAGGATAGCGCCGGGACCATCCTTCAGCCGCTGCACGCGGGCCTGGTCCAGTCGCGCACCACGCGGGCTCAGATAGAGGCACGGCGAGGCCGGGTTCGCTTCCCGCGCCGCATCGATGGCCGCGCAAGCGACATCGGCGCGCATCACCATGCCGGGGCCGCCGCCGGATGGCGTATCGTCCACCGTACGGTGCTTGCCGATGCCATGATCGCGGATGTCGCGCACGTCGAGCGACCACAGCCCCTTGCTCATCGCCTTGCCGACCAGCGAGATGCCAAGCGGACCGGGAAACATCTCGGGGAACAGCGTCAGCACGCTGGCGCGCCAGCTCATTCGACGTTGCCTTTGGTCTCGGCTTCGACTTCCTCGGGCGCCGCGATGACGATGCGGCCCTCCGCGACGTCGATCTCGCGCGCCACTTCGCGGGTGAAGGGCAGGAAGACCTCGTCGCCGTCGGCGCGCACGATCTCGATCACGTCGCCCGCGCCGAAATTGTGGATGGCGCGCACGATGCCGATGGTGCGGCCCTCGGTATCCTCGGCGGCAAGCCCGATGAGATCGGCGAGATAGAACTCCTCGCTCTCGGCCGGCGGAAACCGGTCGCGCGAGACGAACAGCTCGGCGCCCTTCAGCGCCTCCGCGCCATCGCGCTCGCCGATCTCGGCGAAGCGCACGACGGCGCCGTCCTTGCCTGCGCGGATGGAGGCGACCGTCAGCGTCCGCCCGCTCTTGTCATGCAACTGTCCATAGGCGCCGAAGCCTTCGGGGGATTGGGTGAAGGTCTTCACCTTCACCTCGCCCTTCAGGCCCTGCGCCCCCATCACGACCCCCAGAAGGACGTCGCGCGGCATGGACTACGCCGCGTCCCCGGCGGGAGCGGCGGCCTTCGCCGCATTGGCGGCGGCGCGTTCCTGGGCCTTCTTCTTCGGCTTGGACTTCTCGGGATTGTTCTTCTTCAGCGGCTGCAGGATGCCGGCATCGGCCAGAAAGCGGTGCACGCGATCGGACGGCGTGGCGCCCTTGGCGATCCAGGCCTTGGCCTTCTCGGTGTCGAGCTTCAACCGGTCGGCATGGTCCTTCGGCAGCAGCGGATTGTGGAAGCCGATCTTCTCGATGAAGCGGCCGTCGCGCGGGCTGTGCGAATCCGCGATGACGATGTTGTAGTGCGGGCGCTTCTTGGTGCCGCCGCGCGACATTCTGATCTTCAGGGACATTCTCTTCTCCGTCTCGTTTGAACTGTTGAAATCACTTGCGACCGGGGAAAATCCCCGGCGGCAATTGCGGCATGGCGCCGCCGAACATTCCGGCCAGGCCCTGCATGGCGCGGCCGCCTTTTCCCATCTTCTTCATCATGTCCGACATCTGCCGGTGCATCTTCAGAAGCTTGTTCACTTCGGACACCTCCACGCCCGCGCCATGCGCGATGCGCTTGCGGCGCGAGCCGTTGATGACATCCGGATCGCGGCGTTCCTGCTTGGTCATCGACTGGATGACGGCTTCCTGCCGCGTGATGATCTTGTCGTCGAGGCCGGCCGCGGAAATCTGGTCCTTGATCTTGCCCACGCCCGGCAACATGCCCAGAAGCCCCTGCATGCCGCCCAGCTTCTTCATCTGCGCGAGCTGGTCGGCCAGGTCGTTCATGTCGAACGTACCCTTCTTCATCTTGGCCGTGAGCTTCTCGGCCTTTTCCTTGTCGAAGCTTTCCGCCGCGCGCTCGACCAGGCTGACCACATCGCCCATGTCGAGGATGCGGTTGGCGACGCGATCGGGATGGAAGGCTTCCAGCGCCTCGAGCTTTTCGCCCACGCCCAGGAACTTGATCGGCGCGCCGGTGACGGCCCGCATCGAAAGCGCCGCACCGCCGCGCGCATCGCCATCGGCACGCGTGAGAATGATGCCGGAAAGCCTGACGCGCTCGTTGAAGGATTTGGCGATGTTCACCGCGTCCTGGCCGGTCAGGCTGTCGGCGACGAGCAGCGTCTCATGCGGCTGCACCGCATCGCGCACGGCCGCCACTTCGAGCATCAGCTGCTCGTCGACATGCTGGCGGCCGGCGGTATCCAGGATCAGCACGTCGTAACCGCCGACCTTCGCCGCGGCCATCGCGCGCTTGGCGATGTCGAGCGGCTTCTGGTTGGCCATGATCGGCAAGGTGGCGACACCGGCCTGCTCGCCCAGAATCTTGAGCTGCTCCATGGCAGCGGGGCGCGACACGTCCAGCGACGCCATCAGCACGCGCTTCTTCTCGCGCGTCTGCAGCATCAGGCCGAGCTTGGCGGAGGTCGTCGTCTTGCCCGAGCCCTGCAAGCCCACCATCAGGATCGGCGCGGGCGGCGAACCCAGATCGAGCGCCGCATTGGCCGCGCCCAAGGTCTCGACCAGCGCGTCATGCACGATCTTGACGATCTGCTGGCCCGGCGTGACGGAGCGCACGACCTCGGCGCCGATGGCGCGGGGGCGGACCCGGTCGATGAAATCCTTGACGACGGGCAGCGCGACATCGGCGTCCAGCAGTGCTGAGCGGATCTCGGAGAGCCCCTCCTCGACATCGGCCTCGCTGAGCGCGCCGCGCCCGCGAAGACGGTCGAAAGTGGCGCCAAGGCGCTTCTGCAAACTGTCGAACATGCGTCCGTCATCTCGAGTGATCGGATTGCCGGCAATCCGATGGTCCAAAGCACGAAGGCCCCAGGGGGCGCACCTGCGCTGCCTGGGGTCGATCACCGGCCCGGCCGGTGACCGGAAAGTCTCTAAAGGCTTTCCGGAATGGGCCGCGATTTAAGCCCCGGGATGCGCAAAGTCAAACCGCCAGGCGGAGGCCTCCGCAAAGCTGTCATCCCCGGCGAACGCCGCGCGTATCACGCGCGGCGCGAGGGAAGGGACCCAGGTGGATCGTCACGAACGGTACCGATTGCGTCGGGCGTGTCCTGCGGATCGACCGTCTCCAGACGACCCACCTGGATCCCCTTTACCTCGCATCGCGCTTCGCGCGCGATGCTCGCCGGGGATGACAGCGGAGTTCAAATCGCGGGCAAATGACAGGGCGGGTGCCTCAGCAGCTATTCCAGCCATTCGCCCACTTTTCGGCGTCTTGCCGGAGATGGGGCAGGCCCGGATGGTCGATGCCGTAGATGCGCACGCGGGTGGTGTCGCCGTGGCCCTGCATCTCGATCTGGTTCCACTCTTCCGGCTTGACGTAGCCGGTCGCAACGATGGTGAGCGTCGCGCTCTGCGCCTGGCGGTCGAAGCGCGGGTCGATGCTGAGATCGAACAGCTTGGAGATCGGCCCGACGCGGCAGGTGCGGAACATGTCGACCTCGCGCAGATAGACCGCCTCCACGGGGCGCGGAACCTCGAACTCGGCCAATTTGGGCCGGTCGCTGCGCGGGTCCGTGACGTTGCCGCCGCTCGCGCAGCCGGCGAGCAGCAGCGTCGCCGCGATGGCGATGGGAAACCTGCCTGAAACTCGCGCCATGTCGTCGTCCCCTTGCTCGGCGATACTGTAACGCGAACCGAGGCTTAAGCGGCTAGCCCTTCAGTGCGCGCAACAATATTCCAAAGCCACTCATAATATTGGACTTGATTTCCCGGTATATGTTCTTTATATGTTCCTTATTCAATCTGGAGGTGTGGAAATGAAGACCTAGCGAGACCGCAAGAACATACAGGCAAGGGCGCAAGCTTGCGTGCGCCCGCGCGGGGAATTTGAGAAGGCGGAGACACGTAAAGCACTTGCGACTCTGCCGGACGGGATTCTTTCGCAAAGCGAGCCGTGGGTGGTTGAAGCGAAAGTGTTTGCGGAAGGGTGCGATGGCGCCTGTCGGTATTCGGCGAGTAGCGATCCAACCGGGTGGCCTTTGCTTCGCTTGGCCAAGCGAGGTTCAGGCCGTTCTTTTATGTGCGCCTCATATGCGCGCCGCGCTGGTGGACCTCAGTGCAGCCCCAGCTTCTGCTTCAGATAGACGAAGCTCAGCGCCCACATCTCGGCCCCCTGCTTGTGGTTGGCCGCCGCCGCGTGGCCGCCGTCGGTGTTCTCGTAGAAGAGGACGTCATGGCCTTGCGCTTCCATCTTGGCCGCCATCTTGCGGGCATGGACCGGCGTCACGCGATCGTCGCTGGTGGCGGTGACGAACAGGACCGGCGGGTATGTCACGCCCGGTTTCACGTTCTGGTAGGGCGAGTATTTCGCGATCCAGGCGCGGGCTTTCGGATCGGCCGGGTCGCCATACTCCGCGATCCAGGACGCACCGGCGCCGATATGGGTGTAGCGGAGCATGTCGATCAGCGGCACCTGGCAGACCACCGCGCCGAACAGGTCGGGGCGCTCGACGAGGTTGGCGCTGACGAGCAGCCCGCCATTCGAGCCACCCATGATGCCGAGCTGTTTGGGCGTGGTGATGCCGCGCTTGATGAGGTCCTCGCCCACGGCCTGGAAATCGTCGAAGGCCTTCTGGCGGTTTTCCTGCAACGCCGCCTGATGCCAGGCGGGGCCGAATTCGCCGCCGCCACGGATGTTCGCCACGACGTAGACGCCGCCGCGCGACAGCCACAGCGTGCCGAAGTTCGCGGAATAGCCCGGCGTCTGCGAAACCTCGAAGCCGCCATAACCGTAGAGCACGGTGGGCGCGGGACCGGCGAGGTTCTTCGGCCGCGTCACGAAATAGGGAACCTTCGTTCCATCCTTCGAGGTGGCGAAGAACTGCTCGCTGGTGAGACCGGATGCATCGAAGCGCGCGGGCAGCGATTTGATCGCCACGGGCTTATCGTCGCCTTTGTCCGCGTAAAGCGTCGTGGGCATGAGATAGCTTTCGAAACGGAACTGCGCCTCCGGACCCCAATCGTTGGCCGATACGATGTGCGTCGAGCCGCCGGCGGGGAGATCGAGCTTCGTGTCGCTCCAGCCATCCTTGCCCTGACGGAAGACATGGATGCTGCCGGTGACGTTGTTGTAGATCGAGGCATAGATGGCATCGCGCCCCGCCGCGACTTCGTCGATGCTGCTGCGCGCATCCGGCGCGTAGAGCACGAAGAAATGCGCGTTGCCCGCCGCCAGCGATTTCGCATCGGCGGAAATCAGCGCGCCTTTCGGCAGCGCCACGCCACCCGGCGGCGTCCAACCGTCGCGCAGGGTGAAGAGCAGATTGCCATGGCTCGCGCCTTTCAGATCGGCGCCGAGCGGCAAAGCCAGCTTCACGGTCGAACCGTCCGGCCGCACCAGATAATATTCGGCTTCGAAGAAGCTGGTGCTGCGCTGCACGAGCGCGATGTTGCCTTCGGGACCGTGCATCACAGTGCCGCCGCTCGCCACGTCGCTGAGCTTGCCGGTGAAGATGGTGCGCGCCGCGCCCATCGGCTCGCCGCGCTTCCACAGCTTGACGATGTTGGGATAGCCCGACGTCGTCATCGAGCCGGGGCCAAAGTCCGTGCCGAACAGCACGCTGTCATCGTCCAGCCAGGTGATCTGCGACTTGGCTTCGGGCAGCGCGAAGCCGTCCTTCACGAAGCTCTTCGAGGCGAGATCGAATTCGCGCACCACCACGGCATCGCCACCACCACGCGAAAGGCTGATCAGGCAACGCTTCTGCGATGGGCTGCACTCCGCGCCCTTCCAAACCCAATCTTCGTGCTCGCCTGCGGCCAGCGCGTCGAGATCGATGATGACATCCCAGTTGGGAGCGGGCTTGGCGTAATCGGCGATGGAGGTGCGCCGCCAAATGCCTTTGGGATGGCTCGCGTCCTGCCAGAAATTGAAGACGCTGTCGTGGTCGATGGCGCCATAGGGAATGCGGTCCGTCGCATCCAGCACCTTGAGCACGGAGTCATAGTTCTTCTGGTAATCCGGATCGGCCTCCAGCACGCCGCGCGACTTCGCGTTCTGCGCCGCGACCCATGCCATGGACTTCGCGCCGTGGATGTCTTCCAGCCAGAGATAGGGATCGTTGGTTTCGGTGGCGATCGGCAAAGCTTTCTTCTCCTTCACGCCGCTTTCCGCGGCCGTCCACGCGCCGGCCACGGCACCCACAAGCATCACGGCAGCCGCGAATCTTCCGAACTTCATACGGATCTCCTGGGGAATCGCATCTAGTGCCCAGCAGGCTTTTTAACGACCGGCTTCTTTTCGAGCCCCAGCTCCTGCGCGAAATAGACATAGGACAACGCCCACATCTCTGCTTCCTCGGCATGGGTGGCGCCGGGGCCGTGTCCGCCTTCGGGGCTTTCATAGAAGAGGACGGTCTTGCCCTCGCTCTGCATCTTGGCCGCCATCATGCGGGCGAAGATGGGCGTGACGCGGTCGTCGCTGGTCTCGGTGATGAAAAAGATCGGCGGATATTTCACGCCGGGCTTCAAGTTTTCATAGGCCGAGTATTTCAGGATCGCGGCGCGCATCGCCGGATCGGCCGGGTCGCCATACTCCTCGACCCAGGACGCGCCCGCGCCGTATTTCGTGTAGCGCAGCATGTCGACCAGCGGGCGTTGCGCGATGACGGCGGAGAACAGATCCGGCCGCTGCGTCATGGTCGCGGTGACCAGCACGCCGCCGTTGGAAGCGCCGACGCTGCCGATCTTCGCCGCTACGCCGCGCTGCTTGAGGTCGGACGCCACCGCCTCGAAATCGTCGAAGGCGCGCTGGCGGTTGGTCTTGAGCGCGGCTTGGTGCCAGGCCGGTCCGAACTCGCCGCCGCCGCGGATATTCGCGACCGCGATGGCGCCACCCTTGGCGACCCACGCGCCACCGGCATCGAGCGGACGGTGCCCGTCGTTCCAGTACCAAGGCGTCAGCGATAGTTCGAAGCCGCCATAGGAATAGAGGATGGTGGGCAGCGGACCCTCGGCGCCCTTCGGCCGGATCAGGAAATAGGGAACCTTCGTTCCATCCGCGGAAGTGGCTTCGAACTGCTCGCTGGTCATGTTGCTCGCGTCGAAGCGCGCGGGCTCGGCCTTGATCGCGTCCGGCTTGCCTTGGCCGTCATAGGCGTAGAGCGTCGGCGGCGTCAGGAAGCTTTGATAGGTGAAATAGGCCTCCGGTCCCCAGGCGTTGGCGGAGACCACGCCGGCCGATCCGCCGGCCGGAAGATCGAGCGTCTCGTCCGACCATGTGCCGTCGGCTTTAGGGCGGAAGGCATGCACCGATCCGGTGACGTTGTGGAACACGGCGGCATAGACCGCGTCTCGGCCGGCGGAGACATCCTCCACCGTCGTGCGCTCACCCGGCGCGAACAGCACGGCGTATTTGGCCTTGCCGCTCTTTGCGAACTCCGTCACGTCGAAGGCGATCAGCGAGCCCTGGCGGAAGGATTGCTCCTTCCAATCGTCGCGCAGCTTGAAGATCAGCTGGCCCTGGATGGCATCCACCAGATTGGCGCTGGTGGGCACGGGCAGCTTTGCCATCGTGCCGTCCGCGCGCAGGATGCTGTATTCGTTGGCGAAGAAGCTGAGGCCGCGCTCGACCAGCGCGATGGAGCCATAAGGCCCGCGGAAAACGACCGGGCGCGCGGCGATGTCGGTCTTGGAGACTTCGAACACTGTTTTCGCGGCGGAGACGGGCTCGCCGCGATGCCAGATCTTCACGATGCGCGGATAAGAGGAATCCGTCATCGAGCCGGGGCCGAAATCCGTGGCGAAGAGAACCGTGTCCTTGTCGACATAGGTGGCGTTCGACTTGGCGACGGCAAGCGTGAAGCCATCGGTCAGAAACTTGCCGGTATTGGGATCGAATTCGCGCACCGCGGAGGCATCGCCACCGCCGGGCGACAAGCGCAGCAGGCATTGCGTGAAGCCCGGCGCGCAATCCGCGCCCTGCCAGACCCAAGGTGTGTGCTCATCCGCGTCAAGCTTGTCGATGTCGAGCAAGGTCTGCCAATGCGGATCGGCGTTGCGGTAATCGGCGATGGTCGTCTTGCGCCACAGCCCGCGGACGTGGTGCGCGTCCTGCCAGAAGTTGAACACGTCGCCATGGTCGAGCTGGCCTTCGGCGATGCGGTCGTTGGCGTCCAGCACTTTCAGGATGGTGTTGTAGTCGCGCCGATATTCGGGATCGGTGCGCAGGCGGGCGAAGGTCTTGTCGTTCTGCTGCTTGGCCCAGGCCAGCGGCTTGGCGCCATGGATATCGGCGAGCCAGAGGAAGGGATCGGGCGAATCCGGCGTCAGTTCCGCCGCCAATGCCAGGGAAACCAACGCGCCCGCTGCAACCGCACCGAGGATCAATCCGCCGAACCGCATGCGACACCCGCTCTATTTTCCGCGCCGAGGGTTTTGGGAATCGTGGGACCCAGAGTCAACCCACTGGCCCCGGAGGGCCCGACCTCCTATATAGCCCCACCATGACCGCCTTTCTCAAAATGCATGGCCTAGGCAACGATTTCGTGGTGTTCGACGCACGGAATCAAGCGCTTGCGCTTGATCCGGACGCCGCGCGTGTCGTGGCGGACCGCAAGCGGGGCATCGGTTGCGATCAGGTCATCGTGATCGAGCCCGCCAGGAACGGCGCGGATGCCTTCATGCGCATTTTCAATTCCGACGGCAGCCAGGTCGAAAGCTGCGGCAATGCCGCGCGCTGCGTGGCGCGGTTGCTGATGGACGAGACGCAAGCTGACACGATCCGCATCGAAACCGATGGCGGCCTACTGGCTTGTGTTGCGTCCGGTGATCTCGTGACCGTCGATATCGGCTCGCCGCGTTTCGATTGGCGCGATATCCCGATGGCGCGCGAGACGGATACGAAATCCTTCGCGCTCGATGTTCCCGGGTTCGACGAGCCCGCATTGAAGACCGCGTCCGCCGTCAATGTTGGCAATCCCCATTGCGTGCTGTTCGTGGCTGATGCGGAGAAAGCGCCGGTTGCCGCGTTGGGCGCAGCGATCGAGCATCATCCGCTGTTTCCCCAGCGCACCAATGTCGAGTTCGTCAGTGTGCTGGGCCCAGATCGCCTGCGCATGCGGGTCTGGGAGCGTGGCGTAGGCATCACGCAGGCTTGCGGCACGGGCGCCTGCGCAACGATCGCAGCCGCGCAACGGCGGGGGTTGTGCGGAACCGAAGTCGAGATCGTGCTGGATGGCGGCACGCTCACTTTAAGACGAGACGGCGGCTCCATCTTCATGAAGGGCCCGTCGGCGTTCTCCTATCGTGGCGACATCGATCTATGAATCAGGTCGTCACGTTCGGCTGCAGGTTGAATGCCTATGAGAGCGAGGCCGTTCGCGCGCGCGCGACTGAGGCGGGGCTGACCAACGCGATCATCTTTAATACTTGCGCCGTGACGGGCGAAGCGGTGCGTCAATCGCGCCAAGCCATCCGAAGGGCGCGCCGCGAAAATCCCTCTGCTCGTATTGTCGTCACCGGCTGTGCCGCGCAAACGGAACCGGAGACTTACGCCGCGATGGGCGAGGTCGATCTCGTGTTGGGCAATACCGAAAAACTCGCCGCTGAAAACTATTTCCTGGATGGCGCGGAGCGGCTGCGCGTCAACGACATCATGAGCGTGCGCGAGACGGCGCCGCAATTCGTTGACAGTTTCGAAGGCCGCACGCGTGCGCTTCTGCAAGTGCAGAATGGCTGCGATCATCGCTGCACCTTCTGCATTATCCCCTACGGACGCGGCAATTCCCGTAGCGTGCCGATGGGCGCGGTAATCGATGAGGCGCGCAGGCTCGCGGGGTTTGGTTATCCGGAGATCGTGCTCACTGGCGTGGACCTCACAAGCTATGGTGCAGACCTGCCGGGCGCGCCCAGTCTCGGCGCTCTCGTCCGCAAGCTTTTGAAGCTGGTGCCGGAGATCGCGCGCCTGCGCCTTTCCTCCATCGATACCATTGAAGCCGACGAAGAACTGATGCGCGCCATCGCGGAAGAAGAGCGGCTGATGCCGCATTTCCATCTCTCCGCGCAGTCGGGCGACGACATGATCCTGAAGCGCATGAAGCGTCGCCACACGCGCCGCGATACCATCGCTTTCTGTGAGGAAGTCCGCCGCCTGCGTCCCGATGCGGCATTCAGCGCCGATCTCATCGCGGGCTTCCCGACCGAGACGGAAGCGATGTTCGCCAACACGCTGGCGCTGGTGGACGATGCGGGGATTTCGTCACTGCATGTCTTTCCTTTCAGCGCGCGCAAGGGCACGCCGGCGGCCCGCATGCCGCAGGTTCGCGGCGATGTCGTGAAGGATCGTGCGGCACGATTGCGCGCCAAAGCCGAACAAGCTCAGCAAGCGCATTGGCAATCGCTGATTGGCAGCGAGCAGACATTGCTGATGGAACGGCATGGCATCGGCCGTACGCCCTGCTTTGCGCCGGTGCAGGCCGCGGGCAAATCCTTCCTGCGCGCCAGGATAACGGGCAACACGCCAACGCATCTGATTGCGGACATTCTTTCATGAGAACCTTCGGTGAGGCGCCGCCGCCTCCGACCTTCTTCGAGAAGCTTAAGGAGGGCCTATCGCGCTCGACCGGCGCACTGGGCGAAAGCCTTGGCGGCATTTTCACAAAGAAGAAACTCGATGCCGCATCGGTGGCCGAACTCGAAGAAGCTCTGATCCGAGCCGATCTGGGCTCGGGGCTAGCGGCTCGGCTCTCCGCTGTCGTCGCCAAAGGGCGCTACGACAAGGAGGTATCCGATGCCGAGGTTCGCACGATCCTGTCCGGTGAGATTGAGCAAGTTCTAAAGCGGGTCGAGAAGCCGCTGGTGGTGGATGCCGCGCACAAGCCTTTCGTTGTGCTGGTGGCCGGCGTCAACGGCACCGGCAAGACCACCACCATCGGCAAGATGGCCAAGCGGCTGGCGCAGGATGGCCACAAGATCGTGCTCGCAGCGGGCGACACGTTCCGGGCCGCTGCCATTGAGCAGCTCCAGGTCTGGGGCAAGCGTGCTGGCGCGGAAGTCGTAGCGGGTGCGGCCGGTGGCGATGCCGCGGGCCTCGCCTTCGATGCGCTCAAGCGCGCGAAGGAAACTGGCGCAGATGTGCTGCTGATCGATACGGCCGGCCGTCTGCAGAACAAGGCAGGCCTGATGGCCGAGTTGGAGAAGATCGCTCGCGTCATCAAGAAGCTCGATGCTGGCGCGCCCCATGCCGTGCTGCTTGTGCTGGACGCCACGACGGGGCAGAACGCACTTTCGCAGGTCGAAGCCTTCAAAGGCGCCGTCCCGCTCACGGGCCTGGTGATGACCAAGCTCGATGGAACGGCGAAAGGCGGAATCCTAGTGGCGCTGGCCGACAAATTCGGATTGCCCGTGCATTATATCGGCGTGGGCGAGGGTGAGGACGATTTGCAACCTTTCGATGCAGAGAATTTCGCCAAAGCCCTGACCGGTGCGCCGTGACGGAACCCAAACGTCTGTCCCCCGCCACCCGCGCGGCCCTCAACATCGGCCCGCTGGCCGTGTTCCTGGGCTTCCTCTTGATGAAGGATATCTATGTCGCCACCGGCGTCTTCATGGCTACGATGGTTGCTGCCGTCGGCATCGAATTCTATGTCGAACGCCGCGTCTCTCCCATGCTGGGCATCACGGCTGTGCTGGCGCTGGTGATGGGCGGGCTCACCCTCTATTTGCACGATCCGCGTTTTGTGAAGATGAAGCCGACCGTCGCCTACGTTACGTTCGCGGCAGCCTTGGCCGGTGGTCTTGCCATCCGCCAGAACATTTTCAAGCAGTTCTTCGAATCCACCCTGCATCTTTCCGATGAACACTGGCGCATCCTCACCTGGCGGTGGGTGGCTTTCTTCGTGGCGATGGCGGTGGCAAACGAATTGGTCTGGCGCAACGCGTCGGACGCGACCTGGGCGTCCTACAAACTATTCGGCGCGCTGCCGGCCACTTTTCTCTTCGCGGCCTCGCAAATTCCGTTCATGTTGAAGCACCACCACGACGATACGTCAGCCGGAACAGAGGCTTAAATAGGGTTGGTGAAAGGCGCGAAGACCGCCTGCTCGCGCGATTGCCGATAGTGCTCCAGCGCCCATCGCACGCTGGGGAATGCAAGCTCCGCCCACGGAATGTCATCCCAGGAAAATAGCGCCACATCAAGGCTTTCCGGTCCTGCGGAGAATTCGGGTTGCGCCAATTGGGCGCGGTACATCAATTGTACCTGGCTGATATGCGGCACGGCATAGACCGCAAGTAGCGCGTCGATCGCGATTACGGCATTGGCTTCCTCGCGGGCTTCGCGGCACGCGCCGTCTTCCGGGGTTTCGTGTTCTTCCAGATAACCCGCGGGCAGAGTCCAGAAGTTCTTTCGTGGTTCGATGGCGCGGCGGCACAACAGGATGCGGTCACCCTGCGTTACAACGGAGCCGACCACGATCTTGGGATTGGAATAATGAACGTGGCCGCAACGTCCGCAGATGTGACGCTCGGTTGTGTCTCCTTCCGGCACGCGCCATTCGAAGTGGGGTGCGGGAGCGGGCGGCGGTTTTCGTTCATGTGACATGGCACGTGAGAATTTGCACAAATGCCGCGCCGCATGAAAGCCCGTTCCACATTCGATCCGAGATTCCGTTTTTCGCGAATCAAATTCTTGTCTCTCTCAATCTGCCCGTCTAAGGTTGATCAGCGGTGGGGAACCGGCGTGCAAAGCCCGGCGTCTGCGGGAAGTTGGTCTCGACATTGGCGTTGCCAAATTTGTTGGGATCCTGCCACCGAAAGAAAAACGAAGTGCGGATTCCAGGGGTGCTTTCATGACTTCGAAGGGGCAGCGCAAGGCGAACGGGAGCTTTGAGCTCGCGGAGTCGCCCTCGCATCTCATGCGACTCTGCCAGCAATATTATGGTGACCTCTATTCGCGCGAGTCCGGTGCGCGCGATCTGACCAAGCAGCAGTTCACGCTTCTCTGCGCGCTCGAGCATCAGGACGGCGTGAGCCAGACCACCCTGGTGGAGACCACCGGCATCGATCGCTCGACCTTGGCCGAGATGGTGCGCCGCATGCGCGAGCGCGGCTTGCTGTCGCGTGAGCGTACCGAGGAAGACATGCGCGCCAATGCGGTGGCCATCACGCAAGGCGGGCGCAAAGCCTTGAAATCGGCCCGCGCCGCCGCTGAGCGCGCGGAAAAGATGTTCCTGGAAGCGCTGCCTGCGCCGGAGCGCCCGCGTTTCGTGAAGTTGCTGGCGACCATCGCGGCTGCTGGAGACAGCATCGTCGAGAGCGGCGCGGCCACCCGTCCTCGCCGCAAACCCGCGCGGCGCTTGCGCAACTAGACCTTTATATCGAGCTGAGATCCCATCCGCGCCGGAGCACTGGCGGTGGGCGCCGTTGGCTGTGGCGCAGCCGTCTGACGCAGGGGAAGCGGCTCGAAACCGGCTTCCTTGTTCTGCGGTGCCGCTTGAGGCCTCGGCGCTTGCGGTCCGCGGGCCTGCTGGGCGGCAATCAGAAGGCTGTTGGAGCTGATCTGCATATCGCGACAATTTCAGGTTTTGGTTGCCAAATCCTTTATTCGCCCTTTTGCGCCCGTTCGATGGCGGGAAGCAGGAACTGTGTCAGCGTGTCTCCCACCAGCGGTTCCGCCAGTTTGAAACGAACGATACCCCGGCCGTCGATCACGAAAGTTTCCGGAACACCGGACACGCCCCAGTCCAATCCCGCTCGGCCGTCCTCGTCGATATCCACGGCGGCATAGGGATTGCCCGCCTCATCCAGAAAAGCGCGGGCGGGTGTGGACTTGTCCTTCCACACCACGCCATAGAGCGTGACGCCTTGCATGGCGGCGAGCTGCGCCAGCGCCGGTGCTTCCTGCCGACAGGGCACGCACCAGGAGGCGAACATGTTGACCACCGTCACATGCCCCTTGGTGAGATCGGCATGGTCGAAGCGCTTCGCTCTGGCGTCGAGCGCCGGCAGGGCGAAGAGTGGCGCGGGCTTGTCGATCAAGGCGGACGGCAACTCGCTCGGCCCCGGCGCGTGCAGGCTCGCATAAAGGACCACGGCCAAGCCCACGAAAATGAGCGCGGGGAGGATGTAGAGGATGCGCCGCAGCATCATTTCTCGCGCTCCAGCGCTGCCAGCCGCTTCACCGCGTTTGTGTAAGCCCGCCACACCGTGAACGCAGCGACCCCCAGCCCCAGCACGCTGGCGCCATAGGCGGGCCAGACATACGCGGCGTATTTGCCCGTGTCGAGGAAATGGCTCATGCGCCCTCCCGCAGCAGTATGGCGCGCGCACGCCGCTCCAGGATCTCGGTACGGATGCGTACGATCCAGAGCGTGAAGAACAGCAGCGTGTAGCCCACCGCCATCAAACCCAGTGGCCAGAGGAACACGCCCGCGATGAGCGGCCCGCCCATGCGTACGATGCTCTCGCCCTGGTGAAGCGTGCTCCACCAATCGACGGAGAATTCGATGATGGGCAGATTCACCACGCCCACCAGCGCCAATATCGCGCAGGCGCGTGCGGCGCGCACCTCATCCTCGATCGCATTGGCGAGCGCGATGAGGCCCAGATAAAGCAGCAGCAAAATCAGGAAGGACGTGAGCCGCGCATCCCACACCCAATAGGTGCCCCACATCGGCTTGCCCCACAGCGAACCGGTGATCAGCGCCAGCGCGGTGAACAGCGCGCCGAGCGGCGCGGCGGTCCGCGCCGCCACATCGGCCAGCGGATGGCGATTGACCAACCCGACCAGCGACGCCACCGCCAGCAGCCCGTAACACATCATCGCCACCCAGGCCGCGGGCACATGGATGAACATGATGCGCACCGTGTCGCCTTGCTGGTAATCCGGCGGCGCGGTGAAGCCCAGATACAATCCCGCTGCCAAATAGAGGCACGCCGCCAGCGCCAGCCACGGCACGAGCGGCCCTGTGAAATCCAGGAAGCGTTTGGGATTGGCCAGCGCGAACATGGCTTCCTCTAGGCTCTCATGGGTTTGCGGACAAGCATGCTCACCCCGCGAGATTGAGCCGCACGCCAGCCGCCGCCGCGAAAGGCGACAGCAACACGGCAGCCACCGAGAAAGCGCCGAGCAACCACAACGCGCCGTTCGCCAAGCCATCCAGCGCGCCGGTCACAGCACCCGCGCCGAAGATGACGACCGGCGCCAGCAGCGGCAGCACGATCAGCGGCAGGATCAACCCGCCGCGCCGGATGGAAAGCGTCAGCGCCGCGCCCACCGCGCCGATGGCGCTGACGGCCGGCGTGCCCAGCGCCAGCGAGGCGATGAGTGCTGGATAGCCGCGTGCTGGCATGTCGAACAGCAGCGCCAGCACCGGCGAGAGCAGGGTGAGCGGCAATCCGGTGGTCAACCAATGCGCCGCGATCTTGGCGAAGGACACCGCTTCCAGCGAAACGGGCGACAGCGCGATGAGATCGAGGCTGCCGTCTTCGTAATCCGCCTGGAACAGCCGGTCGAGCGACAACAGTGCCGCCAGCACCGCTGCCACCCACAACACGCCGCCCGCCACCCGCGCCAGCAGCTTCAAATCCGCACCGACACCCAGCGGCACCAGCGTCGCCACGCCCGCGAAGAACGCCAGCGCCAGCAACGCGCTGCCGCCCGCCCGCGCCGCAAGCCGGATGTCGCGTAACAGCAGCGCGCTCATGCGGCCCCCAGGCTGAGCCGCGTGCAATCCACGCCCAGTTCCTCATGCGTCGCCGCGATCGCGATGCCGCCGCTTGCGCAATGCGCCGCGATCATCGCGCGCAGCAGCGCCTTGCCTTGCGCATCCAGCGCCGCCAGCGGCTCATCGAGCAGCCAGAGCGGTCGCGCGCAGATCTTCAGCCGCGCCAGCGCCAGCCGCCGCTTCTGCCCGGCGGAGAGATATTGGCAGGGCAGGCCGGCCGCGCGCGCCAAGCCCACGGCCGCCAGCGCCGCTTCCACATCGCCCGCCGCGCCATGCAAGCCCGCGAAGAAGGTGAGCGTCTCGCGCGGTGTGAGTTGCGGCTTGGCGCCATCGTGATGACCGAGCCAGCCGACGAACTTGCCGCGTTCTTCGGCGTCGGACTCCGCACCGTTCACCCGGATCCTTCCCGTTTCCGCAGAAAGGAAGCCCGCCAACATCCGGAGTAGCGAAGTTTTGCCCGAGCCGTTCGCGCCTTCAACGGCAAGGGTTTGTCCCGCTTTGAGTGCGAAGCTAAGATTGCGGAAGACGACGCGTCCTCCACGAATGCAGGTCAGCTTTTCGGTTTCGAGAAAACTCAAAATAACCGTCATGGCCGCCCTTGTGGCGGCCATCCATTTTCCAGAGTTCTATCCGGAAGGGACTCTGGAAAATGGGTGGCCGGGACAAGCCCGGCCATGACGTTTGTTGTTTTGTTGGCAACGGTGTTTTGAACGGCCATCGGCTAATACATATGTTGGCCGCCATTGATCGACAGCGTCGAGCCGGTGACGAAGCCCGCCTCGTCGGAGATCAGGAACAGCACGCCGCGCGCGATCTCGCTGGCCTGGCCCAGCCGCCCCACCGGAATGCGCGCCACGATCTTCTCCAGCACGTTCGCCGGCACCGCGGCCACCATGTCGGTGTCGATATAGCCGGGCGCGATGGCGTTGACGGTGATGCCCTTGGGCGCGCCTTCCTGGGCGAGTGCCTTGGTGAAACCGTGGATGCCGGATTTTGCGGCGGCGTAATTCACCTGGCCATATTGCCCGGCCTGGCCGTTGATGGAGCCGATGTTCACGACGCGGCCGAAGCTGCGTTCCAGCATGCCGTCCCACACCGCCTTGCACATGTTGAAACAGCCGCCGAGATTGGTGTCGAGCACTTCGTCCCAGCCCGCGCGGCCCATCTTGCGCATGGTGGCGTCGCGCGTGATGCCGGCATTGTTGATGACGATGTCGACAGCGCCGAGATCCGCCACCACTTTCGCCACGCCCGCCGCGCACTCGTCGAAGGATCCGACGTTCCACTTGTAGGCGGCAATTCCCGTACGTTCGGTGAAGGCCCTGGCGCGGTCGTCATTGCCCATGTAGTTCGCGGCGACTTTGTATCCCGCATCCCGCAAGCCCACCGAAACCGCTTCCCCGATTCCGCGCGTGCCGCCCGTGACGATCGCAACCCGTGCCATGCTCTTCGCTCCCGCAAGATAATTGTTCGGTTGTTTTTATACTCACTGGCTCTCGCCTTGCCCGGACTTCGCCAAGCTTCGCCCGACCCTAGAACAGAAAACGGGCCCCGCGCGAGCACCCGGCCGATTTTCTTGGTGCGCAAACCGCCGGGCGCACGCGACGAAACCCGCCGATGCGTGGAGCGAATGGAGCCGGCCAGCCAGTCCCCCAAACGGGAACCGCCGCACACTCGTCCTCTCTCCTCCCCGGGCCTTGTGGGTCGGAGGCGGTTCCGGCCGCGCCGTAGCGCCAACTTCATCCCACCACCGTCACACGGATGCGCGCGAGCTCGCACCCTCGCCCTGTATGGTCTCGCGTCAGCTTCGGGACAGACCCCGGAAAACCTGGTTGAACATGATGATTCCTTATGAACGAAGGTGGAACATACAGAGGTGAAAGTCCTATTTCAACCTCAGATAGAGGATTTAATGTTTCGGACAGGAAATGCTCGCGTGACTTGTTCCTTCCTCGCGCGCCGCCCTAGACTTCGCGCAATCGGAAATTGGTCCTGGGAGATTTGAAAATGCCTTTGCCGATTTTTCTGGCGATTGCCGCAGGCCTTGCCGCGCCAGCCGTCCACAAACGCGCGACGACGCACGCCGTTGATTTTAAGACGAAGAAGAAAGTCAAAAAGCCTGTGAAGGTCGGCTTCAAGACGAAGGACGGCCGCGCGGTCGCATTCAAAGCGCGCAAGGAAGTCACCGAGGAAAAGAAGGTCCACTTCCGCGCGAAGAATAAGTAGGCGCGGCATGAAACTCAAAATCATTGTTCACGAGGCGGAAGAAGGCGGCGTCTGGGGAGAGGCGCCGGCGATTCCGGGTTGCGCCTCGCAAGGCGAAACCATCGAGGAATTGATGGCCAACATGCAGGAAGCTATCGAGGGCTGCCTTGCGGTGGATGTAATCGGGCTTCGTCCGGCTATCCAAGAATAAATTGAAATTGAAATGCGGCTGCGGCCGTCTAGGTAACGTTGTTTCTTATTTCTCCAACCCAAACTGCGTCATGGCCCGGCTTGTCCGGGCCATCCAATTTTTTTGTAGGAAAAAGGAAAATGGATGGCCCGCATGAAGCGGGCCATGACGCATATTATAGAGTTGCGATCGCGTCTCGCAGCGCTTTTCTAGTCCTTCTTCCCCTTCATCCGCCGCCCCCGGTGATGGACATTCTTTCCGCGTGGAAGGTTCTTGGGCATTTGCGCGCCCGCTGATACCGGCGCGAAGAGGTCGAGGGGCGCAACGCCCAGCACCTTCGCGATGTCTTCCAGAATCTGGATCGTGAAGTTCTGTTTGCCGAGTTCGATGGCGCTCATGTAGTTGCCGGAAATGTCGGCTTCGAAGGCCAGATCGAGCTGCGTCATCTTCCGGGCGAGCCGGAGACGGCGCACGTTCATGCCGATCTGTCTTCGCAAATTCATGAACGAAGACAGCGCCGTTTACAAATATAATGTGATTTAATATATTTGGAATTTGGAACAAGCCTTTAGGGACCAATCACCCATGCCTGGCAACCAACCGGACACGCGGATTCCGCAGCCGTTGCAATCTCTCCTTGTGCATTGGTTCGTCGCGGCGCGGGGGCAGCACATGCCGAAGAAAGAGGTGTTCCGGGTGCGGTCGCTAGCGGCTTGGCGGGAGAATGTCGCGCTCATCTGTCCCGAGGCGCTGGGCTATCCGCGCATCTATCACTTCAGCCTGGCGGGTGAGGCGCTGACACAGCGGTTCTGCCGCGCCATGACGTTGAAGAATCTGGATGACATCGGGCTTGGGCTGCGCCGTCCGCTGAAGACGATGCTGTCCAATGCGCGGATGCACAGCGCGCCCGCCTTCGCCCATGCCGAGGTGCCGCGCGGCGACGGCACGGCCACGACATGGTGCGATCTCGTGCTGCCGCTCTATGACGGCGACATGCCGGGCGGGCGGCTCGTTTTCGCGAGCTATGTCGTTGGCGTGGAGGAGGATTCACACAGAGGTACAGAGCCACGGAGTCCTGGCTTGGCCGGAGAGGTTCGCGTGAGTGCGTGAATTTCCGCCCCGCCGATGCGGGGAAGGAAACTAGGTTACCGCTCCACGCAACTCTTTAATCTGCTGCGTCTCGCTAGCGCTCGACACAGAGGGCGATGCCCATGCCGCCGCCGATGCAGAGCGTGGCGAGGCCCTTGTGTGCGTTGCGTTTGCCCATTTCGTGCAGCAGGGTGACGAGCACGCGCGCGCCCGATGCACCGATCGGGTGGCCGATGGCGATGGCGCCGCCGTTGACGTTCACCTTGGCCGGATCCCAGCCCATGTCCTTGTTCACCGCGCAAGCCTGCGCCGCGAAGGCTTCGTTGGCTTCGACGAGGTCGAGATCGGCGGCCGCCCAGCCGGCATTCTTGAGCGCCTTGCGGCTGGCGGGGATCGGGCCCGAGCCCATCACGGCGGGGTCGACGCCGACCGTGGCCCAGCTCGCGATGCGCGCCAGCGGGGTGAGGCCGCGCGCCTGCGCGTCCTTGGCCGACATGAGAACGAGAGCGGCCGCGCCGTCATTGATGCCCGACGCGTTGGCGGCGGTCACCGTGCCGTCCTTCTGGAAGGCGGGCTTGAGGCCGGCGATGCCGTCATAGGTCACGCCGTCACGGATGAACTCGTCGGTGTCGACGATGGTGTCGCCCTTGCGGCCCTTGATCGTCACGGGCGCGATCTCGTCCTTGAACTTGCCGGCCTTGCGCGCGGCCTCGGCCTTGTTCTGCGAGGCGACGGCGAACTTGTCCTGCATCTCGCGGGTGATCTGCCATTCGCGCGCGACGTTCTCCGCCGTGATGCCCATGTGATAGCCGTGGAAGGCGTCGATCAAACCGTCCTTCAGCATGGTGTCGGTGAATTCCAGTGGGCCCATCTTGGTGCCGCTGCGCAGGTAAGCCGCATGCGGCGCCTGGCTCATGGATTCCTGTCCGCCGGCCACGATCACGGATGCGTCGCCGTTCAGGATCGCCTGATAGCCCAGCGCCACCGCGCGCAGGCCCGAGCCGCAGAGCTGGTTCACGATCCAGGCGGGCGTCTCATAGGAGATGCCGGCGTTGACGCTCGCCTGGCGCGCCGGGTTCTGGCCCTGCGCCGCGGTGAGGATCTGGCCCAGGATCACTTCGGAGACGTCCTTGCCTTCGATGTTCGCGCGCGCCATCGCCGCCTGGATGGCGACCTTGCCGAGGTCATGCGCGGGCACGCCGGAGAGCGACCCGTTGAAGGAGCCGACCGGGGTGCGGGCGGCGGAGACGATGACGACATCGGTCATGGAAAGATCCTTGTGCGGAAGAGCGGCGAGCAACCTGCCGCGAATGCGAGCAGCCGTAAACCGTCGGCTATTTCTCTGCCCAATCAATAGCTTATGTTAGCCCGGCCGTGGTGCGCTGCACCGAAAGAGGCAAAAGGCACTGGACAGTGTGGACAATGTGGGGCTGACTGAGGCCACCCCGGCGTAAGGGGTGGGGCGGAAACAACCAATACTCACGGGTGTCATGACGGAAGATCGCGCGAACGCGGACGGCCCGGTGGTGATCAAGAAATACGCCAACCGCCGTCTCTACAACACCGAGACCTCGAGCTACGTCACGCTCGATCACCTGGCGCAGATGGTGAAGGACGGCCGCGAATTCGAAGTGCACGACGCGCGCACCGGCGAGGACATCACGCGCTCGGTGCTGACGCAGATCATCTTCGAGGAAGAGGCCAAGGGCCAGAACCTGCTGCCGATCCAGTTCCTGCGCCGCCTCATCCGCTTCTATGGCGACAGCCTGCAGGCCTTCGTGCCCGGCTATCTCGACATGAGCATGGAAAGCTTCACCAAGAACCAGGAAGCGATGAAGAACCGCGTCGCCGAAGCCTTCGGCGGCGGCACCACGGCGCTGGAGAATCTCACGCGCCAGAACTTCGCGATGTTCGAGCGCGCCATGAAGATGTTCACGCCGTTCGGTCTCGCCGGCATGCAAGCCGACGAAGCTTCGCGCGCCGCCGGCGGTGGTAGTTCCGCTGCGCCGAAGGAAAAACCCTCCGAAGAAATCAGCGAACTCAAAAGCGAGATCGAGGCCATGCGGAAGCAGTTGGCAGAGCTGGCGCGAGAGCGGAAGTAGGGCGCACACTCACAGAAGTGTCATGGCCCGCGACTGCGGGCCACCCAGGTGGGGTTGGGCCGTTCTTTCCTACAAAACTGCGTCATCGCCCGGCGCGTCCGGGCGATCCAATTTCGTTTCCGATAAAAGGAAAATGGATCACCCGCATGAAGCGGGTGATGACGCATATACTGTGAGAGCGTGCGGGCGTCACCTGGATGGCCCGCAGTCGCGGGCCATGACACTGGTGGGAGGATCAGCCCGCCTTCTTCCTCTCCATCTCCGCATGGATCAGCGCCGCGATGTCGTGGCCGAGGATGGTGAGGCCTTCGATGTGGGCGTCGCCGATGGTGACGTCGGCGAGGTTGATGTCGCGGAAGCTGGCGCCTTTGAGATTGACGTTGATGAAGGTGGCGCCCGCAAGGTTCACGTCGTCGAATTTGGCGTTGGCCAGCGCGCAATCGTGGAAGATCGCGCCGTTCAGGTTCTGGCGGTCAAAGCGTTTTCCGTCTGTCATGCTGGATCGGCCGGCTTGGCTTTTTTTGCGCCGATCTGGGTGATCGCTTGGGTGAGGAATTCCTGGCCCAGCTCGGAGAGGCGGTGCACGTCCACGATCATCTCCATCGTGATGCGCACTTCGGTTTCGCTGACGGCTTCGTGTGAAACGACTCGCACGCGGCTTGGCGGATAATCCGGCATGAAATACCTCCGCATCGATCTGCGCGGGCAGAATACTCCCAATAGCGGGTTTGCGCGAGGTCAGCGCTCCCAATCCGGCGCGATCACGGGTTCGCCGAAGTGGTAGCCCTGGAAGTAATCGACGCCGAAGCTTTCCAGCATCAGGGCTTCTTCCTCGCTGGTCACCCATTCGGCGACGGTCTTGAGGCGGAAGTTCTGGGCGAGGCCCACCAGCGTCTTCACGAAGATCTGGTTGTCGGGCGACGAGCACAACCCCTTCACATAGGCGCCGTCGATCTTGACCATATCGACATGCAGCATCTGCAGATTGCGGAACGAGGTGTAGCCGGCGCCGAAATCGTCGATGGCGACCTTGCAGCCCATCTCGCGCATGTTGGAGATGAAGCGCGCGCTCTCCTCGAAATCGTGCAGGGCTGCTGTCTCGGTCAGTTCCACGGTCATGCGCTCGGCCACGTTCTGGTTGGCGCGCACGTAATTGATGAAGCTTTGCAGCCAGGAAGGGTCGCCCGCCGTGGTGCCGGAGACGTTCACCGCCAGCGACACATGCGGATTGTCGTGGAGCTGCTGGATGGTCATCTCCAGTGCGTGGCGGTCGACCAGGCGCACCAGGCCCAATTGCTCGGCCGCCGGAATGAATTGTCCCGCCGTCGCGATCGTCCCGTCCGGGCGCAGCATGCGCAGCAGGCATTCGTGATGCACGGCCACGCGCGTCTTCGCATCCACGATGGGCTGATAGGCGAAGACGAGGCGGTCCTGATTGAGCGCCGCCACCACTTCGTCGGCGATGGTCATCAGGCGCAGGCGCGCGCTCTCGCGCTGCGGGGATTTCAGATAGACCGCGAAGCCGTCGCGGCCGGCGCTGCGGGCGCGGTCCAGCGCCTCTTCCGCGCGCAGCATCGCTTCCTGGCTGGATGCGGCGGAGGCGGGCAGCCACACGGCGCCGACCGAGATGGTGGCCGAGACGGTGGAGGCGCGCGTGGCGATCACTTCGCCGCGCACCGCGGCGCGGAGGCGTTCCGCGACGAGGGCGATCTCGCGCTCGCTGCAATTGCCGAGGATGATTCCCAACTTGTTGCCGGCGGTGCGGCCGATCACGTCGCTGCCGCGCAAGCTGGCCGAGAGGCGCTCGCCCACCGCCACGATCACTTCATCGGCGGCGCCGAAACCGTAGGTGTCGTTGATCATCGCGAGGCGATCGATGGCCGCGACGAGATAGGCGCAGGAGCGGTTCTCGCTCTTCGCTTTGTCGATGGCGTCCGACAGGGCCTCGCGCAAACTTGTGCGGTTGAGATGGCCGGTGAGCTCGTCGCGCGTGGCGAGATAGTTCAGCCGCTGCGCCTCGCGCTTCTGTTCGGTGACGACCCGCAGCATGCCGGCGATGCGCTCGGCCGGGCCGTCGGCGCTCGGGATGCGCACGCCGCGCATCTCGAACCACACCGTGCCCATCGGCGAGGCGGCTTCGAACTGGATTTCGAAACTTGTGTCCTTCATGGACGTATCGTCGAGAAGCTTGCGCAGATCGGCGCGGCCCTGATGGCCCATCCAGGCGCGGAAGGCTTCGCCGCGTTGCAGGCGGCCCGCGTCGGCATGAAGGGCCAGGATATCGAGCGCACCGTCCCAGGCGATGCGGTCGTCGGCGACGGACCAGTCGAACACCGCTTCCCCCGCCCCCGTGGCGGCCAGGCGCAGTCGTTCGGCGTCCTGCGCGGCAGCCAGCACGCGCACGCTCTCGACGGGCTTCTTCTGAAGCATCGTACTCAGCACAACCACCATCCCCGGCCTTTTTCGGCCCAGCCTTTTTGGCTTTGTGGAACGATCATGCCGCGTGGGGATTAAAAAAGGCGAAACCGGATGGGCTCCGACAGGGGCCGGGGGATGTCGGCGCGCAGATTGCCTTAAGGAACGGTTATGGCAGGCGCGGCAGGACTTTCGATTGTCGATGGCGGTGAATTCCGCAATCGCTTGTCGTATGCCCCGCGCATCGAAAAAGCCCGGCAATCCAGCGATCTGCGCAACGACAGCCGCGATGCGGCGCATCAACCGCCCGAGAAAGCCGTCGCCAACGCGCGTGCGAAACTGTCCCAGTTTGAAACGAACGATACCGAACCACTTTGGAACGGTCCCCAATTGAACGCGGGCTTCGTGGCGCAGCTCATCGGCCAGATGCTGGTGCCGGATCGCGGCGCGCCGTCAGCGCCGATGGTCTATCGCAAAACCGCGCCGGTCACCCAGGCGCTTGTCTTCGACGATTTCGCCTGACGGTTTGGCGCCCGCCAGCGCCGCTCCCATCAATCCCGCCGCCGCGAACAGCACGAAGCCTGTGCGGCCTTCGTCGCCTGTCATGAAGGCCGCGCTGGCTGCCACGAGTCCAAACGCACACACCATCGCGTGCAACGCCGCCGCTCTGCCATGGCGGAATTGCCGCGCGGCCAGCGCCAGCATGGCGCAGAGACACGCCGCTTCCGGCGCGAAGGTAACGAACGGCATGTCGCGCAAGGCCGCGAACAATCCAGCCGCGAAGGTGATGAGCAGCGCGGGCGTCGCGATCCACGCTGACGGCGGCCTGGTGAAGGCGCTGATGAGGGAGAGCAGCAGCGCGCACGGCGCGAGTGCGGCGATGGTGAGCGTCACGGCGGTGGCGAGCAGCGCTGCATGCGGATACAGCGCCGCCGCCAGATCGGCCAGCGCCAGCGCGCCATAGAGCGCGGCCGCAAACGCCAGATATTCCCGCGCCGCCCGCCCCGCGCGCTGGGCCACCAGGATGGAGAGCAACGCCGCCAACAGCGCGACACAGGCAAAGGCGATGTCGCCAAAGTCGTTCATCGTTTCGCGGACGCTTTCAACTCCGCCAGCGTTTGCTCGATACGGTCGAGCCGCGCGCGGATATCGTCCAGCTCGCTCGCGGGTTTGGGCACGGGCGTGGAGATGCCCGCATGTTTGGCGACGTCTTCCGGCGACACACCCAGCAACGCCGCCATCGTGGAAACCTCGCGCGCGGAAATTTCGCGCTGATCCTTCCAGACCTCGGCGATCTGTTGTTCCGAGAGCCCCAACGCCTGCGCCATCACCGCGCGCGTGAGCCCGGCGGCGGCAAGCCGCGCCTCGAACCATTCAGCGTCGAAGAAGAGTGCCATCGGTTAGTGTCCGCGAATCAATGCGGAAGTTTACCTCCCCCTTGAGGGGAGGTCGAAAAAGCGAAGCTTTTTCGGGCGGGGGCTCACTCCGAACTGATTGCCGATTGATGCAAGCAAATGCGGAGATATCCTGAGTGAGCCCCTCCCCGAAATTTTGCTTCGCAAAATTATCGGCCCTCCCTCAAGGGGAGGGCGGCATTTTCTTAATAATCCGGATGCCCGATCATGGCGGCGCCGATGATGCGGCCGTAGCCGCCTTCCTGCACGACGACGGCGATCATGTCGTGCTGCGGGCTCACCATGTCGGCGCGGGGCAGGTCGAGCACCACTTGCTGGCCTTTCCACATGCCCACCGCGCGCACGTCGCGCACGACGTTGTGGTAGAGGATCTTCTGGCCCTGGTTCTCGCCGCCGCTGATGGCGACCATGGATTTCGACAGGATGTGGAACAGCCAGATCGTGGCATCCGTCCCGCTGCGCCCCGCGCCGATGACGATGCGGATCTCCTTGGGCGTGGCGCTCAGCACCACGGGTAGGGATTCCATGTCGGCGGCGCGCGCCGCGATCGCGGCTTCCATCGCCTGATCCTTGGAGCCGACGAGATCGGTGGTTCCATCCACCACGGCCTGCGGGGTGTAGACGCCGCCCGAGCGCATCCACTCGGCGTAAGCCTTCTGGCGGCGCGTGTTGGCCTCGTTGGCCAAGGTGTCCTTCCAGCCCAGCATGTCCCAATAGGTCACGGGCAGGGAGAGCGCGAGCACGTCCTTGCGGGTGGCGAGCTGGCCCAGGAGTGCGTCGGCGGGCGGGCAGGAGTTGCAGCCCTGACTGGTGAACAGCTCCACCACCACGGGCCGCTTGCCGCCGCCGGCTTGCGCGGGCGCAAAGCACGTCAGCAACGCCACAGCCAGCGCCACGCCCGCGAGAACGGTTCTAAACGACATGCGCGGGACCATAGGGCGCGGGTGCGCGCTCCTCCAGTCACTTCGGCTTGAAACCCCGTCCATGCGACGCCCCCGAACCCGCAGGATCGCGCAAAAAGTGCGTCTTTTCAAAAGGATTTGATGGAGGAATGGGTTAACGGGTCGAAAGCTGTTCGCGGGGTGTGCCCCAATTGCTGTGGTGTGACGCCGCAGGAACAAAAGAGATTCACGCGGAGCCGCGGAGACGCCGGGGAGAGTGAGGGTTTCACGCAGAGGCGTGGAGGGTGCAGGTGAGTTGCAGCGTGCGCGGACGT
>DASXFU010000020.1:0-173932 GCA_036489435.1 Rhizomicrobium sp. | reverse complement strand
CCGTGGAACACGATCAAGGCGCTGATTCTGAGCCCCGGCGTGCCGCTGACGCATCCCAAGCCGCATGACGTCGTGACGATGGCGCGCGCGGCGAGGACGACTTCGTGCGGCTTGGGGTGCGTCAGCGGTATGCCGGGCGACAGGATCAGCGCCTTGAACCGCGGCCATTCGCCGATGGGCGCGACGGTCGCGCCGTCCTTCGCGGCCTGCGCGCGCAATTCCGCGTTGTCGTCCCAGGCGTAGACATTCGCGCCGCCGGCCTTCAGCGCGCGCACCGACGCGCCGCCGGAACGGGCGAGCCCGTAGACGCCGACGGTCTGGTTCGCGAAGCTGCGCGCGGCGATCATCCCCTCACCTCAGTTTCAGCGAGGACAGCCCGATCAGGGCGAGGACCACCGCGATGATCCAGAAGCGGATCACGATGGTGGGCTCGCGCCAGCCGAGCTGCTCGAAATGGTGGTGGATGGGCGCCATCTTGAAGACGCGCTTGCCGGTGAGCTTGAACGACGCCACCTGCACGATCACCGACACCGCCTCCATCACGAAGAGGCCGCCCACGATGGCGAGCACGATCTCATGCTTGGTGGCGATGGCGACGGTGCCGAGCGCGCCGCCCAGGGCCAGCGATCCGGTGTCGCCCATGAAGACCATGGCGGGCGGCGCGTTGTACCAGAGGAAGCCGAGGCCCGCGCCGATCAGGGCCGCGAGGAACACGGCGAGCTCGCCGGTGCCGGCGACGTAATGGAGCTGGAGGTAATCGGCGAATTTCACATTGCCGACGAGATAGGCGATCAGCGCGAAGGCGAGCGCCGCGATGATCACCGGCACCGTCGCCAATCCGTCGAGGCCGTCGGTCAGGTTCACCGCGTTGGAGGCGCCCACGATCACCAGCGATCCGAACAGCAAAAAGCCCCAGCCCAGCGGGACGAGAACCGATTTCAGGAATGGGATGGAGAGCTGGCCCGCGAGGCCGGGATCCTCCAGCTTCATCACCGCGAAGGCGGCGGCCACCGCGACGCCGAACTGCACCACCAGCTTGATGCGGCCGCTGACACCGGCGGAGGAACGCTTCGTGACTTTCAGGTAGTCGTCCGCGAAGCCCAGCACGCCGAAGCTGACGGTGACGAGCAGCACGATCCAGACATAGAGATTGGTGACGTCCGCCCACAGCAAGGTCGCGACAGCGGCGGGGACGAGGATGAGCAACCCGCCCATCGTCGGCGTGCCCTGTTTTTCCACGATATGGCGCGCGGGGCCGTCAGTGCGGATCGGCTGGCCCTTGCCTTGCTTCAAGCGCAACCAAGCGATGGTAGAAGGGCCCATCAAGAAGGCGGTGAGCAAGGCCGTGAGCAGCGCGCCGCCGGCGCGGAAGGTGATGTAGCGGAAGACGTTGAAGAACGACACGTGGTCCGCAAGGGGAAAGAGGAAATAATGAAACATCTACGCCCCCGCTCGCGCCTTCAGCGCATCCACGATCACACTCATCTTGCTGCCGTTCGAGCCCTTGACGAGCACGACATCGCCCGGCGCCACGGCCTCGGCGACCTGCGCCGCGATCTCCGCCGAGGTCTCGCCATAAGCGCCGCGACGCGACGAAGGCAGCGCATCCCAGAGCGCCTTCATCTGCGGACCATTGGCGAAAACGAGATCGACGCGGGCGTCTTCCAAGTGCTTCGCCAGCGTGGCGTGATGGGCCGCGCCGTCGGGACCCATCTCCAGCATGTCGCCCAGCACGGCGATGCGGCGCGTGGCGCGCGTGTCGCGGAGCACGGCGATCGCGGCCGCCATCGAAGCCGGATTGGCGTTGTAGCTTTCGTCCACTAGCTCGGCCTTGCCGCCCAAAATGGAGACGCGTGCGCCGCGGCCCTTGAGCGCCGCGAATTGACTGAGGGCTGCGGCGGCGTTCAGCACGTCCCCGTCCAGTGCGGCGATGGAGAGCAGCGCGCCGACGGCGTTGCTTGCGATATGCGCGCCGGGCGCGCCGATGCGGAAGCTGACAGCCTTGCCGCAAATCTCGGCATCGACCTTCATGCCGTCGTCGAGATCGTGCATGGCGATGAGGCGCGCGTCGCCCTTGGCGCCGAACGTCATGACGCGTGACACGCCGGCCTGATGCGCGCGGGCAATCAGCCGTTCGGCATAGGGGCTGTCGGACGGGATCAGCGCCGCGCCGCCGGGTACGATGCCTTCGAAGATTTCGGATTTGGCGTCGGCGATGGCCTCGCAGCTTCCGAAGAATTCCAGATGCGCCGGCGCGATGGTGGTGACCAGCGCCACATGCGGCCGCACGAAGCTCACCAGGTTCCGCAGCTCGCCGAAATGGTTCATGCCCACTTCGAAGACGCCATATTCCATATCGCGCGGCATGGCGGCGAGGCTGAGCGGCACGCCCCAATGGTTGTTGTAGGACGCGGCGGAGGCATGCGTCTTGCCCAGCGCGCCGCAGGCCAGACGCAGCATCTCTTTGGTCGTCGTCTTGCCCGCGCTGCCGGTGACAGCGAGAACCTTGGCGCGGCTGCGCGCGCGCGAAGCCCGCGCCAAGTCTTCGAGGCCGCGCTGCGTGTGCGCGACGACGAGCACCGGGCCATCCATCTCGCGCGACACCAGCGCGCCGGAGGCCTTCGCCGCGAGTGCTGCCGGCACGAAGTCATGGCCGTCGCGCACACCGCCTGTGAGCGCCACGAAGAGGTCGCCGGGTTTCAAGCTGCGCGTGTCGATGGAGATTCCGCTCGCGGCAAACGCGCGCGATTGATGACCGAGCGTCGCGGCCTGCATTTCCTCGGCGGTCCATAGCGTGCTCATGCGGACCTCCCGCCGGAGGCCAGGGCCGACTTGATCGCTTCATCGCGGTCGGAGAAGGGGCGCGTTTCGTTGCCCACGATCTGGCCGCTCTCATGGCCCTTGCCCGCGATGATGAGGCCGTCTCCGGCAGCGAGCGATGCGATGGCTTGGGCGATGGCGTCGGCGCGGTCGCCGATCTCGCTTGCGCCGGGCGCACCGGCCAAAGCTTGCGCGCGGATCGCTGCGGCGTCTTCGCTGCGGGGATTGTCGTCGGTGACGATGACGGTGTCGGCGAAGGCGCTGGCGGCTTTGCCCATCAGCGGGCGCTTGCCTTTGTCGCGGTCGCCGCCGCAGCCGAACACGGCATGCAGCTTGCCCGCGATATGCGGACGGAGCGCGGTCAGCACTGTCTCCAGCGCATCGGGCGTGTGGGCGTAATCGACATAGACCGGCGCGCCGGATTTGGCGTAGGCGACTTTCTCCAAGCGGCCGGGCGCGCCGACCAGACTCGTCAACGCCGCGAACACTTTCGCGATGGGATCGCCGAGGCCGATGGCGAGACCGGCCGCCACCAGCGCGTTCGACGCCTGGAAACTTCCCGCCAGCGGCAGATCGACGGCGTAATTCTGATCTTGCGCCGCGATGCGCAGCGTCTGGCCATCGCCATGGGCTTCGCGGCCAATCAGCTTCAGCGTTTCGCCACGCTCGCCGACGGTGAGGATCGTCAAGCCGCGCGACTGTGACGCTGCGAGAACTTCCTCCGCGCCGGCTGCATCCATGTTGATGACGGCGACACCGCCGTCGCGCACCACGTCGCGGAACAGGCGCAGCTTGGCGGCGAGGTAGTGCTCGAAGCTCGGATGATAATCCAGATGATCGCGGGTGATGTTGGTGAAGCCGGCGGCGGCGATCTCGACACCATCCAACCTATGCTGGTCGAGACCGTGGCTGGAGGCTTCCAGCGCGAGGTGATCGACGCCCTCGCCCGCCAGGCGCGCCAGCAATTCGTGCAGCACGATGGGATCGGGCGTGGTGTGGCCGAGCGCGATCTCGCCCTTGGGCGTGACGACGCCGATGGTGCCCATGCTGGCGGCCTGGCGGCCCAGCGTCGCCCAGATCTGGCGCAGGAACACGGCGACGGAGGTCTTGCCGTTGGTGCCGGTGACGGCGGCGATGGTTTTGGGCTGCGCGCCGTACCAGGCGGCGGCGAAATGGGCCAAACGTTCGCGGGGGCTTTCGTCCACGATGAAGCGCACGCCCAGTTTCTCCGCGTCACCGCGCGCTTCCGGGCGGCCGAGCACGGCCACCGCGCCACGCTTCACGGCATCGGCGATGTAGCGCGCGCCGTCGGCATGGCTGCCGGCCAGCGCGGCGAAGAGATAGCCGGGCTTGACCGCGCGGCTGTCGCTCGCGAGCCCGGTGAATTCCCGAACCGAAATCATGGGGGCTTTGCCCACCTTATCCGAACCGCCCAACTTCCCTGACCTAAGTGTCGCTCCCGTTTGTGTTGCCATTATGATTTCCCCTTGGCCGGAACAGCCGGCGCGGGAGGAAGCTGGGCCACGGGCATCTGCAGCATGGGAGCGATGCGCGCGATGACGCGGCCGGCGAGCGGAGCGGCGGTATGACCGGCCAGCGCCATGACGCCTTCGGCCTTCGCGCCATGCGGCTCGTCCAGCAGGACAAACACCAGATAACGGGGGTTGTCGATGGGGAAAACGGCGCAGAACGAGGTGAGCAATTTGTGCGCGACATAGCGGTGGTTCACCGCCTTCTCCGCCGAGCCCGTCTTGCCGCCGACCATGTAGCCGGGCACCTCGGCCTGCTTGCCGGTACCGTCCGTGACGACATAGCGCAGAAGCCCGCGCATGGTGGCGCTGGTTTCCGGCGAGATCAGTTGCTCGCCGCGCGCGTCGTCAGGATGCTTCAGGAATGTCGGCACAACCTTGCGGCCGCCATTAACCACGGTGGAGGCGGCCGCCGCGAAGGCCAGCGGCGAGACCTGGATGCCGTGGCCGAAGCCGATGGTGGCGGTTTCGGTCTGGCCCCAGTTCTGCGGGTAGTGCGGATAGTTGGGCCACGCCGTCTCGGCGAGTTCGGTGCGCGGCGCGCGGAGCAGGCCCATGCTCTTCAGGAACTCATATTGCCGCGTGGGGCCGGAGCGCAGCGCGATCTGCGCGGTGCCGGCGTTGGAGGATTGGGCGAGGATGTCCTTCGCCATCATGGTGGCCGGCATGCGCTCGGCATCGTGGATGGTGTAGCGGCCGAGCTTGAAGCCGGCGCCGATGGGAAAGCTCTCGTCCAGCCGCGTGGTGTGGTCCTGCATCGCAAGCGTGAAGGCGAAGATCTTGAACACCGAGCCGAGCTCATACGTATCGCGCACCATGCGGTTGCGGCCGGGAAGCAGGCCCTTGTCGTCCGGCGGGCCGCTGTCGGGCAGAGACGTCATGGCGAGAATCTCGCCGGTGTTGACGTCCATCACGATGCCGCCGGCGGCGAGCGCGTTGTAGTTCGTCTTGGCCTCGGCCAGTTCGTGCATCAGCGCGTATTGGATGCGCATGTCGATGGAGAGCGCCACCACGCCGCCCTGGCGCAGCCGCGCGTCGATGCCGCTTTCGATGCCGTTGACGCCGGCATCGCCATTGTCGGTGAGGCCGACGATCTGCTGCACCGCCAGCCCGCGCGGATAACTGCGCTTGCTGGAGGGCTCGAAATCCATGCCCGGCAGGCCGAGCGCGTTCACCCTGGCGACCTGGTCTTCCGATAGTTGCCGCGCCACCAGCAGATAAGCGTGCTTGCCGGAAAACTGCTTCGCCAGCTTTGCGGCATCGAGGCCCAGCGTGTCGGCGAGATCGCGGGCGGCTTCGCCCTTGTCGTCGAAGGCGTGCGGCGTGACGTAGAGATCGGATGTCGGCAGATCGCGGGCCAGAAGCTCGCCGTTGCGGTCGGTGATGTCGGCCCGCAGCGTTTCCAGCTTCTCCGGCGCGGCGGCGACGGCATGGGTGACGGAGCCTTTCAGCACCGCCACATCGACCAGCTTCACGCCGATGAGGGAGAAAGCCATGACGCAGAATCCCGCCGCGATGACGATGCGGCGTTGATGGATCGCTGCGTCACTCATGCAATCAGTTTCCGCCGGCCGAAGTAGCGGTGGTGCTGGTGACCATCGAGGCCGAGCGGATCGGATTGTCGTTCAACCCATCGCCTTTGCGCGGCAACAGTTCGAGCGAGGAGAGCGCCACCGTGGGCGTGTCGGTCAGGCCAAGATGCTGCTGCGCCAGTTGGCGGATGCGCTCGGGGTCCGCCGCGACTTGCCATTGCGCCTGCAGCAGGCGCGTCGTTTTCAGTTCGCCTGCCATCTCGTGATGGACCTGGCGCAACTGGATATCGGCCTGCCGCGTCTGTTCCGCGACGTGGTTCATCGCGAAGCACGCGAGACCCGCGAGCGCCACGAACACGAAATTGAGGATGCGGACCATGCTCATCTCTCCTTACGCCGCCAGTTTTTCGGCCGCGCGCAGCCGCGCGGAACGGGCGCGCGGATTGTGCTCGATCTCAGCCGCGCCTGGCATGCGCGGCTGCTTGCCGACCATTTGAAAGCTCTGCGCGCGGGCGTGCTGCACTTCCGGCGCGTGACGCGAACCGGAACGCAGCTTGCCGCGCGCCTCGAAGAAGCGCTTGACGATGCGGTCTTCCAGCGAATGGAACGCCACGACGACGAGGCGGCCTTGCGGCTTCAGCATCCGCTCGGCTGCTTCCAACCCGCGCTCCAATTCGCCCAATTCGTCGTTCACATGCAGGCGCAGGCCCTGGAAGGTGCGCGTGGCGGGGTGGATGGCGAAGCGCGCGGCTTGCGGGCCCAGCGCTTTCTTCACCACCTCGGCCAGCTCGGCGGTGCGCGACAAGGGACGCGCGGCGACGATGGCGCGGGCGACCTTGCGGGCGAAACGTTCCTCGCCCAGCTCGCCGATGATGCGCGTCAAGGTCGCTTCATCGGCTTGGTTGACGACGTCGGCGGCGCTTTCGCCGCTGGCGCTCATGCGCATGTCGAGCGGGCCGTCGGCGCGGAAGGAGAAGCCGCGTTCGGCTTCATCGATCTGGAACGACGAGACGCCGAGATCGAGCATCACACCGTCCGTCTCGCCGCCCAGCAATTCGTCCATGCGGGAGAACTCACCCTGCACGACGGTCAAGCGGCCATCGTAGCGCGCGGCGATCTCGCGGCCGCGGGCGACGGCGGTGGGGTCGCGGTCGATGCCCAGCACGCGGCATTTCGCGGCATCCAAGAGCGCGGTGGAGTAGCCGCCGCCGCCGAAGGTGCCGTCGACATAATGCGCGCCGTCGCGCGGCTGCATCGCCTCGACCACTTCGGCCAGCATCACCGGAACGTGGCCGCTCATACCAAGCCACCATTCGCGTTGCGCACGGCGAGCGCGCGCTTCAGGCGTTCGGACTGCATCACGGCGAATTTCTCGCTGTCCCAGATCTGGAACTTGCGGCCCATCCCGACGAAGGTGATGCGGTCCTTCAATCCGGCATGCGCGATGAATTCGGCCGGCAGCACGACGCGGCCATTGTCCTCGCGCGGCAGCAAGCGGCTCATCGAGAGCACCGCGAAGGCCTTATCGTCCAGCGCCGGGGTGAAGAATGGGTCGGATTGCGACAGTTGCGCGTGGAAGGACTGCAGCACCTCGTCGCCGAACCCCTCCAGCGCCACTTCCGAGAACGACGGCAGGATGTAGACGCCGGTGGTTCCCTGGGCGGAGAGGATGTCGCGGAAGGGCGCGGGGATGCACACCCTGCCCTTCGCGTCGAGCGTACCGGGCACCGTCGAAATGAACGGTTGAGCGACGCCAGACATCCCGAGCCCACATTCCCCCTGTCCCGGCACAGGAACCCCGGCACAGGCCGGAGCCGAATCACTGGCTATGGGACAGTCTGGGATATCATGGGATCGGCGACTTGGTCAATGGAAAACCCAATAGATAGAGGGGGTTGCTCCTACCATCCCTAGCCGATGCGACTCCAGAGCTAGCGGTTTCGTGAACGAACCGGAAACAACGTAAGGATGTATTTACCGGTCCGAACGCTATAACCCCCGCTGTTAAGAATGGCTTAACCATCCCCACCTGCCGCCGGAGACCTCGCTCATGGACATCGTCGATGACATCATCGTTCGGGCCATCGGCTTCGTGCGCAGCACCCGCGACGAGGCCATTGACGATGACTGGGATGCCATCCCCACCCGCATCGAGCTCGACCCCGCGCGCTTCACCGCCGACGCCACCGCCAGCCTGGGCGATTTTTCCCATATCGAGGTGATCTTCCATTTCGACCGGGTCCCCGAGAGCGAGATCCAGACCGGCGGCCGTCACCCGCGCGGCCGCATGGACTGGCCGCTGGTCGGCATCTTCGCCCAGCGCGGCAAGGGGCGGCCGAACCGGCTGGGCCTCTGCACCTGCAAGCTGGAGCGGGTGGACGGGTTGACGATCCACGTCACCGGCCTCGACGCCATCGACGGGACGCCGGTTCTCGACATCAAGCCGGTGATGAAAGGCTTCCTGCCGCGCGGCGAAATCCGCGAGCCGGAATGGGCCGCCGAAATCATGGAAAGGTATTGGCGCGAATATTGATAAGCTGTTGCATCCAATGCCTGTCGCGCCTGCTTTGTCTTCCGCTAACATCAGGCGGGGGACAGGGGATATCTTATGTTGGGTTTTGCGATTGTCGTAGCGACGTTGTCGGCCACCTCGCCGGCGCAGCCGCCGCCCGAGGCGTCGCAGTCCTGCTTCGCGCTCAACACCACCGACCCGATCTCCATCTGCCAGACCTATGTCCAGACGCCGGGGCTTCTGGATGCCGATCGCGCGCGCGGTCTCACGCGGCTGGGCCATCTCTATGTCGACAAGAAGGATGCCGCCGACGCCCTCACCGTGCTGAACGAGGCGATCCGGCTTTCCCCCGACAACGCGGAAGCGCTGTTCTATCGCGCCTTCGCCAATTCCATCGCCGGCAACAAGGACGCCGCGATGGCCGATGTCAGCAACGCCATCACGCTGCGGCCCAACGCGGCGCCGCTCTATGCGTTGCGCGGCATGATGTATTCCATGAGCAATCACTACGAGCTGGCCGTCGCCGATTTCAACCATGGCCTTTCGATGGATGCCAACAGCGCCATCGCGCTGTGCGGACGCGGCGAGGCCGAGCGCCATCTCGGCCAATATGACGCCGCCATCGCCGACGAGACGCAATCGCTCACCCTCAAGCCCAATGAAGCGAGCTGTATCCTGGAACGCGGCAATGCCTATCAGGCCAAGGGCCAGTTCGATCTGGCGCTGGCCGACGCCAACGCGGCGCTCAAGCTCAAGCCCGATTATCCCGACGCGCTGCTGGCGCGCGGCGCGACCTACCGGCTGATGAAGCGCTACGACGACGCGCTGGCCGATCACCGCGCGCTCACCGCGGCGCCCACATTGGGCTTCGTCGGCTATCTCGCGATGGGCGAGGACTACACCGCCATGGCCCGCTTCGATGATGCCATCGCCGCCTACAACTCCGCGCTGACCGCGAAGCCCGGCCTGGCCGAAGCCTATTTCGGAATGGGCGAAGTCGCGTTCCGCAAGAAGGATTACGCGGGCGCTATCCAGCCCTTCACCCAGGCCATCCGGCTGAAGCCCGACTATACCGATGCCTATGGCCGGCGCGCCTCGTCCTACGGCCAGTCGCACGACATCGAACATGCGCTCGCCGACCTCAACACCTATGTCACGATGCGGCCCGATGATGCCTGGGGCTATCAGGCGCGCTGCTGGTCGCGCACCTTGCTGGGGCGCGAATACGATCAGGCGATCACCGACTGCAACAAGGCGCTGACGCTCAAGCCCGATTACTATGACGCGATGGACGCGCGCGGTTTCCTCAATCTGCGCATGGGACACGACCAGCAGGCGGCGGACGATTTCAGCCTGCGGCTGAAGGACCAGCCGAACCGCGCGACCTCGCTCTATGGCCGCGGTCTCGCGAAGCGGCATCTGGGCGACACCGCCGGCGGCGATGCCGATGTCGCCGCCGCCCGCGCCGTCGATCCGCTGATCGACACCTATTACCGGTTCCTGGCCGCCGGCACGCCGGGGAAGTAGCGGAACATCTTTGATAGTGTATGGGGCGATGCACGGAGCAGGACGCGGGATCAACCGCCGCGCTGCCGCCGCCAGCGCGCGGCTCTCGCGGCACAGCTGGGAGACCTCGCGCTGCATCGCGCGCGACCGCGCCATGTAGCGGCCCGTCTTGAAGGCATTGCGATTGCCCAGTGGCGCGCCGCGCCGTCTCTTCGCGACAGGCTCCACAACATCTTGTGGCGTCATGGACGCGGCCCCATTTGATTTCACGTTTGGCGATTATCCGGCAGTTGACTTGCACGGGCTATCGTCCTATTTCGCGTGGGGACAGGCCGCGCTCGTTTTATTCTTCGTACTCATATTCGGGATCGTCGATGGGCTGAAAGCGCATGCTGTCAACATGCCAGCGGCGACAAAAACCCGTGCTGAAATACCTGCCTCGGTTGTCTTTGTAGATGATATGCCCAAGCAGATGCAGTTCCATCCCGTGCTTGCGGACATTCTCGCTGGGATAGTCCACGGCCACACCGGGAACTTGAACGTCCCAAAATCTACCCGGCTCAATCGTTCTCTCGCCTATATCGCCCCTATTTTCATATGGGGGCGGAAGCAGCCTGAGCGCGTCGGACATAAAGATACTACAGATGCGACTCACCACGACGAGAGCGTCGGAATCTCCTGTATTGATGATCGTGAATTTTATAGGCGAGCCGGTTGCATTGGTGGCATAGCCAAGATGCACGCTTCGCACCTTCAATCTCGGCCGATGCGACGCGATAAATTCGGCCCGGCCGAGATCGATGGACGCTTGAGCGAGACGGCCCTGCATGCTGGTAGCGAAATAGAGTGTGAGGGTAAAAGCGGCGACAGCAATGGTTGCAAGCGCGGTGAGCAATTCTCCGTTCGCGTCTCCGGTAACTCCCTCGCACACGATGAGGGTGCCAATTTGCTCAAAGAAATCGGGATTATCGTAATCAGCGTAGCTGCTGGTGCGGGTGGTCTGGCACTCCTGAAAAGAGGCTGAGCATGTTGCCGCGTAAAGAACTCCAATTACGCACAGACCCAATAGCGCAAAGCCTGTCTTGCGCTTATGCCCCTTCAACCAATTTAGCATCCCCTAATCGCTTCCCCGAAAATATCGTCGTTCAGGCGGTTGTTGTAGCGGAATTGAAACTCCGCGACGTACAGCGGCAGGTACTTCTTGCTGACCTTGTGGAACGTGCCGACGACACCGCGCTTAATCAGGGACCAAAAGCCCTCGATTGTGTTGGCGTGGATCGCGCCCACGACTTCATCATCGTACCGCAGGTATTCTCCTTTGGAATGGTCAACGGTCGAATGAGGGACGATAGCGCCAACGTTGGTGTAGCCCTTGAACGAGTCCGTGCAAACGACGCTGACCTTTGTGGAGACGGCCTCGCGAATGAAAGAGGTGAGTGCGCGCGAACTCACATTGTCGATCACGCGGGCGACTACATTGCCCTTGCGCTGGACGGCTCCGACGACAATGGACTTGCCCTTAGCGCCACGCCCGGAGCCGCCGCCCTTGCCACCACCGCGCTTATCTTTGTGCCGGTTGGCAGCGTCACCGCCGATGAGGGTTTCGTCCACCTCGACGATGCCGATCAACTTGCGGAAATCTTCTTTCGCCAGCCCGGCGCGGATGCGGTGGCACATGCTCCAAGCGGTCTCGTAAGAGCCCGTGCCGATCACGCGATGAACTTGGAGAGCCGACACGCCCTTCTTGCTGGTCAGCATCATGTGGATCACGCGGAACCACGACCGCAGCGGGTATTTGGTGTTCTCGAAAATCGTCCCCACAAGAACAGAGAAGCGGTAGGACGTGCCCTTTTCGGAGCAGGCGTAACATTGCCAGTTGAAGGCGCGCGTGCCGTGCTCGCCCACCTCCGGGTTGCCACAGCGGGGGCAAACGACGCCCTCCGGCCAGCGGTTCGCCGCGAGATAGGATTTGCAGGCATCATCCGTAGGAAACGCCGCTTCCCATTGCCCGACCGTCATCTGGTGAATGCGCTTGCCCTTGGCCATGCCCCTAGTCCCTTCACTCTGGAAAGGAATTTAGGATGACCCACCTAAAAAGTCAACTGCCGGATAATCGCCTCACGTTTCCGCACGTCACGCGCTTGCGCGGCGCCGCGCGGCGCGGCTCCTCTGGTCGTCGATGACGACATGACGCTCGACGCGCGAATAGCTGTCGCGCAAACGGCCCAGCACCTGCCCTACCACGGCGGATGCGCTCATGGCCTTGGCGACATTCTCCAGGCTGCGTAGCGCGAAGTGGACTTCGTCGTCCTGCATCGCCGTCTCCGTCACCTTGCCGACGAGCGACAGGCAGGCCGCGAGCTGACGCTCTAGCGATTCCGCGGCGCTGGCCGCCACGCGGATGTTGCTGTTGTTCGCGGCGATGGCGTCCTTCTCGCGCTCCTCCTGCCGCTCGGCCAGGATCTCCGCCGCGCGTTCGGACTCTGCCATCTGCAGCTTCGCCTCGCGCCACATCGCCTTGCGTTCGGGCGTTTGGTAATTGTCCGGGTAATAGGTGTCGTCCACCGCCAGCATCACGTCGGCGGCGAGCGAGCCCGGAACGCCGGGCACTTCCGGGTAGAATTCTTTGTTCTCAGCCATCGTTACTATCCTAAGTTGATTAGAACCAATAGAGAACATTCAACCTAGGATGTCAAGCCGGATATGCGGTAATATTCTTACGCGTAGGCGCAATAACCCGATCGGCACAATAACCACTGTCATCCCGGCCGAGCGCAGCGAGAGCCGGGACCCACGGAGCAGAAGTCGAAGTGGGTCCCGGCTCTGCGCGATGCTCACGCATCGCTTGGCCGGGATGACAGGTGTTTTTTGCTCGGCACATACCCTCAAAACCTTGTACTCTCCCACGCGCTGACAAAAAATCAGGTGGGTCATGGACAAGGAAGCGCTGCCGGGCGTCTTCGATCTGACGCCGATGAATCCGGATTTCAGCGCCGATCCCCACAAGCTGCTCGACCGGTTGCGCAGCGAGTGCCCCGTTCATCGCGATCCCACCGCCGGCACCTTTCTGCTGACGCGCTATGCGGACGCGCGCGGCGTGCTCTCCGACACATCCATGTGGCGCAGCCCGGCGCTGGCCGAGGAAGCCGCCTTCATCGAGCGCGCGCTGGTGAACCAGCAGGCCACCACCCTGCACCGCGATCCCGACGAGGCGCATAGCGGCATCCTGCTGCTCGACGATCCCGATCACGCGCGCATTCGCATGCCCTTCGCCAAGGCGCTCTACAAGCGCGTCACCAAATGCCGCGCGCTGGTGGAGCAGGTGGTGACGGAGACGCTGGACGCGATCGGCGATACCCCCCGCTTCGACGCCATGGAAGAGTTCGCGCTGAAGGTTCCGATCGATGTGATCGCGCGCGTGCTGGGCGTGGACAACACGCGGCTGAAAGAGTTTCGCCATTGGAGCGAAGGCGTGATCCTCGCTTTCAAGCCGTTCCGCTCCGACGACGAGACCGCGCGGCTGGTCGAAGACAGCGTCGCGCTCTCCGCCTATATGCGAGACCTGATGGCGGCGCGGCGCGCGGAGCCCAGGGACGATCTCGTCACCGATATGGTGCGGCTGAAGGATGAGGGCGCCGATCTGAAAGACGGCGAGATCTCCAACAATCTGCAGGGCTTGCTGATCGGCGGCAATCTCACCACCACCGATCTCATCGGCAATGCGATCTGGCTGTTCCTGAAACATCCGGAGGAACTGGCGAAGCTGAAAGCCGAGCCCGCGCTGATCAATTCGGCGGTGGAGGAAGTGCTGCGCTACGAGTCGCCGGTGGATGTCACCGCGCGCATCGCGCCGCGTGAGATGGAGGTGGGCGGCTGCCCCATTCACCCGACGCAATCGATGTTCGCGAGCCTGCGCGGGGCCAATCGCGATCCCGATACTTTCCCCGATCCGCATCGTTTCGACATTTCGCGCAAGGGCGCGCCGCATATCGCCTTTGGCGGCGGCGCGCATTTGTGCATCGGCGCGCCCTTGGCGCGGCTGGAGGCGCAAGTGGCGCTGCCGGCTTTCTTCGCGCGCTTTCCCGATCTGCACCTCGCCGATCCCGCGGCGCCGCCGCACTGGCGCAACCTGCCCTTCTTCCGGGGATTGAAGGACATCCCCGTCGCGGCCTAGATTGGCGATTATGAGCGAGGGTTTCGCAATCGCATTGGCCGTTCTGGCCTGGGCCGCGTTCGCGGCCGCGGTCTTCACCTATGTGCGTTGCGCGGAACGCCTGACAAAGTTGATCGACGCGCATCAGCCCGGCGTCTGGGCGCCGCTGCCGCCGCGATGGTGGCGCGGCGCGTCAACCTATGCGCCATCCACCGCGCGGCGCCTGCTGCGCGTCGTGATCGGCACATGGTCCATCCGGATCGATGATCCCGGCACGCGGGAGGCCCTGTCGCGCATACGCTGGGCGGCGCTTGGTTGCCTCGTGCTCTGGATCCTGGCGCTGCTCTCCATCGCGCGTTTCCAGCCGCCCACACTGCCATGGCGCTGACGGCGGACATCTTCAATCTGGAACGCTTCATCGCCGCGCAAGACCCCGTCTATGGCCGCGTGGTCCAGGAGCTGCGCCACGGCAGCAAGCAGAGCCACTGGATGTGGTTCATCTTCCCGCAGATCGCGGGATTGGGCCGCAGCGCCACCGCAGAGCGCTACGCCATCACCGGGCTCGACGAAGCGCGGGCCTACATCGCGCACCCCTTGCTGGGCGGCCGCTTGCGCGAATGCATCACGCTCGTGCTGGCCGTCACCGGCCGCACCGCGGCACAAATCTTCGGCGACCCCGACGACCTGAAATTCCACTCCTGCCTGACGCTGTTCGCGCACGCGGCGCCGGGAGAAGCGCTGTTCCGCGAGGCGCTGGAGACGTACTACGCCGGCGAGGAAGATTCGGGCACGCTTGGGAAATTGTAGCCGAACACCCTTTGTGGTAGTATCCGTCTCATGAGCGTAGACGACATCGAAAAAGCAATCCCAAAGCTGTCTCCGGCCGAGCGCGCGCGGCTGTTGAAGATGCTCGCCGAAATGGATGCGGCCGAGTGGGACCGGCAGATCGAGGAAGACATAAAGTCCGGCAAATTCGACGAGCTGGCCGATCGGGCGCTCGCCGAGCATGCTGCGGGCAAGACCAGGCTTCTATGACTTGATCATTCGGTCGTAGGCCGCGTGCGGTATCAGCGTGATCCAGACGATGCCGTCCGGAGCTTCCACGCCGACGGCCCGATAGTGAAGGTTTACCCGCACGCTCCAGAAACGCCCCACCTTCTTGAAATGCAACGACGGGTACCTGGGATTCTCTTTCAACAGCGCGAATTTCTGATCGGCAGCTTCCCGGATTTCCGGCGGAAGCTTGTCATAGGCTGACCAGAAGGACGCGGATGCAAAATGATTCATGAGCGCGACTGTGAACGACGCCTGGAGTTGCGCAAGCGCATAATTGGATCGGCGTAGTTGCGTCAGATGGCCTGTAAGCCGGGTTCTGTCCTCTCCCTTCGCCGAGGCTATGGGAGATGGATGGCCATTCCTCTGGGATGTGTGTCGCCACACACCTCGCGCGACCTACCCGGACGGCTATCCGGAAACGGATTACGTGCCATCCCTATTTGGTCTTGCTCCCGGTGGGGCTTGCCATGCCGTTCCTGTTGCCAGGACCGCGGTGCGCTCTTACCGCACCATTTCAACCTTGCCGTGCCTTTAGGGCCTTAGGCGGTGTCATTTCTGTGGCGCTGTCCCTGGGGTCGCCCCCGGCGGATGTTATCCGTCACCGTGTTTCCGTGGAGCCCGGACTTTCCTCGACGCCCTCGCGGGCGCCGCGGCCATCCAGCCATCTGACGCAGTCGGAACGTACACCACGCGCGGCGGCGCCGCTAGCGCGGCTCGCGCGCCTCGGCCAGCAGGCGCAGGATCTCCTGCGCGATCGCTTCCGCGTTGTCCGGCGACAGCGTGACCGAGGAATAGGCGCGGTCGCTGGAGTCGCCCAGATAGTACTGATCGATGGCGATCATGCCGGATACCGACACGGTGATCTCGGTCTCGATGGGACCGTAATTGACTTTCATGAGATTCCTCCGGGGAAGCGCGAGCTTAGACAGCGGGCCTGCGAGAAGAAAGGCGCATTCTCACAGAGACACAGAGCCACGGAGGAAAAGGAAAGAAAACGGATTCACGCAGAGCCGCAGAGGAGGCGCGTTTGCTGCTGCCGTTCTTGCTCCAATCCCCCACCGTCATGGCCGGGCCCGCGCGGCTTTGCCGCGCATCTTTCAATTGGCGTGCAAAGCACGCCGGGCCGGCCACCCATAACCACCGTGTTTGCCGAAAAGGATAACGGCGGTTCGTACTCTTACTTTTTCCACCGAGGGTATGGGTGGCCGGGACAAGCCCGGCCATGACGGTTTTTTTGACTGGAGTTTGTAACGCAGAGCTTCCCGTTTGCTCCGCTCCTCTGCGGCTCTTCGCCTCTGCGTGAACACGTCTTACTTCTCTGTGGCTCTGTGTCTCTGTGAGAATCCACTTTCTTACGAAAGCGCCATCTCGACCGTTGCCGCCGCGTGGAGCGTGGTGGTGTCGAACAAGGGCACCGCGCTGTCCTCCGCCTTCACCAACAGCGGGAACTCCGTGCAGCCGAGGATGATGCCTTGGGCGCCGCGCTCCACCATCCGCGCAATGGCGGAGCGGCATGCCGCGCGTGCGGGCTCCTCGAAGCGGCCGCGGACCAATTCCTCATAGACGATGCGGTCGATGGTGCGGAAGTCGTCGCCCTCCGGCACCAGCACGTCGAGATCGTAACGTTTGCGCAACCGGCCCAGCAAAATTCCGTCCTGCTCCATGGTGTGGCGCGAGCCGATCAGGCCGACACGCGACATGCCCGCGTCGCGGATGGCGGCGCCGAGCGGATCGGCGATGTGCAGCAGGGGAACGCCCGCCGCCTGTTCCACCGCGTCCGACATGCGATGCATGGTGTTGCAGCAGATGATGAGGAAATCCGCGCCGCTCGCGGCGAGCCCGCGCCCCGCATCCTGCATGCGCCGCGTGGCTTCATCCCAGTCGCCCGCATCCTGCAACGCCGCGATCTCCGCGAAGTCGAACGAATGCATCAACGCGCGCGCGGAGTGCATGCCGCCCAGCCGCGCCTGCACCGCGCGATTGAGGAGCTGGTAATAGACGGACGACGACTCCCAGCTCATCCCCCCGATCATTCCAACAGTTTTCTGGCCAATGGCTTTCATCGTGGGCCTCAGATCGTTTGCTTGACGGCGGCGGTGGCGACATCGCCCGTGTTGGGCGTGCCCGCCGGTTCGATGAGGAGCATGTGCGTTTCCTCCTCCGCCACGGGACGATGTTCCACGCCTTTGGGCACCACATACAGATCGCCGGGCGCGAGTTCGACGGTGCCGAGATCGATGGCGCCCTCGCGCAGCCCGATCTTCAACCGGCCCTTCAGCACCAAAAAGAAATCGTCGGTATCGAAATGCGAATGCCAGGTGAATTCGCCTTTCACCTTCACCACCATCACGTCATGCCCATTGAACCCGGCCACAATCTTGGGCGACCAGTGTTCATCGAACAGAGCGAGCTTCTCGGACAGGCGAATGGCGTTCGGCATGCGCGAAGCCTACGCCGGATCGCGCAGTCACGGGAACCGCGCCCCGCGCGGGTCTGGCTTGCGCATGACGGGTTCAGGCGTCGGCCATCTGGTCCATCAACCCGCCCAGGATGGCGGCGCATTCCGCGTCCCATTCGCCGCTCAAACCGGCGGGGCGGAAATGGCGCTGGAAGGCGCGGATCACGGCCTCGCGCGGCACATCCGCGTCTGGCGGCAGGCCGTAGCCGAAACGTTTCAACGCTGTCTCGAATGGTTCGATCAGCACACTGGGCTTCGGCCAGACTCCAAGGCCGAATTCGGCGAGATCGCGCCAGGGAAACAACTCGCCGGGATCTTCCTTGCGCGCCGGCGCCACGTCGGAATGGGCGACGACGCGGGCGGCCGGAATTTTGTGGCGCGAGAGAATGCCGTCCGCCAGATCGATCAGCGCCGCGATCTGCGGCTCGGCGAACGGCACATAGCCGAACTCGTGGCCGGGATTGACCAGCTCGATGCCGATGGAGCGCGCATTCACATTGCGCTCGCCGGCCCACCAGGAGACGCCGGCATGCCAGGCACGCATCTCCTCCGGCACATGGGCATAGACGCGCCCATCGCGATCGATGGTGTAGTGCGCGGAGACCTTCGCTTGCGGATCGCACAAGCGCGACAGCGCTTCCTCTGCCGTCTGCATGCCGGTGTAATGCAGCACCAGCATGTCGATGGCGGCGCCACCGCGCGTGTCGCAATTGGGCGAGCGGGCATGGACAGTGCGGAGCGTCATCATCACACGAAGATCTTGTAGGCGACGGTTTCGCCGTCCGCCCGCTTCAGCTGGAATTCCGCGCCCTTCTCATGCTCGTCGAGCAGCGCTTCGAACACGCGCAGCGCGTTGCGGATCACCTCGGCATAGGAGGCGGCTTCCATCTTCTCCTTCAGGCGCGTCAGCCGGTCCATCGCTTGCGGCGGCATTTCGAGCTGCACGCGCGTGGTGGTGCGGCCGGCGTTCTCCATCGCGTCGGCGGCGGCGCGCATGGCGTCCGCGGCAAAGCCCGCGGCGTAACGATTCCTGCGGCCATGCATCGGATCAGTTCCCGTTGGTGACAGCCGGCGGCGCCGGCGGAGTCTGCGAAGGCGGCGGCGTCACGATGGGGCCGCCCCGATTTGGGCCATGATCGTCGCGCCCATAGCCTCGGCCGTAACCGCGGCCGTGACCATGGCTGTAATCGTGCCAGTCGCCATGCCAGAGCCAGCGGCGCTGGTTGAAAAGCACCGCCGCGATGGCGATCAGCCCCAGGAACAGGAACGGCGCCTTGAAGATCGCCGAGATCAGCGAAATGAACAGCGCGAGGGCCAGGATCGGCACGAGCAGCCACAGCGCCGGATACCAGCCATGGCGATGGCCGTCGCGGCCGTAACGTTCGTGACGCCAGCGGTCGTAATCGCCGCCGAAGCTCTCCCGCGCCGCCTCGCGCACCTTCTGCTTGAAGGTGCGCTTCTTGGCCCGCCATTCCTCGCGGCTTGCGCGCCACTGCTCGCGCTCGGCCCGATGGGCATCGCGGCGGCGCTTCCAGTCCTCGAATTCTTCCTGTTCGGAGCGCGGCGCGCCTTGCGGGCCGCCTGCATTGCTCCCATTTCCTTCATCATCGACTGGAAAATCATCGCCGATGCCGACACCGATCTTGCTCATTGGCCGCCCTCCCAGGCACCTAGCCAGTTTCGGATGTATATTTGATGATTGTTTGATGGGTTGTCAAGCGGGGGCGGGGCTCAGTTTGAAATTTTAGTGTGCACCCCTGCGACAGGCTGTCACTGAACTACATTTTGAACATTGCCCGTGGTCGTCTCCGGGCACAGATAGTGCGCCTCCAAAGAGAGGTGAACACATGAACGTCTATCGAGAAGTTGAACGCATGGCTCGCGCGGAGGGCGTGCGAGGAATCGCGCCGTGCCATACAGCCCACGTCATGTCGCTTCACGGCCTGACGAAAAGACAGGCGCATAACAGGATTGATCCAAACAGCCGCGCCAAACCTTGCCCAGCGTCGAAGTGGTCACATATCGAGGCAGCACTGCGCAAAATTGGAAAACTGCGCTAACGGAATTCAGGCGGCGGCGGACTAAACCGTCGCCGCCTTTTATATGGCCCCCGCTTCTTTGGCGGGTTCTCTGCATCCATGATTGCGCACAGGCTTCCATCGAAAGCAGTTCGCCCGTCAGGCCAGCAGCCATCGCCGGAGAGATGCGGAGCGTCTCGTGCTGGCGGCAGAAATTGTAGTGGAAGAAGTAGGTATGGCAGCGGTTGTCCAGATTCTTTCTGAAGCCGCTGGCGAGGCGCGCGAAATGCGCATCGTAAGGTTCTGGCGCTCGACGCAGGACGTTGAGCGGTCAGCCGGTCGCGCTGGCTTGTTCGGCGAGGACGTCCGTTCGCCAGTCCGCGAGTGCGTCATGCGCCGGCTGGATCGACGCTTCGGCAAGCAGCTTGTCCATGAAATCGAGATAGGCGCCCGTGAAATAGACCCGCTGCCGCCTCCATTGGGCCCGCATGCCGCACTGGGTGAATGCGAATCTCTGGTATGTGGCGAAGGTCGCGAACGCGGCTTCATTCAACAGTTTCGCCTGATACTGATAAAACGTGTCCTCGGCGTGCAGGAACATTGCATCGGCATAGGCCACAAACAGCGCAAGCTGCTGGAGCGTGAGATTTTGATCGCCCTGGATGCCGTTGTTGATTGCCTCGGCGACGGCAGGCTCCATCCTCGCGATCACCAGCTCCACGGCGCGGTTGATGCGTCCTTGCCGGATGCTCGCCTGCTGATTTCGTTCCGTTTGCCGGATCTGCAGGCTCAAATAGACGAGCGACACCAGCACGGCCAGGCCGCTTATGAGGCTGCCGATGGATGCAAGATCTGAAAGAGTCATATTATACCCCTCTTCTAAACCGCCCTTTGCGCATTTCCTTCACTGCCCATCCAGCGGGATCGCGTCGCAGACGCGGCGTTCTTCCACGCAGCGTTCGTGCTCGAGGCCTTGATGGAGCGCATACATGGCCCATAGCCCGATGATCACGATGAGAATCGCGGCGCCCAGCCCGAAGAGGGAGCGGCGGTAACGCGTCTCGTCCTCGTCGTCGTTATTGTCCGGTTGGGTCATTTTTCTTGTCGCCGTCGGGATTGTTCTCGGCGGCGCTGGGGCCGCCCAGCACCATGAAGGTCGCCATGTCCCAGGCGTTGCGGATGCCCGCGATCAACAGCAGCACCAGCGCCGCGCCAACCAGCTCCAACCCCGGCCCGATGGCGGAGAAGACGAGCCAGGCGGCGGCGCCGAGAAGCGCGTAGCTGAAGATGGGCAGCACGCCGTACCAGAAGCGGTCGATCAGATCGATCTTGAGCTGGTTGATCCGTGTCCAGACGATCACGCCATAGATGACGCCCGCCAGCGCCCCCAGCCCCAGCAGTATGGAGAGCACGAGCGTCGAGAGCGTCGGCGCCGCCAGCACCGCCGACCCCACCAGCACGCTCCCCAGATGCACCGTGGTCGGCGTGATGAACCCCTTGAGCCCGATCGCCCGCTTGTCGAGATCGCCCGCGAGCGTCGCCACCACGAAGGTCGCACCCACGATGACGCCCGACGCGGTGCCGATCATCACGTAGAAATCGCGCCATTCCTGAAGAGCCGGCAAGGTCATCGGTGGTGCCTAACAAGAAGATTGATTCACACAGAGCCACAGAGACACAGAGGAAAAAAGAGGTTTCACGCGGAGACGCATAGGGTGCAGGTGTTTGGCAGGGAGTTTCATACTCCACTCTACCCCAATTCGTCATGGCCGCCTTTGTGGCGGCCATCCGTTACTAGCGTCCTACAGCGAGGGAATGGGTGGCCGGGACAAGCCCGGCCATGACGGTTTTGGATTGGAGCGAAAACGGCAGCAGCAAACGCGTCTCCTCCGCGGCTCTGCGTCTCTGCGTGAATCCGTCTTCCTTACTTTTCCTCTGTGTCTCTGTGGCTCTGTGTGAACCCCCCTTACTTGAAATCCCGCTCCTTGCGGATTTTCTCATAGGCGGTGTTGATCGCGGCCAGCTTGTCGTTGGCGAGTTTGACGAACTCTGGCGGGACGCCGCGGCCGATCAGGCTGTCGGGGTGGTTCTCTTTCACCAGCAGGCGGTAGGAGCGCCGCACCTCTTCCTCATTCGCCTCGTAGCTGACGCCCAGGATCACATAGGGATCGGCCTGATCCACGAAATGCGAGGCGCGGATGCGGCGATACACATTGGGCGAGAAGCCGAAGATCTCCGCCACGCGCTCCAGGAACGCCTGCTCGCCGGGATGGAACACGCCGTCGGCCTTGGCGATCTCGAAGAGGCCGTCGAGGATGTCCTCCAGCACGGCGGGATTGCCGCGGAACATGCGCGCGATCTGGGCGGCGTAGATCTCGTAGCCCGCCGTGTCGGCACGGGCGAGGTTGAACATGCGCCGCACATTGGGCTCGTCTTGCGGCGGCACGCGGAAGACGCGAGCGAAGGCGGCCTCTTCGTCGGCGGTGACGACGCCGTCGGCCTTGGCCATCTTGGCGCCCAGCGCGATGATGGCGATGGTGAAGGCGATGCCCGGATCGGCGGGATCGGCCGGCAACGCGTCACGATCGAACAGCACATGGCCCGCCATCGCGCCGACGGCGGCGCCGATGGGCCCGCCGGCCAGGAATCCCGCCGCCGCGCCGCCGATCTTTCCCCAGATGGACATGGAGCGAAGCAATAGGACAATGTGGGCGGAAATGCGACAGCCGCCTCAAATGAACAAATGGAAATTCTACATCGATCGCGGCGGCACCTTCACCGATGTGGTGGCGGAGGCGCCGGACGGCGCGCTCACCACGCTCAAGTTGTTGTCGGAGAGCCCCGCTTATGACGACGCCGCGCTGGAGGCGATCCGCCGCAGCCTGAGTGGCACGCTCGATCCGTCACGCGTGGCCGAGGTGCGCATGGGCACGACGGTGGCCACCAACGCGCTGCTCACGCGCAACGGCGAGCCCACCTTGCTCGTCACCACGCGCGGGCTGAAGGACCAGCTCCGCATCGGCTATCAGCACCGCCCGAAACTGTTCGCGCTGAAGATTGAATTGCCGGACATGCTGTATGCCCGCGTCGTGGAAGCCGATGAGCGCTTGGCGGCGGACGGTTCGATACTCACGCCGCTGGATGAGGAGGCGCTCGCCGTCGCGTTGAAGGCGGCGCGCGCGGAGGGCCTGAACTCCTGCGCCATCCTCTTCATGCACGGCTATCGCTATCCGGCGCATGAGGCCCGGGCGGCGGAGATCGCGCGCGCGGCGGGCTTCGCGCATGTCTCGACCAGCCATGACAGTGTGCCGCTGATGAAATTCGTCAGCCGTGGTGACACCACGGTGGCGGATGCCTATCTCTCGCCGGTGCTGGCGCGGTACGCGGACCGCATCAGCCGCGCGTTGGGCGATACGCGGCTCTATTTCATGACCTCCAACGGTGGCCTCGCCACGCCGGAATTCTTTCGCGGCAAGGACGCCATCGTCTCCGGCCCCGCCGGTGGCGTGGTGGGACAGGCGGAAACGGCGCGCGCCGCGGGCCTTTCGCGCACCATCGGCTTCGACATGGGCGGCACGTCGACGGATGTGTCGCGCTTCGATGGCGCGTATGAGCGCGTCTACGAAACCGAAGTCGCGGGCGTGCGGCTGCGCGTGCCGATGATGGCGATCCATACCGTGGCGGCGGGAGGAGGATCGATCCTGCATTATGACGGCGCGCGCTTCCGGGCCGGTCCCGATTCCGCCGGCGCCGATCCCGGCCCGCGCTGCTACCGGCGCGGCGGCCCGCTCACCGTGACCGACGCCAATGTGATGACCGGCAAATTGCGCGGCGAATTCTTCCCCAAACTGTTCGGCCCAAACTCCGATGAACCGCTCGACGAAGACGCCGTGCACGAAGGCTTCGCGGCGCTCGCCCGCGAGACCGGCGGCGCGCCGGAAGCGGTGGCGGACGGCTTCATCCGCATCGCGGTCGAGAACATGGCCAACGCCATCCGCCGCATCTCCGTCGCCAAGGGCTACGACACGCGGGATTACGCGCTCAACTGTTTCGGCGGCGCTGGCGGCCAACACGCCTGTCTTGTCGCCGATGCGCTGGGCATGACGACGATCTTCATCCATCCGTTCTCCGGCGTGCTCTCCGCCTACGGGATGAAGCTCGCGGCGCTGCGCAGCTTGCGGCAGCGCGCGGTGGGGCGGCCGTTGGATGGAAACCTCGGCTCCATCGCCGATAAGCTCGCGAAGGACGCGACGGCGGAGATCGCGGCCCAGGGTGCGGAGGCCATCGAAACAAAGGCCAGCGTCCACATCCGCTACGAGGGTAGCGATACGACTCTGGCGATTGCTCTGGGCGATCTTGCGACGATGAAAGAGGAGTTCGCGACCAAGCACGCACAACTGTTTGGATTCGGCTTCGAAGGAAAAAACCTGATCGCCGAGTCTATCGAAGTCGAAGCCTTCACCTCTACTTCCCCCTCTCCCCCACCGGGGGAGAGGGACGGGGTGAGGGGGTCTCGACGCGAACTCCAGCCTCTCAGTTCGCTGCGCCACCCCCTCACCCCGCCCCTCTCCCCCGAGGGGGGAGCGGGGGAAAAAGAAGAAGGGGTGAGGTTTTTCTCCCAAGGCGCCTGGCACTCGGCCACCATCCATCGCATCGCTGAGCTTGCGCCCGGAACGTCCGTTACAGGCCCGGCGCTGCTGATCGAGCCACATCAGACAATCGTCGTCGAGCCGGGATGGCGCGCCGAAATAACAGACTCCGTGATGCTCCTGCGCGACGTCCCGCGCGGCGCCGTGCAACACGCCACCACCGATGCCGACCCCGTGCTGCTGGAAGTCTTCGCCAATCTCTTCATGGCCATCGCGGAAGAGATGGGCGCCACGCTGCAGAACACCGCGGCCTCGGTGAACATCAAGGAGCGGCTCGATTTCTCCTGCGCCATTTTCGACGCGGAAGGCGGGCTCGTCGCCAACGCGCCGCACATGCCGGTGCATCTGGGATCGATGGGCGATTGCGTCACGGCCGTGATGGCCAAGCACAAGGACATGCGCCCCAGCGACATGTTCGTCACCAACGCGCCTTATGACGGCGGCACGCATCTACCGGACATCACGGTGGTCGCGCCGGTCTTCATCGGCACCGGCGCGCCACGTTTCTATGTCGCGAGCCGCGGCCATCACGCCGATATCGGCGGCATCACACCGGGCTCCATGCCGCCCTTCTCGACCACCATCTTCGAGGAAGGCGCGCTGTTCGACGGCATCCCCATGATCCAGGGCGGACATTTCGACGAGGCGGGTGTCACGAACGTTCTGGAGGCCGGTGGCGCGCGCAACATCGCGCAGAACATCGCGGATTTGAAAGCGCAGGCCGCTTCTTGCGCGCGGGGCGCGGCGGAGCTCGCCCGCGCCTGCGCCCATTACGGCGCGGACGCCGTCACCGCCTATATGCACCATGTGCAGGACAATGCCGAGGAGAGCGTGCGCCGGGTGATCGGCAAGCTTTCCGATGGAATGTTCGTGATGCCGATGGATGGCGGCATGACCATCGCGGTGAAGATCACGGTGGATCGCGCGGCGCGCGCCGCCACAGTGGATTTCACCGGCACTTCGCCGCAGCAGCCCAACAATTTCAACGCGCCCGGCTCCGTCACCAAGGCGGCGGTTCTCTATGTCTTCCGCTGCCTGGTGGATGGCGACATCCCGATGAATGCGGGTTGCCTGAAGCCGCTTCGCATCATCGTGCCGGAAGGTTCGCTGCTCAATCCGCGGCCGCCGGGCGCCGTCGCCGCCGGCAATGTCGAGACCAGCCAGGCGGTGGTGGACACGCTGTTCGGGTGCTTGCGCGTGCTGGCCGCGAGTCAGGGCACCATGAACAACCTCACCTTCGGTAACGAACGTCACCAATATTACGAGACGATCTGCGGCGGCGCGGGCGCGGGCGACGGTTTCGGCGGCCAATCCGCCGTCCACACGCATATGACCAACTCCCGCCTCACCGATCCGGAGGTGCTGGAGGACCGGTACCCCGTGCTGCTGGAGGAATTCGGCATCCGCCCCAGTTCCGGCGGCACAGGCCGTCATCACGGCGGCGATGGAACCGTGCGCCGCATCCGTTTCAACGAAGCCATGACGGTCGCCCTGCTCTCCACGCGCCGCGAAACCGCGCCCTTCGGGCTTGAAGGCGGCGGTGACGCTGCGAAAGGAACCGCGCGGATCATCCGCAAGACCGGCGAAAGCGTGGTATTGAAGGGGCGCGACGAAATTGCCGTCTCGGCGGGCGATGCCATTGTCATCGAGACGCCGGGCGGCGGCGGATTTGGAGAACCAGCATGACCACCATCCTCATCACCGGCGCCAATCGCGGCATCGGCCTGGAATTCGTGAAGCAATATGCGGCCGAAAGCGCGGACATCATCGCCTGCGCGCGCGAGCCCGAGAAGGCGGCGGAGTTGAAAGCCGTCAAGGGCAAGGTGCGCGTGATGGCGCTAGCGGTGGACGATCCCGCTTCCGTGGAAGCGCTGGCGCGCGACCTGAAGGGCGAAGCCATCGACATCCTGATCAACAATGCGGGCATCGGGGGCCCGCGCGATGCGAAGCCCAATTCGCTTGACCTCGCCGCGTGGCTGAAGGTGTTCACGGTGAACAGCGTGGCGCCGATGCTGGTGAGCTATGGCTTGCGCGACAATCTGCTGAAGGGCCATGACAAGAAGCTCGTCACCATCACGTCCGTGCTGGGATCGACCGCGGCGAATGGCGGCGGCATACAACCTTATCGCGCGTCGAAAGCCGCGGTGAACAATCTGATGCATGGGCTGTCGAAGGAATGGGCGGGCGATGGCGTCAGCGTCGGCATTTTCCATCCCGGCTGGGTGCAGACCGACATGGGCGGCAGCTCCGCGCCGGTGAAGCCGGAAGACAGCGTGAAAGGCCTGCGCGCGCGCATCGCCGAGCTGAACCTGAAGAACAGCGGCAGCTATCGCGACTACGCCAACAGCGAAATCGCCTGGTAACGCCATGCCCAGATTGAAACAGATCGGCAAGGCCGATGCCCATCCGCGCGCGCAGCAGATCTACAAGATGCTGTTCGGCGAGCGGGACCCCGTGGTCGAGCCCGGCACCGCCACCGGTACGCCCGGCAATTGGTGGACAGTGTTCGCCGTGTCGCCCGACGTGTTCGATCATGCGGTCGCGGGTTTCCAGCTCTATCGCAGCCCGGACCGCAAGCTCGATCCCGGGCTGCGCGAGCTGGCGCAAACCCGCGTCGGCTGGGCGCGCGGCAGCCAGTTCGTGTTCTCGCAGCATTGCAAGGCCTCGCGTGGCTTGGGCATTTCCGAGGAGAAGATCGCAGCCATCCCGCATTGGGGCGCGGCCGATTGCTACGATCCGCTGGAGCGCGCGGTGCTCGCTTATACCGACGCGCTGGTGTTCGACGGCGGACGCGTGGCAGACGGTGTGTTCGCGGCACTGAAAGAGAAGCTGTCGGACGAGCAGATCCTGGAGCTCACCTATATCACCGCGCTGTACGACCTGCACGCCGTGGTGACGCGCGCGCTCAGGCTGGAATATGACGACGTCGACGAGCGCATCGTGGAAGTGCCCGCGCCCGGCGACGCAGGCAGCGACGTGATGGCAATGGTGGACGCGCCCAAAAATGGCTGAGACGCTCGACGCGCTGCTGAAATCCGGCAAACCTTTCGTGCTGCCGGGTGCTTACGATGCGTTGTCGGCACGGATCGCGGCGCGCAGCGGTGCACCCGCCGTCTACATGACCGGCTTCGGCGTCGTGGGCGCGAGTTTCGGCGTGCCGGATATCGGGCTGATTGGTCCGGACCAGATGGCCGAGCGCGTGCGCGCCATCGCCTCGGCCATCGCGCCCGTGCCGCTGGTGGCCGATGGCGACAACGGCCATGGCAATGCCGCCAACGTCGCGCGGCTGGTGCGTGCCTATGAAAGCGGCGGCGCGCAGGCCATCCAGCTCGAAGACCAGGTGAGCCCGAAACGCTGCGGCCATATGGACGGCAAGGAAGTGGTGCCGCTGGACGACGCGGTCGCGAAAATCCATGCCGCGGTGGGCGCGCGCAGCAGCACCGCCTTCAAGATCGTGGCGCGAACCGACGCGCGCAGCACGCATGACCTCGGCGAAGCGCTGCGCCGCGCCGACGCCTTCGCCAAAGCGGGCGCGGACGTGCTGTTCGTGGAAGCCGCCCGCAGCGAGGAGGAACTCGCCCGCATCGCCAGTGAGTTCGCAGGCTTTCCCACCCTCGCCAACATGGTGGAAGACGGCAAGACGCCAGTGCTTGCGCCCGAGGTGCTGTTCGCCATGGGCTATCGCATCGTGCTGAAGCCGATCTCCGCGCTGCTCGCGGTGACGAAGACGCTGGAGCGCCTCTATGCCGGCGAAACCGGCGAGCGCGTGACGTTCCAGCATTACAACGAGATCGTGGGGCTTTCGGACTATCGCTAGCCGGGGAAGCGTTCGGCGTCGCGCTCCAGCGGCAGGCGCAGGCCGTTCGTCACGAACGAGACCATGTGGTAGAAACCCGTCAGCACGATCAATTCGATCAGCTGCTCCTCGCGGAATTCGGCGCGCAGCGCGTCCCACAGATCGTCGTCGAGATCGGCGTGTTCGTGCAGCGCGTCCACCAGACGGATCAGCAGCGCCTCGCGCGGCGACCAGGCGGGATCGTCAGCGCCGCCATGCACCGTCGCCTCGATTTGGGCGCGGGTGAGGCCCGTCTTCTCCGCGAAGAAGGCGATGTGCACGCCCCATTCATACTCACTGCCGCAGCGGGCCGTCGCGCGATTGACCACGATCTCGCGCTCGCGCAGCGAGATCGAGCCCTGGTCCAGCAATCCCCCCGCCATGAAGCGCTGGAAGACGCGCGGGTTGCGCGCGAGCGTCGTGAACAGCACCAGCGGCGGAACGCCCATCGGCATGATGTGGCTGAGAGCGGACTGGATTTCCGGCGTGTAAGGCGGTTCGGCGGTGGCAATACGCGTCATGGCGCGGGCCTTTCCTTCGTGCTACCAAATTCGTAGCATGACTCGCCGGAAGGTGCTATTGAAATAATAGCAACACTGCCATGACGAAACCGATTCCGAAGCCTGTTCCAAAACCCGGCAGGCCCGTTCGCGGCTCGCGCACGGGGCGCGCCGGCATGGCGCTGTTCGACCTGTTGGGCCGGCGCTGGGCGCTACGCGTGATCTGGGAGCTGCGCGATGGCCGCAGGCTCAATTTCCGCGACCTGCTCGCGGCCTGCGAGATTTCGCCCGGCGTGCTGAACGCGCGCCTCGCGGAATTGCGCGAGACGTTGATCGTCGCGCATGGCGAGGGTGGCTATGCGTTGACCGCGCAAGGCGCGTCGCTCCTCGAGCGGCTGATGCCGCTGCAAGACTGGGCGGAAGGCTGGGCGAAATCGCTGAAGTAGTTGCCACACGATTCACCTCCCCCTTGCGGAGAGGTGAAGATCATGCGGCGCTTTTGGCTTTCGGGTCGTAGTTCAGGATCGGGCCCAGCCAGCGCTCCGCCGTCGTCATATCCCAGCCTTTGCGTTTCGCGTAGTCCTCGACCTGGTCGCGTTCGATCTTGCCGGTGCCGAAATAGCGCGCTTCGGGGTGCGAGAAATAGAAGCCCGAGACCGACGAGCCCGGCCACATGGCGTAGCTTTCGGTGAGCTTGATGCCGGCGCGGGCTTCCGCGTCCAGCAGCGTGAACAGCGTGCCTTTCTCGGTGTGGTCGGGCTGCGCGGGATAGCCCGGCGCGGGGCGGATGCCGCGATATTTTTCGCGGATGAGATCGGCATTCGAGAGATCCTCGTCCGCCGCATAGCCCCAGAATTCCTTGCGCACGCGCTCATGCATGCGCTCGGCGAAAGCTTCGGCGAGGCGATCCGCCAGCGCGCGCAAGAGGATGGCGCTGTAGTCGTCTTTCGCGGCTTCGAAGCGCTTGATATGCGGCTCTTCGCCCAGCCCCGCCGTCACCGCGAAGCCGCCGAGGAAATCCGGCGTGCCGACCGGTGCGATGAAGTCCGACAAAGCGACGTTCGGCTTGTCGCTCTCGCGCGCCATCTGCTGACGAATGGTGTGCAGTGTGTGGATGGGGAACTTGCGGGCCTTGTCGCCATAGAGAACGATGTCGTCGCCCATGGCGTTGGCGGGCCAGAAACCGACCGCCGCTTTCGCGGTCAGCCATTTGCCGGCGACGAGTTTCTCCAGCATCGCCTGCGCGTCGCGATAGAGATCGCGCGCCGCCTCGCCCACCTTGTCGTCTTCGAGAATGCTGGGGAATTGCCCCACCAGCTCCCACGTCTGGAAGAAGGGCGTCCAGTCGATGTAACGAACGAGTTCGCCGATGTCCTGCGTATAGTTGCGCGTGCCGAAATAATGCGGCACCGGCGGAGCGTAACTCGCCCAATCGAATTTCAGTTTGTTGGCGCGGGCCTGGCCGATGGAGAGGCGGCGCCCCGGCGCGTGGCTGGCGGCGTGGCGGGCGGCGATCTCGAGATACTCTTTCCGCGTTCCCGCCACGAAATCCGGCTTCTGCGTCTTGCTCAACAGGCTCGACGCGACACCGACAGCGCGCGACGCGTCGGTGACATAGACCGTCTGGCCACGCGAATAGTTCGGATTGATCTTCACGGCGGTGTGCACGCGGCTGGTGGTCGCCCCACCGATGAGGAGCGGAATGTCGAAGCCTTGCCGCTCCATCTCGGCCGCCACATGCACCATCTCGTCGAGCGACGGCGTGATGAGGCCGGAAAGGCCGATGATATTGGCGCCCGTCTCGCGCGCGGCATCCAGGATCTTCTGTGCCGGCGTCATCACGCCCAGGTCGATCACCTCATAGCCGTTACATTGCAGCACAACGCCCACGATGTTCTTGCCGATGTCGTGCACGTCGCCCTTCACCGTGGCCATGATGATCCGGCCGGCGGGTTCCTTGCTCTGGTTCAGCGCTTTTTCCGCGTCCATGAAGGGCAGCAGATGCGCCACCGCCTTCTTCATCACCCGCGCGCTCTTCACCACCTGCGGCAGGAACATCTTGCCCGCGCCGAACAGGTCGCCCACCACATTCATGCCCTTCATCAGCGGGCCTTCGATCACATCCAGCGGCCGCGTGGCGGCAAGGCGCGCTTCCTCGGTATCGAGCTCCACGAAATCGGCGATGCCGTGCACCAGCGCGTAGCTCAGCCGCTCCTGCACGTCGCCAGCGCGCCAGGCGAGATTGGCTTCGGCGCGGGCGCCGCCGCCATCGTTCTTGTAACGCTGCGCCAGATCGAGCAGGCGCTCCGTCGCGTCGTCGCGGCGGTTGAACAGCACGTCCTCGATCCCGTCGCGCAGGTCGAGCGGGATGTCCTCATAGACCGGCAGCGCGCCGGCGTTGACGATGCCCATGTCCATGCCGCGCTTGATGGCGTGGAACAGGAATACCGAATGCATCGCCTCGCGAACCTTATCGTTGCCGCGGAAGGAGAAGGAGAAGTTGGAGAGGCCGCCGGAGATATGGGAATGCGGGCATTCCTCACGGATGCGCGCCGTCGCGTCGATGAAGGCGCGGCCGTAATCGTTGTGCTCCTCGATGCCGGTAGCGACCGCGAAGATATTGGGATCGAAGATGATGTCTTCCGGCGGGAAACCCACCTGGTTGACCAGGATGTCGTAGGCGCGCTTGCAGATCTCGACCTTGCGCGTTTCGGTGTCGGCCTGGCCCATTTCATCGAACGCCATCACCACCACGGCGGCGCCGTAACGCAGCACTTTCCTGGCCGCGGCGATGAAGGCGGCCTCGCCTTCCTTCATGCTGATGGAATTGACGATGGGTTTGCCCTGGCTGACTTTCAGCCCTTCCTCGATCACGCTCCATTTCGAGCTGTCGATCATCAGCGGCACGCGCGCGATGTCCGGCTCGGCGGAGATCAGGCGCAGGAAGCGGCTCATCGCGGCCTCGGAATCGATCAGGCCTTCGTCCATGTTGACGTCGATGATCTGCGCGCCGTTGTCCACCTGGTTGCGGGCCACATCGAGCGCGGCCTCATAATCGTTGGCGGCGATCAGCTTGCGGAATTTGGCCGAGCCCGTGATGTTCGTGCGCTCGCCGACATTGACGAAATTCATCTCGGGCGTGAGCGTGAACGGCTCCAGCCCAGAGAGGCGCAGATATTTTGGCTTCTGCGGAATCGCGCGCGGCACGACACCCGCGACGGCCTCGCCGAAGGCGCGGATGTGCTCCGGCGTGGTGCCGCAGCAGCCGCCGATGATGTTGACCAGGCCCGATCGCGCGAATTCGCCGATAGTGGCGGCCATGGACTCCGCACCGTCGTCATAGCCGCCGAATTCGTTGGGCAAACCAGCATTGGGATGCGCGCTCACCAAGGTGTCGGCGGCTTGCGAAAGCTCGTCCACATAGGGGCGCAATTCGCGGGCACCCAAAGCGCAGTTGAGGCCGATGGCGAAGGGCTTGGCGTGGCGCACGGAATGCCAGAAGGCTTCCGCCGTCTGGCCAGTCAAGGTGCGGCCGGAAAGATCGGTGATGGTGCCGGAAATCCAGACGGGCAGGCGCTCGCCCGCTTCGTCGAAGGCTTCCTCGATGGCGTAGATGGCGGCCTTGGCGTTCAGGGTGTCGAACACCGTCTCGATCATGATGACGTCGGACCCGCCGCGCATAAGTCCCAAGGTCGCGTCCTTGTAGGATTTGCGCAGCGCGTCGAAGGTGATGTTGCGGAAGGCGGGATCGTTCACATCGGGCGAGATGGTCGCCGTGCGATTGGTCGGGCCGAGCACGCCGGCCACCAGGCGCGGGCGCGAAGATGTGGATTTTGCATCGCAAGCCTCGCGCGCCAGACGCGCACCGGCTTCGTTGAGCTCATTGACGATGCGCTCCAGCCCATAATCGGCCTGGCTGATGTCGGTGGCGTTGAAGGTGTTGGTCTCGAGGAAATCGGCGCCAGCGTCGAGATAGGCATGCGCGATGTCGCGGACGATGTCGGGCCGCGTCAGGGTGAGGAGATCGTTGTTGCCTTTGAGGTCGCGCGCGCTCGCGGCGAAACGCTGGCCACGGAAATCGCCCTCGCCCAGCCGGTAGCCCTGGATCATCACACCCCAGGAGCCATCGAGCAGCAGGATGCGCTTCTTCGCTTCCTCATGCATCCAACGAATACGCGCAGCGCGATCAAAGCTCATTGTGGTCTCATTCCAAGTAAGCAGCACGCCGCGAAGGTGAGGTCGGCCTGGTTGAGTGTGTAGAAGTGGAACTGGTCGAAGCCCTCGGCGCGCAGTTCCTCGACCTGTTCGGCCAGAACCGTGGCCGCGATCAGCTTGCGAGTACCAGCGTCCTCGTCGAGGCCATCATAGAGTCGCATCAGCCAATCCGGCACGGACGCGCCCGCTGTTGCAGCCATGCGCGCGATGCCTTTGATGTTGGTGGAGGGGATCAGCCCCGGCACGATCGGCACGCTCACACCCGCGCGCACCACGCGGTCGCGGAAGCGGCACATGGTCTCGGTATCGAAGCCGAATTGCGTCAGCGCACGGGTGGCGCCGGCGCCCACCTTGGCCTTCAGCAGCTCGACATCCTGCGCTTCGGAGGCGCTGTCGGGATGGCGCTCCGGATAGGCGGAGACGCTTATCTCGAACGGCGCGATCTTGCGGATACCTTCGATCAAGTCCGGCGTGGCGGCGTAGCCGTCCGGATGCGCCTCGTAGCGGCCCTGCATGCCCGGCGTGTCGCCGCGCAGCGCCACGATGTGGCGAATGCCTGCGTCCCAATAACCGCGCACGATCTCTTCGATCTCGCCTTTGGTGTGCGCCACGCAGGTGAGATGCGCGGCGGGGGCGAGTGATGTCTCTTCCACGATGCGCTTGACGGTGTTGTGCGTGCGGTCCCGCGTCGATCCGCCGGCGCCGTAAGTGACCGAGACGAAAGCCGGCTTCAGCGGCTCGAGGCGGCGGATGCAGCGCCACAGATTCTCCTCCGCCTCCGCGGTCTTGGGCGGCGAGAATTCGAACGACACTTTCAACGGCCGCGTATCGCGCGCCAGGCGACGCAATGTCATGCCGCCACCTGCGAACGCGCGTTGGCGGCGGAGGCGCTGACCCAGAGCTTCACGGTGAGCTTGCCCGAACCCGGATGCGGCGCGTGCGGCGCGATGGCTTCACTGGTCAGCGGCTTCAACCCCGCCGCTTCGAACCAGCCCTGCACTTCGCGGTCGGCGAAACCCAGGCGGCGATGGGCGAGTTCGTCGCGGAGGAATTCCAGTTGATGCGGCGCGAAGTCCGCGATCACCACGCGTCCGCCGGGCTTCAGCACGCGCGCGGCTTCCACCACCGCAGCCTCGGGATCATCCAGATAGTGCAGCACTTGGTGGAACAGCACCGCATCGAACTCGCCGCGCGCGAAAGGCAGGCGGAAGACATCGGAGAGCCGCACCTGGCAATTGCGCATCGCCGCCAGCCGGTCGCGCGCGATGGCCAGCATGTCGGGGCTGACATCGATGCCAACGCCGCGGCGGATGTGCGGGCTCAGCAATTCCAGCATCCGCCCCGTTCCGGTGCCGGCGTCCAGCACGGCGTCGATGGGGCCGATCAGGCGCAGGATGGCGGCTTCCACCTCGGCGTCCGGCGCATGGAGGGAGCGGATGCGCTCCCATTCCGACGCATTGGCCTTGAAGAACGCCGCCGCCTCCGCCGCGCGAGCCTCGCGGATTTGGGCGAGGCGCTTGCGGTCCATCTCCAGCGCCTCGGGCTGGGCGAGCGCGGCCAGGGCATCGCCCAGCGCCGCACCCTCGCCACGGTCCGCCGCACGGTAGAACACCCAGCTTCCTTCCTTGAACCGCTCCAAGAGCCCGGCATCGCCGAGCAGCTTCAGGTGGCGGGAGACACGCGGCTGGCTCTGGCCCACGATCTGCGTCAATTCGCTGACCGTCAGCTCCGCCTCGCGCAGCACCAGCAGCAGCCGCAGCCGCGTGGCGTCGCCCGCTGCCCGCAGCATCGCGAGCAGGCCGTCCAAAGGTTTCTCGGAGGATTTCTCAGCCATTCCAATCATATAAACATATCTTTATATGATTATGCAATCCTTCTTTTGGTCTATTCTGGCCTCATACATGTGCCTGTTGCAGGAAGGCGATAATTTCCGGGGGATTTCCAAAAGTTGAGGATTTCCGCGGCTGTCCCTTGATCCTTAATGTGCTAACCCTAGTTAAATTGGTGCGGAACGATTCCCTATGGCGCGGCAAAGCGCCCTGCGTGTTGATCCGGGGAGCGGTTTGGCGCGTTAACAACTGAGGCCTTGGCAAGCAGGGCATCTTCGAGGCGTGGTGGTGATGAGGGGACTTTCGGCGCTTTTGATCGTGGGATGCGTCCTGCTGCTGGCAGGCTGCGCGAGCGACCGCGAGCCCCCGGCACAGGCCAATGTGTCCGAGGCCGCCAACGATCCGTTCGAACCCATGAACCGGGCCATCTTCAACATGAACCAGGGCTTCGATAAGGCGGTTCTGCTGCCTGTCGCCCAGGGTTACGTTGACGTCGTGCCCGAGGGCGCGCGCGACTCCGTGCACAATTTCCTCAGCAATCTCGATATCCCGGTGACCTTCGCCAACGACGTGCTGCAGGGTGAATTCACCCGCGCCGGCCAGAGCGTCGGCCGTTTCACCATCAACACCACGCTCGGCCTGGGCGGCCTGTTCGACGTCGCCGCCCGTTGGGGCATTCCCCCGCATAGCGAGGATTTCGGCCAGACCCTGGGCGTCTGGGGCGTGGGCGAAGGCCCCTATCTGGTGCTGCCCTTCTTCGGGCCCGATCCGCCCCGCGACGCCGGCGGCCAGATCGTGGACATCTTCCTGGACCCGACGACCTATATCCAGATTCGCGGGCATCTCTATTGGTCGGCTGGGCGCGAAGTGGCCTCGGCGATGGACCTGCGCTCGCGCAGCATTGACGACCTGGACAGCATCGAGCGCAGCTCGGTGGATTATTACGCCTCGGTGCGCAGCCTCTATCGCCAGCACCGCAACAATGAGATCCGCAACGGCAAGCCGGATGTGAACGCCCTGCCCGATTTCTGATTTTTCCGATCGGAAATCCAGGCTTTGCAATATGGGCGCCATGAACTTGCCATAAGTGGGCTCAACCATTGAACCCGCACGTCTCGCGAGGACTCGCCATGAAGCGCTTTCTTTCCCGTATCGCCCGCATAGACATTGCCCTGTCGCTGATGCTGACCCTGTTGCTGACGGGTTTCGCCATGACACGGGCCGAAGCGGCCACCCCCGCCGAAACATTCGTGCAGACGAATGTGCAGCGCGGGTTGGGCATTCTGGACAACAAGGGGATCAGCGGCGCGCAACGCAGCGCGCAGTTCCGTTCGTTCCTGCTGACGCTCACCGACCTGCGCCGCATCGCGCTCTACACGCTGGGCCCGGCCAAGCGCACCGCGACGCCAGCCGAGCAGGACCAGTTCACCGACGCCTTCCGCGATTTCGCCTTCGCCGTCTATGAGACGGAGTTCTCGAAATATTCGGGGCAGACCTTGAAGGTGACCGGCTCGATCCAGCGCAGCAACGGCGATTTCGTGGTGACGACAGTGTTGCTCGATCCGCATGCGCCGAAGAACCAGGAGCCGATCGAGGTGGACTTCCGCGTCATCGGCACCGAGGGCCACTATCTCGTGGCCGACATCACGGTCGCCGGCCTCGACCTCGCCATCACCGAGCAGGACCAGTTCACGTCCTACCTCGCCCAGCACGGCAACGACATCAAATCGCTGATCGCCGACCTCAAGGAACGCGCCGCCAAGGTGCGCGCCACGGGCCAGCTTTAAACACCGCGCGGAACGGTCCGGTCCGCCCGGGACTTGTGTAAGTAGTGACCCGGGAGTCCGCCATGACGCTGTTCCGCCGCCTGTTCGCGCGCCTGTTTGCGCCGCTTCTGCTTGTAGCCGCTGTCTTCGCCACAAGCGCCGCGACCGCGCAGACGCCGGCCGAGGACTACATCCGCTCCAACGTGCAGCGAGGGTTGGACATCCTGAACGACAGCGCGCTCGGCCCCGACGCGCGGCGCGAACAGTTCCGTTCGTTCCTGGAATCGCTGACCGACTTCCACCGCGTGGCCATGTTCACGCTGGGCCCTGTCGAGAGGACGGCCTCCGACGCCGACAAGGAAGCCTTCGCCACCGCGTTCCACGCTTACGCCGTCGCCGTTTACGACACGCGCCTCTCGCATTATAACGGCCAGATCCTGAAGGTGACCGGCTCCACGGAACACGCCCGCGGCGACACCGTCGTCCACGCCACGCTCACCGACAAGAACGGCGGCAACCCCACCGCGATCGACTTCCGCGTGCTGGGCGACAACGGCCAATTCCAGCTGATGGACGCCAGCGTCGAAGGCATCTGGCTCTCCATCGAGGAACGCGACCAGTTCGTCGGCTTCCTGGGCAACCACAACAACGACGTGAAGGCCCTGACGGACCACCTCAACGCGCTGACAGCGCAGATGCGCGGCGGCCGGTAAGCGCGCTCGCCTCCCCTCGCCCCCGCAGGGGGAGAGGGGCTGGGGAGAGAGAGGGTCTCGACGCGAACTCCCATCACCGAAAATGCTGCACCACCCCCTCACCCCGGCCCTCTCCCCCTGTGGGGGCGAGGGTGAAGATGTGACGGTTACGCTCGCGCGAATCGCTTGTACTTGATGCGGTGCGGCTGGTCGGCGTCGATGCCCAAGCGGCGTTTCTTGTCGGCTTCGTAGTCCTGGTAGTTGCCTTCGAACCATTCGATGTGGCTGTCGCCTTCGAAGGCCAGCATGTGCGTCGCGATGCGGTCGAGGAACCAGCGGTCATGGCTGATGATCATGGCGCAGCCGGCGAAATCCTCGAGAGCGGATTCCAGCGCGCGCAGCGTGTCGACGTCGAGATCGTTGGTCGGTTCGTCGAGCAGCAACAGGTTGGCGCCGGATTTCAGCATCTTGGCGAGATGCACGCGGTTGCGTTCGCCGCCGGAGAGCTGGCCCACCTTCTTTTGCTGGTCGCCGCCCTTGAAGTTGAAGGCGCCGACATAGGCGCGGCTTTGCATGGTGCGCTTGCCCAGCTCCAGCACGTCGAGGCCGTCGGAGATTTCCTGCCACACCGTCTTGTTGGGATCGAGCGCATCGCGCGACTGGTCGACGTAACCCAGCTGCACCGTGTCGCCGATGCGCATGGTGCCCGTGTCGGGTGTCTCCTGACCGGTGAGCATGCGGAACAAAGTCGTTTTGCCGGCGCCGTTCGGGCCGATGACGCCGACGATGCCGCCGGGCGGGAGATTGAAGTTCACGTTCTCGAACAGCAGCCGATCGCCGAACGCCTTGCTGACGCCTTCCGCCTCCACCACCAGCGAACCAAGGCGCTCCGCCACGGGAATGACGATCTGCGCCGCGCTGCCGCGCTGCTCCTGCGATTTGGCGAGCAGCTCCTCATAGGAGTTGATGCGCGCCTTGGATTTTGCCTGACGCGCGCGCGGGCTCTGCTGGATCCATTCGCGTTCGCGCGCGATGGAGCGCTGTTGCGCGGCTTCTTCGCTCGACTCCTGCTTCAGGCGCTTTTCCTGCACCACGAGGAAGGAGGAGTAGTTGCCCTCATGCGGGATACCCTTGCCGCGGTCGAGCTCGAGAATCCAGCCGGTCACGTTATCCAGGAAGTAGCGGTCGTGGGTGACGAGGATGATGCAGCCTTTGTATTCGCGCAGCGTGTGCTCGAGCCATTGGACGGATTCGGCGTCGAGATGGTTGGTGGGTTCGTCGAGCAGCAGGATGTCGGGCGCTTCCAGCAGCAGCTTGCACAGCGCCACGCGGCGCTTCTCGCCACCGGAGAGGGTGGAGACGTCGGCATCGCCTTCGGGGCAGCGCAGCGCGTCCATCGCCTGGTCGATCTGAGAATCGAGATCCCAGAGGCCCTGCGCCTCGATCTCGTCCTGGAGCCTCGCCATCTCGTCGGCGGTTTCGTCGGTGTAGTTGGCGGCGATCTCGTTGAAGCGGTCGACCAGCGCCTTCTTGCCGGCCACCGCGTCCATCACGTTGTCACGAACGTTTTTCGTGGGGTCGAGCTGCGGCTCCTGCGGCAGGTAGCCCTTCTTGATGCCGTCGGCCGCCCAGGCCTCGCCGGTGAACTCGGTGTCGAGGCCGGCCATGATCTTCATCAGGGTCGATTTGCCAGCGCCGTTGACACCCACGATGCCGATCTTGGCGCCCGGATAGAAGGACAGCCAGATGTCTTTGAGCACCTGCTTGCCGCCGGGGTAGGTCTTGTTGAGACCCTTCATCACGAACACGAATTGGGGACCGGCCATGGGGAGCGCTCTTCACTGGTGCTGGGGGCTGCGGGTTGTAACCAGCCGCAGCCGGGATCGCAATTGGGGGTTAACAACGCACCTCCGTCTTTACGGGTTCAATCACGCACCTCCCCCTTGTGGGGAGGTCGATAAAATCTCGGAGCGAAGCGGAGAGATTTTTCGGGTGGGGGGCCGGTCTGGGCGTTTGCCTCGGCCCCCCACCCGAAAAATGCGAAGGGCATTTTTCGACCTCCCCACAAGTGGGGAGGTTCAAACAAAGAAAAAGGGCCGGAGTTATCTCCGGCCCTTTCTTATTCCGTGACCTGGCGAAGCTTAGAAGTTCAGCTTCGCGCGGCTGAGGACCGTCACGCCGTTGAGGCCGGACTGGCCGGCGACGTTGGACTGGTAGCCGGCGTTCGCCTGCAGCGAGACCGCGCCGTTCATGAACGTGGTCACATAGCCGAGTTCGAAATCCGTTTCCGGGGTCGAGCTGGCGAGCGACAGGTGCTCATGGCCGATGGTCAGGTTGCCGTTGGAGTCCACGCCGTTGGCGGCCGTGAGGTCGATGCCGCCGGAGTAGATCTGCACCGGACGGCTGACCGCGATACCCAGCGAGTCGTTGTCGTCGAACAGACCGTGCTTGGCGACAGCGACGCCATAAGCGCGGCTGTGCAGCGGGTCGGAGCCGGTGATCAGGCTGTCGGCCTTGAGGTCGAGCTGGGTCAGGCCTTCGCTGTAGGACAGCGTGGTCACCCAGCCGTCGCCGAAGCCGAAGCGGGCGTTCAGGCCGACCGCGGAAGTGTTGGCATTACCGGCCATCGCCAGCGCACCGGAGTTCAGACCGCCCAACAGGCCGTTCTGTTCCGAGGTCTGCGTGGCAACCATGCCGATGCCGCCCCAGGAGGCATAGTCCCAATCCACGCCGGCCAGGGTCGCCTGGGCTTGACGCTGGCTGTATGCCGCCTGCGGGCCCTGGAGCTGCGAGACCATCGAGAACACCGGGGCTTCGTATTCGCCGCGCTGCACGCCGAGCTCGGACGCACCGAAGCGAACATGGACGCCGTCGGCGACCTGGATGTTCGTGCCGAGGAAGCTGCCGCCATCCGTGAACGAGGCGTAGGGCGAGTTGACCGCCGCGGCCTGCATGAACAGGCCGTCGTAAGCCTGGCTCGCATTCACGTCATAGCCGGAGAAGCTGCCGGACATCAGGGTGTTGTAGCCGGCATTCAGTTCCACGCCCTTGGCCAGGGTCGCCGTGATGTTCAGGTCCTGAACGCTGTACTGGTCGCGGTCACGGGTCTGGAACTCACCGGAGATCAGGCGCGGGGTCGTGGTGTCCACCGCATAGCCGGTCGCGACGAGGTTGCCGATCGGGCTGTCCGAAGCGAAGACGAACGGGGAGAAGGAGGTGAAGTTGCTGCTGAAGAAATAGCGGCCCAGATCGACGCCGGGATTGTAGGTGGCGGCGGTCAGATTCGCACCGAAGGCGCGGCCGTAGGCGTCGATCACTTCGACATTCTTCAAGAGGGTCGACTTGCTCACCGCGACCGACAGCGCACCGGAGACGAGGCTGGTGGTGGCGTTGGACGCACCGGAGACCGAGCCCGGATTGCCGACCGCACCGCTCGTGGCGACCTTGATCTGCGCGGGCGAACCGGCAGGCGACATCGCCTTGGTGATGTCGACGGCGCCGCGGCCATAGACGGGATCGATGCCGGTCGCGCCCATGTCATCGGTGGAGTTGAAGATGATGTCGGCGACTTCTTCGGCCGTCAGGAAAGGCGAGGCGCCCTTGATGACAGCGGCGACGCCGGAGACGTACGGCGTGGCCATCGAGGTGCCGGACAGATAGTTGTAGTCCGGGCCATGCGCCGCGCCGTTGCTGCCGTTGCCGACCGACGACCAGATGTCGACGCCGGGGGCCATCACGAAATAGTCCTTCAGGCAGTAGCGGGCGCCTTCGTGGATTTCGCAGCGATTGCCAGGGACCTGGCTGAAGCTGGCGATGCCACCGAGGCCGTTATTGGCGCAATTGGTGGGAACGCTGGGGTTCGGGCCGTTGCAGCCCGTGGCGCCGACAACGATCATCGAGCCGCGGACGCCGTCCGCCAGCGCGCCGCCGGCGAGGAAGCCGCCGGACGGATCTTTGTTACCGGAGTTGCCGCCGGCCACGACCATCAGCGAGCCGTTGGCAGCGACCGTGCGGAAGGCATCGATATCGGAGGCCGCGATCACCGGGCCGCCGATGGAGACGCTGATGATGGCCGCGCCATGCTGCGAGGCCACGATCATGCCCTGGTCGACGTCATCGCAAGAGTCGGCGGTGGAGGAGCAGACCTTCACCGGAAGGATCGAAGCCTGGTTGGCGATGCCCACATTGAGGCCGGCCGCGATGCCGGCGGTGTGGGTGCCGTGCGTCGAGTCGGCGCCGGGGAAGATGGCCGTGTCGCCACCGCGGATGTCGAAGAAGTTGGTGCAGGGGTTGGCCGCGCTCTGGATGCAATAGCCCTGCAGCACGCGGCTGTTGCCGCTGCTGTCGAGGAATTCGGGGTTGTTCAGGTCGATGCCGGTATCGACGATGCCGATGATCACGCCCTTGCCGCCGGCGGAGAAATTCCAGCCGAAGGTGTTGGCGGCCACGGAATGCGCGCTCTGGCACCAGCCGCCGGGGAAGTTGCCCGAAGAATTGCAGGGGTCGGGCGTCAGCGACGTGGAGGTGGGGCTGTTTCCAGGCGTCATGATCTGGATAGTCGGGAGCTGCGAAGCCGCTGCCCTGGCGCGAACGCCATAGACCGAGCCGTCATCGCCGAACTGTTGCGGCGTGAAGAACGACTTCACATCGAGGGAGATCGAACTCTCCGACATCTGCGCCTGGGCGGAAGCCCCGCAGAATACGGCAACCGCAGCAGTGGCAGCCAAAAGGAACCGGACGCGCATGGACCCCCCAATCGTCATGGGCACGGATTGCCGAGCCCAACGCTGAATTTCCGGGAAAAACCTTATCAGAAGGCGATGGGGGATCAACGGAATCATCGCTTTAACCTGTTGCCTCCCAGACACATTCGTGGACCAACTTTCACTTCCCTCACGCCCGTCCCGCAAGATTATTGCCGTAGGTTAACGGCGGAACGCCATGTCTTACTTATGGACGCGTTGCGCCGCACTCCCCTAAGAAATCGGTATGCCTGAGTCTGCGTCCCTGCCCTCCTTGAAGGCCGCCGTGATTCCGGTGACGCCGTACCGGCAGAATTGTTCCCTCGTCTGGTGCACGAAGACCCGCAAGGCCGCCGTCATAGACCCCGGCGGCGGGCTTCAAAGGATCAGGGAAGTTATTCTAGCCCAAGGGCTTACCCTGGAAAAGGTGCTTCTGACCCACGGCCATCTGGATCACGCCAGCGGGGCGGCCAAGCTGGCCCGCGAGACAGGCGTGAAGATCGAGGGGCCACATCCGGACGACCTCTTCCTGCTGGAAGAGCTGGGAAAGAATGCCGGAAAGCCGGGCTTCGACGACGCCGAGAACTGCCTGCCGGACCGCTGGCTGGCCGACAACGACTGCGTCAGCCTGGGCGAGGAGCGATTCCTGGTGCGCCATTGTCCCGGGCACACGCCGGGCCATGTGGTCCTGTTCAATGAGTCCAATCGATTGGCTTTCGTGGGCGACGTGCTGTTCCGCGGCTCGGTGGGGCGGACGGATTTCCCGCGCGGCAATCACGCCCAGCTCGTGGGATCGATCACCGAACGGCTCTGGCCGCTGGGCAACGATGTCACCTTCGTTCCGGGCCATGGCGAACCCAGCACCTTCGGCTGGGAGCGCAAGACCAATCCTTATGTCAGCGATCTGGCGCTCGGACTTGCTTAAAGTCTGGCGCGCCCAAGTTCACGCACCCAAGTTCAGGAGACGGCTTCTATGATGTTCATGGTGATCGAGACCTTCCGCAACCAGGACGGCAAGGCCGTCTATGAGCGGCTGCGCGACAAGGGCCGGCAGATCCCGGACGGATTGAAGTTCGTGAGCTCCTGGGTCTCGGCCGACCTGTCGCGCTGCTTCCAGTTGATGGAAGCCGACGATGCCACCCAATTCCAGCGCTGGATCGCGGAATGGCACGACCTGATGGAATTCCAGGTCATACCGGTGACGGAGAGCAAGAAGACGGCCATCGCTTTGGGCGCCGCCGTTTAAGAGCGCCTCTCTTATGTAACCTTCGTGACACGACAGTCGCGCCGTCCGTGGTAGAACCACGCCGCAAAGCCGGAGCCGTCCGCCATGGTCACATTCAATACAGGCTCCCTCACCGTCGACATGACGGCCATCGACCTGGCCGATTTCGGAACCGGCACGGTGACGGCGTCGAGCACGACCGAGATCGACGTGACGGGCGCCGGCGGTGTCCTTCTCTATAAGCTCATCGGCACCGGCTTCACCGCCTTCGACAGCCACGGCTTCCCCACCGACGGCACGGTCACCGCGTTCGACTTCGGCCATTCCACCGGCCAGCCCGCCAGCTTCACCGGCCTCTCGATAGGCACCGCGACATTCATGGGCTTTGTGTCGGAAAACGACATCACGGGCTTGGAGACCGCCGTTCTGGCGGGCAACGACCATCTGATCGGCTATCACGGCAACGACGTGCTGGTGGGCGAATCGGGCAACGACAACTTCAATCTCTCCAAGGGCGGCGACGACACGGCGCAAGGCGGCGCGGGCAACGACTATTTCGAAGTGGGCGCCGCGTTGACGGCCGCGGACTCCATCGATGGCGGCACCGGCAGCGACAAGGTGGCGATCAATGGCGACTACTCCGCCGGTGTAACGCTCGCCGCTTCCACGCTCACCAATGTCGAGGCGCTCGTTCTCGGCAAAGGGCACGATTACGTGCTGACCACCGTCGACGCGACGGTGGCGGCTGGCACGGCGCTCACTGTGAACGCCGAAGGCCTCGCGGCCGCGAATTCGGTCACCTTCGACGGCTCGGCGGAAACCGACGGCGTCTTCCATCTCGATGGCGGCGCGGGCAACGACACGCTGACCGGCGGCGCGGGCGCGGACAATTTCAATCTCGTCAAGGGCGGCGAGGACACGGTTCATGGCGGCGCGGGCAACGATTACATCGCGCTAGGCGCGAGTTTCGACGCCGGCGACACGATCGACGGCGGCGCCGGCAACGACCGCATCGTGCTCGATGGCGACTATTCGGCGGGCGTGACGCTCGGCCCCAATACGATCACCAATGTCGAGGCCATCGTCCTTCAGAACGGCCACAGCTACAAACTCACGCTCAACGACGGCAATGTGGCGCCGGGCGCGATCCTGTCGGTGAACGGGGCGACGCTCACCTCCACCCACACCGTGTACTTCGACGGCTCCGCGGAGACGACGAGCCGGTTGCACATTACCGGCGGCGCGGGCGCGGACACCCTCATCGGCGGCACGCGCAGCGACATACTGACCGGCAATGCCGGCAACGACACGATCGACATCAGCGCCGGCGGCAGCGACCATGCCGAAGGCAACGCAGGTAACGACACACTCGTCACCGGCGCCGGCTGGTCCAGCGGCGACATCTTCAACGGCGGCGCGGGCAGCGACACGATCCTGTTCGACGCCGGCTATTTGACCAAGACGCTGGTCGACCGCTCGCAGGACAACGCCGTCGAGACCATCAAGATGGCGGCCGGCTACAGCTACGACCTCGCCTTCACCTTCAACAGCAATTCGACGGTCACCCTGATCGACGCCTCGGCGCTGGGCGCGGGCAATTCCTTCACCTTCACCGATGAGACGGCCCAGGATCAGCCCCATGAGGCGATGACCATCCTGGGCGGCGCCGGCAACGACACCATCACCCCGGGCGTTCTTGAATCGGTCGATCTGTCGCAAGGCGGCAACGACACGGTCTACACCAGCGGCGATGAGCCGATCTATTACGGCGCGGCCTTCGACGAGAACGACCAGATCCTCGGCGGCGGCTTCGCGAGCATCGTGCTGAACGGCGATTATTCCGCCGGCCTGGTGATGGGCAGCGCCGATCAATACGTTTCCGGCATCACGCTCGACAGCGGGCACAGCTACAACCTCACCCTCGACTACACGGACAATTTCCAGTCCGACGAGCCGCCAAACACCTCTTTCTTCTTCACCTTCAACGCCGATCTGGCGAGCGGCGACAATCTCACCCTCGACACCACCGGCCTGAACAACCCGGTCGCCCTGACGATCACCGGCGGCACCTTCGACGTGACGCTCGGCGGCAGCGGCGGGATAGGCGGCACGGCCACGATCACTGGCGGCGCCAGCGGCACGATAGATTTCACGAATGGCGGCGGCGTCGTCACGGTGGACCAGACCGTCAATTCCGGCGACCTCTTCGAAGGCGCCGGAACGCTCATCATCAAGGGGACTTTCACCCATGCGGTAGAAATCGATCGCGACATCGCGCCCGACATGGGCGACATTGAGGTCTCGTCCCCCGGCGCCAACCTCAAATTGGCGGACGACGTGACGCCCGCCGGGCATGCGTTCCTGATCGACGCCCAGTTCACCTCCGTCACGCTCGACAATTCCGCGGACACCGACGGCAGCGTACGCGTAGAAGCCAAATACGGCACCTTCATCGGCGGAGCGGGCAACGATGAGTTCGACCTCGGCTATTACGGCGCCACCAATGCCTGCACCGTCACCGGCGGCGCCGGCGGCGACCTGATCGGGCTCGCCAACACCAAGGGCGATCTGCTGATCTACAACGGGGTCTCCGATTCCGCCGAGAGCGGCAATGTGGTGACGGGGATGGATTTCGTGGAGGACTTCAACTTCCTGAAAGACGAGATCCAGCTTCCGTCCGCGCTGCTGCCCACCGCGATCGATACGGCCATCACCACGGGATCGCTGTCGCGCGCGACGTTCGACAGCGACATGTCCGCGGCGCTGGGAGCAGCCCAGTTGGGCGCGCACCATGCCGTGCTGTTCACGGCCAGCGCCGGCGACTACACAAATGAGAGCTTCCTCGTGATCGACGGCAATGGCGTCGCCGGCTACCAGCCCGGCGCGGACTTGATCATCCAGATCACCAGCAACGACTTCAAGGATTTGTCCGTCGATACCTTCGTGTGACGAAGCAACCCATGCGTGTTTCGCATGCGCGGCATCGTCACCAACCTGACAAGCATCGCGGCCGGCGTTGTGCTAAAACAACTCCCGCCCGAAGACTCCCGCCAACAAAAGCTCTGGAGAATCGCCCATGTCCGTTACATTCAATACAGGTTCGCTCACGGTCGACATGACCACCATCGACCTGGCCGATTTCGGCACCGGCACGGTGACGGCGTCGAACTCCACCGAGATCGACGTGACGGGCGCGGGCGGCGTGCTGCTCTACAAGCTGATCGGCACAGGCTTCACCACCTTCGACACCAACGGCTTCCCGACCGACGGCACCGTCACGGCGTTCGACTTCGGGCACTCGACAGGCCAGGCCGCGAGCTTCACCGGCCTCTCGATGAGCGCCACCACCTTCATGAACTATGTGTCGGACAACGACATCACAGGCTTCGAGACGACGGCGCTCTCCGGCAACGATCATCTGATCGGCTATCACGGCAATGACGTCCTCGTCGGCGAAGCGGGCAACGACAACTTCAACCTCTCCAAGGGCGGCAACGACACGGCCCAGGGCGGCGCGGGCAACGACTATTTCGAGCTGGGTGCGGCGCTGACGGCGGCGGACTCCATCGATGGCGGCACGGGTTCCGACAAGGTCGCGCTGAATGGCGACTACTCCGGTGGCGTGACTTTTGGCGCGGCTACCGTCACCAATGTCGAAGCCATCGTGCTGGCCGCGGGTCATAACTACCTGCTGACCGCCAATGACGGCAACGTCGCCTCCGGCGCGACCATGACGATCAACGGCGAAGCCCTGGGCGCCGGCAACTTCGTGAATTTCGACGGCTCGGCGGAAACCAACGGCACCTACCATCTCGAAGGCGGTGCGGGCAACGACACCCTCACTGGCGGCGCGCTGGCCGATACCTTCATCCTCAACAAGGGCGGCAACGACACCGTCAATGGAGGCGCGGGCGACGATTATATCCAGTTCGGCACGTCCTTCACGGCGGCCGACACCGTTAACGGCGGCGCCGGCAACGACCGGATCGTGCTCGAGGGCAACTATGCCGCTGGCGTGACAATGGGCGCCACCGCGCTCACCAGCGTCGAGGCCATCGTGATGGACGCCGGCTTCAGCTACAAAATCATCGAGAACGACGCCAACCTCGCGGCCGGCCAGACCATGACGGTCAACGCCTCACTCGTCACCGACGGCACGCACACGCTGTATTTCGACGGTTCGGCGGAGACCAACGGCAACTTCACGATCACCGGCGGGTCGGGCAACGACACCCTGATCGGCGGCGCCGGAAACGACGTGATCCACGGCAATGGCGGCAACGACTACATCGACATCAGCGCCGGCGGCGAGGACAACGCGCGGGGCGGCGTCGGCGGCGGAAACACGTTCTATCTCGGCGGCGCCTTCGACGGGGGCGACATCATCAACGGCGCCATATCCACCAACAACACAGCGATCTTCGACGGCGACTATTCGGCGGGGCTCACGGTCGTGGGCGACCATTTCCTGAGCATCAACCACGTGCGGTTCGGCGCCGGCCACAGCTACAATCTCAATTTCGACTTCTCCGACACACCACTCGCCTATCACGCCCTCACCAGCTTTGACGCCTCGGCGCTCGGCGCAGGCGACAGCCTGGATCTGAATTTCGCGCCGGCAGGCGATGCATCGCTCATGAACGTGACGGTGACGGGCGGCGCCGGCAACGACATCATCCATGCCGAAAACATCCTCCATTCCACGATCGATCTCTCCCATGGCGGCAGCGACACGGTCTATCTCAGCTCCTCGGACACGGCGGCATTCGGCACCGCGCTCGATTCCACCGATCAGGCCTACGGCATCAATACCGGATCGATCGTGTCGATCTCGGGCAATTATTCGGGGCTGACGCTCACCGGCTCGATGCTGCACTCCATCAAGGAGATCGACCTTACACCCAACTACACCTACAGCCTCGCGGGCGATTCAACGCTTGCCGCGCTGACGCTGCACGTAACGGACAACTCGACCGGCAGCCTCACCTTCGATGGTTCGGCGATGACCCATTCGCTGACTATCGAGAGTGGATCGGAAACCCTCAATCTCACCGGCGGCAGCGCGAACGATACGTTCGAAGTCACCACCGCCACCGGCGGCGGCAGCATCCATGGCGGCGGCGGAGACGACATCGCGAGCTGGGGCTACTACTCCGCCTCGGACAGCTTCGACGGCGGCACCGGCAATGATACGCTCCATATCGAGGACAATGACGGCACCAGCCTCACGCTCAGCAGCGCGAACGTGACGAATGTCGAAAATCTCAATATCGGCCTGCACACCACCGTGGTGCTCGACGACGGCGTCGTCGGCACGGGCGAGCAGATGTATGTCACGGGCGGCTCGTCCACCATCGACGACTCCGCCGACACGAACGGCACCATCGATGCCGTCATCACCTCCGGCACGATGATAGGCGGCTCGGGCGACGACATCTTCGTCTCCAACGGCGGCATCGGCACGATGACCGGCAACGGCGGCGCCGACCAGATGACGCTGAGCAACGACAACCAGTATTCGATCATCTATCACGCCGCATCGGACTCCACGGGCACTGGTTTCGACACGATGACGGGCTTCAACACGTCGTTCGACAAGTTCGACACGCCCAACACCATCACGGGCGTGGACGCTACCGTCACGTCCGGGGCGCTCAACACGGCCAGCTTCGACACCGACCTGGCCGCCGCCGTCGGCGCGGGCCAACTCGCCGCGAACCATGCGGTCGAGTTCACGCCGACGAGCGGGGATTATACCGGCGATACGTTCCTGATCGTCGACCTGAACGGCACCGCTGGATATCAGGCGGGGCATGATCTGGTGATCGAGATCGTAGGCCTGACCGGAACGCTCACGACCGCGAATTTCATCTGACCTTGCAGATGCTCGGCACGTCCTGGCGGCGCGTCGATTCCGCAGGCGCGAAGGCGCCTATAGCAATCACAGCTTGTGCATTTTGAGGCAGATTCATTCGGGCTTTTCGTGCTAAAAGCGCGCCGGGTCAGCAGGGAATCTCCCCATGTCCGTCACCTTCAATACAGGTTCGCTCACCGTCGACATGACCGCCATCGATCTCGCCGATTTCGGCACCGGCACGGTGACGGCATCGAGTTCCACCGAGATCGACGTCACGGGCGCTGGCGGCGTGCTCCTCTACAAGCTGATCGGCACCGGCTTCACCACCTTCGACACCAACGGCTTTCCAACCGACGGCACGGTCACGGAATTCGATTTCGGGCACTCGACAGGACAGGCCGCGAGCTTCACCGGCCTCTCGATGAGCGCCACCACCTTCATGAACTATGTGTCGGACAACGACATCACAGGCTTCGAGACGACGGCGCTCTCCGGCAACGACCACCTCATCGGCTATCACGGCAATGACGTCCTCGTCGGCGAAGCGGGCAACGACAATTTCAACCTCTCCAAGGGCGGCAACGACACGGCCCAGGGCGGCGCGGGCAACGACTATTTCGAGCTGGGCGCGGCGCTGACGGCAGCGGACTCCATCGATGGCGGCACGGGTTCCGACAAGGTCGCGCTGAATGGCGACTACTCCGGTGGCGTGACTTTTGGCGCGGCTACCGTCACCAATGTCGAAGCCATCGTGCTGGCCGCCGGCCATAACTATGTGCTGGTGGGCAATGACGGCAACGTCGCCTCGGGCGCCACCATGACGATCAACGGCGAGGGCCTCGGCGCCGGCAACTTCGTCAACTTCGACGGTTCGGCGGAGACCGACGGCGCCTATCATCTCGAAGGCGGCGCGGGGAACGATATCCTCACCGGCGGTGCGCAAGCCGACACCTTCATCCTCAACAAGGGCGGCAACGACACCGTGCAGGGCGGCGCGGGCGACGATTACATCGCGCTTGGCGCCTCCTTCACCGCCGCCGACACCATCGACGGCGGCGCCGGCAGCGACCGCATCGTGCTCGACGGCAATTACGCGGCAGGCGTGACGCTCGGCGCCACCACGCTCACCAGCGTGGAAGGCATCGTGGCCGATGCCGGGCACAGCTACAAACTCGTCATGAACGACGCCAACGTGGCCAACAACGCGGAGCTGTCCGTGAACGCCACGGCGCTGGCCGCCGCGAACTCGCTCTATTTCGATGGCTCGGCGGAGACCGACGGCTATTTCCACGTCACCGCCGGCGCGGGCAACGACACGCTGATCGGCGGCGCGGGCGACGATACGCTCGTCGGCGGCACCGGCACCAACACCATCGACATCAGCCAGGGCGGCGAGGACACCGTCAGCAGCATCGGCGGCAACGCGGTCTTCCTCGTGGGCGCCGCTTTCGACTCCGGCGACTCCATCACAGGCCATGCCGACAACGACACGGTGGTGTTCAACGGCGCCTATGCGCCGTTCACCGTGCTGGGCACGCAAGTGAAAGGCATCACCAACTACACCTTCGACGCCGGCCACAGCTACAACGTCGATTTCAACTTCACCAACTATCCGAACGTCTACGTCTATGTGAAGAGCTTCGATGCTTCGGCGCTCGGCGCGAGCGACAGCCTCACCTTCCAGTCCGAAACCTCCGACGCGCACGTCTATTACAACCTCAGCGGCGTGACGGTCACCGGCGGCGAAGGCAACGACACGATCAGCATCGTCAACATGGTCGACTCGACCGCCGACGTGTCGCTCGGCGGCAACGACACCGTCACCGTCGGCGGAACCGACGTCGCCTATTTCGGCGACACCTTCAACGGCAACGACCACGTCACCTACGATATAACGAATGACCAGTACGGTTACGCCGGGCTGGCGGGCGACTACTCGGCCGGGCTCACGCTGACGGGCGCGATGTTCACCAACGTGGCCTATCTCGAACTGGCGTCCAACTTCACCTACGATTTCATGCTCGCCTCCAGCCTGACCGTCGCCGCCGCGTTCAACACCACCGGCTGGGTCTACGGCACCGCGGAAAGCGGCAATCTGACAGTGGACGCGACCGCTTCATCGGCCAACGTCTTGCTCGACTATTCCGGCACCACGATCGGCGTGACCGGCGGCAGCGGCGCGGTCGACGGCGACGTTCAGGTCTCTGCTTCCGGCACCGTCACGGGCGGCAGCGCCAACGACTCGATCGTTTGGGTCAACTTCAATTCCTCCGACGCGTTCGACGGCGGCACCGGCAACGACATGCTCACCATCGAATACGGCCATGGCAACGTATTCAGTCTTACGCTTACGAACGCCATGGTGCAGAACACCGATTTCATCATAGACGACGATGGCGACCTCACCCTGGCCAGCAATCTCATAGGCACCGGCCAGAGTATCGGCTTCACGGTGCTGACGGGCAGCGTCGATGCCTCGGCCGTCACCGCGGGCTCCATCACCGCGACCATCGCCGACGGCAGCTCCGTCATCGGCAGCGCCAACGCCGACAGCTTCACCAACGGCGGCATCAGCAGCGCGGTGACGGACAGCTACACCGGTGGCGGCGGCGGCGACACCATCAACGTGGGAACGGGCTCCGACAAAGCCGTGCTCATCTATAACGGCGCCTCGGATTCGACCGGGGTGAATTTCGACACCGTCATCGGCTTCAGCACGTCAGCCGACAAATTCGACACGACGGCCACCATCACCGGCATCAATCCCACGGTCACCAGCGGCGCGCTGAATACGGCGAGCTTCGACACGGACATGGCGTCCGCCATCGGCGCCACGCAGCTTCATGCGCATGACGCGGTGCTGTTCACGCCGACAAGCGGGAATTATGATGGCGACACCTTCCTGATCGTCGATCTCAACGGCACCGCCGGCTACCAGGCCGGTCAGGACCTTGTCATCGAGATGAACAACATGAGCGGAACGCTCACGACGTCGAACTTCATCTGACCTGGGACGCTGGCGCGCCATCGTGGCGCGTCAGCTCTTCCGGCGCGAAGTCGTCGACAGCGATCACGGCGGCCACCACCGCCTCCACGGCTTCCAGAGCGCTATCCTGCGCATCGTCGATAACGTTCTTCGCGCGCGCTTCCTTGCGGGTATGGACATGCGCCGCGCGCATCTTGGCCGCGATGGGCTCGGCCGCGACGACGGCTTTCCAGGCCTTCTCCAACAGCGCCATCGGCTCCTCGCCATGGCCGTGATAAAGGCCGGGTGTCAGCCGTGTGCGCGTCTCGGATGGTTCGAGCACGAGCTTGGCGCAGGCCCGCGTCAGCGCATCGGATGGGCCGCGGCGGCCGCTGGGTAGCGTGAGAAGCCGCAGGAAGCCCGCGACGAAACGGTTGGGCAGATTGGCCAGGATTGCGTCCAGCCGCGCATCCAAGGTGGCGAGGCCTTTCTCCAGGCAATAGGCGACGAGCGGGAAATCGGCGTCCTGACGGCCCTCGTCGTTCCAGCGCTTCAGCGCGGCCGATTGCAGGTAGAGTTCGGAGAGCAGATCGCCGAAGCGCTCCGACAGCATCTCCTTGCGCTTGAGCGCGCCGCCCAGCGTCAGCAGCGCGAAATCCGCCGTCACCGCGAACGCGGCGGCGTATCGCCCGAGCTTGCGATAGTAGCCGCGTGCCTTGCCCGCATCCGGCGCGGGACCGAAACCCGTCCAGGCCCGCCACCAGGCGCGTCCGGCCGTGGCGATGCTGTGGCCGACATGGCGCCAGAACGTCTTGTCGAAAGCGTCGAGGCCCTTGGCTTTATCGGGATCGTTCAGCGCGTTGATCTCGGCCAGCAGATACGGATGGCTGCGGATCGAGCCCTGGCCGAACTGGATCAGCGCGCGCGTCAGGATGTTCGCGCCTTCCACCGTGATGCCCACCGGCACGGCGCGATAGAGGCTGCCCATGTAATTGCGCGGGCCTTCCATGATCGCCTTGCCGCCATGGATGTCCATCGCGTCGTTGACGGCGACGCGCATGCGCTCCGTCGCCTGCGCCTTCATGATGGCGGTGATGACGGCGGGATGATGGCCCGCATCCAGCGCCGCGCAGGTCATGCGCCGTGCTGCATCGACGAGATAGGCGGTGGCCGCGATGCGCGCCAGCTTCTCGCCCACCGCCTCGAACTCGCCGACCGGCACACCGAACTGCTCGCGGATGCGCGCATAGGCGCCGGTGACATGCGCGCAATAGGCAGCACCCGCCGCGGAGAGCGACGGCAGCGAGATGCCGCGCCCGGCGGCCAGCGCGCTCATCAGCATCTTCCAGCCTTTGCCCGCCTGCGCCACGCCGCCGATGATATTGTCCAGCGGCACGAAGACATCGCGCCCCCGATTGGGACCGTTCTGGAAGACATGCAGCGCCGGCAGATGCCGCCGCCCGATCTCCACGCCCGGAAGGTTGGTCGGGATCAGCGCGACGGTGATGCCGAGCTCCTTCTCCGCGCCGATCAGCCCATCCGGATCGTAGAGCTTGAATGCCAGCCCCAACACCGTCGCAACCGGCGCGAGGGTGATATAACGCTTGTGCCAGTTGAGTTTTATGCCCAGAACCTCCTGGCCGTTCCATAGGCCGCGGCACACCACGCCGCTATCGACCATCGAGGCCGCGTCCGATCCGGCCTCCGGGCTCGTCAATCCGAAACAGGGGATTTCGCTTCCGTCGGCGAGGCGCGGCAGCCAGTACTCCTGCTGCGCCTTCGTGCCGAAATGCAGCAGCAACTCCCCCGGCCCCAGCGAGTTCGGCACCATCGCCACCACCGCGGCGCTCACCGAGCGTGTCGAGATCTTCCGCACCACTTCGGAATGCGCGAAGGACGAGAAGCCGAGGCCGCCCACCTCCTTCGGCAGGATCATCGCGAAGAAGCGTTTCGCTTTGAGATAGGCCCACGCCTCAGGCGGCAAGTCGCGCAGCTCCCAGGTGATCTTCCAATCGTCGAGCAGCGCGCAGAATTCCTCGACCGGTCCATCGAGAAAGGCGCGCTCCTCGTCCGAGAGCTTCGCCTCCGGCGTGGCGAGCAATTTGCTCCAGTCGGGATTGCCGGTGAAGAGATCGGCATCCCACCAGGTATCGCCCGCCTCGATGGCCTCGCGCTCGGTATCCGACAACGCGGGCAGCGCCGTCTTCGCCCAGGCGAAGATCGGCTTGGTCAGAAGATCGCGGCGCAGGCCCATGGACTCACCTCTTCCTATCCCAGCAGCATACCGCTCTTTCGACGCGCTGGACTCATGGCCCCAGAGCATGGTGCTATGCAAAAAAACATCCAGGAAGAGGGCTCCATGACCGCCATCAACGCGGTGACCGATCTGTCGAATGACGGCGACATCGCCGTCATCACCTTGAACTCGCCGCCGGTGAACGCGCTGGGCGCGGCCGTGCGCGACGGGCTGGCGGAAGGCTTCAAGCAGGCCATCGCGGACGCCTCCGCCAAGGCCATCGTGCTGATCTGCGAGGGCAAGACCTTCATCGCCGGCGCCGACATCAGCGAGTTCGGCAAGCCGCCGAAGGGCGCGAGCCTGTTCGAGGTTCAGGCCGTGATGGAGAATTCGCCCAAGCCGGTGGTCGCCGCGATCCACGGCACCGCATTGGGCGGCGGATTGGAAGTGGCGCTCTGCGCGCATTACCGCGTGGCCGTGCCCTCCGCGAAATGCGGCCTGCCCGAAGTCGCACTGGGGTTGCTGCCCGGCGCCGGCGGCACGCAGCGCCTGCCACGCATCGTGGGCGTGGAAGCGGCGCTCGATATGGTCACCAGCGGCAAGCATGTCGGCGCGAAGCAATGTCTGGAGAACGGCCTCGTCGATGAGCTGGCGCCGGAAGGCGGCTTGCGTGACGCGGCCATTGCTTTCGCCAGGAAGATCGTGGCGGAGAGCCGCCCGCTGAAGAAAGTGCGCGAGAACAACGCGAAGGTCGAAGCCGCGCGCGGCAAGCCCGAGATCTTCGCGAATTTTCGCAAGGAGAACGCCCGCAAATTCCGCGGCTTCCTGGCGCCGGAATACAACATCCGCTGCATCGAAGCCGCCGTGAACGAGCCGTTCGAGGATGGGCTGAAGACCGAGCGCAAGCTGTTCATGGAGCTCGTCACCGGCAACCAGTCCGCCGCGCAACGCTATGTCTTCTTCGCCGAGCGCCAGGTCTGGAAAGTCACGGACGTTCCGGACGACACGCCTCTCATCCCCATCAAGCAGGTCGGCGTCATCGGCGCGGGCACGATGGGCGGCGGCATATCGATGAACTTCCTGAACGCCGGCATCCCCGTGACCATCGTGGAGATGAAGCAGGAGGCACTGGACCGCGGCCTCGCCGTCATCCGCCGCAACTACGAGAACACGGCGAAGAAAGGCCGTATGACACAGGACGACGTCGAGAAACGCATGGGCATGCTCAAAGGCTCGCTCAGCCTCGACGATCTGGCCGACAGCGACATGGTGATCGAGGCCGTGTTCGAGCGCATGGACATCAAGAAGGATGTCTTCGGCAAGCTGGACAAGATCGTGAAGCAAGGCGCGGTGCTAGCGTCCAACACATCCTATCTCGACATCGACGAGATCGCGACCGCCACTACGCGGCCCGAAAGCGTCATCGGCATGCATTTCTTCTCGCCCGCCAATGTAATGCGGCTACTGGAGAACGTGCGCGGCGAGAAGACGTCCAAATCCGTCGTCGCCACCGCGATGCAGACGGCGAAGAAGATCGGCAAGATCGCGGCGCTGGCCGGCGTCTGCCCCGGCTTCATCGGCAACCGCATGCTCTCGCCCCGCCAGCGCGAGGCGCAGAAGCTCGTGATGGAAGGCGCGATGCCGTGGGATGTGGACCGCGCGCTCTACAATTTCGGCTTCCCGATGGGGCCGTTCCAGATGAGCGATCTGGCCGGCCTCGACATCGGCTGGGTGAAGGAGAACTCCAAAGGCGAAACCATCCGCGACCGGCTCTGCGAGATGGACCGCCGCGGCCAGAAGACCGGCGCCGGCTATTACGATTACGACGAGAAGCGCAACAACACGCCCTCACCCGTCACCGCCGGGTTGATCGAAGAATTCCGCAAGAAGAGCGGCGTGAATTCGCGCACGATTTCGGACGAAGAGATCGTGGAGCGCTGCATCTATCCCATGATCAACGAGGGCGCGAAGATCCTGGACGAGGGCAAGGCGATGCGCGCCAGCGACATCGATATCGTGTGGATCAATGGCTATGGCTGGCCCGTCTATCGCGGCGGCCCGATGTTCTATGGCGACACCGTGGGCCTCGATAAGGTCCTCGCCAAGATGCAGGAATGGCATAGCCAGATGGGCGCGGCGTTCAAGCCGTCGCCGCTCCTCGAAAAGCTCGTGGCCGAGGGCAAGAAATTCGCCGACCTGCCCGCGCAATCGCTCAACACCGAACGCAAATCCAAGTAAGAAGGAAAATCCCAATGCGTGAAGCTGTCGTCGTTTCTTACGCTCGCACCGGTCTGGCAAAGGCCGCGCGTGGCGGTTTCAATAACACGCCGAATGTCACCATCCTCGGCGCGGCCGTCGAAGCGGCGGTGCAGCGCTCGGGCGTTGCGCCGGAAGAAATCGAGGACGTGGTCGCGGGCTGCGTCGCGGCCTCCGGCAATGTCGCGCGTGGCGCGGCCCTGCTCGCGGGACTTCCCGTGACCACTTCCGGCGTCACGGTCAACCGCGCCTGCTCGTCCGGCCTCAACGCCATCGCCATCGCGGCGCGCTACATCAAGGACGACGGCGCGAACATCGTGGTGGGTTCGGGCGTGGACTCCATCACCTATCAGGGCGGCGGCGGCGGCGGGCGTGAGCCGCGGCTGACCGATCTCTATCCCGATTTCTGGATGCCGATGATCGACACCGCCGACGTGGTCGCCGCACGCTACAACATCAGCCGCGAATATCAGGATCAGTACTCGCTTGAATCGCAGCGCCGCATGGCCGCGGCCCAGCAGGCCGGCAAGTTCAAGGACGAGATCGTCCCCGTCGCCACCAAGATGAAGGTGGTCGACAAGCAGACGAAGGAAGAGAGCCTCGTCGATTACGTGGTGAACCGCGACGAATGCAACCGCCCGGAGACGACCTTGGAAGGCCTCGCCAAGCTCGAGCCCGTCAAAGGCGCCGGCAAGTTCGTCACCGCCGGCAATGCCAGCCAGCTCTCCGACGGCGCCGCCGCCGTGGTGCTGATGGAAGCGAAGGAAGCGGAGAAGCGCGGGCTGCAGCCGCTCGGCCTGTTCAAGGGTTGGGCCGTGGCCGGCTGCGAGCCGGACGAGATGGGCATCGGCCCCGTCTTCGCCGTGCCGCGCCTGCTCGAGCGCCATGGCCTGAAGGTCGACGACATCGATCTGTGGGAGCTGAACGAAGCCTTCGCCAGCCAGTGCCTCTACAGCCGCGACAAGCTCGGCATCGACCCCGCGAAGTACAACGTCAACGGCGGCTCCATCGCCATCGGCCATCCCTTCGGCATGACAGGCGCCCGCCTCTCCGGCCACGCGCTGATGGAAGGCCGCAGACGCAAAGCCAAACACGTCGTCGTCACCATGTGCATCGGCGGCGGCATGGGCGGTGCGGGTCTGTTCGAGGTGTATAACTGAGGAGTGGTCGGTTTATATAAGCGCGTGGGACTTGCGAAGTTGGGAGCCCGCACGCTCGGTATTGCGTGCGGGCCGGCGCAAATGTGCCATTTAAACCCGGCTGATTTGAGTCTCGATCAGCTTTTATGAGTCAACATGATCACCGGTCTGGTCTGTTAAGCTGAGTATTGGAGTAGTTTGCCTCTCGAGTACCTTAAGTTGAGCAACATTCTTAGCTATCTCAATCAAGCGCGCATTTATTTGCGCTAACTCAGCAGCACGCCCTTCATCTTGTCCGTCTCCTCCAGTTGGAGGGTCCCCCACACGCACTTCCATATTAAATCCAGCTTCCTGCTTCTCCTCTATGTATTCTAGAGCGGCTCTAACGGGCCCTTTTTGAGCCTCCAATTTTTCTGTGCTAACAGACTCTGGGCACGCATCAGGCAACCTATCGACTATTTTCGAAATTTCTTCCTTCACATAGCCGTTTGCCCAAGCCTTCATCTGATCAAATATCTCTCTTGGCAAATCCTTGAAGGCGTCTTGCTTGAGCGCATCAAATTTAGATTGGTAGCCAAGACGCATTGAAGTGAGCGCGACCAATACAAACGCAATAATTTCGCCGAGGTCAATATTGATGTTTAGAGCTACAGTAAAATCATTTGTCGAAATGCTATTTACTCTCAAAGGTGGCGGTGCCTGCTTGCAAATCTCTGCGAGAACTAAAAGTTGCCGATTTAAATTGTTGAACTCTTTGTTTATTCCAGAGAGGTTGTCATCAATTGATTCTCGCGGCATGGCAACATCGAATTCGATCTCTCCTCGTGGAACCACATCTTCGCTGATTCCGACCGCCTCAAGCCCACGAAGTAGTAGCTGTAGCTGCTCGAGACTTTCCCCTACCCCGTGATTCACAGCTTCCAGCGTTGTTAGCAAATCTGAATCGACGCGACGATTTGAAAAGGCAATTTCCACCATCTCACGGAGGCTCTCTGGAAACAGAATGTCGAGACGAAGCTCTGACATCAATTTGCGCCATGTGGGTGGGAAATTGGCGACCTCCAAACCCTCTATCGCCGTCAAGAGTTCTTTGACCCTTGTTGAAACTTCAGTGTCGATAGCAGGATCAGCCGGGTTTGAAAGGCGCCTCCGCACGGTGGCTATCAGAGCTTCAAACGAACTCGTAATTCCCGCATCCGAAAATGCAGCCAATGTACGAGCAGCAATCGTTCTCAACCGTTCAGCGTGCATGGTAAGCTCCAAGCTTGCCGTTAAAACCAATGAGCCGATACTGCTCCAGTAATTTGGCAGCCGATAAATGACATCATCACGCCCCGATCAGGGGATACCCGCCAACCTTAGATACCGAAGAAATCCCTCAACTTGGTGAGCCCGGATGGGATTGAACCATCGACCCTTTGATTAAAAGTCAAATGCTCTACCACTGAGCTACGGGCCCCCAAGGGCGGCGGAACATAGGGCATGAGCCGCAAAAGTAAACCCGGGTTACCCTCTCCTTGCGGGAGGGTCGAAAAAGCGAAGCTTTTCCCGCCTGCGCTAAAGCTACCGCGGGTCTTGCGAGAATACAGGTCCGCCATAGCTTCAGCGTAGGCGGATCGGGAAGGGGCTCATTCCGAGCTGCCCGCCGTCTGTTGGGAAACACACCCTGAGATATCCGGAGTGAGCCCCCACCCGAAAAATCCTTCGGATTTTTCGACCTCCCCTCAAGGGGGAGGTAGCTCGATGTTGCGCGCATAAATCCGCGCCACTTCCGCGACAACCGCCGCCAGTCGCCCCTCCACAATCGCCGTGCGCAGGCTCGCCATCAGGTTCTGATAGTAGGTCAGGTTGTGCCAGGTGAGCAGCATGGAGGCGATGATCTCGTTCGCCTTCACGACGTGGTGCAGATAGGCGCGGGAGAATTTGCGGCAGGCGGGGCAGCTGCACTCCGGATCGAGCGGCGACTGGTCCTCGGCATGGCGGGCGTTGCGCAGGTTGAGCGCGCCGGTTCGGGTGAAGGCTTGCGCGGTGCGGCCGGCGCGGGTGGGCAACACGCAGTCGAACATGTCGATGCCGCGCAACACCGCGCCCGCGATATCATCCGGCTTGCCGACGCCCATCAGGTAGTGCGGCGCGCCGGCGGGGAGATGCGGCACCACGGCGTCCAGCGTGTCGAACATCTCCGATTGCGGCTCGCCGACAGCCAAGCCGCCCACCGCATAGCCGTCGAAGCCGATCTCGCGCAGCGCCTCGGCCGAACGCCGGCGCAGATGCGGATAGACGCCGCCCTGCACGATGCCGAAACAGGCGTGGCCCGGTTGCTCGCCGAACGCGGCTTTGGAGCGCGCGGCCCAACGCATCGATAACGCGACCGACTTCTCGATCACGTCCACGCTCGCCGGAAGCTTCGGGCATTCGTCCAGCACCATCTGGATGTCGGAGCCGAGCAGGCGCTGGATCTCCATCGCACGCTCGGGCGAGAGGAAATGTTCGCTGCCGTCGATATGCGAGCGGAAGCGCGCGCCTTCTTCCGTGATCTTGCGCAACTCCGACAGCGACATCACCTGGAAGCCGCCGGAATCCGTGAGGATCGGCCGCTCCCAGCCCATGAATTTGTGCAAGCCGCCCAGCCGCGCGATGCGCTCCGCGCCCGGGCGCAGCATCAGGTGATAGGTGTTGCCGAGCAGAATATCCGCGCCTGTCTCGCGCACGCTTTCGGGCAGCATGGCCTTCACGGTCGCGGCCGTGCCCACCGGCATGAAAGCGGGCGTGCGGATTTCGCCGCGCGGCAGCGTGATGGTGCCGGTGCGAGCCGCGCCGTCCGTCGCGTGAACGTCGAACTTCATGGCTGACGCAATAGCAGGCAGGCGTCGCCATAGGAATAGAACCGGTAACGCTGGGCGACCGCTTCGGCATAGGCGCGCTGCATCGTCTCGAGGCCCGAAAAGGCGCTGACCAGCATGAAGAGCGTGGAGCGCGGCAGGTGGAAATTGGTGAGCAGTACCTGCGCGGTGCGAAAGCGGTAGCCGGGGGTGATGAAGATGTCGGTGTCGCCGGCGAAGGGGTGCAGGCCGGTATCGTCCGCGGCGCTTTCCAGGGTGCGCAGCGAGGTGGTGCCGACGGCGGCGATGCGGCGCGCCGCGTTGAGCCGCGCGGCGGTGGCGGCATCGAGCGTGGCGTATTCGCTGTGCATCTTGTGCTGGGTGGTGTCCTGGGCGCTCACAGGCAGGAAGGTGCCGGGGCCGACATGAAGCGTGACGCGCTCGCGGGCGACACCGTTCGCGTCCAGCCGCGCGAACAGCTCCGGCGTGAAATGCAGGCCTGCTGTGGGGGCGGCCACAGAACCGTCTTGCGCTGCGAAGATCGTCTGGTAGTCGGCACTGTCCTGCGCGTCCGCCTTGCGCTTGCCTGCGATGTAGGGCGGCAGCGGCATTTCGCCTTCGCGCGCGATGGCCGCATCGAGCGCCGCGCCCGCGATGTCGAATTCCAGGGTCACTTCGCCCGCCTCGCCGCGCGCCGTAACGCTGGCGCCGAGTGTCTGGCCGAGGTCGACGAGATCGCCGGGGTTGAGCTTGCGCGCGGGCCGCGCGAAGGCGGCGAAGCTGTTGGGCGAGAGGCGTTTGTGCAGCAGCACCTCGATCTTGGGGCCGGACGTGATGCCGCCCAGCCTCGGCAGGCGGCGGCCGCGCAAACGGGCCGGGATCACGCGCGTGTCGTTCATCACCAGCGCGTCGCCCGTGCCCAGATAATCCGGCAAGTCACGAACGTGACGGTGCTCCAGGGTGCCATCCGCGTGCACCAACAGCATGCGCGCGGAATCGCGCGGACTCGCGGGGCGCAGCGCGATCAGGTCTTCCGGAAGATCGAAGTCGAAGAGTGAGACGTCCATATAGCAAACCTAACTCCCTCTCCCCCTCCGGGGGAGAGGGTCGGGGTGAGGGGGTCCCGACACGAACTCCGGCAGCGAAGATGCGGCACCGCCCCCTCATCCCGGCCTTCTCCCCCGGAGGGGGAGAAGGAGAATTAGGAGCCAACGCTCTCCAGCACGGCCTCGACGATCAGGTCTTGCGTGGCTTCGTCGAGATAGGGGTGCATGGGCAGGCTGATGACCGTCTTGCCGATGCGCTCGCTAACGGGCGTTCCGGCGCTCGGATAATGCGCGTAGCCCTTCTGTTTGGAGAGCGGCGTCGGGTAATAGATCGCGGTCGGCACGCCCTTGGCCTTGAGATCGGCGGCGAGCTTGTCGCGATCCGGTACCTGGATGGTGTATTGCGCCCAGGTCGAGGTGCTGTCCGCCAGCACGCGCGGCACGCGGATGACGTTGGAACGGCCAAGCTTCTCGTTGTAGCGCGCGGCGATGGCATCGCGCTTTTCGATCTCGTCTTTGAAAATGGAAAGCTTCTCGATCAGGATGGCGGCCTGGATCGTGTCCAGACGCGAATTCACGCCGATGCGCACGTTCTCGTATTTGTCCGTGCCCTGGCCGTGGATGCGGATGGAGCGCAGCAGATCGGCGAGGCCGTCATCATTGGTGAAGCTGGCACCGCCGTCGCCATAGCAGCCGAGCGGCTTGGCGGGAAAGAAGCTCGTCGCCGCCGCGTCGCCGATGCCGCCGCAACGCTTGCCGTGATAGAGCGCGCCGAAGCCTTGCGCCGCATCGCACAGCATCTTCAGCCCTTCGCGTTTCACGATGGGTTCGATCGCGTCGTAATCGGCGGATTGGCCGAAGAGATCGACCGGCATCACCACGCGCGGCGTGAGGCGGCCTTCCTTGCGCACCATCGCGATGGCGGCTTCGAGACTCGCGGGATCGATGTTGTAGGTGTCGTCCAGCACGTCGACGAAGACGGGCTCGGCGCCCACCAGCGCTACCACTTCCGCGCTCGCGGCGAAGGTGAAGGCGGGCACGAACACCGCGTCGCCCGGGCCGATATTCCAGGCGCGCAGGATGATGAGCAGCGCATCGGTGCCGTTGGCGCAGGCGATGGCGTGTTTCACGCCCGCGAATTCCGCGAGCTGCTTTTCGAACTCCGCGACTTGCGGGCCCATCACCCATTGGCCGCCTTCGACGGCCTTCATGATCGACTGGTTGAGCTTTTCGCCAAGGCGCTTGCGTTGCGCCTGCAGATCGATGAATGCGATGGGGTTCGACAAAGACTATCTCCGGGCCGTTTGACGGCTCGGGTTTTACGGCGCGATGTCTCCCGCGACAACCTCAAGAGGCTTGGGCGGGAGACACCAAATATTGCCGTTTGCGACCGGGGGCTTAACCGTTGCCGCCGTCCGGACCCGGACCGCCTTCAGGGCCGCCCATGCCGGGATGCATCCCATGCATCCCGCCGCGCATGCCGCCATGCATCCCGCGATGTTCCCCGCCATGCATATGGTCGAGTTCCATCTTCTGATCGGGCGACAGCGAATTGTAGAGCGCGTCCAGCGCCGGCTGCTGCGCATCCATCTCGGCCAGACGGGCCTTCAGATGTTCGCGCATGCGCGCCTCGCGCTCGGGCAGCGACGGGCGGTGATCCATGTTGCCCGGCGTGTGCGACTGGCAGGCGGCTTCACGCGCCTTGGCGCCGTCGAGCGATACCGTCTTCCAACGTTCGAACAGCGAGCGCTGGCTGTCGTTCAAATTGAGACGCGCGCCGAGCTCGGCCACCATGCCCACATGATGCGCATACATGTCGGTGCACATCTGCGCGTTGAATTTCGCCATGTCGCCCTTGTGCGCCTCCATCCAGGCGTGACGGTCCGGCGGCGGTGCATTTTGCGCCACGGCCGCGCCCACGCAGAGCAGGCCCAAAGCGGCGACGGGAAGGAGCTTCTTCAGTTCAATCATGACAACCTCATTTGACACAGCCCTCTAGCCCACATTGTGCGGGAAGGCGCAGCAGGAGGCGAACTGAAACTTGCGTAATGCGTGTCTCAATCTGTCGCGAGAGTGCGGTGCGGCAAGGACGAATTAATCTTGGCCTTTAATCCTGTCTGGCCCGGATCAGCGCCGCCTGGTCGAAGGTGAAGGCCGAGAGGATCATGTTGGCCGTCACGCCGTCGTCGGACAGCGGCATGTAGAGGGCGTCGAAATCCAGGAACGAACGTTCCAGCCAGCCCGCCCCGCCATGGGATCGCAGCACGACCTGGTCACGGGCGCATTTGCGGTGCACCGCCAGAACGCCGCCAATCGCGCCTTCGCCATAGGGCGCGAAGACCTCGCTCAAGGTGCGCCCCGTGCCATCGCCCAGGAAGTACTGCGTCACGCGGCTGCCGATGGTGCGGTAGCGGAAATCGGAAAAATCCGGCAGCACGTCGAGCAGGATCACCCAGCCCAGATGCTCCTTCATTTCGGACGGCCGGATGTCGGCGCGCGCGGGCATGGCGCGCGGGCCGCGCTTGCTCTCCCAATAGTCCTTCAGGAATCGCAAAGTGGGCTGTTCGAGATTTTGCGGATCGACTTCGGTCGTAACGCCAGACAAACGCGGTGATGACATGTCATGCCCTGAGCGGGTTGTTTTTGCCCACATTAAGACGCGTGGGAGCGTCCGCCCCCTCCCCCGAGACAGCGGACGGCAGCGAAGCTAAAGGGCGGGCAGGAATGCGCAATCTGTGGTGAGAGCGGCAATTCGTCTCGTTTACCAGCGCAATAGCCGCCGGCCGATCAACGCGCCGGCGCCGGTGACGAACGCGATGCCCAGCGTGTACCAAAGCGCCACGAAGAGCGGGGAATCGTCCGTGCAATGCGCGGCGTAGAGCGCGGCGCCCAAGCCGCCTGCCATCAAGCCCGCCAGCGCGCCCGCACGCATAGGCTGTGTCACCGCGCCCCGGCGCAGCGCGAACAGGGTCAGCGCCAGCGGCGCCAGCGAGAACAGCGGGATAGAGGCCATGCAGGGCAGTGCGTTGTGGCCCATCATGCGCGGCATCCAGCTCGCATGCGGCATGGCGAGCAGCTCCACCACGATGGCCACGAGCAACAAAGCAGGCGCGAGGATGAGCAGGATATCGGCCGGTCCGCGCGCAGCGCCGGGATGCGCGGCCTGCGCCACCAGCAGCGCGGTACTCGCGGCCAGCGCCAGGGTGACGACGAATTTGCCGACGAAGCGCCAGGTGTGCATCGCGCTCATGAAGTCCGGGCGCGGTCCCAGCGTGACGATGAAGAGCAGCGCCGCCAAGCCCGTGCCCGCCAGCACCGCCAGCAGGAAAATCCATTCCGGCTTCATGCCGACATCGCGGTCGGTGCTCAGCGCGGCGATCAGTTTGTCCGTGCTGTCGCTCATGGCGTGCCCTCCTGGTAGAGAGAGGCGAGCTTGCGCAAGCCGCGATGCAACGCGACGCGCACCGCGCCCTCGCTCATCGCGAGACGCTTGGCGGCATCGCCGATGCTTTCGCCGTCAAGCGAGATGGAGCGCACCACGTCGAGCTGCCGACCATCCAGCTTGCCGACCAGCCGGGCCAATTCGCCGGGCGAGGTCTCGGCGGAAGGCTGCGCGTCAGGCAGCACCTCTTCGAGGCCCTCGATCGGGATTTCGCCCCGGCGGCCGCGGCGGCGCAACACGTCGATCAGCTTGTGGCGCGCGATCGCATTCAGCCAGGGACGGAATGGCTGTTCGGGATTCCAGGTGTGGCGTTTCAGATGAATCGCCAAAAGGGTCTCCTGCACCACATCCTCGATATCGGCCGTTCCAAGGCCTGCCCGCGCCAGTCCGCGCCGGGCCAGCCCGCGCAAAACCGGCGCCAATTCCTCCAGCAGCCGCCGATAGGCCGCATCGTCTCCACCCAGGCCCTGGCGCATCAGCGCCGCCCATTGGGCTTCGTCGGCAGAGATATTCGGCGAGGACATGGAGTTTGTTACGGAGTGGTGACGGGCGGAGTATAAACCATGTTGGGCTCGGGAACCCACTCACTCTTGCAGCTCTCCAAACACCACTTCCACCACCGTCATGGCCGGGCTTGTGGCGGCCATGACGTTGATAGAGTGAAGCGCCAGAACTCTACGTCCTAATGCCGACGGCGCCGGTGATGCGTCACGGGCGGCGGGGCGTCGTCCGTCGCCGCGGCACTCGACGACCCACCCGGAGCCGCGAGCGCCCAGTCCACGATCTCCGCGATGGCGTCGTGCGTGGCGGCATTGAAGACGCCGACCACGGCGGGGACGGTGTTGGTCGCGGCGCGCATGGCCCGTTTGGCCTCGTGCGTGAACGCCACATCGTGGCGGGGCAGCGCCAGCATCTTGGCCATGATGTTGACGTTGATCATGGGCGCGGCATCCGGCGAGTCGTAGACGGCTTCGAAATGGCGCAGCTCGAGCGAGAGGATGTAATCCCCGCGCACGCCGCCGGAGTCGCGCGCCACGCCCTTGATGCGGCCGCTCGCCTCGAAAGCCTGCACGACCAGGGTCTGCAACAGGCGCGGCGTCGCGTCGTTCCATTGCGCGTTGGCGTAATAGTCCATCTCGGCGTTGCGCACGATGAGGAGGCGATCCGTGTCGAGCACGTTGGGCACGTCGGGCGTGGAGACGACCATCGCCCAATCGACGGCGGGGCCGCTCAGCTTTCCGAAATCCGGCCCCAGCATGTAGATCGTGGCCGGTGGATTGGAGGGCGACAACAGGCTGCCGCAGCCCGCCAGCGCGAGCGTGGCGGAAGCCGAAACCAGAAGCGCGCGCCGGCTGGGCGCGAAGCGTGTGTTGCTCATTGGGGTGTGTATCCCTTGCGGCGGTCGCCATAAATAAGGCGCGTGGGTTCGTGTTCGATCTGGTTGGAGAGCTTGGTGAGGCTGGTGGCGAGCGTGCGCAGCTGATCGGACAATTGGCCGATCTGCGCACCGTTGACGGCGGAATCCGCGTCATCCGCCAGATGATTGATCTTGCCGACCGCGCCGCTCGCCGCGGTCAACGTCGTATGCAGATCGGCGAGATCGGTGTCGAGCTTGCCGGACGCGGACGAGACATTGGTGAGCGTGGTCTCGATATCCTTCGTGTGCTTGTCGATCGCGCCGGTCATGTCCTTGAGGTTGGACAGGGTCGCGGCGAAGGCGGCGCGGTTCTTGGCGTTCAGCAGATCGCCCAACTCATTCGCGATGCCGTTCAGCTTCGCCACCAACTGCGGCGCGGATTGTTCCAGCTCCTGCAAGGTGGACGGCTTGGACTTGATCACCGGATAGGCGCCGAACATCACATGCTTCAGCGCGGCGTGGTCCTTCGAACCGCCGTCGATCTCGACATAGGAGCCGCCGGTCAGGCCTTCGCTGGCGATGGACGCGATGGAGTCGTCGGGGATCGCCAAGTCGGGGCGGATCTCCAAGGTCGCGATCACCCGCTTCGGATCATCGGGATCGAAGGTGAGCTTGGAGATGCGGCCAACCTGAATACCGTTGTAACGCACCGTCGTGCCGTCGCCGAGGCCGGTGACGCTGCCGGAGAAATATGTCGTGTAATAGGCATATTCCTCGCTGTATTGCGCACCGGCGAGCCAGAGCAGCGCCACCACGCCGCCCAGCACGCAGATCAGCACGAACGCGCCGACCGCCACATAATTGGCCTTGGTTTCCATCGCCGTCTCCCTCAGGACTCCAGAGCCGCGCGGCCGCGCGGTCCGGAGAAATATTCATGAATCCACGGATCGGTGTCGTTCACCAGCGTCTTCACCGTTCCGACCTTGACCTTCTTGTTCACCAGCACCGCGATGCGGTCCGTCGTGGCGCGCAGCGTATCGATATCGTGGGTGACCATGAAGACGGTCAGCCCGAGACTCTTCTGCAGCCGCGCCACCAACTCGTCGAATTGCGCGGCGGAAATAGGATCGAGGCCCGCTGTCGGCTCATCCAGGAACAGCAGCTCCGGATCGAGCGCCAGCGCACGGGCGAGACCGGCGCGTTTCTTCATGCCGCCGGAAAGCTCCGACGGGAATTTCTGCGCCGCATCCGGCGGCAGGCCCACCATGGAAAGCTTCAGCGCCGCCAGCTCGTCCATCAACTCTTGCGACATGTTGGTCCAGCGCCGCATCGGCACCTGGATGTTCTGCGCCACGGTCTGGGAAGAGAACAGCGCGCCTTCCTGGAACAGCACGCCCCAGCGCAGCTGGATGCCGCGAAGCTGGTCGCCTTCCATGCCCACCGTCTCCTGGCCGAACACGGTGATGGAGCCGGAGATGGGCTTGTTGAGCCCGATGATGGAGCGCAGCAGCACCGACTTGCCCGAGCCCGATCCGCCCACCACGCCCAAGACCTCGCCATGCATCACGTCGAGATCGATATGGTCGTGGATGATGCCGCCGCCGAAGCCATTGACGAGGCCGCGCACCTTGATGACAGCGTCGTCTTTTTTGCCGCCGTTGCTCATATGTGCAGCACCGAGAATACGATGGAGAAGGCCGCGTCCAGCGCGATGATGAGGAAGATGGATTCCACCACCGAGCGCGTGGTGAGCTTGCCCACGCTGTCGGCGTTGCGCTCCACCCGCATGCCTTCGAAACAGCCGACCAGCGCGATGACGAAGGCGAAGACGGGTGCTTTCACCAAGCCCACCACCAGCGTGTTGACGTTGATCGCGTTCTGCAGCTCGCGCATGAAGGCGGGGATGGTGATGCCCAGGTCGAAATAGACCATCACCATGCCGCCGATGATGCCGATGACGTCGGCGAAGAAGGTGAGCAGCGGCAGCGCGATCATCAGCCCCAGCACGCGGGGCAGCACCAGCACCTCGGCGATGTTGAGGCCGATGGTCTGCATCGCGTCGGTCTCTTCGTTGACGCGCATGGTGCCGATCTGGGCGGTGAAGGCCGAGCCAGACCGGCCCGCGATGATGATGGCGGTGACAAGCCCGCCCAGCTCGCGCAGGAAGCCCACGCCGAGGAAATCGATGGTGTAGATCTGCGCGCCGAACCGCTTCAGCTGATCCGCGCCTTGATAGGCCAGCACCACGCCCAGGAGGAATGCCAGCATGCCGACGATCGGCAACGCCGTGACGCCCGTTTCCTCGATCTGGTGGATGAAGGCCGGCCACGGCAATTCGCGCCGGGGCGACATGATCGCTTCCCAGGTCTCCACCGTCACGCGACCGAGGAAGCCCAGCAGATCGTAACCCTGCCGCATGGATTGCACGGTGCCGCGGCCGGTGCGTTCGAGCAGGCCCAGCAATCCGCGATGCGGCGCATGCTTCACCGGCGGCGCGGTGTGGTCGCTCTCCATCGTGTCGAAAAGCGGCTTGTACCGTTCGGGAATGGCGAAGGCGGTGACCTTTGCCCCGCCGCTCTCCAGTTCCCGCTTGGAGCGCAGCAGCAGCCACGCGCCGGCGCTGTCCAGCCCGGTGATGGCGGTGCCGTCGATCTCCGCCTCGCGCGCATCGCCGAAATCGAGCTTGCGCAGCTCGCGATCCAGGCGCGGAATTTCCGGCATGGTCCAATCGCCGGAGGCGACCAGGCGCACCTTGCCCTGCCGCTTCTCCAGCGTGACCACGGCCGGGTTGTCCACCGGAAGATGGACTTGGAAATTCCTCACCATGAGAGATGTCTTAGCACAGCGGCAGGCCCCCGAACCCGCATCCTAAACGCACAATGCCCCGATTCGGATCAGAATCCTCGTCCGGGGTGGGAAGAAAGGGACTCACACAGAGCCACAGAGACACAGAGGAAAAGAAAGGTTGATTCACGCGGAGGCGCGGAGACGCGGGGGAGCAGGTGCCGGATAGCTGCGTTTCACTCCGCTCTATCCAAATTCGTCATGGCCGGGCCCGTCCCGGCCACCCATCCCCTCACGGCAAGATGGGAGGCGATGATTGGCCGCCATAAGGGCGGCCGCGCCGAACGGAGGTGGTGGAGCTCAAAGCTTGCCGCCCATCACCTGCGCTCCGCGTCTCCGCGCCTCCGCGTGAATCAATCTTCCTTCTCACTTTTCCTCTGTGTCTCTGTGGCTCTGTGTGAATCTCTTTTCACCCCAGCACGCGCCGCATTGCTTGCCGGTAACGCTCTTCAACCGGTCCGCGCAACGGATGACGGCCGCCCGTCACCACTTGCCGTCCGAATCGCCAGACGCAATCCGCGCGGGCGCCGGCGAATATCCAGCTGTCGAGGATGGCGTCGCCGCTGCGCCCCTCCAGTGAGGGCTGGCCGGACGCGAAGCTCATCAAATCGGCGGGCGCGCCGTCGCGAAGGCCGGTGGCGCCCTGCCCCAGCGCCTGGGCACCGCCGGCGAGCGCGCCGTCGAACAAGGCGCGGCCGGTCGATTGGCCCTGGGTACGCGGCACGAGGTTGCGGGCGCGGCGGAGCAGGCGCTGGGCGTATTCCAGCGCGCGCAATTCGCCCGCCGGATCGATCAGCACGTTGGAGTCCGTGCCGATGCCGTAACGCCCATCAAAGGCGAGAAAATCTTCCATCGGAAAGATGCCGTCACCGAGATTGGCTTCCGTCACCGGACACAACCCCGCCACCGCGCAGCGCTGCGCCAGCGCCGCCGCCTCATGCCCCGTCATGTGCGTGGCGTGGACGAGACACCAGCGCTGATTGACCGGCGCATTGTCCAGCAGCCATTCGACAGGACGCGCGCCGGACCAGGCGACGGAATCCTCCACCTCTTTCACCTGCTCCGCCACGTGGATATGCACCGGCCCACGCATCGGCAAGATCGCGGCCAGCTCCTCCGGCGTGACGGCACGCAGCGAATGCGGCGCGACACCGAGATTGGCGTCGTCCAAGCTCGCAACGATCTTCGCACAGCGCGCCATCAGCGCCGCGAAACCATCCACGCTGTTGATGAAGCGCCGCTGCCCCGGCACCGGTGGCGCACCGCCGAAATTGGAATGGGCGTAGAACACGGGCAACAGCGTGAGGCCGATGCCTGTCGCGGATGCAGCCGCCGCGATCCGTTCCGCCAGCTCAGCAACGTCGTCGTAAGTCGCGCCTGACGGCGTGTTGTGCAGGTAGTGGAATTCGCCGACGCGAGTGAAGCCTGTCTCCAGCATCTCGATATAGGCGAGCGCCGCGATGGCCTCGACGTCTTCCGGCTCCAGCCGGTCGAGGAAGCGGTACATGACTTCCCGCCACGTCCAGAAATTGTCGCCCTCGGGACCGCGCGTTTCGGCCAGCCCCGCCATGCCGCGCTGGAAGGCGTGGGAGTGGACGTTCGCGAGACCCGGAATCGCGATGGCGTGGCGTTCGTCACCCGCGCCGGGCTCGACACCCGCCTCGACGCGCGCGATGCGGCCGGCCGACAGCGTGAACCGCACCTTGGCGGTCCAGCCGGAGGGAAGAAGCGCGGTTTGGAACCAGAGGGACATGGATTACATAGAGGCATGCGCATTTGGCACAACGCAAGGCTGCTCACACCGGAGCGAATCGAGAACGGCATCGTCGCCGCCGACGGCGCGCGCATTGTCTATGCGGGCCCGGCCGATGGCGCACCGAAATTCCCCAAAGCCGAGCGCATCGATTGCCAGGGCCGCTGGATCACGCCCGGCCTGATCGATTGCCACACGCATCTCGTCTATGCCGGCAACCGCGCCCGCGAGTTCGAGATGCGGCTGGCGGGCGCCACCTATGAAGAGATCGCGCGCGCCGGCGGCGGCATCCTCTCCACCGTGCGCGCCACGCGTGAGGCCAGCGAGGGCGAGCTGATCGAGCAATCCCTGCCCCGCCTCGACGCGCTCATCGCCGACGGCGCCACCACGGTGGAAATCAAATCCGGCTACGGCCTTTCGCTGGACGACGAGACCAACCAGCTCCACGCCGCGCGCGCGCTGGGCGAACTGCGCAAGGTCAACATCGTCACCACCTTCCTCGGCGCGCATTCGCTGCCGCCGGAAGCGGAGGGCGACAAGGACGCCTATATCGACCGCGTCTGCCGCGAGATGATCCCCGCCATCGCCCGCGCCAAACTGGCCGAGGCGGTGGACGGTTTCGCCGAAAGCATCGCCTTCTCGCCCGAGCAGATCGCGCGTGTCTTCGAAGCCGCCAAGGCGCACGGATTGAAGGTGAAACTCCATGCCGACCAGCTCACCAATGGCGGCTGCGCGGCGTTGGCCGCACGGTTCGCGGCGATCTCCGCCGATCATCTCGAGCACAGCGACGAAGTCGGCATCGCCGCGATGGCGAAAGCGGGAACGACGGCCGTGCTCTTGCCCGGCGCGTTCTACTTCCTGCGCGAGACAAAGCTTCCACCTGTCGATCTGCTGCGCAAACACGGCGTGCCCATCGCCATCGCCACGGATTGCAACCCCGGCACCTCGCCGCTCACCTCGCTGCTGCTCGCCCTGAACATGGCCGCCACCTGCTTCCGCCTCACGGTGGAGGAATGCCTGCTCGGCGTGACGCGCAATGCCGCCCGCGCCTTGGGCCGGGACGATATCGGCACGCTCGAAGCCGGTAAACGCTGCGATCTCGCCATCTGGGACATCGACCAGCCGGCGGAACTTGTCTACCGCATGGGTTTCAATCCGTTGCACGCCCGCGTCTTCGGAGGCGAAGATGCCTGACTGGTTGACCATCCGCCGCGCCGATGCGCCACTGATCGTCTCCATGCCGCACACCGGCACGGAGATTCCGCCGGATATAGAAGCGCAACTCGTCTCCCCCTGGCTCGGCCGCGAGGATGCGGACTGGCATGTCGAGCAGCTCTACGATTTCGACCACGGCGCGACGGTGATCCGCACCGCCATGTCGCGCACCGTGATCGACTGCAACCGCGATCCCAGCGGCGCATCGCTCTATCCCGGCCAGGCCACCACCGAACTCTGCCCCACCACGACATTCGACGGCGAACCGCTCACCCGCGAGGCGCCGACCGACATCGACGCACGCCGCGCCCGCTGGTTCGATCCCTATCATGCCGCCATCGCGGCGGAGATCGCGCGGCTGCGGCAGCGTCACGACCGTGTCGTGTTGTTCGACGCCCATTCCATCCGCTCGCGCATCCCGCGCCTGTTCGACGGCGAATTGCCGAACCTCAACATCGGCACCAACACCGGCGCGACCTGCGATGTGCGATTGACGGACGCCGTGGCCGCCGCCTGCGCCGTGTCGGATTTCTCCTATGTCATCAACGGCCGCTTCAAAGGCGGCTGGACGACACGCCACTACGGCAAGCCCGAAACCGGCGTCCATGCCATCCAGCTCGAACTCGCCTGCCGCGGCTACATGGACGAGCCCGACGCGCCGTCGCCGGATAACTGGCCGACGCCCTATCGTAACGAACGTGCCGCGCCGTTGCGCGCGGTGCTCGAAAGAATCCTGGAAGCTTGTTTGAAGTTTGCTTGTGAACCATAAAAATATCGTCATGGCCGGGCTTGTCCCGGCCACCCATATTCCAGAGTCTCGACGGATGGACTCTGGAATATGGATGGCCGCCACGAGGGCGGCCATGACGGTTTGGGGGTAAGGAGCATCGCATGACCCGTTTGGACAATTCCCGGCATATCCGCTCTCCCCGTGGCTCCGAGCTTTCCTGCAAGAGCTGGCTCACCGAAGCGCCGATGCGGATGCTGATGAACAATCTCGACGCGGAAGTCGCCGAGCGGCCCGAAGAGCTCGTCGTCTATGGTGGCATCGGCCGCGCCGCGCGCGATTGGGAGAGCTTCGACCGCATCGTCGCCGCGCTGAAGCGATTGGAAGACGACCAGTCGCTGCTCATCCAATCCGGCAAGCCCGTCGGAATTTTCCGCACGCATGCGGATGCGCCGCGCGTGTTGATCGCGAACTCCAACCTCGTGCCGCATTGGGCGACGTGGGACAAATTCCACGAGCTCGATAAGAAGGGCCTGATGATGTACGGCCAGATGACGGCCGGATCGTGGATCTATATCGGCAGCCAGGGCATCGTTCAGGGCACGTATGAGACCTTCGCCGAGATGGGCCGCAAGCATTATGGCGGCGATCTTTCCGGCCGCTGGATCTTGACCGCGGGCCTCGGCGGCATGGGTGGTGCGCAGCCGCTGGCCGCCGTGATGGCCGGTGCCTCGATGCTCGCCATCGAATGCCAGCCCTCGCGCATCGAGATGCGGTTGCGCACGCGCTATCTCGACGCGCAGGCGAAGACATTGGACGAGGCGCTGGAAATCATCACGCGCGCCAGCCAGGAAAAGAAAGCCGTCTCCGTCGGCCTGCTCGGCAACGCGGCGGAGATTTTGCCGGAGATGGTGAAGCGCGGCATCAGGCCCGACGCCGTCACCGACCAGACCAGCGCGCACGATCCCCTCAACGGCTATCTGCCGGCAGGTTGGACGCTGGATGAATGGCAGACGAAACGGGAAAGCGATCCCAAAGCCGTCGAACACGCTGCGAAGCAGAGCATGGTCCAGCATGTCCGCGCCATGCTGGACTTTCAAAAAATGGGTGTGCCCGTCGTCGATTACGGCAACAACATCCGCCAGATGGCGCTGGAGGAAGGCGAGAGGCACGCCTTCGATTTCCCCGGTTTCGTGCCGGCCTATATCCGCCCGCTTTTCTGCCGCGGTATCGGACCGTTCCGCTGGGCGGCGCTCTCGGGCGATCCGGAAGACATCTATAAGACCGACCAGAAGATGAAAGAGCTGATGCCGCACGACAGGCATCTGCACAACTGGCTCGACATGGCGCGCGCGCGCATCGCGTTCCAGGGCCTGCCCGCGCGCATCTGCTGGATCGGGCTGGGCGACCGCCATCGCGCGGGGCTCGCCTTCAACGAGATGGTGGCGAAGGGCGAATTGTCCGCGCCCGTCGTCATCGGCCGCGATCATCTCGACTCGGGCTCCGTCGCCTCGCCCAACCGCGAGACCGAGGCGATGATGGATGGGTCGGACGCCATCTCCGATTGGCCGCTGCTCAACGCGCTGCTCAACTGCGCGAGCGGCGCCACCTGGGTTTCCATCCATCATGGCGGCGGTGTCGGCATCGGATACTCGCAGCACGCCGGCATGGTGATCGTGGCCGACGGAACCGAGGCCGCGGCGCGGCGGCTGGAGCGCGTGCTGTGGAACGATCCTGCTTCCGGAGTCATGCGCCACGCGGATGCCGGTTATGACATCGCGCTCGAGAGCGCCCGCTCACACGGACTTGATCTGCCGTCGCTAGGATGAGGATTACGCTTCCCTGCTTCCTTGGGGGAACTGTCCATGCGCCTTTCGCTTCTGCTTCTCGCGCCGCTCTTCGTCGCGCCCGCTTTGGCCGACGACCGCGTGCTCATCACGCAGCAGGAACAGGAACTGTCCGACGCCATCGCGGCGGGCGATGTCGCGGTGTGGGATAAATATCTCGATGCCGGCGTGATCTATGCCGAGGAAGACGACAGCTACAAAGGCAAAGCGGAGATGCTGAAGGAGATCAGGCCGCTGCCCAAGGGCCTTGGCGGCACGATCAAGGTCGAGCTGCTCTCCTATCATCAGGACGGCGACACCGCTGTCGCTCTCTTCCGCCAGAACGAGACCGAGCAGTATTACGGCCAGACGATTACCGCGAAGTATCTCACCAACACGGTGTGGAAGAAGCGCGCCGATGGCTGGAAGCAGATCGAGGGCCAGGTGCTGGCCGAGCGCATCGACCCGCCCGCGCGCGCCGCCTCGCCCGCGACGCTCGCGGACTACATCGGCAGCTACAAGCTCAAGGATTCCGATCCGGTCTATACGCTGGCCGTCACGGACGGAAAGCTGATGGGCACGCGCGGCACGCACGCGCCCACGGAGTGGAAGGAAGAAGCTCCCGACATCTTCTTCATCCCCGGCGACAACCGCATCCGCAAGATCTTCCAGCGCGACGCCTCGGGCAAAATCACCGGCTTCATCGAACGCCGGGAGAGCTGGGATATCGTTTGGCTGAAGCAGTAGCTCTCACTTCCCCTTCTCCCCCACTGGGGGAGAAGGCCGGGATGAGGGGTCGCGACGCAAACTCCAACATTGGAAATGCGGCACCGCCCCCTCACCCCGACCCTTTCCCCCGAAGGGGGAGAGGGAGTTATGAGAGCGCCTGTTCCAGATCGGCGATCAGATCGTCGGCGTCCTCGACGCCGCAGGACAGGCGTACCAGCGCGTCCGAAATTCCGAGCGCGGCGCGTTTGTCCGGCGGGATTGAGGCGTGGGTCATGATGGCGGGGTGTTCGATCAGGCTTTCGACGCCGCCCAGGGACTCCGCGAGCGTGAAGAGCTGGCAGCGTTCGAGGAAGCGTTTGATGCCGGCGAGGTCGCGCTTGGGGAACATCGTGATGACGCCGCCGAAGGCCGCCATCTGTTTCTTCGCCAATGCGTGTTGCGGGTGGCTTTCGAGGCCGGGATAGATGACGCGGTCGATGTCGGCGCGCGACTCCAGCCAGCGGGCGATCTTCAGCGCGTTGTGGCAGTGGCGCTCCATGCGCAGCGCCAGCGTCTTCAAGCCGCGCAAGGCGAGGAAGGAGTCGAACGGGCCCTGGATGGCGCCGACCGCGTTCTGCAGGAAGCGCAGGCGATCGGCCAGGTCCTTGTTCTCGCCGATCACGGCGCAGCCGCCCACGATGTCGGAATGGCCGTTCAGATATTTTGTGGTGGAATGGATCACGATGTCGAAGCCGTGCTCCAGCGGGCGCTGGACGTAAGGGCTCGCGAAGGTGTTGTCCGAACAGGTGAGGATGCCGCGCTTTTTCGCCAGCGCGGCGATGCCCGCGAGATCGGCCAGCTTCAGCAGCGGGTTGGTCGGCGTTTCCACCCAGATGAGCTTCGTCTTCGGCGTGATGGCGCGTTCGACGTTGGCGATGTCGCTCATGTCGACGAAATCGAACGCCAATCCGGCGCTGCGCTTCCTCACCCGCTCGAACAGGCGGAAGGAGCCGCCATAGAGATCGTCGCTGGCGATGACGTGGTCGCCGGTGTCCAGCAGGTCGAGCACGGTGGCGATGGCGGCCAACCCGCTGGCGAAGGCGTAACCTTCGTTACCGCTTTCCAGATCGGCGATGCAGCGCTCGAAGGCTTGTCGCGTGGGGTTCTGCGAGCGGGAATATTCGTAACCCTTGTGCTGGCCGGGACTCTCCTGCGCGTAGGTCGAAGTCGCATAGATCGGCACCATCACGGCGCCCGTGGTGGGGTCCGGCGACTGGCCGGCATGGATGGTGCGGGTGGAGAACGCGAGACGGTTGGCGCCCCCATTTTTATGAGTATTCACGGGTGCAGCCTCAGATGGTTGATCAGATCGATGCGGGTGATGAGGCCCACGAATTTGTCGCCGTCGACCACGATGGCGACTTCGTTGCGCTCGAAGATCGGCGCCAGGGAGTCCATCTTGTCGCCGACCTGCACGGTCTTCAGACGCGCCGTCATCGCCGTGCGCACGGGATCCTTGAATTGCTGGGCGCGGAATTCGTCGTGGCCTTCGACGTGGCTGAGGATGTCGTGCTCGTCGAGGATGCCCACGATGCGGCCGTCCTTCAGCACCGGCAATTGCGAGACGTCCGAGGCGCGCATGCGGTTGTAGGCCACCATCAGCGAGTCATCCGGCCCCACCGTCACCGTGCCGCCGGAGTCGTAAGTGCGTGTGATGAGATCGGAAAGGTTGCCGGAGAGCTTGCGATCCGCCAGCCCCTGCTCGATCACCCAATAATCGTTGTAGACCTTGGAGAGATATTTGTTGCCGCTGTCCGGCACCAACGTGACAACCCGCTTGGCCGTGGTCTGGTCGCGGCAATAGCGCAACGCGCCGGCCAGCAAGGTGCCGGAGGACGAGCCGCCGAGAATGCCCTCCTTCGCCAGCAGCGCGCGCGCCGTCTCCACGCTTTCCTTGTCGGAGATCGCGTAAGCCTGCTTGATCAGCGACACGTCGCAATTGACCGGCACGAAATCCTCGCCGATGCCTTCGATGGTCCACGAGCCCGCCTCGACCATCTTTCCCGTCTTCACCAGCGGGGCCATGATCGAGCCCACCGGATCGGCCAGCACCATTTCGGTTTGCGGCGACACGCGTTTGAAGAAGCGGCCGATGCCCGTCATCGTGCCGCCGGAGCCGACGCCCGCGACCACGGCGTCGACCTTGTGGTCCATCTGTTCCCAGATCTCCGGCGCCGTGCCCGTCTCATGCGCCAGCGGGTTGGCGGGGTTGGAGAACTGGTTGACGTAGAACGCGCCCGTCTCGTCGGCGATGCGCTGCGCCATCTCCTGGTAATAGTCGGGATGTCCCTTGCCGACATCGGAGCGCGTGATGCGCACGTCGACTCCCATCGCGCGAAGATGCTGGATCTTCTCACGCGCCATCTTGTCCGGCACGATGAGGATGAGCTTGTAGCCCTTGACGATGCCGACCTGCGCCAGGCCCAGTCCCGTGTTGCCGGCCGTCGCCTCGATGATCGTGCCGCCGGGCTTGAGGCGGCCGTCTTTTTCCGCCGCCTCGATCATCGATTTGCCGATGCGGTCCTTGATCGAGCCGCCGGGGTTCTGGTTCTCCAGCTTGACGAAAAGCTGACAAGGCCCGGTCTCGAAGTGGGTCAGCTCCACCATCGGCGTATTGCCGATGAGATCGAGCGCGGATTTGACAGGACGCATCCGGAGGTCGGTCATGACAAAGAGGGGTTGGATTTGCGGAGGGCAAGATAGCCGGGCCGCGTGCGCAAAACCACCGCTACTCTTCCGCCCTCCCCTTGAGGGAGGGCCGATAATTTGCGCAAGCAAATTTCGGGGCGGGGTCCGTGCGCCGACCCCACCCCGAAAAATCCTTCGGATTTTGTCGGCCCTCCCTCAAGGGGAGGGCGGTTTTTGCTTCCTGGCGAGATCGCTCTAATGTCCGGGCCGGAACATCTGAGGAGACTCCCATGAAACGACTGGATGGGCGCGGCGCCATTGTGACGGGGGCGGCGAGCGGCATTGGACGGGCGAGCGCCAAACTGTTCGCCTCCGAGGGCGCGAGCGTGTTGTGCTTCGACCGCGCGGAGGCGGTGGAAGAGACCGCGAAGATGATCACCGGCGCCGGCGGGCGGGCCATCGCGATGAACGCGGATGCGTCGAACGAGATGGATGTCGCCAAGGCGGTGGATACCGCGGTCAGGGAGTTCGGCCATCTCGACGCGATCTACGCCAATGCGGGCATCTCGGGCGGCATGGGCCCGAGTTTCTTCGAGGCGACGGCGGAGGAGTGGATGAAGATCCTCAGCGTCAATCTCATCGGCGTGTTCCTCGCCATCAAGCATGCGTCGCGCGTCATGGTGCCCGCGAAGAAAGGCGCCATCGTCTGCACGGCGTCGGTCGCGGGCTTGCGCTCCGGCGCGGGGCCGGGGCCGTACAGCGCCAGCAAGGCGGGCGTGATCAACCTCGTCACCACATCGGCGAATTTCCTCTACGGCACGGGCGTGCGCGTCAACGCCATCTGCCCCGGGCTGATCGAGACCGGCATGACCAAGCCCATCTTCGACCGCGCCCGCGAGAAAGGCACCGACGGCAAGATCGGCCAGCTCAATCCGCTGCGCCGCTACGGTGAGCCGGAGGAGATCGCGGCGACGGCGCTGTTCCTGGCGAGTGACGAAGCGTCCTACGTCAACGGCCAGGCCATCGCGGTGGACGGCGGGTTGTCGAGCTCCCTGCCGGTGACGGGGCGGGGCTGAGCCATGAAGCTCCGCTTCGCGTTTCTATCGCTGGCGCTCGCCACCTCGGCCACCGCCGCCGATGCGCCCGCGCCGGTGGTCGCCGCCATCGCCACGACGACCACCACCATCTCCGGCCAGCCCATCGTGGTGCCGGCCAATCCGGAGGTGCGGGTCAACACCGTCACGCTCGCGCCGGGATCGCGGTTGCCGGTGCACAAGCATCTCTATCCGCACTACGTCTATGTGCTGGAGGGGACGCTGTCGGTGACGAATGTCGAGACCGGCAAGAGCTTCGATCTGAAGCAGGGCAGTTTCTTCGCCGAGATGATCGGCACCTGGCACTATGGCGAGAACAAAGGTCCGGGGCTGTTGGAGCTGCTGTCGATCGATCAGGTGCCGGTGGGGACCAAGACGAACATGGTGGTGCGGTAGGAGAGCGCTGGAGTGAATCCAGTTCACTCCAATTCCTCAAACGTCATGGCCGGGCTTGTCCCGGCCACCCATAAACGCGGTCTTGCAGAAAAAGATAACGACGGTCCGCGCTCTTACTTTTTCCACCGCGGGTATGGGTGGCCGGGACAAGCCCGGCCATGACGTTTTTTGAGAGAGGTGGAGAGAGAGGAGATGCGTGGCGCTACTCCACCGTCGCCAGCTTCTCTTCGATTTCCGGGTCGCGGTACACGGGCACGTCGGCGCCCAGGTACTTGTTGTTCTCGATGCGGATGCGTGCGGCTTCGTCGTCGTAGAGGAAGGGGAGGAACGCGTAGCGCTTGCCCTTCGTCACCGGCGAGACCGCGTGGAGGAGCGAGCAGGAGAACACCACGGCGCCCCCCACCGGCATCTTGAAGCTGCGCGGACCGTATTCGGGGAAGTTCAGCTCGCCGCCCTCGAAATCGTTGTTCAGGTTGATCGAGACGGCGAAGCGCCGATGCGCCGTGCCCTTCGTCGTGTTGTCGCGGTGCTGGCGGAAATGGCCGCCGTCTTCGGCGGTGTAGCAGGAGACGATGTAGCGCTCCATGCGCGTCACCTTGAACTGATGCACTTTCATGATCTCGGGCAGGATGCGGCGCTGCACGCGGCTTTGCGTTTCCTTGATCAGCGCCTCGTCGTCGATCAGATAATCGGCGCGGCTTTTGTGCATGCGGTCGAGGATGTGGACCGTCTTGCCATCCACCTCGCGCATGAAGCCTGACTCAGTGCCGCCATGCGTCTCGTACAGCCCCACCAGCTTGCGGCAGAACTCCGGCTCGAACACGTCCTTCAGATAGATCACCGGCGCCTGCAGCGAGACGCCCGCGAACATCTCGGGCTTGGGCAGCATCTGCAAAAAGCCGAACACGTCCTTGAACTCGCCGCCCTCGGGCTGGAACGGGAACACCGCCGTGACCCGCAAGGTCGGATCGAGCACCATCCAGAAGCGCCGCGCCGGCACGTTCGGTTCGCCGTTCGTGGAGTCCGTCGGCAGCGCGCCATAGAGCCGGCTCACCGAGCCGTCGAAATCCCACAGGAAGCGGATGCCGGGCATCGATTCCTTCAGCGTCGTCTCGTCCTTCGGGTCGAGGGTCACGCCGAAGAAGGAGATGTTCGCGTCGTCGAACAGCTGGCGGTGCTTGGCCACTTCCTGCAGCGCCGCGCGCGACTGGCCGTCGCGCGACGTCATGAAGAAGCACAGCACGATATGCCGCCCCGCCGCCGTGTCGAACACGTAGCGCGGATTGCCGCTGGAGCGCTGGTGGAACCACGGCGCCGGATCACCGGTGCCGAGGCGGACATAGGAACGTGCGGTGGCTTTGTCGCTCATGGCTGGATGTCTAGAACCCCGGCAAATCCTAGGTCAACCGCCCGGTAAGAACCCGTAAATTATTTGCCATCCGGGCAGGGCTGGCCGCGGCCCACCAAGCCGCCGCACCGCGCATTCATCCCCTTTTAAGGGCTTTTGTTAATAGTGAACCCCAAGGCAGGCATACGCGCCCGCCGCTCGGGGAATTTTCGCGTCCATGCTTCAGATCGGCGGCATCGTAATCCTCTTCGCCATGGTGTTCGGCGGATTCCTCATCTCCGGCGGCTCCATCGGCGTGATCCTGGAGTCCCTGCCGCATGAAATGATGACCATCGGCGGCGCCGCCGTGGCCGCGTTGCTGATCGGCGGCTCGCTCTATTCTCTCAAGAAGATCGGCGGCGACCTTGGCAAGGTGATCTCCGGCCCGAAATGGAAGCCCGGCGATTACCGCGACCTGCTCTGCCTGCTGTTCCTGCTGACCAAGACGATGAAGTCCAAGGGCCTCATCGCGCTGGAAGCCCATATCGAGAAGCCGGAAGACTCCTCCATCTTCAAGCGCTATCCGCGCATCATGAAGGACCATTTCGCGCTCACCTTCATCTGCGACACCTTGCGCATGATGACCATGAGCCTGGAGGATCCCCATCAGGTCGAGAACGCGATGGAGAAACAGCTCGAGAAGCATCACAACGAAGCGCTCGGCCCCTGCACCGCGATGCAGACCATGGCCGACGGACTGCCCGCGCTCGGCATCGTCGCCGCCGTGCTGGGCGTGATCAAAACCATGGGCGCGATCAGCGAACCGCCGGAAGTGCTGGGCCGCATGATCGGCTCGGCGCTGGTCGGCACCTTCATGGGCGTGTTTTTGGCTTACGGAATCGTCGGGCCCATGGCGACGCGGCTGAAAGCCGTCGTCGACGACGAAGCCCAGTTCTACCACGTCATCCGCGATATTCTCGTGGCGCATCTGCACGGCAACGCCGCGCAAGTCTCGGTGGAGATCGGCCGCGGCAGCGTGCCGACGGAAGCGCAGCCAAGCTTCCAGCAGCTCGAAGAAGCGCTCAACACCATCCCGCCGGATCAGGGTTGAAGAAGAGGATTCTCTCACAGAGCCACAGAGCCACAGAGCCACAGAGAGAAAAAAGACGGATTCACGCAGAGCCGCAGAGCCGCGGAGGAGTCGCGTTTGTGGCTGCCGTTCTCGCTCCAATCCCAATACCGTCATGGCCGGGCTTGTCCCGGCCACCCATACCCTCCCAGCGAGACGGGGTTTATGGGTGGCCGGGACAAGCCCGGCCATGACGAATTGTTAGAGGGAGGCACACTCCTCCGCGTCTCTACGGCTCTGCGTGAATTCATCTTCTTACTTTTCCTCTGTGGCTCTGTGGCTCTGTGAGAGAATCTTCTTCCTAACCCACCAGGAAATGCCCGCGCAGCGCCGCGACGGGGCGCTCTACATCGTCCTGCCACATCTCGGCGTGGACGTTCACGACGCGGCGGCCCTGTTTGGCCAGACGGGCGCGCGCGAAGCTGTCCACGGCGCGGCCGGTGCGGAGGTAGTCGATGGTGATGTCGACCGTCTTTGGCATTTTCGCGCCGGGCGTCTCCCACAGGAGTTGCGCCAGCGCGGCCATCTCCAGCAGCGAACCGATGACGCCGCCATGCAGTGACGGAATGCCGACATTGCCGATCAGGCGCTCGACGAAGGGCATCACCAGCACCAGTTCGTCGCCATCCACCCGCGACGTGATGCCGAGGTGGCGGCAGTACGGGATGGCGGCGAACAGCGCCGCCGGGTCGCGACGTTCGGTCATGGCTTCACCAGAGGCGAGATGCCGCCGCGGATCAGAATGAAGGCGCCGGTGGAGAGCGCGATGGCGTCGTCAGGCCCATCTTGGCCTTCATGGGCTTCGTGAAACGCCACGCCGCGCACGAAGGCGATCTCATGCGTCACCTTCAGGCAGCGCGCCTCGGCCACGATGGTAGCGCCCGGCCGTGCCGGCTTCATGTAGTCGATGCGCAGATCGAGCGTCGCGATGGGTAGCGGCTCGCGCAGCTTGCCGAACACGGCGATGCCGCACGTGTGGTCGAGCAGCCCCGTCACCACCCCGCCATGGACCACGCCCGTCTCCGGGTCGCCCACCAGATGCGGCCCATAGGGCAGGCGCACGCGGGCCAGCTCTGCCGACAGGGCGACCACTTCGCCGCCGATCCCGGCCAGATAGGGAGTCTGGTTCATCTGCCGGATGGCTTCGTCGAGGAATTCGCTCATGCCCCGATTGGCCCGGACGGCTGACGGTCTGTCAACATGGCCGGATTCCGGAGCTCTAATTCCACACGGCGTATTCGTTTTTGCGTTTTTGGGGTTTTTGCGCGCGGACGGTACCCCGTCCGGCGAGGTCCCGAGGCACCTCCCTACCCTATGCGAGACGAGTCCACTTTTGCATGTCAAAGTTGACGAGGTGTCATGGATCGGTATGCTCCCCGCGCCGGAGGAGCCGCCGACCATGGAACCGCAGATCCTGAGACCCATCGTGCCGCCCAAGCCATCGGGCAAGCGCGAGCAGACCAAGGTGCAGAACCGCCAGATCATCCTGGAGGCGGCGCGACGCGTCTTCGCCGAGATGGGCTATGGCGCGGCCACCGTGCGCGACATCATCCGCGCCACGCCGCTGGCGTCCGGCACCTTCTACAACTACTTCAAATCGAAAGAGGAAGTGTACGAGGCGATCCGCGACGAGGTGGCCCTCGTCATCCGCCCGCGTCTGCGCGAGGAGCGCAACAAGGCGGCGACGGTGGAGGAGTTCATCTCCGGCACCTTCCGCACCTTCTTCGAATTCGTGACGCGCGACGAAGTGGACTTCCGCAACCTGCGGCATACGGCCGACACCACCCGCGTGCGCATGGACACGCCGGAAGTCATCGCGGGTTTCGAGGAGCTGCGCGAGGACCTTGAGCGCGCCATCGAGCGCGGGCTGTTCCCGCCGGTGGATGCGGACTTCCTGATGGCCGCCATCGTGGGCGTCGCCTTCGAGATGACCGAACGCATGCTCCGCCGCGAGCCGCGCGATCCGGTCTATGCCGCGTCCTTCGCCACGGCGCTGTTCATGGGCGGCTTGCGCGCTTTGCCCCACCGCACCAACGGCACCGCATGAAGGCGCTCCTCTGCCGGGCCAACGCCGAGGACATCGGCAGCTTGGCCGTGGAAGACGTGATGCTTCCGCCTCTGGGGCCGAAGGACGCCCGCGTCCGGGTGCGGGCGGCCGGCGTGAACTTCCCCGATATCCTGATGGTGCAGGGCAAATACCAGCACCGCCCGGAACTGCCCTTCATCGTGGGCGGCGAGTTCGCCGGCGAAGTGATCGCCGTGGGCGGCGATGTCACGAACGTTACGGTGGGCGACCGCGTGGTCGGCGGCAACTTGCAAGGCGGCTTCGCGGAAGAGAACCAGTTGGCGGCGGCGGCGCTGCGGAAAATTCCTGGCGAGGCCAGCTTCGCCGAAGCCGCCGGTTTCACCACCGCCTATCTCACCGCCTACGTCTCCCTCGTCCGCCGCGGCGAGTTGGAAAGTGGCGAGACCTTGCTGGTGCATGGCGCGGCCGGCGGCGTGGGGCTCGCGGCCGTCGATCTCGGCTTGGTGCTGGGCGCCACCGTCATCGCCACCGCCTCGACGGACGAGAAACGAACGTTCCTCAAATCCTACGGTGCGCACCATGTGCTGCCGTCCTCCGGGTTCCGCGAGGCGGTGAAAGCGCTGACCGGCGGCCGCGGCGCGGACGTGATCTACGATCCCGTCGGCGGCGACGTGTTCGACGAATCCACCCGCTGCATCGCCTTCAACGGCCGCCTGCTGGTGATCGGCTTCACGTCGGGCCGCATCCCCACCATCGCCGCCAACATCCCGCTGATCAAAGGCTTCTCCGTGGTGGGCGTCCGCGCCGGCGAATACGGCCGCAAGTCGCCCGAAAAAGGCCGCGAAAACCTCGCCGCCATCGACCGGCTCCTCGCCGAGCGCCGCATCCGCCCGCATGTCGGCGCCCGGTTTCCGCTTTCCGACGCCGTCGAGGCCATGCGCATGCTGGCCGAACGCCGGATCATCGGGAAGGCTGTCGTGGAGCCGTAGGGGCGCGCACCGCTTCGCTCTCACCCGGTTTACCTCTCACATAAATACCGTCATGGCCGGGCTTGTCCCGGCCACCCATATCCGCGGTGGGAAAAGTAAGAGTCATCATCTTTTCTTGCGAGACCGCGTTTATGGGTGGCCGGGACAAGCCCGGCCATGACGGTTGAGAGTTCAATGCCATTTGCAAACCGGCAATTCTAAGCCCTTGAACTAGCGCCCTATTCCGCCGCGCCCAACCTGGGCGGGCAGCAGCGCACCCCTTAACCGCCTGTAATTCGGTCACTTTTTCTTTCTTTGAGGGCGGCAACGGGCTGGCAAGGGGTAAGGCTTAATGTTATTGCGCCGCGACCTGACGAAGGAGCACATCCCGACATGAGTTTGCCGGGCGTCATTTCCAGCCAGCAGAAGGCCCCCGCCGACCCGATAAGGGCGGCGATCGAGGCGCAGGCGCGGCTGTTCGCCGTGTGCTTCGCGCTGGCCGCCGCGATGAGCATCCTGGCGCTCACCGTCTCCTTCTACATGCTCGAGGTCTATGACCGCGTGCTCAACAGCCGCAGCATGTCGACGCTGGCGCTGCTCACCATCATCGCCGCCGCGGGCGTTGGCGTGTACTGCGCGCTGGACTCGCTGCGCCTGCGTCTCCTCATCCGCATCGGCATGCGGGTGGCGAACTCGCTCACCACGCAAGTGCTGCGCTCGATGATCGCGCTCTCCGCCCAAGCGGGCGGATCGGTGGCGCGACAGGGCTTGCGCGACGTGGACACCTTGCGCAACTTCATCGGCAGCCCGGGGCTCGCCGCCCTGATCGACGCGCCGTTTCTGTTCGTGTTCCTGTTCGTGCTGTTCTACCTGCACTGGGCCTACTTCCTGCTCGTGCTGGTCGGCGGCGCCATCATCGTGTTCATCGCCTTCCTCGACCAGTTCCTCACCAGCCGCACGCTGACGAGCTCCATCGGCGCCACCATCCGCGCGCACCAGTTCGCGGAAGACGGCTTGCGCAACGCCGACCTGCTCGAAGGCATGGGCATCTCGCAGACTTTCGTCGGCCGCTGGCGCGATCAGTGGGTGGAGTCGCTGCGCCTGTCGCTGCAGTCCTCCGACAAGGATTCCGTCCTCACCGGCTTCTCGCGCGGCGTGCGCCAGTTCATCCAGGTGGCGCTGCTCGGCACCGGCGCGCTCTTGGTGATCAAGTACCACGCGTCCGGCGGCGTGATGATCGCGGCCTCCATCATCGGCGGCCGCGCGCTGGCGCCCATCGAGACCATGGTCTCGACCTGGAAGAGCGTCACCGCCGCGCGCCTCGCCAAGGCACGTCTGCTCGAAATCATCCGCCGCGCGCCGAAGCGTGAAGAGGGCATGCCGCTCGGCGCCCCCGAAGGCCGCATCAATGTCGAGCGCGTCACCTATGCGCCGCCGGGTGCGAAGAAAGCCATCGTGGCCGGCGTCAGCTTCGCGCTGGACGCGGGCGACAGCCTGGGCGTCATTGGACCGTCCGCTTCCGGCAAGTCCACGCTCATGCGTTTGATGGTCGGCGCGTGGCCGCCGGGCGCGGGCAATGTGCGTCTCGACGGCGCGGACATCTATGGCTGGCCGCGCGCGGAGCTTTCCGAATATATCGGCTACCTGCCGCAGGACGTGGAGCTGTTCGGCGGCTCGGTGCGCAACAACATCGCGCGCCTCACCGAAGGCGATCCCGAGCGCGTGGTGCAGGCGGCGAAGCTGGCCGGCGCGCATGAGATGATCCTCAACCTGCCCAACGGCTACGACACCGATATCGGCGAAAGCGGCGCCAAGCTTTCCGGCGGACAGCGCCAGCGCATCGGCATCGCGCGCGCGATGTATGGCGATCCGCGCTTCATCGTGCTGGACGAGCCCAATTCCAATCTCGACGCGGCGGGCGAGGAAGCCTTGCTGCTGACGCTCGCCGAATTGAAGCGGCGCAAGGTGACGGTGATCATCGTGGCCCATCGCCCATCTATTCTGGGCGCGGTGGACAAGATGCTGGCCATGCGCGACGGCGGCGTCGAAGCCTTCGGCCCGCGCAACGAAGTCATCCAGCGCTACACGCCGCGTCCGCCCGCGCCGCGCCCCACCGTGGTGCCGCTGCAGGCCGCACCCGACACAAGACCCGATAAATGAGCGACGCACCCGATCCGCAACTCCCGCCCCCCGGCGGCGGCTACAAATTCGGCGACCTCACATCCGTGAAGCACTGGCTCTCGCTCGTCTTCACCGGCGGCGACAAGGTGAATGCGAGCGACGACACACTGCCCTTCCTGCGCACCGGCCGCATCGCGCGCATGGGGCTCGCCACCGTCATCGTCTTCGTGGTGGGCTTCCTCGTCTGGGCGGCTTTCGCGCCGCTCGACAGCGCGCTGATGGCGCCGGGCGTGCTCGTGGTGGAGACGCACACCAAGACGATCCAGCATCTCGAAGGCGGGATCATCAAGGACATCAACGTCAAGGAAGGTCAGAGCGTGGCGGCCGGCCAGGTGCTGATCCAGCTCGACGACACGCAGGCGCGCGTGCAGCTCACACTGCTACAGGACGAGAGCGACGAGTTGGCCGCGCAGGAAGCGCGCCTGATCGCCGAACGCGACGGCTCCGACCACGTCACCTTCCCGCCGGAGCTTCTGGCGCGGATGAGCGAGCCCAAGGTGGCCGAAGACATCCACGGCGAAGAAAAGACCTTCACCACCAAGCGCGACTCGCTCAGCGAGCAGACGGGCATCCTCAACCAACGCAAGGGCGAGAACGGCAAAGTCGTGAGCGGCTTGCGCGCCGAGCAGGCGGCGCTCGAAACCCAGATCGCATTGATCAGCCAGGAACAGGGCAATGTGCAGCAGATGGTGGACAAGGGGCTTGAACCCCTGCCGCGCCTGCTCGCGCTGCAACGCCAGGGCGCCGATCTCAGCGGCCAGCGCGGCCAGTTGCTGGAAAAGATTTCGCAGGTCGATCTCAACAATGGCGAGACCGACATCCAGATCGTCAACCTGAAGAGCCAGGCGCTGGACGAGGCGCTGAAGGATCTGCGCGACGTGCAGGGCAAGAAGTTCGACCTGATGGACCGCATCCAGGCGGCGCGCGACGTGCTCAACCGCACCGCGCTGACCGCGCCCGTCGGCGGCAAGGTCGTCGATCTCACCGTGCACACCAAGGGCGCCGTGATCCGCCCGGGCGAGACGGTGATGGAGATCGTTCCGCAAAAGGACGAGTTGGACCTCGAAGCCCATATCCGCCCCGAGGACGCCGAATATGTCTATCCCGGCCAGGAGGCGAAGGTCAGCCTCACCTCCTATCTCCAGCGCCGGTTGCCGCAGCTGAATGGCCGCGTGACGACGGTGTCCGCCGACCGCCTCACCGACCAGCGCACCGGCCAGCCCTATTTCGTGGCCGTGGTCAGCGTCGACCGCGACGCGCTGAAGCCCTTCAAGGACGTGAAGCTGTTTCCCGGCATGCCCGCCCAGGTCGCCATCCAGACCGGCACCCGCACCGCGCTCGACTACTTCATCGAGCCCATCCGCGACGTGATCAAGAACGGCATGAAGGAACGGTAGAAACTACCGCCCTCCCCTTGAGGGAGGGCCGATAATTTTGCGAAGCAAAATTTCGGGGAGGGGGAGAGCCGGGCTGGCAAAGTGCCCCCTCCCCGAAAAATCCTCGCGGATTTTTCGACCCTCCCTCAAGGGGAGGGTGGTAGTCTTTGCTCCGACCGCTATCCGGAGCCGCCCATGCCCCTACACAACCGCATCACCGAACTGCTCGGTGTGGAGTATCCCATCGTGCAGGCGCCGATGGGATGGATCGCGCGCGCGCAGCTCGCCAGCGCCGTGTCGAATGCGGGCGGGCTCGGCATCATCGAGACGTCCTCCGGACGGCTCGACGAAGTGCGCGAGGAAGTGAAGAAGATGCGCACGCTGACCACGAAGCCCTTCGGCGTGAACATCGCCCAGGCCTTCGTGCGCGATCCGGGCATCGTGCAGTTCGTGATCGAGCAGGGCGTGAAATTCGTCACCACCTCCGCCGGCGACCCGCAGAAATATTGCGCGGCGCTGAAGGAGGCGGGCCTCACCGTGTTCCACGTCGTGCCCTCCTTGAAAACGGCGTTGCGCGCCATCGAGGCGGGCGTGGACGGGCTGGTGGTGGAAGGCGGCGAAGGCGGCGGCTTCAAGAATCCGCGCGAGGTGGCTTCGATGGTTCTGCTGCCGCTGGTCTGCCAGAGCGTCGCCGTGCCGGTGATCGCGGCGGGCGGCATCGTGGATGGCCGCTCGATGGCGGCGGCGTTCGCGCTGGGCGCCGAGGGCGTGCAGATGGGCACGCGCATGGTCTCAGCCGCGGAGTCTCCGGTGCACCAGAACTGGAAGGACGCGATCCTGGCGGCGCAGGAGACGGACACCGTTTTCCTCAACCGCTTCGGCCCCGGCCCCGCTCTGCGCGCGCTGCGCACCGAACGCACGACGCGGCTGGAGAAAGAGCCGGGTGAGAACATCATGGGCGAGTTCGGCACCGCCCTCGATCTCTATTTCGGCGGCGACATGGAATCCTCCATCGCGCTTTCGGGACAGGTCGCGGGGCGCATCGACTCCATCAAGCCGGTGGCGCAGATCATCGCCGAGACGATGCGCGAATTCCACGAAACCATCGGCCTCCTCGCCGAACGCTACAACTGAGGGCACCATGGCAACGCTCAACCGCGACGGCGTGAACATCCATTACGAGGTCTATGGCTCAGGACCGACGATCCTACTGACCCACGGCTATTCCTCCACGACGCAGATGTGGGCGGGCCAGATCGAACCGCTCTCGCAGGACCACACCCTGATCCTGTGGGACATGCGCGGCCATGGGCAGACGGATTCGCCGGACGATCCGTCGCTCTACAGCGAGGAGGCGACCGTGGCCGACATGGCGGCGCTGCTCGATGCGGTGGGCGCGCGGGACGCGGTGATCGGCGGGTTGTCGCTGGGCGGCTACATGTCGCTCGCGTTCCATCGCGTGCATCCCGAGCGCGTGAAGGCGCTGCTCATCATCGACACCGGCCCCGGCTTCAAGAACGATGCGGCGCGGGAGGACTGGAACGTCTATGCCCGCAAATCCGCCGACCGCTTCGAGCGCGACGGGTTGGACCTGCTGAAAGGCCAGAGCGCGGAGCGCACGCTGGCGCGCCACCGCTCCGCCAAGGGGCTGGCACTGGCCGGCCGCGGCATGCTCACCCAGCGCGACGCGGGCGTTATGAACTCGCTGCCGGACATCAAGGTGCCCTCGCTGGTGATCGTTGGCGCGAACGATACCGGCTTCCTCAAGGCCGCGGATTACATGCAGGCAAAAATTCCGGGCGCGGACAAAACGGTGATTCCCGATGCCGGGCATGCCGCGAATATCGATCAGCCCGGGATGTTTAACGCGGCCGTTACCGAATTCCTCCGCATGAGGGGCGTTTAGTTCCCCGGCATTTGAAGCCCCCGAAGGGAAACGAAATCGCCGCCCGGCAGTTAACAATTCGCAGCCTCATTTGCGATGAAGCCAATGCCGCGTCTGCGTAGCATATCTGCGAACCTTCCGGCCGCCGATCTCACGATCCGCCGCCTGCAACGTTTCGTGCATCTTTCGGACAGCGAGCGCGCACTTCTGCGCACCACCGCCGAAAACGGCCGCGAAGTTCCCGCGGGCTATACGATCATCAACGAGGGCGAGCGCCTGGATTCCGCACGCCTATTGCTGGCCGGCTGGGCCTGCCGTACGCGGACCTTCGCGGACGGCCGCCGCCAGATCTTCGAATTCATCCTGCCCGGCGAGATGTACGGTCTCTGCCTGCGCCCGCAGGCCGTGGCGCTCGCGGCCGCCGTGACGCTCACGCCCGCTGTGATCGCCGACGCCAGCGTCATCCAGGACGCCTACACCCACAAGCAGAAGGAATATCCGCATCTCGTCGCCGGGCTGCATTGCACCGCCAGCCTTGATGAGGCGCATCTGCTGAACCAGCTGATCCGCATCGGCCGCCAATCGGCCTATGAGCGCATGGCGCATCTCATCCTGGAGCTGCGCGAGCGGCTCTCCGTCGTGGGTCTCGCCACGGCGGACACCATGCCCCTGCCCCTGACGCAGGAGATGCTGGCCGACGCACTGGGCCTCTCCATCGTGCATCTCAATCGCACGCTTCAACAGTTGCGGCGCGAGAATCTGATCATCTTCAAGAGCGGCATGATGCGGATCCTGCAGCCGGATCGGCTGGCCGAGATCGCGGACTTCCGCCCGCCGAAAGTGACGAAGGCGGCGGCGTAGAGCGCTCTTTCGCTGCTCACGCAATTCCGTCCGGTTCGCACTTCTCCCTCTACTCAAAATCGTCATGGCCGGGCTTGTCCCGGCCACCCATTGCCTCGGTGGGAAAAGTAAGAGCGCTGACCGTCAGTATCTTTTTCTGCAAGCACGGCGGTTATGGGTGGCCGGGACAAGCCCGGCCATGACGGTTGTTGGGGGGACGTTTAAACGTCGAGAGAGTGAGTTCGAGAGAACGAGCGCCAATTTCAAATAGCACCATTCGATCCCTTCTCACGTCGCCACGAACAGGATCGGGCCGTCCCAGTCCTTCATCAGCGCGGCCGCCGTGTTGCCGAAAAAGAGCACCTGTCCCGGCCGCCGGCTCACGCCCATCACGATGAGGTCGTGCTTGGACGCATCGCGCACGATAGGCTTGTCCGTCGCGCGGTCGGATGCCACCGCCGTCTTGATGTCGAGGTCGTAGCGGCTGGCGAGTTCGGTGATGTCCTTCAGCACGGCCTCTTCGTTACGCCGCGCCAGCGAGTTGCGCTTGGCGTTCTCGCCGGCGGAGACGTAGAGGGCGGTGAGGCTGGCGTTCATGGGGCGCGCCATCACGAACGCGGTCTCGGCGCCGCGGCGGGACACGTCCGTGCCGTTCACCGGCAGCAGGATATCCGCGCCATCGAGGAAATCGGGATCGGGGCAGTTCCGGCAGACGAGCACCGCGATGGGGCCTTCGAAATCGGCGACGATGCGCGTCAATTCCGCTGTCATTTCACCCGCGCTGGTGCGGCTTTTGGCGATGCCGACGAACATCAATCCGAAGCCTTTCTTCACGGCCTCCGCCACCTTCTCTTCCGTCGTGCCGCCCTTCTCCTGACGCGTGATATCGACCTTGCGGGGCTTTTCCTCGTCGGTGATCTCGGCCGTCACCGCGGCGCTTTCCTTGGCGCTGTCCTTGATGGCACGCTCATGCACCTCCGTCGCGGCTTGCGCTTTCGCTTCGGATTTGTCGACCTCCACGATGGTGATCGGCATGCCACGTGCGCCCGCGATTGTGCCGGCCACGCGCGCGGCGATTCTGCCGGCCGCGCTCTCGTCCACCGCCAGCAAGATGCGTTCGACCTTGGGGATGAAGCCCTTCTCGTCCAGCGCCTCGCGCTCCAGCCGCTCTTTCTCGCTCTTGCTGATCGGCAGGCTGACCAGCGCCTTGCGCAGCATCGGCGGCATGGCGGTGGTGGTGATCAGCGCCATGGTCACGATCATGGTGAAAAGATTCTGCGTCAGCGCGCCCATCGAGAGGCCGATGGTGGCCACGATCACTTCCGTCGAGCCGCGCGCATTCATGCCGCAGCCCAGCGCCAGCGATTCCGGATTGCTAAGCCCGCCCAGCTTGCCGCCCAGGAACGCGCCGCCGAATTTTCCGAGGCTCGCGATGGCCAGGATGATGAGCGTGATGCCCAGCATCTGCGGCTTGGCGAGGATGGTGAGATCCGCGCTGATGCCCGACAGGCCGAAGAACACCGGCATGAACAGCGCCGTGATGACGCCGCGCAACTGATCGTCGATATGCTTGGTCAGGATGGGGGACTCGCCCACCAGCACGCCCGCGATGAAGGCGCCCAGCACCGTCTGCACGCCGATGGCGGCCGTGATCAGCGCCATGCTGCCCATGATGACGAGGATCATGGTGACGACGGCGAATTCGCTCTGGAAATTGTCGTTGGTCCAGCGGATCAGCGAGAACACGATGCGCCGCCCGAGCGTGAAGCTGAAGCCCAGGAACAGCGTGATGCCGACGACGATCTTGGCGACGGACGCGATATCCGGACGCCCCGCCTGCGCGATGCCCAGCGTGATGGCGATGATGATCCAACCGATCGAGTCCTCCATGATGGCGGAAGCGACGATGATCTGGCCGAGGTTGCGGCGCATGAAGTTCATCTCGCGCACCACCATCGCCACGATCTTGATCGACGAGATCGAAAGCGCCGTGCCCAGGAACAGCGAGGTGACGAGGCGATGGCTCGCATCCGGCAGGATGGAGTCCGGCAGGAATTGCCCCAGCGTGAAGCCGCAGAGGAACGGCACGGCGATGCCCGTGAGCGAGATGGACACCGCGGCACCGCCCACTTTCCGCACCAGCTTCAGGTCCGTCTCCATGCCGGTCAGCAGCAGCAGCATCAAGATGCCGAGCTTGGAGAGCCCGTCGATCATGCCCTTCTGGTCGGATGTGGTGGGGAAGAGGAATTTCTCCGCGCCGGGCCAGAGCGCGCCCAGGACCGAATGGCCGAGCAGGATGCCCGCCAGCAGCATGCCCATCACCGAGGGCTGCTTCAGCCGCACCATGAACTCGCCCAAGAGGCGCCCGGTCACGAGCAGCAGCACGATCTCGGCGACGAAGATGGGCTCCTTGATCGAGTTGAGCCCCTCGCCGCCAGCTTTCGCCCCGGCCGCCAGCGCGTGGTTGGTGAAGAGAATCAGGGCCGAGGCCACCACAATGGCGGCGAGCCGGATGGCATCCGCCCGCTTTCCCTCTTTATAGTGCATGCAATCGGCCGCCCGCGAAGTGTCTGGAACATTAAACGCGCGAGACCGCATCGGGGACGCATATGGAAAAGAAAGACGCTCATCCCACCACGATCGGGGCCGCCACTATCGCGGCTCAAGCCCTGGGCTGGGTCGACGAGACAACCAAGGCCGTCTCGCCCCCCATCCATGCCTCCTCCACCTATATCCGCGACGTCGACAACGGTTACCGTTCGGGGCGCATCTATGCCCGCGCCGACAACCCCGCTTTCGACCAGCCCGAGGCCGTGCTCTCAGCGTTGGAGAAGGGCGTGGACGCGATGCTGTTCTCCTCCGGCGTCTCGGCGGCCACGGCGTGCTTCCTCGCGCTCAGGCCCGGCGATCACGTGGTGGCGCCGAAGGTGATGTACTGGTCCTTGCGCAACTGGCTGATGACCTATGCCCGCGACTGGGGCCTGGATGTCGAGTTGGCCGACATGAGCGATCCCGGCGCCATCCGCGCCGCGGTGAAACCGGGCCGCACAAAGCTCGTTTGGGTGGAGACGCCGTCCAATCCGCTCTGGGAGATCACCGATATCGCGCTGGCGGCCGAGATCGCCCATGAGGCGGGCGCGAAGCTCGCGGTGGATTCCACCGTGGCCACGCCCGTCTTCACCCAGCCCATCGCGCTGGGCGCCGACATCACGATGCATTCGGCGACGAAGTACCTGAACGGCCATTCCGACATCATCGCCGGCGCGCTCATCACGCGGGTGGACGACGAGTACTGGCAGCGTGTGAAATCCATCCGCGTGCAACTGGGCGCGATCCTGGGATCGTTCGAGGCGTGGCTGCTGTTGCGCGGCATGCGCACGCTCTATCCCCGCGTGAAGACGGCGGCGGCGAGCGCGCAACGCATCGCGGAACATTTCGCCGGTCATCCCGCTGTCGCGTCGGTGCTCTATCCTGGCCTGCCGGATTTCCCCGGCCACGCCATCGCCGCGCGCCAGATGCACGGCGGCTATGGCGGCATGCTCTCGCTGCGAATCAAGGGCGGTGAGCAGGCGGCCATCGGCGTGGCGGCGAAGGTGAAAGTGTGGAAACGCGCCACTTCGCTGGGCGGCACGGAAAGTCTCGTCGAGCACCGCGCCTCGGTGGAAGGCGCGAACTCGCCCTGCCCGCCGGACTTGCTGCGGCTGTCGACAGGAATCGAAGATGTGACGGATTTGATCTCGGATCTGGAACAGGCTTTACGACCTTGAAAAAAAACAACCGCCCTCCCCTTGAGGGAGGGCCGACAATTTTGCGAAGCAAAATTTCGGGGAGGGGTCAGGCCACCGGCGGTGCATTCCCCCTCCCCGAAAAACGCTTCGCGTTTTATCGGCCCTCCCTCAATCCGCCTTCGCCAAGGCTTCGGCGGATTCAGGCCCGCCGAAGCTTTAGCGTAGGCGGGCTCAAGGGGAGGACGGTATTTTTGTTTGCGCTGCTGCTCGCAACTCCGGCCTTGGCTGACGGCACCGAAACCGTCACCGTCACGGCGCGGCATCTGCCGGGCGGCACGATCGATCCGGACAAGCTCGCGGGCGAAGTGGACAGCCTCTCCGTCACCGATCTCACGCTCGACCGCACGACGGACACGTTGCCCAACCTGGTGGCGGAGCAATTGCCCGGCGTGTCGGTGAATGACGAGCAGGGCAGCCAGTTCCAGCCGGACTTCGTCTATCGCGGCTTCAAGGCCTCGCCGATCTCGGGCGTGGCGGAGGGTCTCGCCATCTACCAGAACGGCGTGCGCCTCAACGAATCTTTTGGCGACGCGGTGAATTGGGATCTCGTGCCCGAATTCGCGGTGGATCGCTTCACGCTCCAGAGCGGTAACCCTGCCTATGGCCTCAACGCGCTGGGCGGCGCGGTGTCGCTCGACATGAAAGACGGTTTCCGCTTCCAGGGCACGCATGTCGAACTCTCCGGCGGCTCTTACGGCAACGTCACCGGCAATGCGCAATATGGCGTGCAGTCCGGACCTTACGCGTTCTATCTGGGCATCGGCGGCGCGCATGATGACGGCTTCCGTGATCTCTCCGCCACCAATCTGCGCCAGGCCTTCGCCGATGCGGGTTACGAAGCCGGACCGGCCACGCTGCACCTGACGCTCGCGGCGGCGGACAACACCATCGACGCCGTCGGCCCTACGCCCATCGAGATGCTGGAGCAGGATCGTCGCTCCGTCTTCACCTATCCGCAATCGATCACCAACCACATGCAGTCGGCGCAAGTTCGCGGCAGCTACAAGCTCGATTCCGGTTTCCTGCTGAACGGCAATCTCTACTACCGCCATTTCAACCAGCATCTGATCGACGGCAACACCACCGACGTGCAGGTCTGCGACAACGATCCCACGCATTTCTGCCTGGAAGGCAATGGCGATTATCCGGGCGACGCGCTCTACGACCAGACCGGCAATCCCGTGCCGACCAGCGCGCTCCCCGCCGCCGCCACGCCCGGCGAGATCGATCATTCGATGACCAACAGCAACACGTTCGGCGCGTCGTTCGAGATCTCCTCCAAGAACGAGCTCTTCGGCCACGGCAATGATTTCGCCGCCGGCGCCACTTATGACCATGGCGACACGCGGTACGGCGCGCATGGCGAACTCGGCACGTTGGAGCCCGACCTGCGCGTGGCGGGCGCGGGCGTCATCATCGACCAGGCGGGCAGCCTCACCGCGCAACCGCCGCTGGAGCAGCCCGTCAGCGTCGACGCGACCAACGCCTATACCGGCCTCTATGCCATCGATGCGTTCGATCTCACAGACCGTTGGGCCTTGAGCCTCAGCGGGCGGCTGAACATGGCGCATATCCACCTCTCCGACCGGCTGGGCGCCAGCCTCGACGGCAGCCACAGCTTCTCCCGCTTCGATCCCGGCGTGGGGACGACCTACAAGATCAGCGACGATTCCACCTTCTATCTGGGCTATTCCGAGACCAACCGCGCGCCGACGGCCGGCGAACTCTCCTGCGCCGATCCGGCCTCGCCCTGCCTGCTCGACACGTTCCTTGTGGACGATCCGCCGCTGAAACAGGTCGTGGCACGAACCTATGAGACGGGTCTGCGCGGGCATTTCGACGAGGCGTTCGACTATGACGTCAGCGTCTATCGCACCGAAGTGGCGCGCGACATCCTGCTGCTGGCCACCGACGTCAACGGCTTCGGCTATTTCCAGAACGCGGGCACCACGCGACACCAGGGCGCGGATGCCTCCCTCGGCTGGCAGGACGGGCCCTGGAATGCGCGCATTGCCTATTCCTATCTCGACGTGACGTTCCGCAATTCCGAAGTGCTCTCTTCCGACAGCCCCGCCGCAGACGCGGACGGGCTCATCTACGTCTTCAGGGGCGACCATGTTCCGCTGATGCCGAAGAACCGCCTCACGCTGTCGGGTGAATACACCGCCGCGGATTGGCGGCTGGGCGCGGATCTGCGCTGGCAGAGCTCGCAATATCTGGCCGGTGACGAATCCAACCAGGAACCGCAAATGCCAGGCTACGCCACCGTCGATCTGCACGGCGCGTACAAGCTGACCAGCGGCATCGAAGCCTTCGGCGAGATCGAGAACCTGTTCGACAAGCGCTACTTCACCTATGGCGCCTTCACGGAGCTGGACGGCTTGCCGCCGAATTTCAACTTGAGCGACCCCAGGACGTTCAGTCCGGCGCCGGGCAGGGTGTTTTACGGCGGGCTAAAGGTGGAGTTGTAAGGTTCGCCGGGCTTTTGCAAAAAAAATCCGTGCTGCGCTTTTACAAAAAAATCCGTCATGGCCGGGCTTGTCCCGGCCACCCATATTCCAGAGTCTCGACGGATGGACTCTGGAATATGGGTGGCCGCCACAAGGGCGGCCATGACGATCAAGGGTAAGGGGTGTGTAAACCCCTAAAACAACCGCTCTCCTTTTCTCAAATCCCCATCCAGCCGCGCCATCGTCTTGGCCATATCGGGGCCATCGTCGAACCACACCGGCAGCGCGCGCGCCATCGCGCCGGTGAGCAGCAAGCCGCGCAAGGCGACGGCGGAGCCGGTGTCGGCTTCGGCGAGGGTGAGCAGCCAGTTGGCGGCGGCGCCGAGTTTGCTGCGCGCGGAGAGCACCGAAAGCGGATCGCGTGCCAGGCCTTCGAACATCGAACGCAGCGCGGGCTTGTGCGTGTTGGCCGCATCGAACCACGTCATCGCCACATCGAAGACGCGATCGCGCGTGGCGGACTGCGCATCGGAGCGGTAACGCTTGGCCGTCTCGTCGCCCAGCCTGCGCAGGATGAGACCCACCAGCTCCGGCTTGCCGCCGATCAGCGACGGCAGGCTGGCGAGCGGCACCTTCGCGGATTTGGCGACGGCGGCCAGCGTCAACTCGCTCCAGCGCGTCTTGGCAAGGAGTTTCAGCGCGGCATCGGTGAGCTTGGCTTTGGGGTCGGCGGCTTTGGGCATGGGCCGAGCATCGCGCGGGTTGGCGCGCGGCTCAATAGCCGGCGGAGGGCTGCCACAGGCTGAACGTGGTGCCCTGGTCGTCCTGGCACAACGAATTGCGGCCGGAGGGATACTCCTTGATCTCGCCCGGCACGCCGCCCAGCGCTTTCACCTTGGCCGCCATCGCCGCGACATCCTCCACGCGGAAATAGAAGGCGGACAGATCGGCCGGTTTCGCCTTGTTCAATCCCATCGGCGGCGTGGCGTTGGAGACATGGGCGTAGCTGTCATTCGCGCCATCCTCGAATTCCCAGCCGAACAGCGCTCCGTAGAACGCGACCGCACGCGGCACGTCCGTGACACCGATGGTGAAGTAGCCGAGCTGGATCGCCATGGTCAGGCCTCCGTCAATGTCCACGCGTGACCGGCGGGATCGGCAATCCGCGCCCGCCTGCCGCCCTCATTGGGGCTGACCTCGATGGGCCGCGTGAGCGTCGCGCCCGCATCGAGCGCGCGCTTCAGCGCCGCGTCCAGATCGTCCACCTGGAGCCAGAGATTGAACGTCGTTCCACCCAGCGCCTTGGGATTCTTCACGCCGATGGATTCCATCGTTTGATAGCCATCGGCCAGATAGAGCGTGCTGTCGCCCAGCCGGAACTCCGAATGCCCGATCTTGCCATTGGCGGGATCGACCCAGCGCTCGATTTCGGTGGCGCCGAGGCCCTTCACATAGAAATCCAGCGCGGCGGCGGCATCGCCCGCGATGAGATAGATCGAGACAGTGGTGCGTTTTTCAGCCATGGGCGATTTATAGCGCGGGGCGAGGATCGCGGCTTGTAAAAATTTCCCTCGGAGTGTGGGGATGGAGGGGTTGGATTCACGCAGAGGCGCAGAGCCGCAGAGGAGATGAGCAGGCGGAAAAAGCTTGTTTCAAACTCCCTCTCCCCAATTCGTCATGGCCGCCCCCGTGGCGGCCACCCATTGCCTCACGTTTTGGAGGGAGGGAATGGGTGGCCGGGACAAGCCCGGCCATGACGGTAGTGGGATGGGAGTGAAGAGCGGCGCAACAACTCAGCTCCTCTGCGGCTCTGCGCCTCTGCGTGAATCCGCTTCCCTATTCCGCCAGCGGCACATGCTGCAGGTAGGGGCCGCGGCGGATCAGGTATTCCGTCGGCGTCAAGCCCGAGAATTGCCGGAAGTCGCGGATGAAGTGGGATTGGTCGAAATAGCCGCCCTGCTCCACTGCGTCGCCCCAGTCGACCTCCGGCGCGAGATGTATCGCCTCCAGCACACGCCGGAAGCGGGCGACGCGCAGAAAAGTCTTGGGCGTGAACCCGACCTCTTCGGTGAAGATGCGGATGAATTTTTTGTGGCTCATCTCCGCTTCCGCCGCCAGCGCCGCCACGCTATTGACGCGCCGGCGTGACATCCGCGTCAAGGCCATCGCGACCACCGGATGCCGCGCGAGGCTGCGCGGGGCGAGCGTGAGCAGCGCGGTTTCGAGGATCGCGAGTTTGTCTTCCGGTGTGGGCGCCTGGACGAGGCGCTGGTGCAGCCGCTCGGCATCCGCGCCCCACGCATCTCCGAGCGAGACGTGCGTGTCGCGGAATTCGCGCGAAGGCGCCGCGAAGAAGGGGAACGCGCCACCGGCGCGGAACCGCACGCCCATCATATGCGGCTGGTGCGCGTCGATGGCGAAGGCGGTGGATTGCGTGCCGCAGAGCGAGATGCCCTTCAGCGTATTGCGCCGCGCGAAACGGTCGCCGTCGTACCAATAGAGCGCGTCCTGCTTCAGGTTGATCAGGATGCCCATATGGCCCGAGGCCATGATCGTATCCTTGGCGTGGCCGGGCATGTCACCCTCCCAATACCAGAGGGTCTCGACGAAAGGGTCCAGCGGCGGGACGGCATTGCGCAGCAGGTACTTCATGGCGCGGAGGATGCGCGCGCCGGTGCGCGGCTTCAAGCCTTTAGGAACCGAGCTCCTTGGCGCGTTTGTTGGCGGCGGCCACCGCGCGGGCCATCAGCTTCGCCAGGCCATCTTTCGCCATCAGCACTTTGAGCGCGGCTTCCGTGGTTCCGCCGGGGCTGGCGACGCCGATGCGCAAGTCGCTGGCCGCGCGGGTGTCCGCCTCGAGCAGCGCGCCCGCGCCCGTGATGGTGGCGCGCGCGAGAAGCATCGCGTCCGCGCGCGGCAATCCCACTTTCTCGCCGGCCGCGGCCAGGGCCTCGACCAACAGGAAGACATAGGCCGGGCCGGAACCGGAAACCGCCGTCACGGAATCGATCAGGCCTTCGCGGCTGACCCACACCGTCTCTCCCAGCGCCGCGAGCAGCGACTGCGCGCGCTTCTTGTCTTTCGCCGTCACGTTCGGTCCGGCGTAGAGACCGGAAATGCCCTTGCCGATCTGGCCGGGCAGATTCGGCATGGCGCGAACGATACGTGCCTTGCGTCCCCACGCCTTCACCAGCGATTTGATCGTGGTGCCGGCCGCGATGGAGATCATCAGCGCGCCCGACTCCGCGACCGGCTTCAGGCGCGCCGCCTCCGTCTTCAGCACTTGCGGCTTCAGCGCCACGACGCAGGCGTCGTAACGCCCCGCCGCGTCTTCGATTGTCTTGAACCGCGTCACGCCGGCGCGTTTGCGCATGGGCTGCGGTTCGACCACCGCGACGTTGCTCATGCCGGAGTCCAACCAGCCCTTGAGCAGCGCCCCGCCCATATGCCCCGCGCCGACGAGTAGGATCATGCGGGCGGCGCGATCAGCGGCACGTCAGCCGTGGCGCTCTTGGCGTAGAAGCACTCCGCGCTCAGCACCAGCCACAGCACACCGGCGATGGCATAGGTGAGGCGCTCGTCTGGATCGGAGATGAAATAGAGACCGATTTCCGCCGCGCCGAGCACGAGCCCTACCCAGCTCAGCATGGTGAACTGCTTGCGCATGGCGGTGAGGATTTCGGCGCGCTTCTCCGGCGTCTTCTTGAAGGCGGAGCCGGAGCGCAGGCTGGAAATCATAAAGGGCACGCCGATACAGGCGATGAGGCAGGCGATAATGCCGATAAGCGCGATCATGGGAGTCCTCCATTGGGTTGACCGGCGACCGGTCCAACCACGTCGGAGCGCCAACGAGCGATCTAAGGCGGTTTGCGGAGGAAGGCAAACCAACTTTTCACCTTCCCCTTTGCGGGGAGGTCGAAAAGCGGAGCTTTTCGGGTGGGGGGCCGAGGCAAACGGCATCTCGGCCCCCCACCCGAAAAATCAGCTCACTGCGTTCGCAGATTTTATCGACCTCCCCACAAGGGGGAGGTGCGTTTTCTTGTTAAGCTTGGCCCTGGCATTCCAGGATGGCGGCGGCGACGGCTTCTTCGGCGGTTTTGTTGCCCCAAAGCACGAACTGGAAGGCCGGATAGTAATACTCACACGCCTCCACCGCCAGGTTGAGCAGGGCTTCGCATTGCGAGGCGCTGGCGCGGGCTTCCGGGAAGATCATCGCATGGCGATAGAGCAAGGTGCCGTCTTCCGGCCACAGGTCGAAATGGCCGATCCACAGCTTGGCGTTGACGTACATCAACAGCTCCGCCACGTCGTGCTTGCGGGTCTCGTTGACGCGCATGTCGAAAGCGGAGGAGAGGTGCAGCGATTGCAGCTCCTCCCGCCAGGTGAAGCTGAAATGATGGTCGCACCAGCGGCCCGCCACCGACAGGTTCAGCTCGTCCCGGCCGCTGCGCTCGAAAGCCCAGCCGTTGTCCTCCACCGCATGCTCGAGCAGGTCGAGCGGGTGGGGGCCGGTAACGAACTCTTCCTGGTGAACCAGTGTCATGAACCAACTCCCCAAGGCCACAAAACGAAGCAGTTGCGATCTACCTGACACAAGATTTTGTGGCCGCACAAGAGTCCAGCCGCCAAACCTGTTGGGGACACGACAGAGCTGCGCACAGCTTTCGCGAAAGCCGCGGGACAACTTTTCCAAATTGTGAATCAGTTCGCGGGCTTATCCACGGATGACGCTTCGAGCACGGCGATCCGGGCGGCCAGCGCCTCATTCTCGGCGCGCGCCTTGGCGGCCATCGCCTTCACCGCTTCGAACTCCTCGCGCGGCACGAAGTCCATGTCGGCGACGAGCTTCTCCAGCCTCTGGCGCATGAAGGTGTCGAACTCGGTGCGCACGCTTTGCGCCGCGCCGGCCGCATCGGTGAAGATCCGGGCGAGGCCATCGAGAAGCGGGTTGTCGGTCTGCATGCCCGTCATATAAGCGCGTCGCGTCCACGTTACAAATCCGGAACTCTTGACAGGCGCGCGCGAAGCAGCGCGTTCTTCGCCGATGGCCGTCATCCCTTATCCCCAGATCGATCCGGTGCTCCTGCATATCTGGGGGCCCATCGCGATCCGCTGGTATGCCATCGCCTATCTCACGGGCCTGCTGCTCGGCTGGTGGCTGATCGTGCGGATGGTCCAGCAGGCGAGCCTGTGGGCGAATCCGCCCTTCAACGGCAAAGCGCCCGCCACTCCCGACGATATCGGCGATCTCGTGGTCTGGGTGACCCTGGGCGTGGTGCTGGGCGGGCGGCTGGGCTGGGTGATCTTCTATGGAACCTTCCTCTGCGGCGTCTCGCCCCACGGCGGCGCGGCTTGCCAGGGCCTGCCCATGGGATTCCTGACCAATCCACTCAGGATCATCGCGGCCTGGGATGGCGGCATGTCGTTCCATGGCGCGGCCATGGGCGTGATCCTGGCCATTATCCTGTTCTGCCGTAGGCGGAAGCTGGCGCTGTTCCCCATCGGCGATCTGATCTGCGCGGTGCAGCCCATCGGGCAGTTCTTCGGACGCATCGCCAATTTCATCAACGGCGAATTGTGGGGAAAACCCAGCGACGCGCCCTGGGCCATGGTGTTCCCACGCGCGCCGGGCGGCATGCCACGCCATCCGAGCCAGCTTTATGAAGCGGCGCTGGAAGGCATTCTGCTATTCGCCGTGCTGCAGATCGGCATCCGCTTTTTCCGCTGGCAGGACCGGCCGGGCCTCACGAGCGGCGTGTTTCTCATCGGCTATGGCGTGGTGCGTTACATCGTGGAGTTCTTCCGCGAGCCCGACGCGCCGTTCCTGCCCGGCGTGAGCATGGGACAGGCGCTCTCCGCGCTCTTCCTGATCGGCGGCGTCGTGGTGTTGTGGTTCGCTTACAAGAATCCGCCGGCCGAGAACGCGAAAGACCCGGCGTGAACGCGCTGGCCACGCGCATCGCGAGCCTCATCCAGGCGCAAGGCCCCATCACCGTCGCGCAATATATGACGCAGGCGCTGCACGATCCGGATTACGGCTATTACGCGGTGGGCAATCCGCTGGGCAGCGACTTCGTCACGGCGCCGGAGATCACGCAAGTGTTCGGCGAGCTGTTGGGCTTGTGGGCGGCGCAATGCTGGCACGATCAGGGCAAGCCCACGCCTGCCCGCCTCGCCGAACTCGGACCCGGCCGTGGGACGCTGATGGAAGACGCCTTGCGCGCCGCATCGCTGATGCCGGAATTCTGCGATGCCATCGAGGTGGTGCTGGTGGACAGCAACCCTTCGCTCATTGCCGCGCAGAAAGAGACGCTGGAAGATGCCGGTATCATCCGCTGGTGCGGGCGCTTCGAGGATGTGGGCATGGACCGCCCACTCTTTCTCATCGCCAATGAGTTTTTCGACGCGATGGCCGTGCGCCAATTCGTGATGACAGAGCGCGGCTGGTGCGAACGCATGGTGACGCTGGACGACACGGGCGAGCTCGCCTTCGCGTTGTCGCCCGATCCCACGCCGCTGTCGCTGCCGGATCGCGGACCGGCCGAGCCGGGCGCGGTGTACGAAACCTCGCCCGCTTGCGAGGCGCTGGCGGAAGAGATCGCACTGGCCGTCGTGCATCAGGGCGGCGGCGCGCTGATCATCGATTACGGCTATGGCGCGGGCGCGCCCTTCGGCGAAACGTTACAGGCGCTGGGCGGCAGCCAGTTCAAGGAACTGCTCGACTCGCCGGGCGACAACGATCTTTCCGCGCATGTCGATTTCGACATGTTGGCCCGCGTGGCGCGCGACAATGGCGCGGCGGTGTATGGTCCCATCGGACAAGGCGCGTTTCTCGAAGCATTGGGCGCGAGGAAGCGCGCCGAAGTGCTCGATTACAGTTGTCCCGGCGAGGCCGCGAGCGTCGAACGCCTGATCTCGCCGGACGAGATGGGCGTGCTGTTCAAAGTTCTGGCGATCCTGCCGAAAACCGCACCCAGGCCACCGGGGTTCTGAGATGATCCGACTTCAGGCGACAAACCTTTCCGGCGTGACGCACGGCTTTTTCGGACGCACGGACGGCGTCTCCACCGGGATCTTCGCCTCGCTCAATTGCGGCCCCGGCTCGGGCGACGATCTCGCCGCCGTGGCGCAGAACCGCGACCGCGTGCGCGGCGCGCTGAAGGCATCGTCGCTGATCAATCTCTACCAGGTGCATGGCGCCGAAGCCGTGACGGTGACCGCGCCGTGGGATCTCGGCAAAGGCCCGCAGGCCGATGCGATGGTCACGAACGTTCCGGGCATCGCGCTCGGCATCCTCACCGCCGATTGCGCACCGATCCTGTTTGCCGACACCGAAGCGGGCGTGATCGGCGCGGCGCATGCCGGATGGAAAGGCGCGCTGGCCGGCGTGGCCGACGCCGCGCTCACCGCCATGGAAGCCTTGGGCGCCATACGCGAACGGGTGTCTGCCGCCGTCGGTCCCACCATCGCCCAGGAGAGCTATGAGGTGGACGAGGATTTCCACACCCGTTTCCACGACGCCGATTCGACCAATGGCCGCTTCTTCGCCCTCTCGGATCGCCCCGGCCATTTCCGCTTCGACCTGGAGGGCTATGTTGTCCACAGATTGCGCGAGGCGGGCGTGCAGGCGGTCGAAGGCGTCTTCCGCGACACTTATTCGCACGAAGCGGAGTTCTTCAGCTTCCGCCGCGCCACCCATCGCGGCGAAAAGGATTATGGACGGCAAATCTCCGCCATTGTGCTCGGATGAGCGCGCTCGCACCCTTCGGTCCCGATATCTGGACGGCCGGCGGCACGACCGTTTCGTTTCTCGGTTTCCCCTATCCCACGCGCATGGCTGTCGTCCGGCTGAGCAGCGGCGCATTGTGGGTATGGTCGCCTATAGCCCTCACGCCCGGCTTGAAAAGCGAGATCGATGCGCTGGGGCCAGTGGTGCATCTGGTGTCGCCTAACAAGCTCCACCACCTTTTCCTGGGGCAATGGAAAGACGCTTATCCGCAAGCGCGCCTCTATGCCTCTCCCGGGCTGGCGAAGCGCCGGCGCGATCTCGTTTTCGACGCGACGCTGGGCGACGGCGCCGAACCGGGCTGGGCGGGTGAGATCGATCAGGTCGCGATGGTGGGAAGCGTGGCGATGACGGAAATCGTTTTCTTCCACCGGGAAAGCCGCACGGCGATCTTCGCCGACCTCGTCCAGAATTTCCGGCCCGGCTGGTTCAAGGGCTGGCGCGGCTTCGTCGCGCGGCTGGACGGGTTGGTGATGCCCCATGGCGGCGCGCCGCGCGAATGGCGCTTGAATTTTCTTCGCCGTGGCCGGGCAAGGCGCGCGCTGGCGCGTATCCTGGCCTGGGACGCCGAGCGGGTCGTCATCGCGCATGGCGAAATGACGCAGAGCGGCGGCGCCTCCTTTATCCGCAAGACATTTCGCTGGCTTGAGCGCTGACACCGCTTTTGGCCGTTTACCGCCCGCGGCGCTCTTGCTAGAAGGCCGTCAACAAACCTTCATATCGAGAGTCGGGTGCATCATGGCTGACGCGCAAAACATGAAGCTCCTGGCCGCCAATTCCAACAAGGAGCTGGCCGAGAAAATCGGCGCGCATCTGAAGCTGCCCTTCGTGAAGGCGCAGGTGCGCCGCTTCGCCGACATGGAAGTCTTCGTCGAGGTGCAGGAGAACGTGCGCGGCGAGGACATGTTCGTCATCCAGTCGACGAGCTTTCCCGCCAACGACAACCTGATGGAATTGCTGATCGTGATCGACGCGTTGCGCCGCGCCTCGGCCCGGCGCATCACCGCCGTGATCCCCTATTTCGGTTACGCCCGGCAGGACCGCAAAGTCGGCCCGCGCACGCCGATCTCGGCGAAGCTTGTCGCGAACCTCATCACCGAGGCCGGCGCGCATCGCGTGCTGACCGTCGATCTCCACGCCGGCCAGATCCAGGGCTTCTTCGACATTCCGACGGACAATCTCTACGCCGCGCCGATCATCGCCAAGGACATCGAGGATTATCTCGGCACCGGCGATCATCTGATGGTGGTGTCGCCCGACGTCGGCGGCGTGGTGCGCGCGCGCGGGCTCGCCAAGCGGCTCTCCTGCGACCTCGCCATCGTCGACAAGCGCCGCGAGCGCGCGGGCGAGAGCGAAGTGATGAACATCATCGGCGACGTCGAGGGCCGCTCCTGCATCCTGATCGACGACATCGTGGATTCCGGCGGCACCATCTGCAACGCGGCGGACGCGCTGCTCAAGAACGGCGCCAAGGACGTCTGCGCCTACGCCACCCACGGCGTCTTGTCGGGCGGCGCGGTCGCGCGCATCCAGGGCTCCAACCTCAAGAGCATGGTCATCACCGACTCCATCGCCGCGACGGACGAGGTGCGCAAATGCCCCAACATCCGCCGCATCTCCATCGCGCCACTCATTGGTGAGGCCATCAAGCGCATCAACCACGAAGAGAGCGTGTCGAGCCTGTTTGATTGAGGGAGATCACCACGGATCAAGACGCCCCTCCCTGATCCTAGGCCGCAGATCAATCATATGACCTTTGGGATGTCCTTCGAGAATTTCCAAGAGTCCCAGCAGTGCACGAAAGACTTTTGCTAAGAGTTGCTCACGCTGTTCGTAAAAGGCCTCATCATATTGGTCCTCTGTCGTTTGATGCGCGGGCTTCTGCCTGAGCTTCCTCACTTCCAGGAACGGCTCGATCAAATCAGAACGAGCCTCCGAAGGACTATGAAACTGGTAGATATCGAACAACCAAGTTTCGTATAGCCGAATCGAGCCGACTTTTTGCTCTACTTGCCGATCACGAACGACCTTGATCTCAGTACGAGCAATCGAGTCAGGGAAAATAGATTCGTTGAAATTCTCGGAAAGCAGATGGTCTAGAGAGACTACAAACCGCAGAAAGTTCTTCTTGGTAGGCCTGACAAATATACTCAACTCAGGAGGACGTATATCCGGTATGCTTTCGCGAAACAGTTTTTTGCCAAAAATAGATTCACAGTTTTCGTTTATGCCCTCTATGCAGCGTCTTATCGCATGAATGAGAGAGGCGTTCTCGAAAAAGACTCCTTGAATAGAACTCTGATAGTATTGGAGGCACATTTTTGCAGGCCTTACGGCCTCATAGCTTTTCCAATAAAGCTGGTGCGCCGAATTCAGTGTCGCAAGATATCTAAGAAAGACGATAGCAACGGGGAAATCCCTGTCGTCAAATCCTAGGCCAAAGGTTTGTATCGAGACGTCATCTCGATAGCCCTCCGCGCTCAAATTGTAATATTCGTCTTTAATCGAAAGGCGCCCTCCGTAGTCCTCAAACCGAAGCAAGAATCTAGGGTCATTAAAATATCTTTCGAGTGCGGCGAAATCGAACGACACGAATTCAAGTTGAGAGCGACCGGCAGCAAGCATTTTGGTATATGGTCGATCATTCAACTTTTCGAGATCAAAGTTTTTGCGTATTTCGGGTTCAGTCGGATAGCACGCGATCTGATGCAGGTCGTCTTCCGAGATGAACTCAATTTGCTTCTCCGAAGAGAGGCTTGGAAGCCTTTTTATGTGGACGTTCAAATCGTATCGACTAAAGGTACAATTAATTTTCCCAGACTTAACGAGTGACGCCAACATTGGCCTGATTGCGGATTCGCTCAAGTCGAGATCGAGTAGGCGATGTGCAGTAATGCCGTTGAAATTGTCTTGATCGATCGATTCTACAAAGTAGCTGCTGATGGCATGCAGGATGCGCGCACTGTCGCTAGGTTTCGTCATGTCGCAACAACTACTCCCATGGAGCATTACTCTGAATTGCAAGCGCAGTTGAAGCCTACTATTTTCTTGGGCGACGAGCGCGTGCTGGGCGCGTCGCACGTACGTGGCTTCGCAGTTTCACTCCCGGCGCGTCACCATTCGTGAACTCGGCGCCCTGCTCTTCCAGAGCGCGCTGGATTGTTTCCACCGTGCGCGGCAGAAGGGTCGCGCCGGACTCGAACCGCGCCACCGTGTTGGGGGAAACTTGCGCCAAGCGCGCGACGTCGCGGATGCCGATGCCGAGCCCTACGCGCGCCATCTTGCACTGAACCGGCTTTATGGTAACTCTGTTACTAATTGTGGTTGACATACCAATTTCACTCATTCAAGGTAGGTACGTTGTTACTAACTCGACTCGGAGATCATACCATGGCCCGCCGGCTGCGTGGCAGGCGTGACGACATGCGCGCGCGGATCGGGTCGCTGATTGCCGCGATGGAGACGCCGCTGCATCGGGCGTGCGGTATGGCGGATGCGCTCGCCTTCGTCGGCTACGGGCTGGAGAGCATGGAGTATGATGGTGCCCTTCCGGTGCTCACCATCTCTACCTCGCTGATGGATGACTTGGCCGCCCTCCAAAAGGGGTGGGCCGCTATAGCCGCCGCGCTTGACGCGAGTTGAGTTGCCGCCCTCAGGGCGTCCCCAGCAGCCGGAACAACTCTTTCCAGCTTGCGACGCTCGCTTTCGTGTTCGCGTCGGGTGAGTAGATCCAGATGTAGAAGGTCTTGGTGGGATCGGGATTGTCGAGCAGCGTCGACGCGCCGGTGGCCGTCATCGCGGCGCGCAGAGTCTTGGTGCGGGTCTGGTCGTAATCGGCGAAGAAGACGCGCACCGCGTCCGGGCGGCCGAAGGTGCCTTTGTAATAAGAGGGCTGCAGAGCGCCGAAGCGGATGAGGAGGGTGGGAAGGTTGTTGGGGCCGTTCTCGCCGGCCGTCAGATGCGTGAAGCCGCGCCAGTCGGACATCGGCGCGACCGTGTGCAGGAGTTTCAGGATCGGCTTGTCGGCCCACTGCGCCAGTTGTTGCGATGTGAGATGCCAGGTCCAGATGCCGGCGTCTTTCTTCGGGCAGAGCGTGGCGTCGAGCGCCTCCGCGCAGAGATTGGGGACGAAGAATTCGCGCTGGGTGGCGGCTTCGTAGTTGTTGGCGCCCACGCCCACCAGCGGCACGGAGAAGCCGGTGCCGAGATAGGCGCTGGAATCCACGCCATAGAGTTTCCACATCGCGTCGCTCGCCTGCTGCTGGTGCACCAGCACTTCGGCGGTGCGCACGTCGCGGGCGAGATCGTCGATCACGAATGTTCCGGCGGCGGCTGGCCGCTCGCGGCTGGTGAAGGCTTTCGACAGGCAGTTCGCTTGCGCCGCCGTGGTGCAGGCTGTCATCACGCTGTTGAAATTGTCGCTCCACGCCACCCACGGATCAGGTGCGGGCGTTGTTTGCGCGAAGGCGCCGGACGCGGAACACAGGAACAGGATCGCAACGGAAAGCGCGCGCGGACCGGTCATGTCGTCCTCCGCAAATGATTTTCAGAAAAACTGCGGGTAATCCTTCTCAAGCTTCACTTCGCTATCGGTGACGGACGATAGCGCGGCGGCTCCGCCCGGAAGCTGACGGCCCAGATCGTAGCAGAACCAGGCGAGATCGGCTCGCCCGCGGCCGCGCAACAGGTCGCCCAGGTTCTTGTAGAACACCGGCGCGTAGGGATTGTCTTTCAGCACGGCGGCGAAGAGCGGCAGTGCATCATCCGGACGGCCGGCGGCGACGAGATCGTTGGCGAGGAATTCGTCCAGCACATAGGCGTTGGCGAGATCGTCGCGCTTCATCGCGGTGAGGCTCGCGATGGCCTGATTCATCGTCTGCGGCGTGGGCGCAAGTGCTGCTTTCAAAGCCGCGACACGCGGATCGTCCGCCGCATCGGCCAGCAAATCCTTCAGCGCATGGCAATCGGCAGGCGCGGGGTCTGCGCAGGCGATAGCGGCGTTGCCGAACTGGAACGACATCTCCAGCGTATCGATCACAGCCTGGAAAGGCTGCTTCGCCTTCACCGCGGCATCGATGGTGGTGCGATAATCGGCGAGGCTCTTCTTGCCCGGCGCGCTGCCGGCCTGCGCCGCCTGCATCACGGGCAGCAATGCGGCCATCGTCGTGTCATACACGCTCGCGCCCGGACGCAGCGGCACCACCGTCTCGCCCTTGCGCAGGGGATAGACAGCTTTGACCGGCTGCGCCGCGCTGAACGTCAGCATGACAGGCGGCTTCTTCGCGGATGGCGCAAGCGCATACATGATGCGCGCGGGCATGCGGCCGCTCTTCTGGATATCAGCGATGATGGCGGGATGCAGCGCGGTGTTGCCGCGCAGGAAGCGCGCGAGGCCGAGGCTCTCATCTTTCGTCAATGTCTGCCTGGAGAGCGCGTAGGACGCGACGTCCTTGCCGCCATGCAGGAAGTGCACGCTGCCGTCCTTCGCGGCGCGGCGCACGAGGCTGGATGGCCCCAGCGGAATCTGCGTCGCGCATTCGCGCCAGAAGGGATCAAGCAGCGATTTGTCCTTCGTGCCCGACTTGATCAGCGCGGCGCGCTCGCCCGGCCAGGACCGTGCGGAGGCGGCCCGCAACGCGACCGGCGCGTAGAGCGATGTGTTGACGGTGGCGTGGACCTTGTCCTGGTCCCTGAGCAGGATGACGCGCTTCAAGGCGTAGTCCGTGATGGTACTGACCGGGTCCTGGAAGACGACCTGGACGTCCGGCGAGGAGTCCACGGTCAGCGCCGCGCCGCCCTTCGGCGTGACGGTGAATTCGAACCCGTCCTGCCTGGTGGCGCGGGCGCCCATGATGGCCTCGGAACTCGCCAGAGGACCTGTCTGCGAAAGATCCGCCGCCCCCGCTTCCGCCAGCATCGCCAACGCCAAAATCGCCCCGCCAACAATCCGTCGCATGCCCCACCCGATGGCTCTTGAATCCTCCGGATGATAAAGCATCTCCACCGACGAGGTCGACCCATGCCCACGCCCGAAGACGTCCGCAGGCTCGCGCTGGCCCTGCCCGGCACCAGCGAGATCGACCATTGGAACCGCCCCGCCTGGCGCACCACCAAGCGCATCTTCGCCGTCATGCGGCCGGACGGGCTGTTCCTGCACCTGCCCGATGAGCGGAAGGAATTTCTCTTCGAAGCCGACCCCAAAGCCTTCGTCAAATATATGTGGGGTAAGTCGTCCAACGTAATCGTGCAGATCGACAAGGTCTCGGCCAGGGAGCTCAAGGCCCTGCTCAGCGAGGCCTGGCAACACTGCCAGCCGGTGGAGAAGCCGAAGAAGGCGGCGAAGAAGAAGGTGGTCACCAGAAAAACTGTCACAAAGAAAAAGAACCCACCCTCCCCTTGAGGGAGGGCCGATAAAACGCGAAGCGTTTTTCGGGGAGGGGTCTGGCACCAGCGGAGCAGGACCCCTCCCCGAAATTTGCTTCGCTTCGCTCATGCAAATTGTCGGCCCTCCCTCAAGGGGAGGGCGGTTTTATTTTAAGAACCCACCCGCCGATTTCACTTCCACGGCTCGCGTGAAAGTGCTTAGTGCCTCGAACCGGCTGCACCAATCCGTGTGCGGCCGTTAGCCCTTTCGCCGGACGTATGCCCATGCTGGGAAGCAAGCTCCTGACACCGATCTCGGTCGAGGTTCGGCGCATGCTGCCGAGCCGGTGGGACCTGCTTGCCGCAGTGCTGGTGCTGGGCTTCATCGTGCTGTTCGCGCAGGGCAGCCGCACGCTTTCCATGCCGCTGACCACCATCACAAGCCGCCCGCTGTCGCTCTCGCCGACGGCGCTGCCCTGGTACGCACTGCTCACCGCGCTGCGCATGCTGATCGCCATGGGCGTGTCGCTGGTGTTCACGTTCACCTACGCCACCCTCGCCGCGAAAAGCGCGCGGGCCGGCGCGCTGCTCATTCCCCTGCTCGACATTTTGCAATCGGTGCCGATCCTGGGCTTCCTGTCGGTGACGGTGGTGTTCTTCCTGTCGCTGGCGCCGGGGAAAGTGTTCGGCGCCGAGCTCGCCTGCATCTTCGCGCTGTTCACCAGCCAGGCCTGGAACATGGCCTTCAGCTTCTACCAATCGCTGCGCACCGTGCCGACGGAATTGATCGAAGCGGGGCAAGTGTTCCGGCTGAATGGCTGGGCGCGGTTCTGGCGCATCGAAGTGCCCTTCGCCATGCCGCCGCTCATCTGGAACATGATGATGTCCATGTCGGGCGGCTGGTTCTTCGTGGTCTATTCCGAGGCCATCAGCGTGGGCAAGACGCAGATCGCGCTGCCGGGCATCGGCTCCTACATCGCGCTCGCCATCACGCAGAAGGATCTGGGCGCGATCTTCTGGGCCATCGGCGCCATGCTCGTGGTGATCCTGATCTACGACCAGCTGATGTTCCGCCCGCTGGTGGCGTGGGCGGACCGTTTTCGCATCGACCAGGAGCAATCGGGCGAAGAGCCGGAATCCTGGATGCTGAACGTTATCCGCCGCTCGCGCATTTTCGAGGCGATGGCGATGCCGGTGCAATCCTTGATGCATTGGACCTACCGGCTGAGCCCGCCGCGCCGCAAGCATGTGGCGCAAGCGAGCCCGGTGGTGACGCGGCTTGCCGATTACTCCTGGTATCTCATCGTTTTCGCGCTGGTCGCCTTCGCGCTGTGGCAGATCTACGAATTCACCGGCGCCACCTTGCCGTGGAGCGAAGCGCTGAAGGCGCTGGGGCTGGGGCTCATCACGCTGGTGCGCGTGGTGGTGCTGATCGCCATCGCCAGCGCCATCTGGACGCCGCTGGGCATCCTCATCGGCCTGAAGCCCAAGCTCGCCGCCATCGTACAGCCCATCGCGCAATTCATGGCGGCGTTTCCGGCGAACCTGCTATTCCCCGTGGCGGTCTTCGCCATCGCCAGCTTCTCGCTGAACCCGGATATCTGGCTGTCGCCGCTGATGGTGCTGGGCACGCAGTGGTACATATTGTTCAACGTCATCGCGGGCGCCTCCGCGCTGCCGAAAGAATTGCGCGACGCCAGCACGAACCTGCAAGTTCGCGGCTGGCTGTGGTGGCGCAAGGTCGCCTTCCCCAGCGTGCTGCCTTATTACGTCACCGGCGCGATCACGGCCTCGGGCGGTTCGTGGAACGCAGCCATCGCCGCCGAATTCGTCAGCTGGGGCAACAAGACGATCAAGGCGCATGGCCTCGGTGCCTATATCCAGCAGGCGACGGTGAACGGCGATTTCCACCGCATCGTGCTCGGCATCGCGGTGATGGCGTTCCTGGTGACGATCATCAACCGCGTGTTCTGGCGTCCGCTCTATTGGTATGCCGAACGCAAATACCGGCTGACCTGAGAAATTTGGCTTGAGGAGACAGTTATGACCGACGCGCTTCTCGAACTGCACGACGTCCGCCGCGCCTTCCCGCGCTCCGGCGGCAGCGAATTGCTGGTGCTGGAGAATGTCGAACTCACCCTGAAGCAGGGCGAGATCGTGGGGCTGCTCGGCCGCTCCGGCTCCGGCAAATCCACCTTGCTGCGCATCATCTCCGGCCTGTCGCCGCAGACGTCCGGTACCGTTCGTTACATGGGCGCCGACGTGGACGGCCCCGCCCAGGGCATCGCCATGGTATTCCAGGGCTTCGCACTGTTCCCCTGGCTGACGGTTCTGGAAAACGTGCAGCTCGGCCTCGAAGCCTTGGGCCTGCCGCCCGCCGAAATTCGCAAACGCGCGCTGGAGGCCATCGACCTGATCGGCCTGGATGGCTACGAAAGCGCCTATCCGCGCGAGCTTTCCGGCGGCATGCGCCAGCGCGTGGGTTTCGCGCGCGCGCTCGTCGTGCATCCCAACATCCTTCTGATGGACGAGCCGATGTCGGCGCTGGACGTGCTGACGGCCGAAAACCTGCGCACCGATTTCCTGGAGCTGTGGAGCGAAGGACAATTGCCGATCAAGGGCGTGATCCTCGTCACCCACAATATCGAGGAAGCGGTCTTGATGTGCGACCGCGTGCTCCTTTTCTCCACCAATCCGGGCCGCGTCGCCGCCGAGATCAAGATCGACCTGCGCAAACCACGCGACCGCAACGACCCCGCCTTCGCCGAACTGGTCGACCACATCTATGTCGAGATGACGACCAAGCGCACCGCCAAACCGTCGCAGAAGGTGGACGCCGCCCGCGCCGGCATCGGCCACATCCTGCCGCGCGTCTCCGTCAACCTCGTCGCCGGTCTTATCGAAGCCGTGGCGGCCGCGCCCTATAACGGCACCGCAGACCTCTCCGAGATCGCCTCCGACCTGCAACTCGAGATCGACGAGTTGTTCCCCGTGACGGAAACGCTGCAGATGTTGAGGCTGGCCGACATCGGCGAAGGCGACATCACGCTGACCGAAAACGGCAAACGCTTCGCCGAAGCCGAAGTCGACGAACGCAAACGCATGTTCGCGCGCCTGTTGATCCGCTACGTGCCCTTGGCCGCCCTGGTCCGCCGCGTGCTGGACGAACGCGAAAGCCACTCCGCCCCCTGGAACCGCTTCGTCGACGAACTCGAAGACTACATGACGACCGACGCCGCCGACGAAACCCTGCGCGCCATCGTAAGCTGGGCGCGCTTCGCCGAACTGTTCTCGTATGACGACGACACGGGCATGTTCAGCCTGGAGAACCCGACGTAGTCTTTGCACCTCCCCCTTGTGGGGAGGTTCAGAAGAAATGGAAATCTGCGTCGCTCTCCTCCGGCACCGCTTTTCCATCCATCGTCGCAAAGATCGCGCGAAGCTGGCTCTCGACGAATTCGAGCCGCAAGAGGGCCTCACCTGCCACAAAGCACAAGGCATCCATCTCGTCGTCGCCGGGATTGTCCGCGATCATGACCGCGCGCGAGAGATGGATCGCATGGCGCAACGGCCCCTCCATCGCCAGAAGCCGTTGGCTCACGACCGCGCGAAGGGCCTTTTCGCTCCGCTTTGTCCTGTGGACAAGTTTCTTCCGTGCGCGCGTCATGGCTTGGGCGCGTTGCTCCCATAGAGGAAAATTCGATACCGTCTGAACTATACCTTAGTGTCCCAAAGAGATCAAGCGTGAAAATCACTGCCGATCAACTTAGAGCCGCTCGCGCGTTGCTCGACATGTCCCAGCCCGAACTCTCCGCGCGCGCGAAAGTCTCCGTGCCGACAGTCAAACGCTGCGAGTCGAACAAGAGCAAAGCAAAGGTGGCGGCAGAGACGCGACAGGCAATCGTCACCGCGCTTCAAAGCGCCGGTATCGAGTTCACCAATGGCGATGCGCCGGGTGTTCGACTCGTGGGTACAAAGAAATCGCGGTCGGGTCGGTAGCACCCTCAACCGTCATGGCCGGGCTTGTCCCGGCCACCCATACCCGCAGTGGTGCAGGATGATCTTAGACCGAGGGTATGGGTCGCCGGGACAAGCCCGGCGATGACGGGTTAGTTTGAAATTTCGTGTTGAGCTGTTGAGCCGTTGAGCTACAACAAACTTCCGTCCGGTTTCACGCCGATGAGTGATGGAAACAGATCATTCCAATAGAGATTCTCATGCTCGATCAGATTGATCTTCCATTCGCGTTTGTACTTCTTGATCGACTTTTCGCGCTGGATAGCGGTGGTCATGCTTTCATGCCGCTCGAACCAGACCAGTCTTTTCACACCGTGCGCTTTCGTGAATCCCGGGATCAGTCCTTCGCGGTGCTGATAGACCCGTTTCGGCAATTCACTAGTGACGCCGGTGTAGATGGTTCCGTGCCGGCCGCTCGCCATCGTGTAAACGGCGATCAGGACGTTGAACTTGTCTCTCGACACCATGATCGAGCACCGCGGGTATGGGTCGCCGGGACAAGCCCGGCGATGACGATGAGGGGGTAAGTTAGTTCCAGCTCCTTCCGGTTGCCATCCCGCCACCCTTCCGGTAAAAGCCTCGCCTTTCCAGGGGCCCGGTGGTCTGTGGAACCGGCGGATTTTGCCGATATATCAGGGACTTATGCCATGCGTCAGATGCAGGAATTGCGCGCGGAAGCGCGTTCGGGAACGGGCAAAGGCCCCTCCTTCCAGACCCGCCAGAAGGGCATGATCCCCGGCATCCTCTATGGCGGCGACGTGACGCCCGAGCCCGTGGCCGTCGGCCGCATGGATCTGGAGCGCCATTACGGCACCGGCACGTTCCTCACCACCCTGTTCCTGCTCGACATCGACGGCAAGAAGCAGCGCGTCATCCCGCGCGCGGTGCAGATCGATCCCGTCAGCGACCGCCCCGTGCATGTCGATTTCATGCGCCTGGCCGAAGGCTCCAAGGTGCGTCTCGACATTCCCGTGCGCTTCAAGAACCAGGCGGAGTCGCCCGGCCTGAAGAAGGGCGGCGTGCTGAACATCATCCGCCATGAGATCGAGATGCTTTGCCCGGCCGACAGCATTCCGGACGTGATCGAAGTCGATCTCGCGGGCCTCGACATCCACGGCACGGTGCACATCTCCAACGTGACGCTGCCGGAAGGCGTGAAGCCGCTCGTGCGCGAGCGCGATTTCACCATCGCCTCCATCGTGGCGCCGACCAGCGTCATCGAAGAGCAGCGCGCTGCAGCCGCCGCCGCATCGGCCGCCGCGTCCGCTCCTGCCGCCGCCGAAGGCGAAGCAGCAGCTCCTGCCGCCGGCGCCGCGCCGGCCGCGGGCGCAGCACCTGCCGCCGCCGCGAAGGCCGCGCCCAAGAAGTAAGGCGTCATGTCGGACACGCCGCTTCTCGTCGCCGGGCTTGGCAATCCCGGCGCGGACTACGCGCGCAACCGGCACAATGCCGGGTTCATGGCGGTGGACACGATCCATGCGAGCCACGAATTCGGCCCCTGGCGTTCGCGCTTCGAAGGCTTCGTCAGCGAAGGCAAGCTTGCGGGCCGCAAGGTGCATCTGCTGAAGCCCGTGACCTACATGAACGAGAGCGGCCGCTCCGTCGGCGCGGCGATGCGCTTCTTCAAATTGCCGCTCGAGGCAGTCGTCGTCATGCATGACGAGATCGACCTCGCCGCCGCCAAGCTGAAGGTGAAGACGGGCGGCGGCGACGCGGGCAACAATGGCGCGCGCTCCATCACCGCTGCCATCGGGCCGGATTACCGCCGCGTGCGCATCGGCATCGGCCATCCCGGCGAGAAGCATCGCGTGCACGGGTATGTGCTGGGCAATTTCTCGCGCGACGACGAGGAGTGGCTGGTGCCGATGCTTTCGGCCATCGCGGAAGCGGCGCCCTTGCTTGCGAAAGACGACGATGTGGGCTTCATGAGCAAGGTCGCGCTGCTGACGAAGCCGCCGGAAACGAAGCCGGAAAAGAAGCCGAAACCGGCGAAGGACGAATAATGGGATTCAAATGCGGCATCGTGGGGCTGCCCAATGTCGGCAAATCCACGCTCTTCAATGCGCTGACGCAGACGGCGGCGGCGCAGGCGGCGAATTATCCGTTCTGCACCATCGAGCCGAATGTGGGCGACGTGGCGGTGCCGGATGCGCGGCTCGACACCTTGGCCGCCATCGCGAAATCGGCGCAGATCATCCCCACCCGCATCACCTTCGTGGACATCGCGGGGCTGGTGCGCGGCGCGTCCAAGGGCGAAGGGCTGGGCAACCAGTTCCTCGCCAATATCCGCGAGGTCGATGCCATCGTGCATGTGCTGCGCTGCTTCGAGGATGACGACATCACCCATGTCGAGGGCCGCATCGATCCGGTGGGCGACGCGGAAACCGTCGAGACCGAATTGATGCTCGCCGATCTCGAAAGCCTCGAGAAGCGCGTGGTGCCGATCGAGAAGAAAGCCAAATCCGGCGAGAAGGAAGCCAAGGAGCAGTTCGCGCTGATGTCCAAGGCGCTGGTGCTGCTGCGCGAGGGCAAACCGGCGCGCCTCGCCGATCTCACGCCGGAGGAGCGCGAGCCGTTCCGCCAGCTCGGCCTGCTCACGGAAAAGCGCGTGCTCTATGTCTGCAATGTCGAGGAAAGCTCGGCGGCGGCGGGCAACAAGTTCTCGAAGATGGTCGAGGAAATGGCCGCGCGCATCGGCGCCGGTTGCGTCACCATCTCCGCCCGCATCGAAGAGGAAGTGGCGCAGCTTCCCGAAGCCGAGCGCGCGGATTTCCTGTCCAGCCTCGACCTTACCGAGCCGGGCCTGAACCGGCTGATCCAGGCGGGCTACAACCTGCTCGGCCTCATCACCTTCTTCACCGTGGGGCCGAAGGAAACCCGCGCCTGGACCGTAACGAAAGGTTCGCGCGCGCCGCAGGCCGCCGGCGTCATCCACACCGATTTCGAGCATGGCTTCATCCGCGCCGAGACCATCGCCTATGACGATTACGTCGCGGGCAAGGGCGAGGCGGGCGCGCGCGACGCGGGCAAGTTCCGGCTGGAAGGCAAGGACTACGTCGTGCAGGATGGCGACGTGATGCATTTCCGGTTCAACGCGTGAAGCGCGGCACCAAACAGGCCGTGGCCGAGATCACGGTCGATGGCTACGAGCTCGTCTGGACGACCGTGCGCGAGACGCAATGGCGCTCGGAGAACGACTATCAGGGCGTGACGGTGTCGGTCCGTCTGAAAGATGCGGTGCGTAAGGAATTGCTGGTGAAATATCCGTTCCTCGGCACCAAGATGAACGGCAAGTGGCATCTGCCGGAGAAGCTGAAGATCACGCCGGAGATTGTGGCCGCCGGAATCCGCGCAGCCATAGAAGCCGGCTACGATCCGGAGTCGCGCGGCAAGACCTTCCATTTCCATGTGCCGGAGGAGGGGGAGGAGTGACCGGTCTTCTCCACTTCGAGGATTTCACCGTCGGCCGCATTTTCACCTGCGGGCCCTACACCGTCACCCAGGAAGAAGTCTTCGAATTCGCCAGCGAGTTCGATCCGCAACCGCATCATCTGGATGAAGACGCGGCCAACCGTTCGATGCTGAAAGGTCTCTCCGCCTCCGGCTGGCATGTCTGCGCCATGACGATGCGGATGTTCGCCGATGGCGTGGTGCTGAAGGCGAAGAACCTCGGCGGCGTCGGTGCGCGCGAGGCGCGCTGGATGAAGCCGGTGCGGCCGGGCGATGTGCTGCGCGTGGAGGCGGAAGTAGTCGAGGCCAAAGCCTCTCAGAACAAGCCGCTCGGTTATGTCACCTTCGATTGCCGCGTCTTCAACCAGACGGAGCAGGTGGCGCTCGTCTCCATGACGCCCATGTTCGCGAGGCGCGCATGAACGCGCTCTATTGGGAAGACGTGGAGCTCGGCACGCGCCGCGAACTCGGCGGTTACACCTTCACCGAAGAGGAGATCATCCGCTTCGGCCGCAAATACGATCCGCAAGTTTTTCACATCGATCCGGAAGCGGCGAAACACTCGATCTTCGGCGGCCTCATCGCCAGCGGCTGGCACACCGCCGCCATCTGGATGAAGCTCGCCATCGAAAGCCGCGCGCGCGACTCCGAAAGCGGCGGCGTGAAGGTTCAGCGCTCCGGCGTGTCGCCCGGCTTCGAGGACATGCAATGGCTGAAGCCGGTCCGCCCCGGCATGACGCTGACCTACACCTCCGAAACCTTCGAGAAAGTGGAGCTGCGCTCCCGCCCCGAACTCGGCCTTATCAAAACCCGCAACGAAGCCCGCGATGAGGCCGGCGAACTGGTGATGCGCTTCACTGGCAAAGGCTTCATGCAGCGGCGGCCGAAATAGCGCCGCAATTGGCCCTCAGCCTCAGCCCCGACTTCGAGGGGATGAGACCATGATCCGCTGGCGCTACACGTTGGTTCTGCTGCCGCTGCTGCTCGCGGGATGCGGGCCATCCGGCCAACCGCGCGCCTTGTTCGTCTCGCCGCAACGCAGCGTCGGCGCCGCGAACTTCACCGCTGCCGCGATAGAGGCGCCGGACGCGCCCGCGCCCGTGAACGCGGGACAGCTCTTCAGCTACAATCATTCCCTCGACATGGTGATGCCGCAAGCGAGCGTGCAACCGCGCTATCAGCGCGCGCTCGCCCGCTGCGAGCATGACGCCGCGCTGCATTGCATGCTGGTCGAGGCGTCGCTGAACAAATCAGACGACGGCACGAGCGCCACCTTCACCGTGGCGATGCCGCATGACGCCATCGCGACGTACGAACACGCGCTGCAGGCGCCGGTCGCGGGCGAGAAGGACGGCGACGCCAAGCTGCGGGCGAGTTCCACCTCCGCCTCCAACGTCACCCAGGAATCGGGCGACGCCGGGCGGAAAGTGGCGCAGCTCAAGGACTATCGCGACCGCCTCGCCGCGCTGGCGAACCACAAGGACCTGAGCGTTGACGACCTCATCAAGGCGGCGAGCGAATTGTCCACCGCCCAAAGCGCGCTCGACGACGCCACCTCGGCGCAGCAAGACGTCAACGACCGCGTGGCCCGCGAAAGGCTGACCGTGTCGCTCGCCGAACGCGCGGCCGCGCCCGGCGGTTTCGATCCCATCGCGCAGGTTTGGCATTCGTCGATGGAACTTCTCGCCCAAAGCACCGCGGATGTGCTCCAGTTCCTCATACAGATCCTGCCGTGGTTGCCGGTCACGATAGGCGGCCTGTTTCTGCTGCGCTGGCTATGGAGGATTGCGCAGCGGCGCCCCGCTGTTGCACAGTCCCGCCCGGACAAAACCTCCGGAGACTGACATGACGCGCGGCACGATGATCACCATGACGATGAGCGACGGCGCCGAAATCGGCGTCTATCACGTGGAGCCCCAAGGTGCGCCGCGCGGCGGGCTGGTGCTGATCCAGGAGATCTTCGGCGTCACCGACCACATCAAGGAATGCAGCGACAGTTACGCGGACGAGGGCTACGAGGTCCTCGCCCCCGCGCTGTACGACCGCGAGGCACCCGGCTTCCAGGTGGGCTACGACCCGGAAAGCATCCAGAAGGCGATCAAGATCGCGCGCGGCGAGCACCCCTTCGATCTCTCGATCAAGGATGCCGGCACCTGCATCGATGCGCTGAAGAGCAAAGGCCCCGTCTTCATCACCGGCTATTGCTACGGCGGCTCGGTGACCTGGGCCGCGGCCTGCCAATGCGACGGCCTCGCCGCCGCGTCCGGCTATTACGGCGGCAACATCGCGCAGATGGCCGACTGGCAGCCCAAATGCCCCGTGATCCTGCATTTCGGCGAACACGACCACGGCATCCCGATGGAAGCCATCGACAAGATCAAGGCCGCGCATCCCGAAGTGCCCGTCTACATCTACGACGCCGGCCACGGCTTCAATTCCGACCGCCGCACCGACTTCAACGCGGAATGCGCGGCACTCGCGCGCCAGCGCACGCTGGAGCTGTTCCGGGCGAATGGGGGATAATTGTCTTGCTATTGCATCCGTTTCGGACTCGCCAGCCTCACAGGAGATCAAGATGCATTTGAGTAAATCTGGTCTCAAGGCCTCGTCGCCCACGGTGCTCAAGGCTGGCTCGATTTTCTCTGCATTCATGTCAGGCGGGAAGTTGGTGCGCTTTCTGCGCATAAACCACCAATCGCCTACGGGCTCACATCCGGGAGTGGTATCAATCGGACCATACTGGGATGAAGGAGAGCCGTTTTGGTACGATGATGCAGCCCTGAGAGGTATCTATTGTGTAATGGACGAGACGGCTGCGATACAGTTCCACGTCCCCGTTGCCAGGGGCGGAGTCGATGAACGACATCTATCGACCGGTGTTGCCGGAGGTATTTATATAACGGACGATGAGCGTGTTCTATTGGGAGTCAGGCACCAAATAGGACGAACCGTCGGAGCGTTCGTCGATATCCGTACCGGCGAGATAGACAATAAATTCAACTATTCGAATGCTGCGTTCCTAGACAAATACCAGCTTCTTGCCGACGATGAGTCCGGCAAAAAGGAAGTGATATTCGACAGCAAAAATAACCCTCAATAGTTGGCCCACTACCGCAAACTCGCCTCGATGTTGCCACCGTCCACGGTGATCACAGCCGCCGTCGTTTTCTCGGCATGGGCGAGGTAGACGAAAGCTTCGGCCACCTCGCTCGCGTAGACTTCGCGGCCCAAGAGGTTGCCACCCATATAGTCTCGTTCGCTCAAGCCGCGGGCCTTGGAGCGGGCGGCGACCATTTCGTCGGTGAGCAAGCCCGAGCGGATGCGGTCCGCGTTCACGGCGTTGGAGCGGATGGCATCCTTGCCGTAGTCCAGTGCGTATTGCTTCATCAGGAAAAGCGTCGAGGCTTTCGGCAAACCGTAAGGGCCGAAATCCTTGCCGGGATTGATGGCCTGCTTGGAGGTGTTGAAGAGCAGGCAGCCGCCCGTGCCCTGCGCGCGCATGATGTGCACGGCGGCTTGCGCCACGGCCTGATGCGCGAAGAAGTTCAGCTCGAAGCTCTTGCGCAGCACTTCGGGATCGACTTCGCCGATGCGGCCCTGCCACGCAGCGCCGGCGTTGGAGACCACGATGTCCACGCCGCCGAACGCTTCCACCACCTTGTCGAAGGCGGCTTTCACGGCCGCGGGATCAGTGACGTCGCAGGCAATCGCCAGCGCGTGTTTGTGGATCGCCTTCGCGGCTTTCACCGCGGCATCGTGATCGCGGTCGAGCACGGCGATCTCCGCGCCCTCAGCCGCCATCGCCCTGGCCGTGGCGGCGCCGATGCCCGAGCCGCCGCCGGTGACGACGCAGACCTGCCGCGCCAGCACTTTCTCCGCGCCCTTGCCGAGCTTGGCCTGCTCCAGCGACCAATATTCCACCTCGAACATGTCGGCTTCGCTGATCGGCTGGTAGGAGGTGACGCCTTCGGCATTGGCGACGACCTCGACCGTGTTCTCCGCGATGTCGGCGGCGATGGCCGCGTCCTTGGCCGATGCGCCGAGGCCGAACAGGCCCACGCCCGGCACCAGGATGACGCGCGGCAGCGGATCGAGCTCTTTCTTCTTCGGTTCGGCACGTTCGTTATGCCGGGCGAAATAGGCGTGATAGCCGGCGACGTACTTCTCGACCGCGGCCTCCACGTCTTTCTTCCAGTCGTGCAGCTTGCCCGCTTCCGGCGCGGGCACGACGAGGGGGTAGTTCTTGGTGCGGATGGTGTGGTCCGGCGTGACGACGCCGACTTGCGAATAGCGCGACAACTCCGCGCCGTTCACATAATCCAGGATTTCGGGATTGCTGCGGAAGCAGAGGATCTGGCGCTTCACCGTTCCGGCGGCCTCGTCGCGCGAAATGGCGACGGCGCCGCGCAGGATCGGCATGATGTCGGCGAGGCGCGCGATCTCTTTCGGCAGCGTGGCCGGCTTCAGCATCTTGCGATCCTGCTTCAGCCGCTCTTCCGCCATCGTCACGAATTCGATCATCTTCTCATAGGCCGTCTTCGCGTCTTCGGCGAAGGTGAAGATGCCATGGCGCGGCAGGATCAGACCTTCGACATCCGGATGCTTGTCGAACACATCCGCCACCGCCTTGGCGAGCGTGAAGCCGGGAATGAAGTAGGGCACATAGGCCATGCGCTTGCCGTAGAGATCGCGCGCGATGGCCTCGCCTTCCGGCTGGTCGGTCAGGGCCAGCACGGCGGTGGAGTGCGTGTGATCGACGAATTTGTGCGGCAGGAAGGCGTGCAGCAAGGTCTCCACGCTGGGGTTCGGCGCCGACGCGTCCAGCAGGTTGATGCGCTGGAAATTGACCATGTCCTCGTCGCTGAGTTTGTTCAGCGCGCGCAACCGGCGTATCTCGGCGAGCCGCACCGCGGGCAGGCCTTGCGGCTCGATGGCGCCCATGTCCCAGCCGGAGCCTTTGATGTGGAGCACCTCCACATCCTCGCCGAGCTGGTCCTTCGCGATGGTCTTCACGCTCGTATTGCCGCCACCATGCAGCACCAGTTTGGGATCGCCGCCCAACAGACGCGTGGTGTAAGTGCGCAGTGCCAGATCCGCGTTCACGCCTTTTTCGGCGTAACGTTTTACAAAGTCTGCGGCATCGGCGTCGGACCAACGGGATTTCATGGCTTATTTCCGTTCTGGAAAGAGGCCACGTAAGCCCTCCTCGCTCGCCGCGCAAGTGCCCTTTTCGGTGATGAAACCCGTCACCAGCCGGGCGGGCGTCACGTCGAAGCCGGGGTTCGCGGCGGGGCTGCCGGGCGCGGCGATTTCCACCGTCGCGAGACCGCCGCCGGGGAGACGCCCGGTCATTTTCAGAAGCTCGTCGGCGGAGCGTTCCTCAATCGGGATGTCCGCGCCCTTCTCCATCGTCCAGTCGATGGTGGATGACGGAAGCGCGACATGGAACGGAACGTTATTGTCCTTCGCCGCGAGCGCCTTCAGATAGGTGCCGATCTTGTTGGCGACGTCACCATTCTTGGTGACGCGATCCGTGCCCACGATGCAGAGATCGACCTGACCCTTCATCATGTAGAGGCCGCCGGCATTGTCCGCGATGATGGTGTGCGGCACGCCATGGCCGCCCAATTCGAAAGCGGTAAGCGAAGCGCCCTGGTTGCGCGGTCGCGTCTCGTCCACCCAGACATGCAGCTTGATGCCTGCGTCATGCGCCCTATAGATCGGCGCCAGCGCCGTGCCCCAATCCACGCAAGCGAGCCAGCCGGCGTTGCAATGGGTGAGGATGTTGAGCGTCTCGTCGGGCTGTTTCTTCGCCGCTGCCGCCTGGATCACTTTCAACCCGTGCTCACCGATGGAGCGACAGACGTCCACGTCTTCGTCCGCGATGGCGGCGGCTTCCCGCCACGCCAGCGCGGCACGTTCGTTACGGAGATGATTGCGAAGCGCATCGCGCATCCGCTTCAGCGCCCAGCGCAGATTGATCGCAGTGGGCCGCGTCTCCGCCAGCCTGTCATGCGCGCGGTCCAGCGCCTCGTCCGACGAATCCTCGCGCATGGCAAGCGCCAAGCCGTAAGCCGCCGTCGCCCCGATCAGCGGCGCGCCGCGCACGATCATCGCCTTGATCGCGTGCGCTGCATCATCGGCGCTTTTCAGCACCAGCGTTTTAAATTCATGCGGCAGCTTCGTCTGGTCAATCACCTCGACCGCGTCGCCGCCGAGCGGCCAGATGGTGCGATAGGGCTTGCCGTCGATCTTCATGTGGTCCTGCCGGGGTCCTGGAAGTGGCTCTTTACCGCAAACGCCGCCAGGGACCAATCTTCGACATAACGCGGGAGGCCCTTATGTGGCGATATTTTCTTTCGCTACCCGGGTTTCGATCGGAAGCCAGTCCCGCGCTCGATCCAAACGGAGGCTGAGATGTGGAAAGCATTGCTCGCCTGGTTCGGTATCCACCCCGATTGCAGCGGCGTGACGGAGCCCAACGGCGCCTGCGGCGGTTAGCGGTGCGCGGAACTCATTCCGATGGGAGTGTGGCGAATGTGGCGGTTGATCGCGAGGTGGTTCTTCCTGGACTGCGGCATGGTGAAAGATCCCGATGGCTGAACGGGAGGCGTGAATGTGGGACTGGCTGATACTGCTTCCGGATTGCGGCGGACAAGTCGACCCGAACGGATGATCGCGCCGCACCGAATTCTTGGACGCAAGGAGGCACTTATGTGGATGGAATTTCTGGCCTGGTTCGGCGTTCATCTGGAATGCACGACTTACAGGGACCCCAACGGTACCTGCAGCGGCTGAAGACGGAGGAATCTATGTGGCGGCAAATTCTGGCGTGGTTCGGATTTCACATCGAGTGCTCGGGCTCGGGTCTTGATCCCGACGGTGCCTGCGGCGGTTAGCGGAGCGTTGTTTCACGCGGCTTTTCCGGGCTGGAACGTGACTTCGATCGCCGCGGCCTTCAGCCAGCCGGTGAAACCGTAAGAAGAATCGAATTCGATCTTGAAGCCGTCCGCTTCCTGGGAAATCCGGAAATCGCTCAGGATCGCGCAGCCGGGCAAGAAATCCTGGAAGCTGACGGCCGTGGCGTCGGTGAATGCGATCACGGCCGTGAAATGCTTCTCCAGGATGAAATAACCCTTGGCGTCGGTCTCGCTGGTCATGTTCCAGCCGTCCATGCGGAAATGGCCGCTGCCGTCGCCCTTCAGGGTGAAGTCGTACACGTTGCTGTCGTGGAAGCGGGGAAAGCGGCCGAACCACGCCGCCAGCTCCGCTGCTCCCGGAATTTGCGCGATCAGTTCCGGCGACATCTCAGTGCCCCGAGAAGCTCACCAAGGTCGCCACGTTGATCCCGAGCGCGCGGAGCTTGTCGGCGCCGCCGAGTTCGGGGAGGTCGATCACGAAACTCGCGCCCAGCACCTTGGCGCCAGCGCGTTCGAGCAGCTTGATCGCGGCGAAGCAGGTGCCGCCGGTGGCGATGAGGTCGTCCACCACCAGCACGGTTTCGCCCTTCGCCACGGCGTCGGAATGGATCTCGACGCGGTCCTTGCCGTATTCGAGATCGTAATCCTCGCCGATCACGGTGTGGGGCAGCTTGCCCTTCTTGCGCACCGGCACGAAGCCGACCGAAAGCTGATGCGCCACGGCGCCGCCCAGGATGAAGCCGCGCGCCTCGATACCCGCCACCTTGTCGATCCGCACGCCGGCATAGGGCTGCACCAGCTCGTCCACGGCCCGGCGGAAAGCGCGGGGATTGCCGAGCAGGGTGGTGATGTCGCGGAACATGATGCCGGGCTTGGGATAGTCCGGAATGGTGCGGATGACGGCGGAGAAATCCATCTGGGCCTCGTGTGGCGGAACGTGCGAGCGCGATACATACTGCCATCGCCCGCGAATCCCAACCCCGCCGCGCATTCGCCCTATTCCGCGCGGAAAGTGGGAGCCGCAAAAGGATGGCCGCTTGAGCGACATCGCCGCCCCGCCCCGAAGATCCGCGAGCCTTGCCCCGCCCACACGGCTTGGCGCGCTGGCTTTCGCGGCCAAGAGCGCGCTGTTCCGGCTGGAGCGGCTGGCGAAGGACACCGTCTCCGGCCCTGCCCGTCTGGCGCGCGGCGGCGACGACGGCGATGCGGTGGCCGGGTATTCGCGCACGCCGCTCTGGGGCGACACGCGGGCGGCGGAGCGCGCGATGCAATGGGGCAAGGTCCACAATCTGCGCGTGGCCGCCCGGGCGCTGGATGGAACGATCGTTCCGCAAGGGTGCGTCTTCAGCTTCTGGCGCGAGATGGGCGCGCCCACCCGCGCGCGCGGCTTCGTGGACGGACGCATGCTGCGCGAGGGTTGCCTGGTGCCCAGCGCCGGCGGCGGCCTCTGCCAGCTCTCCAACGCGCTCTATGACGTGGCCTTGCAGGCTGGCTGCGAGATCGTGGAGCGTCATGCCCATTCGCGCATCGTGCCCGGCTCGGCGGCGGCGCAGGGCCGCGATGCGACGGTGGCATGGAATTATGTCGACCTGCGTTTCCGCGCGCCAAGGCGGCTGGTGTTGCGCGTGATGGTCGAACGCGACGCGCTGGATGTGAAGCTGGTGGGCGTGGACGCTTTTGCCGCGCCGGATGTCACGTTCGTTCCAGCGCACGAAGCGGCGGAGACCTGCGGTACCTGTGCCGAAACGTCATGCTTCCGTCACGAAGGACACCGGTCCGCGCCAACGGGCCGCACCGCTTTCCTGATGGACGAGGACTGGCCGGAATTCCGCGCCTATATCGCCAGCACGCGTAAGGACGATGATCCGCTCTTCGCCGCGCACGACACGACCCTCGCCGCCATGCTGCGCGGTCTCTCGCAACGCGCGGCCAAAACCGCACCACAGCGCCGCGCGGCCGAGCTTGCGGGCAGTGCACGCATCGCGCGACGACTGGCGTGCCACCTCACGCCGGATGTGACGGAGATCTGCGTCGCGCAATCCCTGCTGCCGCATCTGTGGCGGCTGGGCCATCTCGGCGGCCGCCAATTCTCCGTGCTGATGACGCGTCTGCCCATGGCCGAAATCCAGTCGCGCCTCGACGCGGCATCGCGCGCGCATCCCGAGCGCAAAAGCCTCGCCGACTTCCGCGCCGATCCCGCGTTGGTCGCCGCCGAATCCGCGGCACTCGCCGCCGCCGACACGATCGTGACACCGCACACGGAGACCGCCCGCCTGTTCGGCACGCGCGCCCTCCTGCTCGATTGGCACATGCCGCCCGCCGCACCGCGCGCAGTGGCCATTATCCGCGACCGCATCGCCTTCCCCGGCCCGACACTCGCCCGCAAAGGCGCCTACGAACTGCGCGACGCCGCCCGCGCACTCGATCTCGAAGTCGCTCTCTGCGGCAACGAATTGGAAGGCGCGGATTTCTGGAGCGGAGTGCACACGTTGCGCAGCAACAACTGGCTCAACGGCGTCACTTGCGTCGTACAGCCTGCTTTTCTCGAAGATGCCCCGCGCCGCCTGCTGCAGGCGCTCGCCGCCGGCGTACCGGTGATCGCGACACGAGCGTGCGGCCTACCCGAGCAGCCGGGCGTAACGTTCGTGCCGGAAGGCGACGTTGCGGCGCTGGTGGCAGCCTTAAAGACCGGGCGACATACCGAATAGCCCGCAGATGCAGAAATAGAGCGCACCACACCCTATCGCGACATAAACCGCCGCTGTCGTCCAGAACAGGATGGGATGATCGCGGTCTATCGGCGGCATCGGCCAGCGGCTGGAGAATTCGCCGCCGGGTTGGAATGCGCGCCACAAACACCACACGACGAGGAGCAGGAACACCAGGCCGGGCCAAAACATCCCGGTGTCGCGGTCGAGGAAACGGGTGTGGCCGTAGCCCAGGGACTGCTGGCGGAAATCGAGAGGAACGCGCGGCGGATGCAAGGCTTGCTCCTCAGCGCTTCAGAACGCGCCCCGCAATCGCATCCAGCTTGGCGAACAGTTCCGGATCGCGCTTGTCGGGCGATGTGATCACGGCGGTGTCGAGGACGTTGTCGATGCCGGGGGACGGGGTGCGCTCCGGGCCCAGCTTGGGCGCCACGCGAGCGATAAGGGCGCGGGCGTTCTCGGCGTTCGCTGTCAGCACCTTGATGACCTGTTCCACCGTGACGTGGTCGTGGCTCGGGTGCCAGCAATCGTAATCCGTCACCATGGCGACGATGGCGTAGGGAAGCTCGGCCTCGCGGGCGAGTTTGGCTTCGGGCATCGCCGTCATGCCGATCACGGAGCAGCCCCAGCTCCGATAGAGATTGCTCTCGGCCAGCGTCGAGAATTGCGGGCCTTCCATGGCGAGATAGGTGCCACCCATGGCGCGGGGCACGTCGATTTCCTGCGCCGCCTCGTGGAGCGCGGCCGAGATGCGCGGGCAGACGGGATGGGCCATGGAGACATGCGCCACGAAGCCGGGGCCGAAGAAGCTTTTCTCGCGGTTGTGGGTGCGGTCGATGAACTGGTCCACCATCACGAAGCTGCCGGGCGGCAACTCTTCCTTCAGCGAGCCGCAGGCGGAGACGGAAATCACGTCCGTGACACCGGCGCGTTTCAACGCGTCGATATTGGCGCGGTAGTTGATGGAGGTGGGCGACTGGATATGGCCGCGGCCGTGGCGCGGCAGGAACACCATCTCGACGCCATCGAGCGTGCCGAACAGCAGTTCGTCAGACGGCGCGCCCCAGGGCGAATCCACCTTTTGCCAGCGCGCGTTGGCGAGGCCCGCGATGTCATAGACGCCGCTGCCGCCGATGATTCCGAGAACGGTTTTGGTCATGGGGGGTTCTAGCACAAGACTTGACCTCCCCCTTGTGGGGAGGTCGAAAAAGCGTAGCGCGCTAGCGCGAAGCTTTTTCGGGTGGGGACGTCTGGGCGGAGAGTCCCCCACCCGAAAAATGCGTTCCGCATTTTACGACCTCCCCGCAAGGGGGAGATCGAAACGCATTAGTGCATGCCCTTCCAGACTTTGCGGTAGGCGAGGAACAGCATGCCCGACAGCACGATCAGGAACGCCATTACCTCGAAGCCCAGATGCTTGCGCTCTTCCATCTTGGGATCGGACGCCCAGGTGAGGAAGGTCACGACGTCATGGGCTTCCTGCTCCACGGTCGCCTTGGTGCCGTCGGCATAGCTCACCTGATTGGGGGAGAGCGGCGGCGGCATTGAGATGTTCCAGCCCTGGAAGTACGGATTGAAGTACTTGCCATCCATCACCTTGAAGCCGGGGGGTGGCGTCTTATGGAAGCCGGTGATGATGGAATAGACGTAGCGCGAGCCGCCATTGCGGGCGGAGACGACCATGGAGAGGTCTGGCGGCAAGGCGCCGCCATTGGCCGCGCGGGCTGCCTGCTCATTGGGGAACGGGCCGGGGAACGCGTCGGCCGCGATGCCGGGGCGCGTCAGCGGGTTGCCCTTGTCGTCGACCGTGTCGCCCTTGTCGTTCGGACCGGCCGGTACCTTGTAGCCGGCCGCGATGGCCTTCATCTGCTTCTCGCTGAAGCTGGGACCACCCGCCTCGTCGAGATCGTGGAAGGCGATGTGCGACAGCGCGTGGCAAGCGGAGCAGACTTCCTTGTAGACCTGGAAGCCGCGTTGCAGCTCGGCGCGATCGTAATGGCCCATCGGGCCCTCGAAGCTCCAATGCTGATCCACGGGCGGAAGCGGATCGCCGGTGGCGGCGAGCGCCGCCTGCGAGGCGACAAGGGCCGCAGCGATACCGAGCGGGAGAAGAAAGCGCATATCCGTCTCCTTACTCGGCCGGCGCCAGCACGGCTTGCGCGATGCTGTCGGGCAGGGGTTTCGGTCTCTCGATGATGCCGAGGAGCGGCATGATCACCCAGAAAAAGCCGTAATAGTAGAGCGTGCCGAGACGCGCGACCCAGACGAGGGGAACGTCCACGCCACCCAGATGCCAGGCGGCATCCGCCGACTGCGCGCCGAGATAGCCGAGCAGCACGCAATCGACCGCGAAGAGCCAGAAGAACTGCTTCATCAGCGGGCGGAAGCGGCAGGAGCGGACCTTGGAAGTGTCGAGCCACGGGATGAACACCAAGGTACCGATCGCACCGAACAGCACTAGCACGCCGAACAGCTTCTGCGGCACCGAGCGCAGCATCGCGTAGAACGGCAACAGGTACCATTCGGGCACGATGTCCGGCGGGGTGACGAGCGGGTTGGCCTGGATGTTGTTGTCCGGATTGCCGAAGAAATCCGGCGCGTAGAACACGAAGCCCGCGAACAAGAGCACGAAGAGCGCCAGGTAGAACGCGTCCTTCGCCGTGTAGTACGGATGGAACGGAACGGTGTCCTGCGGGCCCTTCACGTCGATGCCGAGCGGGTTGTTGTTGCCCGGAACATGCAGCGCCCAGATGTGCAAACCGACCACGCCCGCGATGATGAAGGGCAGCAGGTAGTGCAGCGAGAAGAAGCGGTTGAGCGTGGCGTCGCCCACCGCGAAGTCGCCCCACAGCCAGGTGGTGATGGCCGTGCCCATATGCGGGATGAGCTGATCGAGCGAGGAGAACAGCGAGGTGATGACGGTGGCGCCCCAGAACGACATCTGGCCCCAGACGAGAACGTAACCGAAGAAGGCCGTGGCCATCATCAGCACGTAGATCAAGACGCCCAGGATCCACAGCAGCTCACGCGGCGCCTTGTAGGAGCCGTAATAGAGCCCGCGGAACATGTGCAGGTAGACGGCCAGGAAGAACATCGAGGCGCCGGTGGCGTGGATCGATCGGATCAGCCAGCCGTAATTCACGTCGCGCCCGATGCGCTGGACGGAATCGAACGCCAGGTCGGCATTCGCCACATAGTGCATGGCCAGCGTGATGCCGGTGACGATCTGCACCGCCAGGCAGAAGGTGAGGATGCCGCCGAACGTGTACCAGAAATTGAGGTTCCTGGGCGTCGGGAAGGTCAGCATCGTATCGTGCATCAGCCGCGGCAGCGGCAGGCGCTGGTCGATCCAGCGCGCGATGCCGGATTTCGGATCGTAGGTCGAAGGACCGGACATGATTGGCTCCGTTAGCCGACTTTGATGCGCGTGGGGGACAGGAACGAATAGGGCGGCACCGCCAGGTTCTGCGGCGCGGGTCCTTTGCGGATGCGCCCGGCGGTGTCGTATTGCGAACCGTGGCAGTGGCAGAGCCAGCCGCCATACTCGCCTTCCGGCGATGCCGGGGTGGAGACCGTCGGCGTGCAGCCCAGATGGGTGCAGACGCCGACCAGCACCAGCCATTCCGGCTTGAACTCGCGATTGGCGTCGGTGGCCGGCGAACCGTCCGGCAGGTTCGCGTTGCGCGAGTCCTGGTCCGGCAGCTCCGAAAGCGGGACGGCGCGGGCCTCGGCGATCTCCTTGGGGGTGCGGCGGCGCACGAAGAGCGGATGGCCGCGCCACTTGAGCACGACCTGCTGGCCCAGCTGGACGCTCGAGATATCCGCCTCGATCGAGGCCAGCGCGAGCACCGCGGTGGACGGGTTCATCTGATCGATGAACGGCCACGCAACAAGACCGGCGCCCACGGCAGCCGCTGTGCCGGTGGCGATATAGAGGAAGTCGCGCCGCGTCGGTTCTGTCGACCCTGGCGTTGTCGTCGTGGCCACTGGCTCACCTTCTGATCGCCGCCTCGGGGAAGCGGTAAAGGACGTGGCGCACCATCCCGAAAATCCCCGGAGCGCCTTGGAATCTCGCGGCCAAAATAGAGAACCGGCTGTGGAGGGTCTTGCGGCACGATGCCGCAGAATTCCTGCGGCTTTTCAAGGACCTTTAAGCAGGCCAATCAGCATTCCAGTGCGCTGAGATGGCCTTCTTGCGCATATTCCAGCATCGCGCGGTCCGAGGTGATGACGGTATAGCCGTATTCGCGGCCGGTGGCGATAACGACTCTGTCCCAGGGATCGCGCGGCGGAATGCCGGGCAGGAAGCTCGACTTCATGAGCAGTTCGGCCGGCATCGCGGTCATCGCCAGATTTGGGAGAGCCTGCAATTGCTCAAGCCATTTCTCCGGCGTGTAGCGAGACCGGAACCTGCCCTTCGATACGAGCATTCCGACTTCCCATGCCGTGATCGGCGAGACGAAGACGCGCCCGCCGAAATCGGTCGCTGCATCGATTGCTTCGACCGCGGCCTTCTTCATCGGCTTGTGATCCAGAATGTACATCGCAGCGCAGGTGTCGAGCAGGATGGGAAGGCTCATCCTTTGCCCTTATCGTTTTCTTCGTCGCCCTCGCGCTTCGCATCGGCGAAAAGCCTGTCGTACTTGGCGAGTTTCGCTTCCAGCAATTCTTCCCACTCATCGGGGTCCATCGCCGGACGCGTCAAATCCCAGCCGGGCTCAATCGTGAAGGTGCCCTTCATCGCGCCCCACAAAGGTGAGCGATATGGTTTCTTCTCGCCATCGTTTTTCGCGGGCTCAAACTCCCGCGTGTTCTCGGCCATGCCGGTCGCGGGTTGTCTGATCACGTTCGTGCCCTCGCTCTGCACACGTTTGAACACCAATGTCCCAGCCGCGATGTCGACGCGTTCGCTCACGAAGCCGGCGTCGCGCCAGACTTTGGTCATGACGTTGTTGGAGGGGTTGTTGCTCCACCAGGCGCGTTGATGCTGCGCCTTGGGCGGCAGCTTGGCGCCGATGATGCTTTCGATCTCCGTGAAACTCATCGGCACTTCGTCGGAGGGCTGGGCGCGCAGATGCTCGCCGAGCTTGTCGTATTTTCCCATGGCACACACTTCCTATAAGTGTGCACACTAACACACACACTCAACGGGCTCAAGCCATCCCGCCGGAATCGGTTAGAAGTGCGGCATGCGTCTCGCCCTATTCGAGCCCGATATCGCGCCCAATTGCGCCAGCTTGATCCGGCTGGGGGCGTGCCTCGGCGTGGCGGTGGACATCATCGAGCCTTGCGGGTTCCTGTTCAGTGAGGCGCGGTTCCGGCGGGCTGGGATGGACTATCTGGAGAAGGCCGACGTGACGCGCCATGACTCCTGGGCGGCGTTCCAGGCCCAACTCTCCGGCCGGCTCGTGTTGTTGACGGTGAAGGCCGAGGCTTCCTACACGGACTACGCCTTCGCGCCCGGCGACACCTTGTTGCTCGGCCGCGAGAGCGCGGGGGTGCCGGAAGAGGTGCATACGGCGGCGGATGCGCGTGTGAAGATCGCGCTACGACCGGGTTTGCGGTCCATCAATGTGGCGCAGGCGGGCGCCATGGTACTGGGGGAAGCGTTGCGGCAGACGAGAGGGTTTCCGGCGTGAACGACGACAAAGCCCGCGCGCGCGCCTGGTTCGAGGAATTGCGCGACCGCATCTGCGCCGAATTCGAGACGATCGAAGACGAGTATGCGGCCACGCACGCTGGCCTCACCGCCGGGCGCTTCACCCGCAAGCCGTGGTCGCGCAAGACCGAGGACGGTAGCGACGAAGGCGGCGGCGTGATCGCGTCCATGCGCGGCAACGTGTTCGAGAAAGTGGGCGTGATGGTTTCCACCATCGACGGGCGCTTCTCGCCGGAATTCGCCAAGCAGATCGAGGGCGCGGAACAAGATCCGCGTTTCTGGTCCAGCGGCATCTCGCTGATCACACATATGCGCAGCCCGCATATCCCGGCCGTGCATATGAACACCCGCCACATCGTGACGACGAAGAACTGGTTCGGCGGCGGCGCGGATCTGACGCCCATGTTTCCCGATGAAACTGCGGCGGAGGAATTCCACGCCGCGCTGAAAGCGGCCTGCGACCGCCACGATCCGGCCTACTACCCGCGCTACAAGCAATGGTGCGACGAATACTTCTATCTCCCGCATCGCGGCGAGCCGCGCGGCATCGGCGGCATCTTCTACGACCACTTGAACAGCGGGAATTGGGAGGAGGATTTCGCCTTTACCCGCGATGTGGGTCTGGCTTTTCTCGCCGTCTATCCCCACATCGTCAGAGCACGGATGCAAAAGCCGTGGACGGAAGAGGAACGCCAGCACCAGCTTGTCCGCCGTGGCCGCTATGTGGAGTTTAACCTGCTCTACGACCGCGGCACGCAGTTCGGGCTGAAGACGGGAGGAAATGTGGAAGCCATCCTGATGTCCATGCCGCCCGAAGTCCGCTGGCCTTAAGGCGTTGCAAGATTCACCCGCCTTCGTCGCGCTGCTGCAGGTCATCCTGATCGACCTGGTGCTGGCGGGCGACAATGCCGTGGTGATCGGCATGGCGGCGGCGCGCATCCCCAGCATCCAGCGCCGCAAGGTGATCTTCTGGGGCATGAGCGCGGCGGTGGTGCTGCGCATCATCCTGGCGCTTCTTACAGCCACCATCCTCAACACCATCGGCTTGATGTTCGCGGGCGGCATATTGCTGCTCTGGGTGTCGTGGCGGCTCTATCGCGACCTGCATCCCTCGCCCGACGAAGCCAAGGGCCTGCACACCATCTCCGGCCGCGAGGTCGATGCCCAGCCGCGCCCGCCGCTCGACACCAAGCATGTGCGCCTCGCCATCCTGCGCATCGTCGTCGCCGATCTCTCCATGTCGCTGGACAATGTGCTGGCAGTGGCCGGCGCCGCGATGAACCACCCGCTGGTGCTGGGGATCGGCCTGGTGCTCTCCATCGCGCTGATGGGCGTGGCGGCGGCGATGATCGCGAATCTGCTCGCGCGCCATCCCTGGCTCAGCTATGCGGGCCTCATCATCGTGGTCTATGTCGCGATACGAATGATCTGGTTCGGCGGGCTGGACTTGTTCTATCGCGGCGATCAGCCGCCCAGCTCGACCAAGACCGCCGTGGCGTCGTCGCTGGTCTTGAACCGCGGATATGCGATGCCTTCAGGATCGCCTGCCTCGATGCCGCGCAATTCCTCGCCCAGGGACTTCAAGCCCTTCGCCTGGGCCGCCGCGATGAGCCCTTCGGCGTCGTAGCGCCCGTAATCGCTGGCCAGCGCGAGAAACCCGTCCGACGCCAGCAGCACTTTCGTCCCCGCCGGCGCATCGACCTGGCGGCTCGCCACATGATCGGCCGCGATCGTGTTGGGGCCGAACAGGTAGTGACCCTTATCGGTGTTCACCAGATTGCGCGCTTTGCGCAGCGGCTCGAGAAATTCCGGACGGTTGATATCGCCCGCCGGGTTGAGCCCGCGCGCTTTGGCGAGCTTTGCGACGCGTGATGACTCCAGCCCGCGCGCTTCGAACGCCACACCCAACACTTCGAGCGGCGCATCGGGGCGCTTCACCAGTCCGGCGCAATCGCCGAACCATGCGGCCTCGAAGCCGGTCGCGTTAAGCACGATCAGCATCATCGAGGCGAACGGAATCTCATAGGTCGCGACCGGTGCGCGCTTGCGCAACGCTTCGTAGGAAGTTTGCGCGTCGAACAAAGCAGCGGTCACGGCCTCCCGCGCGGAGGCGCCGTCGCGCGCATAGGCCATGATGCGGCGCGCGCCGAAGGTGGCGAGCCAGGCGGCGTCGCTCTTGCCGGGCATCAGCGGGTCGCACAGGCCCGTCGCGCCATCCATCACGAGCGCCGCGTTGGCGATGTGGCCGAACGAGTCCTCGTTCTGTTTGGCGGGATTGCCGGGCAGCGACAGCGAGTCGAGGAGCGTCAGCATCAGTAGCCCATTCCCTGCACGACAGCCTTGAGGCGTTCGGCGAGGGAGAATTCGTCTTCGATGAAATCGGAATCGACCCACCAATCCTCGACTTCCTTGAGGATACGCCCGATCAACGGGCCTTCCGGCACGCCCGCCGCCATCACATTGCCGCCGTCGAGCGGGAATTTCGGGCGAACCCAACTGTCGGTCATTGCGAGCAGCGCGCGCCATTGGGTGAAAGTCGCGGGCTTGCCCATTTCCGCCCAACCCAGCATCACACGGTCGCGGAAACGCTGCGTGCCCAAACGATAAAGCAGCTTGCGCACTTCGCGGACGGACAGGTAGGAGACGACCTTCTCCTGCGCGCCGACGAGATCGGCCAGCCGGTCGCGATCTGCGTTGGAGAGCCGGAACCGTTCGGCGACCTCTTCCGCGCCGCCGTCGAGCAACGCCGCGAGCCGCAGCAGCGGATCGGGCGTGAAGAAATTGTCCCGGTCGATGGTGACGAGACGTTCCAACCGCGCGATATTGGATTGGCCGGGCAAAATCTCGCCGAGAATTCCCGATGCCGCCATGGCGCGCAGCACGGCGATGGGATCGTCGGCCGCCAGCAGCTTGAGCATTTCCTTCTGCACACGTTCGCCGGAGAGTTTGGCGAGACCAGCTTTCTCGGCGGCCGACGCCCGCAACGCTTCGGCATCGAGTTCGCCCTGGCCGTACCAGGCGTGGAAGCGGAACAGGCGCAGGATGCGTAAGAAATCCTCGCGGATGCGTTCGCCAGCATCGCCGATGAAACGGATGCGGCCGGATTTCAGATCCTCCAGCCCGCCGAAATAATCGAAGATCTCACCGTCAGCCGTAGCGTAGAGCGCATTCAGGGTGAAGTCGCGGCGCGAAGCGTCTTCCTTCCAGTCCCGCGTGAAGGCGACGACGGCGCGGCGGCCATCGGTGCTCACGTCGCGGCGCAAGGTCGTCACCTCGAAGGGTTTGCCGGACGAGATCGCGGTGACGGTGCCGTGCTCGATGCCGGTGGGCACGGCGCCGAGGCCTGCTGCCTTCAGCCGCTTGATGACCTCATCCGGCGGCAGTGGCGTGGCGATATCGACATCGGCGACGGGTTTGTCCATCAGCGCATTGCGCACCGCGCCGCCGACGAAGCGCGCTTCGCCGAGCGCGTCGAGAACCGCGCGCGTGTCCGGCGCGACCATCCAGACGTGGCGTTTGGGATCCAGCCTCATGCCCGCATCCTATCCGAGAAATTCGACAGGATCGCGGCCGTCGCGCCCCAAACGTAATGGCCTTCATAGTCGTAGACATAGAATTCGCGCCGCCGGCCCTGCCATTCGCGGCTGTCCAATCTTCGGCTGGATGGATCGAGGATGAAGGCGAGCGGAATTTCGAACACCTCATCCACCTCCGCCGGTTCGGGAAGCAGCGCGAAACCTTCCGTCAGCATCCCCACCACCGGCAGGATGGCGAAGCCGGTGCCGGTCTCGTATGCGTCAAGAAAGCCCGCGACGGTGACATGCTCCGCGCCGATACCGGTTTCTTCCTTCGTCTCGCGCAAGGCGGTTTCCACCAGCGACAGATCGGCCGGCTCGGCGCGGCCGCCGGGGAAGCTCACCTGGCCCGCATGCTGCGCGAGCGTGGCGGTGCGGCGCGTGAAGAGCACCGTGGGCTCCGCGCGCAGCACGATGGGCAAGAGCACAGCGGCGGGCTTCAGGTTGCGCGCCTCGGTGGGCTTGGTGCCGGGATTGAGGTCGTAATCGCCACGGCGCGGCACCAGCGGCAAGTCGGGCGGTGTGTGCAGCAGGCGGGCACGCAGAGGCTCGACACCGTCGCGCGCGATGCGGCGCGCCAATTCTTCGGATGCGTCGGTCATTGCGGATAACCGAGAGAAAAGAACCGCCCCTGGCTCCAGACGCCGAGCTGGCCCGCGAACTCGCCCTCGCCTGCCACGGCCATGTCGGCCAATTGATAGAACACCGTACGCGAGATGCGCGCTTCCAATCCGCGCCGCACGTGCACATAGGGCGCGGGCTCGCCGGTCTCGGCGTTGGTCTCGACGCGGATGGGATCGTCCGCCCCCGCCACCGTCTCGTCGCCGACATTCGTGGTGAAGACGAGGCGCTGGTCGCGGCCCTCGCCTTCTACCCTGAGCAGCACGGCCAGGAAGGGTGCGTCCTCCACCCGGATGCGCATCTTCTCGGCCGGGGTGACGAGATGGAAACCGTCCGGGTCCTTCCGCAGGATGGTCGAGAACAGCCGCACCAGCTCGCGACGTCCGATGGGCGTTCCCTCATGGAACCAGGTGCCGTCCCGGGCGATGCGGATGTCGATCTCGCCGCAATGGGTGGGGTGCCATTTCTCCACCGGCGGCAGGCGATAGCGGGTGGCCAGCTCGCGCTGCAACCCTGCCAAACCAATGGTGAATCCGTCCGTCACGTGCGTCTCTCACGGCGATTTGCGGGGGCTGGGCGGTTGCGCCAGCGCCTGTGCGGTGCCACAAAAACCTGCCGCTGTCCTGAATCGAGGCCGAATCGAGGATAAGCGTGCAGGAACAGTCCGGCAAATGCCGCTTTTGCTAACCATCAGCCCCCGTTACCGCCGCTTTTGGGGTGCAGGATTATCGCCCAGGATATCGCCATGAACGACACGGTCCAGAATGACGCCGCGGCCCAGGCCGAAAAGGCGTCGGCCATCTTCGGAAAAGTCCGCGAGGGCATCGGCAAGGTCATCTTCGGCCAGCGCGAGGTGGTGGACCAGGCGCTGATCACACTGCTGGCCGGCGGCCACGGCCTCATCATCGGCGTGCCGGGCTTGGCCAAGACACGCCTCGTGGAGACGCTGGGCATCGTGTTGGGGCTGGATTGGAAGCGCATCCAGTTCACGCCGGACCTGATGCCGGCGGACATCATCGGCTCCGAGGTGCTGGAGGAAGGCGGCGACCATCGCCGCTCCTTCCGCTTCATCAACGGACCCGTCTTTACCCAGCTCCTGATGGCCGACGAGATCAACCGCGCCTCCCCGCGCACCCAGTCCGCGCTGCTGCAGGCGATGCAGGAGAAGCATGTGACGGTGGCGGGGCAGCGCTACGACCTGCCCAAGCCGTTCCACGTGCTGGCGACGCAGAACCCGCTGGAGCAGGAAGGCACTTATCCGCTGCCGGAAGCGCAGCTCGACCGTTTCCTGCTGCAGATCGACATCTCCTATCCCGACGCGGAGTCCGAGAAGAAGATGCTGCTCGCCACCACCTTTGGCGAAGAGAGCGCGCTGCAGGCCTTCTGCAATCCGCAAGTGCTGATGGAAGCGCAGAACGTGGTGCGCCATCTGCCGGTGGGCGAGAAGGTGGTGGACGCGATCCTGCGTCTGGTGCGCGCCGCGCGGCCTGACGAGAGCGGCGATCCGGCGCTGCGTCCTTATATCTCCTGGGGCCCCGGCCCGCGCGCCAGCCAGGCTTTCATGCTGGCAGTGCGCGCGCGTGCGCTGCTCGACGGACGGTTCGCGCCGTCGGTCGATGACGTGGCGGCGCTGGCCCAGCCGGTGCTGCGCCACCGCATGGCGCTCAACTTCTCCGCCCGCGCCGAAGGCACCACCGTCAGCGACGTCATCGCGCGGCTGGCGCGGAGCCTTCTTTGAGTTCGGCTGGCGGACATTCTGTCCGCGAACAGGCTGAAGCCCTTGGCTCGGCACTGCCGCCTTTGCTGGTGGCGGCGGAGCGGCTCGCCTCTTCCGTCAGCCTCGGCGTGCATGGACGGCGCAAGGCTGGCATGGGCGAGACCTTCTGGCAGTTCCGCCACTACGCGCCGGAGGACCCGCGCGCCGCGATCGATTGGCGGCAATCGGGCAAGACCGATCACCTCTATGTCCGCGAGCGCGAATGGGAAGCGGCCGAAGCGGTGTGGTTCTGGCGCGACGGCTCGCCCGGCATGCGCTTCCAGTCGCAAGGCACGCAAGCGAGCAAGCTGGAGCGCGCCACGGTGCTGGCGCTGGCGCTGGCCGGTCTCTTGGTGCGCGGCGGCGAACGCATCGCGCTGTTGGGTGACGGCCATGGCCCCGCGACAGGGCGCGCGCCGTTGCGCCGCATCGCTTATGAGTTGGCCGACATGGCGCCGTCCGATGCGGCGTTGCCGCCGGATGCGCCGGTGACGAAGAATTCGCAACTCGTCTGGCTCAGCGATTTCCTCTCGCCGCTGTCGGAGATCGAGAAGACGTTGCGCCGGCTGTCGCATTCCGGCCTCACCGGCCATCTCGTGCACATCGTCGATCCGGCGGAGGAGGATTTCCCCTTCATGGGCCGCACGCGTTTTGAATCGGCCACCGGCGGCGAAAGCGAAGTGTTCGGCCGCGCCGAGACCGTGCAGGCCGCCTATCGCGCGCGCTTCCGCGCCCATGGCGAAACCCTGAGCGCCATGGCGCGCAAGCTCAACTGGCACTATCTGGCGCATCGCACCGACCGGCGGCCCGAGACGGCGCTTGTCGCACTCTATGCGGACATGGGCGGCGAGCCCGCGCGGATGCGGATGGCGTAGCCTTGGCTCTGTTCGGCACCATCACCTTCGCAACGCCCTGGCTGCTCTGGGCCCTCATCGCCTTGCCCGCGATCTGGTGGCTCTTGCGCGTGACGCCGCCCGCGCCCCGCCGCGTGGTGTTTCCGCCGCTGCGCTTGCTGCTGGGACTGAATGCGCCGCAAGAGACGCCCGCGCGCACGCCGTGGTGGTTGATGGCGCTCAGATTGCTGGCGGCGGCACTGGTGATCGTGGCACTCGCCGAACCCACCATCGGCGAGGCGCCGAAACAGGTGAGCCGTGGGCCGCTGGTGCTGTTCGTCGACAATGGCTGGACGGCGGCGCATGGCTGGCAGGCGCGCGATGCCGCGATCTCCGACGCATTGGCGGGCGCCGCGCGCAGCGGACGCGCCACGGCCATCGTGCCGACGGCGGGGCCGCGCGCACCCTCCATCAGCCTGCTCTCCGCGGGCGCTGCCTCGCGCACCGCGCGCGATCTCGAACCGCAGCCTTACAAGGCGGACCGGTTGCGCGCCGTCGCCGCGCTCACCAAAGCCAATCTCGGCGGCGCGGACATCCTCTGGCTCAGTGACGGCATCGATGACGGCACGGCGCGCGCCACGGCGGACGCGCTCAACCATCTGGGTCATCTCACCATCTATGGCGATGCGCGCGGGCCCTTGGCGCTGAAGCCGGAGCGCAATGAGGCGGATGGTTTCCGCGTCACCGTGATCCGCCCCGAGACCGGGCTGGTTCGCGTGGGACAAGTCAACGCCATCGGCGCGCATGGCGAGGTGCTGGCGAGCGCGCCGTTCTCGTTCAAACAACATGCGCGCGAGACGGTGACGAAGATCTCCCTGCCGCTGGAAGTGCGCAACGAGACCGAGCGCATCGTGGTGGCGAGCGAGGATTCCGCCGGCGCCGTGCGCCTGCTCGACAAGAGCGCCAAGCGGCGCGCGGTGGGCCTCGTCTCCGCCAGCAATCTCGACAGCGAGCAGCCGCTGCTTTCGGACGTCTATTACCTCGAACGCGCGCTGTCGCCTTACGCCGATGTGCATCGCGGTTCGATCTCCGACGCGCTCAATCGCAACGTGCCGATCCTGATGCTGGCCGATATCGGCAAGATCAGCGGCGACGATTACGACCATGTTGCGAATTTCGTGGAAGACGGTGGCATCCTGGTGCGCTTTGCCGGTGGGCGGATGACGCAGAATGTGGACGACCTCATCCCCGTGAAGCTGCGCCTCGGCGGCCGTTATCTCGGCGGCGCGCTCAACTGGGCGCAGCCGCAGCACCTGGCGCCGTTTCCCGATGCGAGCCCGTTCCGAGGCCTCACCATTCCCGCCGAAGTCACCATCTCGCGCCAGATATTGGCCGAGCCTTCCGTCGATCTCGGCGGAAAGACCTGGGCGCGGCTTACGGACGGCACGCCGCTCGTCACCGCCGTGCAGCGCGGCAAGGGCTGGATCGTGCTGTTCCATGTGACCGCAAGCCCCGCCTGGTCGAACCTGCCGCTCTCCGGCCTCTATCTCGACATGCTGAAGCGGGTGATCGATCTCTCCAGCGGCGCGCGCCCGTCCGACATGGGCACGGATGCCAGCGCGGTCTATCCGCCCTACACCACGCTCGACGGCTTCGGCCATGCGCGCAAGCCGCCGCCGGAAGTATTGCCGGTGCGCGGCAGCGATCTTGCGAAGGTGGTGGTGTCGCCCACCCATCCGCCCGGCCTCTATGGCAGCGAAGGCGCGCAGGTCGCGATCAATGCCGTGGGCCCGCGCGACACCTTGCTGCCGTTCGGCGATCTCGGCCAACGCGTCGAGACCTATACCGGCAAAGCCGCGCTGGCGCTGGAAGCGCCACTGCTGGCTCTCGCGATCCTCATCGTGCTGTTCGACGCGATCCTCTCGCTCTGGCTGCGCGGTTATGTGCTGCCGCGCCGCGCCGCCGCCGTGATCCTGACGCTGCTCATCATCCATCCCTACGCCGCGCGCGCCGACGACAGCTTCGACATGAAGGCGGCGCTGGATACGCGGCTCGCTTACGTCATCACCGGGCTTCCCGATGTGGACGCGACGAGCAAGGCGGGCTTGACCGGGCTCGGCGCCTATCTGAAGGCGCGCACCTCTTACGCGCCGCTGGAGCCCATTGGCGTCAATCTCGACCGCGACGATCTTTCCTTCTTCCCGCTGCTCTACTGGCCGATGGATCCGCGCGAGAAGGATCTGTCGCCGGCCGCGCTGAGCCGCGTCGCCAATTACATGCGCAATGGCGGCACCATCCTGTTCGACACGCGTGACCTCACACTCGGCCCCACGCGCGGCGCGAACTCTCCCGGTGAGCAGACCTTGCGCCGCCTCGTCGCCAAGCTCGACCTGCCGCCGCTGGAGCCCGTGCCGCCGGATCACGTGCTGACGAAGACGTTCTACCTGCTGCAGGATTTCCCCGGCCGGTGGATCGGCAGCAAGGTGTGGGTGGAGAAGCTGCCGCCGCCCGATCCCGATGTGGGGCCGGAGCCCGCGCGCGGCGGAGACGGCGTCTCGCCCGTCATCATCGGCGGCAATGACTATGCCGCCGCCTGGGCCATCGATGCCGGCGGACAGCCGCTGCACGATGTGTCGCCCGGCGGCGAGGAGCAGCGCGAGATGAGCGTGCGCTTCGGCATCAATGTCGTGATGTATGCGCTGACCGGCAACTACAAGACCGATCAGGTGCACGCGCCTGCCCTGCTGCAGAGGCTGGGCCATTGAGCGCGCTCACCTACTCGCTGGATTTCGCGCCGCATGTGCCGGTGTGGCTGCTATGGGTGCTGATCGCGGCCTCGGCGCTCGTCTTCGCCTATTCGTTGATGTTGCGCGCACGCGGCGCGTGGCTGCGCGCACTCGCTTTTGCCATCGCCATCTTCGCGCTGGCGGGGCCGCTGATGGTGCATGAGAACCGCCAGAGCCTGCCCGACATCGTGGCCCTCATCGTCGATCATTCGCCCAGCATGGACACCAACGGCCGACGCGCCCAGGCGGACAAGGCTGCCGAAGCGATCAAGGCCAAGCTCGCTGGCGACAAGAGTCTGGAAGTGCGCGTCGCCGACGTCACCTCGCCGCCCGGCGAGGACAGCGGCACGCAGCTTTTCGCAGCCCTCTCCACCGCGCTCTCCGATGCATCGCCGGATCGCGTGGCCGGCGCCATCGCGATCACGGACGGACAGGTCCACGACGTGCCGCCGGGAAAGCCGCAAATGCGCGCGCCGCTCCAAGCCCTCATCGTCGGCAAGCGCGGCGAGCGCGACCGCAAGCTCACCGTGGTGGGCGCGGCGCGCTATGTGATCGTGGGGCAGACGGCCAACATCACCGTGCGGGTGGACGATTTCGGTTCGCCGCCGGGCGGCAGTGCGCAAGTCGCCGTGCGCGTGGACGGACAAGATGCGGGCACGCGCACCGTCCCCACCGGCCGCGACACGCCCATCGGTATTTCCATCGGCCATGGCGGCGAGAACGTCGTGGAGCTGGAGGCGAAACCCGGCCCCGCCGAACTGGGCCTGCAGAACAACCGCGCAGTCGTCACCGTCAATGGTGTGCGCGACCGGCTGCGCGTGCTCCTCATCTCCGGCGAGCCGCATGCGGGCGAACGGGTCTGGCGCTCGCTGCTGAAAGCCGATCCGGCTGTGGATCTGGTGCACTTTACGATCCTGCGCCCGCCGGAGCGGCAGGACGCGACGCCCATCGACCAGCTCTCGCTCATCATCTTCCCGACGAAGGTGTTGTTCCTCGACAAGCTGGACTCGTTCGACCTCATCATCTTCGACCGCTACAGCGAGCGCGGCATCCTGCCCCTCGCTTATTTCGAGAACATCGCCCGTTACGTGGAAAACGGCGGCGCGCTGCTCGCCTCCTCCGGGCCCGAACTCGCGGGACCGCAGAGCATCGCGCGCACGCCATTGTCTGCCGTGCTGCCGGCGCAGGCGACCGGACAGGTGATCGACCAGCCCTTCAAGCCGATGGTGACGGCGCAAGGCATGGCCCATCCCGTGACGCGCGACCTCGAAGGCGCCAACACGCCGGGCAAGCCGCCGACATGGGGCAAGTGGTTCCGGCTGATCGACAGCAATCGCGTCTCCGGCGAGACCCTGATGAGCGGGCCGGGCGACAAGCCGCTGCTGGTGCTCGACCGCGTCGGCAAAGGCCGCGTGGCGGAGCTGCTCTCCGACCAGGCGTGGCTCTGGGCGCGCGGCTATGACGGCGGCGGACCGGACGCGGAATTGCTGCGCCGCATGGCCCATTGGGCGATGAAGGAGCCGGAGCTGGAAGAAGAGCGCCTCACCGCCACCATCGCCGCCGGACAGATCGTCATCGAGCGCCACAGCATGGCCGACACGGTGAAGCCGGTGACGCTCACCGTGCCGTCGGGCAAGCAGATCACCATGCCGCTGACCAAGCTGGAGCCCGGGTTGTGGCGCGCCTCGTCGAAAGCCGACGAACTCGGTCTCTATCGCGTCACGGACGGTACGCTCAATGCGGTGGCCGCCTCCGGCCCGCTGAACCCCAAGGAAGTCTCCGACATGCGCGCGACGGAGCAACTGCTGAAGCGCCCCGCCAAAGCCACCGGCGGCAGCGTGCACTGGCTCATGGACGGAATGCCCGACATCCGCCGCGTCTCGCCCGGCAGCACAGCCTCCGGCGACAACTGGATCGGGTTGCGCGCCAACAACGCCTATCGCGTGACAAGCGTGGAGCAACAACCGCTGCTCCCCGCCTGGCTCGCGCTACTCCTGATCGTGGGCTCGCTGCTGCTGGCGTGGCGGATGGAAGGGCGCTAGTCCGCGACCGGCGAAACGGCGTTCACGACATCCCGCGCGCTGAGTGTCTCGCGAAGAAAAGCGAGCAGTTCGTCCCGCTCATTGCGAGCGAAGAAGCGGCCCATCAGCGTGATGAGGACACCAAAGAACGCCATCAGCACCGGCATGAAAACACCTATCAAAACATGGCCTGACAGGACATTTCCATGCGCCTCCGCAATGGTCTGGGTTGCGATCGACCATCCCGAAAACAGCACGCCGCCAAACCAGGCGATCAGAAATATCTGTATGATCCAATGCATCCCAAAGCGGCAGGATATCCGCGTGCCCTGTGGATCGTCGGATAGATGCGCGCGCAAAAAAGTTTGGAACGAATTGCGGTACCGCATATTTCTCCGCAGCGTAATGGCGCCGTCACGCACGGTGCCGGCCACCGCCGCTGACGAGAGCGGATTCCAAAATGAACCGACGCTCTCTTTGAGCCGCGCCACGCAATCGGCGCGCCGAAGCGGCGAGATCAGCTCGCAAGGCTTTCCACCGAGAATCGAAAAGGGCGTCACGGCGTCCTCGTGGCGGCGCCGCTGGCGCAAATGGGATCATCGAGATGCGGCCGGCGGACTTCGCCGGAGAGGTTGAGCAGTGCGTTCGGCTGGAGCGACAGGCCGAGCACGCGGGACTGGTCGACCGGGCCTGGGAATTTCACGCGGCTGGGCGGCAGCTTCGCGAAGCCGACGCGGGCGTAATAGGGTTCGTCACCCACCAGCACGATGCTGGGCCAGCCGCCGGCCTGGGCCGTGGCGATGCCGGTCTCCATCAGCTTCACGCCGATGCCGCGGCCGCGCTGGGCGCTCTCCACCGCGAGCGGGCCAAGCAGCAGCACGTGCGACGGGCCGATTGCGACCGGCCAGAAGCGCACGGAGCCGCGCAGGATGCCGTCCTCGATGGCGACGAAGGAGAGGTCCGCGACCGCATTCACGCCTTCGCGCAACCGGTAGGCGGATTTGGCGTAGCGGCCGGGACCGAAACAGCGCTCGACCAGGGCATCGATGGCGGGCACATCCGCCGCGATCTCGGCGCGGATCGACCAGCTTGCCTCGTTCGTGTCCTGGGCCATAGGCTCCGCGCCGGGAAAATCGGGAAGTCAACGGAGGTATACATGGGCGTGTTGGATGGCAAGGTCGTTCTCGTCACGGGTGGCGCCAACGGCATCGGCAAGGAATGCGCGCTGCTGGCTGCACGGGAAGGCGGCAAGATCGTCGTCAATGATCTGGGCGGTGCGGTGGCCGGCGGCGACGAGGGCTCCGCGGGCCCGGCCGAGATGGTCGCCCGCGAGATCAAGGCGGCCGGCGGCGAGGCCGTGTCGAATTCCGACTCCGTGACGAGCAAGGCCGGCGTCGCCCACATGATCGAGCAGGCGATGGACACCTACAAAGGCCTGCACGCCATCATCAACCCGGCCGGCATCCTGCGCGATGTGATGTTCCACAAGATGACGGACGAGGACTGGGACAAGGTCATCGATGTCCATCTGCAGGGTGCTTACAACGTCTGCAAGGCGGCGGTGAACCATTTCCGCGAGCAGCAGGAGGGCTCGTTCGTCCTCTTCACCTCCACTTCCGGCCTGATCGGAAATGTGGGCCAGGCGAATTACGCGGCGGCCAAGATGGGCGTCGTGGGCCTGTCGCGCATCCTCGCCATGGAAGGCGCGCAGAAAAACGTTCGTTCCAACACCATCGCGCCCTTCGCCTGGACGCGCATGATCGCCACCATCCCCATCAAGGACGAAGCCGCCGCCAAACGCGTCGACCGCATGAAGAACATGATGCGCGCCGACCAGGTGGCGCAGCTCGCCGTGTCGCTCGCCTCGCCCGCCTGCAAGGACGTGTCGGGACAGATCTTCGTGGCGCGCGGCAACGAGGTGTTCCTGATGAGCCAGCCGCGCCCCATCCGCGGCATCGGCAAGGTCGAAGGCTGGACGCCGGAGACCATCGCCAACCACTGCATGCCCGCGTTGAAGCCGAGCTTCTTCGACCTCGCGCCGACCACGGGCACGTTCGGCTGGGATCCGGTCTGAACTTCTTTCCTCCCCCCGTTTACGGGGGAGGAAAATTCTCACCAATACGGACTCCGCGCGCCGCCCCCGTGCAATTCCTTGATTCGCCGCCGCGTGCCGGCGGTGGCGCCGGGGGGTAGCGTGCCCGGATCGGCAAACTGAATCTCCCGGATTTCGAGGTTGGGTTTGAAGTCCAGCACGGCCTCGCGCACCCGGTAGAGCGCGATGACGTTGGTCGCCCAGCCCACCCGCCGCGTGTAGAGGCCGAGAAATTCGGGGGGTGCGCTGCGTATCAGTCCGACCTCCTCCTGCAATTCGCGTATTACCGCTTCGGCCGGCGGCTCGCCCGCATCGACGCCGCCACCGGGCAGATGCCAGCCTTCCATGTAGGAGTGGCGCACCAGAAGTACGCGGTTTTGCGCATCTTCCACCACTGCGGTCGCGCCGAAGGCCACCGGCGTGCGCAACGCCTTCAGCGCCAGCACCAGCCCCAGGCGGAGCCGCGCCGCGAATGTCATGTCGCCCTGCAACAGAGAGTTCCTTCACTGGCGCTAAGGTTTTGCTAACCAGACGATCATAGCGTGTTTCCCCTACGTCGGACTTTTGGGGGAGCGACGATTTTGCAGCCTTCTTGCCGCATGCCGCAAGCATCACGCGCCCGCAAAACGGGTGGCCGATGAGCGCTGCCGCATTCGATTACCTGAAGGCGCTCGTCGTGGAGGACAACGCGCATATGCGCACGCTGCTGCGCTCGCTGCTGCACGCGCTGGGCCTGAAGCAGGTCTATGAATGCAACGACGGTGCGTCGGCGTATAAGGAGCTGCGCGAGCGCAAGCCCGATTTCGTGCTTACCGACCTCTCGATGAAGCCGGTGGATGGCATCGAATTCACCCGCATGGTGCGCACCGGCGCCGACAGCCCGAATCCGTATGTGCCCATCATCATGATCACCGGACATACCGAACGCCCGCGCGTGGAAGCGGCGCGCGATGCCGGTGTCACCGAGTTTCTCGCCAAGCCGATCACGGTGCAGAGCCTGCTGGTGCGCATCGCGGAGATCGTAGACCGCCCGCGCCCCTTCGTGCGCTGCGACACCTATTTCGGCCCCGATCGCCGGCGCCACCGCATGGAAGACTATCCCGGCCCCTGGCGCCGGCACGACGATTTCGACGACGACGTCGTGATCCAATAGACAAGGCCCGCATGTTCGCCCGCAAGCGCAAAGCGCAATTCATCGACGCCAAATCCTATCCGCCCCTGATGCGGGCGGTGGACGCCGCGCCGTTCGCGGCCCTGCTGCGCAGCGATACGGCCGTCAAGCGCGCCAACCGCGCGATGCTGGCGCGCGTCAATCAGTTGCGCGACGTGGTGCTGGAGTATGTGAGCGCGCTGGAACGCGCGGCGCAGGCCGGCGATGTGCCGGAGATATTCGCCCAAGCCCATGAGATTCGCGGTTTCGCCGAGATGGTGGGATTGGTCGCGGCCGGGCGCATCGCCAACAAGCTCTGCCACTATCTCGACACCTCGGCGCGCCGCAACCAGACGCCGGACCGCATGGTCATCACGCTGCACGTCGACGCCATCTCCCGCGCCGCCCGCGCCAAGGACGAAGCGACGAGGCTGGGCGACGAAGTGGTCAACGAGTTGGCAGCGCTGGCGTCGTACAAGCTTGCCGGCGCGGTGGACGTGGCAGCGGAGTAACCGCCCTCCCCTTGAGGGAGGGCGGTTTTAGTATCCCATCAATCTGGCATACCGGTCGCGGTGGAACGATGCTCCGCCGAACGTTGCCTCGGCTGCACGGGCGCGTTTGAGATAAAGCCCTGCGTCATGCGCATCGGTCATGCCGATGCCGCCGTGCATCTGGACCATTTCGTTGGAGACGAGGTGGTCGAGGTCGCTGGCTTTCGCTTTCGCGAGTGAGGCAAGCGCGGCAACGTCGTTGGCGTTTTTGTCGATGGCGGTCAGCGCGGCTTCGACGCAGGAGCGGGTGAGTTCGAGATCGGTGAACATCTTGGCGGCGCGGTGTTGCAGCGCCTGGAAGGTGCCGATCACTTGGCCGAATTGCACGCGGGTCTTGAGATAGTCGAGCGTCGTTTCGAAGCTTTGCGTGGCGGCTCCCAGCATTTCGGCGGCGAGGCCGGCGCGGGCGCGGTCGAGGACGGCATCCAGCACGTCGCCGCTCATCATGGCGCTGGCGGGGACTTCCACATTGTGGAATTCGAGATTGGCGGCGCCGCGGCTGTCCGCCGTCTTCAGCGCGGTGCGTGTGAGGCCGGACGCATTGCCCGGAACGAGGAATAACCCGTTCGTCGCCGCCACGATGATGAGATCGGCGATGGCGCCGTCGAGCACGAAAACTTTCTTGCCGTTCAGCGTGTAACCGCCGCCCGTCTTCTTCGCTTCGAAGGCAAGCCGCTCAGGCGCGTGATGCGGGGCTTCGTCGACAGCGAGCGTGGCGATGGCGGAGCCGTCGGCGATTTTCGGCAGCCATTCCTGCTTCTGCGCGTCGGTGCCGCCGAGCAATAGCGCGGTGGTCGCGACCAATGCTGTGGAGACCAGCGGCGAGGCGGTCAGCGTGCGGCCGGTTTCTTCCAGCACCAGGCCGAGCGTCAGATAGCCCATGCCGACACCGCCGAATTCTTCCGGGATGAGGATGCCGGCCCAGCCCATATCGGCCATCTCTTTCCACGCGGCACGGTCGAAGCCATCCGCATTGCCGCTGTCGCGCAGCTTGCGGAACGCGGTGACGGGCGATTTCTCGCTGACCCAGGATTTCGCCGCGTCGCGCAGCATGGATTGTTCTTCGGAGAGCACTGCCATGGTCGTTGTCCTGCCGCTGATTTCTTATTGGTGATCGAGAAGGCCAAGGATGCGCTTGGCGATGATGTTGTTCTGGATTTCGAAGGTGCCGCCGTAGATCGTGACGGCCTTGCCGCCGAGCCAGGCGCGGGTGGAGTCGATCTCCTCGCGGGTGAAGCCCTCGCCTTCCCAGCCGAGGCCTTGCGCACCCATGATCTCCAACAGTAGCTCCGCGCGTTCCTGCTGCAGCTTCGAGCCCGCATTCTTCATAATCGAAGTCGTCTGGTTCGGGCCGGCGTTGGCTTTCGCTTCGGCCTGGGCACGCGCGATGGTGAGTTGGAAAGCGCGCGCGCTCATCTGATGCTCCGCGATGCGGGCGCGCAGTTCGCGATCCGCGATGCGGCCCTTGGCGTCCACGCCCACATAGGTTTTTGCGACCTCGTCGATGCCCTGTGGGGCGCCGCCGCGACCGGCGCTTCCCGCGCCGCTGCCCAAACCGGCGCGCTCGAACTGCAGCAGGCGCTTGCCGATGGTCCAGCCGCCGTTCAGCGGGCCCATCAGGTTTTCCTTCGGCACCTTCACGTCGGTGAAGAAGGTTTCGCAGAAGGGCGAGTGGCCGGAGATCAGCTTGATCGGCCGTACCTCGATGCCGGGCGACTTCATGTCGATCAGCAGGAACGAGATACCTTCATGTTTGCGCGAATTGTCGGTGCGCACGAGGCAGAAGCACCAATCGGCGAATTGCGCGCCCGAGGTCCAGACCTTCTGGCCGTTGACGAGATAATGGTCGCCCATATCGACGGCCTGCGTGCGCAAGGCCGCGAGGTCGGAACCGGCGTTGGGCTCGGAATAGCCCTGGCACCAGCGCACAGTGCCGGTGACGATGCCGGGGACGTGGCGGGATTTCTGCGCCTCGTTGCCGTATTCGAGCAGAGTGGGCCCGAACATCATCACGCCCATGCCGCCGATGGGATTCTTGGCGCCGATGCGCGCCATTTCCTGCTGCAGCACTTTCACCTGCGCGCCGCTGAGCCCGCCGCCGCCATATTGCGCCGGATAAGTCGGCGTGCCCCAGCCCTTCGCGCCCATGCGTTCCTGCCAGAGCTTGGCGTCGCCCGAAAGCGTCATGCCCGCCATGACGGTCATCGAGACGTCGCGGTCTTTCAAGGACGGCGGGAAGTTCTCCGCGAGCCAGGCGCGCGCTTCGGCGCGAAAGGGATCCTCAGACATATTTCCTCCAACGGCGCTCTTCGCGGCGCGCGTTTCATTGATGATCGAGCAGGCCCAGCACCCGCTTGCTGATCACGTTCAGATTCACTTCGCTGGTGCCGCCCTCGATGGAATTGCCCTTGGAGCGCAGCATGCCGCGCATGGCGGCGATCTCACCGGCATTGTAGCCCTCGCCGTCCCAGCCCAGTCCTTGCGTGCCCATGGCTTCCACCATCAGTTCGCAGCGTTCCTGGTTCAGCTTGGCGGCGGCGTATTTGATGATCGACACCGCGGGGCTCGGGCCCTTCATGGCTTTCGATTCTTCCTCGACGCGCTTGACGGTCAGCGCAAAGGCGCGCGCCTCCATGCGATGGGCGGCGATGCGCGCGCGCAGATCGGCATCGGCGATGGCGCCGTCTTCCTCGCCCACATAATGCTTGGCGATATCCTCCAGCTCGATCCCGCCGCCGGCGCCGAAGCCGCCGGAGGAGATGTTCTGGCGTTCGTATTGCAGCAACCGCTTGGCGATCTCCCAGCCGCCATTCAGCTTACCCACCATCTGCTTCTTGGGGACCTTCACATCGGTGAAGAAGGTCTCGCAGAAGGGCGACTGGCCGGAGATCAGCTTGATCGGGCGAGCTTCCACACCGGGCGTCGTCATGTCGAACAGCACGAAGGAGATGCCCTCATGCTTCTTCGTGGCGTCGGTGCGCACCAGGCAGAAGATCCAGTCGGCCTGGTCGGCATAGGAAGTCCACACCTTCTGGCCGTTAATCAGGAAGTGGTCGCCCTCGTCCTCGCATTTGGTTTTGAGCGAAGCCAGGTCCGATCCCGCGCCCGGCTCGGAATAGCCCTGGCACCAGCGGATTTCGCCGCGCGCGATGCGGGGCAGATACTCTTTCTTCTGCTCCTCATTCGCATATTCGAGCAGGACCGGCCCCAGCATCCACAATCCGAAGGAGAGCAGCGCGGGGCGCGCCTTGATGCGGCCCAGCTCCTGCGTCAGCACCTTGGCTTCGTCTTTCGGGAGGCCGCCGCCGCCGTACTCGGCCGGCCAGGTCGGCGCGGTCCAGCCCTTGGCGCCCATGCGGTCGAGCCAGAGCTTCGCGTCCGGGTTCTTGTAGACGGCTTTGCGGCCACCCCAGACGGCGTCGTCCTCGAAAGCGCCGCCGCCCATCCCGCGCATCGAAGGCGGGCAGTTCTCTTCCAGCCAGGCGCGGGTCTCGGCCCGGAAGGTGTCCAGATCGGCCATGTTCTCTCCCATACCGCTCCTTCGATTGCAGCATCAAAAACCGGCGATGGCTAGAGCCTTTGGGCGCGAGTTGCGGTAAGGAGCGGCCATGAACTTCATCAGCGACAATGCTTACGGTGCGTCACCCGAGATCCTGGCCGCGGTCATGGCGGCGGCGGACGGCACGGCCGTTTCCTATGGCGAGGACGCGCTGACCGCCCGGGTAACCGCGCGTTTCTCCCGCCTGTTCCTGCGCGACGTGGCGGTGTTTCCGGTGGTGACGGGCACGGCCGCGAATTCGCTCATCCTCTCCGCGCTCTGCCCACCCTATGGCGCGGTCTTGTGCCATGAGAAGAGCCACATCGCGGTGGACGAATGCGGCGCGCCGGAATTCTTCACCGGCGGCGCCAAGCTGGCGCTGATCCCGGGCGACGGCGGCAAGCTCACGCCGGGCTCCATCGACACGGCATTGCGCAATTTCCAAAGCGGCGTGCACAGCGCCAAGCCGTCCGCCATCAGCATCACACAGGCCACCGAATTGGGCACCGTCTATCGCCCCGAGGAAATCGCCGCGATCGCCGAACGCGCCCACGCGCGCGGCCTCAAGCTGCACATGGACGGCGCGCGTTTCGCCAATGCGCTGGTGCATCTGGGATGTTCGCCCGCGGAGCTGACATGGCAAGCGGGCGTCGACGCGCTCTCGTTCGGCGCCACCAAGAACGGCGCGCTGATGGCGGAGGCCGCGATCTTCTTCGACCCCGCCTCGGCGCGGGATTTCGGGTTGCGGCGCAAGCGTGGCGGCCATCTCGTCTCCAAGATGCGGTTCGTCTCCGCCCAGCTCGACGCTTATCTGGAAGGTGGGCTCTGGCTGCGCAATGCCGCGCATGCGAACGCGCTGGCGAAGACGCTGTCCGGCGGATTGTCGAAGATCGCGGGCGTCACCATCCCGCACGCCACCGAAGCCAATGCCGTGCTGGCGCTGGTGCCCGATGCGTTGGCGGCGAAGCTGCGCGACGGCGGCGCGAAGTTTTACGACTGGTCGCCCTCAGTCGAGGGACGCACGTTGATCCGGCTTGTGTGTTCGTTCGCCACGCCGGACGCGGATGTCGAGAGATTGCTGGACGTGGCCCGCAGTTAAACCCTCCCCTTGAGGGAGGGTTGAAATCAGATCCGGCCCACCAAAGTGATCGTGCCGTCCTGGGTGACGCTGTCGTGGCCGCCGCCGTTGCCGAGGCCGCGGATGTAGTCGTAGTTCAGGCCGATGGACCAGGCGCCCGTCGTGGTGGCGATGCTGCCGCCCAACACGACGTTGCCCTTGGCCGGATCGGGACCGGTGATGGAGAACGCCGTGTCGCCGCAACCGCCCGCCGACTGCGAGACCGTCGAGCAGACGAACTGGGCGTCCAGCTTCTGCGCCGCGTTCAGGAAGTCGTAGCGATAACCGGCGCGCAGTTCAGGCTGCAGGAAGAAGTCGCCGAAGTTCATGTCCTGGCGGAGGTCGATGCCACCGAAGGCGCGGAGCGACTGGTTGTATTCCTGCTTGACCGCCAGATCGAAACCGTCAACCGCGTTGCTGGTGGTCTGGCCGTTGTTGGTTTCGGTGTAGCTCTCCTCGCGCATCGCCATGCCGTCGATGCTGATCTGCGGCATGATCACGGTGCCGCCGGCCGTCATGGCGACACCCGCGGTGGCGCCGCCGGAGACCAGCTCCGCGGAACGCTTGCCGTCGGCCGTGCGCGAGACGCCGCCGAAGTCGAAGAAGCGCTGGCCGTCGACGCTGCCGTAACCGACGGACAGCTGGCTGTCGAAGAAGAAGCCGCGGCCGCGCCAATCGGTGTAGCCGGTCAGCATGTACCACTGCGACGTCGTCTTGGTGTCGCGCGGATCCTTTTCGCTGGTGTCGCCGGAATAGAAGGTGAAGGCGAGACCGTAACGGCCGCTGGCGGGCGCGCCGCCGTCCATGCCCAGCGCGAAGCCGAAGCCGGAGTCGTTGAAGCCGCCGGCCGCCGTCTGGTTGCCGACATTCAGGCGCTCGGTGAACTCCTGGCCCCACAGGGTCGCGTCGCCGTTCTGGCCCGCATACATGCGAAGCGCACGCTGGCGCGCGCCGACCGCGCCGGTCGCCTGGTCGGTCAGCGCCACGACAAGCGCGCGCTGCGAGCCCGTCACGTCCGGCGCGAACTGGCCGTAGATCTTCTGATAGAGCGCGTCGCCCTGGGCCTTGCCGGTGGCTGTCGTGCCGTCGAAGCCCGAGCCGGCGGTGATCACCGCGGCGCCCAGCGGGTTGTCATTGGCGAGCGCCACATTGGCCAGCGGGAACATCTTGGCCGCGTAGCCGGTCAGTCCGAGGTCGGTGGCGGATTTGGGCGTGAGGTTCAGCACCAACGCGGAGTCGGTGGAGTTGATGGGGTTGGTCCCGGTGCACGGGAGGGTCGAGCCGGCGACGTTGTAGGTGCAGACGCTGCCGGTGAAGAGGAATGGGATGACGCTGGCGCCCGCGATCTCGTTCCCGAGCGTCGAGACGCTACCGATGGTCAGGTTGCCGGCGCTGGCGTCGAGCAGGATGAACTGCGACGAGGCCGAAGCGGTCGTCGAGCCGACGAAGCTGCCGAAGGCGACGTTCATCGCGGCGCCGGAGGCGATATCGATCGTGGCGGAGTTCGAGGAGGCGTTGATCACCGGGCCGGCGAACGAGATCGACGGGCCGTTGACGTTGAACACCTGCGCAAGCGTCAGGCCCAGGGTGGCGCCGGACTCGACCTCGACATGGCTGACCGGAACGTTGACCGAAAGATTGGGGCCGTTGTTGGTGTCTGTGCCGTCGTTGCCGACGGTGAGCGTGCTGCCCGGATTGACGGTGATGCTGACCGAGCCGCCGAGCGCTTCCTGCAACTGGCCGGTGACGGTGCCCGGATCGGTGCCAGCCACGTCGCCGATGGTGAGGCTGTCCTGGCCGCCGCCGAAGTCGATGTTGCCGGCGATGGTGGCCAGCGAATGCGGGCCTGTGCCGATATTGGTGATGGTGTCGCTGCCGCTGCCCAGGATGATCGAGCCGGTGATGCCGCCCGTGTTGGTGACGGTGACGTTCTGGGCGCTGTCCGTCAGGTCGATGGCGGAAGCGACTTGCAACCCGTTGTCGAGCGCGGACGCGATGGCCACGATCTGGCCGCTGTTGACGATCTTGGTCAGCGTGCCGCCCAGTGTCTCGTCGCGGATGGCGAAGGCGGACAGGCTGGTGTTGGTCGTGTCGGTCGTGCTGGCCGTGGCGGTGATGGTGCCGGAATTGTCGATCTCGCTGAGCGTGGCGTTCTGCTGGATGTCGATGCCGACCGCGATGGACGGCTCGACGCCGGAGATGGTGGCGCTGATCGTGCCGGAGCCCGACTCGTTGGAGTTGATCAGCTTGGGGATGTTCGTATAGCCGCCGACGACGAGGCCGCCCACGACGGTGGCGCTGAGCTGGGCGGTGGTGTTGGTGGCGGTCGCGGTGATCGTGCCGCCGTTGAAGAAGTTGCCGGTGAAGTCGACGTTGAAGGCCTGCGTGCCGTTGATCGAGATGCCCTGGACGCCGACATTGGGGCTCAGCGCCGTGACGCCGATGGCGCCGCGATTGATGAAGCTGGAGTTGGTGGCGGCGGGGTCGCTCAACGGATCGGTCAGCACGCCGATGGTGAGCGGTCCGGTCGGCGCGGCGCCGATCGAGATGTTGATGGCGGCCTCGTCGCCCGATTCCGCGATGGAGGCGCGGCCAACCGTGGAGCCCGTCGCCGAGGGGCCGCCATTGTAGAAGCCGTTCATGATGCTGTTTTCGATGACGACAGCGCTGCCGGCTTCCGGATTGGACTGGGTGGTCGACGGCGTGGTCGTGCCGAGCGCCTGGATCGTTCCCAAATTGGTGAAGGTGCCGTTCAGCAAGCCGGTCAGGATCACGCCATGCGCGGAGGGACCGAAGACGTTGATCGAGCCGGTGCTCTGGACCGTGAAGTTGCCGTTCAGCGTGCCGGCGAGATTGACGCCGGTCATATTGCCGCCGCTGGTCGAATTGGTGGTCGAGGTCGGCGTCAGCGTCATCGTGCCGCCGATCAGGATGTCGCCGTTCGCCGTGACGGCGGAGTTCATCGCGATGCCGGTCGAGTTGTCGCCGGCGATGCTGAATGTCGATTCCGCATCCAGGTCGATGATGGTGTTGGTGGTGACGGGTATCGCCGCGCCGGGCAGCGGCACGCCGTTGAAGACGGTGGCGGTGCTGCCGGTCGGCTGGACGATGTTGATGCCGATCTTGCTCTGGCCGCTGCCGGTCATGTCGACGGAGCCGATATTGTCGAAGGCGCCGCTGTTGCCGGCATCGAGCTCGATGCCGGTCGCGCCCTGCGTGTTCGCGTTGGAGATCGCGCCCTTGTTGGTCACGATGTTGCTGGAGTTGATCTGGATGATCGGCGTGGTCGACTGCACGACCACCGAGCCGTTGGTCTCGATCGTGATGTCGGACGCGGCGCCAGCATTGGCGGTCGCGGTCTGGAGGTTCGTCGTCACCTTGGTCGTGATGTCCGAGTTGTTCGGATCGGCGGCGAGCGCCGGACCGGACAGCAGGGCCATCGTCGCGGCCGTCAGCAGTAACGCGCGTTTATACACGGGGAACCTCTTGCTTCAGTTTCGTGCGGTGGCTGGAAGGCAGCGGAAACCCGCCGTCCTTATAGGGGACACCCAGCAACGCCCAATCGGGGGCACATAACCAAAATTCCCCCGCCGATACCAGCCCCTAACAGCCCAAACCGGCTCGCTTTTTCGTTTTTTAATCCCCTATTAGCGCTCCTGCCCCCAGAATGACTTGTCGAGGGTTCCATTTAACCATTGGATTGTTGATGACGGGCCGCGTCAGCTTTTCCAGGCTTACCCAGAAGCAGGTAGCCGCCGCCGCGGCCCGGCATGAGATGCTCTATGCCGGGCGTATGGGCGGGGCGCGCGCTGTCTTTGCTTTTTGCGACCTTTCCGGCCTGGACCTGTCCGGACGCAACCTGGCGGATGCGGACTTCACCGGCGCCGTCCTTGAGGAAGCCAATCTCGAAGGGGCCAAGCTTGATTCGGCCAGCTTCTTCGGAACCGACCTGCGCCGCGCCAACCTTGCCGGCGCGTCCATGCGGCGGGCCGACATGCGGGGCAGTTGCCTGCGTGGCGCCAATCTGATCGGCGCCGATCTCTACGAAGCGGACCTGCGCGAAGGCACCATCGCCGAGAAGGACCGCTTCGGGAACCTGCGCGTGATGCAGCACGACATCGGTCCGTCGGAGATGGTGACGGCGCTGCTCACCTCCGCCAATCTCGAACGCGCCCGCATGACGGGCGCCATGGCCGTGCAGGCCGACTTCACCGACGCGGTGATGAAGGGCTGCAAGCTGACGCGCGCGAATCTGCGCGACGCCAAGCTCACCGGCGCCAATCTGGAAAACGCCGACCTCTCCGGCTGCAATCTCGCGGGCGCGGATTTCTCCGGTGCCATTCTCATCGGCGCGGTGCTGAACCGCGCCAATCTCACCGGCGCCGATCTTTCCACCGCGCTCACCGAAGCGCGCACCGGCCGCGACAAGAACGATCTGGGCGTATCCGCCGCCGACATCCTCGATGCGCATACGCGCTGGGCCGAGACCGACGGACGCGAAGGCAAGCCCGCCGATCTTTCCGGCATGGATCTGCGCGGTCTCAAGTCACTGTCTCATCGCGCCCTCACCGCGCTGATCGCGCCGGGTGCGGTGTTCTATGGTCTCGATCTTTCGGGCTCGTCGCTGCAAGGTTCCAACCTCGCGGGTGCGGATTTGCGCGGCACGAAACTCAGCGGCGCGGATTTGCGCGGCGCCAATCTCTCCGGCGCCAAGCTGAACAATGCCGACCTGCGCGATGCGCGGATGGGGCCGCTCCTGATCTCCGACCAGCGCCTGCTGCCGGCGCGGCTCGATGGCGCGCAGGCACGTTACGCCGATTTTAGGGGCGCCGACCTGCGCCGCGTCGCCTTCAACGAAACCGACCTGTCCTACGCCACCCTGGCCGACGCGGATTTGCGCGACGCGGACCTGGGCGGCGCTTTCCTGGCCGGCACGAAATTGCCCGCGCAGATCGCCGAGAATCTCTCTCAATCTGCATTGAGTGCAACTGCGTAACGAAATTTTTGCCCTCCCCGCCGCCGTTACGACCGTCACACGCTTGAGACATGTTAAGCCTCCGGTTAGGTTCCCATCGGGTTGGGGCCTCGCGCGCAGGAGCGAAACATGGCCTCTACAAAATGGAATGTCGGCGTTAGCGGCAATTGGACGACTGTCGGTGACTGGAGCGCCGGCGCTCCGAACGCGGGAACGGACGTTACGATCGGCGCCGTCGGAACCTATTCCGTCGCGCTGACGTCGAACGTCTCCGCGCAGTCCCTCACGATCAACGCCTCTGGCGCGCTGCTTTCCGAATCCGTGACCGGTGTCCTCAACATCACCAACGCTTTCGACCTGATATCCGGCAAAGCGATCCTGCGCGGCGCCAATAGCATCGGTGGCGGCGTGGCCGAATCCGGCGGTGTGCTGCAGACCGCGAACAACGGCGCACTGGGCACGGGCACCTACACTTTCAGCGGCGGCGAGCTGCTGGGCCTCGCCAACGAGACCTACACCAATGAAATGACGATGACGAACAGCCTTATCTTCGCCGCCGCCGCCGGCACGACGATGATCCAGGACTCCTCGAGCTGGTCGATCAACGCCACCGATCCCGCCGCGATCCGCTTCGGCCAGGGCGCCAACACCGGCACCGTCGTCTGGTTCACCAACTCCGGCTCGATCACCAATTCGCCGGGCCTCACCGCCGAGATCGCGGGCGGCACCGTGAAGGCCGGCGACGGAAACTGGGACTTCCTGTTCGAGAATGCCGCGAAGAACACCATCGATGCCGGCGGCACGCTGGACATCGCGGGCTTCTCCGGCTTCGTGAACAACCTACAGGGCGCGGGCTCGATCATCGACAGCGGCGCCACGGCCAGCATCCAGATCGAAGGCGGCGGCGCGTTCTCCGGTGTGATCTCCGGCGTCACAGCGCTGGACGCGAATAGCGGCACGCTCGTCCTCACAGGCGCGAACACCTATACCGGCGGCACCACGATCGATGGCGGCGCGACCTTGCAGCTCGGCACCGGCACCACGGCCGGGACGATCACCGGCGCAATCACCGATAACGGCACGCTCGTCTACGACCACAACAACGCGCTCAGCCAGACGGCCGCCATCACCGGCACCGGCGGCGTCACCTATGAAGGTGGCGGCGGCGTCACCTCCAACCTGGTGCAGACCTATTCCGGCCAGACCAATGTCGAGAGCGAGAAGGCCGTCAGCAATATCGGCGGCGGCTTCGGCACCGGCATATTGGAGTTGGACAGCTCGGAGCTTCTCGTCACCACCAACGCCACGATGACGAATTCGCGCATCATCGTCACCGGCAGCAGCACCATCGCATCGGCCCATGGCCGCACGCTCATCGCCACCGCGGCCAATACGCCGTGGTCGCTGAACGGCGCAAGCGGGATAGCCACGCTCAACATCGGCGACGCCACCAATGACGGCACGGTGGTGTGGAGTACGGGCGCGGGATCCACGGTGGTGGACATCCCCAACTGCTTCGTGGAAGTCCATTCCGGCATCTTCCGCGCCAACGACGGCTCGTTCAGCTTCCTCACCGAGAACGTCGGCGGCGTGACGGTGGATGCGGGCGCCACGCTCGACTTCGGGCAGTGGGGCGGATTCGTCGTGGGCCTTCAGGGTGCGGGCACTGTGACGGCGCACAACAATTCCGCGATCGAAATCGATGGCGGCGTCTTCTCCGGCGTGATCTCCGGCGCGGCCTCCCTTGAGATCGTGGACGGCACGGTGCTTAGCGGCACCAACACCTACACCGCGGGCACCCTCATCGATTCCGGCGCCGCGCTGTCATTGGGCGCCGGCGGCACCACCGGATCGGTGGTGGGCAACATCACCGATAACGGCTCGCTGATCCTGGACCGCAGCGATGCGCTTAACGAGAACCTGACGATCTCCGGCTCCGGCCAGCTCATCATTGCGGGCACCGGCACGGTCACCATCGACCATTCGGAGACCTATACCGGCGGCACGATCATCTCCGCCGGCGAACTCTCCGTCGACCGCGCCGCCGCGCTCTCGAACGGCGAGCTGCAAGTGCAGAACGGTGAATTCCTGGTGACGAACAACATAATCCTCACCAACCAGATCGGCATGACGGGCGCCGTCACCTTCGCGGTGGCGACGGGCGACCAGGTCACTTTCAACTCCGGCACCGGTTGGGTGCTGGACGGTACCAACCCCACCACCATCACCTTCGGCGACGGCACCAACAACGGCGCCATCGTCTGGCACACGCCGGCGGGCTCCACGGTGATCGACAGCGGCAGCTTCAACATCGACGTGAATTCCGCCGTGCTGAAGGCGGGAGATGGCTCCTTCGACTTCTTCACCTTCGAAGCGGCCAGCACCACCATCGGCGCGGCGGGTTCGATCAACATGTCCGGCTTCCAGGGCGACTTCCTGGACCTGTTGGGCTCCGGCATCCTCTCCAACACCGGCGCCGCGGTCACCACGGAAATCGAAGGCGGCAATTTCTCTGGCCACATCAACGGCGCGTTCAGCCAGGTGCAGATCTACGACGCGGTGACGCTCACCGGCACGGGAAATTTCGCCGGCGTATTCTACCTCGGCGGCAGCTCGGACCTCGATCTTTCCGGCGCCTGGGCGCAAAACCTGCAGTTCTCCGGCGCGTCCGCGGTCGCGCTGCATACGCCCGCGCAGTTTACCGGCCAGGTGGTGAACTTCGCGGCGGGCGATCAGGTCGATGTGCGCGGCGTGGATTTCACCAATGCGGGCTTCGTGGAGACCTACTCGTCCACCACCGGGCGCGTCACGCTGACGGACGGCACGCACACCTACCACGTCACCTTCAACGGGACGTATGTGCTGGGCAATTTCGTGGCCTCGTCCGACACGCATGGCGGCACCGACCTCACCTTCACCGCCGTGGCGGAGGTGCCGCCGACCATGGCCAGCGCGCATCCGGACTTCGCGGCGTTCTGAGAGGACAGCCGCGCCGATTTCAGTCATGATGCCCACCTTCCAGGGAGGGATAGAACATGACCCGTAAAATTCTCGGCGCGGCCGTCCTCGCCGCATCGCTGCTCAGTGCTGCCGCGCTTGCGGCGGATACACCGGCTTACGTCATAGCTGCCGTTGGCGACAGCGGCCGCCCAGCCACCGACACCGCGCGCGACGCAGCCCGCAAGCCCGTCGACATGCTCGTCTTCTCTGGCATGAAGCCCGGCGACAATGTGCTGGAGCTGCTGCCCGGCGGCGGCTACTTCACGCGCATCTTCTCCAAAGTGATCGGACCCACCGGCCATCTCTGGGCCGCGGTGCCGCCCGCCAACAGCCAATATGCCGAGCCCGCCGCCACGGCCATCGCGGCCTCGCCCGGCTACGGCAACATCACGGTGGTCGCCGCACAACCGCTGCCGGTGGCGCAGATGGGTCCGTTGGACATGATCTGGACCTCGCAGAACTATCACGACCTGCATCTGTCGACCTTGCACATGGACATGCTGGCGCTCGACAAGGGCTGGTTCGCGATCCTGAAGCCCGGCGGCGTGGTGATCATCGTGGATCACGTGGCCCTGCCCGGCTCGCCAGGAACGGAGACCGCGGACAAGCTTCACCGCATCGACCCGGCGCTGGTGAAGACGGAAATGGCAGCCGCCGGATTCGTGTTCGACGGCGAGACAGATGTGCTCGCCAATCCCGCCGATCCGCACACCGCGATCGTCTTCGATCCGTCGATCCGCGGAAAGACGGATCAGTTCGCCTATCGCTTCCGCAAACCGAACTGATCGATATCGCCAAGTAGGGTCCAAACACGCCAACACCCGCACGCCTTTTTTAGGAGCGTACGGGTGTCGGCGCTCTTCCGCGCGAACTACTGCTGCGGGGTGGTCTGGGGCGCAGGCTGCTGATCAGCCGGAGCGGGCGACGCCGTCGTGGTTGTCGTCGTGGACTGATCGGTCGTCGTCGCGGGCGCAGTCGCCGTGTCGGCAGGCGCAGGCGGCGTCATCTGCAGCTGCGTGGCCTGTGAAGGCGCCGGCGTCGTCGGCGTGTTCAGCACGGGCTGCGGCGGCGCAACCACCTTGGCGCTCGTCGTATGCGTCACCGTCGTTTTGGTGACCGTCGTCTCATGACGCACACGTTCGCTTTTCACCGGTTGCGGCGCAGGCGTCACGGCCTGCGGGGCCGTCTGCTCCGGCGCAGGTGCGGCAACGGATTGTGACGGAGCCGGTGTCATGGCCGCCTGTGCCGGCGCGGTCTGCATCGCCGGTTTCGGCGGCGGCGCGGGCGCCTGTGTCACGACGCTGGGAAGCTGGTTGTCGGAAACAACCGGCCCTGGCTGCGTGTGCCACATGCCGGATGTGTAGCTCAAAACGCCGGCTGTGCCGATCGCGATCGCAACGACGGCGGCGCCAAGAATCTTGCCCGTGCGCTCATCGATGTCGATGTGCTGGGCGGGCGTGGCATAGCCTCTCATATCGCTCATGGTTTTCTCCTGCGGAAGGTCATGGATAAAACGTGGCGACGGCGGAAAGAGTTTCAAAGAGAACAAACAAAGGCAGAATGTGGCGAAAGCTCCGCATTAGGCCGTACACGGCCTTTGTTTTCTGCGCACACAGATAATTGACTCTATTGCGCCGCGTCGGCCGCCACGTCCGGCGTGCGGCTTTTGATGAAATTGCCGAGCCGCTGCAGCGACACGCGTGCTTCCGGCACGTAGGCGTTGGCCTGGAAGATGTGCTGCATGCCGTCATAGATCTCCACGCTCACCGAGACGCCGGCTTCGGCGGCGCGTTCGCCGATGCGGCTGGCGTCGTCGCGCAGGATCTCCAAACTTCCGGCGTGGACCATGATCGGCGGGAAATCCTTGAAGCTCGCGAAGACCGGCGACGCGTAAGGATCGGACGGTGTCGTCTTGCGCAGATAATTCCGCGCGCTGACGAACAGCAGCTCCCACGACAGCGCCGCATCGTTGCGCGCGTTCTGCAGCATCGACCAGCCGGAGAGCGACAAGTCCGCCCACGGGCTCATCGCGACGCAGGCCGCCGGCATCGGCAAGCCCGCATTGCGGATCGCGAGGAGGCAGCCGAAGGCGAGCCCGCCGCCCGCGCCGTCACCCGCCAGCACGATGGACGACGCCGGAATCTTCTTCTGGATGAGATGGCGATAAGCATCGATCCCGTCACGCAAGCCCGCCGGGAACGCGAATTCCGGCGCGAGGCGGTAATTGACCGAGAAGGCCGTCGAGCCCGCCGCCTGGCAGAGCCGCGCGATCAGCGGGCGGTGCGTCTCCGGCGTGCCGGAGACATAGCCGCCGCCGTGGAAATAGAGAATCAGCCGGTTGGGGCTGGCAGCGTCGATGCGCACCCACTCGCCCTTGATGGGCCCGACCTGTCCGGCCTCGAAGCTCACCTCCGGCGGGATGGCGCCGAAGCGGTCGGAGAGATAGGTGAATTGGCGGCGCAATTCCTCGAAATCGGTCTCCACCGACGCCGTACGCGGCCGCGCCATGCGCGTCAGACGGCCAAAGAACGAACTCTGCCAGGAGGGCATACGGCAAACCGGGGATAGCGAAATCGGTGTCACAATAGGACCTGCGACAGCGCCACGCCACTGAAAACACAAAGAAAAGGCCGGGCGCACGGCCCGGCCTTTCCCACTCTCTCGATACTGTCCGAAGGACCCTCAGGCGGCTTTCGCGCTGCCTTCGATGGTCTTCAACTCCGGCGCGTTGATGGTGATGCGGCGGGGCTTCTTCTCTTCCGGCACGACCTGCTCGAGGTCGACATGGAGGAGGCCGTTCTCAAGCTTGGCGCCGCGCACTTCGACGTGCTCGGCGAGCTGGAAGCGGCGCTCGAAGGCACGGCCGGCGATGCCCTGATAGAGCACGTTCTTGCCTTCGCTCTTTTCGATCTCGTCGCGCTTGCCGGTGACGGTCAAGACGCCGTCGCGGATCTCGACGTTCAAATCCTTCTCGGCGAAACCGGCAACCGCCAGCGTGATGCGGTAGTTGCTCTCGTTGGTCCGCTCGATGTTGTACGGGGGATAGCCGTTGGTGCTGTCGTGCTGCGCCATCTGGTCCAGCATGCCGAACAGCCGGTCGAAACCGATGGTGGAACGGGAAAGGGGTGTGAAATCGAAACGCATGGTCAAACCTCCTGAGAAGCGTTTGGTTGGTGGCCCCGCCCTTTCCGGGCCAAGGCCTTCCGTCGCCCGAACGCCACATGGGCCGCCCGGACAAGGGGTTATTTAGGCTTGGTTTCGGGGCTTTCAAGGGGCCGGGAGGGCGGAACACATTGCGAAGAAGAGGCGATAGTTCCGCGACAACTGCGTAGGAAGATAGGGAAGGTCGGATTCACGCAGAGCCGCAGAGGCGCAGAGATGATTGGGGCCGAGAAGGAGTTGAACCGGATTACCGGGGAGATTGTGGATGCGGCTTATAAACTGCATCTCGCGCTCGGGCCGGGGTTGATGGAGTCGGTTTACGAGAGAGTGCTGGCGCGCGATCTTGAGCGGCGCGGTTTCCGCGCCGCTCGACAGGTTCCCATCTCATTTGAATATGACGGCCTGCGCTTCAAAGATGCGTTCCGAATTGATCTTCTCATCGAAGACAGTATTGCCGTCGAAATAAAATCCATTGACCGGGTAGCGCTCATCCACCCAAAGCAACTGCTTACTTATCTCCGCCTGCTTCAATTGCCCTTCGGCCTGCTTTTAAATTTCGGAGCACCGACGCTAAAAGAAGGGATACACCGCGTCGCCAACACACGCCCCTCCTCTGCGGCTCTGCGTCTCTGCGTGAATCCGAACGCTAAAACCTCCACCCGCGCAGATGCAGGAGACCGAGCCCCCACAGGCATGCCATCACCGAATACATGATCCAGTCGAGTTGGGTTTTTGTGATGGGGACGCCGGTTGCCTCGACGACAAGCGTGTGCAGCCAGGCGCCTTCTTCACGGTTGCGGGGGTTGCGCCATTTGCCGGTGCGCAGGACGGACTCGATGTTGTTGAGCACGCAGGTGTTCTTGTTCAGCATCCACTGCCCGATCACCGCCGGCACGAAGACGAGATAGAAGAACAGCGCCGGCCGCCACGGCACCGACCAGCCGGACAGGATGTAAACCATCATCGCGATGTGATGGTAGAAACAGAGCTGGCCCAGCGCGTCGCGCTTGGCGACAGCCGTTTCGGGGATCGTTGTTTCGCCGCTCATGCGATGGCGTTCCGGATGAAGGCGCCGATGCGTGCGATGGCGTCGCGCCCTTCGGAGAGCAGCGGATGGAAGGCATGCCAGACATGCATCATCCCGCCCCAGCTTTCCGTGCTGACATCCACGCCGGCTTCTTCCGCGCGCGCCGTGAGCGTGATGCTGTCGCTATAGAGCGCTTCCTCGGTGCCGACTTGTATCAACAGCGGCGGCAAGCCTTTCAGGTCGGCGAATACGGGAGAGGCCAGCGGCGTCTTCGCATCCTTGCCCGCGAGGTAGGAAGCGGACATTCCGTCGAGGCCTTCCTTGGTGATCATCGGATCACGCTTGGCGCGTGCGCCATAGGCCTCGCTGGTCTGGCTCAGATCGGCCCAGGGCGAGATCGCGACCGCGCAGGCCGGCGTCGGCAAGCCCATGTCCCGCGCGGCGACGAGGGTGGCGATGGTGAGCCCGCCACCGGCGCTGTCGCCCGCGATGGCGAGCTTGCCGGGCGCGAAGCCCGCATCGAGCAATCCCTTATAGACGGCCACCGCGTCATCGACGGCAGCGGGAAAAGGATGCTCCGGCGCCAGGCGATAATCCGGCGCGAAAACGGAAAGACCGCCCGCGTCGCTGATCGCGCCAAGCAAATGGCGGTGCGAGAGCGGCGAGCCGACAACATAACCGCCGCCATGGAGATAGAGCACCGCCGCGTCGGTTCGCGCGCGCCGCGCCCGCACCCAATCGCCCTTGATGCCACCGACGGTGGCGGCTTCGACCTCGAAGCCTTCCGGCAGCGGAAAGAACTGCGCAAGGCTGTCCATCCGTGCGCGCTGGCCGGCGATGTCGATCTCCGCCGGTGCGTCGTTGCTCTTGAGAAATGCCAACACAGCTTCGCGTTCTTTGCGTGTCATCGAATGCCCCGAATGATCTCGACCGATGCGGCAGTGTAGGCCTCGAAACACCGGCTCGCTAGCCATCACCACCGCCGTCAAAAAGTCTTTTGTTTCTGGGAGTTGCGCCGCTACGGGCCGCCAGGGCGCGGCGATTCTTGTCTGTCGGAAGAATCCGACCTACGCTGTAGGAGGGTAGTTGGGGGAAATAAAAATGAACCCTTATCTGTTATTCGTACAGGGCAATCTTACCTACATTCTGTCGTTTGCCGTTGTAGCGCTCTCGTTCTTTTGCCTGGGGTTATTGATCAGGCCCCGGTCTCATATTCTGGTGCAGCACGAAAGCGCGCCACGTCCCGAACGCACCTCGTGGGACGCGCTTGATCCGTACACGATCGGTTATGTGCACGGATCAGGCGGAGCGCGTCACGCGTTGCGGATTCCGGAAAGCATGTTGCGCGAGCTTGAGGAGCTTGCGGCCTTGCTGGAGAAGGCCGCGCCACTGCTTCTCACCGTGGCGATGCGACACGCGCTTCTGGGGATATTGCATTCCATGGCGAGGCACTATGATGACCCTTATTGGTTCTCGCAAATGGAAACGAAAATACATAACGCCCGGAACAACATGCAATTGGGTGCATGTGCGGGCGCGATGCTTCGATACGCCTATGATCATCGCTAGCGGCGTCCGCTTCGAGCGGGATTGTATCGGTTAATCACAAATGCTCATATGGCGACGGACCGCCAGAGAGCGGCCAGGAAGCGCCAATCCCTAGCCAGGAAACACCAGCCATGAGCTCACCGCAGGTCCAAGAGATCATTTCCAAGATGGGCGAGGCCCTTGGCGGCAATTCCGGCCTGAACGGCACATTGAAGTTCGATTTCGGCGAGCCGGGCAGCGTCCTGGTCGATGGCAAGTCGACGCCCAACACGGTGAGCGACGGCGACGGCAAGACGGCCGATTGCACCATCGCGGTGAGTCTCGAGACCTTCGAGAAAATGGTGAAGGGCGAGATCGACGGCACCAGCGCTTTCATGCAGGGCAAGCTGCGCGTCTCGGGCGACATGGGTCTTGCGATGAAGCTGGCCCCCATCCTCGCGAAAGCGCGTGGCTGACACGGTCACCACCACGCCCTACTTCATTACGACGCACGAGGGCGACAAGATCCGCGTCGCGGTGTTCGAGGCTCCGGTCTCGCCGCGCGGCGTCTGCGTCATCGCGAACGGGCAGACGGAATTCATCGAGAAATACGCAGAGGTGATCGGCGAGTTGCAGGGCCGCGGCTATACCGTCGCCACCTTCGACTGGCCGGGACAGGGCGGCTCCTACCGCCTCCTCGCCAATCCGTTGAAAGCCCATATCGAGAATTTCACGCAATACGACGCGGCGCTGGCGGCCTTCATGGACCAGGTGGTGAAGCCACTCACCAGCAAGCCGCCCATTGCGCTCGGCCATTCGATGGGCGGGCACAATCTGTTGCGCGCCATGCATGACCGGCCGAACGATTTCGCCCGCGCCGTGCTGACCGCGCCGATGCTGCGCACGTCCACGCGCGGCATCCCGCGCTGGATCGCCGACAGTGCGCTGTTCTTGCAGAACGCGCTCGGCCAGAAGGACGAATGGATCTGGGGCATGGACAAGCGCGATCCGCTGACCATGGATTTCTCCCAGCAGATCGTGACGAGTGACACAGCGCGTTTCCAGCGCACGCAGGATTTCCTCAAAGCGCATCCCGATTTGAGGCTCGCGGGTCCCACCTGGGGCTGGCTGAAGCAGGCCTATGCGTCCATGGCGGAGGTCAATGCGCCGGGCTATGCGCAAGCCATCGTCACGCCGGTTTTGATCGTGGGTGCGGGCCGCGACCGCATCGTGGAGACCGATGCCGAGCGCACATTCGCCGCGCGCATGCCGCATGGCGAGTTCGTCGAATTCGCCGATGCCGAGCACGAGATCCTGATGGAGAACGACGCCATCCGCGCCCGCTTCTGGAGCGCCTTCGACAGATTCACCGCCGAGACGACCTAGCTACGCCTCGTCGCGCAGGAACGACCGCGCGATCAACGCGATGGGCACGCCGAACAGCACCATGTTGGCGGCGAGGTTCTCGAGGATTCCCGGCCACACGATGGGATGCGTGCGGGCGACGTAAGACAAAGGCTGCACGCCGAAGGTCAGCACGATGTTGACGGCGGCACCGTAAGCCAAACCCCAGGGGATGGGATTGCGCAGCAAGGTGGGCAGGCGTGTGCTGGCGGCGACGTAGACGCCGGCCGCCACCACCGAGATGAATTCCTGCAATGCCACGCCGAGCGCCACAGTCGGCATGCCGCCGTGGAACGCGGCGTCACGGCCGATCAATCCCGCGGCGATGAAATGCAGCACGACATCCGGCGGCACTTGCGAGATCGCGCAGGCGACGAAGATGTCCAACGTGCCGACAAGCAGGCCGCCAACAAGCGCGGCCATAATCCGTTTGCCCATGATGATGTTCCTCCCCGAACGCGCCGATCATGGCGCGGCGGAAGCGGGACGGCACTTCACACTGGCGTGTTTGCGGACTCTTTCAGACGGCTTTCGAGGGCGAGTGCCACGGTTTCCGCTTCGAGCTTCGAGTCGTAACGATGACCGATCCAGACGGTGTTGGTTTCGTCCGGTCCCTTGAAGCTGATTTTGTCCGCATCCATACGGTCGAAACCGACGGTGAAGATCGAGCGCGTCTCGAAGAACTTGGCGCCGACGAAGAAGATGATGCCGGCATAGACGAGTTGCTCGGCGAGATAACGCAGATCGGTGCACCATGTGTAATACATGGTCATCGGACCCTCAATCAGACGCCCTTCAGACGCCATTCCGCGCAGGATGCCATCGAGCAGGCTCAGCAGGATCGCCGCCACCAGCGCGCCGATGGTCGCCCTGAGGCCGATGGTGCTCCACTTCGTTTTCGGTTCGCTCAGCTGAAACACGATCCCCTCCAAATCTCTCGAACTATAAAAGCACTTTACTGCGCGTCCTTGAGCAGGGCCACGGCTTGCGCATGTGTGCGCGCGTCGCCGGCGGCGAGGATGCAGGTGCCGTTGGTGAAGGGCGCGCCGGTCCAGTCCGTGACCAATCCGCCAGCACCTTCGATCACCGGGATCAGCGCCGCCACGTCCCATGGCGCCAGCCGCCCTTCGATGACGAGGTCGATGAAGCCCATGGCTAGCAACGCATAGGCGTAGCAGTCGCCGCCGAAATAGCTCATCCGCGCGCCTTCGCAGACGGTTTCGAACGCGGCGCGCTGCGCGCGGTTGAAATAGCTCCAGGGATGGGTGGTGGAGACGATCGCCGTGGAGAGCGAGGCGCAAGCGCGGGTGCGCATCGCCTCGCGTCCTTCCGGTTGCGCGAAGGTCGCCTGCCCGTCATGGCCGACGAAGCGCTCGCGCAGGATGGGCTGGTCGATGATGCCCAGCACCGGGCGCTCGCCCTCGGCCAGCGCGATCAGGGTGCCCCAGGTGTGGCGGCCGGTGATGAAGGGGCGCGTGCCGTCGATGGGATCGAGGATCCAGGTGAGGCCGGAGGTGCCGGGCTCATGGCCGCGCTCCTCGCCCAGGATGCCGTCGTTCGGCCGTTCGGCATGGATCAGGGCGCGCATGGCGTCTTCGGCGCCTCTGTCGGCCTCGGTGACGGGATCGTAGATCGGCCGCGTGCCCTTGCCGCCCTTGTCGACGATGTCGATCTTCTTGCGGAAATAGGGCCGGATCACCGCGCCGGCGGCGTCGGCGAGCTTGTGTGCGAAAGCCAGGGTTTCAGCGTCGATGGTCATGATTCCGGTTTCTTAGCAGTGCGGGCCGTCCCGCTCTATACTGGAACTTGGTCATCTAAGGGGAAACCTGCATGAAATCTGTCGTCGTCACGGGCGCCTCCACCGGAATCGGCTGGGGTTGCGCCAAGGTTCTCGTCAAAAAGGGCTTCAGGGTCTTCGGCAGTGTGAGGAAGCAGGCCGACGCGGACCGGCTTTCGGCGGAATTCGGCCCCAACTTCAAGCCGCTGCTGTTCGACGTGACGGATGCGGCGGCCGTGCGCAAAGCCGGCGAGCAGGTGGCGGCGGCGCTGGGCGACGAGACGCTGGCCGGCCTCGTGAACAACGCCGGCATCGCGGTGGCGGGGCCGCTGCTCTATCTGGACGTGGACGAATTCCGCAACCAGCTGGAAGTGAACCTCACCGGCCAGCTCATCGTCATCCAGGCGTTCACGCCGCTTCTGGGCGCGGACCCGTCGCGCAAGGGCAAGCCCGGGCGCATCGTCAACATCACTTCGGTCGGCGGGCGCAACGCCAATCCCTTCATGGGGCCCTATGCGGCTTCCAAATTCGGCTTCGAGGGGTTCTCCGAGGCATTGCGTCGCGAATTGATGCTGTTCGGCATCGACGTGATCGTGGTGGCGCCGGGCGCGGTGGCCACGCCCATATGGGACAAGGCCGAGCAGGTCGATGTGTCGCGCTACGATAATACGCCCTATGCCGCTTCCCTCGCCAAGGTGCGCGAGATGATGCTCGCCATGGGCCGCAAGGGCTTCCCGCCGGAGAAGATCGGCCGCGCCGTGCTGAAGGCGCTGACCATCGCCAAACCCAAAGTGCATTACACCGTGACGCCGGATCGCCTGCAGAGATTCATGGGCAACGTGTTGCCCAAGCGCACGGTGGACAACATCGTGGCCTCGCGGCTGGGCCTGAAGAAGAAAGGCTGAGGCATGTTCTGCCACGCGATCTTCGCTTTCTTCTGCGTCAGCCTGCCCATCGGACAATCGACGGCGCATATGGACAATATGGGCTTCGGCGGCGTGGTGACGGTGGAGGCGCCGGGCTGGTCCGTCTTTCTCGGCATGGGAACGGATGCGCCCACGCCGATGAACGAGAGGAAGCTCGCCAAATACTGCGACAGCAGCGGAAAATGCATTCTCTATTACCGCCATTGCCCAGATGCCAAGCACTGCGAATTCGATTTCGCAATCAATGGCGGCGCCATTCCGGTGCGCATCACGGCGGATGATGCGGCTGCCGGCGCCCGCGCGCTCGACTCCATCGGCTACGCGCTGGACCAGGACAAGCCGCAAGTGGCGGTGCCGCTGTCGCAGTTCACCGTCGAGTCAAAGGATGATAAGCCGCCGTTCTGCGAACTTTCCGGCACGGCCAAAAACGGCTGTCCGAAACAGTAGAGGCGTATGTGATGCGTTATGTGATCGGAGCGTTATTCCTCCTGTGCGCCTCGCGGGCCGCGGCCGACGATCAGGCTTGCGACGCGGCGCGCCATACGCTGGAGATCGACAACGCCACGACTCGCGAGCTTCACGAGCTGGGCAAAGGGTTGAACGACCAGTCGAAAAATATCTGCGACACGCGGCTTCGCGCCACTCTGGCCAGCGACGTCGAGTCCCTTCAAAGACAACTCGAAGACATCAAGCAGATCGATTCCGTCTGCGCCGACAAGCCGAACCTGCTGCACTCGGCGGATTCGATGGTGCCGTCGCTCAGCGCTCTGCTGGCCAAGGGCCAACAGGCGATCACCTCCGTGACATCGGCTTGCGGCGGCGGCGACTGACTTAGTCCGCATCCACCTTGCTGGCGCGCTTGCGCAGATGCGGCGTCAATTCGCGCTTGCGCAGGCGGATGGATTGCGGCGTCACCTCGACGAGCTCTTCGTCCTCGATATAGGCGATGGCCTGTTCCAGCGTCATCGGAACGATGGGCGTCAGGCGCACCGCCTCATCCTTCGACGTCGTGCGGATGTTGGTGAGCTGCTTGGCCTTGAGTGGGTTCACGTCGAGATCGTTGTCGCGGCTGTGTTCGCCGATGATCATGCCCTGATAGATCTTCACGCCCGGCAGCACGAAGAGCTTGCCGCGCGGCTCCAGATTCCACAGCGCATAGGCGACCGCCTCGCCGTCTCCCGTCGAGATCAAGACGCCGTTGCGGCGGCCTTCCAGCGTGCCTTTGTAGGGCTCGTAACCGTGGAACATGCGGTTGATGACGCCGGTGCCGCGCGTGTCGGTGAGGAATTCGCCGTGATAGCCGATGAGGCCGCGCGACGGCGCCCAGAACACCAGCCGCGTCTTGCCGGCGCCCGTCGGGCGCATGTCCTGCAGCTCGCCCTTGCGCAGCGAGATCTTCTCGATCACCACGCCGGTATAGGGATCGTCGACGTCGATGGTGACTTCTTCCATCGGCTCGAGACGCTCGCCCTTTTCGTTCGTCTGATAGAGCACGCGCGGACGCGAGATCGAGAGTTCGAAACCCTCGCGGCGCATCTGCTCGATCAGCACGCCAAGCTGGAGTTCGCCGCGGCCGGCGACTTCGAACGCGTCGGTCTCGTTGGAGTCCGAGACGCGGATCGCGACATTACCCTCGGCTTCGCGGAACAGCCGCTCGCGGATCTGGCGGGATGTTACCTTCTTGCCCTCGCGGCCGGCAAGCGGCGAGTCGTTGACGCGGAAGGTCATCGCCAGGGTCGGCGGATCGACCGGGATCGCGGGCAAGGGTGCAGTCAGTTCAGGCGCGCCGATCGTGTCCGGGATCGTACCCTCG
>DASXFU010000021.1:0-2997 GCA_036489435.1 Rhizomicrobium sp. | reverse complement strand
CCTTGACGTGGGCGCGGGTGGACAGAAGCTCGCAGACCGTGCCGATCACCTGGCGCAGATCGACTTCGTCCTCGTCCAGCGTCAGCATGCCGGACTCGATCTTGGAGAAGTCGAGAATGTCGCCGATCAGGGCCAGCAGGGCTTCGCCGGATTCGGTGATGGCGTTGGCGTAGGTGCGTTGTTCGGCGGAAAGCCCGGTTTCCGCCAACAGGCGCGCCATGCCCAGCACGCCGTTCATCGGGGTGCGGATCTCATGGCTCATGGTGGCGAGGAAGCCGGACTTGGCGCGGCTGGCCGCTTCCGCCTTGTCGCGCGCTTCGGTGAGCGCGTCTTCCAATGCCTTGCGCTCGGTGATGTCGCGGCCGACGCTTTGCACTTCGATCAGCTTGCCGCTCGCGTCACGGACGGCGTAATCCTCCCACGCGATCCAGCGCCAGCCATAGGCCGTCTTCACATGCTGGTCGTATTTGACGCGCGCATGGCCCGTCTCGCGCCCGGCGAAAGACCCGAAATGCGGCGCGCGCGAATCCGGATGCAGCTCCGGCGCGAAAGGCTGGCCCACCGCCATCTGCGGCATCAGCCCGAATAGGCGGAAGAAGGATTCGTTCGCGTAAGTGATGCGGCTGTCCGGCGCGCGGCGCACGATGGCGTCGCCCTGGCTGTCGACGAGGCCTTTGTAGCGCACCTCGCTCTCATGCAACCGCTCGTTCATCGCGGATACGGTCGCGAGCGAGGCTTCCAGCCGCCCGGCCAGCATGCGCTGCTCCGCTTCGGAGAGCGCCAGCGCGCGGGCGCGTCCCCACGCCTCGATCAACCCGATGAAGAGAAGGACGAGGCCCAACAGCCCCAGCGCGCCCAGCAAAACCGGCGAGACCGGTTGTTTGTGCAAGACAATCTGCGCCAGCGACGCGCCGCCAATGACGATCGCACCCAGCCCAAAGACAATCTTGCCCGCGCGTGCGAACACGGCAGCTCCAGCAATTTGAACTGGCAACTTAACCTTGGAGACCTTTGAGAAAGCTTTAACCCATCTGGTTTCGCGCACGGGAAGGGTTAACATCCGCCCCGCCGCCAAATCCCGGGCGGCTTAAGGGGAGGAAAACAATGAAAATTCGCACGATTGCTCTCGCGAGCGCCTTCATCGTCGCCGCGACGGCCGCCTGGGCCGACGATCCGATGTCCAACACCTATGGCAACACCGTCACCACCAAGAGCCAGAAGACCGGCGCCACCGGCATGCTCTATTTCGACCAGAACATGAGCTATACGGCCAAGGCCATGGACGCGAAGGGCCAACCCGTCAGCTATACCGGCGCCTGGTCGCTCAAGGACGGCGGCGCAACGATCTGCCTCGCGCCCAAGCTCCCGCCCAACACCCCTGGCTCCGCGCCGTCCTGCTCGCCGCTCGCAAAACACGCCGTCGGCGACAGCTGGACGACGACCAACGACCAGGGCGAGACCTTCAACGTCTCGCTTTCGGCCGGCCGCTAAGTTTTGTTTTTCACGAAGAGGCCGCGGGCAGGTGCTCGCGGCCTTTTTGCTACGCCATATCGAACAGCAGAACTTCCGACGGCGCGTGCGCGCGGATGGCGACGCTGGATTCATCCAGGATGCCCACCGCATCCCCCGCGACGAGGCGGTGCGAGCCGACGCTGACATCGCCCCGCGCCACCTGCACCCAGGCACGGCGGCCGGGTTCGATGCTGTGGACGACCTCCTCGTCGGGATCGAGTTTCACGGCCCAGATTTCCGCATCCTGCGTCAGGCGCACTTCGGTGGCGCGCGGATCGGGCGCGGCGATGCGCGTGAAGCGGTTGGACATGCTGACCGGATCGATCAGCTTCTGCTCGTAAGACGGATCGACGCCGTCGCGCGACGGCAATATCCAGATCTGCAACAGATGCACGGGGTGCTCGCGCGAGGCATTCACCTCGGCATGTTCGATGCCCGAGCCCGCGCTCATGAGCTGGATCTCGCCCGCGTGGATGATGCCGGCATTGCCGAGTGAGTCGCGATGCTCGAGCGCGCCATCCAGAATGTAAGTGACGATCTCCATATCGCTATGGGAATGCGGTGGGAACGCGCCGCCCGGCGCGATGCGGTCTTCGTTGATGACGCGCAACGGCCCGAAGCTCACATGCGCCGGATCGCGATAGTCGCCGAAGGAGAAGCTGTGACGGCTCTCCAGCCAGTCCAGCTTCGTCTTGCCGCGATCGTCCGATTTGCGAACCGTGAGCATGCGGCTATCTCTTCTTCTCGATCGCGTCCCATATCAGGGTCGCGATGTCCGGGCCGCCGAAGCGGCGGACTTCGCGGATTCCCGTTGGAGACGTGACGTTGATCTCCGTCAGGTAATCGCCGATCACATCGATGCCGGTGAAGATGAGGCCGCGCTTCTTCAGTTCCGGCGCCAACGCGGCGCAGATATCCTGTTCGCGGCTGGAGAGCGTGCAGGCTTCCGGACGCCCACCCACATGCATGTTGGAGCGCGCCTCGCCCTCGGCCGGCACGCGGTTGATGGCGCCGGCGAATTCCCCGTCCACCAGGATGATGCGTTTGTCGCCCTTGCGGACTTCGGGCAGATAACGCTGCACGATCACCGGCTCGCGATAGAATTGGGTGAACATTTCCAGCAGCGCGCCCAGATTCTCGTCCCCGGGGCCAATGCGGAAAACTCCCGCGCCGCCATTGCCGTACAGCGGCTTGATGATGATTTCCTTGTAGCGGTCGCGGAAATCGCGAACTTCTCGCGCATCACCGGTGATCAGGGTGGGCGGAATGAAGTCCTGGAACTCGGTGACGAACAGCTTCTCCGGGGCGTTGCGCACTTCGCGCGGATCGTTGACCACCAGGGTCTTGGGATGGATACGCTCCAGAATATGGGTGGCGGAAATATAAGCCATGTCGAAGGGCGGATCCTGACGCATCAGCACCACATCCACATCGGTCAGATTCTGGATAAAAGACTCGCCCAGGGTGAAATGGTCGCCCTTTACG
>DASXFU010000017.1:0-217161 GCA_036489435.1 Rhizomicrobium sp. | reverse complement strand
CCTCGCGGTTATGGGCGGCGATGCCGGCGTTCAAATCGGAAAAGGCGCTCGCGAGCGCCGTGCCCGCAGCGAAATTCAGCAACAAACAAGCGATCAGGCCCGCCGTCATGCCTACCACCATCACGCGAGCTTACGCGCGCTTTGTGGCGCGGGCAACGTGAGTGGAAGCATTATTCGGCCGGCTTGGGTCAGGAGGCGGCCGGCCGCCGGTTGGCGCCCAGGCCGTAGGGCCCGCCCTTGTCGATGGCGCGCTTGTAGGCGGCGCGGCCCTGCATGGCGGAAAGGTATTTTCCCAAAGCGGGATAGGGGGTCAGCAACCCGCTGGCGTCGGCCGCCTCCAGCACGAAGACGAGCTGGACATCGGCGCCGGTCAGGCTGTGGCCGACGAAGAATTCCCGGCCCTTGATGGCGTCCTCCATGTAGCCCATCTGGTTGGCGATCTCGCTGTCGATGCGCGGGCGCAAGGGGGCCGCGCCCTCGCCCAGGAAGCCGGCATAGAGATGCATCATCAGGGGCAGCATCGCCGAGCCCTCGGCATAATGCATCCATTCGATGTACTTCACATGGTCCTTCGAGCCCGGCTGGGGCCGCAGCTTGCCGTTGCCGTATTTGTCCAGCACGTATTCCACGATGGCGCCGGATTCCGCGATGGTGATGTCGCCATCGGTGATGACGGGCGACTTGCCCAGCGGATGAATCTTCTTCAGCTCCGGTGGCGCCAGCGGGATCGGGCTCATGCGCTGGTAGTGCACGATCTTATACGGCGCGCCCAGCTCCTCCAGCAGCCACAGAATCCGCTGCGAGCGGGAGTTGTTGAGATGGTGGACCTTCAGCATTGGCGTCTTCCCGCGATGTTCCGCTATCATCCGAACAGGATAGCGGGGCACGCGCAAGGCCGGGCAAATGGACGAGGATGGTGGCAAAGATGCAGCGCCCTGGTCGCGGGTGACGGGCAAGGGCGTCTATCCCGTCGAACATGCCTGGATGCTGTTGTTGCCGCTGCGGCGGTTGATCTGCCCGCCCGCGATGCTGATCCGGCGCATGCGGCTTGCGCGAACCGACCGCGTGCTCGAGATCGGCTGCGGCCCCGGCTATTTCAGCCCGGCGGTGGCGCGGCGCGTGTCACACCTCACGCTGTTCGATTACCAGGACGGCATGCTCGACATCGCGGAGAAACGCCTCAAGCGGCGCGGGCTCGAGAACCATGCGCGCCAGCGGGGCGATGCCAAAGCGCTACCGTTTGCCGATGGCACGTTCGATACCGCCTTCATGGTGACGGTGCTGGGCGAAGTGGGCGATGCCGGCGCGGCTTTGCGCGAAGCGGGGCGCGTGCTGAAGCCGGGCGGAAGACTGTCGATCACCGAAGTCAAAGGCGACCCCGATTTCGTGCCGCTGGACACGCTGACCGCGCTCGCGGCGGCTTCAGGACTTTCGTTGGAACAACGGTTCGGCCCGCGGTTCTACTACACGGCCAATTTCCGCAAACCGGAGTAAGGGGTTCTCACAGAGCCACAGAGCCACAGAGGAAAAAAGAAGAAGGTGGATTCACGCAGAGGCGCAGAGGAAAAGGAAGAAGTTGATTCACGTGTAGGCGCGGAGCGCTGGTGTTGGATAGCTGCGTTTCACTCTGCTCTACCTCAATTCGTCATGGCCGCCCTTGTGGCGGCCACCCATACCCTCACTGCTAGACGGAGGTTATGGGTGGCCGGCCCGGCGTGCTTCGCACGCCAATAAATAATTGCGCGGCAAAGCCGCGCGGGCCCGGCCATGACGGTTCTGGGATCGGGGCGAAGGCGGCGCCACGAACTCCCTTCTCTGCGCCTCTGCGCGAATCCGTCTTTCTTACTTTTCCTCTGTGGTTCTGTGGCTCTGTGTGAATCAGATTTTTGCCAGCCGGATCGCTTTCTCCGGGCAGGCGGCGACGCACAAGCCGCAAGCGTGGCACTGATCCGCGTTCACCGCGAAGGCCTGCTTGCCGCCATGCACCGCCACTTTGAGCCGCACGAAGAACGGCAGCACGGCGCGCTCGTCGGGCGTCAGTTTGCGGATCGCGAACACGTCATAGGGGCAGACGCGCACGCAATCTTCCTTGCCTTCGCAGCGATGCGTGTCGATCACCGGCGCCACCACGCCTGCCGGCTGCTTGCAGTCTTTTGCCGCGTCGCTCATTGCACCGTCACGTCCGTTACGTTGCGCACATCGCGCGCGGCATGGCCATCGCCCGGCACGATGAGGATGGGCGCCGTAAGCGGTTGGCCGTTCTCTTCGGTGGCGAGGATCACCTGTCCATTGCCGAGCTTGGGATGGATCTCGCCCAAGCTGACCACCGCGCCATAGCCGTCGGCGGAGGACGAGACGAGGATGGCGTGGCGCAGGATGGAATTACGCTCCGGCCCGTTCACGAACATCGCGCTGTTCACGAGTGTCCACAGCGGCACGCCATGGAATTTGCCCGCGAAGCTGCCTTTGTCGGTCAACTGGTTCACCGTCACGTCGATCTCCGGAAGCGCGCGCAGCTCCGCCATCGTGAAGGTACCGGGATGCTGCACGGCGCCGGTGAGCGTGATGCCGTCGGCCAGCGCCGGCGTCGCGAGCAGAATCAGCAACGCCGCCGCGGGCCCCAGCACTCTCATTGGTATTCGTCCGGCCATGGCAACCTCAAAGGCAACTGGGCAGCAACCGTGCGGTCCGGGATGGGTGGAGTGCAAGGCCCTTGCATTTATCGATAAACGATGTATTGTTTATCGATAAACACGGAGGCGGAACCATGAAATCTACGGCTTTATTGCCCAAATTGTTCGGTTGGGGCTTCACGATCCTGGAGGCGCTGGTCGGGCTTGGCGCCCTGTGCATCGTCATAGCCATTCTGATCCACCCCTCCTTGCCGCCGGACGCCCATTTCGGGCCGATCCAGCGCGAGATTGGCGGCCAGACCGCGACGATCAGCCTGCAGCCGCCGCCGGGCGGCGGTGCCTCCGCATTCACCATCCAGGCCTTCAACGGCACCGCGACGATGACGGTGAACCAGCCCGCCGGCCTGATCGCCCTGTTGATCGGAAACGGCCTGCCGCTGGTGCTGACCTATGTGCTGTTCCTGATCGCGCTGTTCGATCTGTTGCGCCGGCTGTTCCGCAATGTCGGACGCGGCGAAAGCTTCACGCCGCAAAGCGTGCGCCTCGTCCAGATCGTCGGCGGCGCGCTCATCGTCTTTGCCGTGGTCGCGACGGTTGTCCGGGACTGGTACGCGCGCATGGTCATCGACTATCTCCTGCGACACATCGATATCGTCGTCTCGGGAACGCCCGTGCGGTTGCCGCACCTCAGCCTCGAACCGATGCGTGTCGGCCATTGGCTACCGTTCGGCGACAGCGTGTTCTGGAGCGGCCTGCTGGTGCTCGCGCTCGCCGAAGTGTTCCGCCAGGGCGTGGCGCTGAAACGCGAAAACGACCTGACGGTGTGAGCGCGATGCCGATCAAGCTCAACCTCGATCGCGTGATGGGTGACCGCCAGGTCACCCTCACCGAACTCGCCGACCGCATCGGCATCACGCTCGCCAATCTGTCGATCCTGAAGACCAACAAGGCGCGCGCGATCCGCTTCACGACGCTGGAAGCGCTGTGCCGCGCGCTCGCCTGCCAGCCGGGAGATCTGCTGGAATACGTTGCGGGGTCAGAGGCAGACGCGGGCGAGGGGCACGAGATCTGACGCAGACGGCCTTAGCGCGCGTCGCGCCACATCGGCCAGATCTTCGGCCCGTCCGGCACCTGCATTTCGCCGGTCACCTGGAAGCCGAAGGACTGGTAGATGGGGATGTTCGTGTCCTTGCTGGATTCCAGATAGCAGGGCAGGTGCGCCGCATCCGCCACCGCGAGCTGGCTGCGCATGATGACGCCGCCATAGCCTTTGCCCTGTTTGGCCGGATCGGTGCCGATGGTCTGCAGATACCAATGCGGCGTGTGCGGATGGATTTTCTCCATCCCGCCCGTGGTGGAGAGCACGCGCCCCAGCCCGGTGCCGAAAATACCAATCAGCGCCGGCCCGTTGATGATGTAATCCAGCAGCGACACATGCCACCCATTGGGCGGCCGCCACAGCGTGATGGACTCATATCCCTCCGTGGTGAAGCAGGCTTTGTGCGGCAGGCCCAGCCGAAAGAGGATCCGCCACACCCGCACCAGCTTCGCCAGCCGCGTCGCGTCATCGGGCAGGAAATGCGAGAACACCGGATCGTCGTAGAAAGAGCGGGCCAGCGTCTGCGCCACCGCTTCGGTATCGGCGGCCGTAGCCTCACGCACCGTCACGCCACGCTCCTGAGCGGCACTTGCCATGTTCGAATCCTCCCAACTCTTGCCGCGACTATAGACGCGGCGGCCGCAAATGGCAGGCCTCACGCAGGATTGGGTCTTCGCGCGGAACGCCGTCCACCAATCGTCATGGCCGGGCCAGCGCGGCTTCGCCGCGCATTTGTCGATTGGCGTGCGAAGCACGCTGGGCCGGCCACCCATACCCGCGGTGGAAAAAATAAGAGCGCGGACGGCCATCATCTTTTTCCGCAAGACCGAGATTATGGATGGCCGGGACAAGCCCGGCCATGACGATGTTGAGATGAGATGAGGGCGGAAATACCGTTCGTGACGATCCACCTGGATCCCCTTTACCTCGCATCGCGCTGACCGCGCGACGCTCGCCGGGATGACAGGGGAGTCTTACCTATTCAATTTCCGCGCTTACACCCGCACCGCGTCGAACGCCTCGAACTCGTGCGCGATGCAGCGGTCGATCAGGAGGCGCCAGACCGGCTCGGCGATGGCTGGGCTCAGGCCCGCTTTGCGCGCGGCGGCGAGGACCTTGGCCACGACGTCCTCAATGCGGGCCTGGTCGTGGACGAGGGTGCGGTCGGGTTTGAGGACCGCGGCGCGCTCGACATAGCTCTGGCGTTCGGCGAGCATTGTCACCAAAGCGCGGTCGATGCGGTCGATCTCGGCGCGGACGTCGCCCATGGTGGCGCAATCGGCGGCGATCACCTGTTCAACTCCCGCATCGCTGCCTCGAGGCCGCCGAGCGTCAGCGGGAACATGCGGTCGCCCATGATCTGGCCGATGAGGCCGATGGAAGGCGTGTATTCCCAGTGCTTCTGCGCCACGGGGTTCAGCCAGACGCAGTGTTCGTAGATTTCCGTCACGCGGTCGAGCCAGATGGCGCCGGGTTCTTCGTTCCAATGCTCCACGCTGCCGCCGGGATAGGTGACTTCGTAAGGGCTCATCGTCGCGTCGCCCACGAAGATGACTTTGTAGTCGTGCGGGAACTTGTGGAGGATGTCCCAGGTGTTGGACTTCTCGTTGTGGCGGCGGCGGTTGTCCTTCCACACGGTCTCGTACAGGCAATTGTGGAAGTAGAAGAATTCCATGTGCTTGAATTCGGTCTTGGCGGCGCTGAACAGCTCCTCGCAGAGCTTGATGTAAGCATCCATCGATCCGCCGATGTCGAAGAACAGCAGAACCTTCACGGTGTTGTGCCGCTCGGGGATCAGGCGCAGGTCGAGATAGCCCTTGTTCGCCGTGTCGTGGATCGTGCCGTCGATGTCGAGTTCGGTTTCCGCGCCTTGCCGCGCCCATTTGCGCAAGCGGCGCAGCGCCACTTTGATATTGCGCGTGCCGAGCTCGACCTGGTCGTCGAGGTTCTTGTATTCGCGCTTGTCCCAGACTTTCACGGCCTTGCCGTGGCGGCCCTTGTCCTGGCCAATGCGCACGCCTTCGGGATGGTAGCCGGAATTGCCGAAGGGTGACGTGCCGCCCGAGCCGATCATCTTGCTGCCGCCTTCGTGGCGCTTCTTCTGCTCCTCGAGGCGCTGCTTCAGGGTCTCCATCAGCTTGTCCCAGCCGCCCAGCGCCTCGATCTGTTTCTTCTCCTCGTCGGTGAGGAATTTCTCGGTCAGCGCCTTCAGCCACTCCTCCGGGATCTGCGCCAGCATCGACGCGTCGATGCCTTCCAGCCCCTTGAAGACATGGCCGAACACCTGGTCGAATTTGTCGAGGTTGCGCTCGTCCTTCACCAGCGCGGTGCGCGAAAGGTAATAGAACTCGTCGATCTTCAGATCGATGACGCCCTTGTCCAGCGCGTCCATCAGCGAGAGATATTCCTTGAGCGTCACGGGAATACGCGCGCTGCGAAGCTCGTCGAAGAACTGGAAGAACATGGGCGCTCCTAGCTCCGCGTCTCCCGCCGCGCCAGGAAGGCGAGGCGTTCGAAGAGATGCACATCCTGCTCGTTCTTCAGGAGTGCGCCGTGCAAGGGCGGGATCAGCTTGGTCGGATCCTTCTCGCGCAGCATTTCGGGCGAGATGTCTTCGTTGAGGAGGAGCTTCAGCCAGTCGAGCAGCTCGCTGGTGGAGGGCTTCTTCTTCAGGCCGGGCACGTCGCGGATCTGGTAGAAGACGTTCAGCGCCTCGGCCACCAGCTTCTGTTTGATGTCCGGATAATGCACGTCGACGATCTTCTGCATCGTCTCGCGATCGGGGAATTTGATGTAGTGGAAGAAGCAGCGGCGCAGGAACGCGTCCGGCAGCTCCTTCTCGTTGTTCGACGTGATGAGGATGATCGGGCGTTGCCTGGCCTTGATCGTCTCGCCCGTCTCGTAGACGAAGAATTCCATCCGGTCGAGTTCGAGCAGCAGGTCGTTGGGGAATTCGATGTCGGCCTTGTCGATCTCGTCGATCAGCAGGATGGGGCGGCCATCCATCTCGAAGGCGTCCCACAATTTGCCCTTCTTGATGTAGTTCTTCACGTCCTTGACGCGCGGGTCGCCCAGTTGGCTGTCGCGCAACCGCGTGACGGCGTCATATTCGTAGAGGCCCTGCTGCGCTTTCGTCGTGGACTTGACGTGCCAGGTGATGAGCGGCGCCTTCAGCGCGTCGGCCACCTGGAAAGCCAGCTCGGTCTTGCCGGTGCCGGGCTCGCCTTTGATGAGCAGCGGGCGCTGCAAGGCGATGGCGGCGTTGACCGCGATCCTGAGATCGTCGGTGGCGACATATTTGTCCGTACCCTCGAAACGCTTGGCTTCCATGATGGCTCTCGACTTGGAAATAACGGTACGAAGAGCGTAGGGGCGAGGGGAACGCTGCGCAAGCCGCCTCTTCCTTCTCCAGGTGTCATGGCCCGCCCGGCGTGCTTTGCACGCCAATCATATTATTGCTCGCAACGCGCGCGGGCGGGCCATCCAGGTGACGCCTGCTCTTTCTTTCCGTAGGGGATTTGTGCTCAAAAGATCGGCAGAAAGCGGACCCAACTGGGTGGCCCGCATTCGCGGGCCATGACACGCGAGGTTAGGTGAACGACCATGGACAAACCGGCAGACATCATCGCGCAAGAAACGCTCGCGGCTTCCTATTATCGCGATCCGGCGATCTGGGAGACTGAGCGACGAAACGTCTTCGCGAAGTCGTGGCTGATGTTCGCCCATGAGAGCCAGATGGCCGAGCCGGGCAGTTATGTCGCGGCGTCGGCCGCCGGTTTCCCCATCATCGCCGTGCGGGGCACGGACGGCCAGGTCCGTGCCTTCCACAATATGTGCCGCCATCGCGCCGGCCCCATCGCCGATGACGGCGCCGGCAAATGCGAAGGCGCGCTGGTCTGCCGCTATCATGGTTGGCGTTACGCGCTGGATGGACGTCTCGCTTCCGCGCGCGATTTCGGCCCGGCTTCGGATTTCGATCCGCGCGATTTTGGCCTTGTGCCGCTCAAATGCGAAAGCTGGCGCGGCTTCGTCTTCGTGAACATGGACAAGGACGCGGCGCCGCTGGCGCGCGACATCGCGCCGCTCATTTCGCGCACCGCGCATATCCCGATGGAAACGTTCCGCTTCACGCATGCCACCACGCATGACATCGCCTGCAACTGGAAGACCTATGTGGAGAATTACCTGGAGGGCTATCACATCCCGCTGGTGCACCCCTTCCTGAACTCCGCCGTGGACGCGGCGAGGTACGAAGTGGATGTCTCGGCGCCGGTGATCTTCCACCAGGCTCCCCCGCGCGATGGCTCGCCGGTGGCCGGTTTGTGGGCCTGGGCGTGGCCATGCCTCGGCGTCAACGTCTATGCCGAGGGCGTGCTGATGGAGCGGATGTGGCCGATCGATGCGTCGCACACCCGCCTCGACTATCTCTACTTCTTCGCCGACGGTACCCCGCGCAACGAAATGGAACGTTCCATCGCCGCGTCGGAAACCACCACCTGGGAAGACAAGAAGATCACCGAGGCGGTGCAACGCAATCTCGATGCCGGGGTCTATGCCGTCGGCCGCTTGTCGCCCAAGCACGAACAGGGCGTGGCCTGGTTCCAGAGCGAGATCAGCCGGGCGCTGGGGAGATAGGTTTCCCGGCGGAGTTGGTTCACGCAGAGCCGCAGAGACGCAGAGGAGCGTGCGGACCTCTAACAGTTCGTCATGGCCGGGCCCGCGCGGCTTTGCCGCGCAACTATCTATTGGCGTGCGAAGCACGCCGGGCCGGCCACCCATACCCTCCCTGCAAGACGGTGATTATGGGTGGCCGGGACAAGCCCGGCCATGACGGTGTTGGGATTGGAGCGAAGACGGGGCCACAAACTCACTCTCTCTGCGTCTCTGCGGCTCTGCGTGAATCCCTAAACCCTCTCTCCACCTTAACCAATCCGCATTGCCGGAACTCTCCGCCTGCGTCATAAACCGGGCCCATGAGCAACGCCGCGACCACCGACTTTTCCGCCCTGATCCGTGATGCCCTGGCGCGGATGGACAGCGATCCCGCCACCGCGGAAACCCTGTTGCAGACGGTGTTGTCCGCCGATGCGAACCACGCCGATGCGCTGCAGCTCCTGGGCGTGCTGCGCCGGGAGCAGCGCCGGGAGGGCGAGGCGGAAGAACTCTATCGCCGCTCGCTCGCGGCCAATCCGCGCCAGCCGCATGTCCATCACAATCTGGGGAGCCTGCTCTATTACCAGCGCCGTTACACCGAGGCCGTGGCGGCGGAGCTGGAAGCGGTGCGGCTCAAGCCGAATTACGTCGAGGCGCTGTTGGGCCTCGGCCTCGCGCAGCAGGCGGACAAGGATCTGAAAGGCGCGGAGAAGACGTTCCGCACGCTCCTGCATGTGCAGCCGAACCTGGCGCTGGCCAAGCAATGCCTGGCCGGCGTGCTGACCGATCTCGACCGGCCGAAGGAAGCCGAGGCGATGCTGCGCCAGGCGATGGCGTCGGGCGTGGCCAATCCGCGCCAGATGGCGGCCTTCGCGCACAATCTGGGCATCGCGCTCAAGAAGCAGAAGCGCTTCGACGAGGCGTTGACGCATCTGGACGCCGCCAAGTCGCTCGTGCCCGACATGCCGCTGGTGGATTACAACCGCGCCTCCGTGCTGCAGCATCTGCAGCGGCCGGACGATGCGCTGGCCTCCTACCGCGCCGCCATCGCGCGCAATCCGGCCGACATCATGGCCCATCGCGACCTGAACCAGCTTTTGCACCGGCTGGATCGCGGCGAGGAATTCCTTGCGTCCTATGATGAGGCGATGGCGCTGCTTCCCGAATTCGCGTCTCTGCCGCTCGGCAAGGGCGACCTGCTTTATCGCGTCAACCGCTACGAAGAGGCGCATGAGAATTTCGCACGCGCCGCCCGCCTCGCGCCGGAAAGCGTCAGCGCGCAGGACGGCTTGGGCCTTGCGCTGCTCTCGCTCGGCCGCGTGGACGAGGCGGTGCGCCAGCATGAAACCGCGCTCGCCATGGAGCCCGAGAATATCGGCGTGCGCGTCAACACCGTGGCGACCCTGCTGCGTGCGGGTGACGCGGAGCGTGCGAAGGTGATCGCCGAGGACGGCATCGCGCGCGAGCCCGGCAACCAGACGATCCTCGCCATGTGGGGCCTGTCGCTGCGCGCGCTGGGCGACGAACGCGAGGCCGCGCTCAACGATTACGACAAATACGTCCAGGTCTTCGAGCTCGATCCGCCAGAAGGCTTCTCCGACATGGAGAGCTTCAACCACGAGCTCAACGCCTATCTCGACAGACTGCACGTCGACAAGCGCGAATTCCTCGACCAGACCTTGCGCGGCGGCACGCAGACGCTCGACAACCTCTTCAGCGCGGGCCACGATCCCGTCAACAAGCTGCGCGTCCAGATCGACAAGGCCGTCGCCACTTACATCGCCCGCATGAAATCCGACGGCGAGCATCCGCTGCTGAAACACAAGCGCGCCGGATTCCAGTACACGGATTCCTGGTCGTCACGCCTCTACGATTGCGGCTTCCACACCAACCACGTCCATCCGCGCGGCTGGATCAGCTCGGCGTACTACGTATCGGTGCCCGACGCCGCCGCGAACGAAGCGGACAAGCAAGGCTGGATCAAATTCGGCGAGCCCCATATCGAAATGGGCCTGAAGGACCCGGTACGCCGCGCCGTGCAGCCCAAGCCCGGCACATTGGTGCTGTTCCCTTCCTACACCTGGCACGGCACAGTGCCCTTCCACGCCTCCACCGCCCGCACAACCATCGCCTTCGACGTGGTGCCGAAGTAACCTAAGGCTTCGGTGCTTTGAGGCCGGCATCCTTGAGAATGGCGTGATAGGTGCCGGTCGGGATATCGCGGCTATGCATCGGCAAGACGACACGGCGCTTGCTGAGCGGGTGTTTGAAAATCGCGTGGCTGCCGGATTGGCGCGTGAACACGAAGCCGTTCTGCTCGAGGATGCGGCGCAATTCGCGCGGCGTCACCCGGTGCGCGCCCTGAGCTTACGCTTCGGCGCGGTACGTTTCCCGGCGGCGGGCAGCAGCGATTCCTCCATCACGTCATCCAGATAGAGGCGGACGGCATCTTTCAGGTTCGCCAAAGCTTCGGCCCGGTCGACGCCGTGGGAATGGCAGCCCGGAAGTTCGGGGCTCCAGGCATGAAAGCCGATGCTGTCGGGTTCGATTTTGAAGGTCACCATAGGCGGAAATCTCGCTCATCGCCGCGATTTTGTCCATTGTCCGCACTGGCGCTAAGCTCACCCCGCGATTTGGGGGCTTTGTCATGGATTGGAAATTGATTGTCGCGGTGATCGGCGCGGGTTTGATTTCGAGTTTCACGGACTGGTTCTTCATGGGCGTCCTCTTCCGGGACCGCTACACGAAATATCCCGAGACCTGGTGGGTCAAAACCAAAACGGATGAGATGAAGCCGATCCTCTATTCCACGGCGATGGGTTTCATCACGGCCGCGGCGATCATCGGCTTGTGCGAGCTGGCGAATGCGTCGAGCTTGTTCGCCACGCTGACGCTCGCGGTTGTCGCCTGGCTCGCGGGGCCGCTGGTGGTGTGCATCACCAACGGCTTCTGGATACGCATCGATCCGGCCGTCACTTTCGCGCATAGCATCGGCTATCTCGCGCGCTTCCTGATCGCCGCTGTCGCGGCGAGCTGGGCGCTGGGCGGGTTGTGATGAAACAGCTCGCGCTCGCGGTGGCTCTCGCGATTGTTCTCGCATTGCCGGCCGTCGCCGATAACGAAGCCGCCAGCGACGCAGCGGCCTGGCGCGTTTTCGTGCAGATGGTGACGCCGGTTGAGGGCGCGAAGGCGGTGCAATTCGAAAGCTGGGCATCGGATGCGGACATCTACGGCCCGAAGCCGGGATGGCCGAAAGTCCGTGCGCCGAAAATCCTGGAGCAGAGCCTCGGAGGCGTGGCGAGCCGGGCGACTTTGCCGCTTCTGCGTGTGCCGTCGCCCCAACTTTGCGCCAAGCCGCAAGATGGCGCGGCGGGCAATTTTCCCGCCAGCGCCTGCATCGGCGAGGAAGTGCGCCACAGCCGCGGCGTCTACGATTATCTCACGCAGAACAATCTCACGACGACGAAGGGGTTGGTCGCGGCCTTCGCCGGCGGCAAGCCGGTGGCGCTGCCGATGGGATCGGTCGTCGCCAAGGCGGATTGGGTGCCGGTGACCGATATCCTGAAATGGCAGCCCGCCTACAAGAGCGCGGCCGAGGTGCGGCGCGCCTTCTATACCAACACCGCCATGCTTTTCGGCAAGACCTATGAGTTCGCGCTTGTGGGCGTCTCTGTCCAGAGCAAGGCCATGCCGGACTGGCTGTGGTTCACCGTCGAGCATCGCAGCAATCCGGGACGTTGCGACATCATCGGCTGTCACGATGGTTACGGCGCCATCCGCGGCGATGTCGCGCCCGCGGCCACCGCGAATTCCGATTACGGCGCTTGCGCGAAATCGCCGGAGCTTCTGGCGTTGTTCGCGAAATCCGGCCTCGCTCCGGTGTGGAACAATTACTGCCTGAAGGGCACGCAGACGCATTACGTGACCAAGACGGGTGCGCCCACCATCCTTGGCAATTCGGTGGTGGAGCGGATGAACCACGGCATGCCGATCCCCAAAATCTCCTGCATCACGTGTCACGCGACCGCTTCGTTCGACAAGAACGGCACGCCCAACTACGCGGTCCTGCAACGCGCGCCGGTGGGGCAGGTCAACCCGCAATGGCTGACGGGCTATGCGCGGGGCGATTTCATGTGGGGACTGCTGTCGGCGAAGTAGGATTGATTCACACGGAGGCGGGGAGTCGCGGGGAGATATCGAGTTGATTCACGCAGAGGCGCAGAGCCGCAGAGGAGCACGCGAGCGGAGCTAGCGGGTTACAAACTCCATCATTTCAATTCGTCATGGCCGCCCTCGTGGCGGCCACCCATATTCCAGAGTCTTTCCGGAAAGACTGAGGGTATGGGTGGCCGGGACAGGCCCGGCCATGACGATGGTGGGTGGTGGGATTTGAAACTCGCTAGCTCCGCTCGCGTGCTCCTCTGCGGCTCTGCGCCTCTGCGTGAACCCGACTTCCTCTCCACGTGCGCGATGCCAACCGCTTACGTCTGCTCCCCCACCGGCGGGTTTTCGCCGTCGACGGCGCCGCGGGGCCAGCGGACGGAGACGCGGGCGCCGCCGGTTTCGCTGTTGCGGGCGCGGACGCGGCCGCCGGTGCGCTCCAGCAAAGTCTTGGCGATGAAGAAACCGAGGCCCATGCCTTGCTGTCCGGTGAAGCTTTCGGCCGGCGACAATTCGGTCTCGCCGAGTGCATAGCTGCCGGGGCGCGTGGTGACATAGGGCTCGCCGATGCGCTCCAGAATCTCGCCCGCGAAGCCCGGGCCATCGTCCTCCACCGTGATGCGCAGATCGTTGTCGTCCCATTGCGCGCGGATCCAGACATGCGCGGCCGCGAAATCCGCGGCGTTGGAGACGAGGTTGCCCAGCCCATGCACCAGCTCCGGCGCGCGCCACGCCTTGGGCTCGTCTTCCCGGGCCACGTCCACCTTGATCGCCACTTCGTCGCTGCGGTAAGGGCTCGCGATCTCGTCCAGCAGCGCACCCAGCGGCAGATGATCGGTCTGGCGCAAGCCGGCTTCGTCGGGGCGGGCCAACCGCGTGAGGATGGTGCGGCAGCGTTCGGCCTCGGCGCGCAGCAATTTGGCGTCGTCGGATTCCGCCGTGCCGGGCGGCAGCGAACGTTCCAGCTCGCGCGACACCACCGCGATGGTGCCAAGCGGCGTGCCCAGCTCATGCGCCGCCGCCGTGGCGAGCGCACCCAGTGAAGCGAGGCGATGCTCGCGCGACAGCGCAAGCTGCGTGGCGGCGAGGCCCGCCTGCATGCGCGCGGTTTCACTCGCGATGCGCCAGGAATAGATCGAGGTGAAGCCGATGCCGATGACGAGCGACGACCAGATGCCGCCGAGATAGAGCGCGGGCAGTGTGAGCAGATCGGTGCCGTCCCAGGGCAGTGGCCTATGGAACACCGCGATCACCGACACCGATCCCAGCGCCAGCCCCGCCAACAATAGCGTGTTGCCGAGATTGAGCGTGGAGGCCGCGATCACCACCGGCGCCAGGAACATCAGCGCGAAAGGATTCTCGATCCCGCCGGTGAAGTAGAGCAGCAGCGCGAGCTGCACCACGTCGAAGGCGAGATGCAGGGTCGCTTCGCGATTGGTGAGGCGGTGACCCGGCGGATAGAGCACCGCCAGCGCCAGGTTCAGCAGCACGCTGGCCGCGATGGCCGCGGCGCAGGGCAGGATCGGCAGATGCCAGGAGAGTCCGAAATAGACCACGAACAGCGTCGCCGATTGCCCGGCCACCGCCAGCCAGCGCAGGTTCGACAGTGTGCGCATCCGCACGCGACCGCGCGTCGGCGTGCGGGCCAAAGCCGCGTCGGCCTCGCGCCAAAGGCGCGGCCAAAGACCTGGCCAAAGGCGCGGCCACATCGCCAGCCGGCTTGCCAGGGATCTCGTCTCCACCATGTGGCGACCATTCGCCGCTTGCGGTTGCGCCGCGAGACTAGCACCTTCCCCCGCGCGGTCCATTTGGTCTCACGCTATTGATCCGCACGCCCGAAGCGCTGGTCCCCTATCTGCTGCTCTGCGCCTGCGTCATCGCGGGGCTGCTGTGGAATATGAGCGCACAGCTCGAGCCCAAGCAGTTGGCGCCGCTGGGCGGTCCCTTCGCGCTCACCGACCAGAACGGCATCGTGCGCCATGCGAGCGATTTTCGCGGCAAATATGTGCTCGTCTATTTCGGCTACACCTTCTGTCCGGATGTCTGTCCCACAACGCTCGCCAACGAAGCCGATGCGCTGACACGGCTGGGCGCGAAATCGTCCGGGGTCGTGCCGCTCTTCATCACGGTCGATCCCGCGCGCGACACGCCCAAGGCGCTCAAGACCTATCTCGCCGCTTTCGGCCCCAGCTTCGTGGGCCTGACGGGTGCGCCCGCCGATATCGCCACGGTGGCGCATGAATACCGCGTCTATTACGGCAAGCGCGCCCTCAAAGGTGGCGGCTACGCGATGGACCATTCCGGTGAGGTCTATCTGCTGGGTCCGGACGGCACCCTGCTCGGCTTCTACGACCCGCCCATCGACGGCAAGGCGCTGGCCGAAGACCTGGCCAAACACCTCTAAACCCTGGGTGAGTCGCGCTCTGCACAACTTGTAAGATTATTGCTCAATATTTTCCTAGAGATGCTTGACAGCGTGACGCTGCTGGAATAGTTTCCTCGCATCTCCCGAATTGCGCCCGGACCGGCCGCGAAAAGCGGGCTGTTTGCGTTTTGGGGATTAGCTCCACTCCACCAATGTCATGGCCCGCCCGGCGTGCTTCGCACGCCAATCCTATAATTGCGCGCAACGCGCGCGGGCGGGCCACCCAGGTGATCGCGTCGTGCGGTCCGCCGGAGTGCGCAGTTTTCCTCTGTGGCTCTGTGTCTCTGTGTGCAAAAGATTTTTCTCACAGAGACACAGAGCCACGGAGTTCGCGTGACCCTGTTGGACTTTTCAGACGAAACCTGGGTGGCCCGCATTCGCGGGCCATGACACTGAAGGGCGGTGAGTGCGAAGACCGCCGCTACTTCGTCTCGACCAGACCCATGCGGTTGCCCGCGGGGTCCACGAAGATGGCGATGGTCACGACGTTGGGGATCACCATGCGCGGCATGGCGACCGTGCCGCCCGCGGCTTTGATCTCCTCCAGCGCGGCATTGATGTCCGGCACGCCGATATAGAGCAGCTTCTCCGTCGGATCCTGGCGCAAGGTGCCTTTCAGCGCGCCGGTGTCGATCGCGTTCTTGCCGTCGATGTTCCAGTGGAAGATGCCGGAATAGAAGCTCTTGAGCTTGGCCGCGTCAGGCCCCGCGATGTCGAAGAAGACGATGGGTGCAGGTGCTGTCATGGCCGTCGCGCTCGTTGCCGTTCCTGCGCCAGCATAGGCCGAAGAGATCAGGCAGCAAACGGCAAGGGTGCTCGCAAGAAATCGCATGATGTCCCCCAGTGGTCAGAGGGCCGGTGGTGGCAACCCCGCCTGCAAGCTAGCAGCGATCAGCGTGTTGCGCATCAGGCAGACGATGGTCATGGCGCCGACGCCGCCGGGAACCGGCGTGATGGCGCCGGCGGTGTTGAACGCGGCGTCGTAATCGACATCGCCCACCACTCTGGTCTTTCCATCCGCCGCCGTGATGCGATTGATGCCGACGTCGATGACGGTGGCGCCAGGCTTGATCCAGTCGCCTTTCACGAAGAGCGGCTGGCCGATGGCGGCGACGAGAATGTCCGCGCGCCGCGCCACTTCGGGCAGGTTGCGCGTGCGCGAATGGGCCATCGTCACGGTGGCGTTGGCGGCGAGAAGCAGTTGCGCGGCCGGCTTTCCGAACAGGAGCGAGCGGCCGATGACGAGCGCATCGAGTCCGGCGATGTCGCCGACATATTCCTTCAGCAGCATCATCATGCCGGCGGGCGTGCAGGAAACGAGTTGGGCGCGGCCCGAAACGAGAAGCCCCGCATTGGCGGCGGTCAGCGCGTCCACATCCTTGCGCGGATCGAGCAGGTCGAGCACCACCGCCTCGCGCACCTGCTTGGGCAGCGGCATCTGCACGAGGATTCCGTGCACGGCGGGATCGGCATTCAGCGCCGCGACGCGCGCCAGCACCTCGGCTTCGCTGGCGTCTTTCGGCAGTGCGTAGTGAAACGAATTGAAGCCGATGGCCTCGGCCGTCTTGCCCTTGTTGCGGACATAGATCTCGCTGGCCGGATCCTCGCCGACGAGAACCGTGGCGAGGCCCGGCACCAGATTGTGCTCGCGTTTGATGCGGGCGGTCTCGTCCTGGATGCGCGCGCGCAGGCCCGCCGCGAAAGCCTTGCCGTCGATGATCTTCGCGCTCACGGGAGCTCCTTACGAGGCTTGGCGAAGAGACCACGCCATCAGGTCGTACAGATAGTCGTCGCCGAAGCTTTGGATCACCTCCAGCGCAATGCCGACGATGAAAGGCGAGAAATCGATTCCCGCGATCGCGGGGATGACCTTGCGCACGCGGCGGAACACCGGCTCGGTCAGCCCGTAGATGGCGCCCGCCACCGCGCGGGCCAGTTCGTTGTTCAGGCGTATCGCGCCGAAGTTGAGAAGCCAGCCCAGGATCACGGCCGCCACCACGATCCAGAAATAGGTTCCGAGGACGGCGTCGAACACCTCTTTGAAGGCGTGAATGAAGGGATAGGACATGCCGTCTCCAGCCGGAAGGGCCTCTTCATACCGGCAGGCGTTCATGCGCCGCAAGGCTGGGGTTTGGCCAGTGTTTGACTTGGGGGTTTGACCCGCGCCTTGACAGGTTCTGGGCGTGTTTCCTACATACCGGCCCCGCCCACAACGACCCTGGCGGGACCAAACCTCGGTTTGGGGCTGTAGCTCAGTTGGGAGAGCGCCTCGTTCGCAATGAGGAGGTCAGCGGTTCGATTCCGCTCAGCTCCACCACCCTTCGCTGCTGCGCAGCTTCGGGTGGCAGGCCACCTGGTGCACAAAACCAAAAAAATCGTCATGGCCCGGCTTGTCCCGGCCACCCATAGCCGCAGTGGGAAACGTAAGAGCGCGAACCGTCATCGTCTTTTCTGCAAAGACCGCGTTTATGGATGGCCGGGACAAGCCCGGCCATGACGGGGATGGGTTAGGGCTTCACCGGATGATTTATCACTTCCCGGTATAGGCCACCCGCCAGACCGTCTTTCCGGCGTCGTCGGCCACCAGCAGGCTACCGTCCTTGGCGACGGCGAGGCCGGCGGGGCGGCCCCAGACCTGGGCGGGGCTGGTGTCGCCGATGTGGAAGCCGGTGAGGAAATTGTCGTAGCCGCCCACCGGCTTGCCGTTCGCAAAATGCACGCGGACCACCTTGTAGCCGGTGGGTTTGCCGGCGTTCCACGAGCCGTGTAGCGAGACGAAGGCGTCGCCCCTGAACTCGGTGGGAAACTGGGCGCCTTCGTAAAAGACGAGCCCGGTCGGCGCGGAGTGGGACTGGAACAGGATGTCCGGCGTCACCGTCTTGGCCACCATGTCGGGGCGCTTCTTGCCATAGACCGGATCGGGATGCGGCCCGTCATAGGCATAGGGCCAGCCATAGAACGCGCCCTGCTGCAGATGGGTGAGGTAGTCGGGCGCGAGGCCGTCGCCATAGCCGTCGCGCTCGTTGACGCTGACCCACAACGCGTTCGTGCCGGGATAGAAGGCGAGGCCCACGGCGTTGCGGATGCCCGATGCATAAGTGGTGAGCGTGCCGTCGGCATTGACCTTCTGCACGGCGGCGCGGAACGGCGCTTCCTGATCGTCGACATTCTCGTTGCTGCCGATGCCGATATAGAGCGCGCCATCCGGCCCGAAGGCGAGGTCGCGGGTGAAATGTCCGCCGATGCCGAGGTCGGGTTGTTTGGTGACGCGGGTTTTCGCGCCGCCCGTCAGCGCGCCGTCTTTATAAGCGATGCGCCACACGGCTTTGACGTCGCTCACATAGAGCGCGCCGTCATGGAAGGCGAGACCGTGCGGCTTGTCGAAGCCGGTGGCGAAGGTCGTTGTCTGAAGGGCTTTGTCGGTGCCGCGCAGAAGCGTGATCTTGTTGGCGCCGGGCTCGGCCAGGAAGATGTCGCCATTCGGCGCCACCGCCATCCAGCGCGGATTGGAAAGCCCGGTGGCGAAAGCCGTGACGCTGAAGCCCTCGGGCGCTTGCGGCACGGTGCCCGCCGGGCGCGGCACGATATGAGAGGAGTTCTCGACCGCCGGCGTGGCGAACGGCGCGGGCAGTTTGTCGGGAGAAACGTCGAAATGGGTGCCGGGGACGTCGGCGGCCGCTGCCACCGAAACACTGAAACCAAGCAAAAGCAACGCCTTAAGCGACAGACCCCAGGTCATACCGTTCTCCGTTAACCGCGAATTTGTCAGATATGGGATATCCCATGACCGAACGCGCGAGTGCCAGCATGCGATCCTTGGCCGTCACTATCGGGCTTTGTCTTCTCGTTCTTGTGAACGATGGGCTTGTGAACGGGCGCGCTTCGGCCGCCGACAATCCGGCGCCGGAGCACAAGGTCACCCAGTCGGAGAGCTACATCATGCTCGAGCCGATGTATGCCACCGTGATGGATGCCGGAAAGCCCACCGGCCTGCTGATGGTGGCGATTGGTCTCGACATCCCCGATCCCTGGCTGCGCGGCCAAGTCGAGCACGCGATGCCGCTGCTGCGCGACGATTACGTGCGCAACCTGCTGAACTACGCGGTGGCTTCGGTGCGGCCGTGGAAGCAGCCCGATGTGAACGAGATCGCGCAACGGCTGCAACGTGTCACCGATCGCGCGCTGCACAAGACCGGCGCGCGCGTGCTGCTGGCGCAGGTCGCCATTCGCGTCACCCGCTGAACCTTAAGCCGTCGCGGACTCGTCCGCCGTCGTCGTATCCGTCGTGCTGCCGGTATCGGTGGACGATGTATTCTGCGACGGATCGCTTTGGCTCGCCTCTTCCATGTGATGGTGGTGATGGTGGTGGCCGCCATGCGCGGGCGCGGAATCCTGCGCCAGTTGCTGCGCGCTGATCCCCGTGGCGCTGGTGCCGCCGAGAGCGCTGTAGAGCGTGTCGGCCTGGGCCTGCGTACCGCCCAGCTGGCCGATGTAACTCTCCATCTCGCCTTGCGAGATCGAACCGTCGCCATTGGAGTCGATGGACGAGAAGAGCTGCTGCAACGGATTGGCCATGGTGCTGGTGGACGCCGAGGCCGTGCTCGCGCCCTCGAGGCTGTTGAGCATGGCGTCCAGCGCGCTCATCATGGTGCTGGTGGTGGAGGCGGATGTGGTGCTGCCGCTGGTGCCGCCAGCGCCGCCGCTGCCGCCGGAACCCGCTGCCTGCTGCATCTCGACCAGAAGCTTCAGGATCTGGCTGCTGATATTGGCTTTGCCGCTGCCGGTGACGGGGCTGGCCGCTTGCGCGCTGCCGCAACCGCCGGATTGCGTCTGCGCGCTCTGGGCGCTGGACGTGCTCGACGTCGCGTTCAATTGCGCCAACATTGCCATCGCGACAGAATTGTTCGCGCTGGAAACCGAACTGACAGACATCGCGCACTCCGCGAATGGTTGCTGCGCGGAACAAAGCATCGTGCGTGCCGCGCGAACGCTGTGAGCCAGGCTGCGAAAAACAATCTTAGGAGAATCCTACTTTGCGAAACGCTGCGACAATACCGGCAAGATTGACCGCGTGCGGAAATTTCTGCCGGGCAAATTTAGAATGGCAGTATTCGATTTTAAAAAGTTCAGCTTTGCGCCAGTGCGAATGCGACCGCGCGCTGCACCTCGGGGTTCGAGCCCATGGTGGCATGCGCGCCGCTGACGCGGACATTGCGGCATTCCGCCGTCTCGTCCTGCAGGCATTGGTGCCAATCGAGGATGCCGTCGTCCTCCGAATAGATCGCGGTGACGGGAACGCCGGGCGCGCGGCTCAGCATGTCCATCTCCGCCATCCAGGATTCGTCCTGGTAGCGGGCGAGCAATTGCGCGAAGGGCTGCAACGGCGTCGTCACGGGAAAGCGGATGGGGCTGCCCAACGTTACCACGCAGCGCACATGCGCCTTGTGGCGGAAGGCGAGGCTGCGGGCGAGCACGCCGCCCAGGCTCTGGCCCACGATGCTGATGGGCGCATCGGCGGAGAGGCGCCGCACCGTTTCGTCGAGGCGCGACAGCATGCCGGGCGTGGGGCCGGCATTGAACGAGACCTTCGCTGTTTCGGTGCGGTAGCCCGTCAGGCGCAGGAAGTGGCGCAGCCGCCCGGTGGTCCAATCGCCGGCCAGGAACCCCGGCAGTACGAAGACGGTGTGGCCGTCGCCGCGCGGCACATCGGCGGGAAAGGCAGGAGGCTTCAGCACGCAGGCCCAGAACTGGCGTGCTTCCCGTACGCCGCTGGACAATCCCAGATGCGAACCCTTGGGGGGAAGAACGGCAGCTTCGCTCATCGTGAGTCCGCTTTAACCCGGCTTATTGGGATCATACAGGTTTTTCCCCGCGCAGTGACTGTTCCGCGAGGTGGAAACGTCCGTGATGGTAAAATTCGTTCCTTCGGCTGGGTCCACCGTCAAGAAATAGTCGCTGTCATACTCCTCGTGGTGGATCTGGACCTGCCAGCCGCCAAGCCGGCAGACGCGCACGGCAAGCATCTCGGCATAGGGTTTGGCATGGAGTTTGTCGTGGATCGCCTGCAGATGGCTGGCGGGAAGCGTCCAGAGTTGCGCGTCGCTCCAGGGCGACTGGATCCACTCCTCCACGAGATCGCGCGGCGTGTCGGCGAAAGGCGGGATGCGGCGGACCGTGTCGCCGATCACGGAGTAATGCCGCACCCATTCGCGCGAAAAGAGTCCGCTATCGATGCTCTCGGCGGTAAAGCGCAGGTCGAAATCCCGCATACCCACCGTGAGTTTGCCGGTATCGTCATTGCGGTAGAACGAGGCATTGCCGCCAAAGAGCTTGTGGGGTTTGAGCGGATCGCCGGAAGGCCGGTACACGGCGTAGCGGATGTCGGTCCAGTTCGAGCTGCACCACGGCGCCACCGTTGTCGCGACAGCGAACCATGTGCCATCACTCTCCGCGGCGGAGAGTTTCACCGTGAGGCCGTCCGTGGCGCCGGCCGGGTCCTTGTAGCCGTCGTTGCGGATCAGCAGCCGCTCGCGCCATTGGCCGTTCTCCACCGCATAAACGAGCGTCACATCGTCATTCGCGCATTTGATGGCGAAGCCGGGCTGCAGGATCATCCGGTGCGCGTCTGGCCGCTGCACCACGATGCCGATGCCCTGGCCGTAATGATCGATGGTCTTCGGCGTGCCGGCGCCCATCAGCGCCGACAATTCGCGTTGCGCTACCCTGGGATCGATATCGAGAGGGGCGCAGCGCATATAGGCTTCGGTCAACGCCGCCAGCCGCGTCTTCATCCGCGAGATCGCGCTGCGCGCCGGTGGCGGAATGGAGACATCGGCGTCATCGACGATGGGAAACGCCGTCAGCGCGGCGCGCGCTGGCATGATGGCGGCAGCGGCCTGCGCGATATCCGCCCGCGAACAGACCGCGGCGCGTGACGTGGCGGGTGCGAGCAGCAGCCAGCCCGACAGAGCCGCGGCGAAATACCGAAACATGGCGGAGGCTCCAAAGCGCTACGGAATTTACCGCGCGATGTTGTTGGAAATGCGCCTCGCCATTTCTGGCGATTTTCGGCGCGCCCTGCCGAAGTTTGGATTGGCAAATCTCAAAATCAACATTTGGTAGATTTGAATCGAATCAACCACAACTGGCGCTTACTAGAAATATACACCAATTGGTAGTATGCTTTTGGGCATAAGAAGCCACATGTGACAAAAAGTGGCTGATAAGGGTGTGGTGATGGAAGAGGCAGACTATAAAGAGGCGCGAGAAGCCCGCTCGGTACAGATGCGTTTGACTTTGCCTGTTCGGGCCTACGAATACCTGACGCATCTCAAGCTCAACACAGTCATCGGCGGCTCGGAAAACGAGATCGCCGCGCATCTGCTCGTGCAGCATTTGCACGAGATGAAGATGAGGCAGTTCGTCGAGCCGCCCGCGCAGGGTTCCGAGCCGCGACCTCTTCCTGAGCGCAAGTTCTTAGCGACGGGCTAGCCATGCGCCTCTGGGCCAGCCTCAAGAAATTCTTCATCCGCGATGCCGATGGGAAATCCGGCACGTCTCGGAAAGAGAACGATCTATTCGAGGATCGACGCCAATACAGCGCGGAGAATTCTGGCGAAGTTTTACTGAGACGGACGGCAGCTGTGTTGCTGACGATAGTCTTGCTGGTCGCTTTGGGCATCATTGCCCATCCCGGTTCGTCTCCTGATCAGTTTTCCTGGGCCGATCGCACCATCACATGGCTTATTGCAGGACTGGCCGGTTTTGCTTTCGGGAAGAATTTTTCCTAGCGCCCGGTGAATTTCGGTTCGCGCTTTTCGAGGAAGGCCTTGATGGCCTCGCGGTAGTCCTCGCTGGTCGTGGCCAGCGCGTATTGGTCGAGATCCATGAACGTGGTGGCGGCATGCAGCGCATTGGCCGTGGCATTGACCGACTGCTTGGACATGCGCACGGCATTGGGCGGCAGCTTCGCCACTTTCTCCGCCCAGCGCCGCGCGGCGGCGAGTGCTTCGCCATCGGGCACCACTTCGTCGGCGAGGCCCCAGGCGAGTGCCTGCGCTGCCTCGACCTTGTCGCCGAAGATCACGAACTGCTTGGTCCGTGACGGCCCGATCAGGGAGACGAGCCGGGGCACCGCATGCCAGCTCATATTCATGCCCAGAGGGATTTCCGGCAGGCGCATTTGCGCGCCAGCACCCAGGATGCGGAAGTCGCAGGCCGCGGCCAGCGCCGCGCCACCACCGATGCAGAATTTCTCGATGGCGCAGATCGTGACCTGCTCGATCTTCTCCCAGGCGTCGCAGAGGTCGGGCCCGATGCGCGTCATGTGGCGGCGTTCGAGCAACCCGTTCGCCTTGCGCCGGTCCATGGCAGGGTCTTTCAAATCCGCGCCCGCCGTGAAGCCGCCCTTGCCGGTGAGGATCACGGCCTGCGTCTCCAGATCGTCCGCGAAGCTGCGCGCCGCTTCGGTGAGTTCGAGGATCACCTGCCGCGACAACGCATTGCGCCCGTCGCCGCGGTCCAAGGTGACGGTGGCGATGGCGCCGTCGCGCGCGATGGAGACGAATTCGCTCACGCGGGCTCCTTCAAAGCGGAGAGCAGAAGCTCAAGCGCTGCGGCGGCGAAGACATGCATGTTGGCGACACGGTCAGAGCTTCCGCTTTCCACTGTAATCGCCATGTCGCGCGGACCGGAAATGGCGATGCAGGTGTGGCCGGCGGCGTCGCCATAGGGATTGCCGGTGGGCCCGGCCGCGCCGGTTTCGGAGATGCCCCAGCTTGCGTCCAGCCGCTCGCGCGCGGTTTGGGCGAGCAGCAGCGCATAAGGTTCGCTGGCCGAGCGCAGGCCTGTGACGCGGGCGCGCGGGATGTCCATCAGCACGGCGCGGGCCTTGGGCGTGTAGATGACGCCGCCGCCCAGATACCACGCCGACGCACCGGCCACGCCCAAGAGCGCCGCCGAGATCAATCCGCCGGAGGAGGACTCGCCGACCGCGACGGTTTCGCCGCGCGCTTTCAGCAACGCGCCGATCTGTTCGGCCAGCGGCAGAAGCTCGCGCATCAGGCTGGACTTTGCAGGTTGTGCACCATGGAGAGCAGCATGCCGCGCGGCATGAAGGGCGCGAGCGTCGCCAGCATCTTGTTGCGGCCACCGGTGATCATGACGCGCTGGTTCTTCTGGAAGGCGCGGTAGCCCATTTTGGCGACACTGGCCGAAGTCATCGCTTTGCCGACGCGCACCAGCCGCGTCTTGCCGGTGCCGGCGCGTTCGCGAAAATTGCTCACGGTGGGTCCGGGGCAGAGGCAGCTGACATGCACGCCGCTCTTGCCGGCTTCTTTCCACAACGCTTCGGAGAAGGAGAGAACGAAAGCCTTGCTGGCGTAATAGACGGCCATCAACGGTCCCGGCTGGAAGGCGGCGGTGGAAGCAACGTTGAGCACGCCGCCGCGCTTCTTCGCCAGCATGCCGTGCCAATAGATGTGCGTGAGTTCGACCAGCGCGCGCACGTTCAAATCGATCATGCCAAGCTGGCCCGCTTCCTCCGATCCATCGAACCCGCCCGCGATGCCGTAGCCCGCATTGTTGACCAGCGCGTCGACGGAAAGGCCTTGCGCGCTGATAGCATCGGCGAGCTTCTTGCCGCCGCCAATGGCGCCCAAGTCCATGGCGATGACATGCGCCTTCACTTTGTATTTGTCGGAGAGCTTTGCGCCGACCTCTTTCAGCGCCGGTTCGGAGCGTGCGGTGAGAATGAGGTCGTAGCCGTCTTTCGCGAAGCACTCCGCGAGATCGACGCCGATGCCCATGCTGGCGCCCGTCACCAGCGCCACCTGTCCTTCGCCCTTGCGTTTGCGCGCCATGTCCGCCCCCTGTGTGCTGGCCGAGTATAGTTGAAATGACGGATGTGGGCGCCCATCTTCGGGGACGTCGAGAGGGGTTTCGTCATGTATGTCGCGGTCGTCGTTTTGCTGCTGGGATTGCTCCCGGCCGGCTCGGTCTATGCCGATTTGCACCACTGGCACAGCAACTTGCCCGTGATGCTGCTGGTGGGGAAATGGTTCACCTTCTGGGCCGTCGGTGCCCGGCTGTTCCTCGCCGGATTGCGCCAGACCCTGCAGCCCCGCTTCACGGCCAAGGAGATTTTCAATCTTCAGGGCGACGAGGCGCTACCCATCGTGCGCGAGCTGGGGCTGGCAAACCTCTCGATGGGCACGCTGGGCCTGATCTCGCTGGCGCTGCCGGCCGTGACGTGGCCCGCCGCGCTGGTCGGCGGTCTCTATTACGGCCTCGCCGGACTGCTGCATGTCGGCCGCGGCGAGAAGGGCTTCAACGAGCGCTTCGCCATGGTCACCGACCTGGCGATCTTCGCGCTCTTGGCGAGCTACGTCGGCTGGGTGTTTCACAGCGCCGCGATGACGGCGGCGTTGTAGATCTCGCTCATCTTGGCGCCCAGGGGTGCGATCTGCACCGACTTCTCAAGGCCGATCAGCAGCGGGCCCAGCACGCTGGCGCCGCCGAGCTGGCCTAAAAGCTTCGTCGAGATCGAGGCGGAGTGGATGGCCGGCATGATGAGCACGTTGGCCGTGTCGGTGAGGCGGCAGAAGGGGTAGAGCGCCAGCTTCTCCGGATCGAGCGCCACGTCGGCGGCGACCTCGCCGTCATATTCGAAATCGACACCGCGATTGTCGAGGATGTGCACGGCCTCGACGATGCGTTCGCTGCGCTCGCTCCTCGGGAATCCGAAGGTGGAAGACGCGAGCAGCGCTACGCGCGGCGTGAAGCCGAAATGCTTCACGGTGGCCGCCGTCTGCACCGCGATGTCGGCAAGCTCCTGGCTCGTCGGCATCTCATGCACCGAGGTGTCGGCCACGAAGACGACGCGGCCCTTGGTGAAGATCAGCATCACACCGATGGGCCGCTCGCCCTTGGGGGAATCGAGCACCAGGCGCACATCGTTGAGCGCGGCCTGATAAGCGCGCGTCACGCCGGTGACCATCGCGTCCGCATCGCCGGCCGCCAGCATGGAGGCGGCGTAGACGTTGCGGTCATTGGTTACCATGCGCACGCAGTCGCGGTAGAGAAGCCCGCGACGCTGCAGGCGTTCGTAGAGCGCCTCGATATAGGGCGCGGCATCCTGCGCGGAATGCGGCACCTGGATCTCCAAACTGTGTTCGTCGATCCCGGCGCGGCGCAGGCCGGCCTTGATGATGTCTTCGCGTCCCACCAGCAATGCGCGGCCGAGGCCGGAGCTCTGGAAAGCGCTGGCGGCGCGCTGCACGGATTCTTCTTCGCCCTCGGCAAAGACGACGCGCTTGGGATTGGCGCGCACGCTGGACGTGATGTTCTGGAACAGCAGCGCGGAAGGATCGAGGCGCGCGCTGAGCTGGTATTCATAGGTATCGACGTCTTTCAGCTCGCGCCGCGCCACGCCGGTCTTGATCGCGGCCTGCGCCACGGCGGCGGAGACGCGGCTGATCAGGCGCGGATCGAACGGCACGGGGATGATGTAATCAGGCCCATAGACGGGGCGCTGCCCGCGATAGGCCATGGCGACTTCGTCCGGCACGTCCTCGCGCGCCAGTTCGGCCAGCGCTTCGGCGGCGGCGATTTTCATCGCCTCGTTGATCGTTTTCGCGCGCACATCCAGCGCGCCGCGGAAGATGTAGGGGAAGCCCAACACGTTGTTGACCTGGTTGGGATAGTCGCTGCGCCCCGTGGCCACGATGGCGTCGGCGCGCACGGCTTTCACTTCCTCCGGCGTGATCTCGGGATCGGGATTGGCCATGGCGAAGATGATGGGCGCGTCCGCCATGCCCTTCACCATCTCCTGCGTCACCGCCCCTTTGACGGAGAGGCCGAGGAACACGTCCGCGCCTTTCAGTGCCTCTTCCAGCGTGCGCGCCTTGGTCTCGACCGCATGGGCGCTCTTCCACTGGTTCATGCCGTTGGTGCGGCCGCGATAGATGACACCCTTGGTGTCGCAGAGGATGGCATTGCCGTTGGGCAGGCCCATGGCCTTCAACAGTTCGAGGCAGGCGATACCGGCCGCGCCGGCGCCGTTCACCACCACCTTGATGTCGGCCATCTTGCGGCCCGTGAGATGCAGCGCATTGATGATGCCGGCAGCGGAGATGATGGCGGTGCCGTGCTGGTCATCATGGAAGACGGGGATGTCCATCAATTCGCGCAGGCGTTCCTCGATGACGAAACAGTCCGGCGCCTTGATGTCTTCGAGGTTTATGCCGCCGAAGCTAGGGCCCAGATAACGCACGCAATTGATGAAGGCGTCGACGTCCTTGGTGTCGACCTCGATGTCGATGGCGTCGACATCGGCGAAGCGCTTGAAGAGCACGGCCTTGCCCTCCATCACCGGCTTGGCGGCGAGGGGGCCGAGATCGCCCAGGCCCAATATGGCGGTGCCGTTGGAGATCACGGCCACGAAATTGCCCTTGGCGGTGTAGTCGTAGACCTTGTCCGGATTCTCGGCGATCGCCAGCACCGGCACGGCCACGCCCGGCGAATAGGCGAGCGAGAGATCGCGCTGCGTCGCCATGGGCTTGCTGGGCGCCACGGCCAGCTTGCCGGGCTTGCCGCCCTTGGCGTTGGCGGCGTGGAAGGCCAAGGCCTCTTCATCGGTGAAAGTCGGTCTGTGAATCGTATCCATGCTCTATCCTCGAACCATCCACAGGATAACCCAGCCATAGGATTGTGAAACGCTGAAGATCGCCCAGCGGCGATCTGATAGGTTCCGGCCATGAACGAGCATGCCCCTGACCCCGGTACCACCGCTAGCGCCCCCGCGGACGCCTCGCCCATGATGGCGCAGTATCTGGAGATCAAGGCCGCGCATGGCGAGTACCTCCTGTTCTACCGGATGGGGGATTTCTACGAGCTGTTCTTTACGGATGCCGCCAAGGCCGCCGAGGCGCTGGATATCGCGCTCACCAAGCGGGGCAAGCATGCGGGGGAGGACATCCCCATGTGCGGCGTGCCCGTGCATGCCGCCGAAGCCTATCTGGAGAAGTTGATCCGCAAGGGCTTCCGGGTGGCCGTTTGCGAGCAGGTGGAAGACCCGGCCGAGGCCAAGAAGCGCGGCTCCAAATCCGTGGTCCGGCGCGAGGTCGTGCGCCTCGTGACGCCGGGTACGTTGACCGAGGATTCCCTGCTGGAGGCGCGCGCCTCTAATGTGTTGGCGAGCCTGGGGCGCTCGGGCGCGGATTTCGCGCTGGCCTCGGCGGATATGTCGGCTGGCGATTTCCGGGTGGGCCGGGTGGCAGCGGCGGACTTGGCCGCCGAACTCGCCCGCATCGCGCCCCGCGAAGTGCTGGCGCCGGATGGGTTGCTGGCGGATGAGATGCTGGCGCCCATGCTGAAGGCGCTGGGCCCGGCGCTGACGCCGCTGCCGTTGCTGAAGTTCGACTCTGGCACCGGTGAGCGGGCGCTGAAGTCGCTCTACCGCGTGATGGCGCTGGACGGCTTCGGGGAATTCTCCCGTGCCGAATTGTCCGCTGCCGGTGCGCTGGTCGGCTATCTCGAGCTGACGCAGAAGGGAAAGCTCCCCGCGCTGAAGCCGCTCACGCAACTGGCGGAGCGCGCCTTTATGGCGATCGATCCCGCTACGCGGCGCAATCTCGAACTGACGGAGACCTTGTCCGGCACGCGCGGCGGCAGCCTGCTCGCCACCATCGACCGCACCGTGACGGCCGCCGGCGCGCGCGAACTGGCAAGCCGTTTGTCCTCGCCACTGACCGATGTGCGCGCGATCAATGCGCGGCTGGATGCCGTCGCGTTCTTCGCCACCGATAGCGAATTGCGCCGCCGCTTGCGCGAGGACCTTCGCCGCGCACCCGATATCGCGCGTGCGCTGGCGCGGCTCTCTGTGGATCGCGGCGGCCCGCGCGACCTCGCCAATATCCGCGACGGCGTGGATGCCGCGCGCGGGCTTCGCGACACGCTGATGAAGCTCAGCGACCCGATGAAGCCGTCGCTGGGCGAAATCGAAAGCGCACGCAGCGATCTCATCGAAGCCATCGCCGAGGTCAGCACGGCGGTGGATGGCCTCGCGCATTTCCTCGTGGCCGAGCCGCCATTCCTGGCGCGTGACGGCGGTTATATCCAGACCGGCGCGCATGCGCCGCTGGATGAAGTGCGGTCCTTGCGCGACGAAAGCCGCCGCGTGGTGGCGAGTCTGGAAGCCCGTTACCGCGGCGAAAGCGGCGTGCCGCAATTGCGCATCAAACACAACGGCATCCTCGGTTACTTCATCGAGGTGACGCCGCAGCATGGCGACAAGCTCGCCGCCAACCGCGAATTGTTCCGCCATCGCCAGACCATCGGCACGGCGGTGCGCTTCTCGACGGACGAGTTGGCTGGTCTCGCCAACCGCATTAGTCAGGCGGGCGATCAGGCGCTCGCGCTGGAACGCGAATTGTTCGATGCGATGGTGGCCTCGGTGATGGACATAAGCCTCGCTCTGTCGCGCATCGCCGACGCATTGGCGCGGATCGATGTCGCCTCGGCGCTGGGCGAACTCGCCGTCGTAAGCCGGCATGTCCGGCCGAAAGTGGATGAAAGCCTCGCGTTCAAACTCGTGCGCGGCCGCCATCCCGTGGTGGAAGCGGCGCTGTCGGCGGATCATTCCGGGCCGTTCGTGCCCAACGATTGCGACCTGTCGCCGGACGCGGCGGGGCGCATCTGGCTCGTCACGGGTCCCAACATGGCGGGCAAGTCGACCTTCCTGCGCCAGAACGCGCTGATCGCGATCCTGGCGCAGATGGGCGCCTTCGTGCCCGCCGAGTCCGCCCATATCGGCATCATCGACAAATTGTTCAGCCGCGTCGGCGCGGCGGACGATCTGGCGCGCGGCCGTTCCACCTTCATGGTCGAGATGGTGGAGACGGCGGCGATCCTCAACCAGGCGACGGAGCGAAGCCTCGTCATCCTGGACGAGATCGGCCGCGGCACGGCCACGTTCGACGGCCTCGCCATCGCCTGGGCCGCCGTCGAGCATATGCATGAGACGAACAAGTCCCGCGCGCTCTTCGCCACGCACTACCACGAGATGACGGCGCTGGCCGAACGGCTCTCTTCGCTCGCCTGCGTCACCATGCGGGTCAGCGAGTGGAAGGACACGATCGTCTTCCTACACGAAGTGGCGCCGGGCGCGGCCGACCGTTCCTACGGCATCCATGTCGCCAAGCTGGCTGGTCTGCCCGGCCCCGTCATCGGCCGGGCGGAAGAGGTGCTGCGCGCATTGGAAGAGGGCCGCGAAGGCCACAAGCCGCTCGCCCGCATCGACGACCTGCCGCTCTTCGCCGCCTCCACACCCGCGCCGCACTCCAAAGCGAGCGCGGTGGAAGACGCTTTGCGCGACATCTCGCCGGATTCGCTCTCGCCCAAACAGGCGCTGGAACTTCTCTACGCGCTCAAGGCCAAGCTTGAGCACTAAGGGCGCGAAATGCGACAGTTGACGCCATGAGCTCAGCCGCCCAGCGCCGTCCGCGCAAATTCCTCGTCGTCGTCGACAAGACGGCGGAATGCCATGTCGCGGTGCGTTTCGCCACGCGCCGCGCGCAGGCGACGGGCGGCCGCGTGACGTTGCTCTGCGCCATCCTGCCGGCCGACGTGCAGCAATGGCGCGGCGTGGAAGAGATCATGAAGGACGAAGCCCGCCAGGACGCCGAAAGCCTGATCTACGAAGCGGCCAAAGTGGTGAACGAATTGTCGGGCATCATTCCGGAGCTGATGATCAGCGACGGCCGCCCCGTCGATTGCCTGCTGGCCCTGATCAAAGAGGACAAGGACGTTTCGATCCTTGTTCTCGCCGCCAGCACGGCGAAGGAAGGCCCCGGACCCTTAGTGTCGATGGTCGCGGGCGCCAGCCAATATCCCATTCCCGTCACCATCGTGCCGGGCAATCTCACCGACGCCGATATCGACGTGTTGGCGTAGAGGAAAAAGTCATGCGCTATCTGCACACCATGGTCCGGGTGAAGGATCTCGAAGCGTCGCTCGCTTTCTATTGCGCCAAACTGGGGCTCAAGGAGGTCCGCCGCATCGACAATGAAGGCGGCCGCTTCACGCTGGTCTTCCTGTCGGCGCCCGGCGATGTCGAGCGCGCGGCGAAGGATCAGGCGCCGCTGGTGGAACTCACCTACAATTGGGATGCGGAGGATTACAAAGGCGGCCGGAATTTCGGGCATCTGGCGTATCGCGTGGACAATATCTACGAGACTTGCCAGCGCCTGATGGATGGCGGCGTCACCATCAACCGCCCGCCGCGCGACGGCCACATGGCCTTCATCCGCTCACCCGATGGAATCTCCGTCGAGCTGTTGCAGGAGGGCGGAAGTCTGCCGCCGGCCGAGCCGTGGTCGTCCATGCCGAATGTTGGTAGTTGGTAGCGCTCTAGCCCTGATGGACGGCGAGGCCGGCGCGCGCGCCGTCTTTGTCCTCGCGGATCCATTGCGACAGCAGCCATTTCTCGCCGCTGATGGGCGGGCGGCCCGCATGTTGGGTGCGCCGGTCGGGCTGGCCTTCGGAATCCAGATTCCAGAACAGCAGCGCATCGCCCTTGCGGCCGCGATATTTGATGCCGAGTCTCAGGAATTCGGTTTCGGCGCCTTCGTAGTCGTCATTGAGATAAAGCAGGAAGGTCGCCACCCGCTGCCCGCGCAAAGCGATCAACTGCGACGAGCCGGGCCCGTCGGGATCCAGGAAATCGAAATGCGGCTCGAATTCCTGGCCCGGATCGTAATGCAGCACCATCGGGTGCTCCAGGCAGTAGGGCGGCAGGCCCACCAGCGTGGCGATACGGTTGCGCAGCAGCACCAGCGGCAGGTCCCATTGCGTGACGTCGAAATTGGCGGCGGTGTTGGAGCGGTAATCCGCGACCCGTGCGCCGCCCGTTTGCGGATCGAACACGCGCGCGCGCACGCCGCGGCCCCGCGCATAGGTGATGAGCCAGTCGCAGGTTTCCGACGTGGCGAAATTCTCGATCGTCCAGATCCGGGGGCTCTCGCTCAACACGGTGTGCGGCGGCGAGATGAGCCAGTGCGGAATATCGATGCTGCCCTGGCCGTCCGCCAGCAGGACGAGTTCGTCGCGGGCGCGCGCTGATCCCAGCTCGGCGGCGCGGCGCAGGAAATCCAGCGCCACGTCCCAATTGCCGGGCAGGTTCGCATCCTGGGCTGCCAGCGCGGCGCAGATATGCAGCGCATCGGCATCGCCCCGTTCTGCGGCGGCGCGGATGAAGTTCATGCCGGCGTCGAATTCGAAAGGCGGCAGCGACAACAGGCTGACGGCCAGGCTGCGCAACGCCGCCGGGTCGCCGCTCCGCGCCGCGCGGGCATACCAGCCACGGGCAGGCAGCACCTGTCCCGCGTCGTCGAGTTCGCGGGCATAGGCCAATTGTGCGCCAGCGTCCCCCGAGGCCGCCCGCGCGCCCAGACTTGGATCGGCGCTCATCGGCAAAAGTCTAGCATTTTGGCCGCGCGTCACAAATGAACTTGCCGAAACGCGGGCGCGGGAAGATACAGAGGCGTCGAATCCGAGGCCGTCACCATGTGGGATTTCAGCTTCAGCCGGTCGGTGGGTGCAATCCTGCGCACCTTGCCATTCATCGTGCTCCGGCTCGCCGTCTACCTCGCCATCGCGGTGGCCTATGTCTTCGCCACGGGCTTCGGCGCGGGTATCGGCTATGGCCTCGGCTATCTGGGCCATTCGCCCGATGCCCATGCGACCGGCGCCGCCTGGGGCGGGCTGATCGGCTTCGGCGTGGTCAGCGCCGCGCTCTATCTGGCGCGCCAGTATCTGCTCTATCTCGTGAAGGCCGCCCACATCGCCGTGCTGGTGGAAATACTGGACGGCAAGTCGATCCCCAACGGCCAGGGCCAGATCGCCTACGGCACCAACATGGTGAAGACCCATTTCGCCGAGACCTCCGTGCTGTTCGGCGTGGACCTGATCATCAAGGGCGTGCTGCGCGCCATCATGGGCATGCTCAATTTCTTCACCGCTTTCCTGCCGATCCCCGCGCTGCAGACTTTGGTGCGGCTGGCGGAGGCGGTGATCCGCATGTCGCTAACTTATGTGGATGAGATCATCCTCGCTTATCTGCTGCGCATCCGCACCACGAATCCGTGGGGCGACGCCAAGGATGCGCTGATCCTCTATGCCCAGAACTACAAGCACTTCCTCAAGAACGCGGTGTGGCTGTCGCTCTTCATGTGGGGCACGACCTTGGTGCTGTTCATCGTGCTGCTTGCGCCGGCCGGTGCACTCGCCTTCATCATGCCGGGGGCTGCGAGCTGGTGGGTTCTCGTCATCGCGCTGATCTTCGCGGTGGCGCTGAAGAAAGCGATCCTGGAGCCGCTGGCCATCGCGTCCCTGATGCAGGTGTATTTCAAGACGATCGAAGGCCAGAAACCCGATCCCGAATGGGACGCGCGTTTGTCCTCCGCCTCGAGCCGTTTCCGCGAATTGGGTGAGAAGGCCGCGGGCTGGATTCCCCGGCCGCATATCGATCCCACACCGGGAGCCGCCAAACCATGATCGGGAAAGCCATCGTCGTCATCGCGCTTCTCGTCGTGGTGGGGATCCTGATCGCGGGCCTCGTCACCATGTGGATCGGCGGCGAGACGGGCGAGAAATGGTCCAACCGGCTGATGCGCTATCGCGTGCTGGCGCAGGCCATCGCCATCGCCCTCATCATGCTGGTGCTCTACGCCACTAGCCAGCACTGATCAGAAAAAGCTGACCGGATCGACATCGACCGACACGCGCACGGCCTTCGGCGTGCTGGCGCGTGACAGCCAGTTGCGCAAGTAAGCCTGCACATCGACATGCCTATCGGCTTGCACCAGCAGACGCTCGCGCGTCTGGCCGCGCAGTAGATGATAGAAGGCGGGCGTCGGACCCCAGATCTTCACGCCACGCGCGCTGGGCGCCGATTTGGCGAGCACGCGGCCGGCCTCGCGCACCGCATCGCCTTCGGGACCGGAGAGGATGATGGCGGCCAGCCTTCCGAAAGGTGGCGCGGCGGCGCGTTCGCGGAACATGCGCTCCTGTTCGTAGAAGGCATCGCGGTCGCCGCTCGCCAGCGCCGCCATCACGGCGTCCGTGGGATTGCGCGTCTGCACCAGCACCAGCCCCGGCTTCTCCGCGCGGCCGGCGCGGCCGGAGACCTGGTGCAGCAATTGGAACGTCCGTTCCCGCGCCCGCAGGTCGCCTTCGGTGCCGCCGAGATCGGCGTCGACCACGCCCACCAGCGTGAGCTGCGGGAAATGGTGTCCCTTGGCCACGATCTGCGTGCCGATGACCACGTCGATCTCGTGCTTGGCCATGGCGCGGATCGCGGCCTGCGTCTCGGCGGGGCCATGCAGCGTGTCCGAAGACGCGATCTTCATGCGCGCATCGGGGAAGACAGCGGCGAATTCCTCCGCCACGCGCTCGACGCCCGGGCCGCAGGCGGTGAACGCGCCCGCCGTGCCGCATTCCGGGCAGGCTTGCGGCATCGGTGTGTTGTAGCCGCAGTGATGGCAGGTGAGTTTGCGATGATAGCGATGCTCCACCAGCCAGGCGGAGCAGGCGCGGCAGACCATCTTGTGGCCGCAGGCTTCGCACAGCGTGAGCGGCGCATAGCCGCGCCGGTTCAGGAACAGCATCGCCTGTTCCCCCGCCGCCAGCGTGTTGGCGATGGCCTCGCGCAAGGGCGGGGAGAGGAAGGTGCCGGTCTCGCCGCGATCCTGGCGCATGTCGATCAGCTTCACCGCCGGCAGCACGGCCACGCCATGGCGCTGCACCAGCCGCAGATGTTTGTAACGCCCGCTCGTCGCGTTCACGTAGGACTCGAGCGAGGGCGTGGCGCTGGCCAGCACCACGGGGCAATCCTCGATCCGCGCCCGCACCACCGCCATGTCGCGGGCATGATAGAGCACGCCGTCTTCCTGCTTGTAGGCCTGCTCATGCTCCTCATCGACGACGATGAGGCTGAGCTTCGGGAACGGCAGGAACAGGGACGAGCGCGCGCCGACGACCACACGCGCCTCGCCGGAGAGCACCGCGCGATAGACGCGCTTGCGCTCGCGCTGCGACAAGTCCGAGTGCCATTCCGCCGGCCGCACGCCGAAGCGCTCGGCGAAGCGGTCCAGGAACTGCACCGAGAGTGCGATCTCCGGCAGCATCACCAGCGCCTGGCCGCCGCGCCGGAGCACTTCCGCGATGGCTTCGAAATAGGTCTCCGTCTTGCCGGAGCCGGTGATGCCGTCGAGCAGCGCGGTCGAGAAATGCGCCGATGCCACCATGCCGCGCAAGGTGCGGGACGCGGCTTCCTGTTCCAGGCTGAGTGTGGGCTGCGCGTAATCCGGATCGCAAAGCGGGATCGGCGCGAATTCCGGCAGTTCGACCGCCACCAGCGCATCCGCTTCGATCAAGCCGCGCACCACCGCCGGCGTAACGTTCGCGTCCTCGGCGAAGGAGGAGACGCTGCGCGCCAATCCATCTTCCGCCAGCGCCAGCACGCGGGCGCGGGCCGGTGTGATCTTCTTCGGCGTCAACAAGCCGCGCTGGAAGGCGGTGCGCATCGTTTCCGGCTCGAAGGCGGCGCGCGAGCGCAAAGCCATGCCGAGGATGAGGCCTTGCGGCGTGAGTGTGTAGCGCGCCACCCAGTCGATGAAGTCGCAGAGCGCGGGCGGCAACGTGGGTTGGCCATCGAGCGCGACGGCTTCCTTCAGCTTCTCATCCGCTACGCCGCCGTCGCCGTCGTTCCACACCACGCCCAGGCTTTCGCGCGGGCCGAGTGGTGCCGCCACGATGGTGCCGCGCGGCAGATCGCCCGCCACGCGGTAATCGTAGGGGCCGGTCAGGGGCAGCGGCAGCAGAACGCCCTTGCGCATGGTCTTCAAGGCGGCGGCTTTCATGGTTACACTTACGCAGGCGATTCTTTTTCCGGTCAACTGCTTTGAGTGAACGTGCAGAACTCCGTGATCCAGCCCTTGCCGCCGCCGAGGCAGTCAAGGCCTATATCCGGCTGAACCGCGCCCGGCTGGCCGAAGACGGCGAATTGCTGGCGCTTCTCCTGCCCGAGCGGTTCGATACAGGCGAGGTTCGCGACCTGCAGCGCTTCGTCATCGAGCGGCTGAAGGACGCAAATGCCGATTTGCGGCGCGAGCGCGACGCACTTAGCGCCACCCGCGATCAGGTGGCCCGTCTCAGCGACGGCGTCAAGCGCGCCGTGCTCGAATTGCTGGATGCGCGCCGCTTCGAGGAAGCCATCGAGGCCGCGACCGAGGCAGCGTCCGCCTTCGGCGCGGACCGCGCGGCGCTGTGTGTCGAGGCGGTGCCGGGCTCGGCGCCGGTCGGCAGCGACGGCGTGCGGCTGATGGCGCCGGGAACGGCTGCCACCATCCTGGGCGGCGACGGGCTCGGCGCGGTGCTGGCCGGCGGCGGCGAAATCCTGTTCGGCTCTTCGGGCGCCGCGTTCAAGAGCATTGCCGTCTTCCGCCTGCGCATCGGCCGCGACACGCCGGCGGCGCTCTACGCGCTCGGTGCCTACGAAGCCGGGCGCTTCGAAGACGCGCAAGCCACCAACGATCTCTCCTTCTTCGCACGCGCGCTCGAACGCGCCATCCGGGCATGGCTCGATCTGCCGAAACTCTAGGCCGGGCCCTAGCTCAGGAATGGCTAGACTCGCTCGCCCATGAGCGCCGCGCCAGCCCGCACACTTTGCGCGCCTATGGCGATGACGTCGCCCGTTTCCTCGGCTTCCTGACTGTCCATGTCGGCGGCGAAATCGACGTGCCGGCCCTGGCCGCGCTAACACCCGCCGACATCCGCGCCTTCATCACCGAACGCCGCAACGATGGCCTTGGCCCGCGCGGCGTGCAACGTGCGCTCGCCGCCATCCGCAGCTTCTTCCGCTATCTGACGCGCGAGGCCATCCTCGACAATCCGGCGGCGCGCGCCTTGAAGACGCCGCGCGCGCCACGCGGCCTGCCGCGGCCGTTGAGCATTGAAGATACGTCGCGTGTATTAGAGGAAGCAGGAAAACGCGGCGCCAGCAAAGAGACCAGCAAAGATAAATGGCTCGGCGCTCGCGATGTGGCCCTGCTCACGCTGCTCTATGGTGCGGGCTTGCGCATCTCCGAAGGCTTGAGCCTGAAGCGCGGCGACGCGCCGTTGGGCGACCAACTCTCCATCGTCGGCAAGGGCCGCAAAGAGCGCGTCGTGCCGCTGCTGCCCGTGGTGCGCGATGCGGTGGACGCTTATGTCAAAGCCTGCCCGTTCCAACTCGCGCCGACCGCACCATTATTTCTCTCGCGCAAAGGCCTGCCGATGAGCGCGCGGGAGGCGCAGGCCTTGATGCAGCGGCTGCGCAGTTCCCTCGGCCTGCCGGAACGCGCCACGCCGCACGCGCTGCGCCATTCCTTCGCCACGCATGTGCTGGCGGGCGGTGGGGATTTGCGCGCGGTGCAGGAATTGCTGGGCCACGCCTCGCTCTCGACCACGCAGACCTACACGCAGGTGGAGACGAGCAAGCTGCTAGAGATCTACAAGAAGTCCCACCCGCGCGCGGCTTAGCTGCCCGGCATCTTCAGCACGCGGCGGGCGGCCATGTCTTTCAGCACGGTCCAGACGCGGGCGTTCGCGGCCACATCGGACTCCACGGCTTCATGCAGCGCGATGAGCAGTGTGCGCAGTTCGGCATTGGCGGCGTCGAGCGCGGAGATTTTCAGCGACGCATCCTTGCTCGCAGCCGCGGTTGCCAGTTTGGCTTTCAGCGCTGTGTCACCGAGCTTGAGGCCGAGCTCCGCGAACAACGCGCGCATGTCGGCGTTCTCGGCGGCGCGCAGGTCGGCGCCGTTTTCGTAGTCCTGGGCGCAGAAGGTGAGCAGGAAGCCGGTGAGCGAGGCCATGGCTTGCGGATAGCCGGGCGGCAATTGCGGTGCGATGGCGCCCATCAGCTGCGCGGTCGAGATGGCGAGCACGCTGCTGGTGTCGAGCTTCATGGCGCGCTCTCCGCCAGCCGGTCGGCCAGCACCTTGTTGTGGAAGGCGAGGCAGAACCAGCCGGAGAAAGCGTTCACCGGATCGGAATTGCGCCCTTCCGCATATTCGTTGCCCGCCGAAATCCAGATGGCGAGACCCTTCAAGCTCGCGAAGATTTCCCACCAGAGCAGCGCCGCGGGATCGGCTTTCAATCCGCTCGCTTTCTCCCAGATGGCGAGCGCCTCGGCGCGCGGAATGGTACCGGCGGGCCTCGCGGGATCGCCATGGCTCCACAAGGGATCGAGCGCCCAGCCGAGGTCTTCCAGCGGATCGCCCAGATGCGCCATCTCCCAATCCAGGATGGCGCGGATGTTGCCGTCCGTGTCGTGCAGGAAATTGCCGGTGCGGTAATCGCCATGCACCATGGCAATCTTCTGCGCCGGCGGCGGCGGATGGTTGCGCAGCCAGCGGATGGCGGCGCGCGCGATGGGTTGCGGCTCGCGCTCGTCCTCGTCGATCACTTTCGTCCAGCGCGCCAGTTCATGTGACCAGCAATCCGCCGTGCTTTTCGGTCCGTCGAAATCGGCGAGACCAATCGCCCCCGGATCGGCTTTCGCGATGCGGCCGAGGCTGGTGAAGAACTGCTCGCCCACCTTGCTGCGATGCTCGCCGTATGGATCGGGCGCCAGGATCGAGCCCACGGCGCAATTCTCGATCTCCTCCATGATGAAGAACGGCCTGTCCAGCACGTCCGAACCCAGCTCCAGCGCGATGGGTTCCGGCACCGGCAGGCCGAGGGTGTGAAACGCCTGATAGGCGCGGAATTCGGCGGAGCGTTCGGTCTCGATCAAGCTGGCCGGCGGATCGCGGCGCAGGATCAGGCCGCGTTCCTTGCCGTCATAGGTCGCACGGAAGCGATAGGTCTCCCGGCTCGCGCCGCCTGGAATGCGCGCCAGATTCGCGACCGTGACGGCGTGGTCGAGCTTGCCGGAGAGATAGCGCGCGAGGCGCTCGGAGATATCATCGCTCATGGCGCGGGATCGAAAACCTCTTTGAAGCCCGACGGCGCATGCGGGCCGATGATGAGCTGCTCCAGCACGCCGATGCCGTCGCGCGTCAAGCCGTTCGGGCCTTCCAGCTTCGCCGTCGAGATCGCCTGCACATGCAGGAAGCGCGGGTCGTTCTCGTTCACGCCGGCGGTTTCGAACTCGTCATAGCCCAGCGCGTTTTCGCCCTTGAAATGGCCGTGGCCCCATTCGGGATTGGTGTAGCCGATGCCGGACATATAGAAATTGTATTTCGGCGTGATCGTCGCGCGCCAGTCGTTGCCCTCGGGATCGGTGACGTCGATCACGGCGCCTTTGGCGTGGCGCGTACCGGATTTGAACGCGATCTGCGATCCAGCCTTTTCCATGTGCACCGCGTCGCGTTCGCCCGTCTCGCCGATGACGGAGGCTTCGTTCCACGGCTTACCGCCGGCCTCGGCGTTGTTGTGATAGAGCATGAAGCGGTCGTCGAAATTCAGCGGCGCCCAGATCCAGTAGAATTGCGGCAGGCGCGGCGGCGCGATGGGTTGCGGATTCTGCTGCCCCACAGGCCGCACACCCCAGGAGCGGTCCCGCGTGCCGAGCCACTTCGAATCGACGGCGATGCGCTTTCCCTGAATCTCGATGAAGCCCTCGTAAGCGCCGTTTTGCGTCAGCCGCGTGTAGTCCATGAAGGTGGAGGGACCGATGCGATAGGTGAAGCGCGGTTCTTCCACTGGCTTGGCGCGCGCGGTGAAGGTGAGATCGGCGGTGATGCCATGCTCGTTGTCCGACACGCGCAGGCGCAGCTTTTTCAGCGGCTCGATTACGTCAATCGAAATGGGGCCGACGCTTGTATCCATGCGCTCCATGTTCAGGATGCGCGAGGCGTGCAGGTTGCGCTGCACGCCGCCGGAGATCACCGAGAAGGCGGCGTCCATGATGTTGAGATGCGGATAGACGCCCAGCGCGGCGGCGAAGAACGTCTCGCCGTCCGGCGCATAGCCGTTGAAGAAGTAGCGGTCGTAGAAATTGCGGTCCGTGCCGGCCGTGGCGATCGGCTCCGGCAATTGATGGATCGGATAGTCGTCGGCCTTGCTGAGCATCGCACCCTCTGACTTTTGGTCAGAATGGCGCGGATCGGCCGCTCAGTCCATGCGCAGGCGACGTCGCGCCTGCCTGCGTTCCGAGAAAGCGACGGCGCCGAACGGTAGCGCGATCAGGTAGATGATCAATCCGCCGGTCAGGGTCGACCAGGGGAAGACGATGGCAGTCGCCACCATCAGCACGCCCAGCGCGATCACCAATCCGCGGAACTGCGGCAGCACATGGATGTTCTTCAGCGAGAGCGTCGGCACCCGGCTCACCATCAGCGCGCTGACGAGCGCGATGATGCCGGCGCTGATCAGTGGGCTCGACAGAATCTGGTCGGAGAACTGGAAGCCCAGCAGCATCGGCAGCAGGATCAGGCAGGCGGCGGCCGGTGTCGGCACGCCGCGGAAGTAAGGCTCCGGTCCCGCTTCCGGATCGGGATTGACGCTCTCCACATTGAAGCGCGCCAAACGTATCGCGCAGCAGACGCAGAAGGCCAGCGCCAGCGCCCAGCCCGCGCCATGCGCGCGGTGCAAGGTCCAGAGGTAAACGAGCATCGACGGCGCGATGCCGAAATTCACGAGGTCAGCCAGCGAGTCGAGCTGTGCGCCGAAGGCGGAGGCCACGCCGAACAGGCGCGCGACGCGGCCATCCAACAGGTCGAACACGGCGGCGCAGATGATGGCGATGACGGCGGCGCGATAATCTCCACCCAGCGCGAAGCGGATGGCGGTCACGCCGCAGCACAGGCCGAGCAGGGTCAACCCGCTTGGGATGTAGCGGCGGAACGGGAATTCTTCCTTCAGCACATGGGCGGTGCGGCCCAGGCTTACACGGCTCATATCGGCCATCCTGTTCATCAGTCCTGGAATTCGGCCAGGGCGGTCTCGCCAGCGCAGACGATCTGCCCCTCTGTCACCAGCACGCGCGTTGCGGGCGGCAAATAGACGTCCACCCGGCTGCCGAAACGGATGATGCCAAAACGATCGCCTCGGCATACCGATTGTCCTTCCTTCAGGTCACTGCCGATGCGCCGGGCCACGAGGCCCGCGATCTGCACGAACACCAAATCCACCAAGGTCCCGTTCGGCCGCTGGGCCGCCAGTCTCACCGACAGGCGCTCATTGTGCTCACTCGCCTTGTCGAAGCTCGCATTGAAGAACTTCCCAGGGCGGTAGGCAAGCCTTGTGACAGTTCCATTACATGGAATCCGGTTAACGTGGACGTTGAAAACATTCATGAAAATGCTCAGGCGGAGCATCGGAACTGGCCCAAGGCCGAGTTCCTCCGGCGGAACCGCGGTTACCGGTTTCAGCAGCCTTCCGTCGGCCGGGCTGAGGATCAGGGCATCGCCGGGCGGCGGGGTCCGGTCGGGATCGCGGAAAAACGCGACCACCCAGACCGTCACGGGAAGAAGGATCAGCCCCCAAAGGCCGGTGAAGGCGAAGAGGGCGATGTTGAGCACACCCGCGATGGCGATATAGACCCAGCCGTCGCGATGAATTCTCAACGTTCGATGTCCTTATATTGGGGGCCCGGGTCAGGGGATTGCTACGTGGGCGCGCGGGATAGGGCCATTGCCCCCGGGGCGCAAGCAAAATCGCATTCCGACGGTTGCGGCGGCGAACCTCCTCGCGTAGGTTCCGCCGCCCAAATGGGCCGCCTTAGCTCAGCCGGTAGAGCACCGCATTCGTAATGCGGGGGTCGCGTGTTCGAGTCACGCAGGCGGCACCAGGACTTAGCTCCCCCTCACTATAGCCTTGTCTCCGTATTCGCGCGGAGCGTCGATGGTGCAAGATGCGCATAGCGCATCGTGGTCGTTATCATCGAGTGGCCCATAAGCTGCTGTATCGCGGCGAGCGATGCGCCGCTCATGGCGAGATGGGACGCGAAAGTGTGCCGGAGCGTATGCCACCCGAAGTGACGCAACCCCGCCTTCTTTCGGGCCTCCGCCAATCGTCTCGCAAGGCGCTTCTCATCGAAGGGTTGCCCGTCTGCGTCCAAGAACACATATCCGGCTGATTGCCTTCTCGTAGAGAGTGTCGCGTAAAGGTCGATAGTCATATCGATATGTCGCTCACGGTTGCTCTTGGGAGAAACCAGCGCCTTCGGCTCTATACAGGCTAAATAATCGGCTTCTAACTTCATTGACCCAATTTTGATTTGTCAATAACATTTGCACGTCGAGGGGGTGTGGAAGCGGCCGATGCGCTTTGCCTTGCGCCCCAATATTCGCGAGGCGGCGCATGCGTCTTTCTCGTTCTCTGGGTCTTACGATCGCGGCATTTCTGATCGTGGCTTTTTGTTCGCTGACCGCGACGTCATTGCGAACGCAGGCCCAATCCGGCGGAAATTATTTGCCCTCCATCAAGATCGGGACCGCTGCATTCATTGCGCCGGGCGCCGGCGCCAATCAGGCGGATCATTTCTACGGCAGCAGCACGACCTCGACGGACGGTCTGTCTCACATCACGGGTCACGCGACGCCTGTTCCAGTGGAGATCACCGCGCTGGCGGCCGCACTAAAGAACGATCCCGATCTCATCTACCAATACGTCCACAACAACGTCGAGAACGAATGGACGTTCGGCCTGTCAAAAGGGGCACTCGGCGCCATGATCGACAAGTCCGGCACCGCCTTCGACCAGGCATGGCTGATGGTGCTTCTCCTGCGCCAAGCCGGATATACCGCAAACATCCAGATCGGCTATTTCAGTCCGACACCGTCGCAGTTCCAGGCCTGGACCAACATCACCGAGGCCAACGCCGCCTGCCAGATGCTCTCGAGCGGCGGTATTCCCGGCAGCGTCAACGGCTCGACCTCCTCAAACTGTTCCTATCCGGCGCACGCAGCCATCACCGCGGTCACGATGATGCATGCCTGGGTCGTCGCCAACATCCCAAGCAGCAGTTGCGCCGCAGCTTGCGTCTTCGATCCGGCTTTCAAGCCGCACACTTGGAAAGCCGGCATCGCGCGAGCGGCGACGGGCATCGTCGCGGGCGACCCCTACAACACGGCGATCGACGGCATGGCGAGCGGCACGGCTTCCGGACTTCCCTATGTGTCGACGCTCAACCAGACCGGGCTCAACGCCAAGCTTCAGACCTATGCCGTGAACTATCTCGCCTATGTAAAGGCGAACAACCTGCAGGGCGCGCAGATCGAGGACATATTCGGCGGCGGCGTGATCGTTCCGGACTATTCAAGCGTGCGGCAGACCACGCCCACGGGCTATTCGGACGCCGCGAATTTCCCCAATCCGCTCGCGGCCATCCCCGATCAGTTCCGCTCCACGCTGGCCATCACGACGACCGAATACAATAATCACACCGGCGATACCCAGGCCCTGTTCAATGTCTCGTTCTATGCCGACGAAATCTACGGCCGGCGGCTCTCCGTTGCAACGAACTTCAACGACAACGAGATCCAGCTCGTCAATCAATATTCGAACTTCTACGCCTATCTCAATCTCGATGACCAGCATCTCGTTACCGCCTCGATGAGCGGCATGTTGTGGACGGAGCATGCTCCGGCCTCGTTCGTCATGACGGTCCAGCATCCTTATGCAGCGTCGGCCGACGGCACGGCCACCACGAATGGCGACTACATGCGCGCGATCGTCACCAAGAACGTGACGCTGCTTACTCCGCTTTCGATCGTACATGCCTGGGGCGGCGCAGGTCCCGGACTTCTTGCCAAATGGTCGGGCGAGCGCCCCTACGACGGCAGCGCGCCCTTCCGCGTCGCCAACTATCCCGGTTGTGAGACCTGCAATCCCGACTATACCTCGACACTGGGGGACTATCAGCGCGAGAAGGCACAGGCCAGTTATTTGGCGCAATACACGCGGGAGGCGCATCTGCATGCGGGCCTCGCCAACGGCATCGTGCAGCTCCATCACGTGATCGGTATCGTCTACGCGGACGACCTGATGGATGACACCGGTCTTCAAACCTCACCTGGGCCGCCGGACTATTTCGTCGCCGATACCTATGCCCGCTTCGACATGGACGCTGGCTTGAGCTTCACGAACCGCACTTCCGATCCGGTCGTCAGAAGGGCGGCCGTGCAGTCGATCGCGGCCACGGCGTCGGCCGTCGAAGGCTCGATGATGGGACAGCTCGCCGACGTGGTAGATACCTCGTCCACCGCGACGCGCTTCGAATGGGCCAATGCGCCGCCATGCCCGGACACGTCAAACCCGACGACCTGCGAGGATCCGGCTTCCGCTGGCGGCCCCGCGGGACAGCCGCGCAAAATCTTCAATTTCGCGCCATCGACCGCGGTCCCGGCGAATTGGGCGCTGTGGGAGAAGCAGGTGACGCCGCCCGCCAGCGGCTCGACGGAGGACGGCAACCCGCAAATCTATGGCGGGTTCTTCCAGACCGCACTCGTGGCCGATGTGGGCGCTTACACCAATGGCGGCTATCAAGTGACGGTACCGCAGGAATCCTTCCTCGGCCCGGGCCAGCGCGGCGGCTATGTCAAACAGACGAGCAAAGGTCCGCATCCGCTCTACGGAGCAAACTTCACCAAGCAGCGCGGCCCGGCGCTCATCGCCACCAAATACGACGCGAGCTACAATCCCACCGACATCGCGCACGACGTGCTTGGTCTTTTGGTGCCGAGTGGCAGCGTCTCCACCCTCGTGCCGGCCAAAGGCGGCGGCGGCGGCGCGCAGCCGAACGCCGGCGCGACCTACAACCCCAACGACGCGGCCGATATCCTGAAGTCGAAGTTCGTCGACCGCTCGCGCCTGTTCGGCGTTGACCTGAAGACCGGCACGATGAGCGAGACCTCGCCCGCTTCGATCGAGACCGGCAATGGCGGCTTTCCCTATGCGCTATCCGCGTCGTTTGATTGGAAGGCCGGGCCTCCGCCCGCCGACCCCCAAGACGGCGTGATCCCCGGGGGACAACCCGGCTCGGGCTGGAATCTCAACTGGCTGTCTAATCTGGCCACGTCCGGTTCCGGCATGGAAGCCATGGGGATGAGCGACATCCGCGACGCCGCGGCCGCGGTCTCCGCGTTCGTGGCCGAACAGGACCTCTACACGTCGACCGATCTGCTGATCTCGGTGCCGGGCTCCAACAAGCCCTACGCCCAGCGCGATACGGCGGTGGCGCTGACGCAGGCGTGGTTCGCCCATCAGCTCTCCGGCAATGTGGCGACGGTGTCGGTGGGCTCCAGCGCGCGCCAGTTCGTGCAATTGCCGGATGCCACCTGGTTCGAGTCCGGCGCGGGCTATGCCACGATGGCGGTCACTGGTGCGCGGGTGCTGTCGCAATACGAGTGCCCGGTCCCGCAGGCCGGTGCGGCGCATTACGCCCTGTCGCGGGGCTGGAACTACAATGGCGTCTCCTACGCCGTCACCAACAGCCACGGCGACGTGGAGAAGTTCATCTTCTGGGTCAGCCATTACAGCCCCATCCCGCCGGCGCCGATGTGCCCCCGGCTGTCGGGGTTCCGGCTGGATTCCTGGACCTTCGCCTATGGCGTGGCGGTGACGCCCACCTATCCGGCGACCACCGACAACGACAATCGTATGGTCAACGCGCCCACGGGGCCGTTTCCCTCCGCCAGCGCCGCCACGGGCGTGACCAACAATGTCGGCAGGAACCTCAGCTTCACGCTCGACTTTGCCGGCGACGTGACCGCAGTCAAGGACGGCACCCGCACGCTCAGCTTCCCGAGCAACGCGTCGACCACCGATCCCGGCGGCGCGCAGACCACCTTCGGCTACAAGGCCGCGCAGGCCACCAACGACGATCCCGGCGCGGGTCCGCTCACCCGGCCCGTGCCCTATCAGCAGCTCGCGACCATCACCACCGCCGACAATCCCACCACGCCCAACATGGAGTACGACTACGACGCGCTCGGCCAGGTTTATGAGGTCAAGGATGCCGAGGCCCTGCAGGTCGGCGACCGCAATCCCTACCTCTTCCATATTGGCGACGGCACGCGGGGGGAGCGCATCGATCCGCTGGGCGGGGCCTATTCTGTCACGTTCGACACCTACGGCCATCCCAGCCGCTACACCGACGAGATCGGACGGGTGACGCTGGCCAGCATCGATTCCCGCACCCGGCCGGTGTCGTACACCTACCCCGAAGGCGATTGCGAGATGTTCGTCTACGACGACCACAACAACACCATCCAATATGCCCGCATCGACAAGACCGGCGCCTGCCAGAACGTGGCTGGCAACCACCGCATCCTGACCACCGCAAGCTGGGACCAGACTTGGAACAAGCCGCTGACGATCAAGACGCCCAACACCAACACGACGACTTTCGTCTACAACGCGTCGGGCAACGGCACTTCGCTGTTGCAGAAGGCGACGCGGCCGGCCGACGGCGACGGCAATGTCGGTGTTTACAAGTTCACGTACGACGCCAAAGGCAGAGCGACTGAAGCGGACGTGCCTTTTGTCGGCAACGCGACGACAACCACGCAATGGATTCAGACTACCAACACCTACGATCCCGCTAATGAGAACCTGCTGACCGTCACGCTCGACCCGGGCGCGGCGCCACACGTCGCCGCGGTAACGAGCTATGGCTATGACACCACCGGCAATTTGACCTCGACCACCGATGCGAGAGGCAACGTCACGGTCTCGCAATACGACCTCAATCGCAAGAAGACCTTCGACTATCATCACATGGGCAGCGCGAGCGCGCCTTTGGATGCTGTGACACAAACCCAGTACGACGTCATCGAACGGGAGAAGGAGGTCGACGAAGTCAAGTGCTTCGACAGCACCACGCCACCCTGTCCGCAAACCGGCTCGACCGTGGTGAGCTGGGTGGCCACCAAAAAGACCAACTACACGCCGACCTCAAAGATCAAGACGGTCACGGACGCCGACAACCGCACCACGACCAGCGCTTATGACGGCGTCGATCGCATCCTGACGGTCACCGACCCCATAAACCGTATGGTACACAATGGTTACGATCTCGCGGGCCAGAAATTAGTCGAGATCAGGGGGTGGGCTGGATCGAACAACAGTTGCGCCGTCTCGGGGACGCTGCAGGAGTGCTATGCCACGTACACCTATGGCAATGACGGCGAGAAGCTGACCGAGATGGATGCCAATGGTGCGCTCGCATCGCCGCAGTACTGGACAGCTTACGCCTATGACGGCTTCAACCGGCTGACGACGACGACCTTTCCGGACGGTTCGACGGAGAAGATCACTTCTTACGACAAGGACTCCAACATCCTGACCCACCTCAACCGGGCAGGACAGGAGACCGACTACACCTACGACGCACTGGACCAGATGACGGACAAGGATGTGCTCGCCTCCGGCTCGTTGCCGGAGGTCGAGACTATTTGGCACCGCTACCTCAACGCAACGGTATCCGATCAGTCAGACAGTAACGGCAACGATCTTTATGCGCTGAACAATGGCTCCAACGTCTACTACGACACGGCGGGGCGGCTCGTCAGGACCGACACCACTATTCCGGGCGCGATCACGTCGCCATTGAGCACCAGCTACACGTTGGATGCCAACGGCAACCGCACGCAGCTCACCTGGCCTGACAGCTACTATGTCGCTTACGCCTATGATGCCTCGAACCGCATGACCACGGTCAAGGAGAGCGGCACCACCACGCTGGCAACCTACATTTACGATGCGATGAGCCGCCGCGCGAGTCTCGCCTATCCGCACACTTCCATGACGTACGGCTACAGCGATGCCGGTGATCTTACTTCGCTGGCGGAGACGCCGGCGTCGGGCAGCCTGCCGACTTGGACGCTGACCTACACCAACGCGCACCAGCTCTGGACCGAAACCTCGAGCGACTCAACCTATATCTGGCAGCCGTCCGCAGCCCATACCGACAGCTACAGTCCCACCAACAAGCTGAACCAATATACGGCCATCAACGGCGGCGCTGCGAGTGGCCATGACTGCCAGGGCATTGCCCAGCAATACTCCTACGACTGCAATGGCAACCTGACCGGTGACGGCACCTGGAGCTACGTCTACGACCAGGAGAACCGGATGCTATCGGCCGCGAAGACCGCCGGCGGCACGGTCTCGGCGTCCTATGCCTACGACACCTTGGGGCGCCGGACGCACAAATCGGGCACCGGCGTCACCGAGAGCTACTTCCTGAACGATGGCGAAAGTCCCATCGCCGATTACAACGGCTCGGGCACGGAGACGTGGCGCTACGTTCCGGGCGTGACGATCGATCAGCTCGCCGCCGCCGTGCCTCTCTCCGGCACACGACGGTTCTATTTCCCGGACCATCACGGCTCGACAGTCGCCGCCACCAACAACGCGGGCGCTGTGATCGAAGGGCCGTACACCTACGACACTTGGGGCAATTGCTTTACGACAGGCGGTGTGAGCTGTCCGAACAACACCGCGCCGTTCCGCTTTGTCGGCATGCGATACGACGTGGAGACGGGGCTCTACTACGATCGGGCGCGATACTACTCACCGCTTCTCGGTCGGTTCACGCAGGTGGATCCGGTGGGATACGATGTTGATCTCAATCTCTACACCTATGTGGGAAATGATCCTACGGATTTGACCGATCCGGCAGGTCGCGAAATATGGGGCGAGCCCAAGACATTGTGGATCACGGCGGGAATTAAAGATCATGCCATATGGCTGATAATCCCGGAAAATCAAAAATTCTGGAAACAGGATAAGCTATTCTCCGCACATATGGGCACGCTGCCGGATGGAAGGGTGTTCACAACGATAAGCGGCGGCTATGTCAACGACACTTGGGCCAAGTCTTGGAACTCGGGCAGTTATTATGGCTCGGTCAAGATGGGCATTGGTTGGGGTGACGATATGTCCACCGCGGCATCTCAGTACGAAGCGAAAAAAGGCATGTTCAAGGCAGATACCGGAGGGCATGAGGACACGATTATTAGGGCAATGCTGTCCGGTGAGCAAAATTTCGAGGCTCATCTCGCCAAGGGCGAGGGCGTTCCCTATGTCCCCGATCCTGACCATCAGGAGGGGTACAATTCGAATAGCGCCTTCACTGGTATAGGCCGGCACGCCGGTGTTCCGGTTCCCAATCTGCCGAGAGCACCGGGGGCCGGAGAGCCGATTCCCGAAAAATATTTCATGTCGCCGGCCAAAGCTGAGCGGAAGGCCGCGTGTACGCCGGGAGCAACGTCAGGAGCGCAGCCTCTACATTGCCAGTAGGCGATGAAACTGCATTAAGAACCATTTCTGGGATAAGAAAGGCGTGAGATGATGCGCACGGCAACCTATTTGCTCATAGCACTCAATGTCGCTGCTTGGGGATGGCTCATCGTTCTACTGCTACATCCGCGGTTGAGTGGCGGCTTCGATCTCAACCCCAACAAGGAGTTGCTTTCACTGGTTCTATTGGGGCTTGTGGCCTCTCTGATTTTTCCGCTTTGGTCTTTGCGCAAAGACCGAGCGCCAGTTGCAGCTTCGATTGGCGGGCTTACTTTTATTTTTTCCGTTGCAATTTATCTGTTTGAGGGCTTTCCTCCACCGCCATTCTTTTTCTGATCGCGATGTCCACTGAACCACCTGTGGCGCTCACGCAGCCTCGGCGGCTAAGCCCTCGACTGGTTTCGGAAGATAACGCGGCTCGCCGCACAGCTGCACGATATGCCGCTCCCACCGCAGCATCGCGTCGCGCATCTCCGGCAGGAAGTCGTAGTGCTGGTAGACGGAGACGATGCCGCCGAAGCTGCCCGAGACGTGGTTGACCAGCCGCTCTATCACGGCGAGCTGTACGCCGATGGACGCGAGGCCGGAAACGAAGGTGCGGCGTAGGTCGTGGATCGTCCAGTCGGAGACGCCGCAGCGGCGTTCGAGCTTGGGCTTGCACTTTGAGAAGCCGTCGAAGTGGGTTGTGAGGCCAAGCGCGGGGAAATAGCACGTGTCGGCAGGACGTGGTGGACCGAGCAGGGCTTTAGTGAGCGGTCCAATCGGAAAGGTGTGCTTGCGGCTATTCTTCGCGAGCCACCTGGGAAGTGTGATCGTATCCTCGCCCACCATGCCGCCGGTGAGTTGGGTGATCTCGCCTCGGCGCGGTCCAGTGAGGATGAGCACCTTGATGATGCGGCCAAAGGTGTCGTCGCCGGCGACGAGCCAGACTTTGCGGAGTTCGTCCATCGACAGGATGCGGTCGCGAGGGACGTAGGAATAGGGCGATTGCATCCGCTCCATGGGATTCCTGTCGAGGTAATGCTGGCGGTGCGCTCAGCGCATGAAGGCGCGTAGGACGACATAGGCGTGCTGTTGTTCGGCGGGGGTGTGGTTGAGCTTCGAGAGGCTCGCCTTGAGATCGTGCGGCGTGAGGTCGGTTAGCTTTGTGGTGCCATAGCGGAAGTGGCGGCCGAGTTCGTAGGTGTAATCCTCCAGCGTGCGTGGCTTCAGTTTCAACGCCTTCTCTTCGAGAAACTCCGCTGTGGCGACATCCCAACCAATGGGGCGGGGCTTGTCCTTGCCGAGGGTATATTCGGCGAGGCGGTGTTTCGCCTCCGCGCGGGCTTGCTGGAGGCTTAGGACGCCCACCCGGCCAATCGTCTCGCGCTGGCGGCGTGGTCCATGAGTCAGGACGTAGCTCTTGGTGCCGCCTTCGCTCACGCGGACACCGAAGCCGGGCACCAGATCGTCGGGGAAAACGACAGCGCCCTTCTTGGGCGCTTTGAGAGATTGAATCACCGGATCGGACAGCCTCATTTGTCTCACCATTGTCTCGGCGGACGCCCGTGACGGGGCGATTCCGCATGTTCTGCCGCGATACTCTCCTTTCGGAAAATATCAACGGCCCCAATGGCTTAAGTGCTGGTATGTGTCCGCATGTTTAGCCGAAAAAGTCGGTTCGTAATGCGGGGGTCGCGTGTTCGAGTCACGCAGGCGGCACCAGGCTTCGCAACGCGACAGCGGAGCGAAGCCTGTCACGGCGTAGTCCGAAGGACGAAGCCGGACTGTCGCCGCGCGCTACGCCCGAGCAAGCCAACCTCTTCCAAAATCCCTCCGTACACCGAACACTCGCCTCGCGTTGCGGAGGCGAATACTTGTGTTAGTTTTGCCCGTCGGTGGTTCGAGGCGGGCTTTATTTCGCCCCTCGTGATCGTTCGGGGAGAATGAGGATGTTGCATCGGAATTTTCTCGCGCTGGTCTTGTTGTTGTCTTCTGTTTGCGTGGCCCAAGCCGTGCCTCCCAGTGCCGCGCCCACCGCGACGGCCGCGCCTGCCGCTGCTCCAGCTGCCGCACCGGTAGCGACGCCAACGCCTCCTCCTCTGCCGCCCAAAGGACCGAGAATCAGCAGGCTCGATTTTGCCTGCCTGCATCCCAATGCGTCATCCACCGCCATCTCCGGCACGTCGCAACTCACCGCGGCCTTGTCGAACGAAACGGTGTGGCAGCCGCAGGACGGGCATGTGAAGTTCACCATCACCTATCCCAACAACGGCTCACCCTCGCCGCTCAGCGCGCTGGAGATCCGCGTCTGCTTCGGCTGGCCGGCCATGGTCAGCCAATCCGCCGATCCGGCGACGGCGCCCACCGTCTATGCCGCCACCTATGTGCAGGTGCTGAGCCGCGACGATCATTCCGTCACCTATGAGACCAGCATGCCGCCCGGGTTGTGGCAGGATCCGGGCGCCACCGGCTTTGCGGATATCTGGAGCGATCTGTGGCACCGCTGGACCGGCGCGCCACGCCACATCTATGACGGCTGGGGCGTCGTGCCGATCCTCAACATGCATGTCGTAGGCATGAATGGCGGCGACGCCAATGCGGGGCCGAACGCGATCAACGTCGTGCTGCCTGTGGGGCTCACCTGGCGTTGGCTGGCGTTCTTCATCACGGCATTGATGACCTGCATCGCCTGGTCGTGTCTGCTGCGCTGGGCACGGCATCGCAAGGTGCGCGGCGGCTGGGTGATCCGCATCATCTCCAACCGCAACAACTACGCGAGCCTTTCGCAATTCCAGATCATGCTGTGGACGCTCGTGATCGCCGCCGGCGCCGTCTATGTGATGACGCTGACGGGCTCGTTGATTTCCATTCCCGGCCAGGCGCTGGCGCTGCTCGGCATTTCGGGCTTCTCTGCCTTGAGCGCCGCCGTCAAATCGCAGCAGGATGCGGCCAAGCCGCAAGCCGGTGCGTCTGATGACAGCCAGACCAAGCCCACCAATCCGTCCGCCGTGCGCGATCTGCGCGTGCTGGGCGCGAATGCCGCCACCACCGTCGTGATCTGGCGCAAGGGCAAGGGTGGCACGCCAACTGTGAGCTACAGCGTCACGCTGATGGACGCCAAGGGCGTCGCGGTTGACGATTTCAAGGCGCCGCTTCCCGGCAACACCTTCTTCGCGGTGAAGACGCCACCTGCGGGCTCGTACTATCAGCTCTCGGTCACGGCGCTGGATGCGTCGAACAATCAAAGTGCCGTCTCCGGTCTGCGCATCGAGCCCAACACCACGGCGGCGGAAACGGACGTGGTGCCCACGGTGCAGACGGTCGGCGCCTCGCTGCCGGATGCGGACAATGTGCCCGTGATCGCCTGGGAGGCTGGGGCGGCGGCCGATTTCTATCTCCTGCAATATCGCCGCGCCGGATCGGCGGATTGGGAGATGACGGAGGCTCCGCTCACCGGTCGCGGATCCAGCACGAAATTCCGCCAGCCCGTTCCCGATCTCAAATTCCAGATGCCGTATGAATTCCAGATCACCGGCGTGAAGGGCGGCAAGCTCGGCCAGCCTTCCAGCGTCGCCACCATCACCACGGGCGAGCGCATGCCCCGCTGGTCCGATCTCGTGGTGTGGGACGGACAGCATGAACTCGACATCACCCGCGTCCAGATGCTGGTCTTCACGGTGCTGGCCGCGATCTTCGTGGTGTTGAAGATCGGCGACGACAGCGCCATCCCCCAGATTCCGGATAGCGTCATCCTGCTGATGGGCCTGTCCAACGGCGTCTATGTCGGCGGCAAATTCGTGGGTGCGACGCGGTAATTGCTAGGCGGCCCGCAAGACCTTAGGCTGCCCGCGTTCCGGGGCAGGTTTCGATGACGCGATGGTGGAGATGGGGGGCGCGCGCAGCGGCGGTCCTCGTGGGCCTCGCCCTGGCCGTGCCGGCGCTCGCCTGGCTTGCCTCCGAAAGCGTGATCGAACGCCATTATCCGCTGCTCTCCCAGGACGTGCCGGTCAGCGACAAGCCCGATGTCATCGCGCATGGCCATCACGTCGCGAAACTCGCCGGCTGCTTCGGCTGCCATGGCGACACTCTGCAGGGCCGGTTGCTACCCCGAGACGGCGGTCACTTCCGCATCCACGCGCCCAACCTCACCCGCACCGATTTCACCGATGAGGAACTGGCCCGCGCCATCCGCGACGGGCTGAAGCCGGACGGCAAAAGCCTCTGGGCGATGCCATCGGAGTCCTACACCTATATGAGCGTGGCCGACGTCGCCGCGATCGTCTCCTACATCCGCTCGCTCCCGCCGCGCGGAAGCATCATGCCGCCGCCGCGCTTCAAGCGCGCCGACCGTATCGCCATCCTCGAAGGAACGCTCGAGCCCGTCGCCGTGCGCCTCGACGAGGGCGGCGGCTCGCTCGATCTGGGGCCGCGCTATCAGGGCGGGCGTTACATCGCGCGCAGCGATTGCTCCGCCTGCCATGGCCTCGATCTTTCCGGCACCGCGCGCGCGCCGGCGCTCGAAGCCGTCGGGCATTACTCCCTGCGCGACTTCTTCGGCTTGATGCGCGAAGGCCATGCGCCCGATTATCATCCCACGCCCACGATGCACGCGCTCGCGCATGACCGCTTCGGCGACTTCAAGGATTACGAAGTGATGGCGCTTTACGACTATCTTTCCGCGCGGGCTTCCGCCCTTCCGCCGCGCTGACCGGCAAATTCTTCCCAGCGCCGCCCGGCAAGATTTGCCGCGGACCGGTAAATTTTGCCCGGCAGGTTTCGCAGGCGGACGAGATGCACCGGAACGGTTTTGCCGGGCCGGCGAAAATTCCATGTTTAAGCAAATCTTACAAACCGCGGCTTTCGCGCGGCATGCGGCTTGCCAATAGGGGTTTGGGTCATCGCGTCTATCGAGGGGGCCCCGAGCAAAACGCTCGAGAACAGAAACCAGAACGGAGACTCACATGCTGAGCGTCAACACAAACACCGGCGCAATGACCGCGCTGCAGTACCTCAACCAGACCAATTCGCAGCTGATGACCGTCCAGAACGCCATCAACAGCGGCCTGAAAGTCGCGTCCGCCAAGGACGACGGCGCCACCTTCGCCATCGCACAGAACATGCGCGGCGACGTCGCGGGCTATTCCGCCGTGACGGACAGCTTGAACCGCGGCACCTCGTCCGTCGACGTGGCGCTGTCGGCCGGTCAGTCGATCTCCGATCTTCTGGTCGAGATGAAGTCCAAGGCGCTTTCCGCGTCCGACGCTTCGCTCGACACCGCCAGCCGCCAGGCCATGAACGAGGACTTCACCGCGTTGCGCGACCAGATCGCCACCGTGGTGCAGAACGCTGCCTTCAACGGCGTCAACCTCGTCGACGGCTCGACCACGCAGATCACCGCGCTGGCCTCTGCCGACGGCTCCAAGAAGATCACCGTGGGGGCGCAGAACATGAGCCTCGGCGGTTCCATCGTGACGGTGGCCTCCACCGGCACCATCTCGACCCAGGCGAAGGCCTCGACGATGATCTCCACCGTCGAGAAATCGCTGACCAACGTCGACAGCGCCCTGGCGCAGCTCTCTTCGGGCGCCAAGAAGTTCTCGATCCAATCCACCTTCGTGTCCAATCTGTCGGACACGCTGCAGACCGGCATCGGCAATCTCGTCGACGCCGACATGGCCACCGAATCGGCCCAGTTGCAGTCCTTGCAGGTCAAGCAGCAGCTCGGCGTGCAGGCTCTGTCGATCGCCAATTCGGCGCCGCAGATCACACTGTCGCTGTTCCGGTAAGCGCATCAGGCAGCGGGCGCAAAAATCGCCCGCTGCCGCTTTCCGGGCGCAAGCGGCATACCGTTTCGCCCCCGAGGCGTGTTTACGGGTCTATCGGGTGGGACAAAAAGACGGGCGGAGTGGCGGGAAACATCCTGCCACTCCGTTCGCGTTTTCGCGTAAGGCACAGTGAGAACCACACCATCACGTGTCATGGCCCGCGAATGCGGGCCACCCAGGTCTCGTCTGGCAGGTTCCAACAGGATCACGCGAACTCTGTGGCTCTGTGTCTCTGTGTGCAAAAGATTTTTCTCACAGAGACACAGAGCCACAGAGGAAAAACGCGTGCCCCGGCAGACCGCACAACACGATCATCTGGGTGGCCCGCCCGCGCGCGCTGCGCGTAATCATACAATTGGCGTTCAAAGCACGCCGGGGCGGGCCAGACACGTGAGATGGAACCCCCAACGCAAAACGGCCCGCGTTTGGCGGGCCGTCCGGGCGCAATTCGGGAGATGGGCTCAATCTACAGGTGCAGCGTCACGCTGTCAAGCACTTCTAGGAAAATATTGAGCAATAATCTTACAAGTTGTGCAGATTGTCTCAAAACCCAAGAATCGCGCTCAATCCGTCCACCACCCGCTCAGCATCGGCCGGCGTCATGGCGGCGGACAAGGGCAGGCTGAGGGCGCGGCTGTAGTAGCGGTCGGCGCCGGGAAGCGTGGGTGTCGCCACGGTGCGCGCGTAATAGGGCTGGCGGTGGACCGGCACGTAATGCACCTGCGTGCCGATGCCGCGTTCGGAAAGCGCGCGCATCGCCTGCGCCCGCGTCACGCTGGCGCGCGCGAAATCGATCCGCGCGACATAGAGATGCCAGGCCGGCAGCGATGCGCGCGTCCGCGCCACGGGGCGGATCAGCGGCGCATAGGGCGCGAGCAACGTGTCGTAAGCCGCAGCCACGCTGCGGCGGCGGGCCACGAAGCGGCCCAGCTTGTTGATCTGCGAACAGCCCAGCGCACACTGCATGTCGTTCGCGCGCCAGTTGAACTCGGGCTCGTGCAATTCGTAATACCAGGGATTGGGCGTGCCGCCGGTGTCGAAGGCATCGTCGATGTTCTCGAAGCGTGCCGCGTCGCGGATCATGCCGTGATTGCGGGCAAGCACCAACCGGCGCGCCAGCTCCGGATCGGACGACGTCACCGCGCCGCCTTCGCCCATGGCGATGGACTTCACCGGATGGAACGAGAAGACACTCAAGTCGCAGAAGGTGTTCGAGCCGATCTGGCTGACGCTGCCGTCCTTGGCCACAAAGCCGGTGCCGATGGCATGGCAGGCATCGTCCACGATCTTGAGGCCGTTGGCGCGCGCGATTTCCGCAATCGCCTCCACATCGCCACACTGACCATTGAGATGCACGTTGAACACGGCATCCGCTTTGCCCGCGCGGGCAATCGCGGCTTGCAGATCTTCCGGCCGCATCAACCCGGTTTCCGGATCGACATCGGCGAACACGATCGCAGCACCATTCAAGTGCGGCGCGCTGGCGGTGGCCAGGAAGGTGATGGCGGGAACAATGACTTTCGTGCCGGCGCCCAGCTTCAACGCGCGCGCCGCCATATGCAGCGCCGCGGTGCCGTTGGCACAGACGGCGGCGTGTTTCGCGCCTGTCACCTTGCACAACGCGGATTCGAAACGGGCGACGTAAGGCCCGGTGGTGAGAAGCTCACCGCGCATCGCCTCGGCCACGGCCGCGATGTCGTCCTCCTCGATGACCTGTCGGCCATAGGGCAGGAAAGGTTGCGACTTGAGCGGCTTCAGCGCCGGCGAACTCATGCGTAAGCCTGGGTCAGCAGCATCTGCAGGCCCCGCGCGTCGAGCTGCTCCGGATTGGAGTCACTCGAATAGGCGAAGTCTTCCGCAACCGGCACGGCGCCGCGATTGAGATAGGCTTCTCGCGCGGCGGCCGCGAAACTCGCCAGGATCACGAAGCGGTCCTCGATCTCCACCGTCCAGCGGGAATCATCGGCCGGGATCATGGTCTCGTGCAGCTTCTCGCCGGGGCGGATGCCGACCACCCTCTGGCCGATCTTGGGTCCGATGATGGTGGCCAGGTCGCAGATGGTGGTGGAGGGAATCTTCGGCACGAAGATCTCGCCGCCGCGCGCCAGCTCCATGGAGGAGAGCACGAAGTTCACGCCTTGCGTCAGCGTGATCCAGAAGCGCGTCATGCGCGGATCGGTGATGGGGAACTCGCCCGCGCCGTCGGCCATCAGCTTCTTGAAGAACGGCACGACCGAGCCGCGCGACCCGAACACATTGCCGTAGCGCACCACGGCGAATTTCGTACCGTCCGCGCCGGAAAGATTGTTGGCGGCGACGAAGATTTTGTCGGAAGCGAGCTTGGAGGCGCCATAAAGATTGACCGGATTGGCCGCCTTGTCGGTGGAAAGCGCGATCACCTTGCGCACGTTGCGCCGCAACGCCGCGTTCACGACATTCTCCGCGCCCAGCACATTGGTGCGGATGCATTCGAAGGGATTGTATTCGGCGGCGGGAACCTGCTTCAGCGCCGCGGCATGGATCACATAATCCACGTCGCGCATCGCCATCTCAAGCCGGTCGCGGTCGCGCACATCGCCGATGAAGAAGCGCAGGAACGGGTACTGCGCCATCGGGAACGTCTGCTCCATCTCATATTGCTTCAGCTCGTCGCGGCTGAAGATGATGAGGCGGCGCGGCTTGTAATGTTCGATGACGGTCTTGACGAAATGCTTGCCGAAGGAACCCGTGCCGCCGGTGACAAGAACGGATTTGTCGTTCAGGTCGAGCCAGGGCTGCGCGAAATCGCGCAATGCCGGATTGATCGGCGTGACGCGCGCACTCTCATGCTTGATGGCTTCGCTTTTCACGCTGTCGCTCTTTTCCGGCAGAAAGACTTTGATCGCCCGCTGGCCCATGGATGCACCCTTCGCTACCGGTGAGATCGTTGCAGAACGCGGTTAATAACCGCCTACCGCCGATGCCAGCCGCACACCAAAACGGAAGCGGCGAGGTGCGTTTACGATTGCGCAAGGTTTGCGCGTCTCGTCCAGCTCGAGGGCTGAGAGCGCAAGCTGACAGAACAGGCTGCCGCCCACGCGCTTGTGGGTGAGAAGCCCCAGAAGCGGCGCCGTTGCGCGGTCCACCTCGACGCGGATGCGCCGCGTCGCGTCGCCCAATTCCGTCCAGCCCTCCGTCATGCCGATGCCGTGCGAACAGGAGACGAGGAACGACACCGGCGCGCCGTGATCGACCTCGGTGTCCTTAAGCAAAAAGGTTTCCGCTTCCTTGCCGCCATTGTGGGTGGTTAGGGAAAGCGCTGACCAGTCGAATGCCCCCGGCAGCAGGGTGATGTGGCCGAGCCTGAAGCTGCCTTTGCCCCAATCGCTCCAGTGAAACGCGATGTCGAAATCCACGCGGGGTTCGCTGGCGGAGAAGCGCAACGTCTTGTCGATGGGGCCTTTGGGCGTCTCGATCCGGGCTGTAACGACCGTGTCACCATTCTCGTCACGCGTGATGACGGGCGCGCACCATTCCAGATCGGTGACCTTATGCTCCCCCGGCGCCTCGAACACGCAATCGCCGGTGTACCAGTCCGCCTGCAACGCAATGTCGTCGAAATGCCCATGCGGCAGACCGCCGATCAGCGCGGGGCCGCCGAAAGTGAGCTTCTCCAGCGCGAGCCCGCGGCGGCGATCGAGACGGGCGGAGAGTGTGGGGGTCGCGACCTCCACATACCTCTTCTCTCCCTCGCCCCCGCAGGGGGAGAGGGGCGGGGTGAGGGGGTGGTGCAGCGTCTGCGATGTCGGAGTGTGTGGAAGCACCCCCTCATCCCGGCCTTCTCCCCCGGTGGGGGAGAAGGGGAAATAAGGATGGGTGAGAGAGAAGTTCGCCAACCTCTCGCAAAAGCCTTTCCATCGCGCTTCGGTGATGTGCGTGCGGAAATCGCTGGACCAGAGATAGCAGAGTTCTTTCCAGGCGCTCTCGTCGCCGCCGGAACGAACGAGACTCTCATAGATGCGCTGGCACGCGGCGTTGGCTTCGATGTCGTCGCGGCCCGTTACGGCCCAGCGGGAGAGATTGTATTTGCGCTGCTTCTTCACCGGCACGGGGCAGGCGGCGGATTGCAGATGCAGTGCCTGATTCGCCTCGCGGTTGGCGGCGAGCGCCAGTGCGGCGCCGGGCGCGATCAGCGGGTGTTCGTCGGCCAGCGCCTCGAAGGCTTGTTCCAGCCGCGACCATTCGCTTTCGCCCGTCAGCTTCTCCTCGGTGCGGAAACGCCCGGGGCGGAAATCGAAAATCTCCGCGTCGCTGGCATAGACGCAAAGCGCGCGGGAATTGGTGCCGCGACGCGCACGGACATAGTCGCGATATTCGTCGAGCCCGATGTCGCCATGGGCGAAGCGTTGCAGCTTCTGGAAGGCGACGGTGTTGGTCCAGAGCAGGCCGATGCTGCGGCCATCCGCGCCGACGGCGCGTTGCGGCAAATGGCGCGTCTCCGCATCCCATTCGGGATGGTTGGCGCCAGGGTTGTCCCAATCCATCAGGATGGCGCGATAGCCGGCGTCGAGATAGAGCCCGACAAGGCCCGCCGAATAGGCCTGCTCGTTGATCAGCGCGAGAGACGGCTTCACGCCGAGCAACGTCTCGTAGATCGCGTTGCCGATGCGCAGGTTTGCTTCTGTAACCCGCGCGGGCACCAAGGGCCCGATGATCTGGGAATAGCCGGAGCCGACCAGTTCGATTTTTCCACTCGCGATCAGCGCGCGGCAGCGGGTGATCCATTCGGGATCGCGCGCGGCGATTTCTTCCAGGGTGAAGCCCGTCGCCTCCAGCCCGATGGGACCGTGCTTCTGCGCCAGCTCCAGCAGTGGCCAGTAGCAGCGGCGGATCACCTCGGCGCGCTGTTCTTCCTCGATGGAGGAGAAAGCGAGGTTGCAGTGGAACAGCGCGAAGAGATGCAGCAGGCCGCTTGTGGCCACCAGGTCGCGCGCGCGGAGCGGCGCGTTCATTTCGTCACGATCCGCAATTGGGCGAGCGCGTCGTTCGCGGCTTGCAGCGCGGCTTCGCGGCTCGCGCCGGTGGTCAGCACCATGGCGGCGGAGGGGCGCTTGTCGCCGGCCTTCGGGATGATGTCGCCGGGCTTGGCGGTGACGACGATATCGGCCACGCCGGGAATGGTGCGCGCCGCCTCCGCGCCCTCGACCGACACGATCTGGCCGGGCTCGGGGAACGCGTAACGCTGGATCACGGGGGTGAAGCGCGTGGGCTCAAGTTCTTCGGTCGCGACAGGTTCGCCCAGCGCGATCTTGATCGCGGCGCCGATGAAATCGACGCCGGTGTTGAGCGGGATTTCCCGCGTGCAGAAGAAGCCGCCGGAGAGCCGCGCCGCCAGCTCGATGACATGCGGCTCGCCATTGTGGACGACGATGTCGCCTTTGACCGTGCCGTTGACGATGCCGAGCGCGGCGGCGGCCTGCGCCACGACCTCGCGCACGCGCGCTTGCGTCTCTTCCGGCAGATGGCTCGGCAGGTCGCCGCCGTTCTCGATGAAGAAGGGCGCGTAACGTTCGAGATATTCGTAATTGCGGTCGGAGAAGCCAGGCGTGCAGCAGCGGCCGTTGACGATCAGCGACTCGGTGGAGACTTGCGGGCCGTCCAGATATTGCTCCACCATCACGCGCTGCGTCGGCGAATGCTGGCGGGCCAATGCGAAGGCTTTGTCCAGATCGGCCACTTGCGCCACGCGCTGCACGCCGCGGCTGCCGCGTGAGTCCACCGGCTTGATGACGAGATCGCGGCCGCGTTCTACGGCGATACGCTGCAAGGCCTGCGGCGTGGCGACGGGCGAGAACCACGGGATCGGCACGCCCGCGCCCAGGAAGCGCTCTTTCATCGCGAGCTTGTCGCAGGCCACGCGCGCAGACTCTTCGGAAATCCCCGGCAGGCGCAAACGCTTGCACACGGCGGCAACGGTTTGCGGCGCGTCGGCGGCGACGCAGATGACGCCGTCGATCTTGCGGATCTTGCGGTTGTAGCGTTCGGCGGCGGCGGCTGTCTCGTCCGCGCCATAGACGTCGGCGATCAGGCAGGAATCGGCGAAAGCGAAACCGGGCGCTTCGGGGTCGCGGTCGGAGACGACGACATAAAGGCCCATCTCCTTGGCGCGCTTGGCCGCATCGGCCGCCTCGATCCCGCCGGAGACGATGAGGAGAGTCTTCTGCATCAGAAGTACAAGCCCCCGTTGACGTTGAGGGTCTGCGCCGTGATGTAGGACGCGGCGTCGGAGGCCAGGAACACGGCCGCGTCGGCCACTTCGTGTGGCGCGCCCTGCCGCTTCAGCAAAATGTTCTCCGCCGCCTTCTGCACGCTGGCGGCTTGCATCCCCGCGGCCGCCATGTCGGAGGCGATGAGGCCGGCCGCCAGCGTGTTGGAACGAACGTTATGCTTGGCGCCGAAGCGGGCGATGACTTGGGCGAGGGAGATGAGCCCCGCTTTCGACGCCGCATAATGCGCCGTGCGCGGGCCGCCATATTGGCCGCTCACCGATCCGATATGCACGATGGACCCGCCGCCCGCTTCCGCCAGCAAGGGCAGGAACACCTGCGCGCAGGTGAACGGGCCTTTCAGGTTGGTGGCGAGGATCGTGTCCCAATCCGCGTCGCTCACCTGGTCGAAATCGGTCGGCTTGTTGATGCCGGCATTGTTGATGAGGATGGAGATCGGCCCCAGCGCGCGCGCATGGCGAGCCGCGGCTTCGACACTGGTACGGTCCGTGACATCCATTTGCAGCGCGATAGCCTCGCGGCCCAGGGCTGCGATCTCGCGGCAGACTTCCTTGGCTTCGTCATGCTTCTCGCGGAAAGAGAGCGCCACATTGGCGCCGGCTTCCGCCAGCCCCAGCGCGATGGCGCGGCCGAGGCCCCGGCTGCCGCCGGTGACGAAGGCGTTCTTTCCAGCGAGCGAAAAGCGCGACATCAATGTTTCGCCTTGCGAGACAGGACTTTCCGTGCCGCAACCGCGATGGCGCCGGAGCCGATGCCGAAGGCCACCGCCAGCTCTTCCGGCTCGCCGGATGCGCCGAAGGTGTCGCGCATGCCGACGAACTCGATGGGGCAGGGTGCGGTGGTCGCGAGCGACTCCGCCACTGCGCCGCCGAGGCCGCCATGGATGTTGTGATCCTCCGCCGTGACGATGGCGCCGGTCTCTTCCGAGCAGCGCGCCAGAAGCGCGCCATCGATGGGCTTGATGGTCGCCATGTTGACGACGCGGGCGGAGATTCCGTCTTTCTCCAAGGTCTCCGCCGCTTCCACAGCGCGGGCGACTTCCACGCCGCAAGCCACGATAGTGAGGTCCGTTCCGTCACGAACGATACAGCCCTTGCCGATCTCGAAGGTGTGGTCGTCGCCGAACACGCGTTTGGCCGGGCTGCGGCCGGTGCGCATATAGACCGGCCCGTCGAATTCCAGCATCGCCCGGGTGGCGAGCGCCATCTCTATCGGGTCCGCGGGCGAGAGCACCGTCATGCCGGGGATGGCGCGGAACGCGGCCATGTCTTCCAGCGCCTGGGCCGATCCGCCGTCCGGCCCGACATCGAGGCCGGGATGGCTGGCCACGATCTTGGCGTTGCGGCGCGTATAAGCGAGCGAGAGCCGCGCCTGCTCCACCGCGCGCAGGCAGAACACGGCGAAGGTGGTGACGACGGGCAGCAAGCCGGTGGCGGCCAAGCCACCGGCCGCGGCCATCATGTTCTGCTCGGCGATTCCGAATTGCAGGAAGCGCTGCGGATGCGATTTGCGGAAATGGTGCACGCCGGTGCCGCCGGCGATATCGGCATCCAGCACCACCAGCTTAGGGAATTCATCCGCCAGGCCGGAGAGTGTCTTGCCGAAAGCCTCGCGCAGCGAGTCGCCGCTGGTGGCGATGAGGGCGGGATTAGACATCGAGCAGCTCCTTGATCTCAGAGCGCATGGCGCCGAGTGCGACGAGCGCCTCTTCGGCCTGCGCGCGGGTCAGCTTCACGCTGCCATGCCATTGGGGGATGTTTTCCATATACGGCACGCCTTTGCCCTTCACCGTGTGGGCGATGAGCATCTGCGGGCGGCCCTGCGTGGTGGCGGCGCGGCGGAAGGCGGAAAGGATCTGCGCAATGTCGTGGCCGTCGATCTCCGCCACCGCCCAATCGAAGGCGCGGAATTTTGCGGCCAGCGGTTCGAGCCGCATGATGTTTTCGTTGCGGTCGTCGCTCTGCAATTTGTTGTAGTCGACGATGGCGCAGAGATTGTCGAGCTTGTGATGGGCGGCGCACATCGCGGCCTCCCACACTTCGCCTTCCTGCAATTCGCCGTCGCCCAACAGCGTGTAAGCGCGGGCCTGGCTCTTCTGCAGCTTCAATCCCATCGCCATGCCGAGCGCCACGGAGAATCCCTGGCCCAGCGAACCCGTGCTCGTCTCAACCCAGGGCAGGTCGAGCACATGCGGATGGCCCTGGAAGGGTGAGCCCAGCTTGCGCAATTTGAGCGCGGCCTTGGCGTCGCAAAAGCCGTGATGTGCGGCGATGGCATAGAGCGCCGGCGCGGCATGGCCTTTGGAGAGCACGAAGCGGTCGCGATGCGGATCGCTCACGTCGTCCGGCCAGAAATTCAGCTCGGCGCCGAACAGGGCGGCGAGAATGTCGGAGCACGATAGCGCGCCGCCCGGATGGCCGGAGCCAGCGTGATAGATCGACGCGATCACATGTTTGCGGGTGAAGCGCGCGGCCTTGGCGATGTCGGCGGTGATGTCTTTCAACTCACCGGGGCGATCGAGCTTCTCGGCAAGCTTGTCTGCGAGATGGACAACGGGCATCACGCGGCCTTTCTGATATGGGCGCGGCTGAGGAGCGCGCTGTAGAACACGATCTCCGCTTCGGGCGCCAGCATCTCCGCCTGCGCCGCGATCTCCTCCGCGAAGCCGCGCGACATGATGACGATCACGCCGGGATTCGCCTTCGCCAGCGCTTCGGGCGTCGAAAGCGCCATGCCGTGGCGCTCACCCACATGGGCGGAGAGATGGGAATCGATCAGCAATGACAGGGCTTTCACGTCCAGCCCGCCATGCACCACGAGGGAGTCGAACAACCGCCCCGCGCCCCAGATGGCGACACCGCGCGGCGCGAGCTCGGCGATCTCGGCGGCGGCGAAGGAAAGCGCCGCGATGTTGCGGGCGCGCTTCATCTTGTAGGCGGCGAGGAGGCGGCGGGCTTCCATCATCTCGCGCGGATCGGAGTCCAGCGCGAAGCGCCGCGCCACCGTCTTGCGCGCCACGATGAAAAGGTTCTCGCGGTCCTTCAGGTCCGGCGGCACCACGATGTCGAAGCCGGCACCCACCACCATGCGCATCAGGGTGCGGGCGGAGAAATGCGTGAGATGCTTGTCGATGAACCATTCCTCCACGATATCCTCGGCGTCGAGGATGGCGGTGGAAGGCGCGTCGAGGATGACGAGCCCGCCCGGCTTCAGCACGCGCCAGTGATCGGCAAGCGTGGCGGCGGGATGAGCGAGATGTTCGATGGTGTGGCAGGAATGGACGACGTCGAAACGCTCGCTTTCCAGCGCGGCATCCTCGATGCGGGCCTGCATCAGCTCCACGCGGTCGAGCGCGGCGCAGGATTGCGCCACGCGCTCGTCCGGTTCCAACGCCACGATGTGCGCGTCCGGCACCGCGTCCAGCGTCGCCTTCACGAAGCTGCCGCGGTTGGAACCGACGTCGAGCACGCTGAGTCCGTGCGTCACATCGGCATATTTTGTGAGGGCGTTCACGGCGATCCTGGTGCGGAAGCCCTTGCCGTAACGCACGTTCCCCCAATCGGCGCCGGAGGAGACGGCCATGGCAGCGCGGGGCGCGCGGTCGATGCGCGGCGTGGATTGCACCAAGCCGCAATGGCGGCAGAGATGGATGGTGAGGCCGCGGGTGGAGCGCTCGGGCGTGTAGATCGCCTCGAGGCTGTCGTGGCCGCAGAGTTCGCAGGAGATGTGTTCGCAAGAGTCGGGGATGAGTTCAGACATGGGACAGTTCCGGGAAGGAGCCGGTAACCATCTTCCGCCGCTTGTGCTTAATAATTCACTACATACTCGTCGCGATCCGCGTAACCGAGTGTTGTCATCATCGCGCCCGCGATGGTCATGAAAGCGTCGCGCTGCCTGTCATCGAGCAAACGGTCTTCCGGGCGGTTCACATTGTGCGGTCGCGCGAATGTCGCGAAGTCCTCGGGCTGGTAATCAAGGTTAAGAAAGTCATAAAGCCCGCGAACCGCGTTAGCGGATTCGTGAAGCTCTTCCAGCCGCGCGAAATGCGTTCGTGACGGCGGGAGCGCGGAAAGTGACGACAAGATCACAGCGTTAATCTCCGCCCAATGCCAGGCGATGCGCCCGAATTGGTCGAGCGAACGATCCGGCGGCGGTGGCCACCAGTATTTCTTCTCCGGCGGCGGCGCGGGATTTTTCCCGGGATCGTCGAGATGTGACTGCAGGATGGCGGTGGAGCGGTCGTCATAACACTCCGCCGAAAGTTTGCGGAAATACGACCCTGCCACCTTGCGGCCGTCACGAACCAGATGGACGAACCGCGCGCGGGGCAGCAGCGCCGCCAGCTCCGGGATCAGCCATGACAGCTTGTTGGACGAATCACCCCAGTGCTTGGCCTCGCTGTAACGGATCGAAGCGGCATGGGTGTCGCGCAGAATCCGCGTGGCTGCGTCCGAATCAGCGAGACCCAGATAGCGCCGCACGCCCAGGGGCTGGACGATGTGGACCATATATTCGTGATGCATTTCCACGCCCGGCTTGGCGGCGAGCGCCTTGTGCAGCATCGCCGTGCCGGAGCGGCCGCTGGAGACGATGAAAAAGGGCTCGGTGGATTCGCTCACGGACACGCCTCGTTAACCTTCTTTTAGCCATGCGGGCTTTAGAAACGGTTAAGCACGCGGAGACTCGATGGTGAGCCGGCCTACCTTCATTGCAGAAGCCTCCAGCAATCACGGCCGCGACCTCTCCCGCGCCCGCGCCTTCGTGGACGCGGCTGCCGATTCGGGCTGCGACGCGGTGAAGTTCCAGCTCTTCAAGATCGACCGGATGTTCGCGGCCGAAATCCTGTCGCAAAGCGCCAAGCATCGCGCGCGGCGCGACTGGGAATTGCCGCTCGCGCATCTGGCGCCGCTCGCCGAGCACTGCGCCGCGCGCGGCATCCAGTTCTCCTGCACGCCTTTCTATCGCGAGGCGGTGGCCGAACTCGAACCCTTCGTCGCCTTCTACAAGATCGCGTCCTATGAGCTTTTGGTGACGAAGCTGCTCGAAGCCTGCGCGCAGACCGGCAAGCCCATCGTGCTCTCCACCGGCATGGCGACGCTTTCGGAAATCCAGTCCGCCGTTGCCACCCTGCGCCGCGCGGGGGCAAGCGACATCACACTTCTGCATTGCGTCTCCGCCTATCCGACGCCGGCGGCCGAAGCCAACCTCTTCGCCATCGCCGCCATCCGCCAGGCGACGGGTTGCGCCGTGGGCTGGTCGGACCACACCCGCCGCCCGGCCGTCATCGAACGCGCCGTGCATCGCTGGAACGCGGCGGCCGTGGAATTCCATCTCGACCTCGACGGCGAAGGCGCGGAATACGCCGCCGGCCATTGCTGGCTGCCCGGCGAGATCGCTCCCGTCATCGCGCGTATCCGCGAAAGTTTTGTGGCGGATGGCACGGGCTTCAAAGGCCCGCAACCCTCAGAGTTGTCCGACCGCGAATGGCGCGCCGATCCGTCGGATGGGATGCGTCCGCTGTTGCATGTGCGGGCCGACTGGAAACCGGAAGCGGCATGAGCTTTTCGCCCGAACCCTCCGACCATCTGCGCATCGTCGCCGTCGTCCAGGCGCGCATGGGCTCCACGCGCCTGCCCGGCAAGGTGCTGAAGCCCATCGCGGGCCAGCCGCTGCTCTGGCACATCGTGCACCGGTTGAAGCGCTCGCAATTCATCGAACAGGTGGCCGTCGCCACCTCCATCAATCCGCGCGACGACGCCATCGTGGAATGGTGCCGCGAGAACAACGTCGCGGTGGTGCGCGGCCCGGAAGATGACGTGCTCGCCCGCTTCGCCCGCGCGGCGGAGCTGCTGGATGCCGACGTCATCGTGCGCGTCTCCTCCGACGCACCCTTCATCGATGCCGGCTTCGTGGATCACCTGATCGCCTCGCTGCTGGAGCAGGATGCGGATTACGTGCTCCTGGAAGAGGGCGCCGTCACCGCGCATGAGGGCGTCGATCCCTTCACGCGCCGCGCTTTGGACCGGCTGATGATGGATGCGAGCGACGATCCCGCCGCCCGCGAACACGTCACCGGATACTTCAAGCTGCATCCCGATTTCGTGCGCATCGCCCGCGCCCCCGCCTATCCGGCGCTGGCCAAGGAAGGCAACCGTCTCACCATCGACACGCCGGATGATCTCGCTTTCGTTGAAGCCGTGCATGCGCGGCTGGAGGCCAAGGCCGGTGAAGCCTCGCTCTGCGATCTGTTGTTGCTGCTGGAACGCGAGCCGGGCTTGCGCGCGCTGAACAGCCATGTGCAGCAGAAAGCCATTGCGTCGGAAGGCGCGCTGGCGCTGATCCGTTGCGACGGCGGCGGGCGTTTCGGCTACGGCCATGTCAAGCGCATGGTGGCGCTGGCGCGCGCGCTGCGCGACCGCGAAGGTATCGGCGCGCTCTTCGCCGTGAACGGCACAGACGACGCGCTGGAACCCATCGCGCGCGCCGGTTTCGAAGCCGTCGCGGTGGATGGCGCACAGGATGCGGATGCTTTGCGCACCCTGATCGCCGCGCGGTCGCCTGATCTTCTGATCTCAGACCAGCGCGAAGGCATCGATCGCGCTGCGCTTGCCGGTCTCGCCGTGCCGCTGACGATCTCCATCGACGATGGCTCGGACCGCCGCCTCGCCGCCGATCTCGCTTACTATCCGCCCGTGCCGCAGGCCGAGGCGCTGGACTGGCACGGCTCGCATTGCACGCCGCGCATCGGCTGGGAATGGTCGCTGCTCGGCATGGCGAAGCCGCCGGTGCCGGCGCGTGCTGCTTCGCCGCGCCCCACTTTGCTGGTCAGCATGGGCGGCAGCGATCCGTTCGAGCTCACGCTGCGGACGGCACGTTTGTTGACCGCTTTGAAGCCCGTTTTCCGCGCGCGCTTCGTGATCGGCCCCGGCATGGCGAATAAGGGCCGCATCGCGCGCACCATCGCCTCGCTTGCCTCGCACTTCGAGACGGTGGAGGGCGCGGCCGACCTCGGCGCCGAATATGCCGCGAGCGATCTCGCGCTGGTGGCCTTCGGCGTCACCGCCTACGAACTCGCCGCCCATGGCGTGCCCGCGCTCTATCTCGCGCTCAACGCGGACCATGCTTTGTCCGCCAGCGCGTTCGAGCAGGCCGGCATGGGAATCTCGCTGGGTGTGGCGGACAACGTCCTCGACGAAGACATCTCCCGCGCCGTCTGGCAGCTTTTGTCGGATGCGCCGCGCCGCCGCGACATGCGCAGCCTCGGCCTCTCCACCATCGACGGAGAGGGTGCCGCGCGCATCGCATCGGATGTCGCGGGTGAACTGCGCGCGCGCCGCGCCGGTGGCCTCAAGCGCGCGGTGGGATAAGTCCCGGCACTTTCGCGAACACGTCCCGCCAGTCGCCTGCCTTGTCCGGCATCACGCACACACACGAGGGCGCGAAGGGTTCACGACTCTGGCCGAACGCCGTCCAGCTCGTGTCGTAAAGCACTTTGAACACCGGCACGCCCGCGCCGGCCGCCAGCCAGGAGACAGCGGTGGGGGCGCTGATTACCGCGTCCAGCGTGGAAAGCAGCGCGCAGGTGCGGTCGAGTTCGTGTTTCTGGTCGACGGCCTGCGGGACGAGGATCTTGCGGCCGCTCAGGGATTCGAGCGCGGCGATTTCGTCCGGTGTCGCGTCGTATTGCACAGACACGACGGTGCCCGGCAGGTCGCGCAGGAAATCGGCCCAGGCTTCGAGCGGTGCGTATTGCAGCGAACGTGCTCCACCCGTTTGGCCGCTGCGCCAGCAGATGCCGATATGCGGTCCGTCCGCGAAAACGCCACGCCAGTGGGCGGCTTCTTCGACGTCGGGCACCAGATAAGCGTGCGGCGCGGAGAAGCGCGCAAGGTCGCTACGCAAATAACGCGGCAGGCTGCCCATCTCGATAGCGGATTTCGCGCCGCCTGCCGCTTTCAGCCAGTCGTAATGCGCGGTGATGACGCCGCCTTTGTTTTCGATCTTCGACGCGCGAACCGTCGCTTGCGGGAAGGAGCGGGCGAAGAGGGCCGCGAGGCGTGGCTCGCATTCGATCAGGATGTGACCGCCTTCCGCTTTGGCTTGGGCGATCAATTCGGGGAATTGGCTTGCGAACATCAGCTCGTCGCCGATGCCTTGTTCGGCCATCACCAGCAAGCGGGTGTTCCTGAGCGTGCCGCCATCCCAGCGCGGCAGGGTGTGATCGCGGGCGGGCGCCTTGCCGGGGAGTTTCAGCCGGGCGGCGTAATCGCGCCAAGCGGAGGGCAGATTGCCGTTCAGGAAATGCAGGATGGAGCGGTTGAGCTTGGCCTGTGCATTCTGCGGTTCGCGGGCGATGGCGCGGTGGTAGAGGAGCAGCGCCTCTTCGCGCTTGCCGTCATCGGCCAGCATGTCGGCCAGGTTGACCAGGGCCGCGGGATAATCCGCCCGCCGCGTCAGGGCCTGGCGGTAGCAATGCGCGGCGTAGGGGCGGTCGCCGCTTTCGCGGTGGATGGAGCCCAGTGTCAGCCACAATTCCGGCGCCTCGGGATCGCGCGCCAGGGCGGGCTCGAGCAGCGCCTGCGCGGAGGCGAACTGGCCTTGCGCGCGCAGCAGGTTGGCGAGATTGATCAGCGCTTCCAGCCGGCGCGGCTCCAACGCCAGCACCTTGCGGAAGAACTCCTCCGCCGGGCGCGCCATGCCCAGCGCGCGTGCGGTGTTGCCCAGCGCGAAGAGAGCGCGTGTGTCCTCGCCATTGCGGACCAGCGCCTGCTCGTAACAGCCGATCGCCTCGGCGTGGCGTCCGGCGGCGGAGAGTTTCAGGCCTTGCGCGTAAGCATCCTGCATGGCGCCTTCGTTACACAACGAGGCTTAAACCCGCGTTAAGCATGGCAATTCGGTTAGCGCGGTATTAAGGCCGCCGCGGGCACACTCGCATCATGACGACGACGCTCACAACGATCGATCCCTCGGTCTTGATGAACTATTACACCGCGCAGCTACCGCTGGCGCCGTCGCAGGTGATCGCGTCGCCCACCGCCGCGTCGAGTTCGTCCTCCGCCACCACAGCGGCCGAGCCGCCCTGGGAAGATCTCAATCCGCCATCGGCGCAGGCGGAGCAATCGCAGATCCTCGCGACCACGAATTTCGTCGATGTCGATAACGCCAATCTCACGCCCGGCAATTCGACGGACGCGAAGCTGGACAACGACAACCAGAGGCTCTTCGCGCTTTACAACGGCATCAACGCGCTTTCCGAGCTCGCCTCCTATTCGCAATCGAGCACGGCCACCGCGGGCCAGCAGGCGGGCTACAACACGCGCTTCCAGGCGGGATTGGCGCAGGTCCAGTCCTACATCGCCAACACCACCTTCAACAATTTCACCTTGCAGCAGGGCACGCCCAGCTCCACCGCCACCAGCACGGTGGCGCTGCCTTTGGCGAGTTTCGGCTATCAAGGCGGAACGGTGGTGAGCGATGCGAATATCGCCAATCCGCTCTCCGATGTGAGCGCCGATCAGAGCTTCGACGTCTCCGTCACCAAGGGCGGCGTGAAGACGGATGTGCCGATCGACCTGTCGCAGGTGCAGGGCGGGCTGACGCTCGACAACATCGTCTCCTATGTGAACCAGCAGCTTTCCGCCGATGGTTTCGCCACGCGGTTCCAGCGGGTCTTCACGCAAGGTTCGGATGACGATCCGACCACGGCCAGCTACGGCATCTCCATCAACACCGCGCCGTCGGAGACGGTCAGCCTGTCATCGGCCGCCGCCACGCCCGCGCTCTACATCGCCGGCAATAGCGGTTCGGCCACGGCCTCCACCACCACGACCGGCAGCACCACGTCCACAGCCGCCGCGGACCAGCAGGGCCGTCTCGTCAAGCTCACGGATTTGTCGAGCACGCCGCAAGCCTCGTTCAACGAGACGACGACGCCGGACAACGGCAACACCACGGCGCAATCCACCGTGGTGGATGCGCAAGGCAACGTCTATGTGCTGGGCAATGCGACCGGCGATTTTGGCAACCAGATCAATCAGGGCACGCAGGACGCCGTTCTCTCGAAATATGATTCCGCCGGCAATCTGCAATGGACGTCGCTGTTGGGCAGCGCGGGGACTGCCTCGGGCTATTCGATGGCCGTCGATCCCACCGGTGGCGTCGTCATCGCGGGCTCGACCACGGCCGATCTCACCACCACCGCGATTGCAGACGGCAACACCGACAGCTTCGTCACCAAATACAATGCCGATGGCAGCCAGGCCTGGACCAACCAGCTTCAGACCTTGAACCAGAACCAGGCCGCCAGCGTCAGCGTGGATGCCAGCGGCAATGTCACCATCGGCGGCTCGGTGACGGGCGTGATCGGCGCGGGGCAAACCAATTCCGGCGGCAGCGATGCCTATATCGCGCAGATTACGGCCAAGGGAAAACTCAGCTACGAAACGCAGTTCGGCACTTCGGGTGCGGATAGCGTGGCGGCCACGGCCACCACGGCGGATGGCGGCCTCGTCGTCGCCAGCGTGCAGAACGGCGATGCGGTCCTGTCGAAATACGCCAATGGCGACGCGACCAAAGCGCCCGTCTGGACGATGGATCTGGGCAACCTGCAGGGCGGCGCTATCGGCGGGCTCGCGGTATCGGGCAACCAGGTCTATGTCTCCGGCAACACGACCAACGCGTCGCTCACGGCGGGTGGTGCGGCGACGGTCGCCAATGCCAGCTCCGGCGCCAGCGACGCGTTCGTATTCTCCGCCACCGATGGCGGAACGAGTGTCACGGCCAACCAGGTGAGTTACGTCGGCACCTCCGGCATCGACAAGGGCGGCGCGGTGACGGTGGGGTCGGATGGCACGGTCTATCTCACGGGTACCACGACCGGCACTTTCGCGGGGCAGACGCGCAACGTCGCCAACGTCAACAACATGTTCGTCTCGGCGCTGTCGCCGGACGGATCGATCGCGTGGACGCGGCAATATGGCGGCGCGGACGGCCAGTCCACCGGCGCGGGCATCGCCATCGACACGCAGGGTTCGTCGGTGCTCGATGCGCTGGGCCTGCCGCGCGGCACCGTCACGGTGAACCAGTCGGTCGATCTCACCTCGCAGAGCACCTTGCGCGCGGGCGACAGCTTCGGCATCGACATCCAGGGCACGGGCGCGCGCAATATCACTATCACGGCGGATCAGGGCGAAACGCTCGCCAGCCTCGCCAACAAGATCAACGCCGAGATGCTGAATTCCGGAAAGGCCAGCGTCACCTATTCCGGCACGGGCGAAGCGCTGCAGATCAAGATGAATGCCGGCGTCACCGCCACCCTGGTCGCGGGGCCCGCGGATTCCGATGCATTGGCGCGGTTGGGCATTCCGGCCGGTGTTCTCACCAGCGCCTCGACGGCGACGAGTTCGACGACGTCATCTTCCTCGACAACGAGCAGCACCTCGCAGGTCTTCGGCCTCGGCCTCACCGGCGATCTCGATATCTCGAACTCAACCAGCGCGGGCGCGGCGCATGCGACGCTGCTCAACGTCCTCTCCGCCATCCGCACCGCCTACCGCACCAGCAACACGCCGGCCACCACGACGAGCAGCACTTCGACGGCATCGAGCGGCACCGCGCCGGCGTATCTCTCGGCACAGCTCGCGAACTATTCGACGGCGCTCGCGATGTTGGGTGGAACGACGTCGACGTCGGCGTAGTTCTTTTCACCCTCTCCTTGAGGGAGGGTCGATAATTTTCTGAGCACAGCGAAGAAAATTTCGGGGAGGGGGCACTTTGCTGCCGCCGCGTTCCCCCACCCCGAAAAACGCTTCGCGTTTTGTCGGCCCTCCCTCAAGGGGAGGGCGGTTATCTCACACCACGCTGTTGTACAGCATCGCGCCGGTCGAGCGCGGCGCGGGCGTCGCCCGACCGTATGGCCGCGCGGCGGTGCGTTTCTTTTCGACGTCGCGGGCGATGGCCTGGACCAAACCCTCGCTGGCGTTCTTCACGCGGGTGAGGAGGCGGGCGTGCAGCGCGAGCGTCTCGCGGAAATCCTTGGTGGCTTGCATCAGGCTTTTTTGCAGCGCGGGTGGCGCGGCTTTGGTGCTCTTGGCGTCCACGCCTTGCGCTTCGCGGGCGTAGAGAAGCGTGAGCTGCTGCATGTCCGGCGCGATGGTGCGCATCTCGCGGGCGCGGCCTTTTTCCAGTGCCGCGATATCGATCTTCAGCGCTTCGGTCAGGCGCAGGGTCAGCGCAATGAGGCGTTCGATCTTGGCGCTCATGCCTGAGTTCCTGGGGCTGAGACTTCCTGTGTGCGCAGGAGCTGCTTGGTGATGGCGTCGGACAGGCCGAAGCCGCCGGAGTTTTCGATCTGCTTGCCGTATTCGTCGGTCAGGAGCGAGCGGAACATCTGTTCGCCTTCGCCGCCGCCGAACGGGCCGTCGGTCGGCATGTCCTCGAACATCTGGCCGAGGAATTCGTTGATGAAGCCGCCTTCGAACTGCTTGGCGGCTTTCTTCGCCACCGCCGGATCGAGCGTGCCATGCGGCGCGCTGATCGGGTTGGATTTGGCGGCGAGCATTGCGCCTTGGACGTCGAGACCCCCAGAACTTATCGAAGTCATCCCACCACCTCGATCTCGGCCTGGAGCGCGCCCGCGGACTTGATGGCCTGCAGGATGGAGATGATGTCGCGTGGGCCCACGCCCAGCGCGTTCAATCCGTCGACCAGCTCATGCAGGCTGGCGCCTTGCGGCAGCACGGCCATCTTGTTGCCGTGGCCGTCGTCGATCTGGATTTGCGTGCGCGGCACGACCTGGGTGGTGCCGCCCTTGCTGAAGGGCGTGGGCTGGCTCACTTCCGGCGTCTCGGTGACGCGGATGGTGAGGTTGCCCTGCGCGATGGCGACGGTGGAGATGCGCACATCCGCGCCCATCACGATCACGCCGGAATTCTCGTCGACGACGACCTTGGCCGGTTCGTCCGGCGTCACTTTCAACTGCTCGACATCGGTGAGCAGGCCCACCACGCCGTTCTTGTATGCAGCCGGCACCACGAGGCGCACGGTGGAGGGATCGGTGACGGTGGCGATGTTGCCGCCCAGATAGGCGTTCACCGCGTCGCTGATGCGCATGGCGGTGGTGAGGTCGGGATTGTGCAGCGACAGTTTCAGCACCTGCGCATCGGCCAGCTTGAAGCCGATCTCGCGCTCGACGATGGCGCCGTTGGCGATACGCCCCGCCGTCGGCACGCCGCGCGTCACGCTGGCGCCCTGGCCGGACGCGGAGAAGCCGCCGACGGCGACGGGCCCTTGCGCCAGCGAATAAATCTCGCCATCCGCGCCGAACAAAGGCGTCACGACGAGGGTGCCGCCCTGCAGGCTCTTCGCGTCGCCGAGCGCGCTGACGGAGACGTCGATGCGCGTGCCTTGGGCCGAGAAGGCCGGCAGGTTGGCGGTCACCATCACGGCGGCCACGTCCTTGGTCTGCATGGTGGTGCCGCGGGTGTTGACGCCCAGCCGCTCCAGCATGGTGTTCAGGCTCTGCTGGGTGAAGGGCGCATTGCGCAAGCTGTCGCCCGAGCCGTTGAGGCCGACGACCAGGCCGTAACCCACCAGCATGTTGTCGCGGATGCCCTGGACGTCGACGAGGTCCTTCACCCGGCTGAAGGCGAAAGCCTGGACGGGGGCCAGGGCCAGGATCGCGGCCGTTAGGGCGGCGAGCAGTTTACGAGCACGGGTCAGAGACATGGGTGGCGTTCTGCGCAAATTTCCGCACAGGCTCTTGCGAGAGTCGGGCCACGGGGAAGATAAGGTATTTCAACGGGTTATGGGTGTATCGGCGACCCACCCGGCACAAATTTCCCGGCAAGAAGCCCCCTCTCCCCCTTTGAGGGGGAGAGGGCCGGGGTGAGGGGGCTTATCCGTTTGCTCCGAAGTGCGTGACGCGATCCGGGCTTGTGCTTTAGACACTCGACTCGTGGAAACACCCCCTCACCCCGCCCCTCTCCCCCGAGAGGGGAGAGGGAGTTTGAAGAGAAAACCCCGATGCCAACCCCCGACTCCCAGCTTGTCCTTCTTCGTCATGGTGAGAGCGAGTGGAACAAGAAGAACCTGTTCACCGGCTGGCGCGATGTGCGGCTGACCGAGCAGGGCGAGCGTGAGGCGCGTGAGGGCGGCCGCGCCATGGCGGCGGAGGGGTTCCGATTCGATGTCGCCCACACCTCGCTCCTGGCCCGCGCCATCAAGACGCTGTGGCTGGCGCTGGAGGAGATGGACCAGATGTGGCTGCCGGTCATCAAGCACTGGCGGCTGAACGAGCGGCATTACGGTCAGCTCCAGGGCAAGAACAAGATGGAGGCGGTGGAGAAATTCGGCGCCGAGCAGGTGCATGTCTGGCGCCGCTCCTACGCCACGCCGCCGCCGCCGTGCGATCTCGACTCCCGCGAGGATTATCCGGGCTTCGATCCGCGCTACGCCCATGTCGCGCGCGCGGACCTGCCGCGCGGCGAAAGCCTGAAGGACGTGCTCGCCCGGGTGATGCCGTGCTGGCACGACGCCATCGTGCCGGAGCTTGCGGCCGGGAAGACGGTGCTGATCGCGGCGCACGGCAACTCCATCCGCGCGCTGGTGAAGCATCTGGAAGGCTTGAGCGACGAGGCGATCACGGAGGTGGACATCCCGACCGGCGTGCCGCGGGCTTACAAGCTGACGGCCGATTTCAAGGCGGAAAGCGTGCGCTATCTCGGCGAAGGCGTGGAAGCGCGCATTGCAGCCGTGAAGGCGCAGACGAAAGCGTAGTGATCCCCTCTCCCCTTCGGGGGAGAGGGTTAGGGTGAGGGGGCCTCTCCGTCCGCTCATTGTTTGCGGTACCAGACTTGCTGCACCACCCCCTTACCCCGGCCCTCTCCCCCGGAGGGGGAGAGGGAGATACAGTCCGCTTCGTGACGATGTTTCGCGCCTTCCTTGTTTTCGCTCTTCTCGCCAGCGCATCCGCGTTGGCGAAGGCGCCGGTGCACAAGCCGCCGGTCGCGAAACCGGTCGTGCACAAGGCCGTCGTGCACAAACCGGCTGCACCGCAGCCCGATCCCGATGCCGACATTCCGCTCGTGAAAGACCTCTCCGGCGCGATCCCGGCCAATCAGGCGGCGAAACTTCCCAGCACGTCGGAGCAGTACAAGACGCTCAAGACGCAGATCGCCAAGACCAAGCCGCAGGTGGACTCGGCGAAGCAGAAGAGCGATGCGCTGAAGGCGGAGGCCGACGCGCTGCGCACTAAGCTGATCGCCACCGCCGCCCGCGTGCAGTTTTTGGAGGAAGAGAAAGGCCGCATCGATGTGGAAGTCGTGCGGCTGGGGGCGGAGGAACAAACGCTCGCGTCCGATTTCGCGCGCGATCGTGTTCGGGTGGCGCGGCTGCTGGCGGTGATGCAGCGGTTGCAGCAGGACATGCCGCCTGCCCTCGCTATGCGGCCCGACGATGCGTTGGGCGCGGCGCGTGCATCGATGGTGTTGGGCGCGTCGCTGCCGCATGTCTATGGCGCGGCGGCGGATCTCGCGCGCAAGCTCGACCGGTTGCGCAAGACGCGGGCGGATTTGATCGTCCGCCGGGCGGAAAGCGCGCGCGATGCGATCCAGCTCTCCTCCGCGCGCCAGGAACTCGATCAACTTCTTGCGATGAAAAGCCGCGAGGCCGATGCGGCCGCGGCCCAATATGGCGATCTGTCGGCCAAGCTCGACGCCGCCGCCGATCAGGCGGCCAACCTGCAATCGCTTTTGATAAAGGTCGCGGCGCTGCGTGCGGGCCCGCCCGGCGCGGGTATTACGGTGGTGACAGCAACAAACGGCGGAGGACCGGGATTTGCCGGCCGCGGAACCCTCATCCGTCCCGTCATCGGTCAGGTTGTCGCGGGGGGTGGCGAGGACGGCACCCGTTCGCCCGGCCTCAGTTACGTCACGCAAGCTGCGGCCCAGGTGGTGGCGCCTGCCGACGCCCGTGTCCTTTTTGCCGGCCGTTACCATAAAGAAGGCCAAGTCTTGATACTGGATATGGGGGACGGCTACGCTCTCGTGCTTGCGGGCCTGGACCGTGTGGATGTGAGACCGGGCGATCAATTGCTCGCCGGCGAGCCGGTGGGAGCGATGCCGCAACTTAACGGTTCACGGCTATACTTTGAGGTCCGGGACAACGGCAAAGGCATCAGTCCGGCGCCCTGGCTAGGTAATGTGAAGAACGGGAAGGCGAAGAAGACATGAAGCAGTTTGCGTTGGTTGGCGCTGGTGTGGCCGCGGGATTTGCCGCGGCGTTTCTCCTCTTTCCGGTGGCGCATGGCGCGACCGATGCGTCGTCCTATCATCAGCTCGATCTCTTCAGCTCCGCCTTCGAGAAAGTGCGCGCGGATTACGTGCGCCCGGTGTCGGATAGCGAGCTCGTCTCCAACGCCATCGAGGGCATGGTCTCGGGCCTCGATCCGCATTCCAGCTACATGGACGCCAAGGCCTATCAGGACATGCAGATCCAGACCTCCGGCCAGTTCGGCGGGTTGGGTCTCGAAGTCACGATGGAAGACGGCCTCGTCAAGGTCATCACGCCCATCGATGACACGCCCGCCTTCCACGCCGGCATCAAAACCGGCGACTATATCGCCGGTATCGACGGCGTTCCGATCCAGGGCATCACGCTCGACGACGCGATCTCCAAGATGCGCGGCGCTCCCGGCTCCAAGGTGACGGTCACCGTGCTGCGCCCCGGCGCCAAGAAGCCGATGGACATGACGCTGACGCGCGCCATCGTGCAGGTCGATGCCGTGAAATATCATCGCGAAGGCGATGTCGGTTACATCCGCCTGCCGTCCTTCAACGAGAAGGCGGATGAGGGTCTCGAGCGCGCGGTGCGCGACCTGAAGCGTCAGATCGGCCCCGGCATCAAGGGCTATGTGCTCGACCTGCGCAACAATGGCGGCGGGTTGCTGGATGAAGCGATCTCCGTCTCCGACGATTTCCTCAACAGCGGCACCATCGTCTCCACCAAGGGCCGCAAGCCGTCCGATACCTCGCATTACGATGCGCGCTCGGGCGACATCACCGACGGCAAGCCCGTCGTGGTGCTGATCAATGGCGGCACGGCATCCGCGTCCGAGATCGTGGCCGGTGCCCTGCAGGATGACCGCCGCGCCACCGTTATCGGCATGGTCTCGTTCGGCAAGGGCTCTGTGCAGACCATACTGCCGCTCGGCCCGGGCGACGGCGCGCTGCGCCTGACCACGGCGCGCTACTACACGCCCTCCGGCCATTCCATCCAGGCGCTCGGCATCACGCCGGACGTGCAGGTGGCGCAGGGCGACGAGAATGAAGAAGCCGCCAAGCTCGCCCGCCAGACCGAAGCGCAATTGCCCGGTCACCTGCAAGGCGAGAAGCAGGTCAAGAAAGCCGCGCCCGTGATCAAGCCGCCGGCCGGCAAGAAGTTCGACGATTTCCAGCTCTCCTATGCGGTGGATTACCTGCACGGGAAGTCAGGCGTGAAAAGCGCGGATGCAAATTGAGATGGCGATGAAACGCATTGCATTGACCGGCATCGGCGCTGGCATCGGCTTCGCCGTGGGAATGGTGCTGCTGCCTTTTGCTTACGGGGCAGTGGATAGCGACTGGGCGAGTGGCCATGCCGCGCTCGACCGCTTCGGCGACGCGTTCCGCACGGTGCGCGACCGCTATGTCGAACAGCCCGACGACACCAAGATGGTCGAGGGCGCCATCTCCGGCATGATGTCCAACCTCGATCCGCATTCCAGCTATTTCGATCCGCGCACCTTCACCGACATGACGGTGCGCACCGAAGGCCAGTATGGCGGCGTCGGCCTCGTCATCTCCACCGAGAGCGGCGTGGTGAAGGTCGTCAATCCCATCGACGACACGCCGGGCAGCCGCGCCGGCATCAAGCCAGGCGACACGATCAGCGCCATCGACGGCCAGGAGGTCATGGGCAAGAACCTGGACCAGGTGCAGCAGAAGCTGCGCGGTCCGGCCGGCACCAAGCTCAAGCTCACGATCGTGCGCTCGGGCGTGAAGGATCCGTTCGACATCAATCTGGTGCGCGCCGCGATCTCGGTCGAGGGCGTGAAGTTCCATCGCGAGGGCGATGTCGGCTACATCCGCATCCCCGCCTTCAATGAGCTCACCACCGAAGGCGTGCAGAAGGCCGTGCGCGATCTGAAGGCGCAGATCGGCCCCGGCATCAAGGGCTACATCATCGATCTGCGCGATGACGGCGGCGGCGTGCTCGATGCCGCCATCGGCGTGTCGGACACGTTCCTGGATGGCGGCGAAGTCGTCTCCACCCGCGGCCGCCACCCGTCCGACAATTCGCGCTATGACGCGAAAGCCGGCGACATGGCCGACGGCAAGCCTATCGTGATCCTGACGAACTCCGGCACGGCGTCCGCGTCGGAAATCGTGGCCGGCGCGCTGCAGGACCACAAGCGCGCCATCACCATGGGCACCACGTCGTTCGGCAAGGGCTCGGTGCAGACCATCATCCCGCTCGACAATGGCGACGAGGGCGCGCTGCACATGACCACCGCGCGCTACTTCACGCCGTCCGGCCGCTCCATCCAGGCGACGGGCATCGTGCCGGATATCGCGGTGGCCTCGTCCAAGGGCGACGAGAACGATTCCATCCTCTACGCGGAAACCGAATCCATCCTGCCGCATCACTTGGCGCCGGATGATTCCAAGCCGCCGACTGTGATGGCCGCTCCCATCAAGCCGCCGCCGGGCAAGACCTATGACGACTTCCAGCTCACCTATGCGGTCGACTATCTGGACGGGAAAACCAAGGAAAGCGCCGTGGCGAGCCGGACGGGGGGGAATTAACTGCCCCTGTTTATTAACTGCCCCGTAACCAAGAATTCCGTTATCTAGTCCCATGAACGAGGGGTCGCCGCGGCTGAGCTTGCTGGCGCTTGCCTGGGCGCTTGTCTTGCTGGCGCTGGCGGCAGGCGCGGGCGCCATTGCGCTGTTCGGAAACCCGCATGCCGGCTCTCCCGCGCTGGCCTTCGACCTCGGTCCGTCCAATCAGAAAGTGGCCGCCGCGCACCCCACGCCCAAGCCACAAGGCAACGCCAACCTCATCAACGCGGGCCCGCAGCCGACCGCGCCGATGCCTGCGCCGCCGACACCTGGCGCACAGACGCCGCCAGCAGCGCCGTCCGGCCAGCAACAGGGTGCCGCGCCGCCGCCCATCCAATTGCCGCCGCAGATCGTACCCACACAGGTCAACAAGCAGATCTATGCCGGCCGCGCGCTAATCGCCGATCCGGCATTGATCGAGCAGACCGCGCAGGGCCCTCTGCCGCGCATCGCCGATGACGGGCGCACGCCCATGGCGGCTTACGCACCACCCACCGTTGCCGCGCCCGGCCAGCCGCGCATCGCCATCGTCGTCGGCGGCCTCGGCATGAGCGCGCGCCAGACGCAGGCCGCCATCGCCCAACTCCCGCCCGGCATCACGCTCGCCTTCCAGCCTTATGACTCCGATGTGCAGCGCTGGATCGGCGAAGCGCGCCGCCAGGGCCATGAAGTGTTGATGGAAGTGCCGATGGAGCCCTATGACTTCCCGGACAGCGATCCCGGCCCGCACACGTTGCGCGCCGCCGCCAGCGAAAGCACCAACATCCAGCGCCTCACCTGGAGCCTGTCGCGCGCTTCGGGTTACGCGGGCATCGCCAATCTGTTGGGCGACCGCTTCATGACCGATGCCGACGCGCTGGAGCCGGTGATGACCTTCCTGCAGCGCCGTGGCCTCATCTTCTTCGACGACGGCAGCGTCGCCCATTCCGTCGCGCCCGACGTCGCCAAATCCGCCGGTGCGCCGTTCCTGCAGGCCTCCACCCAGATCGACGCCATCCAGGCCGCGATGGAGATCGACCAGCGGCTCTCCGAGCTCGAAACCCGCGCGCGGCTGAACGGCACCGCCTCGGGTTCCGCCTTCCTCTATCCGGTGACGGTGGACCGGCTCACCATCTGGGCCAGGGGATTGTCCGGGCGGGGTATTGCCCTCGTTCCTGCTTCCGCCATAGTGCCAGTTCAGAAATAATTGGCACCGTTTCCGCAAATGTCCCGCCCGCCGATCCGCCACGAAGACCTGCCCTACCGCCCTTGCGTCGGCGTGATGCTGTTCAATGCCGACGGCTCGGTTTTCGTCGGCAAGCGCATCGACCAGACGGTGGAAGGCTGGCAAATGCCCCAGGGCGGCATCGATGGCGACGAGACGCCCGAAGAAGCGGCGCTGCGCGAGCTCAAGGAAGAGATCGGCACCAACAACGCCTCGCTCCTGCGCGAGATGGACGAGTGGCTGGCCTATGACCTGCCGGCGCATCTGCTGGGCATCGCGCTGCACGGGCGCTATCGCGGCCAGCGCCAGAAATGGCTCGCCATGCGCTTCAACGGCAACAACAGCGAGATCAACGTCGCCACGCCCGAGCCGGAATTCGCGCAGTGGAAATGGCTCGCCATCGAGGCGTTGCCGCGCCTCATCGTACCCTTCAAGCGCGACACCTATCAGAAGGTGATCGCGGCCTTCCAAGACCTCGCATTTGCATGAGTGAGTTCCCATGAGCGTTTCGCGTCCGACGGTGGTGATGATCCACGGCGCCTTCTGTGGTGGCTGGGTGTTCGAGGATTGGCGCACGCGCTTCGAGCGAGCCGGCTACACGGTGCTCACGCCGACCCTGCGCTATCATGATTGTGGCGATGCGCCGCCGAAAGCGCTCGGCACCACCAGCGTGCTCGATTACGCCGCCGATCTGGAAGTGCTGCTCGACAAGTTGCCCGAACCGCCGATCCTGATCGGCCATTCGATGGGCGGATTGCTGGTGCAGATGCTGGCCGCGCGCCGCGCAGTCCGCGCCGCGATTTTGCTGGCGCCCTCCGCGCCCTGGGGCGTGCTGCCGTCGACGCCGTTCGAGATCGTCTCCGCGCAGGCGCTCTACATGGCCGGCGATTTCTGGAACAAGCGCCTGTGGCCGACGCACTGGATCGCCGCCGCCAACGCGCTCGACCTCGTGCCCAACCACGAAGAGGTCTTCGCCCGCTTCGTGCCGGAGTCGGGGCAGGCCACCTTCGAAATCCTGCACTGGGCGCTCGACTTGAAACGCGCAACCCAGGTCGATCCCCGCGAGGTCACCGCGCCCATCCTCTGCCTCGCCGGCAGCAAGGACCGCGTCAATCCGGCGGGCACCGTGCGCCGCATCGCGCAACGCTATGACGGCCGGGTTGTCTATGACGAGCTGAAAGGCCACAGCCACTGGCTGATCGGCGAACCCGGCTGGGAAAAGATCGCGGACCTTTCGCTTGACTGGCTGGGCGAATTGCTGACCCCGGAAAAGCCACAGAAGAAGTCGCGCGCGCGTTAGTTCGTCCGCGGTGTTGCTTCGTAGTGCTTGCGGAAGTCCTGCATGAAGGCTTCCAGCGTATCGATGGAGGCGATCTTGCCGGCGAGGTCGCGGAACTCTGTGCCTTGCGTGTCGATGCTTTGCGTCACCACGGTGAAGGCGCTGGCGTCGCGGCTCGTTTTCATCTTGGCGGCGTAGCGGTCGCGCAAGCGGTCGAGGCTGGTCTGGTCGCCCGCCAGCGAATAGGCGATGGCCGCGCGCATCACATCCTGGCGCACGCCGTCCGGCAGCGGGGTCGTGTCGGTATAATGCGTGCCGGCGAGTTCTTCGGATTTCTGGCCGGCGATAGCCCAGTTGCCGCTTTCCCAATAGATGTCGGCGCGCAGGCGGCGTGAGTCCGGCTGGTCGTCGGTTGCGATGCCATCCAGCGCCTGGTCCCATTGCTTGAGGGCCGCGAGCGCGCGGGCCTGAAGCAATGCGCGCTGGTGGCCGATATCGTCCGGCAGGCCCGCGATCTGGGTGGTGCGTAGCGCTTCCAGCGCGTCCTTCGGCTTGTGGTCGAAGAGGTCGATCATGGCCAGCCGCGTGGCGACTTGCGCGCGGGCGACGCCGTCGAGGCGTTTCGTGACCTGGTAGTCGAGCAGCTTGGCGGCGGGCTCCAGGAGATCGACGGCGACCAGCCGGTCGGTCATGCGGCGGATCATCTCGTCGCCGTCGGGGCCGATGGGGGTCAAGTCGATGAAATCGTAGAACAGCGCCAGCGACTCCACCGGCGGCATCTGGTCCGCCTTGCCGCGCAGATAAAGGCTTTCGAAGGCGACGCGCATGTCGTCCTCCGCCTGGCGCGCCAAATCCTCATCGCCGAAATTCCGTGTCGCCACGCGCAAGGTTTCGAGCCCCTCGCGCCAGCGCTTCTCGCCGAAATAGAGCGCGCCCAGTTTGCGCAAGGTCTTCAGTTCCAGATCGTCGCCGCGCCAGCGGAAGCGCAAGGCCTCCAACTGATCGATGGCGGCTTGGCGCGTCATCGCGCCGGAAGCAAGCCCCATCTCGACATTGGCGTAGATCGCCTGTGCCGCGAGGCCTTCGTCGCCGCTGGCCTGCACCGCGTTGAACAGCGATCCCGCCTCGCGATAGCGGCCTTCCTGGGAGAAGAGCTGCGCGCGGGCCAGCGTCGCCTGCAACGCCAGTGATTTTGGCAGGTCGCGCGGCAGTTTCGCCAGCGCGGAGTCGGCATGTTCCAACCCGCCCATGGCGATGGAGCTTTGCGCCAGCGCGATATAGGCGCGCGCCTGCCACTCCTGCGGATAATGGCGCAGCACCGGATCGGCCTGGTCGAGGGCGCGGCGCGAACTGTCCCAATTGCCCAGCGCCGCATCGCACAACCCGCGCCACAACGCAGCGTGCTGGTCGTTGTCGAAGGCTTCGCCGGCAATGGCGTTGTGGCCGTCTTTGTAGCGGCCCATCATCACATCGGCGGCGGCGCGCATGGTTTGCAGCGCCTTGTCGCCGACGAGCGTGGGGTCGGTCTTCTGAATCAGGTCGATCAGCCCCAGCGCCTCGGCCGCGAAGCCGTTGGCGAGGTAGAAGCGCGCCAGCGTGAGGCGTCCGCGATTGGCTTCCTCGGGCTTCAATTGCGCGATGTTCTGCAAGAGCTTGCGTTGCGCGGAATAGATGTCGCCGTCGGCGGCGCTTTTCCACGCCGCGAAGTCGAGGAAGCTGGGGCCTTCGCCGGATTGCGCCAGCATGGCGGCGGAGTCGATGGGCGGGGCTGCGGGTGGCGTCAGCATCAATCCCTGCGGGCGGGCGATGAAGATGCGCGAGTCCGCCACATGCACCGCGATGTCGTCGGCGAAAGGTTTGACGGCGATGCCCGATGCCGTGGGCAGCAGCGCGAACTCAGCGTAACGGCGCGGCTCGATCACGGCGCGTCCTGCGGGCGCGGGCACGACGGTGAGGCTGTCGCCAGCCGCGGGATCGGCGAGCGTGATGGCGTGCGTCGCGCCGGGCAGCAAAGCGGCGAGCGCGGGCTTTCCGTTTTGCGTGTCCGGCGAAAAGCCGATTGCCATGGGTGAGGTGCTGGTTTGCTGCGCGATCGTTACGACCAGCTTGCCTGCCAATCCGCGCACGGAGATGGCGGCGGGTTGCTTTAGCCCGATATGCAGCACGCTGTAATCCGCGCCGATGGAGGCGTCGAAGGAACTGGGATAATCGCCCAGCGCCGTCTTCATCTTCACGGGGTCGATGGCCTGGTGCCCGTCCAGCACGATGAAGGCGGTGAGGCCGCGCACGAACACCGCGCTGGCCGGTGCGCCGGGGAAGGTGAGCGTGACGCCCTTGGCCGTGCGCTGCGCCTCGGCGGTGGGCGCTGTGAGAACGGTTGGTGCCGGTGGTGTTTGCGCCGTCTTGGTGTCTGGAGGAGGTGTAACGGGCGGAGGCGCAGGCTTGGTCTCAGCGGGTGGATTCACTTTCGCAACGGTATCCGCGATGGCTTCCGCCTGCGCGGGGCTCACGCCTTTCGCGCTCACGGGCTTCGCGGTGCCGGCAAGCTTCACGGCTTCGGGATGTGCCACGCCTGGCGGCTTGTAAGCGGTGGCGTCGGTTTTGGGTGCCAGGATGTCGAGCACCACATGGGTGCCGTCGCGGAAATCGTGATAGCCGGAATCGGCATCGGTCTCGAATTCCAGCACCATGCCTTTGTTCTCGATGCGCCAGCCCGTGTTCTTCACCCAGGGCGGCGAGACGCGCGTGAGTGGATCCAGATCCGGCCGCGCCATCGCCTCGAAGCGCAGGGTGAGGTGGCCTGAACCCGGAAACACCGTATACGGAACGTTCTTCGGCCAGTCGAAGACCAGCCGGGTGAAATTGGCATAGGCGCCCGCGCGGATGGAAAGCGCGGGCAGCTTCGCGATATCGACGGCGGAGGCCTGCTTGGGCGGTGGCGGCGGCAGGTCGGGTGGATTGCCCGCGAACGCCGTGGGCACGATGTCCACGGCGATCTGCGCGCCGGACGCGCTGGTGTGCAGCCGCGCACTTTGCGCCAGCGCCAGCCGCAAGGTCTTGCCGTCCGCATCCAGTCGCGCGCCGCTCACATAGGCCGCGAGTCCCTGCGCCGCTTGTCCGGGCTCGATTGCGAGCTTGCGGTCGAAGCGCACGGTCAGCACGCCATCGGCCTGCGTCGCTTCCGCGTGGGCAGCCGGTGTCAGGGTGAAGGTGATACGGCCATAGCCGCCGGCAGCACTGATGGCGACGGAGTCGGCATGCGCGGGCAATGCGGCGAACGCCGCAAGCGCTGCAAACCCTGCCCAGCCCTGTCTCATTTCCCTCGTCACTTTCGACAGCGCGAATCGCTTGCGTCAGTTTTGCCTTACTTCTTGACCGGCGCAGCCGCATTGTTGGCCGCAGGCGGCGGAGCCGGTGTTGCCGCTGCTGGAGCAGGCGTCGGCGCAGCGGTGGGAGCCGGTGTCGGCGCAGCAGTCGCAGGCGGAGTCGTTGCAGCCAGTTGCGGCGCGGGCGCCGGTGCGGGCGGCGGCGTCTCGGCCAGCTTCAAGCGGTTGGCGAGGCGCACGGTCAGCTTCTGCGCGTGGTCCGGCTGCATCCCGGCCAGGATGGCGCCCAGCACGTCGGGCTTCATCTGGCTGGAGACGGCGAGCAGCACGTCGTCGTTCAGGTCGTCGAAGATGCGCGCGGCATCCTTGGGCTTCATCGAGGAATAGGTCTTCACCAGCGTCGCGAGCTGCTTCTGCTCGGCATCGTCGCGTTCGCCCAGCAGGGTCTGGAGCTGCGCCTGGAGCTGTTTCAACTGCGTGATCTTGCCGTCGACGCGCTGTTCGGCGGCGGCGATCAGATTCTCGCGCGTGGTAAGTGCGTCCTCGCGCGCGTCCAGCGTGGCGCGGCGCTTGGCGAGGCTGGTCAACACGTCCACCTCGCCGGCGCTGGCGGTCTCGCTGTCGTCGGCAGCCGGATCGGCGGAAGGCGCGGGCGCCGGCGTCGCGGCGGGAGCTTCCGGCGCGGCGGTGGCGGCACGGGCTTCGAGCGTGAGGTCGGTGCCTTTCAGCAGCAGCAAAGCGGCGGCGAGCACGAAGACGGTGGGCAGCAGTCGCAAGCGTCTGGTCATGGGATCACCGCAACGTCGCCTGGACCTTCAACTTGTCCAGGCGGTTCATCAGGGCGGCGGGATGGATGGCGCTGTTCGTCGGCTTGGGTGGGCCGCCGGCGATGCGCTCGGCGATGCGTTCGCCCGACGCCGTCATCAGCGACAATTCGTCGTTGAGCTGGCGGGCATTGGCGATGCGCGTGTCCAGCGTCTCGGCGGCTTCGGACGCCGCCGCCTTCAGCGCGCGCATCGAGGCGCCTGCGGTGACGATCGAACTGTTGAGATCGAGGATGGTCTGCTTCAACCCATCCTGCCCCTTGCGGAGAGCAGAAAGCTTGCGTTCCAGCAGGGCGCAATAGACGAGCGTGGCGGCCAAAAGCGCGATCAAGGTGAGTTCGACGAAGAAGGAGACGTTCGGAATCATGGCGATCTCTTTCACAGGGTGCGCGAGGCGTCGGTGCGGGCGATGGCTTCGTCGACGCGCACGGCGACGGAGGAACCGACGCGGCCCATGCGGCCCTTGAGCAAGGGCACGCCGCCGCAGCGCAGCTCGATGCGGCTGTCGGGCGAGGCGTTCAGCATCATGGTCTCGCCGACCTGCAGCCCCATCACCTTGTTGAGCGACATGATCTGCTCGTCGAGGATGGCGTCGATCTCGACGCGGGTGGACCACAGCTCGGTCGCCAGATGGCTTTCCCAGATGGAGTCGCGGCCGAACTTCTCGCCCATGAACTGCTGCAACAGCAATTTGCGGATTGGCTCCAGCGTCGCGTAAGGCAGCAGCAATTCGGTGCGGCCGCCGCGGTCTTCCATGTCGATGCGCAGGCGCACGAGGATGGCGGCGTTGGCGGGGCGCGCGATGGCCGCGAAGCGCGGATTGGTTTCGAGACGATCGAGCGAGAAGTTCACCGGCGCCAGGGGCTCGAAAGCGGCGCACATGTCCTGCAGGATCACTTCGGTCATGCGCTGGACCAGCGTGCGCTCGATGGTGGTGTAGGGCCGGCCCTCGATGCGCATCTGCGCCGTGCCGCGGCGTCCGCCGAGCAGCACGTCCACGATGGAATAGATCAGGTTGGAATCGACGGTGAAGAGGCCGTAGTTATCGAGTTCCTCGGCGCGGAACACGGCGAGGATCGCAGGCAGCGGGATCGAGTTCAGATAATCGCCGAAACGGATGGAGGTGATGTTGTCGAGGCTCACTTCCACATTGTCGGACGTGAAATTGCGCAAGCTCGTCGTCATCAGCCGTACCAGCCGGTCGAAGACGATCTCCAGCATCGGCAGGCGCTCATAGGACACGAGCGCCGAATTGATGATGGCGCGGACGCCGGATTTGTCCTGGAGCTGCTCGTCATTGACGTCGAAGCCGAGCAGGCTGTCGATCTCTTCCTGGTTCAGGATGCGCTCGGCCGTGGTGCCAGACGCGGCAGCGGCGGGTGTGCCTTCGCCTTCCGGCGTGGCGGCATCCCAACCCGGAGTCGTGGGCTCGGCGGAGGCGGAAATCTCATCGGTCTGTTCGATATCGTCGGCCATGGTTTTATCTTTCTCGTGCCACGTACTTGGCGACTTACTGGACGATCATTTCCTTGAGCAGCACGTCTTTCACCGGATAGGGCGCTGCGGCCACGTTGATCCGGCGGAGCAATTCTTCCTTCAGGCGCAGCACGCCCGCGCTACCGTGCAGGTCATCGACCCTCAGTTCGCGCAGATAGCCCTGGAACTGGTCCACGATGCGCGGCACCAGCGCCGTCAACGCCGCCTTCTCATCCGCCGCCGCGATCTCGAGCGAGAGCGAGAGCTTCAGATAGGCCGGCGATCCATCGGCGCTTTGAATGTTCACCACGATGTCGGGCATGTCGAAGAAAGCGATGTTCGGCGGCACGACCGGAATCGGCGGGGCGGCCGCGGCCAGCTTGTCCTTGTCGGATGGCGCGCTCGCGAACAGGAAGAAGTAGGCCCCCCCGCCGCCGCCGATCAGCAGCACCAAAGCCGCGACAACGATGATGAGAAGCTTCTTGTTGCCCAAGAGCTTCTTAACGAAACCTTTCTTCGGCGCGTCAGCACCAGTATCGGTTTCGGTCTCTTCGTCCTTCGCCATGTGGCGGCCCTTCGTCTGATCTGGGCGCAGTGTTAGGGCCGCGTGGTTAAGGAGCGGTAAGCATGACGCGCTTGGCCCGGCAATCTTTGCCGCACGCCCCGGCACGCGGCGGAATCGATTTTCCAAAAACCCGGGCAAACAGCGGCTTTCACGCTGGCACGGCTGCTGCACATCCCCTTGGCACGGACCAGAAGGGTTCCGCAGAGGCCGCCATGGACAACACACTGCTCGTCAGTCTTTCGCATCAGCTCGCGGCCTATCGCTCGATGGACGTGATCGCGGATAATCTCGCCAACGCCGACACGCCCGCTTTCAAGCGCGAAACGCCCACCTTCCAGGAATATGTCCAGCAGGTTCAGCCGGGCGAAGGCGATACGGGCGGCGCGCAAACCATCAGCTTCGTGAAGGATGCCGGTAACGTTCGTGACCTGTCGCAAGGCCACGCGACGACGACCAACGCGCCCCTTGATCTCGCCGTCAACGGCAAGGGCTATTTCACCGTCTCCACCGCGAACGGCATGCGCTACACGCGCAACGGCCATTTCACGATGGATGCGGCGGGCCGTGTCGTCACGCAGGCGGGCGATCCGCTCCAGGGCGACGGCGGCGACATCACCGTGGCGCCTGAGGATGGCGACATCCACATCGCGGAAGATGGAACGGTCAGCGGCCTCAAGGGCCAGATCGGCAAAGTGAAGCTGGTGAATTTCGACGACGAGTCCGCGATGACCAAGCAGGGATCCAGTCTTTACGCGACCAGCCAGGACCCGAAAGACGTCGAGGCCCCCAGCATCCATCAGGGCATGCTGGAATCCTCCAACGTCCAGCCGGTGCTCGAGATCAGCCACATGATCGAGGTGATGCGCGCCTATCAGGCGACGTCCAACCTTACCCAGTCCCAGGAAGATTTGATGCGCAACGCCATCGACAAGCTGAGCTCGACACAGAACTAAGGAGTGCCATTGAATGCGTGCATTGGATATCGCCTCGACGGGCATGCAGGCCCAGCAGACCAATGTGGAAGTGATCGCGAACAACCTCGCGAACATGAACACCACGGGCTACAAGCAGCAGCGCGCCGAATTCCAGGACCTACTCTACCAGAACGTCGAGCAGCCCGGTGCCCAGACGTCGGACTCCGGAACGATCTTGCCCAGCGGCATCCAGCTCGGCGCCGGTGTTCGCACGGCGGCGGTCTACCGCATCACCAGCCAGGGCGATCTCTCGTCGACGTCGAACCCGCTCGACATGGCGATCCAGGGCTCCGGCTATTTCCACATCACCATGCCGGATGGCAGCGACGCCTATACGCGCTCCGGCAATTTCGCGCTCTCGCCCACCGGCCAGATCGTGACGGACAAGGGCTACACGGTGGCGCCCGGCGTTGCCGTACCCGCGACCGCGCTCTCCATCACCGTGAATGCGCAAGGCCAGGTGCAGGCGACCATCCCCGGCCAGACCGCCGCGCAAACACTCGGCCAGCTCGAATTGGTGCGCTTCCCCAACGAAGCGGGCCTGAACGCGCTGGGCGACAATCTGTTGACGGAGACGGCGTCGTCCGGCTCGCCGCAGGCCGGCGTTCCGGGATCGACGGGCTTCGGCACGATCCAGCAGGGCTATCTCGAAACCTCCAACGTCAATCCGGTGGAGGAGATCACCTCGCTGATCACCGCCCAGCGGGCCTACGAAATGAATTCCAAAGTCGTCACCGCGGCGGACCAGATGCTGCAGACGACCTCGCAGATGGGGAATGGCTGATGCGCACGCTGCTCTTTCTTCTTTCTCTCGCGGTCATCGCGATCATCAAGCCGGCCATGGCCGATCCCGCGCGCATCGTGGTGCCCAGCCACGATATCCCGCGCGGCGCGATCCTCGCCGATTCCGATCTCGACTACCGCGCCGTGGCGGCCGACCAGGTCCAGGGCGGCACCGTCATCTCGATGGACGCGCTCGACGGGATGCAGACGCGCCGCGTGCTGCGCTCCGGCGAACCGATCCGGGCAGACGATGTGCGCCGCCCGATCCTCGTCACCAAGGGCCAGACCGTCACGATGAGTTTCGTGGCGCCGGGCATCACGCTCACCGCCACCGGCAAGTCGATGAGCGAAGGCGGCTTGGGCGAGACCGTCACGGTGCAGAACCCCGTCTCTTTCCGCCAGATCACCGGCGTGGTGACGGGCGCGGGCGAAGTGCGCGCCGGCGACACCACGAACGTGACCGGCCAACTCGCCCAGAAATGATCTTAAGAAAAACAGGGACACCCATCATGAACCCGACGCTTCGTTACGCCAGCCTGACTGTTCTCGCCGCTGTGCTCTCCGCCTGCTCCGCCGTGGACCGGGTGGAGAATATCGGCAAGACGCCCGCCATGGCGCCGATCAACATGCCGCCCAGCACGCCCGTCTCCGTGCCGCTGCCGCCGCCGCCGCCGAACTATCGCGAAGCGAACGCGCTGTGGGTGCCGGGCTCGCACAGTTTCTTCCACGATCCGCGCGCCAGTCATGTGGGCGACCTCATCACCATCGACATCACCATCGCCGATGCCGCCAAGATCCAGGACACGACCACGCGCACCCGCACCAATTCGGACGACGCGAACCTCACCAATTTCTTCGGGTTGGAGAACAAGCTGCAGAAGGTGCTGGGCAGCGATCCGGCAAGCCTGGTGAAGATGGGCTCGGACACGTCGAACGTCGGCGCCGGTTCGGTCGACCGCTCGGAAGACATCAATCTCACGCTCGCCGCCATCGTCACGCAGGGTCTGCCCAACGGCAATCTGGTGGTCAGCGGCCATCAGCAGGTCCGCGTCAACAACGAGATGCGCGATCTGCAGATCGCCGGCATCGTGCGGCCGGAAGACATCACCCAAGACAACACGGTGAACCTGTCCCAGATCGCGGAAGCGCGCGTCTCCTACGGCGGCAAGGGCCAGATCACCGACATGCAGCAGCCGCGCTACGGCAGCCAGCTCTACGACATCCTGATGCCGTTCTGAGTTTTCCGCTTCCGTGGTGGGAGCGGAGGGGCTGGGAGACGGCCGGAGCGAAACCGCTCCGGCCGTTTCTTTTTGGAGAGCTCTTACCCAAACCCAAACTCACAACCGTCATGGCCGGGCTTGTCCCGGCCACCCATACCCGCGGTGGGAAAAGTAAGAGCGCGGACCGTCGTGATCTTTTCTGCAAGACCGAGGTTATGGGTGGCCGGGACAAGCCCGGCCATGACGAGTTTATTTTTTGCAGGGCGAATTCTGCGCAAACGCGCGAACGAACTAATCGTCGCGATAGACCTTCTCGCGGCGTTCGTGGCGTTCTTGCGCTTCGATCGACAAGGTCGCGATGGGTCTTGCGTCGAGGCGCTTGAGCGAGATGGGTTCGCCGGTCTCTTCGCAGAAGCCATACGATCCGTCCTCGAGGCGGCGCAGCGCGGAGTCGATCTTGGCGATCAGCTTGCGCTGGCGGTCACGGGTGCGCAGTTCGAGCTGGCGTTCCGCTTCGGTCGAGGCGCGGTCCGCCAGATCGGCGAAGGGCGTGGTCTCGGCTTGGAGGTTCTGAATGGTCTCGCGGCTCTCGCGCAGGATCTCTTCTTTCCAGCGCATCAGCTTGCGGCGAAAATACTCGCGCTGCCGCTCGTTCATGAAGGGCTCGCTATCTGCGGGCCGGTAGCCGGACGGAAGTTCAATACCCATAAGGCAACACCCCTTTGACGATTCGCCCGTCCCTGAGCGGGCGGGTTTATAGAGGAGGCGCACCGCCCCTACAAATAGAATCATTCGGCCCGATGGGGCCAGAATTCACATTTGTGACAAGGGTTTAGGCGCCAACGTAATTTATGTTGGGAACTCAGGCTGCGGCGCGGTCAGCCTGTTCCAGCTTGGCCAGCTCCACCCGGGCGCGCAGCTCGATCTCATCCAGCACGCCCTGAAGCTTGGGATCGCAGAAGCTTTCGTGCCGGCGGCCGAGGGTTGTGGCCAGACGGTTGAGCGTGGCGCGCGGGATACCGCCCGCCAGAAGCCCGTCGCGCAGATCGTCCAGCAGCTCCAGCAATTTCTCGCCCCGCGACACACCCTTGGAAGGGCCGCTCGAGGCATCGTCGACATTCTGTAGCGCCAGGATGGAGTCCAGCGCCGTCAGCGGGCCGGGCGCGGCAAGGGAAGCGGCGCGCGGCTGCTCCCCCGTGCTGTCGACCGAGAACGCGCCATTGCCCGCGGGCTTACCGGCCCGGCGAACATTGGCGGATTCGACCCGGCCTGTGCCCTTGATTTCCATGGGACGCCCCATTGCGACGCCTCACCTTCGCGCGTCATGGTTAAGATGCGGTTACGCCCTGTCGGGAGGCATCGTTGAAGGCATTCGCTCTGATCGCCGTATTGCTGCTGGCGACCGCTTCGCCGGCCGGTGCACGCGAAGGCTTCACGCCGGTGGGTCCGTGCTTCACCCTGCATGGGCGGTTAATGGCTGGGAACGGCACGCCGGCCTATCGCATCTGGCGCATCGGCACCAACCGCATGCTCGGCGTCTTCGACGAGCACGGCGAGAACGAAAATCCCTGGTTCCCCGCAAATGTGAAGGCAGCTTTGAGCAAGGGCGATCTGATTTTCGCGGACTTCACACTCTGCCCGATGACAAAACGCAGGCCCGGCTGGATGCAGATGGTCACCGTGCGCTCGGCCTCACACATCGTGGCGGTTCGGGACAATCGCTAAGCCCGATGATACGGGTGTCCGCCCAGGATCGTCAGTGCACGGTATATTTGTTCCGACAACATGGCGCGCACCATCAGATGCGGCCAGGTTTGCGGGCCGAAAGCGAGGCTGCGGCCGGCTTTGACGTGAGACGGAAGCACCAGCCCGTCCGGGCCGCCGATGATGAAGACCATGTCGCGCGCGCCCGCGTCGCGCATGGCGCCCAGCATTTCGGCAAAGGCGTCGCTCGTCATGCCCTTGCCGCGCGCGTCGAGCAGGATCACGTGCGCGCCTTGCGGAATGCGGTCGGCGAGCTTCTCGCCTTCCGCCTCCATCCGCCCGCGCGACTCGCGCAGCTTGGAGACGGAGACTTCTTCCACGCTGACGGCGGTGAATCCGTAGCGCTTGCCGAAGGCGCGGGCGCGCCCCGCGTAATCCTCCGTCATCGCGCCTTCCGGCGTGCCGCGGGATTGGCCGACCGCGAGGATGAGAAGGCGCAACGGCTATTCTTTCGTTGATCGCGTGCTTTAAACCGAAGCGCGGCGCTTGGGTTCCGCGACGCTCCACATGCCTTCGAGATCGTAATAATCGCGCACTTCGGGACGGAAGATGTGCACGATCACATCGCCGGCATCGACCAGCACCCAATCGCCTTGCGCCGCGCCGTTGACGGGGCGCGTGCCGTGGCCCGCTTCCTTCAGCTTGCGCGCCAGATGCTCGGCGATGGAGGCGACGTGGCGGGCCGAGCGCCCGCTCGCGATCACGATGGCGTCCGCCAGCGACGAGCGGCCTTTCAGCTCGATCGTCACGATGTCTTCGGCCTTGTCGTCGTCGAGGGAAGTGCGGATGCGCTCGAGCAGCGTTGGCTCTTCGGCTGCGGCTGGCGTCTCGGTGTCCTTGGCGCGTGCGGCGCTTTTCTTGCGAGTGGGAATTTTCAGGCCTCCAATGGAAGTCAATTCTATCACGCGGGAATCGTATGCAACAGGCCTTCATCCTGCCGGGTTTGGGCGCGGATGGCGGTGGAACTGGCCCCATTTCGCCGCCCATCCAGCACCGCCAGTGCGGGCGGATCGGTCAAGGCGAGCCTCGCGAACGATGCCGGATCCCGCCTGCCGAAGCGCTGCATGGGTTTGGAATAGAGCGGCGCCAGGGTCGAACCCGGCCGTATCACCATCGCGATGGGCACCAGCCGGGCGATATCCGCCCAGCGCTTCCAGTGGCGGAACGACGCCAGATTGTCCGTCCCCATCAGCCACACGAACTTGACCGCCGGGAAGCGCCGCTTGAGGGCGGTGAGCGTGTCGATGGTGTAACGCGTGCCCAGCGCCGTCTCGACATCCAGCACGCGGATTCGCGGATGCTGTTCGAACCGCGCCGCCGCCCCCGCCAGCCGCTCGCCCAGCGGCGCCATCCCGGCTTCGGGCTTCAACGGATTCTGCGGGCTCACCAGCCACCAAACGTAGTCGAGCTTCAACTGTCTCAGCGCGACTTCGGACACATACTGGTGTCCCTCATGCGCCGGATTGAACGATCCCCCCAGCAACCCAATCCGCATCCCCGCCGCCATCGGCCCGGGCGGACGCAGCCAATGGGTGGGGTGGAGTCTCATAAGGCGATCCTAAACCAAACGTCTTTGACTTGAACGAACATCCTCGCGCGCGAACTATTTCCGCGTGGTCAATCGCACGCCCGGTTCGCCGCCATTGAGAAATTGAATGCCTGCTTCCTCCAACGCGCGGACCATCGCGGCAATGGTGGGGCCGTGGGTGACCTTATCGGCTTCCATGCGCGCGACCGTATTGCGATGGACACCCGCATTCTCAGCGAGGTCACGGATTGTCCAGTTCAACAATCCTCTGGCAGCCCTTATATGTGCACTTGACACATTCATATGCATTCCGTATTATGCATCTGTCACTTGATTAGGCTTCTAACACGGGAGGCGCGGCATGGCGAATTTGCGGCGGCTGAAGAGGCGTGCGCGCAAAGCGAAAGTATTTCGCGAGACCGTTGGCGAGCGGGCGCATGCGATGGAGGTGCCGTTATACGAAGCCATCCGCTTATGCCGGGCTATCGGAATTGCGTATCGACCTGAGGACGAAGAAATGGATGCGCTCGCTTTCGTCGCGAACGAAGTTTTCTCGCGCCTGGAATCTATCCAGGAAGAATTGAACGGCTTATTCAACGTGCTGCAAGATTAGCGCTGATGCGGTTCGGCACTGCGATCACCGCATCGCCTCAGGCACGGTCCGGTGTGGAAGATGATTTGCGCAATTCGCGAGCGCGAATGATGGGTGCGACGCGCGCACGCAACGCGTCCAGCGCATCGAGCTTTTCGGCAAAAGGCAAAGCCGCGCGTAGCCGGCGCCTCTCCGCTTTGAGCGCGTATATTTCGGAATTGTCCGGATATTTGTCGTCGGCACCGGGCATTGACGTTCGCTCCGTTAAGAATCCCGCGGCGACCAACCCCGGAGCGGCGCGGTCTTTTTCTTTTCTTTCTCGCGGCGCTTGTCGATCAGCTTGGCGAGGGTTCGCAGCACGTCGTCGACGCCTTCGCCGGAGACGCTGGACATGATGAAGACCTTTTCGCCGCTGGCTTTCTCCAGCGAGGCGCGCTTCTTGGAGAGCGCGGCTTTCGGGATCGCGTCGGTCTTGTTCAACACCAGGATCTCGGGCTTGTCCTCCAGCCCGTGGCCATAGGCTTCGAGTTCGCCGCGGATGGTGCGATAGGCTTTGGCGATTTCGCTCTGCGTGCCGTCGATGAGATGCAGGATGGCGCCGCAGCGTTCGGCGTGACCCAGGAATTTGTCGCCGAGGCCCGCGCCTTCATGCGCGCCTTCGATCAGGCCCGGCAGGTCGGCCACTACGAAGTCGGTGTTGTGCTGGCGCACCATGCCGAGCTGCGGGTTCAGCGTCGTGAAGGGATAATCCGCGATCTTCGGGCGCGCCGAGGAGACGCGCGACAGGAAGGTGGATTTGCCCGCGTTCGGCAATCCGATCAGCCCGACATCGGCGATCAGCTTCAGGCGCAGGATGATGGTCCGCTCCTGGCCCGGCAGGCCCGGATTGGCGTGGCGCGGCGCGCGATTGGTGGCGCTCTTGAAATGCGAATTGCCGAAGCCGCCATTGCCGCCCTTGAGCAGCAGCACGCGATCGCCCGCCTGCGCCAGATCGGCGATGGGCGTCTCGTCGTCTTCCTCATAGATCTCGGTGCCGATGGGCACGCGCAAGATTGCGTCGTCGCCATTGGCGCCGCTCATGTCCTTGCCCATGCCGGGCCCGCCATTTTGCGCGGTGAGATGTTGGCGGTAGCGATAGTCGATCAGCGTGTTGAGATTCTCCACGGCTTCCGCCCAGACGTCGCCGCCGCGTCCGCCATTGCCGCCCCATGGCCCGCCGAACTCGATGAACTTCTCCCGCCGGAACGCGACGCATCCGTTCCCGCCATTGCCCGAGCGGATATAGACCTTCGCCTGATCGAGAAACTTCATCGCGGCACCAGGAAAAGGTTTTGCACACAGAGACACAGAGCCACAGAGGAAAAAAGAACGTGCTCGCGCGAAGGCGCGAAGACGCTCCCGTGAGCACCTCTGTGTCTCTGTGTCTCTGTGTGAATCAACTTTCTTACTTTCATGCCGCCTGCTTTCGGGCCTGGGCGAAGGTTTCGGGCGTCAGCCGCACCAGGTGGCAATAGACGGCATGGCCGCGCGCCGCGCAATTGCGCTGTTCGGCGCCCGCCATCACCGAACCCAGCTTGGAGAGCACATGCCCCGAGGCCGGATTATCGTGATACCAGCCCGCGATCAGGGTCTCGATCTTGAGGTCGCGGAAGGCGAAACTGACCAGCCTGCGCGCGGCTTCCGTGGCATAGCCGTGGCCCCAGAAAGGCTTGCCCAGCCAGTAGCCGAACTCGAAATTCCCGCCCTCACGCAGATGCACGCCGCAAGTGCCCATCAAAACGCCGTCCCGTTTGCGGGTGATGGCGAAGTTGAAATCCGTGCCGGCGGCGCGGCCTTCCTTGGCCTTGACGAGATAGGCCTCGGCATCCGTCAGCGCGTAAGGATGCGGCATGCGCCCCAGGTTTTTCGCCACGTCCCAATCCGATGCGAGCGGCAGGATGGCCTCGGCGTCTTCTGCCCTTGGCGCCCGCAACAGCAATCTCTCACTCTCCAATTCCAAACACGACATGACACGCCCTCCTCATTGGCCGCGATGGCCAGTTGCCGAGGGAATAAAAAAGGGAAGATGGCGGACCATCTTCCCTCGCACTGATGAGCCGCCAATTGCTTGGCGGGCTATTTGGGTGCCGCCTTAACCCGCTTGCTTCGCCGGCGCGTTCACGACCGACACGAAGGTGCGGCGCTTGTAGCCCGTGCGGAATTGTACTTGGCCGTCTTGCGTCGCGAAAAGGGTGTGATCCTTGCCCATGCCGACATTGTCGCCGGGATGGAACTTGGTGCCGCGCTGGCGCACGATCACGTTGCCGGCGTTGATCGCCTGGCCGCCGTAAATCTTCACGCCGAGCATCTTGGGGTTCGAGTCGCGACCGTTGCGCGAAGAGCCGCCAGCTTTCTTATGTGCCATTGCCTGCTCCTATTCGCCGGTGCTGATGCCGGTGATCTTCACCGTCGTGTGGGTCTGGCGGTGGCCGCGCTTACGATGCGTGTTCTTGCGGCGGCGCTTCTTGAAGGCGATGACCTTGTCGCCCTTCGCCGTCTCGACGATCTCGGCCGCGACCGAGGCGCCCGAGATGAGCGGCGCGCCATGCTTGGGGCTGTCGCCGCCCAGCATGAGGACTTCACCGAAGGTGAGGGTGCTGCCGGCGTCGCCGGTCAGCTTCTCGACGGCGATCTTGTCGCCAGCCGCCACTTTGTACTGCTTCCCGCCGGTGCGGATAACCGCGAACATGAGCTTAAGTCCTTGAATTCGTTACCATCCCGCCGAAAGCCTGCTTTCGCGGGAGCCGGGGAATATACCGACGGAAGGTGCGGGGTCAAGGTGGCTCTTCCGGCGAGCGAAATCACCCCCGCTTGAAATATTGCACGGCCTTTTCGTGCTTCTCGGCGGCGGCGCGGGTCTTGAAGGTGCCGAGGTTGCGGCGTTTGCCGGTTTTGGGGTTCTTTTTGCGGGAGTAGAGGCGGTAACCGCCCGACGGAAGTTTGCGGATCATGAGGGGCTCCTTGGGCGTGATAACGTTTTGAGTGTGATTCCGTTTAACCACCGCCTCGCCACGCGCGCGGATATCGCAGCGCTCACCGCGCTGATGGATGTGTCCATCGCGGCGCTGTTGCCGTCGTTCCTGTCGCCCGACCAAGTCATGGCGTCTTTCGCGATCATGGGGCTCGACAGCCAGCTCATCGAAGACGGCAGCTATTTCGTCATCGAGGAGAATGGCCGGATCGTCGGTTCCGGCGGCTGGTCGCGGCGGGCCACGTCGTTCGGCGGCGACCATTCGCCGGGCCGCGACACGCGCCTGCTCGATCCCACGACGGAAGCGGCCCGCGTGCGCGCCATGTACACCCATCCCGATTTCACGCGACGCGGCATCGGACGGCGGGTATTGGACCTCTGCGAGAGTGCGGCGCGCGCGGCGGGGTTTGGGCGCACCGAACTGGTGGCGACGGCGGCGGGCCTGCCGCTCTATCGGGCTTGTGGCTATGTGGATGTCGAACCGTTCGAGCATGTGACGGATGCGGGCGTGCGCGTTCCGCTGGTGCGGATGGAGAAGAGCTTGGGGTGAGTGGGATTGATTCACGCAGAGACGCAGAGCCGCAGAGGAGCCGAGTTTTTTTGTTGCCGTTCTTCCTCCAATCCCAGAACCGTCATGGCCGGGCTTGTCCCGGCCACCCATTCACTCTTTCTTGGACGTGAGGAAATGGGTGGCGCCCGTACGCTGTCGCTACGGGCCAAGGGCGGTCATGGCGAATCGGAGAGCGAATTTTAAAATCTACCTTCTTCACTTGCTCGCCTCCTCTGCGGCTCTGCGCCTCTGCGTGAAACATAACCCTCTCGTCGCATCTCCGGTTTCTCCCCCACGAAAAACGGTCTAGAACCCGCTCATGCGTTCGCTGCCCTCTATTCTCTACAATTTCCACTGGATCGTTCCGGGCGAGGCGGCGCGGTCGTCGCAGGCCTATGCGGGGTTTCTGGGGCCGTTCCTGAAGGCGCGCGGCATCAAGAGCGTGATCAATCTGCGTGGGCCCAATCCGGATTGGCGCTGGTGGCGCGAAGAGAAACGCGTCACGGCGAAGATGGGTATCGAACATCGCGACACACCGCTCAATTCGCGCCGGCTGCCGGTCGTGCCCATGCTGAAGGGATTGATTGCGGCGTTCGACACGGCGCCGCGTCCGCTGCTGCTGAAATGCTCTGGCGGGCAGGACCGATCGAGTTTCGCGGCCGCGCTCTACATTCTTCACACCAAAGGCTGGGGCGCGTTCGAGGAGGCGCAGGCGCAATTCGCGGCATGGCCTTATCTACACCGGCCGAAGCAGCATCAGCGCTGGCTGAAACCGTTCCTGCAATTCGCGCGCGAGGATGCGAAGGGGCGTCCGCTGGCCGCGTGGATCGCGGATGGCTACACGCCGGAGAAATTGAAAGCGTGGCTGGAAGCGCACGGGCTCGGCGACAGTTTCCGTGGGCTTTACGATCCGCGCATTCCCATTGCGGGCATTGCGCCGTGAAAGCGGTTGCGGTGATGCCGGGCGTGTTTCTGTGGCCCGGCTTCTTCGACGCGCAGGCGCAACGCGCGCTGGTGGCGGAGGTGTTTCGTCTCGCGGAGCATGCGCCATTCTACCGCCCGCGCATGCCGGGATCCGGCAAGCCTTTCAGCGTGGAAGAAACCAATTTCGGATCGCTCGGCTGGATCGCGGACGAGACGGGCTATCGCTACGCGCCACGCCATCCGTATACGGATCAAGCGTGGCCGGCCATTCCGCCAATGCTGCTCGCGTTGTGGAATGAGACGACGGAATATCCCGCGCCGCCGGAATGCTGCCTGGTCAATCTCTACCGCGACGGCGCGCGGATGGGCCTGCATCAGGACAGGGACGAGGCGGCGCTTGCCGCGCCTGTGCTCTCGGTCTCGCTGGGCGACGAGGCGGTGTTCCGGATGGGCGGGGCGAGCCGCAAAGGGCCGACCAAGAGCCTGAGGTTGCGCTCCGGCGACGTTTTGGTCTTCGGCGGGCCGGCTAGGTTGGCCTATCACGGGGTGGATCGGGTGGCGGCGGGGAGCTCGGAGATGGTGCCCGGCGGCGGGCGGTTGAACCTCACCCTGCGGCGTATCCAACCCTTTGAAACTACAAATAAAAAGACGCCCGACCAGGGGGCTGATCGGGCGTCGGATGCGCCGTTACGCGCGGGTACCGGGAGGGGATGACCGGTACCGATGGAAAGACGCCAACCAGCGTGCGAGCGGGGGGCAGTGCCTGCCGGTTGGTGGTCCGTCTTTCCAAGGACTAACCTATGCACGAAAGACACAGGGCGCAAGATTTTTTTTGAACTAAGCCATTGATTAAATTTCATAGATGACAATTGCATTTCTGCAACAGTGCGGTTTTCGAATCACCGTCGGTTTTAGCGCATTTCCGCGAGCCGTCTGACAGCCGCTGAACGCCACATTTCCGCCAGCGCGGGTGTGCTCGCGACAGCCTCGCGCAGGGCCCGGTCGGCTCGGGGATGATACACCGCGATGAACGCATCACGCACGCTGGGCGCATCACGGATTTGTGTGCGCGTGATCTCGCCTTGCGACGGCGCGCGGCCTTCCTTGAGCACGCGGCAATACCAGCCGCAGCGCGCCGACACCGTCATGCGCATCGGCGCGTCTTCGCGCAAGCTCATGCCGAGTTTGTAGCAAGGCCCGCGCGGCTGGCTCACTTCCAGGTGCGCATCGCCCCACTGCAACCGGTCGCCGATGTGGATGTCCGTTTCGTCCGCGCCTTGCAGCGTCAGGTTCTCGCCGAAAGTGGCGGGCGCGCAGGCGATGCCGTGCTCGCTTTCCCACCACGGCCAGTGATCCGCGGGATAGAGATAGACCGCCTTGTCCGGCCCGCCATGCACGGTGAGATCGGCCTGTTCGTCGCCCGCGATATTGGTCGCGCCGACGAACACACTTGCCTCCGTCACCACATGCTTGATGATGCCGGACAACACCGGCTCGTCATGGATCGTGCCGATGATCCTTGGCCGTCCGATGCTGGTGGCGATCAGTCTCACGTTTTGCCGATATCCTTCGCGGTGCGGTCGATGGCCGATTTCAGCTTGGTCACGATCTCGTCCACTTCGGGTTCGGAAATGGTGAGCGGTGGGGCCAGAACCATCGTGTCGCGGATGGCGCGGCTGATGAGGCCGGAGGAGAAGCAATAGTTGCGGCAATGCGCGCCGATATTGCCGACATCCGGGAAGAAGCGGCGCTCCGCTTTGTCCGCCGAAAGCTCGATGGCGCCGAGCAGGCCAAGCGTGCGCACTTCGCCCACGATCGGGTGATCGTCGAACGCTACGTGCAGCGCGCGCGCGAAATAGGGGCCGATGGAATTCTTCACCCGGCCCGGCAGGTCCTGCTTCTCCATCACGTCGAGATTGGCCACCGCCACCGCGCTCGCCACCGGATGGCCGGAATAGGTGTAGCCATGCACCATCTCCTCATTGGCATTGAGCAGCGTGGCGGACATGCGCTCGCCCAGCGAGATCGCGGAGATCGGCTGGTAGCCGGAGGATAAGCCCTTTGCCATGGTCATGATGTCGGGGACGACGCCGAAGGTCTGCGCGCCGAACCATGAACCGGTTCGCCCGAAGCCGGTGATCACTTCGTCGAGATGCAACAGCACGTCGTGCTTGGCGCAGATGCGCGCCACTTCGGGCCAGTAGCTCTCCGGCGGGAAGATCACGCCGCCCGCGCCCTGGATCGGCTCGGCGGAGAAGGAGGCGACGTTGTCCGCGCCCAACTCCAAAATCTTCTCTTCCAGCTTGCTCGCGATGAGATGGCCGAATTCGGCGGGCAGGATGTCGCCATAACCCGCTGCCTTCGCGCCATACCAATAGGGCGCCGGCACTTTCGCGAAGCCCGGCAGCGGCAAATCAAATTGCGGATGCATGGGCGTGAGGCCGGAGAGTGACGCCGCCGCGAAGGTCACGCCGTGATAGGCCATGTCGCGCGACAGATGGATCTTCTTCCGCGGCTTCTGCTTCAGGTTCCAGTAATAGCGGATCAGCTTCAGCGCCGTGTCGTTCGCTTCCGAGCCGGAGCTGGCGAACAGCACATGCTCATGGCCGTCGGGCAGCAGATGCGCGAGCTTGGCGGCGAGTTCGATGGTGTACGGGTTCGAAGTCTTGAAAAAGTGGTTGTAGTAAGGAAGCTTCTTCAGCGCCTCATAGCCGGCTTCCGCCAGCGCCGCGTTGCCATAGCCCACCTGCACGCACCACAGGCCGGACATCCCGTCGATGATCTTGTTGCCTTCGGAATCCCACAGATAGACGCCGTCGGCGCGGGTGATGACGCGCACGCCTTCCTTGTTGAGGGCGGCGGTGTCGCTGAAGGGATGGACATGATGGGCGGCGTCCAGCGCCTGCCAATGCTTGGTGAGATTGTGTTCGGAATTCATGGGAGTGATCCCCTGCGGAGAATGTGTGACCGTTAAGGCGAAAGGCGCGCGTCAGCGCCGCCTCAGGGCCGAAAGCCGATGCGGGCGCAGAGGATCAAAAGGGTCCGCTTGCGGGTCACGAGCACATCATAGCACCTCCCCCTTGCGGGGAGGTCGAAAAATGCGAAGCATTTTTCGGGTGGGGGGCCGAAATGCCGTTTGGCACGGCCCCCCACCCGAAAAATCTCTCCGCTGCGCTTCGCGATTTTATCGACCTCCCCACAAGGGGGAGGTGCAGGTTTTACTTCACGCCCTGCTTGGCCAACGCCCGCTGATAGGCCGGGCGCGCGTGGGCGCGGTCGAGATAGGCGCGCAAAGCGGGGTAGGGCTCGTACAGGCCGTCGGTGTGGCGGCCGTAGTTCAGCACCGTCGCCATCAGGATGTCGGCGGGGCTGAGGTCGTTGCCCAGCAGATAGGGGCGGCTGGCCAACGCGTGCTCCAGGCCCTCCAGCCGCTCGGCCACCTGGGCGCGCAGTTCGACGTAACGGGATTCGCGCGCGGGGTTTTCGCGCCAGAAGGTGTCCCAGCGATACATCTCGGACATCACGGGCTCGACGGTGGAAAGCGCTGCGAAGCACCATTGGTTGAGCTCGGCGCGGGCATGAGCGTCCTGTGGGGCGCGGCCGACATTCTCATAGAGGTAGAGCACGATAGCGGCGGATTCGAAGATGCGCAGCGCGCCGTTCTCGATGGAGGGTACGCGGCCGAACGGATTGATCGCGCGGTTCGGGCCTTCGCGGTGCTCGCGCGCTTTGTAGTCCATCCAGTGGACTTGATAAGGAAGCTCCAGCTCCTCCAGCGCCCAGAAGGCACGGATGTCGCGCAGGATGCCTTTCACCTGCTCGGGATAATTGTGGGAGGCGTAGAGGGTGATCATGCCCAAGGCTCCTGTCCGAGCCTTGAGCATGCGTCATCGGCGCGGTCCGCGCCATATGTCAGTGGGTCTCAGCCTTGCATCGCGATGGTCTGGGCCCAGGCCGGCAGTGCCTGCATCTCCGCCGCCCAGCGGTGGATGGCGCGATAGGGCTCCAGCGGGAAGCGCGCGGCCTCGGCGTGGCAGAAGGTGCCGGCCAGCACCAGGTCCGCCGCCGTCAGCGCGTCGCCGGCGATGTAGCGGTGCTTCTGCAACTCGCCATCCAGCACCTTGGCCAGGCGGTCGAGCAGTACCGTGCCGCGCTCGATCTCGGACGGGATCTCCTCGCCACGGCCGAACATCTTCTTCACCACGCGCTCGAACATGAAGATGGCTATGGCCGGGTCCCAATGGGCGCTCTCCCAATACATCCATTTCACGATCTGCAGCCGCGCTTTCAGCTCCTGCGGCAACACTCCGCTCTCCGGCTTCCTGGCGCAGAGATATTCGACGATGGCGTTGCTTTCCCAGAGCTTGTAGCCGTCTTCCTCCAGAACCGGCATGCGCTGGTTCACGTTCAGCGCCGCGAATTCCTCCGTGCGCTGCTCGCCGGCCGCGAGGTTGATGACTTTCATCTCATAGGGAATGCCCAGATGGTTCGCCGTGAACAGCACCTTGAAGGCGCGCGGACTGGGCGGGAACACATGAAGCGTGAGTGTCATGGCCGTATCTCCGATTGGCGCGGCCAGAACAACCCGCCGAGAAAAATGAGCGCCGCGATGGCGAGATTGAAGGGCGCCGCGAAGAACGGCCCGATGAAGACATAGAGCAGCACGCCGATGGCGGCGGGGAACAGCGCCAGCAGCAGCACGATGCCGCGCGAGCCCATTGCGGGCTTTGCCGCCAGCAGCGCGAGCAACGCCGCCAAGATCAGCATGGCGGCGCAATCGTTGAGCCAGAAGGCTTTCAGGCTGCCGCCGAAGAAGACGGGCAAGTCGGAGCCCGCGACCACTGTCGACGTCTTGGTGAAGGCCGAGCCATGCATCGCCGTGCCGAACAACAGCAGCAACGTGGCAAGCACGAGCAGGAGTCGCGGAACGCGCGCCATCTCAATTGCCCTTGCCGGTTTCGGCGTAGGTCTTCAATCGCGCCACCAATCCGCCCAGCATTCCGTCCGACGCGGCGGAGCATTTGGCGAAGCCGCCTTGCATGGTGCCGCCCATCTTGTTGTCGAGGGTGAGCAGCGTGCCACCCGCTTCGGCTTTGAGCGTGAAGGTCAGCGCGCTCTCCACGCCTTCGCCCTGGAACGGTCCCATTGGTCCGCGAAAGCGCAGGATGCTGCCAGGCTCGACATCCACGACCGTCAGATGCAGCGCCGATCCGCCGTGCGGCAGGCTCTCGCACAAACAGCCGCCGGCCTTCACGTCGAGCGTGAGATTGGCGGCGTTGCCGGAGAAGGTGTGCTGGCCGTTCCACCACTTCGCGGGATGCAGCAGCGCGTCATAGACCTGGTCCGGCGTGGCGGCCACATGCACCGTCTCGCGCACGGCGAAGCCGTTGGCGGTGGTCTCCAGCACTTCGGCATGGCCCGCCGCCACCAGGGTCAGCGCCACCGCGCTGCCGACAATCAAAGCCCGGATGTTCACGACGCTGCCTCCACCGATTGCGCATAGATCTCCATGATCGCCGTCCAGCCATTGGGTGCGCCGACCGCCGTGCTGATCGCCTCGCCATCCACCGCGGTAACGCGATGTTCCAGCTCCACGCGCGTGGTGGTGGGGCTTTCGGCGATGAAATGCACCTCCACTTCGCTGTCTACGCTGTCGTCGGCGACGAATTTGCTGTTGAGCCGCCAGCTCACCACCAGCCGCTCCGGCGGCTGCCAGGCGCGGACATAACCGGTGACGTCTTCCGAGCCGTCCTCGCTGATGTGATACCAGCGGCCGCCGACGAAAGGCTCGATGATCGCTGTCTTCAGCGGCGCCTTGCCGACGTGATGGCCCTTCGGCCACCAGCCATCGATGCGCGTGAACACGTCGAAGGCCTTCGCCTGCGGCGCCTGCACGCGGATAGTCTTCTTCACCGGTGCCGGCGTGATCTTGACGGGCGCGTTCATCGCTTTTCCTCTGTGTCGGTGTCTTTCTCGGCCTCGAGGCGGAAAGCCTCCAGCGCCTCGTCCCAGAACTGATCCAGCCAGCGGCGCAACTGGCCGAGGCCGGCGGGATCGATCTCGTAAATCCGGCGCGTGCCGTCGCGTTCTTCACGCACAAGCCCCGCCTCCTTCAAAACCTTCAAATGCTGCGACACCGCCGGCCGGCTGACCGGCAACCCCTCCGCGATCCGCGCCACGGGGAGGCGGCCGTCGCGCAACCGCTCGAACACCTTCCGCCGGGTGGGGTCTGCCAGAGCTGTGAGCGCCATTCCGTAAGCCATGACTTACAGTAAGCCACGGCTTACAGGGAGTCAAGGGGAGGGAGGGGAGCCGGATTCACGCAGAGACGCAGAGCCGCAGAGGAGGGGAGCGGGTGGAAAAGCCAGTTTTCTCCTCAATACGTCATGGCCGCCCTCGTGGCGGCCACCCATACCCTCACTGCAAGACGGTGGTTATGGGCCGCCCCGGCGTGCTTCGCACGCCAATTAATGATTGCGCGGCGAAGCCGCGCGGGCCCGGCCATGACGATGTTTTAGAGGTCCGCACGTTCCTCTGCGGCTCTGCGCCTCTGCGTGAAACCGACAGGCCTCACCGCGCGCACCACTCTCACCGGTCGAGCTGGTTCAAATCCAGGTTCACCGACACGGTGCCCTCTGCCGGGAAGACGGCGAGGAAGCCGGTGTCGGTCCAGGTGAGCGTGGGTGTGCCGAAGCGTTCGACGGTGCCGTGGACGACGACGCCTTTGCCTTCGGGTTTGGCGAGCGCGGTCTTCACTTCGTCGTCGAGCTTGGCCAGATCGCCGGCGACGTTGAAGACGAGGTTCTTCTCGATCTGCTTGCCGAGTTCGTCGCCCGCGAGGAATTTCATGGCGGAGAGCACGAGGCCTTGCGTCGCCACGTCGTAATGCACATTGGCGATGCGCACACTGCCGCTGGTGGAATCGAACACCGGCTTGCCGCGCAAATAGCCTTGGCCGCAGGAATCGAACCAGCCGAACCAATCCCAATTCTGCGCCACGCAGAACTTCACTTTCACGATGACGTCTTCGCCGGAGGGCAGAATCTCCAGCGTCTCGATCTTCACCGTGGCATGGCTGACGCGCGGCGGTTTCTTCTGCAGACGCGCCAGCGCGAGTTTTGCCGCCTGATCGTAAGGCAAGCTCACCGGCACCACGAACGAGAAGCGGTTGGACGGCGCAGCGAGCCGCCCCGGCGCCGGTAGAGGCGGAAGGGCTTGCGGCACCTGCGGCTCATCGCCCAGCACCACGCGTGCCTGTGCCTCGATGCCCAGCGCGGCGGTGATGTTGCCGTTCGCCGCTGTGGGTTGCCCCACCAGCGCGCGCTGCGGCGACAGCAGCAGCCAGGCCTGCGGCCGCTTGCCGACGCGGATCGGCTGGAAGGCGCGCGCCCAGAATTTCTCGGCCGCCGGGCGGATCTTGATCTGGTCCGGGATGCGCTTGTCGAAACTCTTGAACAGCGGATCGGAGAGGTGCTGTTCGTTACGGTCGAACAATTGCGTCAGGTTCGCGGAGAGCGGTCCCAGATGCACTTCGGCATTGGAGAGATCGATCGTGCCCTCAGTGCGGCTCGCGATGCGCCAGTCATGTCCGATAGAGAGCTGGGTGGTAGCCTGTGCCTGTCCGTCGGCGGAGGTTTGCGCCTTGGCCTTGAACAGCGATTTCAGCTTCACCTGCGCGTCGATATGGAACGGCACGGCGAGCGCGATGCGTCCGCCTTGCGCGCTGCCGGTGATCGGCCCGGTGCGCGTCGCCACCAGGTCGAGCTTGCATTTGCCGATGCCGCAATTGGCCGGCTGGTCCTGCAGCCGCGCGATCTCGGTCGCGGTCTTGGTGTTCACGGCGCGCAGCAACTCGCTCATGGGAATGGTGAGCGACGCGGTGACAGTGGAGACGGGGATCGGCGGCGTGGGCGGCGGTGGCGTGCGCGCGGGTTCGGGCGCGGTGAATTTCGCGCAAGCGGACAGCGCGAAGGCCAGAAGAAGAAAGCCTGCCCGCGATATCCGCATGCCTGTCTCTCCCAACTAATTTTCCCGCAGCGCGCGGCCGAAGGCGGCGAAGATCTGGCGGCTCACGGGATTCTCCCACCAGCGCCATTCCGGATGCCATTGCACGCCGAGCAGGAAACCCTTCGCGCTTGGCATGGATACCGCTTCCACGATGCCATCCGGCGCCACCGCGTCGGCGTGGAGTTTCGCGGCCAGCCGGTCGATGCCCTGGCTGTGCAGCGAGTTCACACGAAACGTTCGTTCCGCCACGATCGTTGCCAGCAATCCGCCCGTCACCGTCACGTCATGCGCGGGGGCGTATTGCTTCTCCAGCGGATCGTCTTTCTTCTCGCGATGGTCGAGGCGGCCCGGCTGCTCCTGAATATGCTGGTACAAGGTGCCACCCATCGCCACGTTCAATTCCTGAAAGCCCCGGCAGATGCACAAAGTCGGTACGCCGCGCACGATGGCGGCTTCCAGCAGCGGCAAGGTCGTCGCGTCGCGCGTCTCATCCTGCAGCACGCCTTCGCGCGGTGCCGACCCGCCATAACGTTTCGGCGAGACATTCGACGGCGAGCCCGTGAACAACAGCCCATCGATGCTGTCCAGGATTTCATCCGGCGGAATGGGATCGGGCAGCACGGGAATGAGCAGCGGCAGGCTCTCCGCCCCATCGCGCGCCGCCACGATATATTTCTCCCCCACCGCATCGAACGGATGCGGCCCGATCATCCGGTGATCGCAGGCAATTCCTACGAGGGGGCGGCGGCTTGGCATCGCGCTATCTAATTCCCTTTGCCCTTCAGCGAAAAGGTCGAGTCTGGGATGTCCACGCCGGTGCGCATGCTGCGCAGTGTGACGGTGGTGGTGAGGCCCTGCGCGTCGGTCACCGTCCATTGGCGCAGCTCGAGGCCGGGGTCGGAGAAGACGATGGTGATCTTGCCCGCCACGCGACGGTCCGGCGATTGTGCGTCCACCAGGATCTGGCCCGGCTGATAGGAGATGCCGGTCACCGCAGCGTTGCGGCCGAAATCGACGTGGTCGGAGAGCAGGATGTTGAGCGGCGTCGATGAGAGCGGATAACGGTCCACCGTGCGCAGGCGGGTGTTGAACACCGCGATGTCGAGGCCGTCGCAGACGACAAGCGTGGGGGCGGGCGGGGCATATTCGAACCGCATCTCGCCCGGCTTCTTGATATAGACGCGGCCTTCCTGCAGCTCCCCGTCCGGCCCGATCTGCACGAACTGCGCCTGCAGCGAATGGATCGCGTTATAGGCGTCGCTGATCTTTTCGAGCTGGTCCGTCTCCGCGCGCGTCAGCACATGCGCTTGCGCGGCGGGGGCGAGAAGCAGGGACAGAAGAATGAGAAGGGCGCGTTTCATGGGAGACCCATAGCGCAATTCCATCCCTGCCCCAACCCAAACACGTCATGGCCGGGGACAAGCCCGGCCATGACGAAGTTTTGATTAGAGAAAAAAGTGTTACGCCGCCTCGACGTTGGCCTGTTTGCAGGGGCAGAGGCCTTCGATCAGCAGATGCAGCACGCCTTCCAGCTCGCGTTCCAGCTTGGGCAGCGTCAGCTTCGACCAGAGCTGCGGATAGCGGAACTTCATGGTGGCGGACTGGATCATCTCGGCGATCTCTTCCTTGTCGCCGGGAGGCAGGAATTCGTGGCGGCGCTCGGCCTCTTCCAGCAGCGCCACGAGAATGGTGCGCTCATTGGCCAGCATCCAGTTCACGAATTGCGGGCGTTCATGGCCGATGACGTTGGCCATCTCCAGCACGCGCGGATCCTTCTCCAATTTGTGATAGGTGCGGCGCAGTTCCTCGAACAGCAGATCGTGCAGGCGCTGGCGCGCGTCGCGGTTGGGCGCCACGGCAAGCTTGCGCATCTGCACCAGATGGGTCTCGTAATCCTCGCTCGCGATGGCTTCGGCGATGTCGAGCTTGCCGGGGAAGAAGCGATAGAGATTGCCGGGCGACATGCTGCAATCCGCGGCGATCTCCGCCATTGTGGTCTTGGCATAGCCGAAATGCGAGAAGCGCTTCTTGGCGGCGTCAACGATTTGCGAACGAACGGAATCTTTTTCGGCCATGACCATCAGCGTGTCTTCCCCAAGGGGTTCTTGTTCTTTTATCCCTTCAAGGTAAGGGATTTTTCTGAATAATCAACAAATCGTTCAATCTTCGCAGGTGCAGCACAAACCCGGGTTCGAGCATAACCATAATGGATACAAGGCCTTACAACCATATCGGCGTAATCGGCGCCGGCGCCTGGGGAACGGCGCTGGCCCTGGTCGCCGCCCAAGCCGGGCGAAAGGTGACACTTTGGGCGCGGGAGGCCGAAGTCCGCGATTCGATCCTTTCGAAACGCGAGAATGGTCTTTTCCTTTCCGGCGTCATTTTGCCCGAGGCGATCGCGCCCACCGGCGACTTGGCCGAAGCGGCCGGGGCCGACGCCGTGCTGCTGGTCGCCCCTGCGCAGCATCTGCGCGCAATGCTCGCCGCGATGGCGCCGCGCCCCGGCACGCCGCTGGTGCTCTGCGCCAAGGGGATCGAACGCGGCACCGGCAAGCTCCTCACCGAAGTGCTGGTCGAGGCGGCGTCGGGTTGTGAACCCGCGATCCTCTCCGGTCCGTCCTTCGCGAAGGATGTCGCGCGGCATCTCCCCACCGCCGTCACCATCGCGGCGCGGATGGATGTCGCCACGCGGCTGCAAGCGAGCCTTGGCCACGCCACGTTCCGGCCCTATGCCAGCGACGATCTTACCGGCGCGGCGCTCGGTGGTGCCGCGAAGAACGTCTACGCCATCGCCTGCGGCATTGTTGCGGGCATGGGTCTCGGCGAGAGCGCGCGCGCGGCGCTGCTGGCGCGGAGCTTCGCCGAATTGTGCCGGCTGGGCGAAAAGCTCGGCGCGAAATCCGAAACCTTGATGGGGCTGTCCGGTCTGGGCGATCTGGTGCTCACCGCGACCAGCCCCACCTCGCGCAACTATGCCTTCGGCCTCGCGGTGGGCGAGGGCACACCGCGTGCGGAGCTGTTCGCACCCGGCCGTCCACTGGCCGAGGGCGTCGAGACAGCGCCCGCTCTGGTGGCGCGCGCGAAATCCGAAACAATCGAGCTTCCCATCGCGGAAGCCGTCGCCGATATTCTCTCCGGACAACTCGCGCTCGAGGCGGCACTGCCGCGGCTGATGGCGCGCCCGCTCAAGGCGGAATAGGAGGACTGATGCTCTTCGTGCTCACCGCGACCGACAAGCCCAATTCGCTGGAGCTGCGCATGGCGACGCGGCCCGCGCATTTCGAGTATGCGAAGGAAACCGGCGCCATCCGGTTGGGCGGTCCGTTCCTCGATGCCAAGGGCGACATGGCGGGCAGCATGATCGTCATCGAAGCCGCCGATATGGATGGGGCGAAAGCCTGGGCCGCCGGCGATCCCTATGCGAAGGCGGGCCTCTTCGCGGCGGTGGAGATCCGCCCGTGGAAAGTCACCTTCAACCCCAGCGGAGCGCAATTCTGATGGCGTATTGGCTGTTCAAGACCGAGCCCGACAGCTTCTCCTGGGACATGCAGAAGAAGAAGGGCGCGAAGGGCGAGCCATGGAGCGGCGTGCGCAACTACGCTGCCGCGAAACACATGAAGGCGATGAAGAAAGGCGATCTCGGCTTCTTCTATCACACGGGCGACGAGAAGCAGGTCGTCGGCATCGTGGAAGTCATCGCCGAATACAAGCCCGACCCCACGGACGAAACCGGCAAATTCGGCCTCGTCGACGTGAAAGCGGTGAAGGATGTGCCCGCGCCGGTGACGCTTGCCGAGATCAAGGCCGATCCCAAACTGAAAACCATGGTCCTCGTCCGCGAACCACGCCTCTCCGTCCAGCCGGTGACCGACGCCGAATGGAAGCACATCAGCAAACTCGGCGGCGTGAAGTAGGTCAGGCCATCAGCAGCTTCAGGCCGGAATAATACTGGAAGGAGCGGTCGTGTGTGATGATCGTGAGATCTTCCAGCATGGCCTGCGCGATCATCATACGGTCGAAAGGATCGGCGTGATGCGGCGGCAAGCGGTAAAGTGCCGTGACGTGATGGAGTTCGGCGGGAAGCAGCCTAAATCCGGATTCCGAAAGGGCCGCGCGAAGTGAGTCCGGGCCGCGATTCATGATCGCAGCAAATTCCGGCAACCTGCCGGTGCTTGCTTTCGCGGCAAGCTCCCACAGGCTTGCCGTGCTCACGAAGAGCGCGTTTTCCGTTTTTTCGACTTCGGCGAGCGCGGCCCCGCGAAGCTCCGGGGCTCTTCTCTTAGCCCAGAGGAATGCGTGGGAGTCGAGGAGGTATCGGCCCATGCTTTGTCGTACTTTCCCCAGTTTTCATTGATGCTGTTTTGGAAATCGCGCTCTATCTCCGCATCGGCCGCTTTCCAATCGCGCCACCATTCTTCGGGCGTGCGTTTGTCGTTGGGATCGACCAGATGCGCCCATTGCCCGAGCGCGCGCTTCTTGGGCTGCTCGTTTGCCGGTTCGATCAGCGTGAGTTTCGCCATGGGCTTGCCGTTCTTGGCGATGATGATCTCGTCGCCGCGCGCGGCATCCTCCACCAATTGGGAGAGATTGGTCTTGGCTTCGTAGAGGTTGACCTGGCGCTTCATGCCCCGCGAATTTACGCGAGTTGGTCAAGTTGGTCAAGCTGAGTTGGTCAACTTGACCAACTCAGTCCTTCTGCCGCTGGTAGAGCACCATGCCGTCGCCGCTGCGCACGTTGTAGAGCCTGACGCATTTGGGATCGTTCAGCGTGCGGCAGCGCAGGTCCGCCTCGATCACATATTGCGTGACGGAGGTGGCGGCGATGCAGGCGAAGCGGGCGTTGGTCTTGGTGCCGTAAGGCTGCAGGCGCGCGAGTTGTCCGCTGTCCGGAACGATGCCGATGGATTTGGCGGCGAGCAGTTCCTGGGCGCAGAGCATCATGCCGGCTTGCGAGTCGGCGTCGGCCTGGCTCGCGGCATGCGGCTTGATGGAGACGGCGTTGGCCGGGATGCTCGCCGTCTGCGGCGCCGCCTGCTGGGTGGGGCGCAGCGCGAAATAGGCGAGCAGCCCGGCGGCCACGACGAAGCCGCCGATCACGACGTATTTCGCGATCGCCCATTCGCGCTGGGTGGCGCGGCGCAGCTGCACGACATTGTTGTGGTCGTCACTCATATTCAAAGCTCACTTGGCTGGTCCCCGAACACTCAACGCATCGTCGGTATCACGAAACTCGCATTCTCGCGAACCCCGCCTTTGGGCCAGCGCTGGGTCACTGTCTTTACCCGCGTCCAGAAACGCACGCCTTCGGGCCCATGCTGGTTAACATCGCCGAAGGCCGAACGCTTCCAGCCACCGAAGGTGTGATAGGCCAGAGGCACGGGGATCGGCACGTTGATGCCGATCATTCCCACTTTCACTTTGCTGGCGAATTCGCGCGCGGCGTCGCCGTCGCGGGTGAAGATGGCCGTCCCATTACCGTATTGATGGGTGGAGGGCAGCGCGATGGCCGCGTCGAAATCCTCCGCGCGGGCGATCTGCAGCACGGGGCCGAAGATCTCTTCCTGATAGGTCTTCATGTCGGGCGTCACGTGGTCGAACAGCGAACCGCCGAGATAGAAGCCCTTCTCATAGCCCTGCATGGAAAAGCCGCGGCCGTCGACCACGAGCTCGGCGCCTTCCGCCACGCCCTGGTCGATATATTGCTTCACCTTCTCGCGATGCGCCGCCGTGACGAGCGGACCGTAATCCGCATCCGGATCGGTGGGGATGCCGACGCGCAGGGATTCCACGCGCGGCTTCAGCTTGGCGACCAGCGCATCGGCTGTCTTCTTGCCGACGGGCACGGCGACGGAGATCGCCATGCAGCGCTCACCGGCCGAGCCATAGCCCGCGCCGATGAGTTCATTGGTCACCTGGTCGAGATCGGCATCCGGCATGATGATGGCGTGGTTCTTGGCGCCGCCCATCGCCTGCACGCGTTTGCCGTGCGCGGTGCCATGCGAATAAACATATTCCGCGATCACCGAAGAGCCGACGAAGCTCACCGCCTGGATATCGGGATCCTCCAGGATCGCATCCACCGCTTCCTTGTCGCCATTGACGACCTGCAGCACGCCGGCCGGCGCACCCGCTTCCATCATCAACTCGGCGAGACGCATCGGAACGGACGGATCTTTCTCGGAAGGCTTGCAGATGAAGGTGTTGCCGCAAGCGATGGCCACGCCGAACATCCACATCGGGATCATGGCGGGGAAGTTGAACGGCGTGATACCTGCGACGACGCCCAGCGGCTGGCGCATGGAATAGATGTCGATGCCGGGGCCGGCGCCTTCGGTGTATTCGCCCTTCAGCAGATGCGGAATGCCGCAGGCGAACTCGATGACCTCAAGGCCGCGTTGGACGTCGCCCTTGGAATCCGCGATCACCTTGCCGTGCTCGTCCGACAGCATGCGCGCCAGCGCATCCATATTCTTCTCGACGAGCGCTTTGAAGTTGAACATTACCCGCGCGCGGCGCTGCGGATTGATGGCGGACCATTCCGGGAAGGCCTTGAGCGCGACCTCGACGGCGCGGCGCATCTCGGCGCGGCTGGCGAGCGCCACCTTGGCCTGTACTTCGCCGGTGGCTGGATTGAAGATGTCGCCGAAACGGCCAGAGGTGCCCTTCACGGACTCACCGGCGATGAAATGTCCGAATTCTTTCATGGTGTTTCCCACCTTGTTTTCCGTCGCAGGCTTCTGCCTGCCGGTCCGGGCGGTGGTTTAGCGAAGGTATAGGCAAACAAAAAGGGCCGCCGGGGAGCCAGCGACCCTTCTGCCCGAAGAACCGGAGTTTAGTGCGCCCCCCCTTTAGTGCGAGAGAGCGACCTTGCGGCCGTCAGCGATGCGGGTGCCTTCGAAGCCGTCGCCCTTGGGCTTCAGCCAGGCAACGAGCGTGCCGTTGGCGGAGGAGAGCTGCAGGCTGGAGCCGGAGGTGCGCCATGTGGCCACCGTGGTTCCGTTGCAGTCGCCGGTCGAGGAGACGGTGCCGGCCGTGGGGACATTGGCGTCCGTGGCCAGGGTGACGACGCAGGGGGCGTCGGCAACGCCGGTGGAGAGCTTCCACGAACCAGCGACCGTGGAATCGGCATGGGCGAGGCCAATGGTGGAGAAAGCGATGGCGGCGCCGAGGGCGAGAGAGCTGAGTTTGTTCATGTGAATAACTCCTTTAGTGTTCAGTGTTCAGACAATAGGAAGCACAATTCGGTTTGGGAAGTGCAAAATCGGCATGGGTCAGGTGAATTTTTGCCGAGTTGCCGGGCCTTGAACCCCGGTGGGGCGACCCTTACGTAAGGGGCTTCCCCAAAACGCCCGGTTTTCCGCCTTGCCTGCCGATTGGGCATGTCCATAGGGACTGGCCCCGGCGCATCTCCCGCCCTATCCTCAGGGGGTAGCGGCGGAGTGTCTCATGCAGGTCAAACCCCTCAACCCCACCATTGGGGCGGTCATCTCAGGCGTCGATCTGGCCCAGCGGCAGGATGACGAGGCAATCGCCGCCATCCGCACAGCACTCCTCAAACATAAGGTGGTCTTCTTCGAGGACCAGCACATGACCCCCGTCCAGCACCGCGATTTCGCGGCGCGTTTCGGCGGGTTGCACACCCATCCGCTCTATCCCGGCGTCGCCGAGGCGCCGGAGATGTTCATCCTGGACAACCACGCCGGCAATCCGACCGACAACGACGCCTGGCATACGGATGTCACCTTCATCGAGACGCCGCCGCTCGGCGCCATCCTCTACGCCAAGCTGCTCCCCGATCTCGGCGGCGATACAGTGTGGGCCGATATGCAGGCGGCCTATGAGGGCCTGTCGAAACCGATGCAGCGGTTCCTCTCCGAGCTCGATGCCGTGCACGATTTCGCGCGCGGCTTCCCCGCCAAGCTCACCGTGGCGCAGGCGGCGGGCAATACGAAATACGCGAAAGCGGTGGAGGAGAATCCGCCGGTCGTCCATCCCGTCATCCGCACCCATCCTGAAACCGGCGCGGATTCGCTGTTCGTCAATTACGGCTTCACCGCCCGCATCAAGGGCCTGCGCCGCAACGAAAGCGAAGCGCTGCTCGCCATGCTCTTCGCGCATGTGCAGAAGCCGGAATATCACGTGCGCTGGACCTGGAAGCCCAACGCCATCGCCTTCTGGGACAATCGCATCACCCAGCACTATGCCGTCAACGACTACCTTCCCGCCCGCCGCGTGATGCACCGCGCGACGATATTGGGTGACCGGCCATTTCATCGCAGCCGGCAGACATTGAAGGCCGCGGCAGAGTAGGATCGTATTTCAGAGATCGTGCGGGGGCATGCGGGGATGGCGGACGCGCCGGTCTTCATCAGTTATTCGTCGAAAGACAGGAAGATCGCCAACACCTTGTGCGCGGCGCTGGAAGCGCGCGGGTTGCGCTGCTGGATCGCCAGCCGCGATGTGGGGCCGGGGCAGAATTTCCAGGAAGCCATCGTCAAGGCGATCCGCCGCGCCAGGGTGATGCTGCTCGTCTTCAGCGCCAACGCCAACAATTCCGACGAGATCAAGAAAGAGCTGGCGCTGGCAAGCCGCTATGGCCTGGCCGTGATCCCGGCGCGTGTCGAAGACGTGGTGCCCAGCGAAGCTTTCGAGCTGGAATTCGCCACCCGCCAATGGGTGGACCTGTTCGACGAATGGGAAGCCTCCGTCGAGCGGCTCCATGTCTGGATCAAGGGATTGATCGAGGCGTCTCCCGCGGTGGCGCCGGAGGACGAGCTGGAAGACTCCGAGGAGCGCACGGAGCCGCCCGCGCCCAGCCCCCCGTTACGTCCCCAACCGGACCGGATGAAATCCGGTCCACCATCGCGCGCGTCGCAGGCCGTTGCGGGTGAGACGTTGTGGTTCCGCATCTTCGGCGCGCTGATGATCGCCTGTGGTGCGGCCATGATATTCGACTTTGGCCGTGGGGCCGGATGGGAGATCTACTGGCCGGAGGTGCTGCTCGATGCACCGCTGATCATGGCCGGCGCCTGCCTGTTCCTGAAACGCGACTGGCCGAAGCTGCTCGCCGCCGTGGTCCTGCTGGAGCATCTGAACCAGCTTCTCACCAATCTCGACAATACTCTGTTCTTCCTGCAGGGCATCATGGACGTCGCCAACAAAGTCCTGCTGCTGGTTGCGCTGACCTATTGCGTCTATCTCGTCGCGACGCGCAAACACGCGCCGCCGCTTGCCGGGTGGACATACCGGATCTTGCCGCTCGCGCTCATCGCCGGCGGGTTTCTCGAAGCGTATTATCGCGTGAACGAGCCCTTCTATACAGAATTGTCCCTCCTTATCATCTGGAGCTACTTTCTGTCCGCGAGCTGGATATTCATCGGTCTCGCCGCCCTGCGCGGCTTCGATTGGGCGCGGATGGCCGGCATGGTGATGAACGCCGCGGGATTGGCGGCGCCGATCCTGCTCCTCGTGCTGACCCGATGGGGTGCCGGCGTGAACTATTTCTGGCCGATCGATCCGCCGTGGGACCTCTTCAACGCCGTCGTCACACTCGCTCTTTGCGTTCTCGGTCTCGATTTCTTCTATCGCACGCGTTCGCCGTTGAAATATCCAGGCTGATTTTCCGCCGCGGGCGGCAAAAACCATTTGTGGAGAACATGCGATGCGGGGCAGGAGATTCTGGAATCCCGATCAGGATGCCGTCGAAGCCGTGGGCATCACCATGATCCTGTTCGGCGGGATTTCGTTTTCCCTGATGGCGCAGTCGGCGATGGCCTATTACAGGTTCGACCGCTTCCCGCCGAATTCATTCTTCGCTTATCTGGCGCTCCATGCCGTCGTGATCTGCGCCGGCATCGGGATCATGGCTTCGGAGTCGCGCGTTGCGCGCGCGATCGCCTTGATGGCCTGCGTTCTGCGCGGGGCTTCGTCGTTCTATTCGCTGTGGCTTTTCTTCCATTGGGTCGAGAAATATCCCCAACGCGATCTTGAAGTTTATCTGGCGTGGCTTGGCTGGGGACTGGCGCCGCTCATGGCGCTGGTCTTTCTGATCCTCAGCATCGTTCTTGCCCGCTCTCTCAGGCGGGTGGCGGTCTAGCGTTCGGGAAAGAGGATATTCTCGTAGTCGCGCGCGGCGTGAATGACGCGCACGATCTCCACCCGTCGCCGGAGACGACATAGAAGATCAGATAGCTCTTGTAAGGTTTGCGGCGGATATTCGTCGCGTCATGCAGCAAGGGAAAAGCACGCGGCATGTGGGCGAGCGAATCGCACGCCTCCCGCAATTCCCTGACGAAGATTTCGGAACGAACGTTACTGCCTTGAGCGATCCATTCACCGATCTCCAGAAGATCCATCATGGAGGCGGCGGAATAGATGGCGCTCACGCGCGATTCTTTGCCTTTCGCGCTTGCACCTCGCGAATATGCGTATCGACCGCAGACCAGACCTCTTCCGAGGTATGAACGCGGCCGGCCTCGATATCCGCCAAACCCTTGTCGAGCTCAGCGTTCAGTTTCGCCCAGGCTTTGCGGCGTTCTTCTTCGGTGATGGGATCGTCGGGCGAGGCCAAGGGAATTCTCCTTGGCGATGAGCATACACTACCGGTTGGAACCGATCAATGCGGCGGCGGGGAGTGCGCGTAGCTCTCCACCAGCGAGCCGGCCACCAGGCGCCAGCCATCGACCAGCACGAAGAAGATGAGCTTGAAGGGCAGCGAGATGATCACGGGGGGCAGCATCATCATGCCCATGCTCATCAGGATGGAGGCGACGGCCATGTCGATGATGAGGAAGGGCACGAAGAGCAGGAAGCCGATCTCGAAGGCGCGTTTGAGTTCGGACAACATGAAAGCGGGCGCCAATGCTGTGATGGCCACCTCGTCCGGCGTCTTGGGCGGCTTGGCGTGGCTCATGTCGAGGAAGAGCTTGAGATCCGCATCGCGCACATGCGCCATCATGAACTTCTTCATGGGACCGGCGGTGCGGTCGAAGGCCTGTTCGGTTGTGATCTGGCCGTTGGCGAGCGGAAGGATGCCGGCGTTGTAGGCATCGTGCAGCGTCGGCGCCATCACGAAGAGGGTGAGGAAGAGCGACAGGCTCACGATCACCGCGTTGGGCGGGCTCGTCTGCAAGCCCATCGCGGTGCGCAAGAGCGACAGCACCACCACGATGCGCACGAAGCTCGTCATCATGATGAGGATGGACGGCGCGACCGAGAGCAGCGTGATCAGCGCGATCAGCTGCATGATGTGATCGGTGAAGAGCCCGCTGCCGGACAGGCTGATCGAGAGCGGGCTTGTTCCGGCCGCGGTGGTTGCGGCGGCGGGCGCGGCCGCGGCGATGGCTGCGAGAAGGATCATGCCGGCTCGCCGATAAGAGACTGGATCTTCGCTTCGAGGGGCGCGGCGATCCCGCCTTCGACGACAGTGGCGTTTTCCGGCCCGATCAGCACCAGATGCTCCACGCCGTCGCGCTTGAAGAGAATGAGCTTGTGCTTGGAGCCGACCATCAGGCTTTCGACGATGGCGAGACGTTTCGTTGCGCCGCCGCCCATCACTTTGGAAAGGCCGCTGATGCCGTAGCGCTTGGCGGCGAGCGCGGCACAGCCGACCAGCGCCAGCACGAGGGCGAGGGCTGCGAAGTAGCGGGCGAAATCGACGAGGTCCATGCGCCCATCCAAACCCGTCAAGCTTAATCGCGGGTTAAGCGGAGGAAATTTTTGCCCGGCAAAAAGGTTCGCTTGCGTTAAGCGCGGATTAATCGCGTGGCGCGATGATCGCTCAGCTTAAGACTAACGAATGGTTACGAAAGGGCTGGAGCGATGAATCTGTCCGAAGTCCCGCTGCTGGGAATCCTGCGCGAACGCATGTCGTGGCTCAATGCGCGACAGGGCGTGCTGTCGCAGAACGTGGCCAATGCGGACACGCCCGGTTATCTGGCGCGCGACGTGAAGCCCGTTGACTTCAGCGACATCCTGAAAGGCGAAAGCCATTCGTCGCAGGGCCTCACCGTCACCGATCCGCGCCACATCGCGCTGCCATCGAACGATAGCTCCAGCTTCGAGAACACCGATACGCCCGACACCGACTCCAATCCCACCGGCAACACGGTGTCGCTTGAGGAAGAGATGATCAAGGTGGCCGACACGCAAGCGCAATACGCCGCCGCCGCCAATCTCTATTCCAAGGCGATGGGCATGTTGCGCACCGCCATCGGCGCGCCCGGTAGCTAACAGGAGAAAGACAATGGATCTCGCAACCTCCATGGCCGTCGCCGCGTCCGGCATGCGCGCGCAGTCGAGCCGCATGCGCACCATCGCGGAGAACATCGCCAACGCCAATTCCACGGCGCCCACCGCCGATGGCGAGCCCTACCGCCGCAAGGTCGCCACCATCAGCAGCGAATTCGACCGCCAGCTCAACGCCACCATGGTGCAGTCGGGCAAGCCGGTGCAGGACACGACCGATTTCCGCCGCCAATACGATCCCGGCAATCCGGCCGCCGACAAGCAGGGCTATGTGAAGCTGCCCAACGTCAATCCGCTGGTCGAGATCATGGACATGCGCGAGGCGCAGCGCTCCTACGAAGCCGATCTCGATGTGATGAGCGCGACCAAGTCGATGCTGTCGCGCGCCATCGACCTGTTGAGAAAGTGAAGGACTGAACCATGGCCATCGCACCCGCAGCCGCCGCGTCCGCCTATCAAGCCATCGCCAAGATGGGCGCGCCGTCGGCAACGCCAACCGCCACGCCCGGCGGCATTCCCAATTTCGGCGACTTCCTTTCCAACGCCGTCAAGGACGTTTCCGGCACGATGCAGCAAGGCGAGCAGATGGCCGCCAAGCAGGCGTCCGGGCAGGCCGACATCGTGGATGTCGTCAACGCGGTCAATTCGGCCGAGATGTCGTTGGATACGGTCGTCGCCGTCCGCGACAAGGTGATCGCGGCCTATCAGTCGATCATGCAGATGCCGATCTGAAGCGGAGCCATCATGTCGCCCACCGAATCCATCGATTTCGCCCGCCAGGCCATCTGGGTGCTGCTCGAGATCGCGGCGCCGGCCATGATCACGGCCCTGGTGGTTGGCCTCTCCATCGGCTTGCTGCAGGCGCTGACGCAGATCCAGGAAATGACACTCGTCTTCGTGCCCAAGATCATCGCGATCTTTCTGGTGTTGTTGATCGCGCTGCCCTTCGCGGGCTCCGCCATGAACGGGCTGATGACCGACATCGCCACGCGGATCGCGGCCTACTGACAGATGGGTAGCCAAACTATCTACTGTGAACCCCTTCCCGAAAAACGCTCGCGCGTTTTTCGACCCTCCCTCAAGGGGAGGGTTGCTTGACTATCCATCTCGCCGATCTTTCCGGTTCGCTGATCGTCTACCTGCTCGTCTTCGCGCGGGCCGGTGCGATGATCATGCTGCTGCCGGGCATCGGCGAGGCGAACGTTCCGGCGCAGGTGCGGTTGGTATTGGCGCTGGCGATCTCCGTCGCTTTCGCGCCTACGGTGGCGCAGCATTATCCCGCGGCGGCGCCGGTGAGCGATCTGGCGCTGGGGCTGATGATCCTGCAGGAAGTGACGGCGGGCCTGCTGGTGGGCGCCATGTCGCGCATCATCATGAGCTCGCTCTCGGTGGCCGGCTATCTCATCGCCAACCAGACGGGGCTCGCCTATGCCCAGCAGGTCGATCCCACGATGGACCAGCAAAGCGTGGTGGTGGCGAACTTCTTCTCCCTGCTGGGCGCGACCTTGATCTTCGCCACCAACCTGCATCATCTGGCGATCGGCGCCATCACCGGCAGCTATGCGTTGATCCCGCCGGGTGCGGCGCTTCCAACCGGCGACATGGCGGAGTTGGTGGTGCGCCTCACGGCCGGCTCTTTCCTGCTGGGCCTGCAGTTGGCGGCGCCCTTCCTCGTCTTCGGCTTCGCGGTGAACGCGGCGATGGGTTTGCTGGCGCGCTTGATGCCGCAATTACAGGTCTTCTTCATCGCCATGCCCATCAACATCCTCGCCGGGCTGTTGCTGATCATCCTGCTGCTGGGCTCGATGATGACGCTGTTCCTCAACTACTTCGCGGCGCAGATGGCGAGCTTCGGCTGACATGGCTGACGATCGCGACGACTCGCAGAAAACCGAAGAACCCACACAGCGAAGGCTCGACGACGCCCGCGACAATGGCGACATCGTCAAGAGCATGGAGGTCTCGGCCTTCGTGCTGCTGATGGGCGCCACCATCGCCATCGCCTTCTTCGCCAAGAACGCGGCGGTGAATTTCGCCAGCCAGTTCCGTATCTTCATCGAACAGCCCGACCAGATTCCGGTGGACTCCACCGGCGTCATGGCGATCTTCAAGGGCTCGACCTGGCATATGGGAGAAATCCTCGCGCCCATCTTCGGCGTGCTGATGCTGGCGGGATTGGCGGGGCATCTGTTGCAGCACCGCCCCATCTTCTCCGCCGAAAAGCTCAAGCCCAATTTCTCCAAGCTCTCGCTGATCAAGGGCCTGACGCGGATGTTCGGGCTGGAGGGCCTGTCCAATCTGGTGAAGGGCCTCATCAAGCTCGCCATCGTGGGCGCCTCGGTGTGGACCACCCTGTGGCCGATGCGCGATCAGATCGAGGGCATCCTGACCCAATCGCCGCAAGCCTGGGCCGGCGATATCTCGAGCCTGGTGGTGCATCTGCTGATCGCGGCGCTCTGCGTGCTCGCCGCCGTGGCCGTGCTGGATTACCTGCTGCAGTACTATCGCTTCATGCAGCGCAACAAGATGAGCCGCCAGGAAGTGAAGGAAGAACACCGCCAGTCCGAAGGCGATCCCGCGGTGAAGGCCAAGATCAAGCAGATCCGCGCGGAAAAAAGCCGCCGCCGCATGATGGCCGCCGTGCCCGACGCCACCGTCGTCATCATGAACCCGACGCATTATGCCGTGGCGCTGAAATACGAATCCGGCGCGATGGCCGCGCCCGTCTGCGTCGCCAAGGGCGTCGATGCGCTGGCGCTGCGCATCCGCGACGTGGCCGAGGAAGCCGGCGTGGCCGTGGTGGAGAACCCGCCGCTCGCCCGCGCCCTCTACGCCGCCATCGACCTCGACGAAGCCGTGCCGCAGGAACATTTCAAGGCGGTGGCGCAGGTCATCGGCTACGTCATGCGGCTGAACGGCCAGTTGCGGGGGAACTAGTCCCCAACGCGTCAACGACGGCTTTGGGATTCTTCCAGATCACCTGGAGATAGGCGCGCGCCGCGGCATCCGGCTCCTTCCGCCCTTGCTCCCAATCGCGCAAGGTGCCGAGCGGAATCTTGAACCGCGCCGCGAACTCTTCCTGCGAGAGCTGCAAAACTCTCCGTATGCGCGGCAGCCCGCCCGTACGCCGCATGCGGCCGAGTCGTTCTTCGGAAAGCGGTTGCGCGTCGGGATCGGAGAGGGCGGCGGCATAGACTTCTTCGTCGGTCATCGCATCGAGCCGCGCCCAATCCTGTTCGCTAGGCTTGGCTTTCGCGGTATCGGAGTCTCTCGCGGGGTGTGGCACGTCGGGCGGAGATGATGCGGATGCGGCCGTTCCGGATCGTGTAGATGACGGCGAGGAGAAAGTGGCCCCCGGCTCTGCCGATCGCCTGGTATCTTTCTTCGCCGTAGTTTTCGCTTTCATCCTGTTCATCGATGGCGTTGGAGTCATCGAACACGTCCCGTGCTGTAACGAACGTTACATTGTGCTTGCGGTAGTTGCGTTCGGCCTTTTCGTCGTTCCATTCGAAGTACTCATCCTGCATGGAGCCTACTGCTAAGCCGTAGTCCGGTCAAGTGGCGAGTATACACATAAGAGGCGCGAATCCGCCATTTCTGCTACAACGAATCGCTATGAATACGCGCGCGATCACCCATGGGGTTCAAGGGCTTCCGGCCGGCGCCTGGCGCTGGGCGGCGCTGGGTTTCGTGGCGCTGACCTTGGCGTCGGCAGGCCTTGCGGTGGCCGTTGGGAACACCAGCGGCTGGATGGGCGTCATGCTGCTGGCGGGTGTCGGCGCCGTGGCGTCGCTGTTCCTTTTCGCCATCTGGCCGCGCGAGAGTCTCTCCGGCGCGGAAGCGCGGCGCGTCGCGGAAGCGGCGGCGCGGGCCAATGTCGCCTGGGCGATCACCGGCGCGGATGGCGCGGTGCTCGACTGCAACGATGTCTACCGCCGCATGGCCGGTGCGGGCGAGAAGGACGCGGCCCCGCCGCCTGAACTCGCGCTGGGCGGCGAAGCCTCCTCCGCCATGCTCTACCGCCTCGCCCGCAGTGCCGCAGAGGGGCGCGCGCTGGAGGAGTCGCTGCGCATCCATGCCGGTTTGGAAGTGGTGGTGGCCGTCCGTCCGCTGAGCGACGGACAAGCCGCCTGGTGGTTCGCGCCGCGCCTCGCCGCGACGTCCGCCGCCGAAGCCGCGCCTGTGGCGACCACCGCGCCGCTACCCGCTTCTCCTTCTTTCTTTCGTGACGCGCCGGTCGGCGTGGCCATCGCGGGGGCTGACGGCAAAGTGTCGGAAGCCAATTCCTTCTTCGCGGGGTTCTTCGGGCAAGCGGCGCTTGACGGCCGCGCGCTCGCCGATCTGATCGAGCCGGCCGACCGCGCGGGCGTCAGCGAGCTCATCGCCAAGGCGAATGACGGCGCCAGCAACACCGCCTCCATCGAGCTGCGTCCACTGGGTCAGCCGGAGCGCATGGCGGAGCTCTATGCGAGCCCGGTGAAAGGCGGCGCGATCCTCTATCTCGTCGACGTGTCGGAGCAGAAGGCGCTGGAGACGAAATTCGCCCAGTCGCAGAAGATGCAGGCGGTGGGGCAACTCGCCGGCGGCGTGGCGCATGATTTCAACAATCTCCTCACCGTCATCATCGGCAATTGCGACCTGCTGTTGATGCGTCATCACGCGGGCGATCCCTCCTTCAAGGAGATCAACGAGGTCCGCCAGACCGCCTTGCGCGCGGCCACGCTCATCGGCCAGTTGCTAGCCTTCTCGCGCCAGCAGACCTTGCAGCCCAAGCCGCTGATGCTGCGCGACACATTGGGCGAACTCGCCCATATGCTGCGGCGTCTGGTGGGCGAGGGCATCGAGGTCAAGCTCGACCAGTCGCAGGACCTCTGGCTCGTCTATGCGGATGAGGCGCAGATCTCCAACGCCATCATCAACCTCGTCGTCAACGCGCGTGACGCCATGCCCAAGGGCGGCAGCGTCACCTTGCGCACCGCGAACGAGACGGTGGCGTCGGCGTCGGCCTTCGGCACTGCCATCATGCCTGCCGGTGATTATGTGCGCATCGAAGTGGCCGACACCGGCACCGGCATCGCCAAGGAACATCTGCACAAGATCTTCGATCCGTTTTTCACGACGAAGGACGTAGGCCAGGGCACCGGCCTCGGCCTCGCCACCGTCTACGGCATCGTCAAGCAGACGGGCGGGTTCATAGCAGTGGATAGCGAGCCCGGCCGCGGCACGACCTTCCGCATCTACCTGCCGCGCCACAAGGGCGAGGCTGCCGCCGTGGAAGCCGAGCCCATCGCCGCGCGCGACATCACCGGCCAGGACACCATCCTTCTGGTGGAAGACGAAGACGCCGTGCGCAGCTTCGCCGCCCGCGCGCTCAAGCTGCGCGGCTATCAGGTGTTCGAGGCCAGCGGCGGCGAAGAGGCGCTGGAGATCGTCAAGCGCGAAGGCAAGATCCATCTCGTCATCACCGACGTGATGATGCCCAACATGGACGGCCCCACGCTCGTGCGCGCCGTGAAGCGCCTGCGCCCCGACATGGCCGTGATCTTCATGTCCGGCTATGCGGAAGAGACCTTCCGCAAGAACGACGAGAAAGCGGAAGACCTCCACTTCCTCCCCAAACCCTTCGGCCTGAAACAACTCGCCGCCAAGGTGAAAGACGTGCTGAGCCAAACGCCGCAGGCGAAGCGGTAGGGCTCGGTCGTCCGTCAGCTCTGCGCATCCGCACGCATACGGGGAAATCGCCATGTCGCTCACCGATCTCGCCTCCATCGCCAGCCTGATCAGCTCCATCGCGGTCTTCGTGTCGCTGGTCTATCTGGGCCTGCAGATCCAGCAGGGCACCAAGCACTCGCGCGCGCTGATCCAGCAGGGCCGCGCGGCGCGCATCACCGAATCGGCTTTCCGCATCGCGGAGCTGCGCGAATCCGACGGCATCACGCGCTGCTTCAGCGGCGAGCGCGACGTCGATCCGAACGAGATCGGCCGCTTCCTGAATATCTGCCGCGCAATTTTCGTCAGCGCGGAGGATTCCTTCCTGCAGCATCAGGAGGGGCTGTTGAACGGCCTCGCCTTCGAAAGCTTCGAGGCGAGCGTGCGCACCGGGATAGGCACGGCGGGCATCGCGGCTGGCTGGCTGATGACGCGCGACATGTACGGCCCGGAGTTCCGCGCCTATATGGATGGCATGTTGGGCGACATGAACGTCACCCCCGGCGCGCCCATGCGCAGCCTGCAGGCCTGGAACACGGTGCTGGACGAACTGGCCGCGCGGCCCGGGCTCGCCGAGTCGAACACAGGTGTCGCATGAGCCTTTCCGATCTTGCCTCCATCGGCAGCCTCATCAGCGGCGTGGCCGTGCTGATCTCGCTCGTCTATCTCGCCCTGCAGGTGCGCCAGGCGGAGCGCAACCAGCGCGCCGCCGTGCAGCAGGCGCGCCTATCGCGCAGCTCCGACCAGTTGATGGGATTGGCGGATGGCCCCGTCGCACGGGCCTGGCTCAAGGGCATGCGCGGCGACGACAGCCTGGCCGGCGAGGAGTTCCTCCAATTCGCGCTGTTCATGACGGCGATGCTACGCTCGACGGAGGACGTGTTCTTCCAGCACGATCTGGGCCTGCTTGATGCCGTCTCGCTGGACAATCAACTCGGCCCGCTGCGCATGGCGTTGCGCACGCGCGGCGGATTGGCGCTGTGGCGGACGGTGAAGGCCAATTACGACGCTACCTTCGCCGCGCGCGTCGAAGCCATTGTGCCGGCACAGCTCACGGATGATTATCTGCCGGCCGCGATCTGGAAGGCGGAGCTGGCGAAGCTGCGCGCCGTGTAGAGCACGTCACTTCTCATAGAAGTAATAGCAGCCGACGAGCGTGCGGTTGGCGATGTTGTCCTGCGCCATCACCGTGACGTCGCGCTTTTCCGCGATATGCAGCTCGCAGCTATGCATGCCGTCGCTGGCCTCGCAGCCGGCGAGCTTCCTGCCCAGCGCGTGCTCCACGATTGCGCGGGCCTTGTCGAACGGCGCGTCGACGAGGAGCGAGAAGCCCACGCCCATGCCCACGCTGTCCGGGAACGCCTGCACGACACGAAGGCCCGCGACAGAGACAGTCCCCTTCGGAACGAAGTCGGAATTGTCGCCGGACCGCGAGAATTCCGCGTAGACGTGATCGCCGAACAGCTTCATCTGGGCCGGATGATCCTTCCAGTCCAGCCAGGAATCCTGGCAGAGCGCCAGACGGGTGAGGCTCGCGTCGTCGGTCCCAGAGACAGAGCCAGACCCGGCAGCGGAAGCCAGCATCATCGCGGCACTGAAGACAACTATCGCTGTTGCGCGCCCCATGAACGTCTTCCCGATTCGCCACATCGGCAGGAAGCATAGGCCCCGCTGTGGCCGTCAGATAGATATACAGAGCGTATCCGGAGATTCGCCATGTCGCTTTCCGATCTCGCATCGCTGGGCAGTTTCATCAGCGGCATCGCCGTGGTCGTCACGCTGCTGTTTCTGCTGCTCCAGGTCCGGCAGAACACCCAGGCGCTGCGCCGCGCGGAAGCCAACGCGACGCAGAGCCAGGCCTCCGCCTTCCGGCTGGCGATCGTGACCAATCGCGACGTGGCCCAGATGCTGGCGGCAGGCGCCGCCGATGACGGCACGCTCGACGCGGTGGACGAATTGCGCTTCGCCACTTTGCTTGGCGAAATCGCCTGGTCGTCCTGCCATATCTGGATGCGCGAGGAGGGCGGGTTGTTTCCGCATGCCGGCGAGTGGGAGCGTGGCGCCGTGCTCGTCATCGAGCTGATCGCGACGAAGCGCGGCCGCGTCTGGTGGGCACAAAGCAAAACCAGCTTTCCCGCGGGCTTCGGCCGCGATGTCGACAAGGCCCTCGGTACCTAGGCCTCACTTCACCCAGATGCTCACGACCGCCATCAGGGCGACCAGTGCGAGGAAGGCGTTGACGGTGTAGAGCACCGCACCCGGAATGCGCTTCACGTCGGGTAGCGGCGGTGGCGCGCCCGGGGAGAGTTCGCGCCACACCGCGGCGGCGAAGCAGAAGGCGCTGAACAGCGTGAGGATCGTACCCGCCACCCGCACGCCCAGTTCCGGCAGGATGCCCGTCAGCAGCGCCCTGGCGCCGACGCCGCTCGCCAGCGCCGCCAGCCCCGTGCGCACCCAGGCGGCGTAAGTGCGTTCCGCGGCGAAGACGGTGCGGTTGGCGGCCAGCTCCGTGCGGCGGTCGGCGGAGTCCGCCATCTGATCGGTGGAACGGGCCATCTTCTCCGTCGTGCCGGAGATCTTGTCCGACTGCTTGCTGATTTCGGCGCGTTCGATGTGTGCGTTCTCAACTGTGGGATCGGCCATGACCGGGAACGCGGCGGGTGGCGCTAGCGCTCCACCGGAATCCACATTTCCAGCCACGCGCCCTTCTGCGCCGGGTTGAAGCCTTCCGGGCACATCTCGAAATCGGGCGCCTGCGCGGTCTTGATATCCGCCTTCGGGATGAGTTCACCCCAGATGATGGGCATCGCCGCCTGGATCTGCGGATGCAGGTTCGGCATCCCGTTACCAAGAGGGGGCAGCTCGATGCGGAACACGGCATAATAGTTCGCAGGGATGTCGATCGTTTGAAAACCCGCCGGCAACGCGCCCGCACCGCGCGTCACTTCCACGCCCGCCGTGTAGGAGACGCTGCCTTCCATCCTGTCATGCAGCGACAGCACGCCATAAGAGCGGCCATCCACCTGTCCGGGCAGCGGCAGGCACTTCAGCAGGCGCGGCCACAGCGCGGGGATGCCGCTCTTGTTCTCGCCGTCGAACACGGCGCCGAGGCCGGCCACGGTGAAGGCGTCGCGATGGGAAAGCTCGTCGTTCATTGTTACGCGGGGCGTCACGCGCGCCGCCGTCGAGGTTTTGCTCATGTCGTGTTCTCCACTGTCATGTTTGGGGGTGATGCGCCGGAACTGTCCCGGCGGTGTGCCGAAGCGCCTGCGGAAAGCGCGGGTGAACGCCTCCTGCGATTCAAATCCACAATCGAAAGCCAGATCGATCAGCGCCGGCGGATTGGCGGCGGTCAGCCGGAACGCCGCCGCCTCCAGCCGCCGCGCCCGCACATAACCCATCACGCTTTCACCCAGCCGCGCGGTGAAGGCGCGGGAGAAGTGCCACGGCGAGAGCCCAGCTTCTTGCGCCAGCGACGCCACGCTCTGGGGCGCGAAAAGATGGGCCTCGATATGGGCCAGAGTGTCCGCCAGGAAGTCGCTGCGATTGCTCATGACGCCAAGATTGGCAGGCTCGGAAAGCGCTGTCCTGACCGATCTTGCGCGTCAGCACAGTGCCGGTTGCAGGCCATTGGGTGGGGAAAGTCCGAAGCGCGCGCGATAACGCGCCTGCTGTTTCGCCAATGCGCGAAAGTCGATCCGTTCGCAGGTAAAAAGGTCCCAGACTTCGCCCGTCAACCGGTTCACAGAATAATTGCCGAGCACCGCGCTGCCATACTTGTTGTTCGTCCATACACCGAGCGCCTCGAACGAAGCAAAGTGCGGGTCGTCTTCACGCGCCATGGGATCCAGCGAGAACGCACCATGCACCGGCAATTTCAGGAACTGATGCTGGATGGCGAAATGCGCCAGCGCGACGCTTTCCGCCGGGGGCAATTCGCCCTGTGCCGCGTAGCTCGTGCCAGCCAGGAGGCCGAGAAAACAGGCGCTCAACCAGATGAGGAACTTGGGCATGTCGGACCGGGGCGCGGTGCCCTTCAGCCTATCACAAGGCCAGGGAATCGGCTGTCTGAATGCCCGCTGGCAAGGCTTCCGCGCCGCGCGTCAGAAAGTGTGAACATCACCGGAACATCATCGAGTATTCCGTAGCCGAATCAACCCCTTATCTAGTGGCTTGCAAACAGGAACGAACTGCGTACATTCACCTTCATTGCGCCGCTCCGGGCGGCGTGCAAGAAGGGAGACAGGCATGTCACAGGCGGCGCAATTGCGGGTGGTCAAGGACGACGGCAGCACGAATACGGAGCGCAAGCGGGCTTTAGAAGCCGCGCTTCAGCAGATCGACCGCGCCTTCGGCAAAGGCAGCGTGATGAAGATGGGCCAGAAGGACATGGCGGTCGATACCGACACCGTGTCCACCGGCTCCCTCGGCCTCGATATCGCGCTCGGCATCGGCGGCTTGCCCCGCGGCCGTGTTATCGAGATTTACGGGCCGGAGTCCTCCGGCAAGACCACGCTCGCGCTGCATGTGGTGGCCGAGGCGCAGAAGAAGGGCGGCATCGCGGCTTACGTCGACGCCGAACACGCGCTCGATCCCGTCTATGCCAAGAAGCTGGGCGTGGATATCGACGAACTCCTGATCTCCCAGCCCGACACGGGCGAGCAGGCGCTGGAAATCACCGATACGCTGGTGCGCTCCGGCGGCGTGGACATCGTGGTGATAGACTCGGTGGCGGCGCTGACGCCCAAGGCCGAGCTTGAGGGTGAGATGGGCGACCAGCTCCCCGGCTTGCAGGCGCGGCTGATGAGCCAGGCGCTGCGCAAGCTCACCGGCTCGATTTCCAAATCCAACACCATCGTCATCTTCATCAACCAGATCCGCATGAAGATCGGCATCATGTTCGGTAATCCGGAGACGACGACGGGCGGCAACGCGCTGAAGTTCTACGCCTCCGTGCGCTTGGACATCCGCCGCATCGGCGCCATCAAGGATCGCGACGAAGTGGTGGGCAACCAGACCCGCGTGAAGGTGGTCAAGAACAAGGTAGCCCCGCCCTTCAAGCAGGTCGAGTTCGACATCATGTACGGCCAGGGCGTCTCCAAGACGGGCGAATTGCTCGATCTGGGCGTCAAGGCGGGCATCGTGGAGAAGTCCGGCTCATGGTTCTCTTATGAGGGCGAACGCGTCGGTCAGGGCCGCGAAGCCGCCAAGACTTTCCTCGGCCAGCATCCCGACATGGCCGCCAAGATCGAAGCCTCCATCCGCCAGAACGCCGGTCTGATCGGCGCCGCCCTCGTCCATGGCGGCGGCGAGGCCGAGACCGCCGGAGAAGACTGAAGTCCCGGGGCCGGGGAACGGAAAAGTTTGCCTGTTCCCTTGGCATGGGGAACGGCTCCCGAAGGGGCGGTTCGCAAGAGCCGCCCCTTCACCTTTTTCGCACTCTTCGCACCTCCCCCTTGTGGGGAGGTCGAAAAAGCGAAGCTTTTTCGGGTAGGGGGCCGCAGCAACCGCCAGTTCGGCCCCCTACCCGAAAAATCTCTCCGCTGCGCTCCGAGATTTTATCGACCTCCCCACAAGGGGGAGGTGAAGTGACGGCTTTGCCTCTCGTTGAGCAGGGGGAGGGGGTGGGTCGCTCTGGAAAACGAATAACGCAAATCCGCGCAAGGACATAGCCGATGCGCTGGGCGTGTGGCGCTTCAGGGATGACATCGCGGGACCCGGCCGTTACATAGGTCCCATGCACAGCCTGACCGAAATCCGCTCCAGTTTCCTGGACTTCTTCCGCGACCGGCAGCACGCCGTCGTCCCGTCCTCTCCGCTCGTCCCGCGCAACGATCCCAGCCTGCTGTTCACGAACGCCGGCATGGTGCAGTTCAAGAACGTCTTCACCGGCGCGGAGAAGCGGCCCTACAAGCGCGCCACTTCGGTGCAGAAATGCGTGCGCGCCGGCGGCAAGCACAACGATCTCGACAATGTCGGCTACACCAGCCGCCACCACACTTTCTTCGAGATGCTGGGCAATTTCTCCTTCGGCGACTACTTCAAGGAAGCCGCGATCGAATATGCCTGGGATTACGTCCGCAACGTCGCGGGCCTCGACAAGGACAAACTCTGGGTCACGGTCTACCCGACGGACGACCAGGCGCGCACGCTGTGGAAGAAGATCGCGGGCATCTCCGACGACCGCATCGTGGGCCATGAGAGCAATCTCTGGGCGATGGGCCCGGTCGGTCCTTGCGGCTATTGCTCCGAAATCTTCTACGACCAGGGCGACAGCGTGGCCGGCGGGCCACCGGGCTCTCCGGAGGAAGACGGCGACCGCTTTCTGGAATTCTGGAACCTCGTCTTCATGCAGTTCGAGCAGGTGGACGCGGACACGCGGCTCGACCTGCCGCGTCCCTCCATCGACACCGGCATGGGGCTGGAGCGCATCACCGCCATCCTGCAAGGCGTCACCGACAATTACGACATCGATCTCTTCCGCCGCCTGATCGCGGCCTCGGTCGAGGCGAGCGGCGCCAAGGCCGAGGGCGAAGCGCGCTTCTCCCATCGCGTCATCGCCGATCATCTGCGCGCGAGTTCCTTCCTCATCGCCGATGGCGTGCTGCCCTCCAACGAAGGCCGCGGCTATGTGCTGCGCCGTATCATGCGCCGCGCCATGCGCCATGCGCATCTTATCGGATCGAAAGACCCGCTGATGTACCGCCTTGTGCCGTCGCTCGTCGCTGAGATGGGCACCGCCTATCCGGAACTGAAGCGCGCCGAGCCGCTGGTCGCCGAGACCTTGCGCCTGGAAGAGGTGCGTTTCCGCGACATGCTACCCCGCGGCAGCAAGCTGCTCGACGAAGCAAGCGGCTCGCTCAGGGCCGGCGATCATCTCTCCGGCGAAGTGGCGTTCAAGCTTTACGACACTTACGGCTTCCCGCTCGATCTGACGCAGGATGCGCTGAAGGCGCGCGGCATCGGCGTCGACCTGCAAGGCTTCCAGGCCGCGATGGAGCGCCAGAAGGCCGAGGCCCGCAAGGCCTGGGCCGGATCGGGCGAAGCGGCCGATGAAGGCAAATGGTTCGCCATCAAGGACGAACTCGGCGCCACCGAATTCCTGGGCTACGACACCGAAGAAGCCGAAGGCACCATCACCGCCATCGTGAAAGACGGCGCGCGCGTGCAGAGCGCCGCCGCCGGCGAGACGGTGCGCATCCTCACCAACCAGACGCCGTTCTACGCCGAATCCGGCGGCCAGATCGGTGACCAGGGCGCGATGGAATCGTCGCGCGGCGGCGGCATCGTGGAAGACACCGAAAAGTGGCTGGGCTCGCTGCACGTCCATGTCGTGAAGATCGTCAAGGGTGCGCTCGCGGTGGGCGATGGCGTCAACCTCAAGGTCGATGGCGAGCGCCGACGCGCCACGCGCGCCAACCATTCCGCCACGCATCTGCTGCACGCCGCGCTGAAGCGCGTGCTGGGCGAACATGTCTCGCAGAAGGGTTCACTGGTCGCGCCCGACCGCTTGCGCTTCGATTTCGCGCATCCCAAGGCGATGACGGCAGACGAGCTGGAGCGTGTCGAGAACCACGTAAACGTGGTGATCCGCCAGAATTCCGATGTGTCGACGCGCCTGATGGCGACGGACAAAGCCATCGAAGCCGGCGCGGAAGCACTGTTCGGCGAGAAATACGGCGACGAAGTGCGCGTGCTCACCATGGGCGACGATCACGAGCAGGAAAGCCCGAAGGCCTTCTCCGTCGAGCTCTGCGGCGGCACGCATGTCCGCCGCCTGGGCGATATCGGGTTGTTCACGATCCTGTCGGAGAGCGCCGTCGCCTCCGGCGTGCGCCGCATCGAGGCGCTGACCAGCGAAGGCGCGCGCCGCTACCTGCAACGCCAGTCCGAACTCGCGCGCGAAGCCGCCGCCGCGCTCAAGACAAGCCCGGCCGAACTGCCCGCGCGCGTGACGGCGCTGGCGGATGCGCAACGCAAACTCGAACGCGAATTGAGCGATGCGAAGAAAGCGCTGGCGCTGGCCGGTCCGTCGCGCGGTAACGAAGGTTCTACCGCGAAAGAGATCGCGGGCATCAAGGTCGTGCTGCAATTGGCCGATGGCGTAGCGGCGAAGGACCTCAAGAGCCTCGCTGACGAGGCCAAGACGAAGCTCGGCTCCGGCGTCGTCGCCTTCGCGGCGGTGGCGGACGGCAAGGCCTCGCTGGTCGTCGGCGTGACGGACGATCTGACCAAGCGTGTCAGTGCCGTCGATCTCGTCAAGCTGGGCGCGGAAGCGCTTGGCGGCAAAGGCGGCGGTGGGCGGCCCGACATGGCGCAAGCCGGCGGTCCGGACGGATCGAAGGCGCAAGCCGCGCTCGACGCCATCGCCGGGCGGCTCGCCACTCTCGCGCCCGCCTGATGCGGGAGCAGAGCGCCGCGCCCGATACCTTGCGCCGCCGCCTGCACATCGCGCTGGAAGGTGGCTACGCCGCGGGCGGCTTTGGCGCCGCGATCGAGTTCGTTTTGATCGCGCTGATCCTGGCCAATGTCACCGGCTACATCCTGCAAAGCGTGCCGTCGATCGAACACGCCTGGCGGCCGGAGCTCATCGCCCTCGAGCTGGTTTCGCTCTCGGTCTTCACCGTCGAATATATCCTGCGGCTGTGGACTTCGGCGGAAGAGCCCGCGGTCGCCAAACGCGGCGTGGTATTGGGCCGTCTCTTCGCCGCGACGCGGCCGATGATGATGATCGATTTCCTCGCCATCGCGCCGTCGCTGATCCAGATCTTCGTGCCGTTCTTCGACCTGCGCGTGCTGCGGCTGGTGCGTCTCGTCCGCCTGCTCAAGATCGCGCGCTATTCGCCCGCGCTGTCCACCCTGGCGCAAGTGATCGTGGACGAGCGCCGCGCGCTGGCCGGCGCGCTGCTGCTGATGCTCTGCGCCGTCGTCTTCGCCGCCGCCACCATGCACACCGTCGAAGGCGCGATACAGCCCAAACATTTCGGCACCATCCCGGACGCGATGTGGTGGGCGATCACCACGCTGACGACCGTCGGTTATGGCGACGCGGTGCCCATCACCGCCGCCGGCCGCCTCGTCGCCGGGATCACCATGATCGTGGGGCTGGGCCTCTTCGCGCTGCCCGTCGGCATCGTAGCCACCGGCTTTGTGAACACCATTCATCGCCGCGATTTCGTCGTCACCTTCGGCATGCTGGCGCGGGTGCCGCTGTTCAAGGATTTCGGCGCCGAGATCATCGGCGAGATCATGGGGTTGTTGCGGGCACAGGCGGTGAGCGCGGGCTCCGTCCTTTCGGCTCGGGGCGAGCGGGCGGCGGCGATGTATTTCGTCGTCTCCGGCGAGGTGGAGGCGGCGCTGCCCAAGCGCCAGGTGCGCTTCGGCGCCGGCGATTTCTTCGGCGAGCTGGCGCTGCTGCACGATACGATGCGCGCCGCCACCCTCACCGCCATCACGCCCGCGCGGCTCCTCACCCTCTCGGTCGAGGATTTCGACAACCTGTTGAAATCGCATCCCGCGCTGGAAGAACGCGTGCGCCGTCAAGCTACCGAACAGGCGAAAGACCTGGCCGAAGCGGGCGCCATCTCGCAGGCCGAGATCGACGCCGCGCTCAGGTCAAACGGATGAACGCATCACGGGGCGAAATACACCGCGATCTTGTTGCCGGTGGGATCGCGCATGTAAGCGCCGTAGAAGCTCTGCTTCTCGGGTGGGCGGAAGCCGGGCGCACCTTCATCGGCGCCGCCATTGACGAGCCCGCCCTTGTGGGCCGCATCGACTTCTTCTTTCGAAGCAGCCTTGAAAGCGATCATCGAGCCGTTGCCGAAGCTCGCCGGCTCCTTGTTGAAGGGCGGGCAGATGTAGACGTCGTGCTTGTCAGTGCCCTTGGGGCCGTAGCCGATCCAGCCGCCATCGGCGAAGGCGCGGGCATAGCCCACCGCGCCCAGAACCGCGTCGTAGAACTTGCCCGACGCTTCGCTGTCCGCAGCGCCGATGGTGATGTAGCCGATCATTGTCCCGCTCCTCGTTGGCTGCGGGAAACCTACCCGTGGACTGTGAACGAATAAAGAACATGATTTCGATATGGGGGTTGCGCGGCGCGCATGGCCTCGCCCGGCGCGCCTGAACCATTCGTTACGGCGATGCCTGGGCCGCGCGCGGGCGTGGCGACAACGAATCCGCCACCACCCAGGCGACGCCGATCAACATGAGATTGGTCGCGTTCTCCGTCCAGGCGAAGAAGGTGGGTGTGGCCAGAAGCTCCGGCACCAGCGCCAGCGGCGTGAACAGCGCATACATCACGGTGAGGAGAATCGCCGCGAGGCGCGCTTGCATGCCCGTCAGGATCGCGAGGCCGCCGGCGATGTGGAAGACGCCCGTGGCATAGCCCCAGAACTCCTGATTGGGCGGCAGCCATGCGGGCACAAGTGGCGCCGTCAGGTTCATATAGGCGAAGTGCGCGCCACCGAACAAAATCGCGCAGACGCCGAAAACGATCTGGCCGATGCGGATGAGCCGCTTGGACGTCGCCTCTTCGAGATCGGCGTGGCTTGCATAGACGATCAATGCGCCGGCCGCGATCGCAAGCTGTTCGGCGGTGCCGCTGTAAGCCCCGTAGATGTCGAGATTGCGAAGAATGACACGACCGCCCATCAGCCCGACAACGACGATCGCGTAATAGGCGGTGAGCGCCAAAGCGGCCCACGCCGTCGTCCTGCGCCATTCGATGGCCACGCCCGCAAGAAGCGTGAGTATCCCCATCGCATAGGCCAGTTGGGTGCGGTCGGGAAAATTCTTGGGTACGGGCTGTCCGTTATCGAAGTTGCCCCAGATGAGACAGATCACCGCCATCACGATGATGCTCAGGCCGAAGAATCGCCAGCCGAATGTCTTGTCCGCCATCACGAAGCCCCCTTCACGACGGCTGATGTTAGCGCCGATCCTTTGGGTACAGCGCTCACCTTGCTGTGAAGCGATGGGCTGTGAGGCGCTTCAGAGCGCCGGATCTGTGATCGCCACCATCAGGCCCGCGGCCTGGGCGAGTTTGTCGACCTGCTCGGGCGGCAGGGTCGCGATGGCGCGTGTGAGGCGCGCCAGCCTGCGCTTGCGCCCGGCTTCCAGCAGGCGCTGGCCCTTACGGGTGATGGTGAGTTCGATGGAGCGACGGTCCAACGGCCTGCGCGTGAGAAGGCCGAGCTTTTCAAGCCCGCTCACCAGTTGCGACATGGTGGGCGGCTTCACCTGCTCCGCCTGCGCCAGCACGCTCAACGTCTGCGGCCCGCCGAAGGCCAGCACGGACAGCACCGACAATTGCGCGCCGGTGACGCCCGATGTCGCGTCTGCCTTGCGCACGTAACGCAGCAGCCGGATGGCCGCGCCGTGCAGCATGTCGGCCACTTGCTCGGTCTGCAATGTCGGGCGTGCCACTTGACGAGCCTCGCGAAAGATAGTTAGGTCACCTAACAGTGTGTAGACCTAAGCTTAAGCCGGGTTTACCAGGAGAGGAAGCCATGACCGACACTCTTTCCGGCCGCAAGCTGGTGCAGGTGGCGCTCACCTGCCGCGATCTGGATCGCGCGCGGAGTTTCTATCGCGACACGCTGGGCCTGCCGCTGCTGTTCGAAGCCGGTAGCATGTTGTTCTTCCAGCTTGAGGGCTTGCGGTTGATGATCGGCAAAGAAGAAGCGGCGGGAAGCGCCATCGGCGGCTCGGTGCTCTATTTCGACGCGCCGGATATCGATGCATTGGGCGCGGCGCTGGAAGCCAAAGGCGTCGCTTTCCCGCGGCCCGCCGAAATCGTGCAGCGCACGCCGACGCATGAACTCAAGCTGCGCGCCTTCCACGACCCGGACGGTAACGCGCTGGCGCTTATGGGCATGGTGCCCATCGTTACGCCCTGAGCCAATCGTCCGGCAGTATGAGCCAAGCGCAGCGGTCTGCATCTTGAGCTGAGAGGTTCGGTGTGGGCAGCGCGCTTCCGGCGCCAAGGAAGGCCCCGCCAGCCACGCCGGTTGCGTCCGGCAGGAAGCCGAAGCTCTTCCAATAGAGCGTCGTGCCGCAATGGGCGCAGAAGTAGCGATTGTAACCGGCAGGGCCGTCCTTCGCGTAGACGCTGAAGTCGCCGGTCTTCTCCGTCACGCTCGCATCGAGGAAATAGACCGACCAGCCGAACGCCGTTCCCGTGCGCCGTTTGCAGCTTGAGCAATTGCAGATCGCGTTGAGGACCGGTTCGCCCTCAACCGTGATCGCGCAACGCTCGCAGCAGCAGCGCGCGGTGCGCGTCACGCCATCGCCTTCTTCAGGTTCTCGTCGACCTTGTCGAGGAAGCCTTCGGTGGTCAGCCACTTCTGGTCGGGGCCTACGAGGAGGGCGAGGTCCTTGGTCATGAAGCCGCTCTCAACCGTGTCGACGCAGACCTTCTCCAGCGTGTGCGCGAATTTGTCGAGCGCGGGGTTGCTGTCGAGCTTGGCGCGGTGGGAAAGGCCGCGCGTCCAGGCAAAGATCGAGGCGATGGAGTTGGTGGAGGTGGACTTGCCCTTCTGGTGCTCGCGGAAATGGCGCGTCACCGTGCCGTGCGCGGCTTCCGCTTCGACGATCTTGCCATCCGGCGTGGTGAGGACCGACGTCATCAGGCCCAGCGAGCCGAAGCCCTGCGCCACGGTGTCGGACTGCACGTCGCCGTCATAGTTCTTGCAGGCCCAGACATAACCGCCTTCCCATTTCAGCGCGCTGGCGACCATGTCGTCGATCAGCCGGTGCTCATAGGTGATGCCGGCGTCCTTGAACTTCGCCGCGAATTCCGCGTCGAACACTTCCTGGAACAGATCCTTGAAGCGGCCGTCATAGGCCTTGAGGATCGTGTTCTTGGTGGAGAGATAGACGGGATATTTGCGCGCGAGGCCGTAGTTCATGGACGCGCGGGCGAAATCGCGGATGGAGTCGTCGAGGTTGTACATGGCCATCGCCACGCCGCCGCCCGGCGCCTTGAACACTTCGTGCTCGATGACCGCGCCGTCCTCGCCCACGAATTTGATCGAGAGCGTGCCCGCGCCGGGATAGACGAAATCGGTGGCTTTGTACTGGTCGCCGAAGGCATGGCGGCCGATCACGATGGGCTTGGTCCAGCCGGGAACAAGGCGGGGCACGTTCTTGCAGATGATCGGCTCGCGGAAGATCACGCCGCCCAGGATGTTGCGGATGGTGCCGTTGGGCGACTTCCACATCTTCTTGAGATGGAATTCCTTCACCCGGGCTTCGTCCGGCGTGATGGTGGCGCATTTCACGCCCACGCCGTGCTTCTTGATGGCCTCGGCCGCGTCGACGGTGACCTTGTCGTCCGTCGCATCGCGATGTTCCATGCCCAGGTCGTAATATTCCAGGTTCACATCCAGATAGGGCAGGATCAGCTTCTTCTTGATGAGGTCCCAGATGATGCGGGTCATCTCGTCGCCGTCGAGCTCGACAACCGTGCCGGCGACCTTGATCTTCTCCATGGGAACCCTCGGAAATTTTTCTGGCGCGGGGTATAACGGGCGCCAGAGCGCCGGTCAAAGGCCCAGGGTTGGCCGGGCCGGAAAGCGGGGAGAGCAGGTGCGCGCACCGGTCGTCATCGTCCTTGTTTTCGCCGGTCTCGCGGCGGTTCTTTTGGCGACGGTGCTGGAATATTCGCAAAACAGCATCGCGAGCTATGGCGATGGGACCGTGGTCAAAGCTCGCCCGGACGATCCCATCGTCCTCACCGACGGCGACGTCGCCGATTTTGTCTGCCGGCCAGGGCACAATCTGTGCGCCCTGGCGCAGGAGAACGGGTATTTTGCCCGGCCTGGCCTCCCGCGCCTGATGGCGATCCTGTTGGCCGAGCTGGCACCCGTGCTGCTCCTGATTGGGGCGCTCGCGGTTGCATTCGGTTCTCGCTGGGGAACAGCGTTGGCACTGGTCCTTGCCGGCATATTCTGCGCGAACATTTTTCTGATCCACGCATCCCGGATCGTGGACTTTCCATCCGGCGCGGGTCCGGTGATCGATTTCGCTTCGGACAAACCGCTCGTCTGGCCGGTGCTGACCACGAAGGTCACGCGCGACTGTGACGGCTTTCCAGACTGCAAAAATAGCCTTGGGCGGGTTCGCGGCTACTATCTTCGCCCAGATGTTCCAGATTGGCTGGCGATCCTTCTGGGGGAGGCGGCGCCTGTCCTTCTTCTGTTGGCGGCGCTCGCTGTCGTCGTGAACCCGCTGCGCTGGATATCAAAGCCCGCTTGATCGGGTGGCAGCTTCCGGCGGATAAATCTTCCGCGGGTTTCAAGAAGGCTGCCATGTCGGCGAAAAAGCTGGGTGAGGCGAAGATCACATCGCTCAGTGCCGAGGGGTTTTTCGAACCTTTTGCCGCTGACGACGTGCCGTGGCAGCGGGTGGGCAACTCGGATCCCTTCAAGCGGCTGGGGCGGTATGGCGGCGGCTCGCATGTGGGTGTGGGGCTCGACGTCTTGAAGCCGGGGCATTTCTCCAACCGCTTCCACTATCACCTGGCGGAGGAAGAGCACATCTTCATCCTCAAGGGCAGCGCCACGCTGCATCTGGGCGAGCGGCGTTATGTGATGAAGGCGCGCGACTATTGCTGCTTCCCGGCGGGGCAGGCGGCTGGGCATCATCTGTTCAACCATACCAGCGAGAATTGCGTGTTCCTCACCATCGGCGAGAACAAGCCGGATGATGTCGCGGTGTTCCCGCCGAATGCCGCGGGCAAAGCGAAGGCGAAAACGCGCACCAAGAAACCTGAAGTGAAAACGTGATCTCAAAAATCACGCGCGCCGGTTTGTCGACAAACTGTTCACTTATTTCGGCCCCAATCCGCGCCTGTCATGGGCGCGGGACGTTCGATTGGGGAATCGACCATGCGGGGCATGCCGCTCCTGTTGCTATGGACCGCGATTTTCGCGGGCGTGGCCGCGTGGATCGCCTGGCCGTTCGTGGCGGTCGGCCTGCAGGCGCCGGATGATTTCGCGCTGGTCAGCGTCGGCGGCAACCGGGTGGAGGTCGCCAGCGGCCCAACCTATGCCGATCTGTTGCGCATCGATCTTTCCAGCCATGTGGACATCCAGAAGCTGGTGAGCGAGCACCGGCTTTACCTGCACACCATCGTCTCGCCCTGCCGCGATGGCACGGTGGATCCCGCCCATAAGCTCTGGATCGACATGGTCCCTGGCGACGGGCTCTACGATGCTTCCGGCGCCGTGGCACCGCCGGATGGGCCGCCCGATCCGGACGCCACCAGCGGTCCGCGCGATTCCGAACACCGCTTCGGCTATTACCTTTTCATCAGCCCGCAATTCCGCGATCCCCGGCTGCGCGGGCAATATCTCTACGATCTGGGCAGCCAGCCGGCCGATCTGTGCCTCATCGTTGAAGGCCGGGGAACAGCGCTCGGAGGCGGCTGGCATGTGCGCTTCTTCCGCTCCAATGTCGTTGTGGTACCTAGCCAGATCGTGGCGGACGCCATCGCCCGCTATCAGCTTCAGCAATGAGCGGCGCATAGCGGTGGCGGCGGGCCATCGGCTATAAGCGGCCCATGACTGAACCCGCGCCCGAGTCCGTGACTGACCCCGCCCCCATCATCATCCTGTCCCGCCCGCAACTCGGCGAGAATATCGGCGCCGCCGCGCGCGCCATGGCCAATTTCGGGCTTTCCGAATTGCGCATCGTCGATCCGCAATGTCCCTGGCCCAATGAACGGGCGACGGCGATGGCGGTGACGGCGCGGCCCATCACCGATGCCGCGCGCGTCTTCCCCACCTTGAAGGAAGCGCTTGGCGACCTGCACATGGTCTACGCCACCACGGCGCGCGAACGCGGCACGACGAAAGAGATCATCACCCCGCCGGAAGCGGCGAAGCGGCTGCATCGCGCGACTGGGCAGAAGACCGGGCTCCTCTTCGGTAACGAACGCGCCGGGCTGGAGAATGAGGAAGTCTCGCTCTGCGACGCCGTGATCACCATCCCGACGGCGGGTTTCGCGTCGATCAATCTCGGCCAGGCGGTGCTGATCACCGTCTATGAATGGTTCCGTGCGATCGACACCACGCCCGTCTCGCGCATCGAGCACAATCCGATCCACAGGAAGCCCACCCGCCAGGAGATGTTCCTGCTGTTCGAGCATCTGGAGCGCGAGCTGGCCGATAGCGGCTTTCTCTTCCCGCCCAACAAGCGCGACATGACGGTGCGCGCCATCCGCGGCACCTTGCATCGCGCCAAGCTCACCTATCAGGAAGTGCAAACCTTGCGCGGCATGATCGTGGCGCTGGCCAAGGGGAAGTATCGTGGCGAGAAGGGTGTAAAGGACGCTTGACAAGGCCCTGGGCCTCGCCTATGTAAAGTTTGCTTTACACAAAGCCAGCTTTACAAAAGGAGAGCGCCATGGCGCAAGCAGCAACAGCTCCGGTCAAATATGCCGGCCGTTCCTACATCGTCGAAATGGGCGTCGTGACGGCGCTCTACGTCGCCGCCGTCTGGGCCCGTCCCTGGCTGATCGCGCAGGCGTCGAACCATGATCTCAAAATCGCCGCCACCGTCCTGCCGGCGCTTCCCATCTGGGGCATGCTGCTGGCGGTCTGGCGCTATTTCAACCGCATCGACGAGTTCGAGCGGCTGCGGCTTCTGGAGACGCTCGCCATCGCATTCGGCATCGGCTCCTGCCTCATCTGCACCTATTCGTTCCTCGCCGATGCCGGCCTGCCGCAACTCGCCATCACCTGGGCCTGGCCGACGCTTGCCGTGTCCTGGGCGCTCACCGGCGCCATCCAGCACATCGCGCGGCGCTGATGAAAAACCGGCTCCCCGCCTTGCGGGCCGAGCGCGGCCTCACCCAGGCCGACCTCGCCGACCGCCTCAACGTCTCGCGCCAGACCGTCAACGCCATAGAGACCGGCCGTTACGACCCCAGCCTGCCGCTCGCTTTTGCCATCGCCAAACTGTTCAAATGTTCCATCGAGGACATCTTCACGGCCTAGCAGGGGCCGACTCGCAATTTCTCTCCGGGCGTCCTATATCGCGCCCGGGAGTCCGGTTGTGGACGACGCGCTCGCCAACCCGGTCAGGTCCGGAAGGAAGCAGCCGTAACGAATCCGCATCGGGTCGCGGCCGGGCTCCCACCTTTCCACAACAATTGCCCGAAACCGCGCCATCCGGCGTTCGGGCTTGCTATAATCGGCCCATGGACGAGTCCGAGATCGCTTTGCCCGGCCTGGAAGCCCCCCAGAAGGAGGAGGCTTACCGCGTCCTGGCCCGCAAATACCGCCCGCAGGATTTCACCGGCCTGATCGGGCAGGAGGCGCTGGTCCGCACCCTCTCCAATGCTTTCGCCACGGGGCGCATCGCGCATGCCTTCATGCTCACCGGCGTGCGCGGCGTGGGCAAGACGACCACGGCGCGCATCATCGCCCGCGCGCTGAATTGCATCGGCGCGGACGGCAAGCGCACCGAACCGACCATCCATCCCTGCGGCGTCTGCGAGCCTTGCGTGGCCATCGCCGAGAGCCGCCATGTCGACGTCCAGGAGATGGACGCGGCCTCCCGCACCGGCATCGACGACGTGCGCGAGATCATCGAGGGCGTGCGCTATGCCCCGGCCTCGGCGCGCTACAAGGTCTACATCATCGACGAAGTGCACATGCTGTCCAAGCAGGCTTTCAACGGCTTGCTGAAGACGCTGGAAGAACCGCCGCCGCATGTGAAATTCGTCTTCGCCACCACCGAGATCCGCAAGGTGCCGGTGACGGTGCTGTCGCGCTGCCAGCGTTTCGATCTGCGCCGGGTGGAGACGGCCGAGCTTGTCGCCCACCTGAAGGGGATTGCGGGGAAGGAAGGCGTCGCGATTGAAGACGCGGCGCTCGCCCTCATCGCGCGTGCCGCGGAAGGCAGCGTGCGCGACTCGCTATCGCTGCTCGATCAGGCCATCGCGCATGGCGAGGGCGGGATGATCGCCGGCGAAAACGTTCGTTCCATGCTGGGCCTCGCCGATCGCGGCCGCATCCTCGACCTGTTCGAGAAGCTGATGGGCGGCAAGATCGCGGAAGCCTTGACCGATCTCTCCGAACTCTACGACCGTGGCGCCGATCCGCTTGCTGTGATGCAGGACCTGATCGAGACGACGCACTTCCTCACCCGCCTGCGCGTGGCGCCTGGCGCGGAAGGCTTCTTCGACGGCGGCAGTAGCGAAGCGCGCCGCGCCGCGGAGATGTCGGCGAAGCTCTCCGTCCCCACGCTCTCCCGCACCTGGCAGATGCTGCTCAAGGGCCTGTTTGAGGTACGCGACGCCACCCGCCCCATCCAGGCCGCCGAGATGGCGCTGATCCGGCTGGCCTACGCCGCCGATCTTCCGCCCACGGACAAACTGGTGCGTGACCTGTTGGACGGCGAGCCGCGCCCCAAGTCTTCCCTCGCCTCCGCAGGGGGAGAGGGCCGGGGTGAGGGGGTGCGCGCCACAGTCTCGACATCAACCGGTGGGCAGGCCGCCGTGCAACGTGCCCCGCAGCCCACCGCTGAAATCCAGAACGCGCCGATCCTGCGCTCGCTGGAAGACATCGTCGCACTGGCCGGGGCCAAGGGCGCGGCAATTCTGAAAGTGCATTTGGAGAACGACGTTCATCTGGTGCGCATCGAGCCGGGCCAGATCGAATTCCGCCCCTCCTCGCGCGCGCCGCGCACATTGTCCGGCGATCTTGCGCAGAAGCTGAAGGAATGGACGGGCCAGCGCTGGGTGGTGACGGTGGCGCGCGAAGGCGGCGCACCCACCATCGCCGAGCAGAAGCGCTCCGTCGCCTCGGCCAAGATTGAAAGCGTGGCGCAAGAGCCCTTGGTGCGCGCCGTACTGGACCGCTTCCCGGGTGCGGAGATCATGACGGTGCGTGAGCTCACCGTGGAAGAGGCGCCGGCCGCGCCGTCTGAGGACTCGTAAGTGGCCGGTCCGGAAATCGAGCGTCTGGTGCAATTGCTGGCCAAGCTGCCGGGCCTCGGCCCACGTTCGGCGCGCCGCGCCGCGCTGGTGCTGCTGAAGAAGAAGGAAGTGCTGCTCGAGCCCTTGGGCGCGGCCATGCGCGAAGCGGCGTCGGCGATCAAGACTTGCGAGATCTGCGGCAATCTCGATACCGCGTCGCCCTGTTCGCTCTGCCGCGACCCGCGCCGCGACGAGCATCTGCTCTGCGTGGTGGAAGACGTGGCCGATCTCTGGGCGCTGGAGCGCGCCTCTGTGTTTCGTGGCAAATACCACGTGCTGGGCGGGGCGCTTTCCGCGCTGGACGGCATCACGCCGGAAAAGCTTAACGTCGCGGCGCTTGCGTCGCGCGTAAAAGGGGGCGTCGAGGAAGTCATCCTCGCCATGAACGCCACCGTCGAAGGCCAGACCACCGCACACTATCTGATGGACACGCTGACGCCGCTGGGCGTGAAGGTCACACGTTTGGCCCACGGCGTTCCCGTCGGCGGCGAGCTCGATTATCTGGACGAAGGCACCCTCAGCGCCGCCTTCAAGGCCCGCCGGTCGTTATGACGGCAGTCCGTGACCGAGCGTTACAGCGAAGCCGATAAACACAAGAACCGACATCGCGATCCATTCGAAGCTGCGTGTCACCTCCGGCTCGTTTTCTCCGGCGCGGGTTGGGAGCAGCAGCGGCCAGGAGGCTGCGCCGATCTCAAGGGCGGCCTGGTGCAGGGCTTCCAGGCGGTCGGGCGCATAGAGAAGGGCCGCGAGCGCGGCGCTGATGAGTCCGGCCACCCAGGCGATGCGCAGCGTCGCGGTGCGTCCGGCGATTTGGGAACGCCCGATCCAATAGACCAGCACGCTCAATACGCCGAGACCCGCGCGCCAGCGCCAGTCCGGATCGCCAAACAGCATTTGCGCTACGATGGCGTTGTCGCCTTGCGACTTCACCGCGGAATAGAGCACGTAGCCCGCGAACCAGAAAATGCTGAAGGCGAAAAGCAGCATCAGGAACAGACGCATCCGGCCGCCGGTGGCGACGCGCAGCCCGATCCACGCCAGTAGAGCGGCCGCGAGATTGCCGAGCGGTCCGCCCGCCGGAATCCAGATCTCGCGATGCACCGAGCAATCGAAATAGACGCTGGTGAGCTGCGTGATATGCCCGCCCAACAAGAGACAGGCGCTGCCATGGCCGAGCGCTTCGTGGGCGGCGGTGGCGAGGCACATCGCGAGAATGGCGATGGCGATGGTGGTGAGTGTGTCGTTACGCATCGGGGGCTTCCAGAGCTTCGACGGGTGCGGCCAGTTCCACATTGGCGATCTTGTCGCCGCGCGACACGATCTTCCCGGCGGAGACGGTGATGTCTTTGATATCCGCTTCGGCCTGGTTGAAGTGGCGCTGCAGATTGTCTACCCGGTCGCCCAGCCGCTTCACATCGCTGACGAGCGAGCCCACTTCCTTCTGGATCAGGCTGGCCTGTTCGCGCATGCGGGCGTCCTTCATCACCGTCTGGATGGTGTTGATGGCGAGCATGAGGATGTTGGGCGACACCACGATGACCTGCGACCGGTGCGCCTTCTGGATCACGTCCGGAAAGCTCTCATGCAGATCGGCATAGATGGATTCCGACGGCACGAACATGATGGCTGGCGTCTGCGTTTCGCCCGGGATGAGATATTTCTCCGCAATGTCGCTCACATGCAGCAACACGTCGCTGCGTACCCGCGCCATTGCCTTCTTGCGGTCGTCGTCGGCCGTGGCGGCGCGCAGCAGTTGGAAGCCCTCCAGCGGGAATTTGGAATCGATGACGATGCAGGCCTTGTTGCCGGGCAGGATGATCTTGCAATCCGGCTGCTTGCCGTTGGAGAGCCGCCCCTGGAATTCGTAGAGATTGGCGGGCAGCCCGTCGCGCACGATCTCTTCCATCTGCTGCTGGCCGAAGGCGCCGCGCGCCTGCTTGTTGGAAAGCACCTGTTGCAGGCTCACCACCTGGCCGGACAGGGCAGAGATGTTCTTCTGCGCCTCGTCGATCACCGTCAGCCGCGTCTGGATGCCGCCCAGCGTCTCGGCCGTCTTGGTGGCGGATTCCGTCAGAGTCTCGCCCAACCGCGCATTCAGCGCGTCGATGCGCTCGGCCAAGGTCTTCTGGAGTTGCGCCTGGGATTCCAGGGTCTGCTGGAAGCGTTCGGAGATGCCGCCCTGGGCCGCGATAACCGTATCCAGCCGAGGGTCGGGCGGTGGCGCGGTGGCCGCCGGGCGGCGCAGCGCGAAAACCACCAGCGCCGCCGAAATCACCAGCGCCGCGGCCAAAATCACATAAGCAAAATCCATGGTTTCCGCGTTCTCTTGACCAAGGCCCGAGGCTCGCCTATTTCCGCCCCATGAGCATCCGTCCCATCCTTACCGCGCCCGATCCCCGGCTGAAAGCCATCTCCGAACCCGTGGGCAAGGTGGATGACGAGATCCGCTGGCTGATCGACGATCTGGTCGAGAGCATGTACGCGGCCGACGGCATCGGGCTGGCCGCCGTCCAGGTCGGCGTGCCCAAGCGGGTGCTGGTAATGGATATCGACCAGCGCGACGGCAAGAAGAATCCGCTGGCCTTCATCAACCCGGAAATCCTCTGGGCGTCGGACGAACTGGCCACCTTCCAGGAAGGCTGCCTGTCGGTGCCGGAAATCTGGGAAGATGTCGATCGCCCCGCCAGGGTGCGCGTCGGCTATCTCGATCGCGACGGCGCGAAGCAGGAAGTCGAGGCAGACGGCATCTTCGCCACCTGCCTGCAGCATGAGATGGATCACCTGAACGGCGTGCTGTTCCTCGACCATCTGTCGAAGCTCAAGCGCTCCATCGTGATGCGCAAGCTCACCAAGGCCAAGCGGCTGAAAGAAACGGGCTGAGATGGCGCTGCGGCTGGCCTTTCTGGGCACGCCCGATTTCGCCGTGCCCACGCTTAGCGAGTTGATCGGCCAAGGCCACGAGATCGCTGCCGTCTACTCCCAGCCCGCGCGGCCAAAGGGCCGTGGCCTCGGCGAAGAGCCGTCGCCCATCGCCAAACTCGCCGCGACGCATGGCCTCGCCGTGCGCACGCCGATCTCGCTGCGTAACGAAGCGGACCAGGCGGACTTCGCCGCGCTGGATTTGGACGCGGCCATCGTTGTCGCTTATGGGCTCATCCTGCCCAAGCCCATCCTCGATGCGCCGAAGCTCGGCTGCTTCAACCTGCACGGCTCACTCCTGCCGCGCTGGCGGGGCGCCGCGCCGATCCAGCGTTCGATCATGGCGGGCGACGCGGAGACCGGCGTGATGGTCATGCGCATGGAAGAAGGCCTCGACACCGGCCCCGTGCTGATGGCCGAGCGCACGCCGGTGGGCCGCAAGACCTATGGCGATCTGCATGACGAACTGTCGCGCCTCGGCGCCGACCTGATGGCGCGCGCGCTGGCGGCGCTGGAGCGCGGAACGATCACGGAAACGCCGCAGCCGGAAGCAGGCGTCACCTACGCCAAGAAAATCCTGAAGGACGAAGCGCGCATCGAGTGGACGAAGCCCGCATCCGAACTCGATTGCCTGATCCGCGGCCTTTCGCCCGTGCCCGGCGCCTGGTGCGAAGCGAAAGGCGAGCGGCTGAAGATTCTCTATGCTGAACCGGTGAGCGGCAAAGGCACGCCCGGCGAAATTCTCGATGATGCGCTGACCATCGCGTGCGGTGATGGCGCGCTGCGCCTCCTGCGTCTACAGCGCGCAGGCAAAGCAGCGATGAGCGCCACCGATCTGCTGCGTGGCTTTGTGCTGAGCAAGGGCGAGCGGCTGGGCTGATGGCGCGCTATCGTCTCATCGTGGAATATGACGGCACCGGTCTCGTCGGCTGGCAGCGGCAAGACAATGGGCCGTCAGTGCAGGGCGCGCTGGAAGAGGCGCTGTTCAAGATGACGGGCGAGGTCTCGACCGTGACGGGCGCGGGGCGCACCGATGCGGGCGTACACGCAATGGCACAATCGGCGCATTTCGATCTCACGAAAGACTACGCGGCGGACAAGATCCGCGATGCGCTGAACCATTATCTCCGCCCCGCCGCCATCTCGGTGATCTGGGCAGCCGAAGCGGCTGGCGATTTCCACGCGCGTTTCTCCGCCACCGGGCGCCACTACTTCTATCGTGTGCTCTGCCGCCGCAGCCCGCCGGCGCTGGAGCGTGGGCGCGTCTGGCATGTCATGCGTTCTCTCGATGCCGAGGCGATGGATGCGGCAGCGAAGGCGCTGGTCGGCCAGCACGATTTCACCACCTTCCGCGCCGCCGAATGCCAGGCCAAGTCGCCGGTGAAGACGCTCGACCGCTTGGAAGTCCGCCGCGCCGGAGACGAGGTGCATATCGAGGCGTCGGCACGGTCGTTCCTGCACAACCAGGTGCGCTCCATGGTGGGTTCGTTGAAGCTGGTGGGCGAGGGCAAGTGGCAGCCGCGCGACGTGAAGGACGCGCTGGAGGCAAAAGACCGCGCCGCCTGTGGCCCCGTTGCGCCGCCGGAAGGGCTTTATCTGGTGCAGGTCGATTACTGAAGATCGACGAGTTCGATGGCGCCGGGATCGATGGGCTGGCCCAGGAAGATTTCGCCCACGCGCGCGATGCGGTCCGGGGCGTCGGTGACAAGGAAGTTGTGCGCGCCACCGCTGCTGCCTTCGAGATGCAGTTCCCGCAGTTTCTTTTCGACGGCGATGGCCACGGTGGCGGCGCTGTCCACCAGTGTCACATCCGGTCCGGCGATTTTCGCAATCACGCCACGCAGCGCGGGATAATGCGTGCAGCCCAGCACCAGGCAGTTGGGGCGCGGCATGGTGGAGAACAGAGGTTCCAGATAGCGCCGCGCGACGGCTTCCGCGATCTCACCGTCCACAATGCCTTCTTCCGCCAGCGGCACGAACAGCGGGCAGGCCTGCTGCACCACGGGCACGTCCGCCGATAGTGCGCGGATCGCGCGGCGATAGGCGCCGCCTTTGACCGTGCCCTCCGTCGCGATGATGGCGATGGGGCCTTGCGGGGATGCGGCGAGGGCTGCTTCCGCGCCCGGCTCGACCACGCCGATCACGGGCACCGGCGCGAGTGCCGCTTCCAGCGCGGGCAGAGCCACGGCAGACGCCGTGTTGCAGGCGACGACCACAAGCTTCACCTTACGCTTCATCAGCGCACCGACGGCCTGCACGGCATAGCGCGTGACGGTGTCGCCGCTCTTGGTGCCGTAGGGCAGGCGCGCGGTGTCGCCCAGATAGAGGAATTGCTCGCGCGGCAACCGCGCCATCAGCGCGCGCATGACGGTGAGGCCGCCCATGCCGGAATCGAAGATGCCGATAGCACTCATTTTGGCGGGTTCGCGAAATAGGCCTTGAGAATTTCACGGTAAATCCTGGCGAGACTTTGGATTTCCGCGACCACCACGCATTCATCCGCCATATGCATGGTGCCGCCGGGAAGGCCGATTTCCGCCACGGGGCAATGGTCCTTGATGAAGCGCGCGTCCGATGTACCGCCGGTGGTGGAAAGTTCCGGCGCGGTTCCGATGGCGCGGGCGATGGCATCGGACAAGAGAGTCACGAACGTTCCGGGTTCGGTGAGGAACACATGGCCGCCTACGATGCTCTCGCAGGTGATCTCCGCGCCCGTCTCGCGCGAGACCTCCTCTGCGGCTTTCGCGATATGCGTCTTCAGGCTGTCGGCGGAATGGCGGTCGTTGAAGCGGATGTTGAAATGCGCCCGCGCCTCGGCGGGGATGACGTTGGAGGCCTTGTTGCCGACATCCACGGTCGTGAAAGCCAGCGTGGAGGGATCGAAATGCGCCGTGCCGTCGTCAAGCGGGGTGGAGAGCCTGTCGATCAGCTTCGCCAGCGCGGGGATCGGGTTGATCGCCTTGTGCGGATAGCCGACATGGCCTTGCCGGCCTGTCACCGTGACGGTGGTGTTGATCGAGCCGCGCCGGCCGATCTTGATCGTGTCGCCGGCCGCCGCCGTGGCGGTGGGTTCGCCCACCAGGCAGTGATCGATCTTTTCGCCGTGTTCGTCCAGCCAGCGCAGCACAGCCTGCGTGCCGTTGACGCCGGGGCCTTCTTCATCGCCGGTGATCAGCAGGCTGATGGAGCCTTTAGGCTGGAAACCATCGAGCGCCGCGACGAACGCGGCGATGGCGGATTTCATGTCGGCGGCGCCGCGCCCGTAGAGGACGCCATCTTTTATCTCGGCGGCGAAGGGCGGATAGCGCCAGAGCTTGGCGTCGCCGGGCGGCACCACGTCGGTGTGTCCCGCGAAGCAGAAATTGGGTGCGTTCGTTCCCAGCCTTGCATAGAGGTTCTCGATGGGTGCGGTGCCGGGTGCTTCGAAGCGGAGGCGATGGCAGGTGAAGCCCATACCGACCAGCACGTGTTCAAGGATCGCCAGCGCGCCCGCATCGTCCGGCGTCACGGAAGGACAGCGGATGAGATCTTGCGCGAGCGCGATGGGATCGATCATGCGCTACTCGACGGTGGGTGGGTCGGTGGCGAGCGGATCGGGACCGAACTGGTTCGCGCCGCTGTCGCCGCGCAGGAAACCCAACTCCACCAGTGCCCAGAGATATAAGGCATATGAGATGTAATGCAGCGGCACCGGCAGCGGGTGGCCGCTGTCGATCAGTTCCTGAAGCCCCACCAGGATGGCGGGCGGCATGATCAGGAACAGCACGGCCCAGCCCGCTCCCTTATCGCGATCGTGCAGGCGCTTGATGGCGACGGCGAGGCCGGCATAGACGAGCGATCCCAACGCGGCGAAATACACGACCGCACCCAGCGTGCCGAGCACGCCCGTCGGCCACGGCGTCGGCCCGCCGTTCTCATACGCACCGGGAAACGACATCGCATACATGTAATAGATGAGGATCAGTCCTACGAAGAGCGGCGCCGCGATCGCGACATAGATCCAGTAACCCGCCCGCGGCAGACGGCCGCGCAATCCAAACAGGAAGCGGCCCGGGCGCATCAATCCCGCAGCAATTCGTTGATCGAGGTCTTGGAGCGCGTCTTCGCGTCCACCCGCTTGACGATCACGGCGCAGTAAAGCGACGGCCTGTTGGGCCCGCCGGGCATATTGCCCGCCACCACCACCGAATAGGGCGGCACGCGGCCGTAGAAGATTTCGCCTGTCGCGCGGTCCACGATCTTGGTCGACTGGCCGAGATAGACGCCCATGGAAAGCACCGAGCCTTCGCCTACGATCACGCCTTCCGCCACTTCGGAGCGCGCGCCGATGAAGCAATTGTCCTCGATGATTACGGGCGCCGCCTGCAGCGGCTCCAGCACGCCGCCGATACCGGCGCCGCCGGAGATGTGGCAGTTGGCGCCGATCTGCGCGCAGGAACCGACGGTGGCCCAGGTGTCCACCATTGTGTTCTCGCCGACATAGGCGCCGATGTTCACGAAAGAGGGCATCAGTACCACGCCCCTGGCGATGTAGGCTGAGTGGCGCACCACCGCGCCTGGCACCGCGCGGAATCCGGCGTGCTTGAATTCCTCGGCGCCCCAGCCGGCGAATTTCGAATCCACCTTGTCCCACCAGGAGGCATCGCCCGGCGCGCCGCTGATTGGCTTCATGGGATTGAGGCGGAAGGAGAGCAGCACGGCCTTCTTCAGCCATTGTTGCACATGCCACTCGCCATGGGCCTTCTCGGCGACGCGCAACTCGCCCGAATCCAACCGCTTCAGCGCGGTCTCGACGGCGTCGCGCACGGCGCCGGTCGTGCTCGTATCGAACGTGTCTTGCGCCTCCCAGGCGGCGTCGATGGTGCGGATCAATTCGTCCATGTGTCAGACCCGGATGCTGTGAAGGAAAGACGCGAGATCGTCGATCTCATAGTGGATATGCTCCGGCCCGGCAATCGGCTCGGCCGGGCCTTGGCGGGACCATTCCGATCCGTTCTTCAGCCACACCGTCGTCCAGCCCTGTTCATGCGGGGCGACAAGATTGCGCGCGATATCCTCGAACATCACCGCCTGCGATGCCGCCACGCCGGTGTATTCCAGCACCGTGCGATAGGCCTCCGGATCGGGCTTGGGCTGGAAGCGGATGGCGCGAATGTCCATCACGGCGTCGAACAGATGGGAGAGCTCAAGCTTTGCCAGCACGCGTTTGGCGTGATCGCGGCAGCCATTGGTGAAGACGATGCGCTGGCCCGGCAGCCGCGCCAAGCCCTCGGCCAGCGACGGATCGGGCGTCAGCGCGGACAGGTCGATGTCGTGCACCTTGGCCAGGAAATCCTCCGGGTCTATGCCGTGCAGCTTCATCAGCCCGTTCAGGGTGGTGCCGTGGACGCGGTAATGCTCCTTCTGCAACCTGCGGGCTTCCTCGCGCCCGAGGCCCAGCATGCGCGCCACATAGTCCGTCATTCGCGCGTCTATCTGCACGAAGAGGTCGGCTTGGGCGGGGTAGAGCGTGTTGTCCAGATCGAAGATCCAGGCGCGGATATGGCGGAGATCGGCGCCGTTTTGCTGGGTGGACATGGGGGCAAAGTGCGGCATGTGCGGGATCGGTGCAAGCTTGCGCTAACCATCCATCTTTAACGGGTCTTAACAGCAGGTTGCCAGAATAGCGGTTGAGGAACCGCCCATGGAACGCACGAAAGACGCGCATTTGCCGCCCTTGCTGGGACGCGAGGAGGTGCTGCGCATTCTGGAGGAACGCGGGCAGGCCGCGCGCGAGGAATTGGCTGCCCGCGCCGACGCCGCGCCGGAAGTGCTGATGTTCCTGGCGACGGAGGGGCACTCCAACGCACGCCGCGCCGTCGCCGCCAATCCGATGAGCCCGCCGCATGCCAACCGTCTGCTCGCGGGCGATACGGATAGCGAAGTGCGCATCGAGCTCGCCCGCAAGATCGGGCGGCTGATGCCGAGCTTGCCGAAAGACGGGCAGAGCCGCATGCGCGTGCTCACCATCGAGACGCTGGAGGCGCTGGCGAAGGACCAGCTTCCCCGTGTGCGCCAGGTGCTGGCCGAAGAGATCAAGATGCTGGATTGCGTGCCCAAGCGCGTCATCAAGCAGCTCGCCCGCGACGTCGAAAGCGTGTCGGCGCCGATCCTGGAATATTCGCCGCTGCTGTCGGATGCCGATCTGATCGAGATCGTCACGACCGCGCAGGCGCGCCATGCGCTGAAGGCCATCGCGCGGCGCAGGCCCTTGGGCGCCAGTGTGTCGGAAGCCATCGGCTCGGTGATGGATGAGCCGGCGGTGGCGGAGTTGCTGTCGAACTCCACCGCCGAGATTCGCCAGCAGACCCTGGACAAGATCATCGAGCATGCCACCAAGGTGCGCGCCTGGCATCTGCCGCTGGTGTTGCGCAGCGATCTTTCCCAGCGCGCCATCCGGCGCATCGCGGGCTTCGTCGGCGCCTCGCTGATCGAGCGGCTCGCTGCGCGCCACAAGCTGGATGACGAGACGCAGCAGATCCTCACCCGCCAGCTTCGCGCGCGCCTCGAAGGCGGTGACCTGGATCACGATCGTGACTCAAGCCCGGCGTCCGAGGCCGAACGCCTGTTCCGCGCGGGTAAGCTCGACGACAACTTCGTGGAAAGCGCCGCCGAAGCGGGCAAGCGCGAGACGGTGATCGCGTCGCTGGCATTGCTCGCCAAGGTGCCCGCGGAAACCGTGCGCCGCATCCTGCAATCCGGTGCGGCGAAGGCGATCACGGCGCTGGTCTGGCGGGCCGGCCTGCCGATGCGCGCTGCCTTCAAGATCCAGACCTTCGTGATGCATCTGGGTGCGACCGATCTCCTTCCCGCTCGCGGCGGTGTCGCCTTCCCCATGACGGAAGACGAGATGCGCTGGCATCTGGGCTACTTCGAAGTGAAGGGTTAGTTCGCCGCGGGCTTGGTCGGTACCAATCCGTTGTTGCCGATATGCACCGCGTAGCCCGGCAGGCCCTTGGTGTTCGTTGCCGCAAAACCTTCTTCCGACAGGCCGTGGGTCTGGCATTTGTCGCGGGCGTGCGTCTCGAATTCCAGATCGGTGATGCAGAAGCGGTCCGGGCCGCCCACCAATGTGTGGCGCGTGGGGCCTTGCACCAAGAGCCAGATCTTGTCGTTGGCGAGCGGCGTAGCGATGGTCCGCGCACAGGCACCGGGCGCCACTTTCCACCAGCCGCGGGAGAGCCAGTCATTGCCTTGCTTGAGGCCGATGGCGGCCCAGATGTCGCCGTCGCTGTCGTTGCAGACGGAATAACCGGCGGGGGCGGTGGCCTTCAGCGCCTCGGTCTCCAGCGCGTCGAACAATTCGTCGTTGCTGGCGGTCGTGGGCATGCGCATCTTGGCTTTGAATTTCTTCAGCGCATCGTCGAAGCTTTTGTTGGCCGGGCCTTTGTCGGGCACGATCTTGTAGCCGATGTCGTTCAGCAGCCGCGCGATGCCGATGGCGCGCGCGACATCCAGCGAGGCGATGCGGGAGGATTCCGTGAGCGTCGTCGTCCACGAAGCCGCGCCGCCGGTGTTGACCGGCGAGAAGGGCGTCAGGAACGCATCGTCGCTGCCGCAGGATTGCGCGCCGAGCGCGGTTTTCAGATTGAAATCCGTGTCCTTCACGCAGTAGCGAAGCGCCCCGCCCCAGACATGCGACGGTCCTGAATGGGCGCGGCTGGATTTCGCGGAAAGGAAGAAGAACTGCCCCACTGGCTGCAGCTTGGGCGTCGCGCAATCGCCGGGCGGGATGCGCGTCCAGCCCTGGGTGATGGCCTGCGAACCGCTTTGATAGCCGACCGCGGTGTAGAGGATATAGGTCGTCTGGTTGCACAGGGTGACGGCGGCGGAGGCGGGCGCCGCCACCGCGCATAAGCCCAGCGTGAGAAGAAGCGCCCGGATCATTCCGCCGTGATCATCGTGCCGGCGCCGTGCTCGGTGAAGATCTCGAGCAGCAGCACATGCGGGATGCGCCCATCGAGTATGACGGCGGCGGAAACGCCGCGCTCCACCGCGTCGATCGCGGTTTCGATCTTGGGGATCATGCCGCCGGAGATGGTGCCGTTGGCGATCAGCGCGCGGGCCTGCGCCAGGTTGAGGCGCGGGATCAGCTTGCCGTCTTTGTCGAGCACGCCTTCCACGTCGGTGAGCAGCAGCATGCGCGAGGCGGACATGGCGCCGGCGATGGCGCCGGCCACCGTGTCTGCGTTGATGTTGAAGGTCTCGCCGTTGTGCCCAACGCCGATGGGCGCCACCACGGGGATGAGATCGGATTTGATGATGGTGTGCAGCACTTCGGGATTGATCTGGTCCGGCTCGCCCACGAAACCATAATCGACTTCGACCTCCTTGCCGGTGGCCGGATCGATGCGTGTCTTCTGCACCTTGCGGGCGACGACGAGGTTGCCGTCCTTGCCCGAGATGCCCACGGCCTTGCCGCCGGCCGCGTTGATGCCCTGCACGATCTCCTTGTTGATGGAACCGGCAAGCACCATCTCGACCACCTTCACGGCCGCTTCGTCGGTGACGCGCAAGCCGTCGATGAAGGTGGAGGCGATGCCCAGGTTCTTCAGCATGGCGCCGATCTGCGGGCCGCCGCCATGGACCACGATGGGGTCCACGCCGGTCTGCTTCATCAGCACGATGTCTTGCGCGAAGCTCTGCGCCACGCCGTCTCCCATGGCGTTGCCGCCATATTTCACGACGATGGTCTGGTTGTCATAACGCAGGATGTAAGGCAGCGCCTCGACCAGCACCCGCGCGGTGGAACGCCAACGGGCCAGCACGCGCATATTGCGGTCCAAGCCGGTATCGTCCTGCAGCGCCATGATGACCTCGGGATTTCAGGGCTTATAGACGAGAAGTCAACGCGCGGCCAGCGTGGCCAGATGCAGCTTCACGGGCTCAAGTCCCTCCTTGCTGAGGGACGAGGTGGAAAGGATCTCGGGATAGGCCGCGATCCGGGGCGCGATGGCCTCCTTAACCCTGGCAAGTGCGGCTTCGCGCTCGAAGGGCTTCAGCGTGTCGATCTTGGTGAGCGTGACGATATAGGAGACGGCAGATTCATCCAGCAGCTTCATCGCCTCGGTGTCGGTGTCCATCACGCCGCGGCGCGCATCCACCAAGAGGATCACGCGGCGCAGGCTCGCCCGTCCGCGCAGATAATCGAAGATCAGCTGCTGCCACTGGGCGGTCAGTTCCTTGGAGGCCTGGGCGTAGCCATAGCCCGGCAGGTCGGCCAGCATCAGCGCGTCGGCCAGCTTGAAGAAATTGATCTGCCGCGTGCGGCCGGGCGTTTTCGAAACCCTGGCCAGCGCGTTGCGCCCGGTGAGCGCGTTGATGAGGCTCGACTTGCCGGCATTGGAGCGGCCGACAAAGGCGATCTCCGGCAAAGTCGGCGCCGGGATCGCGTCGATATCCTGCGCCCCTGCCACGAAATCGCAGGCGCCCGCGAAGAGCTTGCGCGCGAATTCGGGATCGGGGACTTCGTCGGTCATTTCAAGCTCAGTGTCATTTGGTATCACGCAGTGTCATGGCCCGCGAATGCGGGCCACCCAGTTGATAGCGTCGCGACCTTGGAGGTCGCCAGAATTCTTTTCTACTCACCAGCACAGTATAGGCGTCACCTGGGTGGCCCACATTCGCGGGCCATGACACAGATGGGATGGCTATTTATTGTCGTCCGGCGCGATGACCTTCGCCTTGCCTTCGATGGTCTTGGGCGCGGCCGCCATCTTCTGCGCCGGTTGCCCGAAGCCGAGATTCTTGAACAGGTGAATCTCCACGCCCTGGCGGCTCATGATGAACCATTGCTGCGCGATGCCGAGCAGGTTGGACCATGTGTAATAGATCACCAGGCCCACCGGGAACGACGCCAGCATGAAGGTGAAGATCAAGGGCATGAAGGCGAACATGCGCGCCTGCACCGGATCGGTGGGCGCGGGGTTCAGCCTGCTCTGCAGCCATTGCGTTCCACCCATCAGGATCGGCCAGATGCCGACGGAGATCATCGCCGGGATGAAAGTCGGCACGGAGAACGGCAACAGGCCGAAGAGATTGATGAACGACGTCGGATCGGGTGACGACAGGTCGTGGATCCAGCCGAAGAACGGCGCGTGGCGCATCTCGATGGTGACGAGCAGCACCTTGTAGAGCGAGAAGAAGACGGGGATCTGGATGAACACGGGCAGGCAGCCGGAAACCGGGTTCACCTTCTCGCGCTTGTAGAGCTCCATCATCTCCTGCTGCTGGCGCACCTTGTCTTCGGCGAAGCGCTCCTTGATGGCCTCCACCTGCGGCTGAAGCTTCTTCATCCGGCTCATCGACTTGAACTGCGTGCTGGCGATGGGAAAGAAGAGGAAGCGGATGGTGACGGTGAGCAGCAGGATCGCGATGCCGAAATTGCCCGACACACGGTTGAAGAAGTCGAGCAGCCAGAACATCGGCTTGGTGAAGAAGAAGAACCAGCCCCAGTCGATCGCCATCTCGAAGCGCGGCACGTTGGTCTTGTCGCGGTAATCGGTCAGCAGGTCGTATTTCTTGGCGCCGGCGAAGAGGCGCTGGTCGATGGTGAGCGTCGTGCCGGGCGCGATGGTCTTGCCGGTGAGGTGATACTCCGCCCAATAGGTCTTCACGCCGTTCGGCACCAGCGAGTGGTAGGAGCCGTCGAAGGTCTCGCTTTGCGCCGGGATCAGCGTCGCCATCCAATATTTGTCGGTGATGCCGAGCCAGCCGCCGGTGGAGTTGAAGGTCTGCGGCGGTTGATCGGGCTTCACGTCGTCATAGGACGGATCGTTCAGGCTGTTGTTGATGATGCCGACGAAGCCTTCATGCAGCGAGAAATAATGCTTCTCGTCCGGCACGCCGTCGCGGACCACCTGGGCATAGGGGAAGAGGCGAACAGGTTTGCCCGTCTTGTTGGCGACGGCATCGGAGATGGAGAACATGTACTCGTTGTCCACCGCGATGGTGCGGTTGAAGACGAGGCCGTGTCCGTTGTCCCAACTGAGTGTCACCGGATGGCCGGGCGAGAGCGTCGTGCCGCTGGCCAGCTTCCATGTCGTTGCCTCGCCGGGCACGGCCACGGGTGCCGCGGGATCCGCCGCCCAGCCATATTGCGCGAAATAGGGAAGCTTGGTGCCCTTGGGCGAGAACAGCACGATCTCCGGGCTCTTGGGATCGGGCGTCCAGTGATATTGCTTGAGCCTGAGATCGTCGAAGCGCGCGCCCTGCAATTGCAGCGAACCGTCCACCGTCGGCGTGTCGATGGCGACACGCGGGCCACCAACCTTCAGCGCCTGATCGCGGCTCATCTGGCCGACATTGGATTGCTGCGTGGAGGATTGCGCCGCCACCTGCTGCGCGGATTGCTGCGGGCCCGCGGCCGGCGCACTGCCGGGCTTCGCGGCTGCCTGGTGCAGATGCGCCTGATAGGCGGCCTTCGCCTGCTCGGCCTTCATCTGCGGGCCGGCGACGAAATATTCCCAGCCGACAAGCACGATGGCCGACAGCGCGAAGGCGAGGATGAGGTTGCGGTTCTCGTTCATGGCTTCTTCTATTTAACCCAGATTTTTTGGGGGAACGGGATCGTAGCCCGACGAACCGCCGAGCCAGGTGATGGGATGGCAGCGCAACAGCCGGCGCGCGGCGAGGCCCGAGCCCTTCAGCGCGCCGTGCACCTCTATGGCCTCAATCGCATAGGCCGAACAGGTGGGGGTGTAGCGGCATTTGGGCGGCAGCAGCGGCGAGAGGTAGCGCCGGTACAGTCGGATGGGCGCCATCAGGGCGGCCGCGGCGAGGGACGGGGGCTGCATATCAGGCTTTGGCTTTCGTCCGGACAAGCGCGGCTTTGAGGTCGTCGAGCAGGGCCGGAAAGGGCCGTGTCAGGGTCGCCGTCCGCGCGACCAGAACATAGTCATTGCCCGGGGAACCATAAAGGGGAAGGAGCGCCGCAGCGGCGGCCCTCAGCCGTCTCTTGGCCCGGTTGCGGGCGACGGCGTTGCCCACCTTGCGGCTGGCCGTGAAGCCGACGCGGATGCGCTCCGGCTGGGCGGAATCTTCAGGTGTTGGGCAGGTTTCTAAGGTCAGCGCGCCCACGGAACGGCGGGTTCCCCTGGCGGCCCGCAGGAAATCGGCGCGGATTTTCAGCCGGTCCAGCTGAAGACTAGGCGGAGAGCTTCTTGCGGCCATGGGCGCGGCGGCGCGCCAGCACCTTGCGGCCCCCGGCCGTGGCCATGCGCGAGCGGAAGCCGTGGCGGCGCTTGCGCACGATCTTGCTCGGTTGATAGGGGCGCTTCATGGCAGTCTCCGGACAAGTAGGCCCCGATGGGCCGACGGAGGCGGGGTTCTAGAGAGCCGGACCCACCCCTGTCAACGGCTGGTCAACTCCAAGTGTTGGGTTTTGCCGGTTCCCCCGCTTGCCAGCCCCGATTCCTTGATGGTCTATGCGGTTATGGGACGGCTCGGGCTCAGCGCGAAGTCCGCCTGGAGGCTGGTTATCCACAGCCTGTCCGGGCGGCTCCTGCTGCTGACCTTGTTCTACGCCATGCTGACCCAGATCCTGATCTTCGTGCCCTCGGTGGCGCGCTATCACCGAAGCCTGCTCGACAACCATATCGAGGCGGCCGAGATCGCCATCCTGCCGCTGACCGAGGTGGAGAAACGGGAGTTCTCCGTTGGGCTCCAGAGCAAGCTGGTGACCCGCGCCGGCGCGCTCGCCGTCATGCTCACCCAGCCGGACAAGAAGGTGCTGTTCCTGCCCGAAAGCGTGCCCGGCCATATCGACGTGAAGATCGATCTCGCCAGGGACGATTTCTTCAGCGAGGCGGCGCATGCGCTGGATTGCCTGTTCAACGGCGGCAACCGCACGCTTTATATCGCGGCGCCCACCCACATCATCGTCGGCGCGCAGGCGATCGACGTCATCGTCAACGAGAAACCGATCCATCGCGCGATGCTGTCTTATGCGCGCCGCGCGCTGTGGCTGGCGCTGGGTATTTCGATCGTGACGGCGATGCTGGTCTTCGCCAGCCTCTACATGTTCCTGGTGCGGCCGATGGCGCGCATCACCCGTGCCATGATCGATTTCAGCGAGAACCCCGAAGACCCCGCGCGCATCATCCAAGCCTCCGGCCGTCACGACGAGATCGGCATCGCCGAGCGCGAACTGGCCGCCATGCAGCGCGATCTCTACGGTTCGTTACAACAGAAGGGCAGGCTCGCGGCATTGGGCGTGGCCGTCGCCAAGATCCAGCACGACCTGCGCAACATTTTGTCCAGCGCCCAGCTCGCCTCTGATCGCCTCGCGAAACTGGAAGACCCGGTGGTGCAGCGCCTCGCGCCCCGCCTCGTCACCGCGCTGAACCATGCCGTGGCGCTCGCCACCAACACGTTGCGCTACGGCCGCGCGGACGAGCATCCGCCGGAGCGCCACCGCCTCTATCTTTCGCCCTTGATCGCGGAAGCGGGCGAGGCGGCGCTGGATGGCCGCGACACGATCCTCATTAATGACGTCGATCCCAATCTGCAGATCGATGCCGATCCGGAGCAGCTGCACCGCATCGTGCTCAACCTGCTGCGCAACGCGGCGGAGGCGCAAGGCGACCGCCCGGGCGAACTCCGCGTGACGGCGGTGCGCGACGGCGCGCGCATGCTGATCGACATCTCCGACCAGGGTCCCGGCATTCCGGAAAGCATCCGAGCGCGATTGTTCCAGCCTTTCGCGAGTTCCGCCAAGGGCGGCGGCTCCGGCCTCGGCCTCGCCATCGCCCGCGAACTCGCCCGCGCCCATGGCGGCGATATCGAATTGGTCGAGAGCAGTGCCGCCGGCACCAAATTCCGGATCGCGATTCCGGACAGGAGCGAATAGATGGCCTGGGATCCGAAAACCTATCTGGGATTTGCCGGCGAGCGCACGCGCCCGGCCGCCGAGCTTCTGGCGCGCGTGACGACGGAAGCGCCGCACCACGTCGCCGATCTCGGCTGCGGCCCCGGCAATTCCACGGCGCTGCTCGCCGCGCGCTGGCCGGATGCCGATCTGGAAGGCGTCGACAATTCGGCCGAGATGTTGCACGAGGCGCGCACTTCGGGCTTCAAGGCGCGATGGACGCAAGCCGATGTCGCGACATGGGCGCCCCGCGCGCCGTGCGATGTCCTCTTCTCCAACGCGACGTTGCAATGGCTGCCGGATCACGCGGCGTTGCTGCCGCATCTCATGACGCATGTCGCGGAAGATGGCGTCTTCGCCTTCCAGGTGCCGCGCAATTTCGATGAGCCGTGCCATGTGCTGATCCGTGAGGTCGCGAATAGCGGGCCGTGGGCGGCGAAACTCAAGAACGTGCGCGACTGGTGGAACGTGCTGGAGCCGGAAGCCTATTTCACCGTGCTCGAACCCAATGCCAGGAGCATCGACATCTGGGAGACGTGTTACGTCCAGGTGCTGGACGGCGAGGACGCCGTCTTCCGCTGGATGAGCGGCACGGGCCTGCGCCCCTTCGCCAACGCGCTGGACGGCGCCGAACGCGATGCCTTCCTGGCCGAATACAAACGCCGCGTCGCGCTCGCTTATCCGCGCCGTGCCAGCGGCAAGACGCTCTATCCCTTCCAAAGGTTGTTCGCGGTGGCGCGGCGCTAGTCGCCTTCCGCGTCGCCGTCGCGGCGGGGGTCGGCGCCGCCGATATAGCCGCCCTTCACTTTCTCGATGATGTGCAAGCCGCTTTCAAGCGGGACCATGCGCACGGTATGGCCCATGGCGGTCAGCTGTGCGGCGAGGGCGTCGACGGAGGTGTCGCTTTCCAGCACCGTAGGCCCGTTGGGGTTGACGTGATGCGGCAAGGCGGCGGCGGCTTGCGGGGAGAGCTTGCCGTCGATCATCGCGACCAGCGTTTCAGCGACATAGGGGATGATCGCGGGCCCGCCCGGTGAGCCCACGGCGAAGGCGAAGCGGCCGTGGCTGTCGAAGACGATGGTGGGCGCCATGGCGCTCATTGGGCGCTTGCCGGGCGCCGGCGCATTGGCCACGGGCTTTCCGTCGCGCACGGAGTCGAACGAGAAATCGGTGAGCTGGTTGTTGAGGAAGAAGCCCTTGGCCATCACCTCGGAGCCGAAGACGAATTCCACCGTCGTCGTCATCGACACCACCTGGCCGTTGCGGTCGACGATGGACATGTGGCTGGTGCCGGGGAGCTGCGGCGTGCGCTGCGGCGCGTAGTCCGCCTTCTTCATCGGCGGATCGCCCGCCTCGGCCGTGCCCATGTCCTTGGTGGGATCGATCAGCGCCGCGCGGGCGTGCAGATAATCGCGATCCAAGAGCCCCGCGATGGGTACCGACACGACATCGGAATCGGCGATGTATTTCGCGCGGTCGGCGAAAGCGAGGCGGCTCGCTTCGGAGAACAGATGCACTTCGGAGAGCGTGTCGGGCTGCAAATCCTTCGAGGGGAAGCGTTCCAGCATGCCCAATATCTGCAGCACGGAGATTCCGCCCGAGCTTGGCGGGCCCATGGAGCAGAGGCGGTAAATGCGATAGGTGCCGCAGACCGGCGCGCGCTCTTTCGCCTGATACGCCGCCAGATCGGAAAGCTGCATGCCGCCGGGATTGATGGGCGCGTGCTGCACGGCATCGACGATGGCTTGCGCGATCGGTCCGGAATAGAAGGCCTTCGGGTCCTTCGCGATGGCGCGCAGGGTTTCGGCGAGTTCGGGATTCTTCAGGATCTCGCCCTGCGCCAGCGGCGTGCCGTCGGCGTGGTAGAAATAGCGCTTGATGTCGGGCATGCGGCCCATCTGCGGATAGGCGCGCAGGGTGGCGGCGAGCTTGCGGCCCACCGGGAAGCCCTTTTCGGCCAGTTCGATGGCCGGCTCGAACAGTTTCGCCCAGGGCAGTTTGCCGTAGCGCTTATGCGCCAGCTCCATCATGGCGACGACGCCGGGCACGCCCACGGAAAGCCCGCCGGGGATCACGTCGAAATGTCCGCGCGGCTTGCCGCTCGCATCCTGGAACATGGTGGGCGTGGCGGAGGCCGGCGCGATCTCGCGGCCGTCGAAGCTCGTCGTCTTCTTCGCCCTGGGATCGTAGAGCATCAGGAAGGCGCCCCCGCCGATGCCCGACGATTCCGGTTCCACCAGGGTCAGCACCATCTGCGCCGCGATGGCCGCGTCCACCGCCGAGCCGCCCTGGCGCATCATCTTGAGGCCGGCGGCCGAGGCATAGGGATTGGCCGAGGCGATCATCTCATGCGGCGCGGGCTTGGCTTGTGCCGTGGCGATGCAGGCGAGGCTCACAGCGGCGGCAATCAACAGTCGCAAGGGCGTCATTTTTCGGTGTCTTCCCGGAACAAGGATCAAGGGCTAGCGTCAGCTTATGGTTCGGCCCGGCAAACGCAATCTCATCACCGATGTGGCGGGGCTCGCCGTCGGCCAGGCAGAAGACCACGCGGTTCGCAGCGGCGTCACGGTCTTGCTGATGGACCAGCCGTCGCCCGCGGCGGTTGATGTGCGCGGCGGCGCGCCCGGCACGCGCGACACCGAAGCCCTCGATCCGGTTTCGCTGGTCGATGGCGTGGACGCGATTGTGCTTTCCGGCGGTTCAGCCTTCGGGCTTGATGCGGCGGGTGGCGTGCAGGGCTGGCTGGCATCGCAAGGGCGCGGCTTTCGCATCGCGCCCGGCGCGCCGCCGGTTCCAATCGTACCTGGCGCCATCATCTTTGATCTCGCCAATGGCGGTGACAAAGGCTGGGGCGAAACGCCGCCCTATCGCGCGCTGGGCCGTGCGGCCGTGGTGGCGGCAGCGCAGGATTTCGCGCTGGGCAATGCCGGTGGCGGATTGGGCGCGGTGGCCGGCGCTTACAAAGGCGGATTGGGCAGCGCCTCCGCCATCACCGAAGATGGCTTCACCATCGGCGCGCTGGTGGTGGTGAACGCTGTCGGTTCGCCGGTCATTCCGGGGACGGATGTGTTCTGGTCCTTCGCCTTCGAGCAGGACGGTGAGTTCGGTGGCCGGCGCTTGCGCGGTGATTTCCCCGGCATCGACCTCGGCTTGCCGTCCGACATGAAAGGCGCACAGCGCCCGCTCGCCAACACCACGATCGCCGTGGTGGCGACGGATGCGGCGCTGACGCGGGTCGAACTCAAGCGCATGGCGATCATGGCTGCCGACGGATTCGCGCGCGCTCTGCGTCCCGTGCATGCGCCATTCGATGGTGACACGGTCTTCGCGGTCTCCACCGGCAAACACGCCATCGCCGAGCCGCGCCCGCGCGACGTAATGCGGCTGGGCATGATCGCGGGCGATTGCCTGGCGCGCGCCATCGCGCGCGGTGTCTATGAAGCCAGTTCACTAGGGCCAATCAAAAGCTATCGCGACACATTCCCGGGAGGATGACATGGACAAGGATTTCGACATCGCGCTCACCCGCCGCGCCTTCGCGGCCACCGGCCTCGTCGCCGGTTTCACGCTTGCGACGGGCCCGCTCAACGCCGCCACCATCATCACGGACACCAACGGTCTCGACGCCGGCGAAGTGAGCGTGACAGTCGCGGACGGCAAGATTCCCGCTTATCGCGCCAAGCCGGCCGGCAAGTCCGGCCTCGCCACCATCCTCGTGGTGCAGGAGGTGTTCGGCGTGCATGAGCACATCAAGGACATCTGCCGCCGCTTCGCCCATCAGGGGTATTACGCCATCGCACCGTCGCTCTACGCCCGCTACGGCGATCCCGGCAAATACGACATGGAGCATCTGCAGGGGTTGTTCACCGACATCGTGTCCAAGGTGCCGGACCACGAAGTGATGAGCGATCTGGACTCCACCACCGCCTTCGCGGCCACGGATGGTGGCGATAGCAAGCGTCTCGGCATCACCGGCTTCTGCTGGGGCGGCCGGATCGTCTGGCTCTATGCCGCGCACAATCCGGCGCTGAAGGCGGGTGTCGCGTTCTATGGACAGCTGCGCGGGCCTGCGCAAGTGAGTCCGCTGCGCCCGCTCTATCCGCTCGAACTGGTGAAAGACATCGCGGCACCGATGCTCGCCTTCTATGGCGGGCTCGACAAGAATATTCCGGTGTCGGATGTCGAGGACATGAAGGCCGCGCTGGCCGTGGCCGGGCACACCCAGGATCACATCGAAGTCTTCATGGACGCCCAGCACGGTTTCTTCGCCGATTACCGCCCGTCCTACAACGAGGCGGACGCGAAAGACGCGTGGAGACAGATGCTGGGATGGTTCAAGAAGAACGTTCGATAAGGGGCTGCCGATGACGAACGCCGAAACGCAGATCGCAAGCTACTTCGCGAAGTACGAACCGGCGATGGTCAAACTCGGAAAGGCGTTGCGCGCGAAGCTGCGGGCCCGGCTGCCCGGTCTTTTCGAGATCGTGTACGTGTACGAGAACCAGGGCGCGCTCGTGATCTCCTATTCACCCACCGAGCGCGGCTACGAGGGTGTGTGCTCGATCTCGGTGTATCCGCGTTTGGTGAAGCTGGGATTTGGGAGGGGCGCCCAGCTGTCGAAGTCGGACCCGAACAAGCTGCTGCAAGGTCAGGGCAAGATGGCGCGTTACGTCGAGCTGAACTCGGTTGCGGACTTCGACCGCGCAGAGATCGAGGCGCTGATCGCGGACGCGGTGAAGCTCTCGAAGCTGCGTCTCGATCCGAACGCGAAGGGCGCGGTGATCATCAAAGCGGAGGCACAGAAGCAGCGCGCGCGCCGCGCGACGAAAGCCGCGCGACCAGCCTCCGCACGGCGTGTGCAAGTGCGCCAAACCAGGAAGACATGAGGCAAGAAATCGCCCTCCCTCAAGGGAGGGTGATTTTTACCGCACGTAGACCCGTACCTCGCTCGAGCCGATCGCGGGATCGGTGGTCGAGGAGACGGAAAGCCGCGTCGCCGGAACGCCCATGTCGGTCATGGAGCGCATGACGGCCTGGGCGTGGCGCTGGGCCTGCGTCTGGGCGAGCTGGACCGAGGCCGCCGTGCCGCGCGTGGGCGACACCGCCAGCACGTCGAAGCTGGCGCCGGGGCGAGACTGCAGCGCCTGGGCGAGTGCTGTGTAGAGGATCTGCTGGTAATCCACATTCGGATGGTCGAAGCGGATGGTGACCAGCGCCGCGCCGCCGCCGACGGGCGGGCCGTAGCTCGGCGGGGCGGAGGCGATCATGCCGCTGCCCAGTTCGGCGCCGTAGAGCTCGCCGTTCTTGATGGCGGCAGCGAGCGTCGTCAGGTTGGCGCGCTCGTTGGCGACGTAAGACGTCTGGCGCTGCACATTGTCGGAGACTTCCATCATCAGCCGGTCGATCAGCACGATGGTCTGGTTGGTCTCGTCTTCCAGGGTCTTGAGCTGGCGGTGGTCTTCATCCACCGCGCCGGAGACGTCGAACGTCGCCTGCACCGTGTTCAGCACGTAATGGGCACGCGAGGATTCGTCGGCCACCTGGGTGCCCAGCGCGTTCAGCGAATTGATGTTGGTGGTGAGCTGGTCGAGCGAGCTCTGCGCCGTGTTCCACTCGCTGACGAGTTCGGGGTTGCCGCGCGTGGTGCCGACCTGAAGTCGCGTGGTGATATGCGCCTTGGCCTCGTGATAGTCGGTCGCCTGCTGCGCGCCCGCCGCCTTCAGGTCGCCCATCTGCTGGGCGCTGGCGACGATGCGGTCCTGAAGCGTGACGAGTTCGCTGCGCAGGCTCTGGATGGTGTGGGCGACGATGGTGCCCGTGTCGTTGCCCGGCTCGATGGCCACGGGCGTGATGCTGGCCGAGGTGCCGCTGCCGGCCGAAACCGTATTGATCGAGCCAGAGCTCGGCCCCTGCGACGGCAGGGTTCCCGCCATGCCGGAGGAGCTTCCCGAATAGCCGGCGCCCGTATCGGACGGCATGGTCGAGGGCAGGGTCCCCTGGGTGTTTGAGGATTGCGCCGGTGCGGGTGCCGTGTCGGCCGCCGGCTGGTCCGGTCCGCCGAAAAGCGCCTGGTCGATGCTGCCGCAGCCGCTGAGGGCCATCACGGCCGCGCCCATAAGCGCAAGCCTCGCCGCCTTATATCCCGTCATCGTTCCCGATTCTCCGCCTGAGCGCCCACGCACGACACGTCCGCCCGCCGCGCCCTTTTCTATGGCCCGGGAACGGCTTGCAAGCCAAAGCAGTCTTAACCAGCGCGCGCGCCGGGAACAAGGGCGCTGCGGCGCGGGATAGGGTGAAATTTCCGAGGCCTTGTAAGCCCCTTGGCCCAGGTTCCGGACATCCCTGGAGCGTCCGCCAGCCCACCTTCATAGAACTCTTGCACTCGCGGGCCTGAATGCATAGGTTCCGCGCCCTCGACGGCACGCGCCCGTAGCTCAGCTGGATAGAGCACCAGACTACGAATCTGGGGGTCAGAGGTTCGAATCCTTTCGGGCGCGCCAACCTTCGCTGCTGTGCAGCTTCGGATGGCAGGCCGGCGGTGCCTCATCGTCCCGACTACAATGCATCCAATTCGGCGATCTCTCTCTCAATCCTGCGCGCGCTGCGGCGTTGCAGGATCGGCATGACGATCAGCCAGACTGCGAAGAGCACTGCGATCGGGAGGTATTGCGTCCAGTTGGCGCCGGGATGTCTGCCCGCCAGTACCGTCAACAGAACAATCACGCCCGGCGCGAAGGGCAGGGTAAGCAGAACCCAGCCGCCCCGCGCCATCCGCAACGCGTCGCTCAGCAACTCGCGCAGGAAGCCTGTACTGGTGGCCGTGTACTCCGTCTCGAACCGCGCCGTCGTTCGCCGGTAGATCAGGTACAGAAAGACCAGCCAGCCGGCCGCCATCAGCGCAAATCCCAGCCGCGTGAGCGGATCGGGCAGAGCGTGCCATTCCAGACCGACCGCCAGGAGCCCCGTGGCGGCGGTGGCGGCGCCTATGAACAGGCTGCGCCGGAATTTCGTCTGCATGCCTGCGAGCTTGTCGCGAATGATTTCGAGCGTCATCGTTTCCATCTCCGTTTTCTGGGTTTGCCAAACGGCTTTGATGCTGCCGTCCGGAATTTCATTCGTCATGTCGTCCTCCGTGCTCAAAGCGCCGGGCGAGGATGTTCTTGATGCGATGTATCTTGGTCGCGACCGCGCCGGGTGAAAGGCCGGTGACCTCGCCTATCGTCGCGGCGTCCAGATCTTCCAGATAGAGCAGCACGATCTGACGATCGGCCGGCTTCAACGTCTGTATCATCGCGAGCAACAGCTCGAATTCCTGACGATCCACTGTCGTCCGCTCGGGATTGCCGGTGTCCGACGGCGCGACGAGATCATCCAGGCCGGTCAGCGCCGATGTTTTTTCCCTGCGCCGCCGGATGACGTATGAGGCGCCGACATTGTGCGCGACGCGATAGACCCAGGTGCGCGTCGAACAGCGGCCGTCGAAGCGGCCGAAACTGCGCCACAGGGCGATGTGAATCTCCTGCAGCAAGTCGCGCCGCCGGTCCGTATTGGCTTCGTAGCCTCGGGCCAGCCTGCCAAGCGCCTCGCCATATTCGGCCGACGCCTGGAGATATCGCTGATCTTGACCGGTCCCGCTCACCCGTTCCTCGTTTCCTATTCGTATAGGTAGTCGCGCCGGCCGGGAGGTTCTTACAGGGAGGCCTCCTCGCCCGTTGGATTGCAGGCTTTCCTTCTTTTAAGCCTTTGGAAACGCTCGTTACCCGGTTTTCACGTGCGTGGAGCGCGTATGCGCGCATTAGATGGCGTCGTGACCTGTGCCTGGGGCTGGACGATGCGTCGGATCGTAACCTTTCTTGCGGTAGCAATGATGGTTTCGGCGTGGGGCGTGCAAGCGCAGACCGCCGCGCCGCTGATCCGAAGTGCCGTGAACGATGCCCAGCGCGTCACGCTGATGGGCAATACGCGACGCGAAGCCAACAAGGCCAACGACAAAGGCCTCGTGTCCGACTCGCTGGCGCTGGATCACATGCAGATACTGTTGCGCCGTCCGGCCGCGCAGGAGACGGCGTTCGAAGCCGCCATCGCCGGTCTCTATGATCGCAATTCCCGGAGCTTCCACCAGTGGCTGACGCCGCAGCAGATCGGCCAGCTCTACGGGCCTGCTTCCAGCGACGTGGCGCAGGTGACGGATTGGCTCGGCGCCAAGGGCTTCGCGGTCAACGGCGTCGATCCGACCGGCATGGTGATCGATTTCTCCGGCAATGCGGGGCAGGTGCGCGCGGCGTTCCGCACCGAGATCCACAATCTGAATGTCTCAGGCGTCCGGCACATCGCCAATATGAGCGATCCGCAGATTCCGGCGGCGCTGTCACCGGTGGTGGCCGGAATTGTGTCGCTGCACGATTTTCGTCCGCACATGATGGCAAAGCCGCATCCGAAATACACCTTCAACGGCGGCGGCTCCGCCTGGCAAGCGCTGGTGCCGGCGGATCTGGCGACGATCTACAACCTCACGCCGCTTTTCAAGGCGGGCATCACCGGCAAGGGCGAGACCATCGCGGTGATCGAGGATACCGATCTGTTCGCCGCCGCCGACTGGAGCAAATTTCGCTCCACTTTCGGGCTCGCCACTTATACATCCGGCACGCTAACCACAGTGCATCCCAATCTCGCGGGGAAGGCCGCCAATTGCCGCGACCCCGGCATCAATTCCGATGACGGCGAGGCGATCCTGGATACGGAATGGGCCAGCGCCGCGGCCCCCAACGCGGCCATCGAAGTGGCCGCCTGCTATGACACGCAGACCACTTTCGGCGGATTGATCGCGCTGCAGAACCTGCTGGGCTCGCCCACGCCGCCGCAGATCGTCTCGATCAGCTATGGCGAGTGCGAGGCGTATAATGGCTCGGCCGGCAATGCCGCGTTCTACACCGTCTACCAGCAGGCCGCGGCCGAGGGTGTCTCCGTGTTCGTGGCCGCCGGCGACGAGGGCGCCGCGAGCTGCGACGCGGGCGAGCGCTCCGCGATCCAGGGCGTCGCCGTCAGCGGCATGGCGTCGACGCCGTACAACGTGGCCGTCGGCGGCACGGATTTCGGCGACACATATGCCAACAGCGTCAAGACCTATTGGAGCAATACCAACAGCGCGACTTATGGCTCGGCGCTGTCCTATGTGCCGGAAATTCCGTGGAACGATTCCTGCGCCAGTGCGCTCGGCGCGCAGATAGAAACGGGTTCCTCTGTCACTTATGGCAGGACCGGCTTCTGCAACACCTGGGCGGGCGGCAGCTTCCAGCAGGTCGTGGCCGGCAGCGGCGGCCCCAGCGGCTGCGCCACCGGTGTTTCCAATCTCAATTCCTGGCAAGCCGTGAGTGGTTCGTGCAAAGGCTATGCGAAACCCTCGTGGCAGGCGAACGTCCCTGGCATTCCGGCGGACGGCCTGCGTGATATGCCCGACGTGTCGCTCTTCGCGGGCGACGGAATCTGGGGCCACTATTACGTCTTCTGCTTCACCGATTACTGGAACGGCGGCGAGCCTTGCACCACCGCGCCGCTCAATTGGGCGGGCGCGGGCGGCACCTCTTTCGCTTCGCCGATCATGGCTGGCATCATGGCGCTGATCGACCAGAAGATGGCGGCGAAACAGGGCAATCCCAACCCGGTGTTCTATGCGCTGGCCGCGACGGAATACGGCAAGAGCGGCAATGCGAGCTGCAATTCCACGCTCGGCAAGGGCGTCAAATCCACTTGTGTGTTCCATGACGTCACGCAGGGTGACATCGACGTGAACTGCATCGGCCCGTTCAACTGCTACCTGCCCTCCGGCTATGAAGGCGCACTCTCCACCTCGAGCACGTCGTTCAAATCCGCCTACGGAACGACCACCGGCTGGGATTTCGCGACCGGGCTGGGCACCGTCAACGCCACCAACCTGGTGAACGCCTGGCCGTGATTTGTGGTAAGCTCTTGCCATAGCGGCGGCAGACCGCAGGCAGGGAGCTATGCCATGACATCCGTGAAAGAGCTTTACGTGCTGGACGCCGGCGGTTCGACTTGGTCGGTGCCGCAGAATTTCGACGTCAATTTCAACTGGGATTACGACGACGGCCGCGCCGCCATGATGGGTCTCTATGCCAAGGGCAAAGAGATGCAATGGGACGCCGCCACGCGCATCGACTGGAGCCAGGAGCTCGACGAGGACAATCCCGAGCAGATGCCCGAGGAGTCGCTGCCGATCCACATGGCCGGCTGCTATCTGAAAATGAGCAGCAAGGAGAAGGCGCAGATCCGCCGCCATTTCCAGGCTTGGCAGATCTCGCAATTCATGCAGGGCGAGCAGGGCGCGCTCATCTGCGCCGCCAAGATCGTGACGCAGGTTCCCGACGCGGACTCCAAATTCTACGCCGCCACGCAGACCATCGACGAGGCGCGCCATGTCGAGGCTTACAAGCGCTTGCTCACCAAGTTCGGCGTCGCCTATCCGATGACCAAGCCGCTGAAAGAGCTGATCGATCAGACCTTGCGCGACAGCCGCTGGGACATGACCTATCTCGGCATGCAGGTGGTGATCGAGGGCCTGGCGCTCGCGGCCTTCGGCCAGATCCGCGACGGCGCGCAGAACCAGCTCTGCGCCCAGGTGAACGCCTATGTCATGCAGGATGAATCGCGCCACGTCGCCTTCGGGCGCCTCGCCTTGCGCGATTACTATCCGCAGCTGACGCAGAAGGAGCGCGACGAGCGCGAGGAATTCCTGCTCGAGGCCTGCTATCTGATGCGCGACCGCTTCGACGCGGTGGAGCTGTGGCAGAACTTGGGCCTTCCCATCGAGGAATGCGCCACCGCCATGTATGAGAGCGGCTTCATGGAGAAATTCCGCAACTCGCTCTTCACCCGCATCGTGCCCATCGTGAAGGATATCGGGCTGTGGGGCGACCGCATCCGCAACGGCTACACCGAGATGGGTGTGATCGATTACGCGAAAACGGATGTGCAGGCCTTGCAGGACAATGACGAAACCATCGCCCGCGACTTCGACGCGCGCCGCAAGGACATCGAACGCGTCATCGCCAGAGCACAAGCGGCGGAGTAACGAACGTCGCTCCACCGCTTACGCCGCGAATGATTTATGTGGTGGTGTAGCTGCCCTTGACCCAGCCAGTGCCCGGGTCGTTGGCCCACTCGGTCGTCACATCGTCAAGCGTGCAATAGACCCGGATGCTCGGGCCGTTGGCTCCGACCCATGCCGTGGCGGATACCTGCGCGCCCGGCTCGCTGAACGAGCCCGTCGTCCAGCCCGAGCCGCCCTGATCGATGCAGCGCTCGATGACGTTATAGCCGTCGCTGGAATATACGCGAATATGCAGCGAGCCGGCGGGATAGAACCAGCTGACACTGGCGGTGGCGACGGGATATTTGGGATTACCGGACATCATTCTCTTCCTTTTCGCGCGGTCGAATACTTGCCGCGGACTGCAGTCGAAGTTCCGCGCAAGTCGAGCATGGCAGAGACAAATGACGTCCGCAAATCGGGACGCGATCCGTCCTTGCGCAATTCGTCACAATCATCAATTCCACTGCAAGTTTCAGGTCTGCAACGAACGATTGGTACGTTGAGTCCTATTCCGCGGCGCTCGGTGTTGGCTTGTCGCCCATCGCGCGGCCATAGAGGCGTTGCCATGCGCGGCGGCAGCGCAAGCGGAAGCGGTCGAGATAGAGATAGACGATGGGCGTCGTGTAGAGCGTGAGGAGCTGGCTCACCAGCAAGCCGCCCACGATGGAGATGCCGAGCGGCTGGCGCAGCTCCGCGCCATTGCCGGTGAACAACGCCAAGGGCAGCGAGCCCAGCAGCGCCGCCATGGTCGTCATCATGATGGGGCGGAAGCGCTGGAGGCAGGCTTTGTGGATGGCGGCGCGGCTGTCGAGGCCTTCCTCGCGCTCGGCCTGCAGCGCGAAGTCGATCATCATGATGGCGTTCTTCTTCACGATGCCGATGAGCAGGATCACGCCGATCAGCGCGATCAGGCTGAAATCCGTCTTGAACACAAGCAGCGCCAGGATCGCGCCCGCGCCGGCGGAAGGCAGCGTCGAGAGGATGGTCAATGGATGGACATAGCTCTCATAGAGAATGCCCAGCACGAGATAGACGCAGAGGATCGCGGCCAGGATCAGCAGCGGCTCGTTGTTGAGCGAGGACTGGAAGATCTGCGCCGTTCCCGCAAAGGCGCCATGCACGGAGATCGGCACATGGATTTCCGCCATGGTGCGGTTGATCGCGTCCACCCCTTCGCCGAGCGATTTGCCGTCGGCCAGATTGAACGAAAGCGTTGACGCGACGAACGGGCCTTGATGATTGACCGAGAGTGGCGTGGTGCCGGGGCCGTAACTCGCGAAGGCGGCGAGCGGGATCATCTGCTCCTGCGCCGTGGAGACCGATGCGCCGGTGGATGACGTGCCGCGTGCGCTGTTGGTCAGCGCATTGAGCTGCTGGTTGCGCTGCGCGTCGTTGGCGATGCTGCTCGCGGTCGGCGCGGTCGCGGTGGTGACGACGGTGGTGCCGGCCACGGCGCCGGTCGCCTGCGTACCGGAGAGTGCACCGCCGGAAGTGGAGACATAGATGTCCTGCAGCGTGTCGGGGCTCTGCCAGAACTCCGGCGCCACCTCCATCACCACGTGATACTGGTTCAGGTCCTGATAGATGGTCGAGACCTGGCGCTGGCCGAAGGCGTCGTAGAGCGTATTGTCGATCTGCGACGGCGTGATGCCGAGACGCGCCGCCGTCTGCCGATCGATCTTGAGATCGACTTCCAGGCCCTTGTCCTGCTGGTCGGAATTCACGTCCTCCAGCTCGTCTACATTCTGCAACGCCGCCGCGATTTTGGGCGCCCAGGTGTTCAGGTCATCGAGCGTGTCGGCTTCCAGCGAATATTGGTATTGCGCGAGACCTTGCCGCCCGCCGGCGCGCACATCCTGGCGGCCCTGGATGAAGAGCCGTGCGCCCGGCACCTTGGCGAGCTTGGGGCGCATCTCGTCGATCACCTGGTCGGTGGTGAGAGTGCGCTGGGAAAGATCCTTCAGCTGGATGAAGACGAAGCCGGAATTGGTTGAGCCGCCGCCGGGCCCGCTGCCGCCACCGCCGGTATAGCCAGCCACTGAGTCCACGTTCGGATCGTTGTGGATGATGGTCATGAACTGGCGGAATTTCTGTTCCATCAGTTGGAACGAGATCGACTGGTCCGCGCGGATGCCGCCGAACATGCTGCCGGTGTCCTGCTGCGGGAACAGGCCCTTGGGCACCACGGCGAAGAGGTAGAAATTGAGCCCGATGGTCAGTGCGAGGATCACCATGATGGTGCGCGGATTGACCAGCGCCCAGGCGAGGCTGCGGTCGTAGAGCCGGTAGGCGCCGTCGAAGGTCTTGCGCGAGCCCCGCATCAGCCAGTTCTCGTGGCGCTCGTCCGGCACCGAGGCGAGGAAGGCGCACATCATGGGCGTGGTGGTAAGCGAGACGACGAGCGAGACCATGATGGCGATGGACAGCGTCACCGCGAATTCGTGGAACAGCCGCCCCACCAATCCGCCCATCAACAGGATCGGGATGAACACCGCGATAAGCGACAGGCTCATCGAGAGAACCGTGAAGCTCACCTCGCGCGCGCCTTGCACGGCGGCCTGAAGGCGCGGCATGCCGGCCTCGATGTGGCGGGTGACGTTCTCCAAGACCACGATGGCATCGTCCACCACGAAGCCGGTGGAGACGGTGAGCGCCATCAGCGAGAAATTGTCCAGGCTGAAGCCTAGCATATACATCACGCCGAAGGTGCCGATCAGCGAGAGCGGCAGCGCCAGGCCCGGCACCAAAGCGGAGCGGGCGTTCCGCAGGAACAGGAACACCACGATCAAGACCAGGATGGTGGCGATGATCAGCGTGCGCTCCACATCGTGGATGGAGGCCCGAATGGTCTTGGTCGTGTCGTTGACGACGTCGAGATTGATGGAGGGCGGGATGGCGCGGGAGACTTCCGGCAACACCTTGACGATGCGGTCGACCGTATCGATCACATTCGCGCCCGGCTGCTTGTTCAGCAGCACCAGCACGGCGGGCTGGGCATTGGCCATGCCGAGATTGCGCACGTTCTCGACGCCGTCGCTGACGTCGGCGATATCGGAGAGGCGCACGGCGGCGTTGTCGCGATAGGCGACGATGAGGCTCTTGTACTGGCTCGCCTGCGTGGCGGTGTCGTTGATGTAGAGCTGGAAGCGCTGCGCGCCCTGATTCACCATGCCCTTGGGGCTGTTGGCATTGGCGGCGGAGAGCGCGGCGCGCACGTCTTCCAGCCCGATGCCGTATTTGAACAGCGCCCGCGGGTTCAGCTCCACGCGCACGGCGGGCAGCGAGCCGCCGGATAGCGTCACCTCGCCCACACCCTGCACCTGCGACAGTTTCTGCTGGATCACGGTGGAGGCGGAATCGTAGATTTGTCCGGGCGTGAGCGTCTTGGAGGTCAGCGCCAGGATGATGATGGGCTGATCGGCGGGATTGATCTTGTGATAGGTGGGATTGGAGCGCAGGGAGGCGGGCAGGTCGGCGCGGGCTGCGTTGATCGCCGCCTGCACGTCGCGTGCGGCACCGTCGATGTCGCGGTCGATGCCGAATTGCAGCGAGATGCGCGTCGAGCCGACAGATGAAGTGGAGGTCATCTCGTCGACGTCCGCGATTGCGCCCAGATGGCGTTCCAGCGGCGTTGCCACCGAGGTGGACATCGTCTCTGGGCTCGCGCCGGGCATGGCGGCGGAGACGGAGATTACCGGAAAATCGATATCCGGCAGCGGCGACACCGGCAGCAGGAAGAACGACACCGCGCCGGAGAGGAACAGGCCCATCGTCAGCAAGGCGGTGGCGACCGGGCGGCTGATGAAGAGCCCAGTCAGACTCATAGCGAGGCTTCCCGCGCTTCGCCGCCGAACCGTTTGTGCCGCCAGTCGCGGAAGTCCCGCGCCCAGCGGTCGAAGTAGATGTAGATCACGGGCGTGGTGAAGAGCGTCAGCGCCTGGCTGACGATGAGGCCGCCGCAGATGGCGATGCCGAGCGGATGACGCAGCTCCGCGCCTGTGCCGCCGCCCAGCGCCAAAGGCAGCGCGCCGAACAGCGCGGCCACCGTCGTCATCATGATGGGGCGGAAGCGCAGGAGTGCGGCCTGGTGGATGGCATCGCGCGGGGATTTGCCTTCCTCCCGCTCGGCGACAAGCGCGAAGTCGATCATCATGATCGCGTTCTTCTTCACGATGCCGATCAGCAGGATGATGCCGATGATGGAGACGATGTCGAGATCGTGTCCCGTCAGCATCAGGAACAGCAGCGCGCCGATACCGGCGGAGGGCAAGGTCGACAGGATCGTGACGGGATGGATGAAGCTCTCATAGAGCACGCCCAGCACGATATAAACGGTGACGATCGCGGCCAGGATCAGCAACAGCTCGTTGCCCAGCGCGGACTGGAAGGCGAGCGCGGAGCCTTCGAAGCTGGTGGTGATCGAGGTGGGCAGGTTCGCGTCCTTCTCCGCGCGCTGCACGGCATCGACCGCCTCGCCGAGCGAAGTGCCGGGCGAGACGTCGAAGGAGATCGTGGCCGCGGGGAACTGGCCCAGATGGTCGCTCTCCAGCGGCACCGGCTTGGTCATGATCTGCGCGATGGAGCCCAGCGGCACCTGTCCGCCGCCAGCCGAGGGTAGATAGATGTCGTTCAGCGCGGTGATCGAATTGTTGGTGTGCGGATCGGCTTCCAGGATCACGCGGTACTGGTTGGACTCCGTGAAGATGGTGGAGATGATGCGCTGGCCGAAGGCGTCGTAGAGCGCGTTGTCGATGGTGGCGGCCGTCACGCCGAAGCGCGCCGCGGTGTCGCGATCCACCGCGATATAGGCCGATAGTCCCTTGTCGAGATAATTGGTGGAGACGCTTTGCAGCTCCGGCCGCTTGACGAGTTGCGCCATCAGTTGCGGCACGGCGGCATCGAGATCGGCGGTGCGCGCGCTCTCCAGCACGAACTGGTATTGCGAGCGGCTGATGGTGGAATCGATGGTCAGGTCCTGCACCGGCTCGTAATAGACGCCGATGCCGGCCAGCCCCTGCGTCTCGCGATTCAGCCGCGCGATCACGGCGGTGACGTCGTCGTCGCGGCTATCCTTCGGCTTCAGATTGATCAGGAAGCGCCCGGCATTCAGCGTGTTGTTGGTGCCGTCCACGCCGATGAAGGACGAGAGGCTCTGCACATCCTTGTCCTTCAGGATGGCGGCGGCGAGTTTCTCCTGCCGGTCCGCCATGGCGGAGAACGACACGGTGGGGCCCGCCTCCGTTATCGCCTGCACCAGGCTCGTATCCTGCACCGGGAAGAAGCCCTTGGGGATCAGGATGTAGAGCACGACCGTCACGACCAAGGTCAGCACCGCGACCAGCATGGTGAGGGGCTGGTGCTCCAGCACCCAAATCAAGAGCCGGTCATAGCCCTGTATGGCGCGGTCGAAATATTCCTGGCTCTTGCGTGCGATGGCGCCTTGCTGGCGGCGCTCGTCCTTGTGGCGCAGCAGCTTGGCGCAAAGCATCGGCACCAGGGTCAGCGACACCACAGCCGAAATGAGAATGGTGATGGAAAGCGTGATGGCGAATTCGCGGAACAGCCGTCCCACCACTTCCTGCATGAAGAGTAGGGGGATGAGTACCGCGATCAGCGAGATGGTCAGCGACACGATGGTGAAGCCGATCTCGCCCGCGCCCTTCATGGCGGCTTCGAGTGGCGAGGCGCCTTCTTCCAGATAGCGGGTGATGTTCTCGATCATCACGATGGCGTCGTCGACCACGAAACCGGCAGAGATGGTCAGTGCCATCAGCGACAGATTGTTGAGCGAGAAGCCCAGCAGGTACATCGCGGCAAACGTACCCACGATGGAGAGCGGCACCGAGAGGCTCGGGATGAAGGTCGCGGGCAAGTTGCGCAGAAAGAGGAAGATCACCAGCACCACCAGCGCCACGGCAAGCGTCAGCTCGAACTCCACATCGGAGACGGAGGCGCGGATGGTGTTGGTGCGGTCGGTGAGCACATCGATATGCACCGCGGCGGGCAACCCCGCTTCGATCTGTGGCAGGATCTGCTTCACCGCATCCACCACGCTGATGACGTTGGCGCCGGGCTGGCGCTGCACGTTGAGCAGGATGGCGGAGGTCGTGTTCTCCCAGCTCGAAAGCTGCGTGTTCTCGCCGGACTGCACGACATCCGCCACATCGGAAAGATGCACCGGCGCGCCGTTCTTATAGGCGACGACGATGGCCTTGTACTCGTCCGCGCTTTTCAGCTGGTCGTTGGCGTTGATGGTGTAGGACTGCGCCGCGCCGTCGAAATTGCCCTTGGGCGCGTTCGCGTTCGCGTTGGAGATGGTGGTGCGCAGGTCGTCGATGTTGAGGCCGTAAGAGGCCAGCGCCTGGATGTTGGCGCGCACGCGCACCGCCGGCCGCTGCCCGCCATTGATGCTCACAAGACCAACGCCCGCAAGCTGCGAAATCTTCTGCGCCACCCGCGTGTCGGCCAGGTCTTCTATCGCCGTCAGCGGCATGGTCTTGGACGTGATGGCGAGGGTCAGGATCGGCGCATCGGCCGGATTCACCTTCGCATAGACCGGCGGCGCGGGCAGCGTCGTGGGCAGCAGGCTGCCGGAGGCATTGATCGCCGCCTGCACTTCCTGCTCGGCGATGTCGAGATTGAGCGAGAGGTCGAATTGCAAGGTGACGACGGAGGCGCCGGCCGAGCTGATCGACGACATCTGCTTCAGGCCCGGCATCTCGCCGAACTGGCGCTCCAGCGGCGCGGTGACGGAGGTTGTCATCACATCCGGGCTGGCGCCGGGCAGGAAGGTCTGCACCTGGATGGTGGGGTAGTCGACTTCCGGCAGGGCCGAGAGCGGCAGATAGGAATAGCCGACAAGGCCCACGAGCAGGATCGCGATCATCAGCAAGGATGTCGCGACCGGCCTTTGGATGAAGGGGGCTGAGGGATTCATGCGCGCGGCCCGGGCTTACGGCCCGCCGCCGCCTCCGCCACCACCGCCATGATGGAATTGCCCACGATGGGCCTGCATCCAGGCGTGGCGCTCTTCCGGCGTCATCTTCTCGAGCGCCGCGCGCTGATCCGGCGGCAGATGCGACAGGAACCGCTTGAAGCGCGCCGCGCGATCGTCACCGCCTGCCGCATTCTGCGATCCGGCGGGCGCGGTGCTCGGCGCACTGATGCTGGAATTGTTATTGGGGATGCTGACCTTGCCGTCGTCCTTCAGCCGGTCCGCGCCGTCGACGACGACCGTGTCGCCGGGCTTGAGGCCCGCAGTGATTACCACCGTGGTCGCGCTGGCCTGGCCCATCGTCACCGTGCGCATGGACACGGTCTTGTCCGTGCTTCCCGGAGCCGGTGGATTCACCACCCACACGAAGGCGCCCTGCGCGCCACGCTGGATGGCGGCGACGGGAACGAGCGTCTGGTTCTGCAAGGTGTTGACCAGCAGATGGATGTTCACGAACTGATTGGGGAACAGCGCATTGTCCGTGTTGTCGAACAGCGCGCGCATCTTCACCGTGCCGGTCGTGGTGTCGATGGCGCTGTCGACGGCGGAGAGTTTGCCGTCGGCGAGCTTGGTGGCGCCCGTGCGGTCGAAGGCCTGCACGGTGAGCGTGGCGCCCGCGTTCACTTGCGCCATGATCGCGTCGATATTGTCTTCCGGCAGCGAGAACAGCACCGAGATCGGATTGATCTCCGTCACCACCACGATACCGTTGGTCTGTCCCGCCTGCACCAGATTGCCGATATCGACCTGTCGGATGCCGGCGCGGCCGGCCACGGGCGATGTCACTTTGGCATAAGTGACGTTCAGCGCCGCCGAATCGGCAGCACCCTGGTCGGATTTCACCGTCGCCGCATCCTGGCGCACCAGCGCTTGCTGGGTGGCGAGCGTCTGGTTGGAGATGGCGTTTTGCGAGGCCAGCGTCTGGTAACGCTGCAGATCGATCTGCGCGTTCTGCAACGCGGCCTTGTCACGGTTGACGAGGCCTTGCGCCTGTTCGAACGCGGCCTGGAAGGGGCGCGGATCGATTTCCGCGATCACGTCGCCGGCCTTGACCATCTGGCCTTCGGTGAAATCGAATTTCACGATTGAACCCGAGACTTGCGGGCGCACCGTCACAGTGGCGAGCGGCGTCACGGTGCCCAGCGCATTCAGCGTCACCGGCATGGAGCCGTCTTGCGCTTTCGCCACGGCCACCGGCATCGCGCCGCTCTGGTTGAAGCGTCCACCTTGCGGGACGGCTTTGTCGCTGGCGGCCAGGTAGCGCACCAGCAGCACGACGGCCACGAAGCCCAGGCCGATCACCACGATGCGGCGCCACGGGAAACGGCCCGATTGCACGGCGCCGCTATTAGGATCGCGACCGGCCCAGCCGGTGCGGTTGATGTCTTGATTGCTCATCGCTGGGTCCCGCTGCCATTTCCTAAGTAACGCGCGATCCCCGCCACTGTCATGTCCGGCACGACCGCCGGAGTTCCCCTATAGCAGGCTCGCGGGAGGAAGATTTGCCGAAATTGTCGCAAATTGCCCCGAATTTGGCCGAAACACCCCTTTCCGGCATGCTGCACCGCACCAGCCAAGTTCCCGCCAAATGGCCGAATTACAAGGATAATTGCGGCAGGCCATCCTCTATCGCAACGCCCGAATCCGGTTGCATGAAATAATCGAAAGAATGATGTGACGTTCCCGGCTGCAAGGCCTCCGTGCGCCTCATGCAGATGGCCGCATCACGGTTGCAAGCGGCAAGTAACCCACCAAGCATCGCTGGTGTCATCCATGTGACAGCAGACGAGGGCAAGCGCAGAAAAATCTGCGGGATAGTTACCCGGCCTGGCCATTGTGCAGTTCGAGATTCTGCCAAGCAAATCCGCCTGCCATTACATCGCGCGGCAATGCGTGGTCTTGCGAATATAGGCTTTCCGTTCAAATGTTTAGCAGTCTTCTACGCGGCCCTGAAGCTGGCTTCGCCGTTGCCCGCCTGTTAGCATCTTGGATACCAAAAATTTGGGGGGTTGCATGTCGATTTCGCGCCGGTCGGCCATGGGTTACGCATCCGCGTTCGCGGCTTATGCGTCCAACGCGTCTGCCAGCATCCGCGCCGACGGAAAGCTTGCCGCGATTCCCGTGAAGCCCTCGCAAAGCCTGCAACGCCTGCAGCACGTCGTTATACATCGCGACCAGGCAGACCGGTCCTACGCCGCTCTTCTCTCGCTACCGTCCTCCGACGAGGCCTGGATGTCCGCGGGCTCGCTCGACGCGCCGGCGCTGCAGGATACGAACGCGAAATACGCCCGGCGCGATTACCGTCTGCGCCGCGTCAACGGCTTCCAGACGAAGAGCGGCATGCGCTATGCCGCCATCTGGCAATGGGCGCCTGGTTCGGCCGCTCAGTTGCGCATCGCCATGACCGAAAGCGAATTCCGCGCCGAGGCCGACCATTTTGCCGCTGATGGCTACACGCTGGCGCATATCGACGCCACCGCCACGAAGTCCGGCACGCGCTACGCGGCCATCTGGGACAAATCGCCGGTGAGGGGCAGCAAACTCTTCACCGCACTCAGCGCGACTGAGTTCAAGGCCACGCGCGCGAGCCTCGCGGTCGATGGCTATCACCCGCGCCAGGTCGCGGGCTTCGCGCAAAATGGGCGCGCGCGTTTCGCCGCGATCTTCGAGAAGGGCGCGACGGGTGAAAGCGATCATGCGCTTCCCGCAAAGAAGTTCGCCGACGCACTCGAGACGCGCGCCGCGCGCGGCGTGGTGCTGGTGGACGCCAGCGGCTACGTGGTGGCCGGACGGCCCTTCTACACGGTGATCTGGGACAAGGCCTGAAAAGGCGCGCATGTCTGCGCGGTGCGCAGCGCGGCCCGGCACTCAACCTCCGACAACGGAGCGGCCGGTGGGGAAGGCAAATGGTTGCACAGCTCGAAACATTTGCTCCCCGCGCAGCACTGGCGCGCCGCCTCATCGAGAAACACAAGCTGACGCAAGCGGGCCTCGACCGCGCCGAGCGTCTGGCCGGCGAAAGCGGCGAGCGGCTGGAGCGCGTGCTGGCGCAACTGGGGCTCGCCTCCGAACGCGACATCGCGGAGAACTTGGCGCAATTGCTCGACCTGCCCATGGCGATGGCGAGCGACTATCCGCAAGACGCTGTGCTCGACGACCGGCTGAGCGCGAAATTCCTGAAGGAAGCGCAGATCGTTCCGCTGGCCGACCGCGACGAAGCCCTCGCCATCGCCATGGCCGATCCGCTCAACGATTACGCGGCCGACGCCTGCGCCTTCGCCGCCGACAAGCCGGTGCTGCGTTACGTGGCCTATCCGGCGGATTTCGAGGCCGCGTTTGACCGGCTCTATGGCGGCGGCAAATCCATCCACCAGATTTCCGAGGAGACGCGCGCGCGCGGCGATGCCAGCGCCGAGGAGGATGTCGAGCGCATCAAGGACAGCGCCAGCGAAGCGCCCGTCATCCGCTTGGTCAATCTGCTGATCACCCGCGCCGTGGAAGCGCGCGCCTCGGACATCCATATCGAACCGATGAATGGCGAGCTGCTGGTGCGCTACCGTATCGACGGCATGCTGCAGGAAGTGGAGTCGCCGCCCGCGCGTCTCGCCGCCGCCATCGTCAGCCGCGTCAAGATCATGGCCTCGCTCAACATCGCCGAGCGCCGCATCGCGCAGGATGGGCGCATCCGTTTGGCGGTGCGCGGCAAGGACATCGATTTCCGCGTCTCCACCATGCCCACCATCCATGGCGAAAGCGTGGTGCTGCGCATCCTGGATCGCGGCGCGCTGAAGCTCGATTTCGCGGCACTGGGTTTCGATGACGACATCGCCGCTTCGATCCGCGACCTGCTGGACCGGCCTTACGGCATCTTGCTCGTCACCGGCCCCACCGGCTCCGGCAAGACGACGACGCTGTATACGGGCCTGCTCGGTCTCAACACGCGCGAGCGCAAGATCCTCACCATCGAGGACCCCGTGGAGTATCAACTGAAAGGCGTGAACCAGGTGCAGGTGAAGCCGCAGATCGGTCTCACTTTCGCAAGCGCGTTACGCTCTTTCCTGCGGCAGGACCCGGATATCATGATGGTCGGCGAAATCCGCGATCTCGAAACCGCGCAGGTCGCGGTGCAGGCTGCGCTCACCGGCCATCTCATTCTTTCCACCTTGCACACCAACGATGCCGCTAGCGCCGTGACGCGGCTGCTGGATATGGGAGTCGAGGATTTCCTCATCACCTCCACCATCACCGGCCTCGTGGCGCAGCGGCTGATCCGGCTGCTCTGCGTGCATTGCCGCGAGCCCTATCAGGCGCTGCCGGATTTCGCGGCGCGCATGGAGATCGCCACAACCGCGCCCATCACGCTCCATCGCGCCAAGGGCTGCGAACAGTGCGGCGGCACGGGCTATTTCGGCCGCTCCTCCATCGTGGAGGTTTTGGCGATGAGCGATGCGGTGCGCCAGCTCGTGCTGTCGCGCGCCGACACCGGCGCCATCCGCAAACAGGCCATCGCTAACGGTATGCAGTCCATGCATGCCCACGGCATGAAGAAGGCGCTGGCGGGCGAGACCAGCGTCGAAGAGGTCCTGCGCGCGACGCGCATGGTCTGATGCATGGCGAGTTTCCGCTACAGGGCAGTCACAGCGGCAGGCGCGATCACCACGGGCGTCCTGGATGCGGACTCCGAATCCGACGCCATCGCGCAGATCCGCGGTCTCGGCCATCTCCCCATCGCCGCCACGCTCGCCGGCCGCCGCTGGCGCGCGCTGTTGCCGGTGTTTCCGGCACGCCGCGCCTCCGCCAACACCATCTCCATCGCCACGCAGGAGTTGGCGGCTTTGCTCGGCGCCCGCCTGCCGCTTGACCGCGCGCTCGCCTTGCTGGCGGAGCTTGAGGAGACGCGGCGTCTGCGTCCCACGCTGCTGGCGGTGCTGGCCTCGGTGCGCGACGGCGCCAGCCTTGCCGATGCGCTGGCGGCCACGGGCGAATTCCCGAAATATTACGTGACCACCGTGCGCGCGGGCGAGCATGGCGGCAATCTCGAAGCGACGCTCTCGCGATTGGCGGACTATCTGACGCGCGCCTCCGCCGTGCGCGAGACGGTGGCGTCGGCCATGGTCTATCCGGCGATCCTCTTGGTGACGGCGGGCTTTTCCGTGGTCATGATTTTGGTGTTCGTACTGCCGCAATTCGCGCCGCTTTTCGCGCAAGCCGGTAAGGCGTTGCCCACCTCCACCCGCATCGTGCTGGACATCGGAGATTTCCTCACCTCCTACTGGTGGGCGCTAGGCATCGTTATCGGGCTCATCTACCTGCTCTTCAAGCGCCTCGCGAAGTCCCCCTCGTTCCTCAAAGCGCGCGACCGCTTCGTGCTGCGCGTGCCCGTCATCGGCGATCTCGTGCTCAAGACGCAGATCGAACGCTTCAGCCGCATGCTGGGCACCTTGCTGCTGAACGGCGTGGCGCTGCCGCATGCCCTGCTCATCGCGCGCGACACGCTGACCAATTCCACCGTGATGGACGCCGTGGGTGAAACCGCCGCGCGGCTCAAGGAAGGCGAACCGCTCGCCGCCCGCCTGCGCCAGACGGGCATCTTCCCCGCGCTGGCGCTGGACCTCATGCGCGTCGGCGAGGAGACCGGCACGCTCGACGACATGCTGCTGAAACAGGCCGAGCTCTATGAGCGCGAGGTTCGTCATGCGGTGGACCGGTTGCTGGCGCTGCTCGTGCCGCTGATGACGGTGGCGATGGGGTTGCTGGTGGCGGGGCTGATCGCCTCGATCCTGGTCGCCATCCTCTCCATTAACGATCTGGCGATCTGAGGCGCGCATGCGAAGCAAAGCGGGCTATACGCTGATGGAGATGCTGGTGGTGCTGACGATCCTGGGGTTCGTCTCGGCCGCTGCCTTGCCCATGCTCTCCGCTTCGCGTCCGGGATTGCGCGCCAAGGCGGCGGCGCGGGCGGTGGCATCCGATTTCGGCGCGGCACGCCAGGAGGCCATCCTGAAAGGCGAGGAAGCGCGCGTGACCTTCGATCCAGCATCGTCGAGCTATGCGCTGCCGGGCGGCGCGCGGCGCGTGCTGCCGCAAGGCATCGCGCTCTCGGCACAGCAGCGCGAGATCGACTTCTTCCCCGACGGCAGCAGCAGCGGCGGCAGCGTCACGGTCACGAGCGGTGCCACGCGCCACCGCGTCACGGCGCGCTGGCCCAGCGGACAGATCGTGCTCGATGAATAGGCGCGATACACAATCCGGTTTCACCCTGGTCGAGACGCTGGTGGCGCTCGCCATCGTCGTGCTGTCGATGGGGGTGCTGTTCAGGATCATCTCCACCAATCTCGACCGCACCCGCGCCGTGCGCAACGAAGCCGCGGCCGCCGCACTGGCGCAATCGCTGCTCGCACAAGCCCAAACCGGCACGCCGCGTTCCGCCAGCGGCGTAGCGAACGGTTATGCGTGGACGGTGCGTGTCACGCCCGCTTCGGGTTTGGGCGACGCCTGGCCGGTTGATGCCGTGAACGTCGCAGCCACCGTCTCCTGGCGCGACGGCGGCGTGCATGCGCGCACGCTCACGGGCCTGCGCGTATTGCCCAAGGCGCTCCCATGACCAAGGGCTTCACCCTGCTCGAACTGCTGGTGACCATCACGCTGCTGTCGCTGCTAAGCCTGTTGCTGTTCGGCGGCTTGCGGCTCGGCACGCGCGCCTGGGACGGCGCGCAGGCTTATGGCGCCGGCACCGATGAAGTGCGCGTGGTGCAAGCGCTGCTGCGCCGCGAGCTGGAGGCGGCCTATCCGTCGGTGACCGCCAGCGATCCGCTCCATCCGGTAGTTGAGTTCGACGGCAACGTCCATCAGATGACGTTCCTCGCGCCGCCACCGCAAGCGCTGCATGAGAACGGCCGCGAGCGTATCACGCTGTCAGCTGGTCCCGGAAGTCTCACGATCCATGCCACGCCGGAACTGGCCTCCAACCGCCAGGGCGATTGGAGCACGGTGATCCTGCGCAATGTGGCGTCGGTGCACTTTTCCTATTTCGGCGATGGCGCGTGGCGCGGATCGTGGACGAACGCGCAGGCGCTTCCGTCGCTGGTGCGCGTGCAGGTGAAGTTTGCCGACAACCGCGCCTGGCCCGACCTCATCGTCGCGCCGCATATCGAGGAAGATGCCTCCTGCATCTTCGATCCCGTCACCAAGAAATGCCGGAGCGGGACATGAGCGCTCTGGGCACACGCTGGCATTGGTGGCGCGGCGAGATCGCGGCGCTGTTGCCGCAACGCTTGCGCAATGCCTTCGCGGGCAGCGTTTCCATCATTGCCATCGATCTGGAAACGGACGCCGTGGTGCTGCGCCACTTCACCGATGGACAGGCGGGGCAGTTGGGACGGATTCCGCATGACATGTTCGACGCGCAATCCCTGCGCGCGGCGTTGCAGCCATTCCTCGCCAAGCCGTGGTGGCGGCGCGAGGCCTTCGCCTTGCGCATCGCCGACAGCCAGGCCTTGCGGCGCAATCTCTCGCTGCCGCTGGCGGCGCGGCGCGATATCGAAAGCCTGCTGGCCCTCGAGCTGGAGCGGCAGAGCCCGCTCGATCGCGGCGAGGTCTGGCACGATTACCGCATCGCGCGGATCGATCGCGTCACGGGACGGATCGACATCGTCTGGCGCATCGTGCGCCGCCGCGCGCTCGCGCCGGCATTGGAGACCTGCCGCAAGGCCGGCATCGACCTCGCCGTCATCGCCTTCACGGGTGACGAGGCGCCGCCGGATGGCGGAGACTTCCCTGTTTCGCCCAGTGCCGCTCTGCTGCTGCGCCTGCGCCGGTTGATGGTGCCCGGATTGTCGATCTTGGTAGCGCTGCTGTTTCTGGCCGTGATCGTCGGCGCCTATCTGCGCAACGAGACCTCTGTCGAGGCTTTCGCCGCGCGCGTCGATCAGGCGCGCATGGAAGCGCGGCAATCGCTTCTGCTGGAGCACGAGATCGCCGCCGCCCGCAAACGCACGGCGTTGCTGGTGCATGAGAAGCAAGGCCTGAGTGCCGCGCGTGTACTGGCAGAGGTGACGCGCGTGCTGCCAACGGGAAGTTGGCTCGGCGCGTTCGACATGCGCGACGGCGAGGTGCATCTGCAAGGCACCTCCAATTCCGCCGCCTCGCTGATCGCGGCCTTCGATGCCTCGCCTTTGTTCGAGGGTGCCGAATTCCGCGCGCCGCTGATGCAGGCGCAAGGCCCGGGGCAGGAGCAATTCGACATCGCCTTCAAACTCCGCAGGGGAGCGCGGTGATGCGCGGCTGGTCCTTCGTGATCCTCATTGCCGTGGCGATGGTGCCGGTGTTGGCCGTGGCGTTGCCGGTCGCCGATCTCTTCCTGCAGCAATCCGACGAGACCGCGCGGCTCAAGGAGGATTATGCCAACTACCGTGCCAGCATCGCGGCGCAGCCGGCGCTGAAGATGGAACGCGCGAATCTCGACCGCCAGGAATCCGCGGCTGCGGCGCTGCTGCATGGCGATAGCGCCGCGCTCGCCGCCGCCAATATGCAGAGCCTGGTGAAGCTGCTGGTCGAGCGCCATGGCGGACATCTGAGGAGCGCGCAGAATCTCTCCACCGCGATCTCCGGCGGCATGGAGAAGATCGAGGCCGCCTATGAGCTGACGATTCCGGCGGGCAGTTTGAAAGCTGTCACCTATGAGCTGGAAACCGGCTCGCCCTATCTCTTTCTCGATGGTGTCGCGATCCGCGGCGAGCAATTGGCGGATGGCGCGCCACATGATTTGCACGTCTCGTGGACGGTGCATGGCTATCGCTGGGCGGGGATGCCATGAGCGCGCCCGGTGGATTGCTAGTAGCGGTCTCGTGTCTCTGCGCGGTGTTGTTCTATCAAGTATTAGCGCCGGTCGCGCCGGTTGAGACCGCGTCGGTCGTGACACCGGTTCTGAAACCGGGACCGATACTGCCCAGCTACACACCGCCGCCCGAAAGTGATTTCGCGATCATCAATGCGCGCGCGTTGTTCGACCCCGCGCGCCAGCCGGTGGAAGAGCCGAAGGCGCAAGGCGCGGCCTCGGCCAGCGCCACGCCGCCGCCGGTGTCGCTGGTGGGTGTCGCCATCGGGGCGAACAAATCGGTGGCGTTGCTGAAGAAGCCGGATGAGCAGGCAGCGGTCAGCGTCAGTGTCGGCGATGCGGTCGATGGCTGGCAGGTGACGCGCATCGCGCGGGACCAGGTCGTGCTGAGCGCGAATGGAACGGACGTTACGATAACTCTGAGAAAAGCGGCGGGGCTGCCGCAGCCGGTGCAGAACACTGTTCTGCCGCCGGGAAAGTGAGAAGCGGATGATGATGAAAAAACCCATGTGGCCGGTGTTGGGCCTGCTGCTGTGCCTGGCGGCCGGAAGCGCCGCAGCCCAGACACAGGGGCAGTTCGTGGGGCCGGACGGCAAGCCGGTAGCGCCGCCGCCGATGAAGGTGATCGGGCCGGACGGCAAGGTGATCGACAATCCGAACGCGGGCGCGGTGGTGATCAAGCCCGGCGATCCCATGCCAAACCTGCCCGCCAATTTCCCGCAGCCGACGCGCGCACGCCATCAATCCTTGAGCGCCGTGGAAGATGGCGGCATCACGCTCAATTTCGTTGACGCGGATGTGCGCGACGTGGCGCGCGCCGTGCTGGGCGATTTCATGGGGCTGAACTATGCCGTCGGCGCCAGCGTGCAGGGCACGGTGACGATCCAGACGAGCCGTCCGGTGCCCAAGGCCGATGTCCTGCCGGTGCTGGAGCAGGCGCTGCAATTGAACGGGCTCGCGCTCGTCAAGAACGCCGGCATCTACAACATCGTGCCATTGACCGACGCGCGCCGCCAATCCGGCGCCATCGCCACCGCGCGGCGCGCGCGTGGCGAGCCGGGTTTCGGCGTGCAGATCGTGCCGCTCAAATATATCGGGGCCGCTGAGATGCAGCACCTGCTGGAGCCGCTGGTGCCCAGCCAGGCCATCGTCTATGCGGACGCCACGCGCAATTTCCTCATCATCGAGGGTTCGGAAGACGAGCGCAGCGCCATGGAAGGCGAGATCGCGCTCTTCGATGTCGATTATATGGCCGGCATGTCGTTCGAGCTGCTGACGCCGAAATACACCGACGCAACGCTCATCGCCAAGGAGATGAACAGCATATTGGATGGCGAGCATGGCGGCATGGCCGGCATCGTGCGCCTCTTGCCGATCCAGCGGCTGAACGCGGTGCTGGCGATCTCGCCGCAGAAGCGTTACTTGGCCCAGCTCCAGCAATGGATGGTGCGGCTGGATCAGCCTGGGCAGGGCGCGGAGCGGCGTTTGTTCTTCTATCCGGTGCAGAACAGCCGTGCGTCCGATCTTGCGGACGCGCTGAACCGTTCGCTCTATGGCGAGAAATCCAATCCGAATGGAACGCCGAACGGCACGCAACAGAGCGGGCAGGATGGTTTCTCCGAACAGATGCAGATGGGCGGCGCGCAGCAACCGCAGCCGCAACAGTCTTCGCCGCAGTCAACGTCGCCCGCGCCGCCGCCGAATGCGGGCGGCGATCCGGCGTCCGGCAACGCCACCATCACGGTGGACAAGACCAACAATGCGCTGCTGATCTACGGCACGCCGCAGCAATTCGCCGTCATCGAGCAGGCTCTGCATCAGATGGATGTGGCGCCCGTGCAAGTCCAACTCGAAGCCGCCATCGCGGAAGTGACGTTGAATGACGGTCTGCAATATGGCGTGCAATATTTCTACAAGCCCGGCAACAAGCATGAGATCGTGCTGTCCAATTCCGGCACCGCGAATATCACGCCCAATCTGCCGGGCTTCTCCTATCTCTTCACGGAAGGCGCCAATATCCAGGTGATCCTGAGCGCTCTGTCCGATGTCACGCATGTGGAGGTGGTCTCGTCGCCGGAGGTGATGGTGCTGAACAACGGCACGGCGCTGTTGGAAGTGGGCAATCAGGTGCCCATCGCCACGGCGCAAGCCGTCAGCGTGTCGGCGGGCGGCGCACCGCTGGTGAACTCCATCGAGTACCACGCGACCGGCGTCATCCTGAAAGTGACACCCAGCGTGAACCGCAGCGGGCTCGTCACGCTGGATGTGTCGCAGGAGGTGAGCAATGTCGCGCCCGACGCGGACCAGAATTCGACGCTCGGCTCGCCCACTTTCGCGGAGCGCAAGATCACCAGCACCATCGCGATCCACGACAATGAGACGGTGGCCTTGGGTGGCCTCATCAGCGACAGCCGCACCAAGGAAAGCAGCGGCATTCCGTTCCTGTCGCAGATACCCGTCGTGGGCGGGCTGTTCGGCACCAAGACGGACAATCGCGAGCGCACCGAGCTGATGGTGCTGATCACGCCCCATGTGGTGGAGAACCTGGACGCCGCCCGCGCCGTGACGGAGGAGCTGCGCCAGAAATTCCCGTCGCTGGAGCCGCTTTTGCCGCGCCGGCGATGAGTACGCGGCGGCAACGCGGCGTTGCGCTGGCCACGGTCTTGTGGGGCATCGCCGCGCTGTCGCTGATCGCGGCCGCGATGCTGTCCTCCGCCGTCAACGCCGTGCGAATTTCCCGAAACGCGTGGACGCAGGTTCAAGCGCGGAGCGCGGCCGATGCCGGTGTGCAGAGCGTGCTGCTGTCACTGTTCGATCCCAAGGGGCATGCGCCGCTGGATGGCCGCGCGCGGCACATCGCGTGGAACGGTGCGGATGTGACCGTGTCGCTTCAGGATGAGATGGGCCGGATCGACCTCAACGCTGCGCCGCGCGACGCCTTGCGCGATCTGTTCAAGGGCGTGGGCGCGGACGATCCCGATGCGCTAGCGGATCGTGTGGTCGACTGGCGCGGGTCCAAGCCGATGCACAGTCTGAACGGCGCCAGCGCCGCGGACTATGCGCAGGCGGGCGCAGGCTATCATCCGCGCGGCGGGCCGTTCCAGTCTGTGGATGAATTGGGGCTGGTGCTGGGTGTGACGCCGGATCTTCTCGCGCGCGTGACGCCCGCGCTGACCGTCTATTCGCACCGCGCCGATTTCGACATGCGCGTGGCGCCGAAAGAAGCGCTGCTGGTGATCCCCGGGATGAGCGCCGATAACGCCGCCGCCGCCATCGCCGCGCGAGGCGACGGCGTGTCCCTCGATCCGCTCGCGGGACACGCCGTGTCGATCACGGCAGAGGCCGAGCAGGGCCGCGCGCATTTCATCCGGCACGCCGTGGTGCTGATCACCGGCGATCCGGCAAGGCCGTACTGGATATTGGACTGGCGTTAGGTCCCCAGCTTCCGGGCGTATAGGGCAGCAATTTTGTGCCGCGCGCTTTCCAGCCATCGATGATGGAATCGATCCACACCCAGGCCGCTTCCGCTTCGTCGCGGCGCACGAAGAGGGTGGAGCGGCCATGCAGCGCCTCCAGCAGCAGCCGCTCATAAGCGATGCGGCGGCGGCTGTGGCGGAAGGTTTCGCTCAAGGAGAGATTGAGCGACAGCGGCTGCAACTCGATCCGCTCCAGGCTGGGCGTGCGGTTCATCAAGGTGAGCGCGATCTCTTCTTCCGGCTGCAAGCGGATGGTGAGGCGGTTGGCGAGCAGGTCGCCGCCGAAGATGGAATGCGGCACCTCGCGGAACTGGATCACGATTTCCGAGCGCCGTGCGCAAAGCTTCTTGCCGGTGGTGAGATGGAACGGCACGCCGGCCCAGCGCCAATTGTCGATATGGGCGGTGAGCGAGACGAAAGTCTCCGTCTCGCTGGCGCGGCCGCCGGGCTCGTTGGCATAGCCTTCATATTGGCCGCGCAAGGCGTCGCGCTCCAGATCGGAGATGCGGCGCAGCGAGCGCAGCACTTTCACTTTCTCATTGCGCACGGCATCGGGATCGAGATCGGCTGGCGGCTCCATGGCGACGAGGCAGAGAAGCTGCATCAGGTGGTTCTGCACCATGTCGCGGATCGCGCCATATTCGTCGTAATACGACCAGCGGTCTTCCACGCCGACGGTCTCGGCCACCGTGATGTCGATGCGCGCGATGCTTACCTTGTTCCAGAGCGGCTCGAACAGCGCATTGGCGAAGCGCAGCGCCAGCAGGTTCTGTACCGCTTCCTTACCCAGATAATGATCGATGCGGAAGATGCGGTCCTCGCTGAAGATGGCGGCCAACGCATCGTTGATGGCACGGCAGCTTGCGAGATCGTGGCCGATGGGCTTCTCGACAACGACGCGGCTTTCGGGTCCCGCCAACCCCTGTTCGGAAAGATTGCGGCAGAGATCGCCATAATGGCGCGGCGAGGTGGAGAGATAGAACGTTTTCTCGCCGGTGCCGGAAAGCGCGTGGCGCAGAGCAGCGAAACTCTCCGGCACCGTCGCGTCCAAAGCCGCATGCCGCAGCCGTTGCGCCAGCCGCCGCCAGATTTCGTTGGAGACCGCGTCGACTCGTTCGCGCACGGCGTGCTCGATGCCGGTTGTGAAGTCCGCGTCACTCAACCCGGCGCGTGAGCATCCCACGACGAGCAAGTCTTCCGGCAGCAATCCGCCCTGCTCCAGAAGGTAAAGCGAAGGAAACAGCATGCGCCGGGCAAGGTCGCCCGAGGCGCCGATGATGATGAGTGCGCGGGGTTGTTTCATGCGGTTGGGCCCTATCCGTCTCTAACCCCGGTACCGGCGCAGGGTTCCGGGCGATTTGCCCGCTCGGCGCGCGCGATTGGTCCTGTCGCGCGGTGCGGATGCACCGTCTCACAATCCCGTGAGAGCCGCAAAGCGTCATAAAAGCTCGATGAAACGCGGGTTTTCCGCATCACGAAGGCTTGGCGTTGTTTCTGCAACAGTCTTGCTGCGGCGCATTTGGTTTGTCCGCTTTTCCGTGGAATGGCCCGGCGCGCGATTTCTACTTTTCCAGACCAAGGGACGGAAAGCGCGGGGGTCCGCGCGCCATCCGCAACAGAGTTATTCGAGGGGAAAACGAATGTCCGGTTCTTTCATCGACCGTAGTGTTGGCCGTAACTTACGCTCCGTGCTGCTTCTGGGTGCAGCGTCGGCCGCGACACTGGGTCTTGCCGCGCCCGCTTTCGCGCAGGACGCCGCGACGGAGACGGTGGTCGTCACCGGTTCGCGCATTCCGCAACAGGGTCTTTACAGCACGAGCCCGGTCTCGTCCGTCGGCCAGCAGGAGTTCAAGCTCCAGGGCACGACAAGCGTTGGCCAGACCTTGCGCTCCCTTCCCTCGACCGTTGAAGATGGTGACGGCAACACGGTGGACAACGGCACGGCCGGCATCGCCACTGTCGACCTTCGCAATCTCGGCGTGAAGCGCACCCTGGTGCTGGTCGATGGCAAGCGTCTCGTCCCCGCCGATCCGACAGGCGAAGTCGACACCAACCAGATCCCGGCCCAGATGGTCGACCACGTCGAAGTGCTGACGGGCGGCGCCTCGGCCGAATACGGTTCCGACGCCGTGTCCGGCGTGGTGAACATCATTCTGCGCAAGGACTTCCAGGGCATGGAGGTTGACGGGCAGTACAGCGAGAGCGACCACGGCGACGCCGGCATCACCGACACCAGCGCGGTGCTCGGCTTCAACTCCGCCGACGGCAAGGGCAACGTCACGATCTACGGCGAGTACAACCATCGCGACGCCGTTCCCGAGTCCTCCCGCGATTACGGCGCGCATGCGCTGGCCACGACGAACTTCACGGGTTGCGCCTCGCCGGCGACTCACTTCGGCGGGTTCTGCTTCTCCGGTTCGGGCACGGTCCCGCAGGGCCGCATCAAGAGCGCGGCGCTGGGCGGCTTCGACCCGAATGGCGGCGGCTTCCTGGGCGCCGGCGGCGAATGCGCCACGGTCGCTTCTCCGACAGCCGCTTGCACCACCATCTTCCAGCCCGATGGCACGCTGACCAAATACAATGGCCAGACCTTCAACTTCGCGCCGTATCAGTTCTACCAGACGGAAGGCACGCGCTACGCCTTCGGCGGCACGGGTCACTACGACATCAACAGCCACCTGAATTTCTATACGCGGCTGACCTTCTCCGACAACCAGTCCACTTCGCAATTGGGCCCGTCGCCTCTGTCGAGCAACTTCAGCATCAATTGCGGCAACGCGCTGATGTCGGCGCAAGAACGCGAAGTGATCTTCGGCACCACGACGACGGCCGGCACCATCGCGGCGCAGTGCGCCACGGCTGGCGATACGGCCACCACACAGCGCCTCGTCAGCATGGCGCTGCGCCTTACCGCCGTCGGTCCGCGCATCACCGACGAAGACCACACGGCCTACCAGATGGTCTTCGGCACCCGCGGCGATCTGGCCTGGGGTTGGACTTATGACATGTCGGCCCAGTATGGCCACACCATCCAGGGCATCCATCTGACCAACGACGCCAGCCGCTCGCGCTTCCAGTCCGACTTGCTGGTCAATCCGGACGGTACCTGCGAAACAGCGGGTTGCGTTCCGATCAACATCTTCGCGGATGGCGGCATCACCAATACGATGGCCGACAATATCCGCCTCAACATGACCGCCATTTCCCACACCGATCAGTGGGACGTGCAGGGCTTCACGCAAGGCGATTTCGGCGCCCTGGGCCTGAAAAGCCCCTTCGCGAAGACACCCGTGGCCGGCGTGTTCGGCTTCGAGTATCGCCAGGAAGCGGCCGCCTTCGAGCCGGACGACAACCTCGCCACCAACAATCTCGTGGGCTTCGAGGCGATCGAGCCGTCGCATGGCCGCTACGACGTGAAGGAAGGCTTCTCGGAATTGCGCGTTCCGATCGCGGAAGGCATGCCCTTCTTCCAGCTCCTGCAGTTCGAGGGACAGTATCGCTACTCGTCCTACAACCGCTCGGGCGCCGTCAGCTCCTACAAGTATGGCGGCGAATGGGCGCCGACGGATGATTTCCGTCTGCGTGCGTCGGTCGAGCGCTCCGTGCGCGCGCCGAACATCGCCGAGCTGTTCACGCCTCCGGGTAGCCAGGCCGCAAGCTCCGCCATCGACCCGTGCTCCGCGGCGGCGACCGGCCTCATCCACACGACCGCGCTGCTCTGCCAGCAGACGGGCGTGCCGAGCGGTTCGGCGTTCACCACCACGCTCAACTGCCCGACCAACCAGTGCCAGGCGTCGATCGGCGGCAATCCGTTCCTGAAGCCGGAAATCTCCGACACCAAGACGGCCGGTATCGTGCTCACGCCGACCTTCATCGACGGCCTGACGGCGACGGTGGATTATTACGACATCAAGATCTCGGGCTTCATCGAAGCCACGCCGATCACCACCATCCTCACCAACTGCTACTCGACGGCGGTGAACGTCACGCAGAGCGCTCTCAACCCGTTCTGCTCCTTCGTCCATCGCGACGTGCTGGGCCAGATCGACACCAACACCGGCTTCGTGGTGTCGGCCGAGGGCAACATCGCCTTCGACCGTGTCAGGGGCTTCGACTTCGAGGTCAACTACCAGACCGATCTTGCGAATTTCGGCCTGAAGGACATGGGCTCGATCGGCATGAACTATGTGAGCACGCTCGTGCGGGCGAACGACTTCCAGCCGCTCGCCGGCGCCGGAGTCATCCATTGCGCGGGCTTGTGGGGTCCTACCTGCGGCGAGCCGCAGAACCGGTACAAGTCCAACCTGCGCACCACCTGGTACAGCCCGTCCGACGACATCTCGGTCTCATTGCGCTGGCGCTACCTGTCGAGCGCGGCCGTCGATATCCAGCCGCTCAGCGGCCGTACGACGACCACGCCTTGCGGCTTCAACGCCTGCTACGTGCTCAATCCCAGCCAGACGCCGAGCGGCACGATCCCGGCGTATAACTACTTCGACCTGTCGGGCACCTATGCGGTGTCGGATGGCATCGAGTTGCGCGCCGGCGTGTCGAACATCTTCGCGAAGAAGCCGCCGCTTATCGACAACAACGCGGCGCCTGTGGCCGACGTCAACGGCAATACCTTCCCGAACACCTATGACTCGCTCGGCCGCATCATCTTCCTGGGCGGCACGGTGAAGTTCTGATCTGAGATCATCTCCAAGACCTGCAACGGCGGCCCCGAAAGGGCCGCCGTTTTTTTCCTTCTGCTCCTTCTCCCCCACCGGGGGAGAAGGCCGGGATGAGGGGGTGGTGCAGCGCGCTCCGGCATCGGAGTGCGCGTCGAGATCCCCTCACCCCGGCCCTCTCCCCCGAAAGGGGAGAGGGTGAAGAGATGTCACGCCGCCCGCAGCGAATAGCGCACCGGCAGCGTCTTGATCCCGCTGACGAAGGTGGACTGCACGCGCTTGGGCGTACCGGCGAGCTCGATGGAATCGAGGCGCTTCAGGAGCTCCGCGAAGAAGGCGCGGATTTCCATCTTGGCCAGGTGCTGACCGAGGCAGACATGCGCGCCATAGCCGAAGGCGACGTGACGGTTGGGCTCGCGGTCGATCTTGAACTTGAAGGGATCGGGGAACGCCTCCTCGTCGCGATTGCCGGAGATGTAGAGAAGCTGCAGCGATTGCCCGGTTTCGATCTTCCGGCCGCGCAATTCGTAATCCTCCGTCGCGGTGCGCATGAAGTGCTGCACCGGCGTCACCCAGCGGAACATCTCGTCGACGGCGGAAGAGAGGCGCGACGGATCGGCCTTCAGCGCCGCGAGTTGGTCGGGATTCTCCACCAGCGCCTGCAACCCGCCCGCGATGGTGGAGCTGGTCGTGTCATGCCCCGCGGTGGCGACGATGATGTAATAGGACGCCGTCTCGATATCGCCCAGCGGGCAGCCCTTGATCTGGCCGTTGGCGATGACGCTGGCCAGATCCTCGCCCGGATTGGCGCGGCGCTCCGCCGTCATCCGGTTGAAGTACATAAAGAAGTCCATGATGGTGTTGCTGCCCTCGGTGACCTCCTTGCGCTGCAGATCGGGATCCTGGCCGCCGAACAATTCCTGCGTCAGCCGCAGCATCAAGGGCTCATCACTCTCCGGCACGCCCAGGATCGACATGATGACATGCAGCGGATAATAGACCGCGACCTCGCGCGCGAAATCGCATTCCGGGCCAAGCTCCATCATGCGATCGACATAGCGCTTGGCGAGTTCGCCCATGCGCGCTTCGAGCTTCTTCAGATTGGGCGGCATGAACCACGCCTGCGTCAGCCCGCGCGTGGCGCGATGGTCTGCGCCATCCATGTCGATGAGCGTGCGGAAGGGCGAGACGCGGCCCGTCTTGGGATCGGGCCCGCCCCACATCGCGGCCAGATCGTGCTCGGCCTTCTTGTCCATCAACACCGAGCGCGGCTCGTTCAGGAATTTGTCGCTGAGCTTTTCGATCTCCAGGATGTCGGCATATTTGGTCAGCGCCCAATAGGGGCGGAAACCTTCCGGCTCCGTCCAATGCACCGGATCGTCGCGGCGGAGTTCACTCAGGATCGCGTGCAGCCTGGCTTCGTCGCCATAGGTGGCGGGCGAGGCGATCGCGTCATCGAGCTCGGCCATTTGAATTCTCCTTGAATCGCACAATATCTGTCGGGGAGCAGTGTGATCCCGCGGCCGGACGGCGGCAAGATCGCCATCATTCGGCCTCAGTGACGCGATCACCTCGCTCCGTTAGGATGCCGCTACGGCAAGTGGAGGGGATGATGTTGAAGGCACTGAAATCCGTACCGATTTTTATTCTTCTGGCAGTCGGCCTGTCTGGCTGCTTCGACCTCACGCAATCGGTTTCGCTCAACCGCGACGGCTCGGGCACCTACGCCATGGCCATCGCCGTCGAGGGCCCGATGGGCGAGGCGATGAAGAAGGACAACAAGTCCGACGACATGCATTTCGGGCACAACCCGAAACTCGTATCCCGCACCAAGACGACCATCGTCGACGGCAAGGTGACCAAGACGGGCGAGGTCGATTTCAAGACGCTCTCCGACCTCGATCTCTCCAACGAGACGGTGGCGATCAAGGTGAAGGGGCACGACCTCTTCGGCCTCGGCTCCACGCACGCGATCTTCCGGCGCAGCTTCCTCGTCGGCAACGAGATGCGCGACCGCAACCAGAAGACGGAGGATGACGAGCGCGGCAAAGCCATCCTCGCCTCCATCTTCGGCGGCCACTCTTATGTCTTCCGCGTGCGCCTGCCCGGCTCCATCGACTGGATCGCGCCGGTCTATGCGGGCGGCATCGAAGTGAAACCGCAAGTCACGTCGGACGCGGGCGGGCATACGGTGGTCTGGCGCATGCCGCTCCTCTCGATGATCGAAAGCAAGGCGCTGCACTTCTCCGTCGGCTTCTCGTCCTATGGCGCGCTGGCCGACAGCGAAACGACGCTGGACAAGAAAAGCGACGACCACACCGATACGGACGGGAATTAGGGAACGGTTCAAAACGCTCTCCGCTGTCATCCCCGGCAGAGCATCGCGCGTATTACGCGCGATGCGAAGGAAAGGGGATCCAGGTAGTTCGTCACGAACGGCGCCAATTGCATCGGGCTTGTCCTGCGGCATGACCGTCCCTCGACGATCCACCTGGATCCCCTTTCCTTCGCTTCGCTCAGCCGGGGATGACAACTGGGTTTGGAACTCTCCGCCGCGCCTTCTATTATCTCCGGGCACAGCCATTCCCGGAACACTACGCCCATGAGCAAGCTCTTCTCGCCGTTCACCTTGCGCGGGCTCGAGCTCGCGAACCGCATCGTCGTATCGCCGATGTGCCAATACTCCGCGGTCGAAGGATCGGCGCAGGATTGGCACATGATCCATCTCGGATCGTTGGCCTTGTCCGGCGCGGCGCTGCTCTGCATCGAGGCCACGGCGGTGGAGGCCATCGGCCGGATCACGCCGGGCGATCTGGGCCTATATAGCGACGCCAACGAAGCGGCGCTGAAGCCTGTGGTGGCGGCGATCCGCAAACACGCACCCATCGCCGTCGCGATGCAGCTCGCCCATGCCGGTCGCAAGGCCTCGTGCAAATTGCCTTGGGAAGGCGGCGCGCAAATTCCGCCCGATGCGCCGGATGGCTGGCGCACCGTGGCGCCGTCGCCCATCCCGTTCAATGACGGCGAAGCGCCGCCGCTCGCGCTCGACGAAGCGGGCATGGCGCGTATCAAAAAGGCTTTCGTGGCCGCGGCCCAGCGTGCCGAACGGCTTGGGCTTGACGCGCTGGAGATCCATTCGGCGCATGGCTATCTGCTGCACGAATTCCTCTCGCCGCTGTCGAACAAGCGCGACGACAACTACGGCGGCTCGCTCGAAAACCGCATGCGCTTTCCGCTGGAGGTGTTCGAGGCGGTGCGCGCGGTCTTCCCGGCGAACAAGCCGGTCGGCGTGCGTGTCTCGGCCAGCGACTGGGTGGATGGCGGCTGGGATATCGAGCAGACGAAGGCCTATGCGGCCGAACTCAAGACGCGTGGCGCGGACTGGATCGATTGCTCCTCCGGCGGCAATTCGCCCGCGCAGAAGATCCCGCTGTCGCAAGGCTATCAGGTGCCGTTCTCCGACGCGGTGCGCAACACCGCCGGCCTGCCCACCATCGCCGTCGGTCTGATCACCGATCCGGATTACGCGGAAGGGCTGATCGAAAGCGGGAAGGCCGATCTGGTGGCCTTGGCGCGCGGCATGCTGTTCGATCCACGCTGGCCCTGGCACGCGGCTGCCAAGCTCGGTGCGCACGCCGTCGCCCCGCCGCAATATCTGCGCGCCGCGCCGCGCGAGGCGAAGGACGTTCTCATCCAGGCGAAGTAGTTACTGCGGCAGTGCGAACGCCACGACCTTGTCGCCGCGTTTGGTGCCGGATTTGTAGTGCCCGCCCGCGGCGATGACGACGTATTGGCGGCCTTTCCACATATAGGTCATCGGCGTGGCTTGTCCGCCGGCCGGCAACCGGCCGCGCCACAACTCTTCGCCGGTCTTCGCGTCGAAGGCGCGCAGGTAGTTGTCCATCGCGGCGCCGATGAAGACGAGGCCGCCGCCTGTCACGATTGGTCCGCCGAAATTGGGCGTGCCGCTTTTGCCCAATAGGTATTCGGAGAACGGCGCGAGGTCTTCCGTCGTGCCCAGCGGCACTTCCCACAGGATGTGGCCGTCATGCATGTCGATGGCGTGCAGCATGCCCCAGGGGGGCGCGTTGCAGGGCAGGCCCCAGGGCGAGAGCAGCGCCTCGCGTTTCATGCCGTAAGGTGTGCCGGTTTGCGGCGAGACTTCCTTGTGCGGGTTGGCGGATTTCACAGCCGCATAGTTGTCGCGCTTGATGAGCGTCACCAGATGCATCGCGCTCGACGTGTTCACATAGACGACGTCGTGGCCCGCATCGAACGCAAGCCCGCCCCAATTCGAGCCGCCGCCGGTGAAGGGATAGAGGATCGTGCCCTGCAGGCTGGGTGGCGTGTAGATGTCGCCCGCGCGCGCCGCGCCGATCTTGTCGTGGCATTGGCCCTTGTCCCAGAAGGTGAGGCCATAGGCGTCGTCCGGCTTGGCATGCGTCGGCGTGAGCGGCTTGGGCGCGACGGGGAAAGGTTGCGTCGGCCAGAGCTGTTCGCCTGGCGCGCCGCCGCGCGGTACGGTTCGTTCCTCCACCGGGATGAGCGGCTGGCCGGTCTCGCGATCCAGCGTGAAGACGAGGCCCTGCTTGGTGGTCTGGATCACGGCGTCGCGTGTGCGGCCCTTGTAGGTGACGGTGCCGAGTGTCGGTTGCGCCGGCACGTCGTAATCCCAAACATCATGATGGGTGACCTGGAAGGCCCAGACGACCTGGCCGGTCGTCACGTTCAGCGCCACCACGGAGTCGGCGTAGCGATTGTCGCCCGGCCGCATGCCGCCGAAGAAATCGGGGCTGGGGCTGGTGGTGGGCAGGAAGACGAGGCCGCGCGCTTCGTCCACGGACATGGGCGCCCAGACATTCGCGCCGCCGGTGACGGCCGCGCCATTGCCTGACCAACTCGCGGCATTGGGGGCGGACGGTGTGCGCGGGATGGGATCGAAATTCCATTTGAGCGCGCCCGTCACCGCGTCGAAGCCATGCACCGTGCCATGCACTTCGCGGACGCGCTGGTTGTCGTCCAGCGACGAGCCCACCACGATGACGCCATGGCTGACCACGGGGGCTGAGGTGATCTGCGCTTCGCCTTTGCGAACGAGAGCCGGGATCGGGATGATGGTGAGGGTGCCTTTGTCGCCGAAGCCGGGGCAGGGCTTGCCCGTCGCCGCGTCCAGCGCGATCAGGCGCAGGTCGTTCGTCGCGGCGAAGATACGAGACGAGCAGACGCCGGTTGCTTGCGCCGGGTTATGCCAGAACGTCACGCCGCGGCAGACATAGCCGTTGGGGTAGTCGGTGTCGGTGGCGATATGCGGATCGTAGCGCCAGAGCTGTTTGCCGGTGCCGGGATCGAGCGCACTGATCTCGTTGAAGGGCGAGCAGACATAGAGCCGGCCGTCGGCGAGGATGGGCGTGTCCTCGAAGGCCGTCTGGCCCATGGGCTTGCTCTTCATGTCGCCGGTCGAATAGCGCCAGGCCTTCTTCAGGCGGGTGACATTGGCGGGCGTGATCTGGGCGGCGGGCGAGAAGCGCTGCCCGCCCTGGTCGCCGCCATAAGCGGGCCAGCCGGGCTCGGCGGCATGGGTTGCGGAGGCGGCCAGTAGAAAGGAGAAAGCGAGAGCCCCGAGCAACGCCAGTCTTCGTGACGACAGTCTTCTGCGCATGTCCCGCCTCCGCCTATAGTGGCGCGCCACTCCTGAAGAGACGCATCCTGTCCGGGTCCACCGAAGCTGGGACTTCCGCCGCTCCGCCGCAAGGCGGACGGGCTGGTGCGCGCCAAATCGGTGATATCTGGCAATGGCTTGGGATCAGCGGCGACGCCTTGGGGACGAGTGGCACGCTCAAGCGGACCTTCCTCTATGCCTTCGGCATCGCGGCCGTCGTGGTTGGCGTCTTCAACACCCTCAACGTCATCACCATCCTGCACGAACAGCCCGAGGACGGGTTGGCCGCGCCGCTGATCTGGGAAGGGTCGAGCTGGCTTTCGCTGCTCATCCTCTTCTGGCTGCCCTGGATCGCCTATCGCATCGCGCCGCTGACCGTCCGGCCGCGCTGGCGGCTGCTGATCCATCTGCCGATGGCGCTGATCTGGGCGCTGGCCCATGTCGAGGGCTTCGTGCTGCTGCGCCGCTTCGCTTATTGGCTCGCCGGCGCCGTCTATCAGTTTGGGCCGTTCTGGCCGAACTTCCTCTATGAGCTGCGTAAGGATGCGTTCGGCTATGCGCTGTTCATCGCGGGTTTCGCGCTGATTGAGAAGCTGCTCCGCCAGCAGCAGCTCATCGAAACCCCCGGCCAGACGCTCACTTTCGACATCCGCGACGGCGCCAAACTCACCCGCGTCCGGTTGGATGAAGTGCTGGCCATCACCTCCGCCGGGAACTACGTCGAATTCGTGCTGCGCGACGGTCGCCGCCTCCTGATGCGCTCGCCGCTCTCGGCGCTGGAGAACGAACTCGGCCCGCGCGGCTTCCTGCGCACCCACCGCTCCTGGCTGGTCAACGCCGCGCGCATGACCGCGCTGACGCCGGAAGGCTCCGGCGACTACACGGTGCAGTTGGAAACCGTCCGCGCACCGCTCTCCCGCCGATTCCCGGAGGCGCTGGCGCGACTCAGGGGCAGCTAGGCCTTCGTCACCTGGTCGGCGGCTTCGCTCAGAAATCCATCCATTTTGGCGCGGATGTCGCGGTCTTCGGTGCCGGTATGGGCGAGGTCGCCTTTGAGTTTCATGAAGACGTCGTTGTCGCCGATTTCCTGGAAATCCGACATCACGACGGTTCCGGCATAGGCCTCCGCCTCGTCGCCGGTGAGTCCCAACAGGCCGGCGGCCCAAAGACCCACAAGCTTGTTGCGCCGGGCCATGACCTTGAAGCGCAGATCTTCGTCATGCGCCCATTTCGATTCGAAGCCTTTTTCGCGTTCGCCGAAACCGTCAGCCATATCGTAACCTCTTGAAAGGAAATAATAATGCGCAAGCCGCGCGCGATACCTATATAACACTAGCGCGATGACGGTTCTTGCGCGACCGATGCGCGTTCCGCCACGTTGCCGCAAGCCTCTGCCATCGCTAGATTGCGATCCCAACGGGGGCTTGTGGGCCCCCTTTCGCATTTTGGGCGGGAAAAGGATTTCCAGATGAAGCGCCGCCGCATGATCTACGAGGGCAAGGCCAAGATCCTCTATGAGGGGCCTGAGCCCGGCACGGTCATCCAGTATTTCAAGGACGACACCACCGCCTTCGACGCCACCAAGAAGGCGGTGCTGGACGGCAAGGGCGTGCTGAACAACCGCATCAGCGAATATCTGATGACGCAGTTGAACGCGATCGGCGTGCCGACGCATTTCGTCAAGCGGTTGAACATGCGCGAGCAGCTCGTGCGCGAGGTCGAGATCATTCCGCTGGAAGTGGTGGTGCGCAACGTCGCCGCCGGATCGCTCTCCAAGCGGCTGGGCATCGAGGAAGGCACGGCGCTGCCACGCTCGATCATCGAGTACTATTACAAGAACGACCAGCTCCACGATCCCTGGGTCAGCGAAGAGCACATCACGGCCTTCGGCTGGGCCAGCCCGCAGGACCTGGACGACATGGTGAACCTCACCATCCGGATCAACGATTTCCTCTCGGGCCTCTTCCTGGGCGTCGGCATCAAGCTCGTCGACTTCAAGGTCGAGTTCGGCCGGCATTGGGAAAACGACTACATGCGCATCGTGCTGGCCGACGAGATCAGCCCGGATTCCTGCCGGCTGTGGGACGCCGTCTCCAACGAGAAGCTCGACAAGGACCGTTTCCGCCGCGACATGGGCGGCGTGGTCGAGGCCTATTCCGAAGTCGCCCGCCGCCTGGGAATCATGCCCGAATCGGTGCAAGCGGAAAGCAAGGGACCGACACTGGTGAAATAGCCGTGCGACATGTTGTCAGTGAACAACGTTTTCTGACTAGCATCTCAAGCACGATTGTAAGAAATGGTCAGCCTCAGTAGGAGGTCGATGTGATTGCAGTCGAACGGATAAAGGCTTTCCTTCGCGAACGCCCAAACAAGGCTTATTGCGATGACTGTCTTTCAAAGCTGCTTGAAATAAGTCCCAGACAGCAAGTCGAACAAAAAACCAAGGTGTTGGAGAAAACGCCTGGATTTAATCGAAGACACCAAACTTGTGCCGGATGCGGATCTGCGAACAAACTGGCTGTTTGCGCAACCACAATCGGATTAAAGGCTGTATCGTGAAAGCACGCGTTTTTGTGACCTTGAAGAACGGCGTTCTCGATCCGCAAGGAAAGGCCATCGGCACGGCGCTGCATGGGCTCGGCTTCGGGTCGGTGGGCGAGGTGCGGCAGGGCAAGGTGATCGACCTGGAGCTCTCCGAAACGGATGAGTCCCGGGCCCGCGCCAATCTCAAGGACATGTGCGAGAAGCTTCTCGCCAACACGGTGATCGAGAAATACGAGATAGAACTGCGCTGAGGAGGCGTGTGCCATGCTGTCGCGTTTCGTGCTGGGCCTCATGGCCGCTCTCGCTTTTGCAGTTCTCGCGATTGGGCCCGCGATGGCCGATGGCACGCCGCCACCGCCGTCCTCCACAACCGCATCGTCCGCCGCCGACCTCCCGAGCAACATCCCGCCCGAAAAACTCGCCGCGGCGCGCGAGCTGCTGGACGCCGCCAATCTCAAATCGCTGATGAGAAGCCTGATCGGGTCGCTCGTTCCCGCGGAAGTGGCCGCCATCAAGCGGCAGAATCCGAATGTCTCGCAGGACGCGCTCAACACCTTCACCACCGCCATGAGCGAGGAATTGAACGGCAGCCTGGACCAGTTCATGGACATCTATGCCACGGTCTATGCCGAGCATTTCTCCATCGACGAGCTGCACCAGGTCACCGCGTTCTATAAGAGCGATGTCGGCCGCAAGATGATCGCCGCGGCGCCCCAGATGATGCTGGAGGTGATGCCGCTGGCCCAGCGCATGGGCGAGCAGATCGGCGCGCGCGTGCGCGACCGCGTCAACGCCCAGCTCCAGAAGCATGGAGACTCGCTCTGAGCGGAGCAGGAAGATACGGAAATGGTCTGCTGCGCGGCCTCTTCGCTGCGGTCGCTCTTTCGTCTGCCGTAACAGCAGTCTCCTCGGCGGCCGCGCAAGACGATAGCGCCACGCTTTTGTCGGCGGCCGCCCAGATGATGACGATCTGCGGCGAGCGCGATCAGATGGCTGCTTATTTCGCGAAGCTCGCCGATCAGGCGGTCGATGCCGCGAAGAAGGGCGGGATTTCGTTGAGCGACGCGCAATGGGTGCGGTTTCGCGGCACCGTTCAGGCCGATATCGACGCGCGGCTGGACGATTTCCTGACGCTTCTCGCGGCGGACTATGCGGCGCATTACTCTGCAGCGGATATCCAGGCGATGGTGGACTACTGCCAGACGCCCCTGGGCCGGAAGCTGACGAAATTGCGCGCCCAGATGGAAGCCGAGACTTACGATACCCGAGAGGCTTTCCTCAGCGCCATCATGCTCAGTGCGATGCAGGACGCGCAGCAGAGAATCCAAACCAAGGAGAAGGGGTTGTGAAATCCGCCGTCGTCGTGTTTCCCGCTTCCAATTGCGACCGTGATGCGCAGGTGGCGCTCAAGGCCATGACGGGGAAAGACCCGCATATGGTCTGGCACCAGGACAGCGACCTGCCGGATGTCGACCTGGTGGTGCTGCCGGGCGGTTTCTCTTACGGCGATTACCTGCGCTGCGGCGCGATGGCGAGCCAGTCGAAAATCATGCGCGCGGTGAAGAGCCATGCGGAGAAGGGCGGCGCGGTGATCGGCATCTGCAACGGCTTCCAGGTGCTGACCGAATCCCATCTGTTGCCCGGCGCGTTGATGCGCAACGCCGATCTCAAATTCGTCTGCCGCCCAGTGACGATGACGGTGGAAGAGACGCAATCCGCTTTCACGCGCAAATATTCCAGCGGCCAGGCGGTGACGTTTCCGGTCGCGCATGGCGACGGCAATTACGTGGCGGATGAAGAGACACTCAACCGGCTGGAAGGCGAGAACCGGGTCGTGTTCCGCTATGCGCAAGGCGACAATCCGAACGGCTCGGCGCGCAACATCGCTGGCATACTCAACGAGAAGCGCAATGTGCTGGGCCTGATGCCGCATCCCGAACGCGTCGTCGATCCGCTGCTCGGCGGTACCGACGGCAAGGCGCTGTTCGAAAGCCTGATCGAAGCGCTCTCGTAACGGTTGAGAGAAATTCGCGGAAATCGCGCTCCGTCCGGGCGCAATGCCCTTATCGCTTCCCGACCTTTGTGTTAGCGTGATCCATAATCTGTCGGGGGGCAGAGATGTTGGATAAAGACCTAAAGATTCCAGTGTTCCGGACGGCGTTTTCCGGATTGCCACAATTGCTTCGCATCTTCTGGGCCGTTCCGGTTTGGGCGGTGGTCAACACAGCGCTGTTCCTGGCGCTGGATTTCCTGCTCCTCCTCGCGCGCCACTCGCACGAGGTGTTTTGCCTGGTGCCCAACGCCGACGAATATTGCCTCGGCCGCGTCACCTATTCGATCCAGCACTTCTTCAACCCGTCGATTTGGGACACGCCCGAAGGCTTCGACCGCCTGACCGAATTGTGGCAGTTGGGCATCTTCGTGCTTCCGCTCGGCCTGCTGTACTTCTCGCTTTTGTCGGGAGCCGCGGCGCGCTCGGCACTGCGGCCGTCGCGCTGGCGCACATTCTTTCTCGATTTCGGCCGCGACGAGACCCGTATCGCCGTGATTTTCCTGCAATACATCCTTTCCGCGGTGGTCGTGTTCGTCTCTCTCGCCGCGTTGTCGTTCGTCATCCTGGTGGCGGTGGACATTGCATGGGGACGCGCCGCGCTCGATTTTTTAACCGGGCTGTTGTTCGCGTTGATCGTGCCCGCGGCGTTCCTGGTGGCGTGGCCATTCTTTTCCCTGGCCGTCCCCATCGCGGTGGATCAGCCGGTCGGCATGGCGGCCGCGCGCTCGTTCGCGCTCACCCGGGGCCGCCGCCTCAGGCTGTTCGTGATCTACAGCCTGTCTGTTCTGCTGGGTGTCGTCGTAGCCGTCCTGATCGGGCTCCTCGCCGCTGTGGCGCTCGACGGATTGCTGGCCATGTTCGATCTCGTGCCCCGGCCCGGCAGCCAGACCGCGGCGGTGCAGGAAATCACCGGCACATTTCCCTTCGCGCTGCTTTTCGTCGACCAGCCGCCCAAGCTTGCGGATCTCATCACCCCGGTGAACCTGCTGGGGCTCGTGGTGCAGAGCCTGATGCTCTCGATTTTCGCCGTGTTCACGACCACGCCCATGGTGCGGGCCTATCAGGCGCTGCATCCGGAAAGCTGACCCTTGAGATGCGGCAGCCGGGCGCGTAAAAAATACAAATGCCGTCCGCTTCCCATTGCGACCGTGATGCGCGGGTGCCGTCCTGATGCGGCAAGCCCAATGTCATTGCGGAAAGCTGACGGTGACCTGCGAAGGCGAACCGGCCAAAACCTCCATCTGCCATTGCAACGCGTGCCGGTTGCGCACCGGCAGCGCCTTCGGCATCGCTGTGATCTACAGGCGCGGGCAGGTGCGCGTGGAGGGCGAGAATCGCGTCTTCGCCAGACGGGCCGACAGCGGCTTCGACGTGCTGTTCCACTTCTGCCCGGATTGCGGATCGAGCGTCTATTGGGAGCCGATGCGCATGCCCGGCCTCATCGCGGTGGGCGCCGGCAGCTTCGCCGATCCGGCGCTGCCCATGCCCGACCAGTCGGTGGCGGACGATCTGCGCTATCCCTGGATCCAGCTTCCGCCGGAGCTCGCGCGGCGCGGCTCGCAGTGAGACTTTCTGTTTATGTTCCTATTTCGTCCTTGACTCGTCCCGCCACCAAACCTATCTCGGCTTAATGATCCCGCTTCGCATTTTCCCCCCGTCCGGCGAAGCCGCCGGCGCCACCACCCGCCCCCCCTCCGTTTTTGGAGGTTCGAATACGGCCAACGGAATCAAGGCCTTGCAGGAGCGCGCGCGATGAGCCAGCCCATCACGCCCCAGATGGTGGCTGAGCACGGTCTGTCGCCGGACGAGTACGGCCGCATCAAGCAGCTGCTGAACCGCGAGCCCAGCTTCGTGGAGCTCGGCATCTTCAGCGTGATGTGGAGCGAGCACTGCTCCTACAAATCCACCCGCTTCCATCTCCGCCGCCTACCCACCAAGGCGCCCTGGGTGCTGCAAGGCCCGGGCGAGAATGCCGGCGTGATCGACATCGGCGACGGCGACGCCTGCATCTTCAAGATGGAGTCGCACAACCATCCGAGCTTCATCGAGCCCTATCAGGGGGCCGCGACCGGCGTCGGCGGCATCATGCGCGACGTCTTCACCATGGGCGCGCGGCCTGTGGCCATGATGAACGCGCTGCGCTTTGGCGAGCCCAGCCATCCCAGGACGCGCCATCTTGTCGAGGGCGTGGTGCGCGGCATCGGCGGTTACGGCAATTGCATGGGCGTGCCCACCGTCGGCGGTGAAGTGAACTTCCACAAGAGCTACAACGGCAACATCCTGGTCAACGCGATGTGCGTCGGCCTCGCCAAGACCAACAAGATCTTCAAGAGCGCCGCCAGGGGCGCGGGCAATCCCGTCGTCTATATCGGCTCGAAGACGGGGCGCGACGGGATCCACGGCGCCACCATGGCGTCGGCCGAGTTCGATGATGCGTCGGAAGAGAAGCGCCCCACCGTGCAGGTCGGCGATCCTTTCACCGAGAAACTGCTGCTCGAAGCGTGCCTCGAATTGATGGCGACGGACGCCATTATCGCCATCCAGGACATGGGCGCGGCCGGCCTTACCTCGTCGTCCGCCGAGATGGGCGACAAGGGCGGCTCGGGCATCGAGCTCGATCTGGACAAGGTGCCCCAGCGCGAAACCAACATGACGGCTTACGAGATGATGCTCTCGGAATCGCAAGAGCGCATGCTGGCCGTTTTGAAGCCGGGCCGCGAAGGTGAAGCGGAGAAGATCTTCAAGAAGTGGGAGCTGGATTTCGCCGTCATCGGCATCACGACGGATACCAAGCGCCTCGTCGTCAAGCACAAGGGCGAGACGGTGGCCGATATGCCGATCACCGCGCTGTCCGATGAAGCCCCGGTCTATCAGCGGCCTTACGAAAAGCGCGCGCCAGCGTCGGGCCAGCCCAAATTCGATGCGTCGAAAGACGTGGCGGATTCGCTGCGTAAAATCCTCGGCTCGCCGGACATGGCGTCCCGCCGCTGGGTCTGGGAGCAGTATGATTACACCGTGATGTCCGACACGGCGCAGCGTCCGGGTGGCGATGCCGCCGTCGTGCGCGTGCATGGCACCGACAAGGCGCTCGCCATCACGACGGATGTGTCGCCCCGCTATTGCCAGGCCGATCCGTTCGAGGGCGCCAAGCAGGCCGTGGCCGAAGCGTATCGCAACATCAGCGCGGTGGGCGCGGTGCCGCTGGCGGTGACGGACAATCTCAATTTCGGCAATCCGCAGAAGCCGGAGATCATGGGCCAGATCGTGGGCGCGGTGGACGGCATCGCCGCTGCCTGCACCGCGCTCGACTTCCCGGTGATCGGCGGCAATTGCTCGCTCTACAACGAGACCAACGGCGAAGGCATTCTGCCCACGCCCGCCATCGGTGCCGTCGGCCTGATGCAGAACGTCCATCGCATGGCGACCGTCGCGTTCAAGCGCGAGAGTGATGCGATCCTCTTGATCGGCGAAACCAGGGGCCATCTCGGCCAGTCGATCTATCTGCGCGAGATCGAAGGCAAGGAAGACGGCGGCGCGCCGCCGGTCGATCTCGCTCTCGAACGCAAGAATGGCGAGTTCGTCCGCAAGCTGATCGAGGACGGCCGCGCCGATACGGTGCATGACGTCTCCGACGGAGGTATCCTGGCCGCGCTGGCGGAGATGGCGCTGGCAGGCAACATCGGCGTCGAAGTCGGCATCGCCGGAACTACGGTCGAAGCGGTTCCCTTCTTCTTCGGCGAGGACCAGGCGCGTTACATTCTCGCCCTTCCCGCGCACGAAGCTGACAAGATCGAGGGCGAATTGCGCGAGGCCGGCATCATCCACGCTCTTCTCGGCAAAACCCACGCGGCCAAAACCTTGCGGGTGACAGGCGAGGGCGAGATCGCGCTCGCCGATCTCAAAAAAGCCCATGAAGGCTGGTTCCCCGGCTACATGGCCGCGCCACACACGAACTGATAGGCTCGCACCATGGGCATGCAAGCCGCTGAAATCGAACTGCTGATCAAGGACGCTTTCCCCGACGCGGAGGTGACGATGACCGCGCTCGCCGACGACAACGATCACTGGTCCGCCTCGGTGAAGACCGCAGCCTTCAAAGGCAAAAACCGCGTCCAGCAACACCAGATGGTCTACGCAGCGCTGAAGGGCCGCATGGGCGGCGTGCTGCACGCGCTGTCGTTGCAAACGGCCGCGAAGGATTAGAATTCTCGAATTGATTATTCGCTCCCTCCACCGTCATGGCCGGGCTTGTCCCGGCCACCCATACCCGCGGTGGGAAAAGTAAGAGCGATGAACGTCGTTATCTTTTTCTGCGAGACCGCGTTTATGGGTCGCCGGGACAAGCCCGGCGATGACGGTTTTTGGGAGGGTTTCAGTCAATCCGGAAACATTCTCACGTCAGCCGTTTCGCCGGCGCGCTTTCCGGGATCGCCATCATGGCGAACTGGCTGAGCGCGGTGGCGACGATCAGATACCAGGCCGGCGAGAGCTTGTTGCCCGTCGTCTGGATCAGCCAGGTCACCGCGGGCTGCGTCGTGGCGCCGAAGATGGCGATGGTGATGGCGTAAGTGAGCGAGAGCGTCGTGCCGCGGATGTGCTTGGGCAGGCTCTCGGTGAAGGCGGTGTAGAAGCCACCGGCCGGAATGGCGTTGAGCAGCGACAACACCGCGACACCCAGCCACAGCGCCAAGGTGCTGCGCGTCGCCACGATCCAGTAGAACGCGGGATAGGTCGCGAGCAGGAAGACGAGATTGGGCCACAGCATCACCGGCCGCCGGCCGATGCGGTCCGACAGTACTCCGCCGATCAGCACGCCGATGGCCACGCATCCGCCGCTCACGACGCTGGCCGCGACGGAAACACTGACCGCCATGTGCAAGGTGCTCTGCGCGTAAGTGGTGATGTAGCTGAAGACATAGGTGCCGACCGTGCGCGTGGAGAACACGATCGCCCCGATCAGGATGATGCGCCAGCTCGCGAGTACCAGCCCGAAGCTCGCCGGGGCCGTCGACGCCGCGGGTCGCATCTCGACCGTGTTCAACGTCTCCGGCAGCGCCATGCGCAGCACCAGCCCGAACGGCAGCGCCAGGCCGCCCAGCAGGAACGCCACGCGCCAGCCATAGGCATCGAAGTCCGCCGGCGAGAGATAGAGCGCGAGAAAGTAACCGACCGCCGCGCCTAGCGCACCCGCGATGCCCTGGCTTGCGCCCTGCCACGCGACCGACAAGCCGCGATCCTTCGGCGCGGAGGCTTCCAGCAGGAACGACGAGGCCGATCCCACTTCGGCGCCCAGCGCAAAGCCCTGCACCAGCCGGATCGCCAACACGAGCACCGGCGCCCAGATGCCGATCCTGGCGTAAGTCGGCACCAGCGCCAGCGCCATGACGGCCAATCCCGTGAGCGTCAGGGTGAACACCATCGCGCCCTTGCGGCCCACGCGGTCGGCATAACGGCCAATGAACCAACCGCCGACCGGCCGCGTCACGAAGCCCACGCCATAGCCGAACAGCGACAGCATCAAGCGCTGATAGGGATTGGCCGCGGGAAAGAAGGCGTTGCCGATCTGGATGGCGAAGGTCGCGTAGATCGCGAAATCGTAGAAATCGAGCGCGTTACCGATGGTGGCCGCGGCGATATGGCGGCGCGGCAAGGCCAGGCCCTGAGTGGTTTCCGTCATGCGACGCCCCGTTCCGCCGGTTCCCGAGGGCAACGCTAGAGCCGCCAGACGCGCGGCGTCAACGGGCGAAACTTGACCGCCGCGCCCCTCGCGCCTATCTACGAGGAAGGTTTGGAGGCCGCAGGATTTAGCGGAGAAGAACATGTCCAATGTGCATGACCGGATCGCCCAGGATGTCGCCCAGAACGATGTGCTGCTCTACATGAAGGGCACGCCCGTCTTCCCGCAATGCGGCTTCTCCGCCGCCGCGGTGCAGATCCTCTCCAACACCGGCGTCAAGTTCAAAGCCGTGGACGTGCTGAAGGATCCGGAAGTCCGCGCCGGCATCAAGGAATTCTCCAACTGGCCGACGATACCCCAGCTCTATGTGAAGGGCGAATTCGTCGGCGGCAGCGATATCCTGCGCGAGATGTATGAGGCCGACGAGCTCCGGCCCTATCTCGAAGAAAAAGGCGTGACGCTGGAAACGGTGTGACGTCTTCGCTCCTCCCCTCGCGGGAGGAGAATGCCGCGTAAGTCATGTGTCCCCTTTGCAAGGAGATCATCATGCTTTCGCGCTTTCTGTTTCTTCTCGTCGCTCTCGCGATTCCCGCAACCGACGCGCTCGCAGCGCCGCAGCAGATCATCATCCTGCGGCACGGCGAGAAGAAGGACAAATACGCGCTGTGCAGCATCGGCGAGGAGCGTTCGCTGGCGCTCGCCGATGTCTATCTTGGCAAGCACGGTTCATTCTTCGCGGACAAATTGGCTCCGGCGGCTTTCTACACGATCACGCTGCACACGATCGAACTTGCCAGCCCCTCGACGCAGACGTTCGGCCTGCCGCAGATTTCATTCTCCGCCGTGCCGATCAAGGATAGCCCGGACGGCGACTCCACCGAACTGCTCAACACGCGCACGCGCGATGCGGCGAAGGATATCTTCGGCAATCCCGCCTACAACGCGGGCACGGTCGTGATGATCTGGGAGCACAAACACATCGCCGATGCCAAGCTGGAGAAGCAATATCCCGGTCAGGTCGTCACCTTGCGCCAGGCGCTCGGGCTCGCCGATCTGGCGGCGAAAAGGCCGGACCTGAAAATCCCCGACACATGGGAAGGCGAGAATTACGATTACTTCTGGGTCGTGAGTTACGGTTACGGCAGCAACACGCCCATAGACTTCAAGATGATCAGGCAGACTTACGGCGGGATATACGCCAAACTTCCCCAGAACGATTGGGGCAAGCCCGATCACATCCGCCACAAGCACGGTTGCGAGTGAACGGCGCTACGCGTCTTTCCTGAGCAGCCAGCCGAGTGGCCGGCGCGGGCTCAGCACCGGCTCGCCGTCGGCATAGCCCAGGCGGAACGTGAAGGTCGGCTCGCCCTGCATCTGGCAGAGCTGACTGATGGCCGAGCCGTAGCTGTTCTGCCGCCCGTGCATTGCGTCGCGATCGACGCGTTCGATGGGCTGGTTCACCGGCTGCGCGCAAATCCCGGCGGCGGTCAGCCCCAGATGCAGCCGCTGCCAGGCGCGGCCCGCCGCGATGGCCGTCTTCATGTCCAATCGGTCCTGCACGAAGATCGCGCCCAACGCGGGCGAGCTCGGAATCTGCACATCGCGGGTGGACTCGAACCAGTAGCGATCCGTCGTCGCGGGATCGAGATCGGGCAGCATCTTGCCGAACGCGGTGGTGAGCGGCGGAAGGCCGGCGGCGTCCAGCGTGATGCCGTCGCGATGCTCCTCGATCTCGCGCGGGCTGGCGCGGATCCAGCGCGCGCTATCCTGTGACATCTGCCGGTCGTCGATGATCTCGCGCGTCGCCTGCACCATAAGCGCGCCCATCTCCGCGCGCGCCACCGGATCGGTGATGAAGGCCACTTGCGCCAAGTCGTTCGATGCATCGTTGGAGAGCGCATCGAGCTGCGCCTGCGTCACCGGCTGATCGCGGCGATAGGGCCCGCGATGGGTGCGGCGCTTGGGGATCGCATCCACCAGCCGGTCGCGTGATGCTGTTCCGGGCGTCAGCCCCACGAACACGGCGGCGACAGACGTATTTCCGGGCTCGGGTTCGAGCTTGCCTTCATAGGGCGTCACCTGCGTGTCGAGGCCGAACATCTTGGCGGCCAGCACGAAGTTTTCAACGGCCGCCCCCATCGCCATGTGCATCTCGCGGCGGAAGGGATCGAAGCTGCCCAGATTGCGGCGCCGGCTGGCGATGAAGACGATGCCGTCATTGCGGATCTGGAACTGCCAGGGCTGCGTGTCGTGTGGACTGGCGGCAAGGATGGCCGCGCGCAAGGCGCGACGGGTGCCGTCGCTGGGATAGCCCTGCCAATCATGCCAGGGCCAATAGGCCGGATTTTCCGAGAACTCGAATACGCCGCGGTCCCAGGCCCGATAGCCCAGCCCGCCAACGATAGCGGCGCCTGCAACACCCGCACCGATCAACGCACGCCGTGACACCATAACCGGCTCCCCCGAAAAAGCCTTGGCCCGAAAAGCCCGGCGGCATCATACAGGAAAGCCGTCAGCCGCCGAAGTGACGTTTCCAAACGGGTGCGATGCGCGGCCGCTGCGACAGGGCCAGAGCCAGCGCCTGCAGCTTCGGGATATGGCCCGCCACCAGCCAGTCCTTGCCGAAGCTGCCCCGCCAGCGGGTGAACATGGCGGCATAGATGTCGAGAATGGAAAAGCCGCCGCCCATGAACCACGGCCCGTCGATCACCCGTTCCACGATGAGCAGGCGTTCGCGCAACCGCTTGCGCACCTTGGCGCGCAACTGTTCCGCCGCATCGCCTTCCGGCGCGAACCGTTCGGGATAATCGGAAAGCTCGACCATGGGATAGATCTCGCTCGCCATGAAGGCGAGCCAGCGATAGGCCTGCCCGCGCTCCGCACCCGCCTGCGGCGGCAGCAGATGCACATTGGGAAAGTGGTCGGCGATGGTGAGAAGGATGCCGGCGGATTCCGTGATGATGTCGCCTTCGGGAAGCCGCAGCGCCGGCACCTTGCCACTGGGGTTGATGGCCAGGAAGCTGGGCTTGCGTTGCTCCATCTTTTCCAGCGAAACGTGATGGAATTCGTAAGGCGCGCCGGCTTCGGCCAGCGCCGCCTCGACCGAGAACGCGCCGCTGCCTTTGTCGCCGAAGATGGTGAAGCTCACGCGTATCCTCCGCATAAAGCGCAATCGGGCGAAGTGTGTAGCGGTTCGCCCGGAAAATTGCGCGAAAACAGGCTTCTTATATTTTTGTGCGCCCAGCTTCGCAGATAGTCACGATCCGCGAAAGCAAAAGGCCGCGAGCACCTCTGCCCGCGGCCTTTCGTAAAGCCTTAAAAACCCTACTCGATTAACGCGAATAGAATTCGACGATGAGATGCGGCTGCATCTGCGAGGCGTAGGGCACGTCCGACAGCTTCGGCGTGCGCACGAAGCGGGCGGTCATCTTGTTGTGGTCGGTCTCGACGTAATCCGGCACGTCACGTTCCGCGCTCTTGGAGGCTTCCAGCACCAGCGCCATATCGCGCGCCTTGTTGGAGAGTTCCAGCTGATCGCCCTCTTTCACCTGATAGGAGGCGACGGTGACGCGGCGGCCGTTGATCTTCACATGGCCGTGCGAAACGAGCTGGCGGGCGGCGAAGGGCGTCGGCACGAATTTGGCGCGATAGACGACCGAGTCCAGACGGCGCTCGAGCAGGCCGATCATGTTCTCGCCGGTGTCGCCGGGGCGGCGCGCGGCTTCCTGGTAATAGCGGCGGAACTGGCGCTCGGTGATGTTGCCGTAGACGCCTTTAAGCTTCTGCTTGGCCTGCAGCTGCGTGCCGTAGTCCGACAGCTTCTTGGCGCGGCGCTGGCCGTGCTGGCCGGGGCCGTAGGAGCGCTTGTTGACCGGGCTCTTGGGCCGGCCCCAGATGCTCTCACCCATGCGGCGGTCGATCTTGTACTTGCTTTCGGCGCGCTTGCTCATTCGTCTCGTTCGCTTGGCGGTGATGCGGACAGCGGTCCGCGAAGGCGGCGCACTATAGTCGGCGGCCGACCCATGTCAATCGCGCTTAAGCCTTGGAAATACTTATGTTTTCGATTCCGACTCAACCGGCGGTAGGTGTCCGGTTGTGCTCCTTTTCGTGTCCGCCGCCAGCCGGCTGCG
>DASXFU010000015.1:0-200721 GCA_036489435.1 Rhizomicrobium sp. | reverse complement strand
TCGTTCATCCGCGACCTCGCCGCCACGACGGCGCTGGCCATCGAAGGCGGCGATCCGGAGATCGTGCCGGCGCTGATGAAGCGCACCGACGACGTCAACATGCGCCTCAACTCCACCACGACGCAGGAGAAAGCGTGGATGTTGCGCGCGGCTTATGAGCTCACGCGCCAGCGCACGCCGCTCAATATCGCGGTCAACGGGCAACCCGCGCAGCCGCGCGACGGTGCGGTGCGTCTGGCGCCGACACTGGCGCAACTCAACGCCGGCATCACGCTGCTCAACAAAGGCGATGCGCCGGTGTGGCGCGCCGTCTCCGTGCAGGGCACGCCGAACACGCCATTGCCGGCGGAAGCTGACGGCCTGACGCTGAAAAAGACGGTGTGGACGATGAGCGGCCAGCCGGCCGATCTGTCCACGCTCAAGCAGAACGACCGCGTGATGATCGTGCTGGATGGCCAGATGGCGAACAATTTCTATCGCCAGATGGGCGCCGTCGATCTGCTGCCGGCGGGACTTGAGATCGAATCCCCGGTCGCGGGCGACGACGGCAAGGCTTATCCGTGGCTCGGCACGCTCAACGACGTGACGATGGAAGATGCGCGCGATGACCGTTTCGTGGCCGCGTTCGACATCGGCTCGCAATACCAGGAGAAGCCCGATCCCAAGAAGCCGCCGCCGCCGCCGCCAAGCTATCGTCTGGCCTACATTGCGCGCGCGGTGACGGCGGGCACATTCGCCATGCCGGCCGGCGAGGTGGAGGACATGTATGCCCCCGACATCCACGCCCGCAGCGAAATGGGCACGGTGACGATCGGGCAGGGGCAGTAGGTCCTCCTTGCAAGGAGCGCCTCTGCTGCAAGGAGAAATGGCGTCGCCGCGGTCCTAAAATGACTTTCCTAGGGGCCTTGACAAACTTTCCCACCAAGAACATAATGGGAACATGAAAACGGAAAACGCCGCCGGGCGCAACACGGACCATCGCGGACTGGAAGACCGCACCGAAGCGCATGTCGAGGCCCAGATCGGGGCGCTCAACGAGCATCTCATGCGCATGCTGGAAGAATCGCGCGGCATGAACGCGAACGACGATCCTTACGGCCATGCGCGCTCGGCGCAGATCGACATGGCGATGCGCCTTTCCAAGGCAACAGCCAAACTGGTTTTCGCGCTCTCCAAGCTGAAGGCCGAGTTCCATCACAACATCAACGTCTCGAAAGGTCCGGCGGCGGCCCGCGAGGAGCCGGGCAGATGAAAGTCGGGACAGGGGGGATACCCCCCCAGATTTCCGAGGTTCGAATAGCGCGCAAGCGCGGCGGCCAGCCGGGCAACAGCAACCGTCGCAAGCACGGCGCTTTTTCGCGCGGCGCCGCCGACGAACGCCGGCGCATCGTGATTCTCGTCAAGGCCGCGGAGAATCTGATCGTCCGCGTCCACATGGTCGCCAGAGCGCGCGCCGCGCTGAGACGGAAACTGGCGCGCAAATCATCTCCCGTCGCGGCGCGAAACAAGGCGGGTGGTAGGCTTTTCGCGCTTCTCCCGCCCGAAATGCTTCGCTGGCGCTTCGCATTTCGACCTCCCCGCGAGGGAGAGGTGATCGGACGCTCTCACGATCCGCCGGAGAGACGCGCATGAGCCGCGGCAGGGACATTCTGATTTGCGGATTGTTCGCGATCCTCGGGGTCACCTGCGCGCTGGCCGCTGCCGATCGGGCAAACCCGCCCGATCTTTCGCGCTACCGCGCCGTGTCGCCGGAAGTGGATGCGCGCGATGGCTCTTTGCTGCGGCCGTTTCTCACCAAGGACGGCTATTGGCGTCTGGCGACGAGCCCACACGATGTGAACGCGCGTTATCTGACGCTGCTCAAGGCCTATGAAGACAAACGCTTCGACGAGCATTGGGGCGTCGATCCGCTTGCGGTGGTGCGCGCGGCGCTGCAATTCGCGGGCGCGGGCGGGCACATCGTATCCGGCGGATCGACGCTGACCATGCAGGCCGCGCGCTTGTTGGAGCCGCGTCCGCGCGGGCTTGCCAGCAAAATTTTCCAGATGGCGCGCGCGCTGCAACTGGAAGAGCGCTATTCCAAGGATCGCATCCTTTCGATCTATCTCACGCTCGCGCCGTTCGGCGGCAACCTAGAAGGCGTGCGCGCCGCGTCTCTTTCCTATTTCGGCAAGGAGCCGCAGGCGCTCGATCTGTCGCAAGCGGCGTTGCTGGTCGCGCTGCCGCAATCGCCGGCGAGGCTGCGCCCGGATCGCCATGGCATTGCCGCCATCGCCGGCCGCAACAAGGTGTTGGCGCGGATGATCGAGGAGAATGTCATCAGCCGCAGCGATGCGGCGGTCGCCGAGCGCGAAGGCGTGCCGTCGATGCGCCTTGCCATGCCGCTGATTGCGCCACATCTTTCCGAGCGCCTGCGTCTGGCGAAGACAAACAGCACGCGCATCGTCACCACGCTCGATGCCGCGTTGCAGGATGCGCTGGAACGCCTGGCGTCGCAGGAGAAAAATTATCTCGACGATGGCGGCAGTTTCGCCGTCGTCGTGGTGGAGAACAAAACCCGCGCCGTGCTCGCTTATCTCGGCGGCACCGATTACTGGGGCAGATCCGGGCAGATCGATCTTGCCAGCCGCGCGCGCTCGCCGGGTTCGGCGCTCAAGCCGTTCATCTATGGCCTCGCCTTCGACGATCTCATCCTGCACCCGTCTTCTATGATGGAAGATGAGCCGACGATCTTCGGCGATTATGCGCCGCGCGATTTCGAAGGCAGCTTCCAGGGCGCGGTGACAGCACGCGATGCCTTGCGTGAATCGCTCAACGTGCCGGCGGTCATGGTTCTGGAGCGCGTTGGGCCGTTGCGCTTCACGCTGGCGCTGTCCAATGCCGGCGCGCATCTGGCCTTTCCGGCAAAGGAAAACACGCCCAGTCTTCCCGTAGCATTGGGCGGACTCGGCATCAGCCTTGCCGACATCACCATGCTCTACACGGGAATCGCCGATGGCGGCGTGGCAAAGCCGCTGCGCTATGTCGCCGGTGCCCCGCAAGGCGCGAGCCATCGCTTGTTCGGCCCGGTCGCGGCCTATTATCTGCGCGATATTCTCGATGGCGTGGCGCTGCCGGAAGGCTGGGCGATGGGCGAGGGCCTGCTCAAGAAGCGCACCATCGGATTCAAGACCGGGACGTCGTACGGCTTTCGCGATGCGTGGAGCGTGGGCTTCTCAAACGATTATACCGTGGGCGTCTGGGTTGGGCGCGCGGATGGTGCGCCCAGCGCCGGACGCATCGGGCGCGAAGCGGCAGGGCCGATCCTGCTGAAGACATTCGAATTGCTGCCGCCCGACAAGCGCCCCGATCCGGCGCCGCCGGCCGGTGCCATTCTGGTGCAGTCCACCGATCAGCTTCCGCAAGGCTTGCGTGTCTTCACGCGCGAGGCCGCGGCGCCGCCTATGCCCAGGCAAACCACCATCGCGGCGCCATCCATCTCGTTTCCGCCCAATGGTGCGACCGTTCCGCTCCCTGAAGCCGATGCCAAGGACAAGACCATCATGCTCAAGGCCGATGGCGGGCGCGAGCCTCTCACCTGGCTCGTTAATGGACAGGTCGTCGGCAGTTTCGATCGTTTTCAGCCGGCGCTTTATGCACCGAGCGGAGAAGGGGTCGCCAACATCACCGTGGTCGATGCATCAGGACGAAGCGACAGCGCCGAGATCCGCTTCAAGCATGTTCGTTGATCGCACATGTAGGCTGAACGCCGCTTGACGTTTGCACATGCTTGCGCTCGGCTATGCACATGGGGCGTATCGTGAGCAAACCGGTCGTAGGGGCGCAGGGTCGCATCCACCTGGTTTCGCGCGAAACGCAATCCGCGCCGCAAGATGCGATTGCACAGGCCGAACGAAGCCGCGCTTTTGCGGTGTTGTTTGTCAGCCTGCTGTGCATGGGCGCCGGGCAATCGATCATCTACACCATCTTGCCGCCGCTGGGCCGGCAACTGGGGCTTGGACCGTTTCAGGTCACCACCATCTTCGCCGCCTCGGCCGCAATCTGGATTTTCTCCTCCGCCTTCTGGGGCGTGCGCAGCGACCGCTGGGGCCGCAAGCCGGTGATGCTTCTGGGCCTGATCGCGTTCGCGCTGTCGTTCGGCGCGTTCGCGACCACCATGCTGGCAGGTTTGCATCATTGGCTGTGGGCGACGCTGGTCTTTCCCTTGATGGTCGCGTCGCGCTGCATCTACGGCACTTTCGGCTCGGGCACGTCGGCAGCGGCGCAGGCCTATGTCGCCGACCGCACCACGCCGCGCGAACGACTGCGCGGCGTGGCCATCATCAGCATGGCTTTTGCGCTCGGCACGACGTTCGGTCCGGTGATCGGCTCGGCGCTCACCTATATCGGCCTTCTGGCGCCGTTCTTTTTCATTTCCGCGCTGGCGGTGGCGAGCGCCGCGGCGCTCTATTTCCTGCTGCCGGAGCGCTCGCCGCCGAAAGCCCATCATGAGCGCCAGAGCCGATTGCGCTGGTACGAGCCGCGCATGTTCCCCTTCGTCGTCTTCGGCCTGGTGCTCAGCCTTGTCGCGTCCATTCCCATCCAGACTGTCGGCTTTTACATCGAGGACGTCCTCAAATTCGATGCGCATGCCACGGCACAGTTGACCGGAATCGGACTCATGGCTGCGGCGATGGCGGCGCTGTTCGCGCAATTCGTCATCGTGCAGCGCTTTCATCTTTCGTCGCGGCTTCTGACGGCGGCGGGTCTTGTCCTTGCCGGGCTGTCCAATGCGCTGTTTCTCGTAGCGCACGATGTCACGGTCGTCATTCTTGCCTTGGTTCTGTCGGGCCTCGGCTTCGGCATGGCGCGCCCCGCATTCACGACCGGAGCGTCGCTGTCGGTCGAGCCGCACGAGCAGGGCGCGGTCGCCGGACTATTGAGCGCGGCGAGCGCGGCAGGCTTCATCTTCGGGCCTCTGATCGGCTGGCTTTATGAATTCTCGCCGCTGGTGCCTTATGCCTTCGGGATGGGTGCGATGCTGACGATGATCGCGGCGCAGTTCCTGTCGCCGGTGCTTTATCATGCCGGCGATATCGCGGTGGACAAGGAAGGCGCAGAGGAGCTTGCCGAAAGCGCGATCCCCAACGGCTAATCCGGCTTTGCGGCGACGTCCTGCGTCAGCCGTTGCAGCAGCGACTGCGTGGGAAAGCCGTCCGCCGGAAGCCCGCGCGCTTTCTGATAGAGGCGCAATTGGGCGCGCACATGGCGGCCGAGCAAGCCGTCGAGATCGCCGGGATCGAAGCCCAGCGTTTTCAAATCCATCTGCATCGCCAACCGGTCATCGCGCGACAGCGGCTGCTCGCCGCGCGGCCATGACGCGAATATCGGCACGCCGCCGGACAGCCGATGCGCGAGATAGCAGACGGCAAGCGCATAATTGGCCGAGTTGTTGTACAGCAATACGGCCTTGAAGTTGTCGTACACCAGAAAGGCCGGGCCGCGCGCGCCGGCGGGAAGGAAAATCGCCGCCTCCGTGTCGGCGTGCGAAAGCGCAGCGCCGGATGGCAGCGTAACGCCGAGGCTGCGCCAGTCGCCGAGCGTCTTTTGCGTTTCGCCGTCGGCAAGCTCGTAAGCAAAGCCGGCCGGCAACGTCACTTCCTGCTCGCAACGCCCGCCGCGTATCCATCCGGAGCTTGCGAGAAGATTCGCGGTGGAGGCCAGCGCATCGGGAACCGAATGCCACAGGTCCCGCTTGCCATCGCCGTCGCCGTCCACGGCGTATTTGAAGAACGCGCTGGGCACGAATTGCGTCTGTCCGAACGCGCCCGCCCACGACGCCGTCATCTGCGCCGGATCGAGATTCTCCTGCTGCTCCATCGTCAAGGCATCGAGCAGTTCCTTTCGCGCATAGGCCGTGCGCGGTCCGTCATAAGCCAGCGTCGCCAGCGCATCGAATATGTTGAAGCTGCCCATCGCCGAGCCGTAATTGCTTTCCATCCCCCAGATCGCGACCAGGACTTCCTTCGGCACGCCGTAACGCGACTGGATGTTCGCCAGTGCCGTGGAATAGCTCTGCAGGACCAGCTGGCCTTGCGAGATGCGCTTGTCGGACACAGCGCTGTCGAGATAGCTCCAGATCGGCCTGGAGAATTCCGGCTGGTTCAGATCGCGCGCTTCGATGTCGGGATCGCGCATGAGGCCCGTCATCGAGGCATCGTAAACGGCCGCGGAGATTCCGGCGGCCAGCGCTTGGCTGCGGAAGTCGTAGATGAAGGCGGCGAACCTGGCATCCGGCCCAAGCGGCGGCAGCGGCGCTGCGACGGACTGGGCCGCGCCGGGCTGTGCCAGGCAAAAGCCGCCCAGCGCGCCAGCTAAGTATATGATAAAACGTGATTTTATATGCATGACGCAACTGTTCCGAACCGCTCCGCGCTGTTTCTATCATGGCCCAAAGCGGACGTTGACAGGGCGCAGAGCCGACACTAGGTTCCGCGCCTCTTTTCGATCCGAATTTCCGAAGGCGTGACATGAAGATCCGCAATTCCCTGCGCTCGCTCAAGAAGCGCGACAAGGACTGCCGCGTTATCCGCCGGCGCGGCCGCACGTACGTCATCAATAAGAAAAATCCCCGCTTCAAGGCGCGCCAGGGCTAATTGGCGCGCTGACGCCCTTTTCCGATCTGTCCTAAGCTGCGCCGGTTCACCGCCGGAGCGTCTGCTTGCTGATCGCCGAACCCGAACCTTCCATTCTTGCGCGGCGCAGCGAAATCGTCGCCGCGCTGAGGCGGATTGTGCCCGACGGCGTGGCCGCGGAGGAGTCGGAGCTTTCCGCCTTTGACGGCGACGCGCTCACCGCCTATCGCCGCAAGCCTCTGGTCTGTGTTCTGCCGAAGACAAAAGACGAAGTGTCGGCCGTGCTGCGCTACGCCGCCGAGCAAGGCGTGCCGATCGTTCCGCGGGGCGCCGGCACATCGCTTTCCGGCGGCGCGCTGCCGGCAGCAGACGGCATATTGCTGTCGCTCACGCGCATGAACCGGATCCTGCAGATCGATTATGTGAACCGCTGCGTGGTGGCGGAACCGGGAGTCACCAACCTCGCCATCACCCGCGCCGTGGAGAAGCACGGATTTTTCTATGCGCCCGATCCCTCCAGCCAGATCGCCTGCACCATCGGCGGCAATGTGGCGGAAAATTCCGGCGGCATTCACTGCCTGAAATACGGATTGACCACCCACAACCTGCTCGGCGTGGAGATCGCGATTGCGGGCGGAGAGCGGATGAAGCTTGGCGGCAAGGCTGCCGGTGCCGGCGCGCTCGATCTGCTCGGCGTCGTCTGCGGGTCGGAAGGATTGCTCGGCGTCGTCGTCGAGGCGACGCTGCGCATCGTGCCCAAGCCGCCGTTCACGCGGACCTTGCTGGCCGCATTCCGCTCCGTGCCCGACGCGGGCCAGTGCGTGGCCGATATCATCGCCGCAGGAATCGTTCCGGCCGCGCTGGAATTCATGGACAGGCGCTGCATCGAAGCGGTGGAGGATTATTGCGCGCCTGGATATCCGCCCGGCGTGGAATGCGTGCTGATCGCGGAGATCGACGGAATCTCGGCCGATGTCAGCGATGGTGTCGCGCAAATCGCCGCCATCGCAGGCGCGGCGGGTGCGCATGAAGTGCGCGAAGCGGCCGACGAAGCCGAACGCGCGCGGCTATGGGCCGGTCGCAAGGCGGCGTTCCCCGCGATGGGACGTCTCGCGCCCGACATGCTCTGCATGGACGGTACGATTCCGCGGCGCGCGCTGCCGCATGTCCTGGTTCGCATGAGCGAAATGGCGGGCGAGTTCGGTTTGGGATTCTGCAATGTGTTCCACGCCGGCGACGGCAATATCCATCCGCTCATCATTTTTGACGTGATGAAGGATGGCGAACTTGCGCGCGCCGAGGCGTTCGGCGCGAGGATTCTGGAGCTTTGCGTCGAGGTCGGCGGCGTGCTGACCGGCGAGCATGGTGTCGGCGTGGAGAAGCGCGATCTGATGCCGGCGATGTTCTCCGAAACGGATCTGGACCAGCAGCAGCGCTTGAAATGCGCCTTCGATGGCGCCGGCCTGTTCAATCCGGGCAAGGTCTTTCCCAGCTTGTCGGCATGCGTGGAGCAGGGGCACATGCATGTGAAGGGCGGCCGTGTGCCTTTCCCCAATCTGCCGCGCCTGTGATGACCGACATTGCCGCACACAGCGAAACCGAGATCGTCGAAGCCGTACGCGCGGCGCGGGCGTGGAAATCGCCGCTCAATATCGTGGGCGCACGCACCAAGCGCAATCTGGGACGCGCAACCGCATCGTGGGGAACGGTGCTCGATCTTTCCGCTCTCAAAGGCATCGTCGCTTACGAACCCGATGAGCTTATCCTGACGGTCTTGCCGGGAACGCCCATCGCGGACATCGAGGCTCTGCTTGCTGAGAAAAACCAGCGTCTCGGATTCAATCCCGCGGATTGGAGTGCGCTGCTCGGGGGGAAAGCGCAAAGCGCGACGATCGGCGGCGTCATTGCCAGCGATGCTTGCGGCTCCGCGGCCGTGCGTTTTGGCCGGACGCGCGATTCGCTGCTCGGCTTCCGCGCCGTGAACGGATGGGGCGAGGCCTACAAAGCCGGCGGCAAGGTGGTGAAGAATGTCACCGGCTTCGATCTATCCAAACTCATGTGCGGCGCATTTGGCACGCTGGGACCGCTCACCGAGCTCACGCTGCGTGTGTTCCCCAAGGCCGCCCGTTCCGCGACGCTAGCCATTCGCGATCTGGCGCCGGCGGAAGGCTTGGCGCTGCTGCGGCGCGTCTGGTCCAGCCCTCTGGAGGCCACGGGGCTTGCGTACGTTCCGGACGGTGCAACCGGCTCTTTTCCCGACATCGCGGACAGCGGACGCGGCGCGGCTGTGTTTCGGCTGGAGGGTGCAACACAACCGCTGCAGGAGAAGGCCGCTGCCTTGCGGGCATTGCTCGCGGGAAAGACGTTATCCGAACTTCCCGATGGCGATGACGTCTTCACGAAGATCGGCAACGGCATCGCATTCGCCGGCGGCGAAACGGATATCTGGCGTGTTTGCGTGCCGCCAGCCGACGCTGCGCGCTGCGCTGCCGAAGCAGACGCCAAAGCGTGGCTCGCGGATTGGGCCGGTGGCGTGCTGTGGCTCGCAACCGGCGCATCGCAGCCTGTCGACGCCATCGTTTCGCGGCCGGAAGGTACGGCGACCCTGATGCGCGCGAGCGAAGAGCGACGCGGCGGCGCGGTATTCCAGCCGCCGCAGGAAGGGGTGCTGGCGCTTATCCGCAGCGTGAAGGCGGCATTCGATCCACTTGGCCTGTTCAACCCCGGCCGGATGTACGAAGGGATTTGATGCGCACGGATTTTTCAGCCGAGCAATTGTGCGATCCGCATCTGGCGGACGCGGAGCGCAACCTGCGGGCCTGCGTGCATTGCGGCATCTGCACGGCCACATGTCCGACCTATGTGCTCCTTGGCGACGAACGCGACGGACCGCGCGGGCGCATCGTTCTGATGCAGAACATGCTGCAGGCCGGCGGCGCGCCATCGCCGCAGACGGTGCTTCATCTCGACCGCTGTCTTTCCTGTCTTGGCTGCCGCACCGCCTGTCCGTCGGGCGTGGACTACGCGCGGCTGATCGATAAAGCGCGCGCGCATGTCGAAGAGAATTACCGCCGGCCCGTTTCCGAGCGCTGCACGCGCTGGCTGATCGCCAACGTTCTCACCCGCCCCTCGCTGGCGAAATTCGCCGTGGGACTGGCGAGGATTTTCGCGCCCGTGTCGACCCGGTTCCCCGGAACGTTCGGCAAGATGGCCCGGCTTGCCGTGAAAGCGCCGTGGAGCGGCGGCGGCCTGGCGCGCGCGCCGGACGCAACGCACAAAATCGCCTTGTTGCCCGGCTGCGCGCAGCAGGCTCTGGCGCCTCAGATCGATGCGGCTGCCTCGCGCGTGCTAGCACGGCAGGGCATCGCGTTGGCGCCGCTACATGGCGCGCAATGTTGCGGCGCGCTGGCGCATCATCTGGGAAAGACCGATCGCGCCAAGGCCTTTGCGCGGCGCGTGATCGCGTCATTCGAGCAAATGAGAGACGCCGAAGGCATGCTCGCGACGGCCAGCGGTTGCGCGGCGCATATGGCGGAATATCCGCATTTGTTCGCCGATGAGCCGGAGTGGAAAGTTCGCGCCGAAGCGTTTGTCGTCAAAGTGCGCGAGTTCTCGCAGCTTGCAGCGCCACGCGCGGGCGATTCGCGCCGCGCGCTCCGCGTCGCCTGGCAGGTACCCTGCTCTCTGCAACATGGATTGCGGGGCGGGGCAGAAGGCGAAGCCCTGATCCGCGCCGCGGGCTTTGAAGCGGTCGCAATTCCGGAAGGCCATCTGTGTTGCGGGTCGGCGGGAAGTTACAGCTTGCTTCAACCCGAAATCGCCGGCCGGCTGCGCGCCCGCAAGCTCGAAAATTGCAAAAGCTCAGAGGCCGACATCATCGCCACTGCCAATGTCGGATGCCTCAGCCATTTGAGCGGTCCTGACGCGCCGCCAGTGGTACATCTCGCAGAATTGCTCGATTGGGCGGAAGGCGGCCCGATACCGCTGGCGTTGAAAGCATTCGCCAATTTGGCCGTGGAAACGCCGCCGCCCGCTCTATAGAATGAGCTCATGCGGCTAATTCTGGCTTTCTGGCTCGTTCTTGCCTTGTCGGCGCCGGCACTCGCCGCAGCGAAAGGCGCAGCGCCGCCGCTCGACAAGCTGTTCGCCCAACTCGCCAAGACGAGCTCGGCCGACGACGCCAAGCCGATCGAAGATGAGATCATGGCGATGTTCGAACAATCCGACAGCGCCACCGTCGACATTCTCATGCAGCGCTCCGCGATCGCGCTGAAAGTGGGCGACAAGGCTGCGACCACGAAAATGCTGGATGCGATCACCACAATTGCGCCGAATTTTGCCGAAGGTTGGCATCGCCGCGCCGTGCTCGAAGCCGAAGCGAACGACGACGCGGACGCCCTGGCTTCCCTGCAGAAGACTGTGACGCTCAATCCGCGCGAGTTCGTGGCGCAATCCGAACTCGGCAAAATACTCGAAGATTATGGCGACAAGAAAGCCGCGCTCGCGGCCTATCGCAAAGCGCTGGCGCTCGATCCGCATATGGAAGGCATCGACAAGCACACGCAGGAACTGGCGCGCGATGTCGAAGGCCAGAAGATCTAGAGCGTGTCCGCGTTTCAGGGAATCGTGAACACGCTCTATGTCTTTGCTTTGTCGCGGTTCCGGACGGAAAACCGCTGCGCACTTTTCCTGGAACCGCTCTAGCGGCCGCCGATAAAAGCCACGCGCAGCAGGTTCGTCGATCCGGACATGCCCAAGGGCACGCCCGCCGTGATCACGATGCGCTCGCCCGGCTTGGCGAAACCTTCCTCATAGGCAAGCGTCGCGGAGCGATCGACCACGTCGTCCAGATCGTGCGCGTCCTCGGTCAGCACGCAATGCAGGCCCCAACAGATCGAGAGCCGCCGCGCCGTCTCGAGCATCGGCGTCAGCGCGATGATCGGCACTTCGGGACGCTCGCGCGCGGCGCGAAGTGCGGTCGAGCCGGATTTCGTCCAGCACACGATGGCACGTGCCCTGACGGTGTGCGCCACGTCATGCACGGCTGCCATGATGGCGTCGGCGGTGGTTTCCTCCGGCTCGCTGCGCTGGGCGTCCATGAACGATTGAAAGAGCGGCCCGGATTCCGCTTCCATCGCAATCCGGCTCATCATCGCGACGGCTTCGATGGGATGCTTTCCGCTGGCGGTTTCGGCGGAGAGCATCACCGCGTCCGCCCCGTCATAGACGGCCGTCGCCACGTCGGAAACTTCCGCGCGTGTCGGCGCGGGCGACTCGATCATGGATTCCAGCATTTGCGTGGCAACGACGACGGGCTTGCCGGCCTTGCGCGCCGCGCGCGTGATCTCCTTCTGCCGTCCCGGCACGCTTTCCAGCGGCAGCTCCACACCCAGATCGCCGCGCGCCACCATCAGCGCATCGGACAATTCGATGATTTGCCCCAGCGATTCCAGCGCCTTGGGCTTTTCGATCTTGGCGAGCACCGCAGCGCGCCCACGCGCCAGCTTGCGCACCTCGGCCACGTCTTCGGGGCGCTGCACGAAAGACAGCGCGATCCAGTCGACGCCCAGATGGCACGCCGCGTCCAAATCGCTGCGGTCCTTGTCGGTCATCGCGGACATCGGCAGCAGCGTGTCGGGCAAATTCACGCCTTTCTTGTCTTTCAACTCTCCGCCGATTTCGACAATGGCTTCGGCGGAATCCGGCTTGGAGGCGAAGGTGCGCAGGCGGATTTTGCCATCGTCGATCAAAAGGCAATGTTTCTGCTTCAAGGCCGCGAACACTTCGGCATGCGGAATGGGGATCACGCCAGGATCGGCGGACGAGCCCTCGCGCAGCAGCCGCACGCGCGCGCCTTCCTGCAATGTGATCTTGCCGCCGGGCAAAGTGCCGACGCGAATTTTCGGACCCTGAAGGTCGGCGAGGATCGCGATCGGACGCCGCATTTTCTCTTCCAGCGCGCGCAAACGGCCGTGCAATTGCGCCAGCAATTCGTGCGAGGTGTGGCTCATGTTGATGCGGAAGACGTCGGCCCCGGCGGCGAACAAAGCTTCGAGCTGTTCCGGCGACGACGATGCCGGCCCGACGGTTGCTACGATTTTTGTCTTGCGTGCGCGCCGCATGATTCAGTCCGCTATGTAAGTGGTGTAGTCGGATTTTTGTTCCGTGTCGATTTCGTAGAAGCTTCTGCGGTCGAAGCCGCGCTTGGCGCAATCTTCGCGTCCGTAGATTTGGAAGCTTTGGGCGGCGCCGACGCAAAAGCCGTGCGACCCCGGCCAGCTTCCAGCTCCGCCATCTGCGGCGTAGAGATAGTAGTAGCGGGCTTTGAGAGCGCCGGAAATCAGCGTCCGGCATTTGTCCGCATCGACCCTCCACCAGCCCTCGCTCATCCAGTCCGTGCCGTTGAAGCGGCCGAGTGCGATGCGCGCCGAATGAGCGGTGCGGTTGCAGACGGAAAGATCGGCCAGCGCAGGACCGGTCAATCCCAGAAACAGCAGAAGGGCCGGAACGAAGCGCATCTCACGGGGTTTGGCGCGAAGGCTGGCATGTGTCAATTCATTGCTATGATGACAGCACCATGACCGAGTCCGCCTTCGAGCTCATCGCCGCGCCGCCAGGGCCGCTCCTGTTTGTCTGCGATCACGCATCGAACGCGCTGCCGGCCTCATATGGAACGCTGGGCCTGGCAGCCGGCGATTTCGCCACCCATATCGCCTGCGATATCGGCGCCGCGACGGCGACGCGCACTTTGGCAAAGGCCTTCAACGCGCCCGCCGTTCTGGCGCGTTGGTCGCGGCTGCTGATCGATCTCAACCGTGGACCGGACGATCCCACATTGGTGATGCGTCTGTCGGACGGGCGCATTGTTCCGGGCAATCGCGCCGCCGGCGCGGCGGAGATCGCGCACCGCCTGCAAGAGTTTCACGCGCCCTATCATGCCGCAATAGAAGCGCGGATATCGGCAGCGCAGAGCGCGAACCACATTCCCGTCGTCATCTCCATGCACAGTTTCACGCCGGTATGGAAAGGCGTGAAGCGGCCATGGGACGTCGGGGTGTTGTGGGATCGCGACGACCGCCTGGCGGCACCGCTGATGATGGCGCTGAGAAACGCCGGCTTTGTCGTCGGCGACAACGAACCTTATTCCGGCGAACTCGAAAACGATTGCCTGTATCGGCACGGCACCATGCATGGCCTGCCGCATGTGCTGATCGAGATGCGCCAGGATCTTGTCGCAACGCCCCAGGCCGCGCAGGCTTTCGCGTTGCGCTTGAAACCGGTTCTCGAACAGGCGCTGGCCGAAATGGGCGCGCCTGGCATTCGCTTCACGCGGCCTTTGTCGGCCAAAGGAGAAAACATGGACGAAGCAACCCGAATGGAATTGGAAGCGGCGGTTTTTCGCAGGCTGGTCGCGCATCTGCGCACGCGCACCGACGTGCAGAACATCGATCTTATGAACCTCGCCGGCTTCTGCCGCAATTGTCTGGGCGATTGGTATCGCGAAGCCGCCGCCGGCAAAGGCATTGCGCTCGGCAAGGATGAGGCGCGCGAGATCGTTTATGGCATGCCGCAAGCGGAGTGGAAGAGGCGCTACCAGAAGGATGCGACCCCCGAACAGCAGGCGAAGTTCGCCGCGTCGCAAAAGACTCACAGCTAGACAACTTGCCGCGCGTTGCGCCGCTCAGCGGCGGCGGCTAGGTTCCCGCGCCCTTTCCCATCGGTGTGGAGTGCGTTCATGGCCAAGTCCGGCTTTGCGAAGGATCGTCTCAAATCGTTCATCGAGCGCGTGGAGCGGCTTGAGGAAGAAAAAGCCGCGCTCACCGCCGACATCCGCGAAGTCTATTCGGAAGCCAAGGGCGAAGGTTTCGATACCAAGATCATGCGCCAGGTGGTGCGGCTCAGGAAGCTCGACACTGCCGAGCGCCAGGAGCAGGACGCCATCCTCGATCTTTATCTCTCCGCGCTTGGCATGCGGCACGACTAGCGCGCCTTGCAATCGCGTGACGGGAAATGGTTCACTCCCGCGTCGCGATCATGCCCGTGAAAACCGTCCTCATCTGCGGCGCCGGCATTGCCGGTCCTGCGTTTGCCTATTGGCTCAGCCGTTACGGTTTCGAACCGACGCTGATCGAGCGCGCGCCGGCGTTTCGCGATGGCGGCTACATGATCGATGTCTGGGGCCTGGGCTACGATCTCGTCGCGCGCTACGGCCTGCTCGATAAGGCCCGCGAGCGCGCCTACATCTTCGACCGCTTGAAATTCGTGGACGTGGGCGGCCGGAAGCTCGCAGGATTTGGCGGCGACATCTTTCGCGAAGCCGCCGGCAACAAGTTCTTCAGCATTCCCCGCGGCGACCTCGCTCACACGCTCTACGACCCCATCGCGGGCAAAGTCGAGACGCTTTACGGCACAGCCCTGCGGGACATCCGCGAAGACGGCGCCGGCGTCGAGGTCGTGTTCACCACCGGCGCGACGCGGCGATTCGATCTGGTCGTCGGCGCGGACGGCTTGCGCTCGCAATTGCGCGAAACAGTTTTCGGGCCCGAAAAGATGTACGAAGCCTATCTCGGCTATTACGCAGCGTCATTTGTCGCCGAGCGCTATTCCCATCGCGACGAGAATGTCTATGTGAGCTTCGCGCTACCGGGACGGCAAATCGCGCGCTATGCCATGCGCGACGGACGCACGGCGTTTCTTCTGGTGTTTGCGTCCAGCCAAAAGATCGCGGCGCACGATCGGATGGCGCAGACGGCGGTGCTGCGCGCGCAATTCGGCAAGGACGGCTGGGAAACGCCCGAAATTCTCGCGCGGCTCGATGCCGCGTCCGATCTCTATTTCGATTCCGTGAGCCAGATCCGCATGCCCAAATGGACACAAGGCCGCATCGCGCTGATTGGCGATGCGGCGCACAGCCCGTCGCTGCTTGCAGGCGCGGGCGCGGCATTCGCCATGCTGGGCGCTTATGTCCTTGCCGGCGAGCTGAAAAAGACCGGCGGCGAACATGAAGCAGCGTTCGCAGCTTATGAAAAGCGGCTGATGCCCTTCATGCAGCGTCAGCAAAAAGCGGCAGTGGGTTTCGCCGCTTCATTTGCGCCGAAGACGGAATTTGGGCTGTCGCTGCGCAATGCGGTCGTCAGGCTGATGAACATCCGGCCGCTTGGCCTGTGGTTCACGCGCCGGATGCTGGGCGAGCCTTATGCAATTCCAACTTACGATTAGCTGGCCCAACTTACGATTAGCTGGCGGCGCGCTGCTCGTCGCCGGAATCCTCGCCGGGTTGTTCCAGGCCAAGATCCTTGAGCTTGCGATAGAGCGTGGAGCGCCCGATGCCGAGCCGGCGCGCGACTTCCGACATGTGCCCCTCATAACGCGAGATCGCCATGCGGATGAGCTCCGCCTCGATTTCTTCCAGCTTGCGCATGTGCCCGGCCGTGTCGGTCGCGGAGAAGGCGTAGGGCGAATCCGTGGCGCGTGAATATGCGGGCTCGTGGGCGCGATGCGATGCCTCCAGACCGGGCATCGGTCGGCGAATGCGCTGCTCCACGCCCATCGCCGCGGCGATCTGCGGGAAATCGCAGACGTCGAGCGTCGTGCCGTCGCAAAGCACGACGGCGCGGAAGATGGTGTTTTCAAGTTGGCGCACATTGCCCGGCCAGTCGAACTGCTCGACGAGATCGGTCGCTTCCGGCGTCAAGCCGGCGACGGGCTTGCTTTCTTCGGCGGCGAAACGTGAGATGAAATGGCGCGCGAGCGCGGGCACGTCTTCGCGGCGCTGGCGAAGCGGCGGCACCAGAATGGGAAACACGTTCAGGCGATAATAGAGATCTTCGCGGAACTCGCCGCCATGCGCGCGCTCGGCCAGATCGCGGTTGGTGGCGGAGATGATGCGCACATCCACTTTCACCGGACGCTTGGAACCGATCGGGTCGACTTCGCCTTCCTGCAACGCGCGCAGCAGCTTTACCTGCATGTCGAGACGCAGCTCGCCGATCTCGTCGAGAAACAGCGTGCCGCCGTCGGCTTCCTGGAATTTGCCCAGATGCTTGTCGGAGGCGCCGGTGAACGAACCTTTCTCGTGACCGAACAGGATGCTCTCGATCAGATTCTCCGGAATCGCGCCGCAATTCACCGTGACGAACGGCTTGCCTGCGCGATCGGACGAACCCTGGATGGCGCGCGCCACGAGTTCCTTGCCGACGCCGGATTCGCCTTCGATCAGGATCGGGATGGTGGATTGGGCGGCGCGCTGACCCAGGCGAATGACCTGGCGCATCTCGCCGGATTTTGCGATCAGATCGTCGAAGGCAAGGCGATTGTCCGTCTTTTTCTTCAGCCGCGTCACTTCCGTGGCAAGCGTGCCGATCTTCAGCGAATTGCGGATGGAAACGGTGATGCGTTCGGGGCTTGCAGGCTTGACGAGGAAATCGCTGGCGCCCGCGCGCATCGCCTCGACGGCGGAATCGATGCCGCCTTTCGCGGTCAACACGATCACCGGCATTTCGGGATGCACGGCGCGCAGTTTGGCGAGCACCGCCAACCCGTCCATGTCGGGCATGACGAGATCGAGCAGCATCAGCGCGATCTGATCGCCGCGCGGCCCGTTCACGAGATCGAGCGCGGGCTGTCCGCCCGGCGCCGTCACCACATTCATGCCGGAGCGCGTGATCGCAGCTTCCAGCAGGCGGCGCTGCACGGGATCGTCGTCGACAATGAGAATGGTCTGCGCCATGCGCGTCCCCGGAAATTCAAGAGGCGAGGATCGCGCCTGAACGGTAAAGGTCTGCTTAAAGTCCCGCTTTGCGACAATGCCGCTTTGCGCGTAGTTGCCATTCTTGCCAAGCTGTCGATGAACGTGGTGAACCGGGAGTAAAGATGACGGCCGACGTGATCGTGGTGGGCGCCGGATTGTCCGGATTGGAAGCCGCGACCGAGCTTGCCGCGAAAGGCAGGCGCGTCATCGTTCTCGAAGCGCAAGACCATGTCGGCGGCCGCATCCTCGGCGGCGAATTGTGCGGCCATATCGTCGATCTGGGCGCGCAATGGGTCGGGCCGCGGCATTCGCGGCTGCTCGCCGCAGCGCGCCGCTTCGACATGGAGACGACGCTGCAGCATAGCGAAGGCAAAGCGATTCTCTCGCTTGCCGGGCGGCGCGCTGAATTCGTCGGCGAAGTTCCCGATGTCGCGGTGCTGGCGCAGATCGAGTTGGCGATGCTGCAGCGGCGCTGGGGCGCCGAGACCGGCACGTTTGCAGCAGGCGCACCGTGGCATGCGCCGAAGGCGAAGGAATGGGATTCGCAGACGCTGGAAACCTGGATCGGAAAGAATCTCAGCACCCGGGATTCGCGTGCCTTCGCGCGGCTGGTTCCCGCCGCGTTCGGCGCGGATGCGTCGGAAGTGTCCTATCTGTGGATGCTCGATATGCTGCGCTCCACGAATGGCTTCGAGCAGCTTTTGAATGTGAAAGGCGGCGTGCGGGACGCGACATTCAAGGGCGGCGCGCATCGGCTGACAGAGAAATTGGCCGAGGGGCTTGGAAGCAGTGTCGTCTTGTCGTCGCCCGTGCGCGCCATGTCGCAAAGCGATGACGACGTCGTCGTGAACACCGATGCCGGGGAGTTTACGGCTGCGCGCGCGATCGTCTGCCTGCCGCCGATGCTGTGCCTGCAGATCGCCTTCAACCAAATCTCTGCGGCGCGGCGAACGCTGATGGAGCGCGTGCCGCAAACTGCGATGCTGAAGTTCCACATCGCTTACGACGAATGCTTCTGGCGCAAGCGCGGCTATAGCGGTCAGGTGACGACGGATTCCCTGGCGTTGAACACCGTGCTGGAAAGCACCGCCGACCCGCCGATGCTCACAGCCACCGCGCAGGGCCAGCAGGCGCTGAAACTTTCGGCGATGGACGCGAACGAACGCCGGCAAGCGGTCGCATCGTGCCTCATCGATTTGTTCGGGCCGGACGCAAGCGAGCCCATCGGTTTTGCTGAAAAAGACTGGCTCGTGGATCGCTGGATGCGCGGCCGGGCCGGTGCAATGGGGCCGGGCGTTCTGACCCATTATGGAGAAGCATTGCGCGCGCCATGCGGGCGCATCCATTGGGCCGGCAGCGAAACCGCCGCCGAGTGGCCGGGCACCATGGAAGGCGCGCTCGAAAGCGGCATGCGCGCGACGCAGGAAGTGTTGGCGCGATTATGAGCGAAGACGGTTTCGGCAAAAGGCTGGCGCGGTTCGCGCGGGTGTCGGCGGGGCTGACGGGCGTGGCCGCGCGCGGCGCAGGCCGGCGGCTTGCAGGCACCGATGTGTTCAGCGCCAGGAACGCGGCCGATCTTACGCGCGTGCTGGGGAATCTGCGCGGCCCGGTGATGAAAGTGGCGCAATTCGTCGCCACCGTGCCGGGCGTCTTGCCGCCCGAAGTCGCCGCACCCTTGCTCACATTGCAATCCAGCGCGCCGCCGATGGGCGCAGCCTTCGTGCGCAGGCGCATGGACGCCGAACTCGGGAAGGATTGGGAGAAGAAGTTCAAGAGCTTCGAGCGCGAGGCCGCGGCCGCCGCGTCGCTGGGGCAGGTGCATCGCGCCGTTGCGAAGGACGGCCGCGCGCTCGCGTGCAAGCTGCAATATCCGGCGATGGACGCGGCGGTGGATTCCGATGTGCGGCAATTGAAGACGGCGCTCGGCATTCAGCGCAGTTTCGACGGCACCATCGACACGCGCGAATTCGTCACTGAAATATCCGCGCGCCTCGAAGAGGAGCTCGATTACCGGCGCGAAGCCGCGCATATGCGCCTCTACGCCATCATGCTGAAGGACCGCGAGGATATTTCGGTCCCGGAGCCTGTGGCGGCGCTGTCCACCAAGCGGCTGCTGACCATGACCTGGCTGGATGGCAAGCCGATTGCGGAGTTCGAGACCGCCAAGTTTGCCGCGCGCAATGCGATCTCCAAGGCGTTGTTCAAGGCCTGGTGGCGCCCGTTTGCGCGCTTCGGCGCGATCCACGGCGATCCGCATCTGGGCAATTATGCGGTGCGCAAGGATGGCGGAATCAATCTGCTCGATTATGGCTGCGTGCGCACCTTCACGCCGCAATTCGTCGAAGGCGTCGTTGGCCTCTACCGCGCGTTGCAGAAGAAAGACGACAGGCTCGCCGCGAAAGCCTATGGCGCCTGGGGCTTCAAGAAGATTCAGCCGGAAATGGTGGATGTCCTCAATCTGTGGGCGCGCTTTATTTTCGCGCCGCTTCTCGATGACCGTGTGCGTGTGGTCGATGACGGCGCGCCGGCAGCGCAATATGGTCTGAAGCAGGCCAACGAAGTGCATGCGAAATTGAAGGCGCTGGGCGGCATCCGTCCGCCGCGCGAATTCGTCTTTATGGATCGTGCGGCCATCGGGCTGGGCGGCGCGCTGATCCGGCTTGGCGCGCAACTCAACTTCCATGCGCTGTTCGAGGAAGAGATCGCCGATTTCGATGTTGCCGCTCTGGCAAAGCGCCAGCGCGCCGCGTTCAAGGAAGCGGGCGTGCCGCTGCCGGAGTGATCGCGGGCCTGGCATCGGACAGCCGCCAGCCAAGATACACCGCGAATACGGGCGCGATGAGCGCGGCTCCGGGAATATGCCATTGCGCCAGGCCGAATTGGACGAACGGCAGCCAATAGGCGAGTTGCGCCAGCCTGCGTCCGGCCCGATCGAGATTGCCTTTCGCCAGCAAGGCGACGGCAACGAAGGCGAGCGGCAGTGCGTCGTAGCCCATCAGGTAAGGCGTCGCGGCAAGTGAGCAGGCGAAGAACAGGGCTTGCAGGATCAGCGGATCGGCATTGGCGCGCCGGCGGAACGCCCAGAACACCAATGCGGCGGCGCCAATCGCGAACATGATTTGCAGCGCCATCGATGCGCCGTAGCTTGCGCCCGCCAGATGCGCGTTGACGAAGACAGTCGGCATGAAATGGGTGGCCAGGATATGCGTGTCGCGGAGCACTTGGTTTTGTGCCGGGATTCCGACGCGCCAATATTCGATCCAGACCTGCGCGCCGAACAGCGCGGTGGTGAGTGCGACGAGCGCGATGGTTGTGATCGCCGCGACGGTGAACGCGCGCCAGCGGCCCGATGCGATCAGCATGACGGGCAGCAGCACTCCGAGCTGCGGTTTCAAGGTGAGCAGCCCGATGAGGATGCCGGCAAGCACGGGCTTTCGATCCTGCCAGGCGAAGATCGCGATCAGCGCGGCCGTGGCAAGCAGCGATTCCTGCCCCGACATTACGCAGAACACCGCTGCCGGCGAGACCAGCACGATCCACCATTGCGCGCCCAGATCCCGTGCGCTCGCGAAATAGAAGGCGGCGATGCCAAGCCCGGTCCAAAGCAGAAGCGCGAGCTTGTAGGCAAGCAGGCCAAACGGCGCCGCAACCGGCAACAGCGTCGGCGGATAGGACCAGCTCTGCTGCGGATAGCCCGCGCCCAGCATAGAGGTCAGCGCGTGATTGTAGATCGCCGGATCGTAGAATTGCGCCGGGTTGTGCGCGAAAGCGGCGCGGCCATACATCCACAGATTCAGAAAGTCGCGGCCGATGGCCAGCGTCGTGCCGTCGCGCGGGAACGGCGCCGCCCATCCTGTCTTCCAGTAAAACGCGGCCAGCATCGCCGCGCAGGAAAGCCCGCCCAGAATGGCGAGTGCGCGCAGGTCGGTTTGGTCGGCAGTCGGATAGGCTCGCATGGAGCCATAGAATGGGCGCCTGCGGTTTCGGATTTCTTACTGGCGCAAACCACCGCCGCTGTGCGAGTTTTGCCTCATGACCGACGATCTTCTCGAGGACGACGCGCCCGAAATTCCGCCCGGCTACCGGCGCATGAACTGGTTCCGCGGCTTCGGCCGGCAGATCGGCCCGCTCTACGAAAGGCTCGGCGGCGAGGGCGGCTACACGCGCGCGTTCCTGGTCTGCGAGCATCACACGAACGGTATGATGAACTGCCACGGCGGCATGCTGATGGCGTTCGCCGACACCGCTTTCGGCCATGCGGTTTCCATGAAGGCACGCGATCGTTACTGGGTGACGGTGCGCCTGCTCACCGATTTCATCTCGGCGGCGAAGCTGGGTGATTGGGTCGAGGGCAATGCCGAAGTCGTCGGCGTCGATGACGATCTTTACACCGTGAAGGGCCGCATCTGGTGCGCCGACCGCACGGTGATGGCAGGAACCGGCGTATTCAAGGCTCTGGGCAAGCGTGCGCCTTCCGCGAAACCCGAACGGCGAACGTAATCATGTCCGGGGGGGTCAATCCGAATGAAGGACCGCTTGCGCCGCTGAACGGCGCGCCGCCGCCGGCACCGCAATGGTTCGATCGTACAATAGCCGTCGCGCCGGAAAGTTCTTTTGTCGAAGTCGAAGGCGCGCGCATTCATTATTTGCGCTGGGGCAATCGCGCGAAGCCGGGGCTGTTGCTGGTTCACGGCAATGCCGCGCACGCCTATTGGTGGAGTTTCATCGCGCCGTTTCTCGCGCGCGAATACAACGTCGCCGCGATGGATTTGTCCGGCATGGGCGATTCGCAATGGCGTGCGAGTTATTCGATGGAGCTTTTCGTGCAGGAAGAGCTCGCGGTGTGCGAGGCGGCGGGGATGTTCGCCAATGCCGAGCCGCCGATCATCGTGGCGCACAGCTTCGGCGGCTTCGTCACCATGCTGGCGGGCGCGCTCTATGGCGACCGGCTCGCCGGCACGGTGATTGTGGATTCGCCCGTCAATCCGCCGGATCGTCCGGGCGGACCGCCCAAGCGGGTGATCCGGCCGCACAATATATATCCCACGCTGGCGATGGCGCTGGGGCGCTTCCGCCTGATGCCACCGCAGACCTGCGACAATCTCTACATCGTGGATTGGGTGGCGCGGCGCTCGCTGAAAGCGGTCGAAGGCGGCTTCACCTGGAAGTTCGATCCGGCCATCTGGCAGCGCTTTTCGATCGGCGATACGGCCGCGCGGCTGCGCGCCACGAAATGCCGCATCGCCATTTTCCGCGGCGAGAATTCCGTTCTCATGCCGCCGGAGATCGGCGAATACATGTTCAATCTGCTGGGCCGGGCCGCACCGGTCGTGACCGTGCCGGAGGCGCAGCACCATGTGATGCTCGACCAGCCGCTGGCCCTGGTGGCGGCATTGCGCGCCCTGCTGGCGGATTGGAACCATTCTGTCGCAACCCGCAGGACGTAAGCGGAGGCCGGTTGCCGCACACCCGCCCTTTGCTATAGTTACGTTGGCATTGAATCAACAATCCCTTGGGGACTTGAGAATGACGTCCGAAACCGACGAGGAATTGCTCCATCAGGCCCACGGCGCCGCCGATCCGGGAAGCATGGACATCAAGGAACATCTGCGCACCTGGCACGGGTTCCTCGGTTTCCTCAAATGGATGATCATTCTCAACGTCATCATGCTCATCTTCCTCGCCATCTTTCGCACCCACAATTAGACTCGCATGAAGCTCGCGATCCTGAAGGAGCGGCGTGCCGGGGAAACGCGCGTGGCGGCGACACCGGATACGGTGAAGAAGCTGAAGGGGCTTGGACTGGATGTCGCCGTGGAAACACATGCCGGCGATGGCGCGCATATGTCCGATGCCGACTACACCGCTGCGGGCGCCAGCATCGCGCCCGATGCTGCCAGTGCGCTGAAGGATGCCGACATTGTCCTGAAAGTGCGCGGGCCGGAGGCGAGTGAGATTGCCGCCATGAAGAAGGGCGCGGTGTTCGCATCGCTGCTGGCGCCATACACCGAAAAAGACGGCATCCAGAAACTCGCGAGCGCCGGCGTGATCGCCTTCGCGATGGAATTCATCCCGCGCATCAGCCGCGCACAGGCGATGGACGTACTCTCGAGCCAGGCGAACCTCGCCGGATACAAAGCGGTGATCGACGCCGCCGCCGCCTTCGGCCGCGCCTTCCCGATGATGATGACGGCAGCAGGCACCATCGCGCCGGCACGCGTGTTTATCATGGGCGTCGGCGTTGCGGGCTTGCAGGCCATCGCCACCGCGCGCCGCCTTGGCGCCATCGTGACAGCGACGGATGTTCGCCCCGCCACCAAAGAACAAGTCGTATCGCTGGGCGCGAGCTTCGTGGCCGTCGAGGACGAAGAATTCAAACAGGCCGAGACCACCGCCGGGTATGCCAAGCCCATGAGCGCCCAATATCAGGCGAAGCAGGCGGCGCTGGTGGCCGAGCACATCAGGAAGCAGGACATCGTCGTCACCACGGCGCTGATCCCTGGCCGCAAGGCGCCGGTGCTGGTGACGGCGCAGATGATCGCCACCATGAAGCCGGGCTCGGTGATCGTGGATCTGGCGGCAGAGCAGGGCGGCAACACGCCGCTCACCAAGGCCGATGAAGTGGTGAACGCCAACGGCGTCACCATCATGGGCTACACCAATCTGCCGGCGCGGCTGGCGTCCGACACCTCCAGCCTCTACGCGCGCAACCTGTTCAACTTCGTGGCGCTGATCGTGGACAAGAAGACGGGCGCGCTGGCACTCAACTGGGACGACGAGATCGTCAAAGGCGCGGGGCTGACGCGCGACGGCGAAATCGTGCATCCGGCGCTGAAAGGATAAGAGATGGAAGCCATAGATCCGTTTGTCTTCCGGCTTTCGATCTTCGTGCTTGCCATCTTTGTGGGCTATTTCGTGGTCTGGGCGGTGACGCCTGCGCTGCACACGCCCTTGATGAGCGTGACCAACGCCATTTCCTCGGTGATCGTGGTCGGCGCGCTGATCGCAGTGTCCGTCTCCGCCGACATCAAGCCGCACAATATCGCGGTGGCGGTGGATGCCGGCTCGAACGTGTATGTGGACGGAAGAAAGGTCGTGAATGGCTCTGAAAATCTCTCGGAGCCCGCCATGCAGAACCGTATCGACGATGCGGTGCGCGCGGTGCCGCACGAACTCAAGCAGGCGGCGTGGACATCCAAGGGGCTGGGCTTCTTCGCGCTGATCCTGGCCTGCGTGAACATCTTCGGCGGCTTCCTCGTCACCCAGCGCATGCTGGCGATGTACAAGAAGAAAGGCTCGTGATGAGAGCCGATCTCGCCGCGCTCGCTTATCTCGTTTCCGGCGTGCTGTTCATCCTGGCGTTGCGCGGGCTTTCGTCGCCCGCCACGAGCCGCGCGGGCAATCGCAACGGCATGATCGGCATGGCGATCGCCGTGGCGACGACCTTGTGGGTCGCCGGCGTCACCGATCCGCTCACCTGGGGCATGATCGTGGTCGGCATTGCCATCGGCGGCGGCATCGGCACGGTCACCGCGCGGCGTATCGCCATGACGGACATGCCGCAGCTCGTGGCCGCGTTCCATTCGCTGGTGGGCTTGGCGGCGGTTCTGGTGGCAGGCGCGGCGTTCTATTCGCCGGACGCGTTCGGCATCGGGCTGGCGGGCGCGATCCACACGCAGAGCCTGATCGAGATGAGCCTTGGGGTCGCCATCGGCGCCATCACCTTCGCGGGCTCGATCATCGCATTCGCCAAGCTCAACGGAAACATGAGCGGCGCGCCGATCCTTCTGCCCGCGCGCCATGTCATCAACATCGTCATCGCGCTGATCGTCGTCGCGCTGATCGTCTGGTTCGCGCTGCATCAGCCGGTGTGGGCGTTCTGGGCCATCGCGGTGCTGAGTTTTGTGTTCGGCATCACGCTGATCGTTCCCATCGGCGGCGCGGACATGCCGGTGGTCGTCTCCATGCTCAACTCCTATTCGGGCTGGGCGGCGGCGGCGATGGGCTTCACGCTGGAGAACACCGCGCTCATCATCACCGGCGCGCTGGTCGGTTCGTCCGGCGCGATCCTCAGCTACATCATGTGCAAGGGGATGAACCGCAGCTTCGTTTCCGTGATCCTCGGCGGCTTCGGAGGCGAAGTCGGAGGTCCCAAAGGCCCCGCCGAAACGCGCCCCGTGAAGCAAGGCAGCGCGGAAGATGCCGCCTTCATCATGAAGAACGCGGGCAGCGTCATCATCGTGCCGGGTTACGGCATGGCCGTGGCGCAGGCGCAGCACGCCGTGCGTGAGATGGCCGACATTTTGAAGAAAGAGGGCGTAAAGGTTTCCTACGCCATCCACCCCGTGGCGGGCCGCATGCCCGGCCACATGAACGTGCTGCTCGCCGAAGCGAACGTGCCGTACGACGAAGTGTTCGAACTGGAAGACATCAACTCCCAATTCGCGCAGGCCGATGTGGCGTATGTCATCGGCGCCAACGATGTGACCAATCCGTCTGCCAAGACCGATCCCAAGTCTCCGATCTACGGCATGCCGATCCTTGATGTGGAGAAAGCCAAGACCGTGCTCTTCATCAAGCGCGGCATGGGCAGCGGCTATGCCGGCGTGGAGAACGAACTGTTCTTCCGCGACAACACCATGATGCTCTTCGGCGATGCCAAGAAGATGACGGAAGAAATCGTCAAGGCGCTCGGCTGATCCGTGTCGCACCTGTTCGCCACAATCTTTGGTGTCCCGCCGTCGCGAGCCGCGCGTGAGCAGGCCTATACGAGCATCGTGGGCGACCTCGACGAAATGCGGGCGTTCGAGCGGATACTCGGCGGCATGCAGCACAACACCGAAAAGGCCGGCGCGCTTCTGGCCGCGCAGGGCATATTCGCCGTTGCCTGCACCTATGGCATCGATCACGGCTGGCCGAAGATCGTCGCTGTCCCGGCGATTTTACTTCTGCTGCTGGGCGCGTTGCTGGCGATGTCGATGTTGCGCAGCACGGCCGCGCCCTTCACGCAGGGCGGTGGCAACATCGCACGCAGGGCTTTCAATCTGCTGGTTTCGCGCATGATCCGTTTCAACCTCGCGCTCTATATGACGTTCCTGTCGATCCTGCTGTTGGGGATCGCCGCGCTAAGCTTCGTCTGAGGCGTAAGGCGTCGTCGGGGTGGCATCGGTGCCTTCGAGAGCTTATCTTACGCATATGGTTCACGCTGATCACACGCACGAAGCTGGTCACAGTGAAGTTGGCCACAATCACGGGCTGTGGACGCACGACCACCGTTTTCTCGGTCACGGCCATGCGCGCGCCGAATCCCGCGCCAAGCTCGCGGCCGGCGTCACGGCAGCGTTCATGGTCGTGGAGATCGCGGCGGGCTTCCTGTTCGGCTCGATGGCGCTGCTCGCCGACGGCGTTCACATGGCGACGCATGTCGGCGCGCTGGGATTGGCGGCAGGCGCTTATTGGCTGGCGCGCCGTCACGTGGGCGACAGCCGCTTCACCTTCGGTTCGGGCAAATTCGGCGATCTGGCGGCGTTCAGCAGCGCCATCGTGCTGGGCCTGATCGCGCTGGGCGTCGCCATCGAATCCGTCGAGCGGCTTCTGCATCCCGTCAATGTGAATTTCCGCGAGGCACTGATCGTCGCGGCGCTCGGCTTTTTCATCAACGTGATCTGCGCGCTGATCCTGCGCGATTCACACGGTCATCAGCACGGCCATTCGCACGGCGACGAGGATCACAACATGCGCGCCGCTTATGTGCATGTGGTGGCGGATGCGGCGACATCGGTTCTCGCGGTTCTCGCGCTGGCGGGCGGGTTGCTCTACGGCCTGCGCTGGCTCGATCCCGCCGTCGGCATTGTCGGCGCGTTCGTGATCGCATCGTGGGCATACCGGCTGGTGCGCGATGCCGGCATGGTGCTGCTCGACGCCGAAGCCGATCCGGAGCGCGCCGGCAACATCCGCGCGATGATCGAGAGCGAAATGGGCGCGCGCGTCGCCGATCTGCATTTGTGGCGGCTCGGTCCGGGCCATCAGGGCCTGATCGTGTCGCTGGTGTCGCCCGACGAGGCCACGGCGGAGAGCGTGAAGACGCAATTGCGCGCCCGTCACCCCGACCTGTCCCACGTCACCGTGGAAGTCGCCGTCTGCGCGGACTGCGCGACGCCTTAAACGCGGAAGACGTGAAGCTGCGCGTGTTGCAGCAGGATGATCGTCTTGGCGTCGCAGATGCGCCCGTCGCCCATCATCGCGATCGCTTCGTCGAAGGGCAGCTCCAGCACTTCGATGTCTTCGCCTTCGTCTTCCAGGCCGCCGCCTTTGCCGCTCTTGGATTGGGCGTCATAGTCGCCGACGAATAGCGTGAGCTTTTCCGTTACCGCGCCGGGACTCATGAAGCATTCGCAGACCTTGCGGACGTTGTTCGGCCGATAGCCGGTTTCCTCCTCGGCTTCGCGCCTGACGCGCGATTCCGGCTCGGCGTCGTCCAGCAGCCCGGCAGCGGCTTCGATGAGCGTGTCGCGGTAGCCGTTCATGTAGGCCGGCAAGCGGAACTGCCGCGTCAGGACCACCGTGCGGCGCCGCGAATCGCACAGCAGGATGGCACAGCCATTGCCGCGATCGTAAACTTCGCGCACCGCGCGCTGCCAGGTGCCGTTGCTGCGGCGCCAGCAGAACGTCACTTTCCGCAACACGTAGTGATTGTCGCAGAGCAGCTTGTTGTCTTCAATGCGCAGCCGCGCGTCGATCTGGCTCATGCGGTTTTGCTCCGGGCTCGCGACGGCAGGTCGCCCGCAGGCGGTACGATCTTCGTGGCGATTCTTTTTGCGCCGGACAATCTAGCGCGGATTGGCGTGGCGGCGCCTTAATTTCGTGCCATTCAGGCGCTAGCGGATACGCGGAATTTGGCCTATCTCTCTTCAGGTTCATGACGGCGAGACTCACATCCAGGGCAGCCCGCGTTGCGCTGCATCCGCAGGATATTTTCCGGAGGCTGAGGGTCGCCGGCGCCAGTATTCAGCGCGATCTGCGTTCCAGCGATCTGGCCCAAATTGTCGCTTGCGCGGCCATCGGCACCTTCGTCGGGGCCGTGGTCGATCTGCTGCGAGGCGCCGCGGAGTGGCTGCACCGCGTCGACTTCGCGCTTCGCAAGCACACGCTTCTGAGCGACGGCATGAATATCGATCGCGCGCATATCCTGCTGGTGCCGGCGTTGGGCGGTTTGCTGCTGGGCGGACTGGCTGTGCTTGTGCGCCGTTGGCGCAAGCACGACATCGTCGATCCGGTCGAGGCCAACGCGCTTTATGGCGGGCGCATGTCGCTTGTCGACAGCATTCGGCTGGGACTGGCGACGTTGCTGTCGAATGCCGCCGGTGCATCGCTCGGCATGGAGGCCGGCTACAGCCAGTTGGGTGCCGGCATCTTTTCGTCCGTCGCGCGAAGGTTCGGATTGCGGCGCGAGGCGACACGCGTCTTCGTGACGGCCGGCGCGGGCGCCGCGATCGCTGCCGCGTTCAACGCCCCGCTGGCCGGCGCGTTCTACGGCTTCGAGTTGATCCTGGCGCAATATTCCGTGCGCGCATTGGCGCCGGTGGCCGTGGCCTCGGTCGCCGCGACGCTGATGCAGCGGGCGCTTTCGCATCCGCTCGTTTTGTTCCGCGTCAACGCCGCGGTCCATCTCGACACCAGGAGCTACATGCTTTTCGGGCTGATGGGCGTGCTGGCGGCCGGCATCGGAATCCTCGCCATGATGGCCGTGACGTGGTCGGAGCGCAGCATGCGCAAGCTGCAGATTCCGGATTGGCTGAGGCCAGCCATCGGCGGATTTCTGCTGGGCGGCCTCGCAATCTATTTCCCGCAGGTCCTGGGCAGCGGCCACGGCGCGATTCAGTACCATTTCGATATTCGCTGGGCGTTCTGGCCTCTCGTCATTCTTCTGTTCGCCAAGATCATCGCCTCGGCGATTTCCGTGGGGTCGGGCTTCCGCGGCGGGCTGTTCAGCTCATCGCTGCTGTTGGGTTGTCTATTCGGCAGCGCGTTTGCCGAAGCGGTGGGCCAATTCAGCCCGGATCTGGCGGGGCAATACAACGCCTTCGTGCTGGTGGGCATGGGATCGGTGGCGGCCGCCATCATCGGCGCGCCGTTGACGATGGTGTTCCTGGTGCTGGAAGGTACGGGAGATTTCCCGCTCACTGTGGGCGTGCTGATCGGCGTCATCACGGCCTCGACCATCACAAGGCTGACGTTCGGCTATTCCTTCGCGACGTGGCGCTTCCATCAGCGCGGGCTCGGCATTCGCGGTGCGCACGATATCGGCTGGATCTCCGATCTCAGCGTGGCGCGCATGATGCGCTCCGATCCCAAGATCGTGACGACGCAGATGACCATCGCGATGCTGCGCCGCCAGTTTCCCGCCGGCAGCGCCAAGCAAGTGTTCGTCACTAACGCGCAAGGCGCCTATCTGGGGCTTTTGCCGCTCGCGAAAGCTTTTGACGCTACCTATGACGGCGATGCGGAAACGCGCCTTGTGGGCACGCTCACCGATGAGTGCAACGATTTCCTGCTGCCGGGCGAAAACGTGCGCAGCGCGCTTGCCCGCTTTGAGACCACCGAGAACGAAGTGCTGCCGGTCCTGGATTCGCGCAGCGAGCGCAAGATCGTGGGTTATATGACGGAAGCTTATGCGCTGCGCCGCTACACGCAGGAGCTCGAGCGCCGGCGCAGCGCCGAAGTGGGTGACCAGGATCTGTTTTCGATTGGCCCGACCCCGCGCGCCTGAAGAATTGGCGCGGTTGGCTCTGGCATGGAAAAGGCCGCTCCATAGGGGGAGGCCCTTTTGCAATTCGCCCTGCAGGCGGATTATTTCGGAAGGACGCCTTCGCGCTGCAGGCGCTTGCGCTGCAGCTTGCGATAGCGGCGGATGGCTTCGGCGCGCTCGCGGGCCCGCTTCTCGCTCGGCTTCTCGTAATGGCCCCGCAGTTTCATTTCGCGGAAGATGCCCTCGCGCTGCATCTTCTTTTTCAGGGCCTTCAGCGCCTGATCGATATTGTTGTCGCGAACGATGATCTGCAAAGCTTGCTCCTGGTGCGTTTCCAATGAGGGCGCGGTAGATAACAGAAGGGTGTAAGGCTGTCCACCGCGCGGCGCAGGCCTTGAAACGAGGAATATCTTCACTATCTATGCCGCGGGAATGTGCGGATCTATCTGGCCGGTGCCGCCCCGCCGACGTAAAAAAGGCTGCGAATGCAAAATCAACGATCAACATACTGTAGCCCAGCCGACTCAAGGGGCCGGATTTAGATGGCCATCCTGAAGATCGCTCGCATGGGGCATCCGGTTCTTGCCCAGAAGGCTGGCGCTGTCGCGGATCCCGCTGCGGCCGAGATTCGCCGCCTCGTTGCCGACATGATCGAGACCATGATCGATGCCAACGGTGCAGGCCTCGCCGCCCCGCAGGTCCATGTGCCGCTGCGCGTGCTGGTGTTCCAGGCGCCGGAAGAACGCAGCGATCCGGGCCTCTCCGAAGCCGAGCGTTACGATCACACCGCGCCGCTGACCGTGCTGGTGAACCCGCAGATCGAGATTCTAGACGACAGCCGCGAAGTCGGCTGGGAAGGCTGCCTCTCCGTGCCGGGCCTGCGCGGCGTGGTGGAGCGCGCGGCGCACATACGCTATCGCGGATTCGGGCTCGACGGAAAGGTCGTGGAGCGCGTAGCGCGCGGCTTCCATGCCCGCGTGGTGCAGCATGAATGCGATCATCTCGACGGCATCCTTTATCCCAGCCGCATGCGCGATCTGCGCCAACTCATCTTCGAATCCGAAACGCAGCACTGGACGCGCGGAGAAGAACAATGACCGCTGCCAGGAAGCCGCGCGACGACGAGAAACTGAAAGCCGCCGTGCTGGCAGCGGCCTTGCCGCGAGCGGGCGAAGAAGGCTTCACCGATTCGCTGTTGAAACACGCCAGCGACGAAGCAGGTTCGACGAAGGCGGAAGCGGCGCGATTGTTTCCCGATGGACCATCAAGCCTGATCGACGTGTTCTTCGCCAGCGTCGATGCCGAAATGGAAAAGCGGCTCGCGAAGGCGAAACTGTCCACGCTCAAGATCCGCGAACGCATCGTCAAGGCAGTGGAAACGCGGCTCGATATCGTGCACCCGAACAAGGACGCCGCGCGGCGCGCCTCGGCTTATCTCACTTTGCCGCCGCATGCGGCGCTCGGTGCGCGGCTGCTCTATCGTTCGGTGGATGCGATGTGGCGCGCGGCCGGCGACACCTCGACCGATTTCAACTTCTACACCAAGCGCGCGATCCTCGCGGGCGTGTACACTTCCACGCTGGTACGCTGGTTCAACGACGACAGCGAAGACGAAACCGCGACGCACGAATTCCTCGCCGCGCGCATCGAGAACGTGATGCAGTTCGAGAAGTTCAAGGCCGAGGTGAAAGAACGCTTCGCCGGCTTGCCGTCGCTCGGCGAAATTCTTGGCAATCTCAGCGGCCATCGCTCCTAGGTTTCAGCCAGGTGACGTGCCCCATCTTGCGGCCCGCGCGGATCTGAGATTTGCCGTAGAGATGCAGTGCGGCGCCATTGGTCGCGAGCTTTTTCCAGTTCGCCACTTCCTCACCGATCAGGTTTTCCATCACCGCATCGGAATGGCGCTCCGTCGAGCCTAATGGCCAACCCGCTATTGCGCGAATGTGGTTCTCGAACTGCGAAGTGATGCAGGCCTCAATCGTCCAATGCCCCGAATTGTGGACGCGCGGAGCGATTTCATTGACGAGCAATGCACCGTCTTTCGCCACGAACAGCTCCACACAGAACACGCCGACATAATCCAGCGCCTCGCCGATCTTTCTCGCGATGGCTTTCGCTTCTTCGGTCTGCGCCGCTGTCAAACGGCCCGGCACCGTCGAGCGGCGCAGGATGTGGTGCTCGTGATGGTTTTCCGGCGGATCGAACGCGGCAAACGTGCCATCCGCCGCGCGCGCCGCGATGACGGACGCTTCGAACGCGAAATCGACAAAGCCTTCCAAAATGGACGGCGTTGATTTGAACGACGCGAAGGCATTGGCGGCGCCATCGGCGCTGGTGACTTTCGCTTGCCCTTTGCCGTCATAGCCGAAGCGACGGGTCTTCATTACGCCGTCGCTGCCGAGCTTGGCAAAGGCGCTGGCCGCGTCCTCGCGCCTGTCGATGGCGAAAAATGGTGCGGTCTTCAAGCCGAGTTTCTGCGCCAGTGTCTTTTCCGCCAAGCGGTCTTGCGCGGTGGCCAATGCGAGTGCACCGGGATTCATCGGCCGCAACTCTGACAGCAACGCAACCGTCACTTCGGGGATGTTCTCGAATTCCAGCGTGATCGCATCGCAGGCTTCCGCGAACTTCTGCAGCGCCGCGCGGTCGTCGTACTTCGCGTATGTGTGGGCGTCGCAAACCTGAAACGCAGGCGCGTTCGCTTCGTCGGAATAGATGTGCGCTTTCAAGCCGAGCCGCGCCGCGGCCATCGCCAGCATCCGGCCCAATTGTCCGCCGCCAAGAATGCCGATGGTTCCTCCGGGCGGGACCGGAGCGAGCAGGCGTTTGGGTTCGCTCATTTGTCGGACGGCGCTTCGGCGACGTCGTCCGTCAGCTTCTTGCGCCACTTCGCCAGGCGTTGCGCCAACGCTTCGTCGCTCAGCGCAAGAATCGCGGCGGCATGCAGCGCGGCGTTCTTCGCGCCGGCCTCTCCGATGGCGAAGGTGGCGACGGGCACGCCGCCGGGCATCTGCACGATGGACAGCAGCGAATCCATTCCCTTGAGCGCCTGCGATTCAATCGGCACACCGAGAACCGGAAGCGCCGTCATCGACGCCGCCATGCCGGGAAGATGCGCAGCACCTCCCGCGCCCGCGATGATCGCTTTCAACCCGCGTCCGGCAGCGGCTTTGGCATAGGCATAGAGCCGGTCGGGCGTGCGATGGGCGGAGACGATCTTCACCTCGTGCGGGATGGCCAGCGAATCGAGAATTGCAGCCGCGGCCTTGAGCGTGGTCCAGTCCGACTGGCTGCCCATGATGACGCCGACGAGAGGAGTGGTCATGCTTCCGTGCCTTTTGGGGCGTTCGCCCGAGGAAGCGGCCCAGTATAGGCACGAAACCGGGCGAGGAAAGAGCCCCCGTTAACGATTTGGTGACGGAAATCACCCGATATTAACGCTCGGGCTGTACCGGATTGGGGCGCATGAAGATCGAACGGAGCGGGCGCACAACGGCCACGCGGCGCGTGGCGGCGGCCGGCTATGCGCGCGCCGCCGAGAATGTCACGCCGCTGCGGGCGCCCGACAGCGTGGTCGCCAGCATTTTCGGGATTCCGGACGCCGAATTCACGCCCAGCGTTCAGGGCGCCGTGATGAAGCTGATGGGCGAGGCCGAGACGCTGCGCAGCGAGCTGCAGCAAACGCGCCTGCGGCTTGAGCAGGTGGAGCAGGCGGCGGATCGCGATCAGCTCCTGCCGATCCTCAACCGTCGCGCCTTCGTGCGGGAACTGTCGCGGCACATCGCTTTCGCCACGCGCTATTCGACGCCGTCTAGTCTTATCTATTTCGATCTCGACAGCTTCAAGTCCATCAACGACACCTACGGGCATGCGGCGGGCGATGCGGCGCTGACCCATTTCGCCGATACGCTGCTCGCCCATGTGCGCGAGAGCGACGTCGTCGGGCGTCTGGGCGGCGATGAGTTCGGCATCATCCTGACCCATACCGATCGGCAGCAGGCGCATAGCAAAGCGACGTCGCTTGCCAAGACCCTCAAAGCGTCGCCGGCGCTGTGGCGCGGGCGTTCGATCCAGGTCGGATTCTCCTACGGCGCCTTCGAGCTCGAAGCGGGAGAGAATGCGGACAACGCGATGCAGCGCGCCGATGAAGCGATGTATGCCCACAAGCGGGCCGCGCGCTGACGCGCCGAGTACGAAATACGCAGAACGGCGATCGGAATTTCTTTGCATTCCGATCCCTGTATTCTGTTCTGTGTACTGCGTCATGCGATGATGTCCGGCAGAAGCTGATCCTCGATCTTGGTCATCTGATCTTTTAGTTGCAGCTTGCGCTTCTTGAGCCGGCCGAGTTGAAGCTGGTCGCGCACGCCCTGCTCGGCCATCGCGGCGATGGCGGTGTCCAGATCGCGATGCTCTTGCGCCAATTCGGCGAGCTTGGCGCGCAGCGCCTGTTCCTGGGCTTCCGTCATGGCTTCTTGCGCCGACGGCCTTTGGCGAGATCCTCGCCCCAACGCTTCACATCGGGCCACGCGTAACCCAGCAGATCGAGCGCGCGGCCGACCGTCTGATCGACGAATTCGGAAATCTTCTTGGGCTCCGCATAGAATGCCGGCACCGGCGGCAGGATGATCGCGCCCATTTCGGCCAGCTGTGTGAGCGAACGCAGATGTCCGACATGCAGAGGCGTTTCGCGCACCATCAATATCAGCGGGCGGCGCTCCTTCAGCGTCACATCGGCGGCGCGGGTGAGCAGATTCGTCGTCACCCCGGTTGCGATCTCCGACCATGTGCGCACGGAGGCCGGCGCCACGATCATCCCGGCCGTGCGGAACGATCCCGATGCGATGGGCGCCGCGATATCGGAGATTGCATAATTGCAATCGGCTTTCGCGAATACTTGCTTCGGCGTAAGATCGGTCTCATAGCCGATGGTCATCTCGCCGGGCTTTGTCACCACCAGATGAGACTCCAGCGCCAGATCCCGCAAGGCGTCCAGCAAACGAATGCCATAGGCCACGCCGGAGGCGCCGCTGATTCCCACAACCAGTCGTTTTTTTTTGTTGTTTTCCGCCACTTTCGCCATGCCTTATTCGTTTACGCCGTGGAAGCCACGATCGAAAGAGACCGTGACAGAGGGCTTCTTTGGTGTTTTAATTTCCATCCCTTTTCTTGAGAGGTGCAGAACATGGCGCTGCAAGGACACATTCAAGAGTTGTCCGAAAAGCATAAGAAACTCCAGGAAATGATTGAGGTCGAGATGGCGCATCCCGATTGGGATGAAGTCCGCATCTCCGCCCTCAAAAAAGAAAAACTCCGAATAAAAGACGAATTGGAACGCCTTCGAACCAGCGTTCACTAACCTTCCTCCCGCAAGACGTCCGGTGCTGCGCTTTCCGGCGCGGTCGCATGTTCGTGACGGACGCGGGTGAGCAGCAGCGCCGCGAGCGCCAGCAGCACCGCTGCGGCGAGAAACGCGGCGCCGGGGAGATAGACCGGCGCGGTCTTCGCGGTGAAGAACCAGAAGATGTTCGTCAGCAATGACGGCGCCAGCGCCGAGGTGATTCCGCCCACACTCGACAACGCGCCTTGCAGCTCGCCTTGCTCGTTGTGCGCGACCTCCTTGGACATGATCGCGTTGATCGCGGGCATCGCCAGCGCCATCAGCGACCACACCAGCATCCACGGATACATTTGCCAGCCTTGCGTGGAAAATGCGTAGCCCGCAAAGCCGATGGCCCCGCACAACAGGCCGATATAGGCGGCGCGCACTTCGCCGAGCTTCGGGATCGCCCAGCGCGTGACAAAGCCATAGACGACAGCCATGACAATGCCGAGGAAGGCCAGCGCCCAGCCCAGTTGCGCCGTGGTCCAGTGAAACTTGATGTAAACGTAGTAGCTCCAGATCGTCGGGTTGGCGTCGTGTGCGATGCGCATCAGCACCAGGACCGCGATGAAACCCATCACGCCGGGATAGCGGCGCAGCGCCATCAGCGAACCCACCGGGTTGGCGCGCCACCATTCGAACGTGCGGCGGCTTGCGCGCGGCAGCGATTCCTTCAGCACGAACAATCCGAACAGCGCATTGGCGAGGGCGAGCGCGGCCGCGACGAAGAAGGGCAGGCGCACGCCATATTGTCCGATCAGCCCGCCGAGCGCCGGGCCGATGACGAAGCCGATGCCGAAGGCGGCGCCCACCAGTCCGAAATTCGCCGCGCGCTTTTCCGGCGGCGAGACGTCGGCGATATAAGCGTTGGCGGTGGTGTAGCTCGCTCCCGCGATGCCCGAGAGAATGCGGCCGATGAATAGCCACCAGATCGAGGGCGCCACGCCGGTGATCACATAGTCGACGCCCAGCGCCAGCAGCGACAGGATCAGCACCGGCCTGCGCCCGAAACGATCGGAGAGATTGCCGATCAGGGGCGAGAACAGGAACAGCATCCCGGCGAAGGCTGTCTGCAGCCATCCACCCCACCATGCCGAGGCGCTCATCGCCGCCGCATAGGACGGATAGGGTCCGGTGAGCGTGCGGATGATCTGCGGCGTCACCGGAATGATGATGCCCAGGCCGATGGTATCGACCAGCATGGTGATGAAGATGAAAATCAGCGCCAGCCGGCTTGTGGTCGCAGGAGTGTCGCTCATGTCGGGCCCCTGATGCGCGCGCAATGTAGGGTGGAAGGCGGCGTCCGTCGCGCAAAAAATGCGCGCGAACGTGCATCTTCCGCGCCATCATCATCAGCGCGGAAGATTCGTTCTTCCAGCACGAGCAGGGCTTGCTGGACGAAGTGGCCTTTGCAAGTTTCGAAAACAGCGTGAAGAGCGGGATAGGTTCCATGGGCATCGGCGCCACATGGATCATGACCGCGCAGGTGCATGAACCGCGAGTTCGCGCCTGCATGGACCGGCTGAATGGCGATTTGAACCCGACGCCCGCAAATCGAGGCCTTGAAGCGTGGAAGGATGCGCTTGCGGCGGTTTCAGGCAAAGCGGTTGGACAGGTGCTCCCCCAACCCTCTCCCCTTCGGGAGGAGAGGGTTTCAGGGGATTAGTGCTTGGCTTCGGCGGCGAGCGCAGGCTTTTCCGGTGTGGCGTTGTTGTTCGACACCGTCTTGAACGGCGGCGTGGCGTGCTTGCTCTTGCCGAAGTCCGGCTTGCAGTGGCCGTCGATATAGGCGCCGCTTTCGATGCGGATGTCGTCGTGCATCACATCGCCCGTCATGCGCGCCGTGCCGGTGAGGATGACCTTCTTGGCCTCGATCTTGCCATCCACGCTGCCGGCGACTTCCACTTCCTCGCCCGAGACCGTGCCCTTGACGCGCGCGCCGTTGCCGATCTTCACGTTGACGCCTTTGACGTCGCCTTCGACGTGCCCATCGATCTGGATGTTCTCGGTGGATTCAAGCTGGCCCGTGATCTTGAGCGCCTTGCTGATAACGGATGTCGACATATTGGCTCCTGCTGAGGCTGGCGTGGGAACGGAAATCGGTTGTGCAAAGGCTTGCGGGCGCGGAGCCGATGGCTGAGGTGTCATGGTATCGGGCATGGCAGAGGTCCTTCCATTCGTTGGGCTTGGCGCATTGGCCGGGGTTTCCGGCGTGTTGCGATTGAAGAGTGTCATAGGGTCGGCTCCGGCAGTTGATCGAGGGTTTCGAAATAGCTGAGCGGCCGCCACGGCATGCGCCCCTCGAGCTTGTGGCCGCGCGCGGCGGTGAGGTTGGTGTGGAAGATGCGTCCCGTGATGTCGGCGCTCTCGTCGATGCTGACGGTGGGCGCGAAGACGCGGCCGATCAGGCGCCCCGCGATGTGCACCTCATTGGCGACGATGTCGCCTTCGACGCAGCCGTCGCTCGCCAGCACCAGCCGGTCAGCATTGACGCGGCCGAATATGCGGCCATGAATTCGCACTTCGCCCTCACAATCCAACACCCCATGCACCACAAACGCACGCTCCAAAATGGAGACGGGCAGAGCCTCGCGCGCTGGCGCAGTGCGGGTATCGACGCGGTGGGCGAGGGAAAACATAGGCGCGACGTTCCAATCCCATTGGTAACAGCCCCCGCCGCAACCTTGCGCCCAGTTTGGTTCAGTTTTGCGATGCGGGGCAAGCTTTTATTTCCCTCTCTTCCCGGAGGAAGAGAGGGCTGGCCTGAGTTGGGAACACAAATGGTGAAGAATGGACTGCCAAATCACCGTGAGGGCTCAGCTGGCGGGTGATCTCACGACTTTGTAGATGACGCCTGCGCTTTCGGTGCCGCCGACCTGTGCGGTTCCGTAGAGGTTTCCGGTGCTATCCATGATCAAGCCGGCTTTGCCCTGTCCCCCGTCATTGCCGCCTGTGAACTTGTGCAGGATGTTTTCCTTGCCTTTTTTCGTGATTTTGAAAACGGTGCCATAGCCATCTTCGCCGCCACCAAAAAGCGTCGCGCCGAAGAAATTGCCGTTGCTGTCCCTGATGACGCCGCCGGTCGGCTCGCTGCCGTCATTGCCGCCCGCGAACGCGTAGATCACGGATTCCTTGCCGGCCGGCGTCAGCTTGAAGAGAACGCCGACGCCATGCCCGCCGCCGACGCGGGTGGTGCCGTAAAGATTGCCCGCCTTGTCCATGACCGGCGGCGCCCACGGCTCCTGCCCGAAGACGCAGCTTCCGGTCGCGCAGAATTTGTAGAGGGCTGTTTCCTTGCCTGCGGTCGTGATCTGATAAATGGTGCCGCAACCCGGACCTTCACAGCTTGTGCTGCCTCCCGCGCTTGTCGTTCCGTACATCTTGCCATTCGCGGCCATCATTAGGCCGCCCATCGGCGTCGCGCCGTCTGCATTGCCCTTGAAGGAATGCAAGACGGTTTCAGAACCGCCCTTTGCGATTTTATAGACGACACCGAGGCCGAGCGCGCCGCCCGCCGAGGCTGTGCCGTAAAGATTGCCCGACGTATCTGCGATGAGGCCGCCGTATGGCGCCTTTCCATCAGTGCAATTCTTTTTCGCGCAGAACGCATGAAGCACTGTTTCAACGCCTTTGGCCGAGAGCTTGAAAACGACACCGCTGCTGTTGTTCTTGCCGCCTCCTAGTGTCGTGCCGTAGAGATTGCCGTCAGCGTCCTCTATCAAATTGCCCACGGGTGTCATTCCATTCTTGCCGTGAAAAATGAGGAGCGTGGTCTCCTTCTTGTTGGCAGGCGAGTATTTGAAGACCGTTCCGCAGCCGCCGCCGCATTTGATATCGCCGCCTTGCGACGCGGTACCGTATAAATTTCCCGCGCTGTCCCTGAGCAAACCGGCTGCGGGCACCGCACCGTCGGTGGCATTGTCGAACGTGCCGATGAAAGAATAGAGAACCTTGAAATTGCTTGCATCGGCGCTTGTCGCCAAAAGGCTGATCGCAATTGCCGCTCCGAGCATGCACGCGCGCCGGGTTATCTCGTTGAAGGTGCGTACCATGTGTGATCCCCAATATTTCGAGTCATGGAATGTCGAGGTGGCTGTAAGTCCACGAGTCCTATCCATCTTAACGTAAAAGTTGTGACAGTTCCAGAACGAAACCGGAGGTTTTACTCCAAGCTAGAGCGCCTTCGTCATTTCGCGCAGTTTGAATTTTTGCATCTTGCCGGTGGAGGTTTTGGGGATTTCCGCGAACACCACATGGCGCGGGCATTTGTAGCGGGCGAGGTTGGCTTTGCAGTATTCGATCAGTTCGTCCGCGGCGACGACGTGGCCAGGTTTTTTCTCGACGAAGGCGCAAGGCGTCTCGCCCCATTTTTCGTCTTCCTTCGCCACCACGGCCACGAACATCACGGCGGGATGTTTCATCAGCACGTCTTCTACTTCCAATGACGAGATGTTTTCGCCGCCGGAGATGATGATGTCCTTGGAGCGATCCTTCAGCTGGATGTAGCCGTCCGCGTGCATCACGCCAAGATCGCCGGAATGAAACCAGCCGCCCTCGAATGCTTCTTTCGTCGCTTTGGGATTTTTCAGATAACCCTTCATCACGATATTGCCGCGGAACATCACTTCGCCCAGCGTCTCGCCATCGGCGGGCGTCATCTCCATGGTTTCGGGATCCATCACCGTCAACGCGTCGAGCGCGTGATAGCGCACGCCCTGACGCGCCTTCTTCGCCGCGCGCGGACCGCGTTCGAGCTTGTCCCACGCGTCTTTCCACTCGTTCACGGTGGCGGGACCATAGGTTTCGGTGAGACCGTAGACATGCGTGACGTTGAAGCCCGACTCCGCCATCGCGGCGAGAACTTCGGCGGGCGGTGGCGCGGCGGCGGTGATGAACTGCACGGTGTGCGGCAGCGCGCGGCGTTCTTCCGGCAGCGCATTGATGAGCGTCGCCATCACGATGGGCGCACCGCACAGATGCGTGACTTTATGATCGGCGAGCGCATCGTACATCGCTTTCGCGCGCACCCAGCGCAAACAGACATGTGTCCCGGCGACGACCGACAGCGACCACGGGAAACACCAGCCGTTGCAGTGGAACATCGGCAACGTCCACAGATACACAGGATGGCGCGGCATGTTCGCGGCGATCACGTTGCCGTAGCCCATCAGCGCCGCGCCGCGATGGTGGAACACCACGCCCTTGGGATTGCCCGTCGTGCCGCTGGTGTAGTTGAGCGCGATCGCGTCCCATTCGTCGTGCGGCGGATGCCAGACGAAATCGGGATCGCCGGCGGCGATGAAGTCTTCGTATTCGATGCTGCCCAGCTTTTCGCCGGTCTGGGGAAATTGCGGATCGTCGTAATCGATGACGAACGGTTTCACTTTGGCGAGCTTCAGAACTTCCTTCATCACCGGCGCATGCTCGCGGTCGGTGATCACCACTTTGGCTTCGCCGTGATCGAGGATAAACGCCAGCGCCGCCGCGTCGAGGCGCGTGTTCAGCGTGTTGATCACGCCGCCCGTCATCGGCACGCCGTAATGCGCTTCCAGCATCGGCGGCGTGTTGGCGAGCATGCAGGCGACCGTGTCGTTCTTCCTGACGCCCTGTTTCACCAGCGCGGACGCGAGACGTTTGCTGCGCTCGTAGAACTGGGCATATGTCGTGTGACGTTTGCCATGCACGATTGCGACACGCTCGGGAAATGTGGACGCGGCGCGTTCCAGAAAACTGATCGGCGTCAGCGGCTGATAGTTTGCAGGATTGCGCTCGAGGTCCGTGTCGTAAGGGCTACGCTTTGCAGTTGTGCCCGGCTTGACAATGCCCGGCGCGATGCGCCGCGCCAGCCTTAGCGCCGCCTGCGCGCCGCGCCGCACGAAGGATTTGGGCGCGCGCACGGGTTTCCGCAGAAGCGAGGGCGTGGCTTTCGCATGTTTACTCCGCTTTGACGCCGATTTGGTTAGCCTCTTTTTCGCCGGCTTCTTCGGAGGTTTGGATTTGGTGGGCTTCTTGCGCTTGCGCGGGGCCATGAAATGTCTTTCGGATGCGAAGGCGCGAAAGTTAATGAAAGCCTGAAATGGCGGCAAGCGCGGTGGTGGACGGGCGCCGGCATGATTGATAGGAAGACCCCTACAAGAGAGAATAATATGTCGGATGGAGTGAGCGAGACGCGCAAGCGGTGGAATCCATTGCGCGGCCTCTACGGTTGGGTGATGGGCCACGCCGAAGGGCCCTATGCCTGGTGGATCCTGGCGGCGATCTCGTTCGCGGAAAGCTCGTTCTTTCCCATGCCGCCCGACATCTTGATGATCCCGATGATCATGGTGCATCGCGAAAAGGCGTTCCGGCTCGCGGCCTGGACGGCGATGTGGTCGGTGATCGGCGGCATGCTGGGCTACGCCATCGGATCGATCCTCTATCACACCGTGGGAATGTGGCTGATCCAGGTCTATGGCATGGGCCCGGATATCGAGACCTTCCGCGCCGCGTTCAAGGCGCATGGCGCGCTAATCGTGCTGCAGGGGCTGACGCCGGTTCCCTACAAGATCGTGTCGATTGCATCGGGCGTGGCGGGGCTGAGCTTCCCGCTGTTCCTCGCGCTGTCGGCGGTGACGCGCGGCTTCCGCTTTCTCATCGTGGCGGCGCTGCTCTACTGGTTCGGCGATCCCGTCCGTGTGTTCCTCGAGAAATATCTGGGCTGGGTGGTGCTGATTGTTTTGCTGGTGATCATTGCAGGATACTGGGGCGCTCGCCATCTCTTCTCCTGAGAGCAAGGAGGAGATCACTCATGAAAATCCAAACTAGCGCGGCGATCCTGGCTGCTTCGTTGCTGTTGGCCGGGCAGGCCGACGCCAAGGGCTGCATCAAGGGCGCGGTGGTGGGCGGCATCGCCGGCCATTACGCGCATCACCACGCCATCCTGGGCGCCATCGCCGGCTGCGCCGTGGGGCACCATCTGGCGGCGCAGAAGGCCAAGCAGGCCCAGCAGCAAAAAGCCGCCGCGCACGTCACGCCGTCACCGCCTCACTGAGGCATTGGTCCCCGCAATGCGCCGTTGGTCCGCAACGCATGCGAAGCGCTTGGCTATCAGCCTTCATGATGGCCGGCGAGCGTGCGTGTCAAATCGATAACCGACTGACCGACGCTGAAAATAGTAGCGTCCGAATTTGTTGCGACAAGCGAAAACGCGGCAACCGCCGCGAATGACATGGAGCGCATTTTGGATTCCCCCGAATCTGCCGTGAGTGTCCGGTCATGCGCCGGCAAAGTAAAAGCGTGATACAAACCTGGTGCAAAGTACTGCGGCGCGCGGGCGGTTTCGCGCGCACGCCCTGATCTGCAGTCTCCGCCCCACATCCGCCGCGTTTTGACAGGATAAGCGGCGCGCGCTAGCCAGCGTTATTCGGGGCTGCCCGCGTATGCAAAAGCAGATATTCTCGGTCGCGTCGATCCTGGCCTCCGTGCTGATCTTCCTGGTCGGCAGCGGATTGCTGGGCACCGTCACGCCTGTGCGCGCGCATCTGGCGGGCTTCTCCGATCTGCTCATCGGCATCATCGGCTCGGCCTATTATCTGGGATTCATCGCCGGCTGCTTTGTGGGGCCGCGGCTGATCGCGCGCGTCGGCCACAGCCGCACCTTTGCCGTTGCCGCCGGTGTCGCCGCAGTGACGCCCTTGATGCAGTCGCTGGTGTTCAGCGAAGTGTCGTGGATCGTGGACCGCGGCGTCTTCGGTTTCGCGGCTGCCAGCCTCTATATGGTGATCGAGAGCTGGCTCAACGACCGCGCCACGAGCGAGACCCGCGGCCGCATCTTCGCCGCCTATATGACGGTAAATTATCTAGGCCTCGTGCTCGGCCAATCGCTGTTCATGACGGGACACGCGTCGGGCTATTCGCTGTTCTCGCTGTCGGCGATCTTCTACGCGCTGTGCCTGGTGCCGATGGGACTGACGCGCCTGCCGCAGCCGCGGATCGCGGCGATCCCCAAGCTGCAACCGATGAAGATGTTCCGCATCGCGCCCGTGGGCGTGGCGGGCTGCATCGCGGTGGGACTGGCCAACGGCGCGGTGTGGACCTTGGCGCCGATCTACGCGCACGACCATCACATGACCAAAGGGCTGCTCGCCCTCTTCATGAATGCGTTCACGCTAGGCGGCGCCTTCATCCAGATTCCAGTGGGCCGGCTGTCCGATCACATGGACCGGCGCAACATCATCGCAGGCGTTGCCGTGCTGGCGGCCTGCGTGGGGCTGGCGTTGGCGGCGTTCGGCGGCCGCGGCACGAGCTATGCCATCGTCATCGTCGGCGTCTTCGGCATGACGGCGCTGCCGATGTACGGGCTCTCCATCGCCCACGCCAACGACCGCTTGCCGCGCGAGATGTTCGTGGAGGCTTCCGCCACCTTGCTGCTCATCAACGCGGTGGCCGCGGCGATCGGCCCGATACTGGCCGCGCTCGTCACCGACCGCATGGGCATCGCGTGGCTGTTCGTCTACACCGCCGCAATCCATGTGCTGCTCGCGATATTCGCGTTGGCGCGCGTGGCGGTGAAGGCGCCGCCGGCGGACGAGACGCGCGACCGCTTCGCGCCGGTGCCTGAAGCCGGCTCCGCCGTCTCCATCGAGCTCGATCCACGCAACCCGGAGACGGCCTGACTTATTCCTGCTCCAGTTCCGAGGAGAGCGCGTAGTCGTCCGACGAATGATCGGCGTCGGCGCTGGCGAGTTCTTCCTTGGCATCTTCGACGGCGGTTTCGGCGCGCACGGTCATTCCCGCCGTGGTCTCTGCGATGGGCTTGAGCGTTTCGCCTTTCTTCGCGGCGCGCTTGAGGGCGCGGTCGCGCTTGGCCGCGGCGCGCGTCACCGCCAGATCGAGCTCGAGCTGCGAGCAAAGCCCCAACGTCACCGGATCGACGGCCTTGATGTTGGTCGCATTCCAATGCGAGCGCTCGCGGATCTTAGTGATCGTGGCCTTCGTCGTGCCGATCAGCTTGACGATATCGGCATCGGTGAATTCGGAATGGTTGCGCAGGATCCAGTACACCGCGTCGGGCTTGTCCTGGCGCTTGGACACCGGCGTATAGCGCGGCGCCTTCTTCTGCTTCACGGCCGGCATCTTGTGCTTGGGCGCGGCCATCTTGAGGCGCGACTTCGGATTCTTCTCGGCTTCCTCGATCTGCTCGCGCGTGAGCTGGCCAGTCGAGACGGGATCCTGGCCCTTGATGCCTTTCGCCACGTCTTCGTCTGCGATGCCTTTGACTTCCAGCGGATGCAGCCCGCAGAAATCGGCGATCTGCTCGAAGGTGAGCGAGGTGTTGTCCACCAGCCAGACGGCGGTGGCCTTGGGCATGAGCGGGCGCTGTTCGACGGCCATAAGTCTTTCCTTTCCCGGGCGGGCCTCTCCGGCCCGTCCCTTCGCTCGAGTGTTGACGATTTCGAGGAAGGCCGGTGTTTTAGCGGGTTGCCGCGCGCCGCGAAAGGGCTAATTTTCCTCGGAATTCCGCGATTTTTAGCCCCAGACCGGGGTAGGAAGTTTCATTTTGCGGGCGTTCCGCTAGTCGCGATCTCAATGGCCTTGTCCAGCACTTCATCGCGCCCCGCGCGGATACCGGCTATGGTTGGCGAGACGGGTATGTTGGGCGAAACGCCAACACCTTGGAACCGCGATCCGTCATATTTCAGCACACGCATTCCCGTCCAGCTGATCTCATAGCCACCGGGGAGATGTATGAAATTCTCTTCGCCATCTATACCGGCTGTTGTGCTGCCGATGATTGTGCCCAGATGATTGTCTTCTACGTAACTCATGAACATTTCCGCCTGACTTTGCGCGGTGGCGTTGGTGAGAAAGAAAAACCTGCCGCGGAAGCGCGGCTTCACGGGGGGCAGATCAAAGCCCAAATCCTGGAACCGGACGCCAATCCGATCAGGCAATGTCGTGACGGGAACATCGAAATGAACGGTGTGGATAGGAGCATCTGAAAGGTGATACATCGCATAATTCGATTCATGCGATGGATAACCGCGCATATCGAAGATCACAGCTTTGGCTTTCGAAAGCGCGGTCGTGTTCGCATCGAGATCGGCCTTGCTGAGCTGTCGCAGATCGACATACCAGATGCCGGGCTTGAGTTCGGTGACATCATCCAAAGGATAGTGATAGCTCGCGCCTGTAAGGGGGACGAGATCGGCAACGATCTTTTCGTTGCCGCGAAGGGCCTCGATGTGGACCGGCGCACTGCTCGTTCTCAATCTCAAGAGCCAAAGCAGCTTTCCCATCGCGCCCCATGGCGTTGACGAGGAAATCAGCGGCATATTCTCGACGATGAGTGCGTCGACAGGCCGGCCACCGATTTTTGTTATGACGTCGCCGCCTTTTAATACCGGTGTATCGTTTCCCGGCATCACGACGATGTGGTTCTCGATCCACTCCCAATAAACAGGCAGCACCATTGTTGTTTGCGACAGGAGATAGGTGTTGCCATGTCCGTCGCGCAGCGCGGCAACCTCTTTCTGAAGTGTGCGCTGGAAATCGAACTCATTGTGATCAGTTGCAGCGCTTTGGAGCGCGGCATCAAGCGTTGCCGGCATATCGACGGGCAGATCCACGAAGTTCGGATCGAAATTCTGGAATACTGTCCAACTGAGAACCACATCGGCCAGCCGCGTGGCGCGGTCTTTTCCGGAAGCCTCAAATAATTCGGGCTTGTCGGGCCTCATCGCCGTGCCGTTGGTATGTGGCAGTGTTCCGCTGCTGTCCCGGTAAAGCGTCGTCGGCATGAGCACGGACACGCCGCCGCCCAGATCGGCTGCGAAAGGATGATCGGGCAACGGCGTTGTCATCGCGACGCGTTTGCTGGTGTAGAAGCCGTTGCGGCGCGCATCGTCGTCCCCATCGCCATGTACGCCGTGATGCTCCCAGCCCACGATCGTCGCGCCTGACGGCGGATCGGATAGTGCGGCCGATGCCGTCGGCACGGGGCCGCCGGTGAGATAGATACGCAAAGTCGGGGCGACGGGGATGAAGACAGCGCGCAAAGCGGCGACAAGAGCCGTTGCGTCCCGTGCGTTCTCTGCTCTTTGAACTCCTGCGATCGCGATATCCTGCCAGTGTGCTTTTGCACCTTCGTCGCTGGGATGAAAGAAGCGCACATAACCGAACAGCCGCGCGAAGGCATGGAGATTTATCAGGCCGCGTGCCGAAAGAGGATGCGGTGGCTCATATCCCAATTGTGAGGCATCGACAGTCTGCAAGCTGACGCTGTCGATGCTGCTGTTTCCGGCACCGCCTTGGATAAGCGCAACTGAGACTTTCGCGGCATCCAGCGGAACGGAAGCGGTTGCGTGATAAAATTTCCAACCACCGCTTTCGTCGACCTTCGGCGTCGAGCCCGGGTAGAATTCTCCATTCGCGCCAATTGCCCGGATTCTGAGCATGGCATGCGCACCGTTTTGCACGCGTGCGGCGGCGCGCAGCACGACGAACTTTCCGCGGTAAGGTGTGGCATCGATATCTTGCGACAGCGCCGCTTCGCCGTCGGTTTTTTCCGAAATTGTCAAAGTCCCGCTGGCGCGGCCGCTCTGCGGATTGCTGTCGTCGATTTTCGCGGATACTGCGAGATTTTCCGGGTATTTCTTCACCGTCCATCCCGTCGGGGGCTGGCCGATGGCGCCGGATTCGAAATCGAGATTCTGTGGGGTGCTTTGGGCAAAGGCTGGCGATGCGATCAGCAGGAAAATGCAAGCGCCTGCGGAAAAACGCATAAAGCCTCCAAACCCTAATGACGGAATTTAAGTATTCGGTCGGAGGATAACTGCGAATATTGCCATTCGCCAAGGGATGCCCGGCTCAACTTGTCAGCAAAATCTTCCCGATATGCGCGCTTGAGGTCATGCGTTTGTGCGCGGCTTGCGCTTCGGCGAGGGGGAATTTGCTGTCGATGATGGGTTTGATCTTACCCGCGTCGATCAGCGGCCAGACTTCGCGCAGCAGCGCGTCGCGGATGGCGCCTTTTTCGGTTGGTGTGCGGGCGCGAAGAGTCGTGGCGAGGAGCGAGAGGCGCTTCATCAGCATCGGCCCGAAATTCACGTTCGCCTGCATGCCGCTCATATAGGCGATGTTGACGATGCGGCCCCACACAGCGGCGGCGGACATGTTGCGTTGGATGTAGTCGCCGCCCACCATGTCGAGGATAACGTCGATGCCCTTGCCGCCGGTGGCCGCTTTCACGACGTCGACGAAATCCTGTTCCTTGTAGTTGATGGCTTTGCCGCCCAGCGTTTCGATGGCCGCGCACTTCGCGGCGCTGGCGGCGGTGGAGAACACCGTGTGGCCGCGCGTGGCGCAGAGCTGGATGGCGGTGGTGCCGATGCCGCTTGTGCCGCCATGGATCAGCACGGTTTCGCCGGGTGCGAGGCGCGCCGCGTCCATCAGATTGGTCCAGACGGTGAAATGCACTTCGGGCAGGCCGGCGGCGTCCACCAGCGAGACGCCCTTCGGCACGGGCAGCAGGCACTGGGCGGACGCCGTTGCGAATTGCGCATAGCCGCCGCCCGGAATCAGCGCGCAGATTTTGTCACCAACGTTCCATCCGGAGACGCCGGCGCCCAATTCCACGATCTCGCCGGAGACTTCCATGCCGAGGATCTCCGACGCGCCGGGCGGCGGCGGATAGCGGCCCGCGGCCTGCGCGAGATCGGCATGATTGAGGCCCGCCGCCGCCACCTTTATCAGCACCTCACCCGCGCCGGGCGCGGGCTTGGGTGCTTCGTGAAGGGACAGGCGGTAATCGGCGCCCGGGTTCTCGACGCGGATGGCTTTCATGTTCGCTTCCGTTTGCATCAACCATAGTGTGTCATGGCCCGCGACCTGTCCGCCATAGCCGAAGGCGACGGCGGAATGCGGCTATGGCACAATAGGCGAGGGAGGAAACCGCCATGGCGATTGATCCGGAAGAATTGCTGCCGCGTAAGAAACCCGTGGCCGAGATCGTTTTGGGACAGGACCTGTCCGCGCTGTCCGCCCATGAGCTGGAAGCGCGCATCGCTGCGATGCAAGAAGAGATCGCGCGCTGCCGCACGGCCATCGAAGCCCGCAATGCAACAAAGCACGCAGCGGATGCATTTTTCCGCAAAGGCTAAGATGAACAGGCCAAAGATGGACTCGCTTTCGCAAAAGTTGATCGCGCGAGTTCCTTGTAAATCTTAACGGCGAAGCGTCGAGCGTTGCGAGTCTGCAACCACGCTTCTCGTTAATGCGACAGTTGCATGCGCGCGCACTTGCGCGAGGCAAACGGATCGCTAGCGTGGCGCATCGACTGGGGGACGCCATCCGCATGTTGCCTGCTGAATCCGACGACGAACTTCGCGACCTCACGCTGCAATCCTTCACCGGCTCCGCCCTGTTCGAGCGCACCTTCGACGAAGGCATGGCGCTGGTCGAGGAGACCGCGCGCTATCTGGACGGCAAGGGCCGGCTGGAATCGCGCGACCTGCCGCGCAAGGCCGCACTCCTCTATGCCGGTGAAAGCATGCGCGTGACGACGCGGCTGATGCAGGCCGCGAGCTGGCTTCTCATCCAGCGCGCCGTGCATGAAGGCGAGATGGATTGCGAGATGGCGGCGAGCGATCGCTACCGGCTGGGCTCGAAGGAAATCTGCTTCGGCGGCCGCGGCGAGAGCGTGGAGATCCTGCCCGCGATGTTGCAGGACCTGCTCTTGCGCAGCGACAATCTCTACCGCCGCATCGCACGGCTGGACGACATCCTGTTCGGTGGCGGCATGCCCGGCGCGGGAGCAAGGGCCCATTTCGACACGCTGGAACGCGCGTTCGGCCGGGAGAACTGAGCGGCTAGAGCGCTCATTGTTTTTTCACTCCGCCCCCAACCCCAACTCTAAACGTCATGGCCGGGCTTGTCCCGGCCACCCATACCCTCGGTGGAAAAAGCAAGGGCGATGGCCGTCATTATCTTCTTCTGCAAACACCGCGTTTATGGGTGGCCGGGACAAGCCCGGCCATGACGAGTTTGGTGTGTTGCGAAAAGCGCGAACTTACTTCTTCGGCTGCGGGCCGAGGTCCTGACGCACTTCCTGTGCCGTCGGCAGCGTCACAGGCGCGCCGAAGCCGGGGAGGTCGCGGCAGCCGGTCATGCCGCAGACGCGGACTTCGCCGGTGAAGCGGTCGATCACGAAAACGCTGTGCGCCGGCTGGTCGAGCTGCACGGTGACACGGCCGGTGACGATGAAGGCCGTGCCCAGCAGGAACACGCCCGCGAGCAAAGTGACCCAGATCTCGGTGGTGATGGATTCCAGGATGGCGGCGGCGCCCAGCAGGATCGCGCCCGCGACGAGCCAGGGCAGGGCCGTGGCCAAGGTGCCGCCGAACTTGTCCTGCATCTGCCAAGCGGCCAGCGCGCCCGCGAGCAGCAGCAAGCCGCCGACGGCCAGCCCGATGCGGACCATCCAATTGGGCTCGCGCCCGCTGTTGTGCTCGATGACGGTATCGTGGACGGTGTCGTGAACGACGTGATCTTCAGCCATGAGAGCCCCCTAAAAATCCAAATCCCGGGCGAACACTAAGCGCCGAGCGCGACAGTCCTATGCCGCGGGCCTGTGCCGTAGCCACGATAAAGATCGGGACTTCCCCCGGCCGCTGCAAGGGCCGCCTCTCCACCAAACGGGGGAGAACTTACTTCACGTAATCCTTGAACCGGGCGTTGAAGCGCGTCAGGCGCCCGCCGCGGTCGATCAGCTGCTGCTGGCCGCCCGTCCATGCCGGATGGGTGGTGGAATCGATGTCCAGGGTCAGCTTCTGGCCTTCTTCGCCCCAGGTCGTGCGGGTCTTGTAGGTCGTCCCGTCGTTCAGCTGAACGGTGACGAAGTGGTAGTTGGGGTGCACGCCTTTTTTCATGGGACTGAGGCCTTCTTTCGAGGCGGCGGCTTATAGGGGAAGTGGCCCGGCCTGACAAGACGCGCTGGATAAGTGCGGCAAAATCCGCCCCAAGGCTGGTTTCCGGGGCTTGCCCGCCCTAAATAGGCCAAATGTCCCAGTCCGGTCAGGAATTCGAAGGTGAAGTGCTGCGCGTGGCGGCGGCCCGCCCCAAGGCGCGGTCCATCCGGCCGCTGGCCCGGCTGCTCCCCTTTTTGCGGCCCTATCGCTGGAAGATCGCCTTTGCCGGCGTGGCGCTGGTCATCTCTTCCTCCGCCAGCCTGTTCATTCCCCCCGCCATCCGCGGCATGATCGACCACGGCTTCGACAAGACCAATGCCGAGCTGATCGGCCGCTATTTCCTGGCGCTGATCGGCGTGGCCGGTGTGCTGGGCATCTCCACCGCCACGCGCTTCTATTTCGTCACCTGGCTGGGTGAGCGGGTCATTGCCGATATCCGCAAAGCCGTGTTCGACCACGTGCTGGCCATGACGCCCGCCTTCTTCGAGGTGACGCGCACCGGCGAGGTTCTCTCGCGCCTCACCGCCGATACCACTTTGGTGCAGACGGTGATCGGCTCCTCCGCCTCCATCGCCGCGCGCAATGTGGTGATGCTGGTGGGCGGCTTGATCCTGCTCTTCTTCACCTCCATCAAACTCTCGGCCATGGTGCTGGCGGCCGTGATCCTGGTGATGCTGCCGCTCATTCTGTTCGGCCGCTGGGTGCGCACGCTCTCGCGCAAGAGCCAGGACCGCATCGCCGACACCAGCGCGCATGCCGCCGAAACGCTCAACGCGGTGCAGACCGTGCAGGCCTTCACGCATGAAGAAGTCGAGCGCGCCAGCTACGCCAAATCCATCGAAGGCTCGTTCGACGCGGCCGTGCTGCGCACGCGGGCGCGCTCGGTGATGACGGCGGTGGTGATCTTCGGCATCTTCGGCTGCATCGTGGGCGTGTTGTGGGCCGGCGCGCAGGACGTGCTGGCTGGCCGTATGACGGGCGGCGAGCTGGCGCAGTTCATCGCCTATGCCGTGATCGTGGCGTCGGGCTTCGGCGCACTCACCGAAACCTGGGGCGATCTGCAACGCGCCGCCGGCGCTTCCGAACGCCTGAGCGAGCTCCTGACCATCGAGCCCGACGTGCGCGCGCCGGAGCATCCGCAAACCTTGCCCGCCAAGACGCAGGGCGGCCTCTCATTCCGCGACGTGACGTTCCGTTATCCCTCGCGGCCCTTGGTGGCGGCGCTGGACGGTTTCTCGCTCGACGTGAAGCCGGGCGAGGCGGTGGCGCTGGTGGGCCCGTCGGGCGCGGGCAAATCCACCGTGTTCCAACTGCTGCTGCGTTTCTTCGCGCCGCAATCCGGCACCATCCTGTTCGACGGGGTGGACATCGCCGAACTCGATCCCACCGATCTGCGCCGCAACATCGCCATCGTGGCGCAGGATCCAGTGATCTTCTCCGGCACCATCGCCGACAACATCCGCTACGGCCGCCCCGGCGCCACGGACGAACAAGTCCGCCGCGCGGCAGAAGCCGCCGCCGCTTCCGAATTCATCGAGCCTCTGCCGCAGGGTTACGAAACCGTCGTCGGCGAACGCGGCGCCACCCTGTCCGGTGGCCAGCGCCAACGCCTCGCCATCGCCCGCGCCATCTTGCGCGACGCGCCTTTGCTCCTGCTCGATGAAGCCACGTCTGCGTTGGACGCCGAGAACGAACGCCTCGTCCAGCAAGGCCTCGCCAATTTGATGGCCGGCCGTACGACTTTGGTGATCGCCCACCGCTTGGCCACCATCCAGCGCCTGAAGCGCATCGTGGTGATGGACCAGGGCCGCATCGTCGGCGAAGGCAGCCACGCCGAGCTCGTCGCCGACGGCGGCCTCTACGCCCACCTCGCCGACCTCCAATTCAGCCAGGGCATGGCGCTGGCGGGGTAGGCGCCACGCCGCATAAAGCTTCCCACCAAAACCGTCATGGCCGGGCTTGTCCCGGCCACCCATAAACGCGGTCTTTGCAGAAAAAGACGATGACGGTCATCGCTCTTACTTTTTCCACTGCGGGTATGGGTGGCCTGGACAAGCCCGGCCATGACGGTTGAGGGAGTTGAGAGAGTTGATCCTGTTTTCGCGCAATCGCTCCTGCCCGTTGAAGCACTGCATCCGGCGGCGATACGTCGCCGGTATCCTCAATATGCGCCGTTTGTACCTGCCGCTGGCGGACGTGGCCGCGATCTATGATAACGTTGATTACACGCCTACGCTGATCGCAGAGAGAGCCGCCGGCAGGAGGTTCACCGTTCGGGATCCAGTGCGTTGGGCCAGAATCGAGAGCGTGAAATGACGACGTTGACGCCGCGCCAAATCTTGAATGCGTTCGACGAAAGCCTGAAAGACGCCGCAAAAGTTGCTCAGCGCAGAGCTGCGAGCGTCAAGTTGGCGTCGAAGAAATCGCCGTCCGTGCGCGCGAAGAAGAAAAAGAAAAGCCGTTAGTTCGCTCGGACTGATCCGGCCTATCCGAACAGAATCATCCTCCCCAAACCGTCATGGCCGGGCTTGTCCCGGCCACCCATAAACGCGGTCTTGGCCGAATAAGATAATTCAGGTCATCACTCTTACTTTTTCCACCGAGGGAATGGGTGGCCGGAACAAGCCCGGCCACGACGATTGAGGGTGGTGAGAGGAAATGTGGGACGCATCGATATCCAACACCGCAAAACAAAAAGGGCGCCGCAATGGGCGCCCTTTTCGCAGAGGATCGCAATCGTTCGTTACGCCGCCGGCGCCTGCTGGATGGGCTGGCCCATTTCGCTCGGATCGCGCAGGACGTAGCCGCGACCCCAGACGGTTTCGATGTAGTTGTCGCCGTCCGTCGCCGCCGCGAGTTTCTTGCGCAGCTTGCAGATGAAGACGTCGATGATCTTGAGTTCGGGCTCGTCCATGCCGCCATAGAGATGGTTCAGGAACATCTCCTTCGTCAGCGTCGTGCCCTTGCGGAGCGAGAGCAGCTCCAGCATCTGGTATTCCTTGCCGGTCAAATGCACGCGGCTGCCGTCGACTTCCACCGTCTTGGCGTCGAGGTTCACCGTGAGCTTGCCGGTGGTGATGACCGACTGGCTGTGGCCCTTGGAGCGGCGGACAACCGCCTGAATTCTGGCGACCAGCTCGTCCTTGTGGAACGGCTTGGTCATGTAGTCGTCGGCGCCGAAGCCCAGCGCCTTGACCTTGGCTTCCACGATGGCGTTGCCGGAGAGGATGAGCACCGGCGTCTGCACCTTGGCGAGACGCAGGCTCTTCAACACCTCGAACCCGCTCATGTCGGGGAGCTGCAGGTCGAGAACGATGATGTCGTAATCATAGAGCTTGCCGAGGTCGATTCCCTCTTCGCCCAGATCCGTGGTGTAGACGTTGAAGCCTTCGGAGCGGAGCATCAATTCGATGCTGCGCGCCATGGCGCTGTCGTCTTCGATCAGGAGCACGCGCATTGTCTTCAAACCTCTTGCGGCCGTTTTCGATGAACGGACCGTATCCTTAACTGGTTAACATCCTGTTGCAGCCCGGACGGCAGACTCATGCCTTGCGAACCCGGGGCTAAGGAAACCTTGCGGATGGAACTTCCCATCCTATTGATTCGGTTTGTTAAGTTTACCGCCACTTAAATCCTTCGCGCCAAGATGCCCGGTAGATTTCTTACAGCCCGGTCACAAGATGCACGCGCTTCTCAAGGATATCGATGCTCTTCCCACGCTCAGGCGGTTCGGCCGTGTGGCCCGGATCGAGGGGCTTTCGGTCGAGGTCACCGGAGCGGCGGGGGCCATCAGCCTTGGCGGACAATTAAGGCTAACCGCCTCAAACGGCAAGACAATTCCTTGTGAGGTTGTGGGCTTCCGCGACGGTCGGGCCTTGGCTTTGCCGCTGGGAACGCTGGACGGGATCAGCCTCGGCGCCCGCGCGGACTTCGACGACCGCCCCGCCGCCATCCGCCCTTGCTCGGCCTGGCTCGGCCGGGTGATCGACGGCTTCGCCCAGCCGACAGATGGCAAAGGCCCCCTGCCACAGGGCCTGAAATCTTATCCTTTGAAGACTTCCGCCCCCTCCGCCCACAGCCGCGGCCGCGTTGGCGGCAAGCTGGATCTGGGCGTGCGGGCACTCAATGCCTTCGCCACCTGCTGCAAAGGCCAGCGCATGGGCATCTTCTCCGGCTCAGGCGTCGGCAAATCCACCTTGCTGGCCATGCTGGCGCGCAACACCGATGCGGACGCCATCGTCATCGGGCTGGTCGGCGAGCGCGGTCGCGAGCTGAAAGAATTCATCGAAGACGACTTGGGCGAAGCGGGCTTGCGCCGCTCCGTCGTGGTCGCGGCGACGTCGGACGAGCCGGCCTTGGTGCGGCGTCAAGCGGCGTATGTCGCCATGGCGGTCGCCGAAGAACTTCGGGACCAAGGCTTGCATGTGCTGCTCTTGATGGACTCGGTGACCCGTTTCGCCATGGCACAGAGAGAAGTGGGCCTCTCCGCTGGAGAGCCGCCTGCCAGCAAGGGCTACACGCCCACGGTCTTCGCGGAATTGCCGCGTTTGCTGGAGCGCGCGGGTCCGGGCCCAATGAATAGTTCTGGCGGCGGGCCCGGTTCGATCACCGGTCTGTTCACCGTTCTCGTCGAGGGCGACGATCACAATGAACCGATCGCGGACGCCGTGCGCGGCATTCTGGACGGCCATATTGTGCTGGAACGGCACATCGCCGAGCGCGGGCGTTTCCCCGCCATCAACATTTTGAAATCGGTTTCGCGCGCGATGCCGCAATGTAACTCCGCGTCCGAGCGCGCGCTCATCGCCGCGGCGCGCGCACCGCTTTCCGTTTACGAAGATATGGCAGAGTTGATCCGGTTGGGCGCCTACAAGCCGGGGACGAACCCGGAGGTGGATGCCTCGATCGCGCTCAACCCGCGTCTCGAAGCTTTCCTCGCGCAAGGGAAAGACGAACGCGTGTCGCTGGGTGATGGGTACAAGGAACTCGAGAAGATTGTCGGTCCGGGGAGAGTGACATGAAACGCCGCGATACGTTGATGCGCGTCAAGCGCTTCCGTGTGGATGATCTGAAGCGCCGCATGGGCACGCTGGATGCCATGAAGGCCGATGCCGAAAAGAAGCTGGCCGACCTGGAAGACAGCGTCGCGCGCGAACGCCAGCGCGCCAACGACACGGATATCGGACGCTTGGCTTTCCCGTCCTTCCTGCGCTCCATCGAGGCGCGCCGCGAGAACCTGCGCGCCACCTTGCGCGACGTGGAACGCGAACGCGCCATGGTGCAGGGCGACCTCACCGCCGCTTTCCAGGACCTGAAGAGCCTGGAGCTCGCCACCGAGCAGCAGGCCAAGCGCGTCGCCGAAGTCGAAACCCGCCGCGCGCAAAGCCGGCTGGACGAAATGGCCATCGTGCGGCACCTCAGGAAACACGCGCTGAGGCAGGCGTAAGATAAAACCGTCAAATAGATACCGTCATGGCCGGGCTTGTCCCGGCCACCCATATTCCAGAGTCTCGCCGGCTAAACCGCGTTTATGGATGGCCGGGACAAGCCCGGCCATGACGGTTGAGGGGTTGGGTGGTTGGAAAATTTTGGCAACCTCCGCGCCTTCCGGTACCATCGCTCCGTGCTGCTTCGCGTTGGGGGGAAGCGATGTCGTTTTCGGAGAGTATCTCGCCTTTGATCGGGCGGTGGCTGCTGGCGTGGTTCTTCCTCTCCAGCGCCTATGAGCGGGCGAGCGATTGGGACGCCACGCTCACCTTGATGAGCATGAGCCACATCTCCTTCGCGCCGCCTTTGCTGGCGGCCGCGCTGCTGGTGATGGTGCTGGGCGGGCTGTCGCTGCTTGTCGGTTTCCAGACGCGCCATGGCGCCATGCTGCTCTTCGCCTTCACCGCTATCACCACCGTGCTGATGAACGCTTATTGGACGTTTTCGGACGCGGTGCAGCGCGCCAGTGAATACGACATCTTCGCCCGTAACGTCGCCATCGCAGGCGGGCTGCTGCTGCTCGTGGGGATGGGGCCCGGCAAGTTCGCCGTGGACAACCGCGGGCAGGGTGGGCGGCGGCGATAGTGGGTGGTTTCACGCGGAGCCGCGGAGGTTCGCGGGCGATCGGCAGTGAGTCCACGCGTCATCATCGGTGGCGCGGCGCCAGCCGGGTTGATTCACGCAGAGGCGCAGAGCCGCAGAGGAGCGGTGCTGGTGAAGACAGTGAGCTACAAATCCCACCACCTCCATTCGTCATGGCCGCCTTTGTGGCGGCCACCCATAACCACCGTTTAGCAGTGAGGGTATGGGTGGCCGGGACAAGCCCGGCCATGACGGTTTTTAGATTGGAGCGAAAACGGCAGCAACAAACGCGCCTCCTCTGCGGCTCTGCGCCTCTGCGTGAATCCGCTTCGCTCGTGCCGAAGCGCAGACACCCGCCGCGCGCGCGCGGTGCAACTCACCCGCACCCTCCGCGGCTCCGCGTGAAACCTGCGCTACCAGCCGCCGCCGCCACCGCCGCCGCCGCCGCCGCCGGAGAAGCCGCCGCCGCCGCTGCCGGAGCTGGAGCCGGGGGCGCTTGAGGCCGATGCGGCCTCCGAGGCGAGGGAGGCTCCCAACCCCGACGCGAAGCCGGCAGCGCCGAGGCTTCCGAAGCCGCTGCCGGAGTACCAGAGCGGCATGAAGTAGACGCCGTTGCTGTCGGGCGTCATGCCGGCTTGCGCGGCTTCGGCGTCGAACTTCTTGCTCCAGCTGTTCTCGCATTCCAGCGCGATGGCGTAGGGCAGGAATTTCTCGAACAAAGCGGGCGTGACGTTGGGCGGGTTCAACACCTCCAGCCGGTCCTTTTCCGTCATGGTGAGGAATAGCTTGAAGCCGTCGATCTGGTCGCGCGCCTTGGCGCCGGCGAGTGTGGGCGCTTTCAGCAGGTGGTAGAACACGAAGGTCGTGATGCCGGCCGCGATCAGCACGACGCCGGTCATGGGCGTGGTGCCCTTGCTCACCATATAGGCGCCGAAGAACCAGCCGCCCACGAAGGGCAGCGCGAAAGCGGTGGTGAAGATCGCGCCCATGCCGTTCAGGATGCGCGTGCCGACACCTTCGACCTCGACGACATCGACCCACTGATCCCAGGCGCGGTGCACGATGAAGGCGGTACCGACCGACCAGCCCGACAGCCAGAACAGGATGCCGAACGACGCGCCCGAACTCTCGGAGAGAAGCGCCGCCGCGACGGTGGTGAGGGCGAGGATGGCGAGGCCGCCGAAGAACCAATGGCTATTGGTGATGAAGTAGTTGGTTTCGTACTGGTTCTTGAGCGATTTCTGGAGGGCGGCGATGGAAGAGGATATCTGCGAATGGTTCTCCTGCTTCATCACGATGCTGTCGTTGGGATTGTCCTCGTCGAACAGCGCGTTGGCGACGGTGGCTTCCACCGGCGCGAGCCCGCAATCGCCCACGCTCTTGCCGGTGCGGGTGAGTGTGTAGGTGGAGTTTTCCTGGCTGATGGTGGCGTAGCCCTTCACGGCCAGATCGACCAGCGTCGCCGCATAGGCCTTGCGGTCATATTTCATACGGTGGATGTAGCTGACGGCGGCGGGCGAGAGGCCGTCCGGCGGCGCGAAGAGCGGCACGATCGTTCCGCGGCGCGGATCGCGGCCGAATTCAAACCAGGTGGCGCCGAAATAGACCAGCAGGATGGCGAAGCCCGTCAGCGCCGCGATCAGGCTGCCATTGTCGCGGATGAAATTGGCGCGTTTCTCTTCCGGTGTCGGCGGCGGAATGATGCCCTTGTTGAAGCCGACGGCGACCGTCAGCCCTTCCTGCGCCGCGAGCCCCTCGGTGGTGGCGAAATGGATCGTGTCATCGGAGACGACATCCGCTTTGGCGTTGGTGGCCGTGGAGCCTTCGGCGCCGGTGTAGAACGCGTCCTGGATGATATGCGCGCCGGGCGGCAGATGGATGGTCGCCTCGGCCCGCTCGATGGGGAATTTCCAGAAATTGCCGGTGACGTTCCAGTAGAGCTCGTCATATTTGTCGAAGAAACCGATCTGCCGGTCGGTCATATAGGTGATGGCGTAGGTGTAGACGCCGGGATCGAGCTCGTGGTCGGGATCGCCGATCTTGATGCGCTGGCCGTCGTCGATGGAGTCGACGTCGTAGGGTTCGGGGTGGCCGTCGCGCGTGACGCTTAGCACCGAGAAATCGACATGCACGCGATTGTCCTGCTTGTCGGTGTAGCTGGTGGGGAAATCGCGGAAGATGCCGTGATGGATCTCGTTGTCGGCGACGACGATCTTGATCGTCTCGATGACCGTCAGCGCGCCGTTGCGCGCGATCGTGATGTCGCTGTTGTAGTCGGTGATGCGCTCATAGGTGTCGTAGGCGAGGGCCGGGCTCGCGCAGAGGAGAAGCGCGCAGAAGGCGAGCGCGAGCCGCGCGATCAACTAAACGACACCTTGGGAACGGCGCGGTCCGCGTCGTCGGCCTGGAAGAACGGCGCCGCGGTGAAGCCGCCGAAGCCGGCGATCATGTTGGACGGGAATTGCTGGATCGCCACGTTGAAGTCCCGCGCGGTGGCGTTGTAGTAGCGCCGCGCCAGCTGGATCTGATCCTCGATGCCGGAGAGCTCGGTCTGGAGCTGCCGAAACCCCTCGCTCGCCTGCAATTCGGGATAGGCCTCGGCCACCGCCATCACCTTGCCGATGGCGGCGGTGATCGCCTGCTCGGTCTGGGCGCGCTGGGCGGGATCGGTCTGGCCCTGGCCTTCGCTCCTCAGCCGCGCCAACTCGTCGAACGTGGTGCGCTCATGCGTGGCGTAGCCCTGCACGGTCTGGACGAGATTGGGGATGAGATCGGCGCGGCGCTTCAACTGCGTGTCGATGCCGCTCCAGGCCTCCGCCACCATGTTCTTGCGGCGGACGAGCCCGTTATAGACGGCCACCGCCCAAAGCAGGACGACGGCGACGACGGCCAAGACGATCCAAATCACCATGGCGGAAGGCTAAAGGTTCCGTGAGCCGCCGTCCATGGAGACGCGCGAAAACCATCCTCCCCCGCCGCGCGGGAGAGGATGGGAGAAGCGTTCGTTACAGCGAACTAGCGGCCGATGGCGGTGCGGATGGCGCCGACGATGGCGATCACCACCGCGAAGATGATCGCGTAGGCGAGCAGCGTTCCGGTCGGCATGACCATCACATTGTGCCAGTCGGCCTGGGCGAGACCGCCCAGATCCTTGCCGCCGGTGGTGATCGCGCCACGGGCGAACAGCGCCAGGCCGAACACAACCAGCGCGCCCAGCACGACGGTGACGAGAGAGCCCAGGCCTTCCGAGAAGAAGGCGAGCGCAATGGCGACGACGGCCATGATGACCACCGGAACCCAATCGGGCGCCAGCAGGATGCCGTGAATCGTATTCCAGAGATCGGTAAGCGCAGACATGATACCCCCTAAAACCCCGCAAACGCGTATCGGAATGATACACGAATCCATGTCGAACGGGAGAGTGCGTTCCTATTCACAGCGCCGCAGATGTGGTGCCGGGAATCCGCTAAAGAGGTGGTTAACGCAACCCTGAGGCGTGTGTCGCGCCAACCGGCTGTGTGATTTTATTGTGAAGCCGGCGCGCCACCGTGCTGATGGCGACGGCCGCCGCGGCTTGTGGATGCATGGTCAGCAGATGGCTCTGCCGGCGCACCGCTTCGGACACATGCGGGTCGCGCGGGATGCCGCCCAGATATTCCGGCACCGCGCCGAGGAACGCCTGGCAGGTGGTGCCCAGCGCGCCGGATGTCCGCCGCGCTTCCGCATCGTTGGCCGCCATGTTGACGACGACATAAGGCAATTTCGCGCCGCGCTTCTTGAGCAGCTTGGCGAAGGCATAGGCATCGGCGAGCGAAGCGGGATCGGGCGTCATCACCAAGAGCGCGCTGTCGGAGGCGGCGGCGAAATGCATGGTGGTGGCATCCACACCCGCGCCCAGGTCGAGCACGATGCGGTCGTAGCGCGTGGAGCGGCGCAGGGTCTCGACAAGACGCGCGCCTTGTCCTTCCTCGATATCCGCCAGCGCGCCGGAACCGGCGGGTGCGGCCAGCACGTCGAAGCCGCCGCGTTCTGTGATGCCGCCGAAGACGGGCACGACCGCGTCGGCCAATGCGCGGCGGCCCGTGAGCACGCCCGCGAGGTCGCCGCCGGAGTCGAGGCCCAGATGCACCGTGGTGTTGGAGAGCCCGAGATCGGCGTCGCAGAGCAGCACGCGCTCGCCTTCATGCGCCAATGCGTGGGCGAGGCTGACGGCGATCATCGTCTTGCCGGTGCCGCCCTTGCCCGAACCGATGGCGAGGAATTTGGGACTTGTGGTCATTGCGCGCTCCCGCGATCGGCCTGTCCGGCGCCGTCCACGATCAAGCGGGCCAGCGACAGCGGCGTCAGGCTTTCCAATCCGCCGGCCACATAGGGCGAGCGGGTGATGCAAGCGAGGTTGAGGCCTTGGCTCGCCGCCGCCAGCAGCGCGCCGGAGCGCCGCGCGGTATCGAGCCCGGTGACGATGAGGCGGCGCGCGCCCAGCAGCGAGAGCGCGGAGGCGATCTCTGCCGTCTCTTCGCTGTCTCCGTTTGCGGAAACCACGCCGATGGCTTCGAGATCGCCAATCTGGGCGAGTGCGGTGAACGCCGCGCGCGCTTTGCCGTTGCGCGGATCGAAACCGGCGGTGTCGACGATGGCCAGCGATTTCTCCAACCCGCATTCCACGATGGCATTGGCGGTCGCCTCCGCCGTTTCGGTGACGAGAAAGCGCGCACCGACATGCTCGGCAAAGGCTTGCAGCCGCGCCACGGCGCCCGCGCCCGCCGCATCGGTGGCGATGAGTTTCACGGCGCGGCCCGCGAGGCGCGCATGCGCCGCGAGCTTTCCGGCCACCGCCGTCTTGCCCACGCCATGCGGGCCGACGAGCAGGATGGCCGAGGCGCTCGCGAAATCGATAGGCTCGGCGCGCATCTTGCCGTCTAGAGCGGAGGCCAGCGCCAGCGTCATGTCGGTGAGTCTGGTTTTCTCGGCCGCCTCGGCCAGCGCATGCGCCAGCGAATCCGGCGCACGGTGTTCGCGCAGCATGCCGATCAGCTCGGCGCGGCCGAAATGGCGCGTGTCGCGGGCAGCACTCGCGCCGGTCTCGCGCAGGCGGCGAAGGAGATTGTCGCGATAGCCGGTGGTGAAATCCGCGATGGCCGCTTCGGTGGGTTCAGCCGTGACGGCGGTTTCGAGATCGGCTTCCGGCTTCTCCAGCGCCGCGCGCACCAGCACGCCGCCTTCCTTCGCCCGCTGGCTGGAAACGATGATCGCCTCCGGCCCCATCTCGCGGCGCATCTGCGCCAGCGCGGACTGCATGTCGTCGGCGATGTAGGTCTTGAGCTGCATCTAAGCACCTCCCCCTTGTGGGGAGGTCGAAAAATGCGGAACGCATTTTTCGGGTGGGGGGCCGAGGCGCCGTCTGGCACAGCCCCCCACCCGAAAAATCGTCTCGCTCGCGCTCACCGATTTTGTCGACCTCCCCACAAGGGGGAGGTGCAAGAAGGAGCACGTCGCCAATTCGCGCATCACACTTGTCCCAATGTCCTGAGCCGCACGCTGGCGTGAATCTCATTCTGGCTCATCACCACCGTCTGCGGGCGGAAGCGTTCGACGATGGAGCGGACGAAGGGGCGCACTTGCGGGCTTGTCAGCAGCACCGGCACGTCGCCTTTCTGGCCTGCCTCGTCGAAGCGTTCGCGCACCGTGGTGATGAATTGCTGGAGCTGGCTGGGCGCCATGGCGAGCTGGCGGTCCTCGCCCTGGCCCACGATGCTTTCCGCGAAAGCCTGCTCCCACACCGGCGACAGCGCGATGAGCGGAAGGTAGCCCTGCGGCGCGAGATGCTGGTTGCAGAGCTGGCGGGCGAGGCGGGCGCGGACATGCTCGGTGATGTAGAGCGCGTTCTTGGTGTGGCCGACGGCTTCGGCGATGCCTTCCAGGATCGCGGGCAGGTCGCGGATGGAGACGCGCTCGCCCAGCAAGGTCTGCAGCACGCGCTGCACGCCGTTGACGGAAATCTGCGAGGGGATCAACTCGTCCACCAGCTTCTTCTGCTCCGGCGGCAGGTCGTCGAGCAGCTTGCGCGTCTCCGCGAAGGAGAGCAGCTCGCTCATATGCGTCTTCAGCACTTCGGTCAGATGCGTGGTCAGTACCGTGCCGGGATCGACGACGGTGAGGCCGCGGAAGCTCGCTTCCTCGCGCAGGTTCGCGGAGACCCATGTGGCGGGCAGGCCGAAGGCGGGCTCGGTGGTGTGCGTGCCGGGAAGATCGATCGGCGCGCCGCGCGGATCCATGGTGAGCAGCGAGCCCGGGAAGAGTTCGCCGCGGCCGGAGTCCACTTCCTTGACGCAGATTTTGTACTCGTTGGCGCCGAGTTGCATGTTGTCCAGGATGCGCACGCTGGGCATCACGAAGCCCATCTCGCTCGCAAGCTGGCGGCGCAGCGCCTTGATCTGGTCGGTGATGCGATGGCCTTTCACATCGTTGATCAGCGGCAGCAGGCCGTAGCCCAATTCGACGCGCAGCAGGTCGAGCGCCAGCGCGGTGGCGATGGGCTCTTCCTTCGGCGCGGCTTCGACGCGAGCCGCTTCTTCCTTCTGCGCGACGTCCGCCGCTTCGGCATTCTTCCGCTTGTGCGTCACCCAGGCAGCGCCACCGATGAGGGCGGAGAGGGCCGCGAAGATCAAGGTCGGCATGCCGGGCAGCAAACCGATCACGCCCATCACGGCGGCGGCCATGCCGAGCGCCTGCGGATAGAAGGAGAGCTGGCCGATCAGCGCCTTGTCCGTCGCGCCCTCGACACCGGCCTTGGAGACCATGAGGCCCGCGGCAGTGGAGACGATCAGCGCCGGCATCTGCGAGACGAGGCCGTCACCGACCGTCAGCAGCGTGAAGGTCTGCGAGGCATCGCCGAAGCTCATGCCTTTCTGCGCGACAGCGATGATGATGCCGCCCACCACATTGATGGCCACGATCATCAGGCCGGCGATCGCGTCGCCGCGCACGAACTTGCTGGCGCCGTCCATGGCGCCGAAGAAATTGCTTTCGTTCTCGAGAGTCTTGCGGCGGAGGCGCGCTTCCTTCTCGTCGATCAGCCCGGAGGAGAGATCGGCATCGATCGCCATCTGCTTGCCGGGCATCGCATCCAACGTGAAGCGCGCGGCCACTTCGGCGATGCGGCCCGAACCCTTGGTGATGACCACGAAGTTCACGATGACCAGGATCGCGAAGACGATCAGCCCGATCACGAAATTGCCCTGCATGATCAGCTTGCCGAAGGCCTGAATCACATAGCCGGATGCGGCGGTGCCTTCGCTGCCATGGCCCAGGATGAGGCGCGTGGAGGCGAGGTTGAGCGCGAGGCGCATCATGGTGGTGATGAGCAAGACCGCGGGGAAGGAGCTGAACTCCAGCGGCTTTCGGATGAACACGGCCGTCATCAGGATGAGGATCGAGGTCGAGAGCGAGAAGGCGAGGCAGACGTCCAGCAGCCAGCTCGGCAGCGGCAGGATCAACACGATCAGGATCACCATGATCCCGATCGCGAGCGCCAGGTCGCTGCGCTTCAGGATGCCGGTGAGCGTGGCGAGGTTGAGCCCGGGGGCGGCTGGCGGAAGTGAGGCTGTGGTGTCAGACATGGCTTACGCACCTCCCCCTTGTGGGGAGGTCGACAAACCTTCGTGCGCAAGCGCGAAGGTTTTCGGGTGGGGGGCCGAACCGGCCGCAACCACCGCCCCCCACCCGAAAAATCCTTCGGATTTTTCGACCTCCCCACAAGGGGGAGGTGCAATGTGTTGCGACATACGCATCAACCCGCCATCCGGATTTCGCCGTGCGGCGGGATGGCCAGCCCCGTGCTGCTGTATTCGCGCAGCTTGTTCCTGAGCGTGCGGATGGAGATGCCCAGGATGTTCGCGGCGTGCGTACGGTTGCCGAGGCAATGGTCCAGCGTGTCGAGGATCAGGTCGCGCTCGACGTCGGCCACCGTGCGGCCGACGAGATTGCGGGTGACGACGGCGGCGTTCTCCACCGCGACTTTCACCGCGCCCGGCACGTCGGAACGGTAGTTGCTGACCTGCGTGCCGTCCGGCAGGCGGATGGCTTCGGGGCCGATCTCGTTGCCGTTGGCGAGCAAGACCGAGCGGTGGATGGTGTTCTCCAGCTCGCGCACATTGCCGCGCCAGGGATGGCCGAGCAGCAAACGCTCGGTCGGGCCGGCCACGGGGCGGTAGGGAACGCCGTTCACTTCGGCATATTTGTGCGCGAAGTGGCGGGCCAGCGCGAGAATGTCCTTCGGCCGCTCGCGCAGAGCGGGCAGGCGCAGGTTCACGACGTTCAACCGGTAGAGCAAGTCTTCGCGGAAGGTACCGTGCTTCACGGCTTCGGCGAGGTCGCGGTTCGAGGTGGCGACGATGCGGATGTCGACCTTGACGGGCTTGGTGCCGCCGACGCGGTCGATCTCGCGCTCCTGGATCGCGCGCAGCAGTTTCGCCTGCAGCCGCGCATCCATTTCGCTGATTTCGTCCAGCAGAAGCGTGCCGCCATTGGCTTCCTCGAACTTGCCGACGCGGCGCGCGATGGCGCCGGTGAAGGCGCCTTTCTCGTGGCCGAACAATTCCGATTCCAGCAGGTTCTCCGGGATCGCCGCGCAATTGACGGAGATGAACGGCTTCTCGGCACGGCCGGACTTGCGGTGGACGTAGCGCGCCAGCACTTCCTTGCCCGTGCCGCTTTCGCCGGTGATGAGGATGGAGGCGTCGGAGCCGGAGACCTGATCTGCCAACGCGATCACCGCGCCCATGGCCTCGTCTTCATAGACCATCTGGTGGGATTCATCGGCGACGGCGGCAAGCACCGCCGCGATCAATTCCGGATCGGGCGGCAAGGGCAGGTATTCTTTCGCGCCGGCGCGGATGGCGTCGACGGCCTTGCGCGCATCGGTGCCCACGCCGCAGGCGACCACCGGGGTGCAGATGCGCTCGGCGGCGAGGCCCCGCACCAGCATGCCGATATCGAAATCCACGTCGCAGAACACGAGATCCGCGCCGCGCCCGCCGCGCAATTCGGCCAGGCCCTGCTCGATGGAGGAGGCGTGCGTGACTTTCGCGCCGCGATCCATCGCGATCTTGGTGGCCGCGCCGATCTGGCCCTGCAGCGATCCGACAATGAGAAGACGCATGGTTCTGTTTCCTTATCGGTTCGCTTTACGACTGACCGGTCTTGATGATTTCCGTCATGGTCACGCCGAGCCTGTCCTCCACGAGGACGACTTCGCCGCGCGCGACCAGCCGGTTGTTGACATAGATATCGATTGCCTCGCCGACCTTGCGGTCCAGCTCCACGATGGTGCCCTTGCCCAGCTTCAAGAGCTGGCTCACTTCCATCCCCGACTTGCCCAGCACGGCGGAGACGGTGACCGGCACATCGAACACCGCCTCGAGGTCCGAAGCGCTGCGCTTGGGCTCGTTGTCTTCCGGCATGTCGACCTGCAAGAGCGCGGGCGCGTTGGGGTTGCCGCTGTCGCGGCCCAGATCGGGAAGCTGGACTTCGTCGTTGGAAGCCATGGGTCAGGTCTCCGTGTGCGGACTGGTGTCCGGGAAATGCCGTGCGATCAGGGCCGAGATCGCGTCGTCGATGGAGGATTCGCTGCGCTCGAGCCCGCCGCCGCGCCATTCGATGCGGCAATCGGCGTTGCGCAAATTGGGTTCGCCGGAAATCTGCACGCGGCCGTCGAAGCCTTCGTCCAGCGCGATCTCGGCGACGCAGGCTTTCAGCGCCTCGGCAACTTGCGGCGCGGCGCGCAGCACCAGCCTGGGCTCGCCGATGGCCTGGTGCATGGCGTCGCGCAACGCGGCTTCCACTTCACCGGCTGGAAAATTGTGGAGTGCCACATGCGCCAGCTTGCGCGCGGCGGCGAGGCCGACCCGCATCGCCTGCTCGCGGATATCGTCGATGTCCTCATCGAGGCGGGAGACGGCGTTCTCGATGGCGGCCACGGCGGTCTGGGCCGTGGCGGCGAGCGCTTCGGCGGCGCGCACCTGGGCTTGGCCCATCCCTTCGTTGCGGGCGAGGGCGAGCATGGCGTCAAGTTCGCCTTGCGTCAGCGTCAGGCGCTTGCGGGACTTCGCGGCGTCGGAGATGACGTCCACATTGGTCTCGAAGACCGTGTCGAAGGTGAATTTGGGAGCGCCCATCTCAGTACACCAACTCGTCTTCGCCCTGCTTGTTGGCGATCATGATCTCACCCTTGTTGGCGAGGTCCTTGGCGACATTGACCATGCGCATCTGCGCTTCATCGACATCCTTGAGGCGCACGGGGCCCATGGCCTCCATGTCCTCGCGCAGGATTTTGCCGGCGCGCTCGCTCATGTTGGAGAAGAAGACGTCGCGCAACGTATCGGTCGAGCCCTTGAGCGCGAGGCCCAGCTTGTCCTTCTCCACATGACGCAAAAGAGTCTGGATCGAGCCGGGATCGAGCTTGCCGAGGTCCTCGAAGGTGAACATCAGCGCCTTGATGCGCTCGGCGCTATCGCGGCTGCGCTCTTCCAGCGCGGCGATGAAGCGGCCTTCCGTCTGGCGGTCGAAATTGTTGAAGATTTCGGCCATGTGCTCATGGCTGTCGCGCTTGGCGGTGCGCGCGAGGTTGGACATGAACTCGACGCGGAGCGTCTTCTCCACCTTGTCGAGAATATCCTTCTGCACGCTTTCCATCCGCAGCATCCGCTGCACGACTTCCAGCGCGAATTCCTCCGGCAGCGCGCCCAGCACGCGGGCGGCATGTTCCGGCTTGATCTTGGAAAGCACGACGGCGACGGTCTGCGGATATTCGTTTTTCAGATAGTTGGCCAGAACCGTCTCGTTCACATTGCCCAGCTTGTCCCACATGGTGCGGCCGGCGGGGCCGCGGATTTCTTCCATGATCTGGGAAACGCGATCCTGCGGCATGAAGCGGCCGATCAGCCGCTCGGTGGACTCGTACGAACCCATCAGCGAGCCGGTGGCCGACATCTGCGACACGAAATCGACCAGCAGCTTCTCCACCAGCGCGGCGCTGACGGTGCCGAGCGTGGACATGATCTGGGAGATTTCCTTGATCTCCTCATCGTCCATCATCTTCCAGACATGCGCGCCATGTTCCTCGCCCAGGGCCAGCATCAGGATGGCCGAGCGCTCGGGGCCCGTGAGCTGGCGGACGTCGTCCTTGGCGATGGGTTTGGTGCGCGACATGGATCAGACCGGTTGGTGCAGCCAGGTGCGGACGATGGCGAGCGCTTCCTCGGGATGCGCGTTCACCACTTCGCCGACCTTGCGGATGGAGGATTCGCGCACCTGACCTTCGATGCGCTGGATGTCGATCATGCTTTCGCGCGGCGCGGGCAACGCGGCCGGCGCGTCAGCGGAAGCGGCGTGCGCAGCGGCTGGCGCGGGCAATTGCCCTGCCACAGGCTGCGGCGCGCCCAGCAGCGGCGTGTGGCCCGCGGATTGCGCCGCGAACATGCGATTGATCAGGGGCCGCGCGACGAAGAAGCCGATCAGCAGCGCGGTGAGCGAGAGTATCGCCACCTCGATGATCTTGAACCACTGGCCGGAATCCATGCCCAGCAGCGGCGCGGGCGGGGCGACGAGCGGGCCGGCGTCGACACGGGCGAAGGGCATGTTGCTCACCTGCACCTGGTCGCCGCGCGTCTTGTCGTAGCCCATGGCGGATTTCACCAGGCTGTCGATCTGCGCCATCTCCTGCGTGGTGCGGGCCTTGTAACTGTCGTTACCGGCTGCGTCGGTCTTGGTGATGCCGTCCACCACGACCGCGACGGAGAGCCGCTTCACCGTGCCGCCATCGACCGTGGAGGTCTTGGTGGTCTTGGAGATTTCGTAGTTGGTGGTCTCTTCGGTGTGGGCCGAATTGGATTTCGTGCTGTCGGGCGCGGAGGTCGTCGACGATTGGGGCAGCGCGGAGGAGACGGAGACACCGCCCGCGGCCGGGTTGGAGTCGGTGGCGTTCTGCTCCGTCGTCTGGGTGGAGCGCACGACTTTGGAGTCCGGATCGAACAGTTCGGAGGTCGAGGTCTCGTGCTTGTAATCCATGTCGGCGGCGACCTGGACACGAACGTGACCGGGGCCGACCACGCTCGTCACGATGGATTCGATGCGCTGGCGCAGCTTGTCTTCATAGGTGTTGGTGTCGGCTTCCTCATCGGCGGCGGTGGCGTCGGCGCCATCCTTCTCGTCGCCGCCCGCCAGAAGAGTGCCCTTGTCGTCCACGATGGCGACACGCGTCGGCTGCAGGCTGGCGACCGAAGCGGCCACGAGATGCTGGATGGCGGCGACCTGCTCGCGGTCCACGGGGTTGCGGGTGCGCAGCACGACGGAGGCCGACGGCGACTGTTCCTCGCGCGAGAAGATCTGGCGTTCCGGGATGACGAGATGCACGCGCGCGGCATCGATACCCTGGATGGTCTGGATGGAGCGGGCGAGTTCGCCTTCCAGCGCGCGCAAGGAGTTGATGTTCTGCACGAAAGCGGTGGTGCCGAACGCATCGGATTTGTCGAAGATCTCATAGCCCACGCCGGCTTGCGGCAGGTTCTCGCTCGCCAGCTCCATGCGCAGCTTGGTGACCTGGTCGGAGGGAACGAGGATGGTGCCGCCGTCGCCCTTGGCGTCGTAAGGCACGTTCATGGAATCGAGTTTGGCGGTGACGGCCGCGGCATCGCGCGCCTCCAGCCCCGCATAGAGGATGGTCTTGGCCGGCTCGCTGATGACGCCCGCCACGTAAAGGAAGAACGCTGTGAGCGCAGCGGCCACGCCCGCCATGACGCCGAACCGCGCCGCGCCGACATTCCTGATGAACTCCAAGCAAGCCTCCCCTGTGGGTAGGCAAACATTGCCGGGCATCGGGTAAAGTTGTGCTTAACGCGGTGAGGAAATTTTCACCTTAATGGATTGCTCATAGAGGTTACTCGATTCCTAACGCATCATCGTCATGGCCGCACTTGTTGCGGCCACCCATATTCCAGAGTTTATCCGGTGAGACTCTGGAATATGGGTGGCCGGGACAAGCCCGGCCATGACGAGTTTTTTTGGAAGAGATTTTTGAATGAGAAAGCGCGCGCGTCGTTTTTGAACGAGCGCGCGTTTCTCTAATGCCTGTACTGCTGCACGCGTGTCGCGCGAAGCCCCGGCAAGCCGAAGCGGTCAATGGCGCGCTGCCAGGCGAGGAATTCCTCCACGGTCAGCGTGTAACGCTTGCAGGCCTCGTCGAGGCTCAGCAATCCGCCGCGCACGGCGGCGACGACTTCTGCCTTGCGGCGGATCACCCAGCGTTTGGTGTTCGGCGGCGGCAGGTCCGCCAGCGTCAGCGGACTTCCATCGGGACCGATCACATAGCTGACGCGACCTCTGCGGTCTTCGCCCATCATTGGACTCCAAACTCCATCACCCGCCGCAAAGGTAACCCCACTCCTGTTTCGGAAACGAAAACGAGGTTGGTAAAAAAGGCCCTATTCATGCGGCTTTTCTGTGTCGTTTCGGGATTGCCGGCGTCTTCTCAGGGAGAAGACGCCGGAACCTTTCGTTAATGACCCATCTGCAGGAGCTGATCGAGCATGTCTGACGCAGTTGTGATGATGCGCGTCGAGGCCTCGTAGGCGCGCTGCGTCGTGATCAGGTTGGTGAACTCCGTCGCCAGATCGACCGTCGAGCCTTCCAAAGCGCCCGATTGCAGCGTGCCGGCGCCGCCGGTGTTGGCTTCGCCGATCGTGGGCGTGCCGGAATCCTGCGACACCTGATAGGCGTTGCCCGACACCGCCGCCAATCCATCCGGATTGGTGAAGGTGGCGATGGGCAGCTTGTAGATCTTCTGCGAGAGGCCGTTGGTGAAGTTCGCGGTGACGAAACCGTTGGAGTCGATGCTGACGCCGGAGACGCTGCCGAACAGCGCGCCGTTCACCGAGGACGACACCAGCGCGGAGGCGCTGTCGAACTGCGTGACGCCGTCGGTGCCGCCGACCGTGCCCATGTTGAGCGAGATGGTCTGCGGCGCGAGGCCCGAGGTCGTCGAATCCCACGGGATACCGACATCCACCGAGCCGGTCGCGGTCGTCGACGTCGAGCCCGTGGGCTGGACGTTGGCGAGCGAGCCGTCATTGTTGAAGGTCATGGTGCCGGACGCGATCAGGTTGGGCGGCGTGTTGGTGCTGCTGAGGTTGGAGGCATCGCCCTGATAACTGACCTCGTAGCTCCACTGATTGGCGCCGGTCTTGAGATAGGAGACCTGCAGCGGCTGCGTGCCGCCCTGGCTGTCATAGACGTTGATGGTGCGCTGGAAGTCCGGCGTCACGGCGCCAGACGTCATGTCGCCGGGATTGTAGGGCGAAGTGGCGGTGGTGGACGATTGCAGATTGGCCTGCACCGACATGGTCGTCGTCGCCTCGGCCTTGCCGGAGAGGTTGTTGACGTTGATCGCGGTCAGATCGTTGCGGTCGGTGGGGACATTTCCGCTACCATCCAGCGGCCAGCCCTGCAGGTAGAGACCGGCGGAATTCTGCAGGTCGCCATTCGCATCCGGCGTGAAATCGCCGGCGCGGGTGTAGAGCTGCGACTGGCTGGCGCCGGCGGTGCCGGGCTGCTGGCTCACCACGAAGAAGCCGTTGCCGGAGATCGCGAGGTCGGTCGCGATGCCCGTGGAGTTCAGCAAACCCTGCTGGGTCACATTCTGCGTGGTGGTGGAGACGACACCGGCCGACGACACGTCGCCCGATCCCATCGCCGAGGCGAGAAGAGTGGAGAAATCCGCTTCGCCGGTTTTGTAGCCGACGGTGTTGACGTTCGCGATATTGGACGAGGCGACGCTCAGGGCCTGGCTGTTAGCCGTCAAGCCCGCAACGCCGGTCATCAAGGCGCCGTAGAGACTCATTGTCTTTTCCCTTTTCGGGTGCGGCAGGTCTTCGCCCGCTTCGCCGATTGGTTTGGTGGCAACCGTTTCTCGGTCACCTGTTCTTTTGGTCACTCTCTTGGTCGCACGCCCTTACGCAAAACCGCTTCGCACTTTTGGTGGGCGATGCTCCCGCTAGTCATCAATCGCGGATGCCTGTGCGATGGGCACCGCCATGGATCCGATCATCAGCATCGGCGTGGAGCCGGTGAGGTTCACTTCGCTCACCACGCCCTTGCTCGCCACCGCGCTCTGCACCGCCGAACCGTCGCTGGCGAGCGCCGTCACGGTCAGGTGATAGACGCCGTCCGGCAGTTGGTTGCCGTTGCTGTCCGTGCCGTCCCACGAGAAGTCGTGCTGGCCCGAAGCGGTGTCGCCCGCTTCGTTGTAGACGACGTTGCCGCTGGAATCGGAGACGGTCAGCGCCGTGCTCGCGGAATTGGCGCCGAGTGCGTAGCTCCAATCGGCTTCGCTGTCGGTCAGCGGCGCATCTCCGGTGGTGACGGTGACGGTCTTGCCAAGATAGCTGACCGCCGCGCCCCCCGCATTGCTCTGGGTTAAGGAGATCAGCGACTGCAGATTGCTGTTGGTGTTGATCTGCTGCTCGACGCCGGAGAACTCCACCAGCTCCTGGGTGAACTGGTCGGAATCCATCGGGTTCATCGGATCCTGGTTCTGGAGCTGTGTGGTGAGCAGCTTCAGGAAGGTGTCGAAATTGCCCGAGAGCTGCGACAGCCCGTTGTCCGTTGTGGACGTTCCGGTCGCGGCTGCGGGTGTCGAGCTGGTGGGTGCTACGGTGGTCATTCTGTCCTCACACGCGGATGTCCAGTCGCGCGCTGTCGCTCGCGATGGTGTTGATGGATGAAGGCGTCGCATCGGCAACCGCGCTCACGGCGAGCGCGCGGCCGCGCGGAAAGGCTTTGGCGGCATTGCCGCCCTCGCGATCCTGTCCGCGCAGGGAGAAGGAGAGTCCGGACTGTCCGAGATCGATGCCGGAGTCCTTGAGCTGCTTCGTCAAGGTGGACTGGTCGCGCTGCAACAGGTCGAGCGTTTGCGGCTTGTCGGCGGAGAGATGCGCCTGCGCCTTGCCGCTGTCGTCGACGGAGAGATGCACCTCGATGCGCCCCAATTCCGGCGGATCGAGCCGGATATCGAAATGCTTGGAACCCGCCTGCGACTTCGCCGCGATGCTGACGGCCAACGCCGCCACATCGGGTTGTGCGGTCGAGGCCTGCGCGACATGGACCGTGGCCGTCGCTGTGGGTTGCGTCGTCTGCGCTGCCTGCGTGGGCGCGGTGGCGCCGATGCCGGTGACGGTGACCGGCTGCTGCACTTTCACATCGGCTTGCGGCGCGGCCTGCGCGTGCATGGCGGGTTGCGCCGCCGCTGCATGCGTCGCGGGCGGAGCAGACTGCGTCTGCGGCGCGGCCTGCATGGTCTGCGTCTGCTGCTGGTCGCGGCTGGAGGATTTGTCCTGCGAGCTGCCGCTGTCGGCGTTGCTCTGCTGTTGATCCTGCCTGGCGTCCTGCTTCACCGGCAGCGCTTCGGCTTGCGTGGTCTGTGCCGGTGTCGCCGGGCGCGTCATATGCTGCGCGGCGGTCACCGCCGTCTGCGCGACGTCTTGTAGAGACGCCTTCGCGGCCGCCGCGTCCTTCGGTGTCGCGGTCTCTGCGCCGTCTTCTTCATCGCCTTGAGCAGGCATCACCGGCAGCGTGGGCGCGCCAGGTTTCACCGGCTGCGCGGGCTGCTGCGCCGCGTGCAATTCTTTGGGATCGACGGTCTTCAGATCGGCGAGCGGCTTGCCATCTTTAGAGAGGACGTCGCCGACTTCCTGTGTACCGGTGTTCGGCGTGACAGGCGCGGTAGTCTGCGGCGTGATGTTCTGAAGTGCCGCCAGCGCCGCAGCGAGATCGCTGTTGGGATTGTCGGTGCTCTGCGTCGGTGTAGTGACGGCCGCTTTGTTATCTGTGGCATCATGCGCGACTGCGAGCTTGCCTTGCTTCACGCTTGGGTTCAGCTTCTCCAGCAGCACCGCGAACACAGCACCCTTCTGCGCGGTCGCGGTGGGGGCCGCAATCGCTGGAGAGGTCGTGGCTGGTTGAACCGGTAGAGCCTGCAAGGTCGCAATCCGAATTTTCTCGCAGCACCCGTAGCAAGCGCCGGACCACGCGCCATAAGCCGCATTTTCCGCGATTTTTGCAGCGTGCCCGCACCGATATCGCAAGGCACTCTCTGCCTGCCCGGCAAACACTGCCCACTGTTTGGCGCAATCGCCTTCGCAAAATCCCGCGGAAAACGGGCTCTTCTTTTGGCATGGCGCTTGCGACCGGTTGTCCGGCGACAAAGGGAGTCATGCGTCTTGGCGTTGAACGGTATCCTGTCGAGCGCGTTGTCCGCGTTGCAGACGAACACCGCGGCCTTGCGCGTGGTGTCGAGCAACGTCGCCAACATCAACACGACGGGTTACGACCGCCGCGTCGTCAATGAATCCACGCAAGTCGTGGGCGGCCAGCTCACCGGCGTGGAGGTCGCGGATGTGCAGCGCGTCTCCGACCAGTTCCTGAATCAGGAAGTGCTGTCGTCTAACGCGTCGTCTTCCCAATACAGCGCCCAGTCCGGCATCTTCGATCAGTTGAACGATCTCCTCGGCCAGCCGGGCGACGGCACCGCGCTCACCTCGCAATTGAGCAATGTCTATTCCGCGCTGGCCTCCGCCTCGCTGTCGCCGACCTCCAGCGCCAGCCAGCAGGGCGCGCTGACGGCGTTCCAGAATCTCGCCTCGTCTATCTCCAGCCTCTCGACCAATGTTAGCGGCTTGCAGACGCAGGTGGACCAGCAGGTCTCCGCGTCCATCCCCACGGTCAACAGCCTGCTGCAGCAGATCTACACGCTGAACCAGCAGATCGGCACGGCGACCGCCTCCGGCGATCAATCCTCCGGCCTGCTCGACCAGCGCGACCAGGCGGTGCAGAGCCTGTCGCAATATATGGGCGTGAAGACGTCGACGAACGCCAACGGCCAGATGACGGTGATGACCGATGACGGCGTCAGCCTCGTCGGCGATAGCTACGCCCAGCTCACCTATCCCGGTGGCAGCACCAACGGCAGCTACGGCGCCATCCAGATCGCCAACATCAATCCGCAGACCGGCGCCGTCATCGGCAAGAGCCAGGCGCTCGATCCGGATCTCGATTCCGGTTCGCTGAAAGGGCTGATCGACACGCGCGATGGCGCGCTCTCCGATCTCCAGCAGGAGTTGGGCAGCCTCGCCAAGCAGACGGCGCTCGCCTTCAACGCCCAGCACAACGCCAATTCCGCCGTGCCGCCGCCCACCACCATGGACGGCCGCGACACCGGCCTCGTCGCCGGCGACGCGCTCAATTTCAGCGGCAAGACCACCATCGCGATTTCGGATTCCAGCGGCAATCTCGTCAGCCGCGTCGATGTCGATTTCGGCGCGGGCACCTTGTCTGTCGATGGCGGCTCACCCGTCAGCATCGGCTCGACCGTCGGCAGCTTCACCACCGCGCTGAACGGTGCCTTGGGATCGAACGGCACGGCCAGCTTCTCCAATGGCCAGCTCTCCATCGCGGCCAACGGCTCCAACGGCGTGGTGATCCAGGGCGACGCGACCACACCTTCCTCGCGCGGCGGTGCGGGCTTCTCGCAATTCTTCGGGCTGAACGACATCTTCCAGTCCGCCGCGCCGTCGATCACGTCGACCGGCCTCTCCGCCACCGACGCCGGCGGCTTCGCGGCGGGCGGCCAGATGAGCTTCGTGCTGAAGGGCCCGGACGGAACAGTGGCCAAACAGGCGACCGTGACGGTGGGCTCGGGCGACTCCATCGGCACGATCGTGTCCAAGCTGAATTCGGCGTTTGGCGGCAGCGCCAGTTTCTCGCTGGGGTCGGACGGTTCGCTGTCCATGACGCCCGCCAATTCCGCCAACCAGCTCCAGGTCACCGCCGACACCACCACGCGCGGCAATACGGGGATGAGCTTCACCACGCTGTTCGGCCTCGGCACGCAACAGGCCGCGGCGCAGGCGCAGGGCTTCTCGGTGACGGACGCGATCCAGTCCTCGCCGTCGCTGCTTGCCTTCGCGCAATCCGACATCGACTCCACGACGGTGGCCGGGCAATCGATCCTGGGCAGCGGCGACTCGCGCGGGCTTCTCGCGCTGCAGGATATCGAGACGACGCAGCAGGGCTTCGCGAAATCCGGAACACTCGCCGCGCAATCCGCCTCGCTGTCGGATTACGCGGGCTCGCTCTACCAGGACGTGGCGACGAAAAGTTCCACCGCCACGACCAACGCGACCACGGAAGGCGACCGGCTCACCGAAGCGCAGTCGCGCCAATCCTCCACCTCGGGCGTCAATCTCGACGAGGAATTGTCCAACATGATGATCTACCAGCAGGCCTACAGCGCCGGCGCGCGGATGCTGAGCACCGTGCAGCAGCTCTACGACGCGCTGATGCAGGTCGGCAATTGAGGGACTGACCCATGACCATCGATCGCGTCGCCACCAGCACCCAGTCGCAATATATGATGTCGCAGGTCATGCAGGCCTCCGCCGCGATGGACAAGTCGCAGGCGCAGGTCGCCAGCGGCAAGGTGTCCAGCGACTACACGGGCATTGGCGACAAGACCTCCATGCTGGAAGCCGCCCGCTCCGCCGGCGCGCGCACCGATGCCTATCAGCAGGCGACGCAGCTGGCGCTCAACCAGTCGAACCTGCAGGACACGCAGCTCACCTCGCTCTCCGACCTCGCCAATCAGTGGCGGGAGGACGTGACGAACGCGCTGGGCAATGGCGACGCCTCTACGCTCACGACCGATGCGCAGAGCATCCTGGACCAGGCCAACACCATCCTGAATTCCAAGGACGCCAACGGCAATTATCTCTATGGCGGCGACAAGAACACCACGCCGCCTGTCACCGCCTCCACGCTCGCCGATCTCCAGGCGCTGCCGTCTGCCTCCGCCGCTTTCGCCAACGGCACGGTGGCAAGTTCCGTGCGCGTGTCGGATGGCGAAACGGTGCAAGTAGGCGTGCTGGCATCCGACGCGGGCACGCAACTGTTGCAGAGCCTGAAGGACGTGGCGGATTTCAACGCGGGGCCGGACGGCAATTTCGGCACCAGCCTGACCTCGGCGCAATCCACGTTCCTCTCGGGCGCCATCCAGAGCGCGACGGGCGCCGCGGACCAGGTGAACACCGCCGCTGCCGCCAATGGCGCGGTCAACAACCAGCTCACCAACGCCAGCACCACCCAGCAATCGATGTCGACGGTCTATTCGGGTTTCGTGTCGGACATCGAGAATGTCGACATGGGAACCGCGGTGGCGAACCTCAACCAGAACCAGGTGGCGCTGCAGGCCGCGCTGCAGGTGACGGCGCAGTTGAACCAGATCTCGCTCCTGAACTACCTGCCGGCCGCCACGAGCTAAGACGCGTCCTGCCGCCCTCCCCTTGAGGGAGGGCCGATAAAACGCGAAGCGTTTTTCGGGGAGGGGCTCACTCCGGATATCTCCGTGTGCTTTTCCGAAGCGGCAGGCAGTTCGGAATGAGCCCCTTCCCGAAAAAGCTTCGCTTTTTCGACCCTCCCTCAAGGGGAGGGTAACAAGAGCTTGCGCTGCCTCCCCCTCACTTCTATATCGCGGCCATGAGCCCCTTGAACTCCCTCGGCCTAGCGAAGGCGCCGCGCGATACGCGCGTGGTGGCGGCCATGTCCGGCGGCGTGGATTCCTCCGTGGTGGCGGCGCTGTTGCAGCGCGAGGGCTACGATGTCGTCGGCATCACCTTGCAGCTTTACGATGCGGGCGCGGCGGCGAAGAAGAAGGGCGCCTGCTGCGCGGGCGCCGATATCCACGATGCGCGGCGCGTGGCGGAGCGGCTCGCCATTCCGCATTACGTGCTCGACTACGAACAGCGCTTCAAGCGCGCGGTGATGGATACGTTCGCCGGCGCCTATGCGCGCGGCGAAACGCCGATCCCCTGCGTCGCCTGCAACGACAAGGTCAAGTTCGCGGACCTGCTCGACACCGCGAAGGAACTCGGCGCCGATGCGCTGGCGACCGGCCATTATGTGCGCCGCGTCGCGGGCGAGAGCGGTGCGGAGTTGCATCGCGCCGCGGATGCCACGCGCGACCAGAGCTATTTCCTCTTCCGCACCACGCAGGAGCAGCTGGACTATCTGCGTTTCCCGCTGGGCGCGATGGAGAAGCGCGACGTGCGCGCGCTCGCCGCCGAACTTGGCTTGCTGGTGGCCGACAAGCCGGACAGCCAGGACATCTGCTTCGTGCCCGACGGCGATTACGCCCGCGCAGTGGCGCGGCTGAAGCCGGATGCGGCGCGGCCGGGCGAGATCGTCGATCAGGACGGCCGCGTGGTGGGCCAGCATGACGGCGTGATCCATTTCACCGTCGGCCAGCGCAAGGGCCTCGGCCTTTCCGGTAACGAAGCGCCCCTCTTCGTGCTGAAGCTCGATGCCGCCAATGCCCGCGTCGTCGTCGGCCCGCGCGAGGCGCTGCGTACGCGCCGCATCGCGCTGCGCGATCTCAACTGGCTCGCACCTGTTGCCGGTCCGGTGGAATGCGCCGTCAAGGTGCGCTCGACGCGCCCGCCTGTCGCGGCAATCGTCACGCCGGACGAAACCGGCGCATCGGTGGAACTGCTGGGCTTCGAGGAAGCGGTGGCGCCGGGCCAGGCTTGCGTCTTCTACGAGCGCGACGGCAGCCGCGTGTTGGGCGGCGGCACCATCGCCCGCGCGGAAGCGGCGCGGGCGGCGGCCTGAACGCCTCTGCTTGACAGGTCTGGAACCCGCCCTTACATCCCCCGCCTCGGTTCGGCAGCGTAGCTCAGTGGTAGAGCAGGGGAATCATAATCCCTTGGTCGGGGGTTCAAATCCCTCCGCTGCTACCAATCCTCACGGAGATGCGTGACGTGGCGGATATCACCCTCGACGACGTGCGCGCGGCGGCCGCGATCATACAGGGCGCGGTCTCGCGCACGCCGACCTTGCACTCCTCGACCCTGTCGAAGCTCGCGGGCTGCGACATCTATCTGAAATTCGAGAATTTGCAGTTCACCGCCTCGTTCAAGGAACGCGGCGCGCTGAACAAGCTGACCTCGCTCAACGCCAGCGAGCGCGCGCGCGGCGTGGCCGCGATGAGCGCCGGCAACCACGCGCAAGGCGTCGCCTATCACGCGGGGCGCTTGGGCATTCCCGCCACCATCGTGATGCCGGAGGGGACGCCCTTCGTGAAGGTGAAGCACACCAAGGCGTTCGGCGCCCGCGTGGTGCTGGAAGGCGCGACGCTCGCGGAATCCTTCACCCATGCCAAGGCCATCGCGGCGGCGGAAGATCTTGTCTTCGTCCATCCCTATGACGATGCGAAGATCATCGCGGGCCAGGGCACCGTGGCTCTCGAGTTGCTGGAAGACGCGCCTGATCTCGACACTTTGGTCGTGCCCATCGGCGGCGGCGGATTGATCTCCGGCATTTCCGTGGCGGCGAAAGCGCTGAAGCCGGGCATCGAGATTTATGGCGTGCAGGCGAAGATGTATCCTTCCATGTATGACCTGGTGAAGCAGGCGCATCTGCCCTGCTCCGGCCAGACCATCGCGGAAGGCATCGCGGTGAAGGAGCCGGGCGGCATCACGCGCGAGATCGTGGGCGAATTGGTGAAGGACGTGCTGCTCGTCAGCGAGGACGAGATCGAGCGCGCCATCGCCACCTTGCTGGAGATCGAGAAGACCGTGGTGGAAGGCGCGGGCGCGGCAGCCTATGCCGCCGTCGCCGCCCATCCCGAGATCTTCCGCGGCAAGAAGGTCGGCATCGTGCTCTCTGGCGGCAACATCGACATGCGCCTGCTGTCGAACGTGATCCTGCGCGAATTGATGCGCGAGGGCCGCATCCTCTCGCTGGTGGTGGAGATCGAAGACCGCCCCGGCTGGCTCGCCCGCATTACCGCGCTGGTCGGCGAGGCCGGCGGCAACATCCTCGACGTCTCCCACAACCGCATGTCCCCCGACATGCCGGTGAAGTCCGCCGACCTCGGCATGACCATCGAAGCGCGCGACGCGGCGCATGGCGAGGAGATCAAGGACGCGCTGAAGGCGGGCGGGTTCGTGCTGCGGGAGCCGAAGGGGCGGTAATTCATAGGAGAATTTTGCATTGCGGATCGGTCCCGATTCTTCGATCTTGACGGCATACCAACTGGTTGGTATGTTTCGTCCATGAACCCGCCCTCTCTCAAGCCGGCGCCGCCGGTCGATCGACGCAAGAGGCTTCTCGAAGCGGCCACGGCGATCATCCGTGAGAAGGGATATGCCGCGACCTCGGTTGACGATCTCTGCGCCAGAGCGGGCGTGACGAAGGGTGCGTTCTTCCATCATTTTCCAAGCAAGGGCGCGCTCGCGGTCGCCGCCGCGGATCGCTGGTCGGAAATGTCGGACGAGCTTTTCGCGGCCGCTCTCTACCATCGGCACAACGATCCGCTGGATCGCGTCCTCGGCTATCTCGATTTTCGCAAATCGCTGCTGCGTGGTCCGGTTGCGGAGTTCACCTGTCTCGCCGGCACGATGGTCCAGGAGGTGTACGGCACGCATCCCGATATCCGGCGCGCCTGCGATGCGAGCATCGACGGTCATGCCGCCAGCCTGGAATCCGACATTGCCGATGCGATGAAGCATCATCGCATTCGCGCATCCTGGACGGCCAAAAGCCTCGCGCTCCATACGCAGGCCGTGCTGCAGGGCGCGTTCATCCTGGCGAAAGCCAAGGGCGATGCCGCGGTCGCCGAAGCGAGCATCGATCACCTGCGCCGCTATGTTGAGCTGCTGTTCCAGCATCCCAAAACAAAGACCGCTCATAAGGGGAGAAACAAGTCATGACAGGGATAACAATGTCGCGCCGGATTCTTTTCGGGGCAGGTGGCTGCGTATTGGCCGCGGCAGCGGGCGTTCCGGAAACCGCCAGCGCGCAAGCAGGGGAAGGCATGGATCCGAAAACCGAAGCGATCATCCGCGAACATTACAAGGCGTGGCACGACAAGGATTGGCACGCGGAGGACATGGTGCTTGCGGACGATTTCACGTTCTCGAGCGCGGCCGGTGACGACCATATCAGCAAGAGCGTTTTCAAAACCCGGTGCTGGGACAACAACATCAACGACATCAAACGCTTCGATCTGTTGCGGATATTCGGAAGCGGCAACGAGGCATTCGTGATGTACGATTGCCTGACCATGGACGACAAGACCTTCCGGAACGTGGAATATTTCCAGCTCAAGGACGGGAAGATCGAATCCCTCATGTGCTACTTCGGTGCGACGGCGAATTATCCATCCGCCGTCAGCGCGCGCCACACTTGACGCCGCGATAGCCGAATTTGTTCCATCGACCTGCGCAGCGGCTTTGCGCTAGCCTCTCCGGCAAACGCAATCGCGGTTTGCCGCAACGAGGAACATGTCCATGAAAGCCATCCGCAACGGTCAGCCTGTCTCGCTCGATACTTTACGTTACGTCGATATGGATGAGCCCGCGCCGCCCGCTCCCGGCGAGATCACGGTGCGGGTGCGGGCCTCTTCGCTGAACTATCACGACTTCATGGTGGTGATCGGCGGAATACCGACGGCGGAGGGGCGCATCCCCATGTCCGATGGCGCGGGCGAGGTGCTGGCCGTCGGCGAGGGCGTGAAGGAATTCGCGGTGGGCGATCTCGTCGTCTCCACCTTCTTTCCGAACTGGTTCGAAGGCGACACCATCCATGACGGTTTCGCCGGTGTGCCCGGCGATGGCGCGGACGGTTTCGCGCGCGAGAGGGTGACGGCGCCGGCGACCTCCTTCACCCATGCGCCCAAAGGCTGGAATGCCGCCGAGGCCGCGACGATCACGTGCGCGGGTGTCACGGCCTGGCGCGGATTGGTGGCCGACGGTGCGTTGAAGGGTGGCGAGACGGTGCTGGTGCAGGGCACGGGCGGCGTGTCGATCTATGGCTTGCAGATCGCCAAGGCGTATGGCTGCACCGTGATCGCGACATCATCGTCCGACGAGAAGCTCGCGCGGCTGAAGGCGTTGGGCGCCGATCATCTGATCAACTACAAATCCGAGCCGGAATGGGGCACGGCCGCGCTGAAGCTGACGGGCGGGCGCGGCGTGGATCACATCCTGGAGATTGGCGGCGCGGGCACCTTGCCGCAATCCATCACCGCCACGCGCAATGGCGGCCACATCGCGCTGATCGGCGTGCTGGCGGGTTTCGCGGGCTCAGTGCCCACCGTGCTGATGATGGCCAAGCAGTTGAAAGTGATTGGCCTCACCGTGGGTAGCCGCCGCCATCAGCTCGACATGATCCGCGCCATCGACGTGGCGGGCTACAGGCCGGTGCTCGACAAGCATTTCCCGCTGGAAGATCTGGCGGGCGCATTCCGTCACCAGGCGTCGAACGCGCACTTCGGCAAGATCGTTGTCGATATCTAGGCGCCCATCGACATAATGCGCGACCGCGTTTCGCAGAATGTCACGGTTGGCTACTCTTCCTCATCCGTGTCAAGATTTTCCGCGCGCGCCAATTCGATCGCAGCGGCGACTGCGTCCTCCCAGGGAAACTTCCCATTTTTCGCTGGATCGTAAGGCGGCAGGCTTGGAATAGGAACGCCGAGCGCTTGAAGCAGGGCAGTGGCTTTGTTGAGTTCGTAGCGATCCACGTAAGGTTCGCCATCGGCCCAAGCCCGCTCATACGCCATAAGCGCGTGCTTCTGAGCGATTCCCGGTTCGCCGATGGCGAGCCAAAGCATGGAAAGATAGCGGTTCGCTGGCTTCTTGCTGCGCGATAGCCGTTCCGCTTCGCTCCGCGGGTCCAGCAATTCTCCGGCGCGGAACTTCGCCAGAAGAAGCGCGGCCTCAGCTTCGGAATTTTCTATTTCCCGTTCCCGGGCCATGAGCACCGCTTCCTGCAGACTGGCGGAGGCGGAGGCCCATTTTCCTTGCTCCATCAGCCACTCTCCCCGGATCTGGTGAAGCTCCCGTATCGTCGAACGATTTCTCCCGCTCGCGGACAACTGCTCGGCATTCCTCAAATGCTCTTCCTGTAGATTGCCCACACAGAATTGAAATCTGACGTATACAGCCTCAGCATCTCCCGGGCGATATAGCTCTCGTGTCTTTGGGCGGCTAAGCGAATCGAGAACTGCCCATTTGGCTGCCGCTTCTGTTGCCTTGCCGAAGCGAGCGAGACGTGAAAATTGCAGAAGCTTCCCCATGAATTCTCTTTCCTCATCGCCAGTTGCTATCGCGACGTCGATCAACAACTCGCAGGTTCGCGCAGCGTGCGCAAACCGATTTTGAAGGAAAAGATCCTCAGACATATTGGCCACATTGATGAATACGCCATTAAAGTCCCCTTCCTGGAGAAAAGAAGATAGGATGGCCGTTTCCAGAGTGAGAGCCTCTTCGATCTCCCCGCAACAGCTGAGTGCGCGGGCCGCGTCTATCGCCAGGGATGACCGCGCCCACGTCGAATGAGTCGGCAAATTGCCCCAGCCGGCCAAGAAGAAGGGCCGTAGCAAAGCTAGGATTTGCGTATAGGCCTCTAAATTGAAAAGAAGTGCTCTATTCAGGTTGCCCACATAGACGTCCACGGCCCGTTCGAATTTTCCGATTTTTACCAGCGTTCGAACGAGATTGAGGCCATTGCTCACATCGTCAAGCGTCTGTGCTTCATCATAAGGATTGTCTGATTGCCGCGAGAAGTAATCGGCGACCCTGTCGCCATACCGTTCGCGCTCCTCGGCTTTCAAACGCCCATTGACAACGCCCCGGACGACAGGGTGCAGATCGTATCGCTTTGCGCGGTCGTCATGTTGCAGAAGCCGGCGGCGTTTGAGATCGCGTATCGTTTCAGCCAACGCGAGGGGCGCAGCTGCATATTCCGCCGACTGGAGGCGCACCGCCATTGCATCTTCATATTCCTTCCGCAATTGCAGATTCTTTTTATATGTTTCTTGTATTGTGCCTTTCCCACTTAACTCAAAAAAGACCGGTAAGCCTGCACCGGGTCGTCTTGGCACGGGCACAAATGCCGGTTCTGGCGGCAGGTGCGGGTTGAGGGCGGAGAGCGTTGCGTAGTCTATGGACTCCGAGAGCAGGGAAAGTGTCGAGAGAAGCTGCGAACTCTTCTCCGGTAATGCAGCGAAGGCGGCGAGAAGGATATGATTGCGCCGCTGAATCAGATCAAGATTTGCCATATCGAGTTGGCCGCCGCCGTTTGGATCCGCGGCCCAGGCGTCGAAATCTCCTTCGCTGGGCAGATAATCGTTGATCAGGCCCGCAAGCACGCCGATGACCAGCGGGTGGCAATCGCAATTGGCCGTGAGATATTGTTGGATCGCCTTGGAATCGCCCCTGACGCCGCAGGATCGTAGAAGCGCTTCTGCGTCCGCCGGACGGAGTCCCGGAAGCGTGACGCGCCGGACTCCGGGTATGGGTTGACTGGCAGGATTGAGCAGGATCCGTGGCGTAAGCCTGGAACTGATGAGAATCTTGGATGGCGCCGCCGCGGCGAGAAGGCGCAGCAGGTCATCGTCCTCGTCGCGAATGGCCAGGCATGGGTCGCGGTTGGCGATCTTATCCTTCGGTGTATTCACCTCTTCATCGGCCACTTCCGCTGCATCGATGCGGTGATAGGCTACGAGCACCCGCTCCAGACCATCCAGGATGAGCAGCCAGGGTTTGGCGTGCAGCTGCGCCAGAAGCTCTTTGGTCAGGTCACGTGTTTTCCGTTTGCGGAATTTCTCCAGCGGCTGACCGGTCATGTAGGCGAGGGCGCGCTGACAGAAATCTGCCATGATCGCGCCCCTCTCGTAAAACGAATACCAAAACCGTCCTTCCCAATCGGCGCGAACTTCGGTGGCGTGATTGTTTGTCCATTCCCAGGTCAGCATCGATTTGCCGTTGCCCCCGATCGCTTCGAACAGAAGGATCGCATGCGGATCGGCCGGCAAAGCCCAATCGCTCAATTCATCGAGTTGCGCCTGGCGGCCGATGAATTTGTGCGAACCGATATAGGGAGGCTCGGCGTAAAACGCCGATGGCATTGGTATCGGTTCGCCGATGACTTGCCTGCGTTCGAGTGAGGCCGGATTTGGAACCGGTTCCGATTCCAGATGCCCCCGAAGATTCGCGATTGAGGAACCGATCTTCTCTTTGAAATCCGCCAGGCTGCCGAATTCTGCATAGACGCGCTCGACCGCTGAATCCTCCGACATGCATTTGGCGCGTTTGCGGAATGCGTTTAACTTTTCCAGCTTCTCCGGATCGTGCTCGAAGTCGTCTTTGTGGCCGGAATGGTGTTCCCCCATGATGAACAAAAGGATCGGCCGGTTGAGCCGCATAGCCTCGTTGAATTCGAGTTCCGTAATGGAGAGGCCGTTCGGATTGCGAACAGGATCGATCGGCGTCTGTCCGTATTTCTGGCTAATGATGCCGATATAGGCGGCGCCATCCTGCACCATCTTAAGCGAGGATTCGATCACGTCCGTCAGCTTGGCGCTGTCATTCTCCATCGCGACTTCGGCCAGCCCGTGCGCTCGGATGCACTTGATCAGGGCCGCGCGATGGCTCTTCAGATCCTTGAACGTGCTGGAAATCGTTACTTGCGGAATATAGCGAGGCGAATGGGAAATACCGGAAGCCATGAGATTCCTCGATCAATAGATTCGGCAAAATTCTCCTGCGGTAAGCTCAACGAACGGCGAGCTCTTGGTGGGCGGCGAGGCGTGTCAGCCGCCCGCCGCCTTTTTGCATTCGTCGGTCAGCTCGTCGATGCCGACGCTCTTGCATTCCGGGATGAGGCCCTGTGCGTCGGACTGCCGGCCTTCGGCGCGGAAGAGTTCGATGCGTTTGGGCAGCAGCACGGGCGAATCCTCGAAGCGGCTGACGGCTTGCGCCATCAGGGCGTCGGCTTTGCCGAAGTCGCGGCGCTCGATGTAGATCTCGATCAGGCGAGAATAGACCTCCCACGACGGTTCGGAGCTTTGCGTGGCGCGCACCAACGCGGCTTCGGATAGCGGCTTCTGGCCCGTGTTTTCGTAATATTCCGAGGCCACGAATTCCGTATACGCGTGGTCGGCGGTGGGCGCGCCGGTGGAGCGGCCGACATCGATGCGCGTGTCGGTGGGATTGCCCTGGCTGGAATCCGCGATATAGGCGGCGGCGTTTTCCGCGTCGGTGTAGTGCGACAGCAGCGCCACCAGACGCGGCTTGAGCGGTGATTTGGATTCCGCGGCCCAGGGCAGGGGCGTGGTCGGGATCGGTGTGAGGATGCGGTATTCGCGGAACTCGTAGGCGCTCAGCAGGTCCTGCCGTTCCTTGGCGGGGTGATGGGCGGTCGCGTCTTCGGCCATGTTGTCGACGGCGGCGTCGAAGGCGAAGATGGTGAGATCCACGATCTGGTCGGTCGAGGGCCGCCCGCCGGAGACGACGGTGGAGAAGATGCTGAGGCCCTGGTTCAGCAGATTGTGGTTGCTGTCGTCTTTCTGATCGGCCTTGGCGGCCTTGCGCGCCGCGTCGGCGTCTTCCTGCGCCTCCTGCTCCTGCACGGCGAGCTTGTCCATCACCGAGAGCGAGGCGTCCGGATCGTAGCCCGCGCGCACCATCAGGTCGAAGCCCAGCGCGTCTGCCGCGTCTTCCTGGCCTTGCTCCATCTGCGGCATGAGCACATTGGCGCTCAAGGTTTGCAGATGCTGCGCCACGTCGAAGGCGCGGGCGATGTTCGTGCCGGTATGGCCGCCGATGGTGACGGCGGCGTGCACGCCCACCAGATCGACGGCGGCGCCGTTCACCACCGCGTAATATTGCGACTTGTGATACCAGTCCGGCGCCTGGTGGCGATACAGTGCATGCGCCAGCTCATGGCCCAGCACGAAAGCGAGCTCGTCCTCGTTCTCCATCAATTCGAGCAGGCCGACAGTGACGACGAGCGTGCCGTCCGGCGTGCATTCGCCGCCGAATTCGGGCGTGGCGAGAATGCGCACCTGCGGATGGAAGCTCGGCGGCAACACGATGCCTTTCAGCAACCGGTCGACCACGCCTTGCGCATAGGCCTGCAGTTCGGGCGAGGGCACGAAGCCCTGCCCACGGCTGCGCATGATGCCGATGGCGCGCGGGCGGCCGGCGAGAAGGTCGCTGTAGTCGCTGGCGGGCTGCATCTGGTCCAGCGCCTTGCCGTGGCGCGGATAGCCGTCGCCGGGGCTTGCCAGAGCAGGGGTTGCCAGAAGCGCGAGCGCCGCGAGGGCGAGAAGCGGTTTCATCGGTCTCATCCTTTGTGGCAGCCTTCGCCGAGCCCGCGCGTGGCGGCGGCTTTGATCTGGTTGGAGCCGAGGGCGAGATTGCGGCAGACGGCGGGCTGCTTTCCGCCCAGCACATATTTCACCATGTAAGGCCGCACCCAATAATTCGCGCCGTTGACCGTCACCTGGAACAGGATGCGCGGCGAACGCGCCAGGATCGGCACGCAGGTGGGGAATTTGCCCTGCTCGATCGTCATCGCCTTCTTGGTGCCGTCGGGATCGGAGAACAGGTCCACCTCGTCGGTGCGCGCCGAGACGATCACATCGCCCTTGGCGCCGCCGCAGGCCTGGCTGGGTGATGAGGAAGACGAGGAGGATGAGAACAACCCCGCCTCGGCCGGCAGGGACAACAGGAGCAAGGCTCCCGCCAATGCCAGAACTCTCATGCCGTTTGCTCCCCGTCGGATGGCGAACCCAAGTCCGGGCCGGCCACCACATGATGCAAATATCCCCAAAGCGAATCCGGCGCGCCCACCAAAAGCATCGCCGCCAGCTCCACCGAAACGAAAACCACTTCCACCCAATTGGCCACCGACAGGCCGGACCACTGGCTGAGCGCGAGGCCTACACCCAGCGCCAGCCCAAAAGCCAGCCAATGCCACACCGTCTCGACGAATTTGTCGAGGACATATTCGAACGTGACACTGCGCTCATGTTCCGCCGCGGCCGCCAGCCGCTTTTTGCGGGCAAGCCTGCGCCTGTGCAACCAGGCGAGCACCAGGATGACGGGAATGATCGCCAGCATCTGCGCGGGATTGGTCGAGATCACGGTGCTGCCGATGGTCATCACATTCTGCTGCGGATGGCCGTGTGAGGTGATGAGATTGTCCATCGCCATCGCATGCGCGAAGACACCGGGGATGAGGCCGTTCACGGGCGTGGAGATCTTGTCCTGCGCCCCCTGCAGCGAACCGCCATAGAAGACGATGCGATCCTTGATGAGACCCGACAGCGCGGAATCATCCGTACCTTGCAGCAGCTCGGTAACCGGAATCTGCGCGGTGTACGTGCAAGGATTCTGCACCTGGGAGGTGTCGAAGAAGGCGAGATAGATGCGCCCGAGCGGCGAGATGTCCGGGCTGCAGCTCGCGCCGTTCGCGCCCTGATGAATCCACAGCGAATTCTCCGGCGCATTACGCGTACCCCAGATCATCTCCATCTTGTCGTTGAGCGGCACCAGCGGATAGCGCGGATAGGTATCGGCGAACACCTGCAGCGCCGCGGAATAGCAGGCGCCGTTGATCGTGGGCTTCGCGCCAAAGCAGTCGCCGGTCACATTGTACTGGCGCACCACGCCATTATAGACGGGCACCGTGGGATCCAGGATGCGCGCGCCCGTCGCCTTGATCTCGGGTCGGATCACCTGTTCGCCGTAAGGCAGCTCGATGCCGCCTTCGAAATAGATCGGGATATGCTTCTTCTTGTATTTGGCGATGACGTCGGTGAGTTGTTTTGTCGTGTCGTCCGGCCGCATGTCGACGAAGAGGAAGTCGACCACCACGGCTTTGGGATTGTAGGCGAGCATCGCGTCCAGCACCGCGGCGTGGCTTCCCATGCTCCAGGGCCAGGGATTGGCGCTTTCCTTCAGCACCTCTTCATCGACGAGGGCGACGGCGACCTTGTCGCGCCCTTCCGTGCCGTAGAAATACGGCCCGGTGATGAGCAGGTCGGCGATGTCTTGCGTGTAGCGTTGGGTGAGATCGCTGAAGCCGAACGGGTTCAGCATGATCTGCAGCACGGAGAAAGCGAAGAGAAACGCCGCCGTGAACCAGAACGGCACACGGCTTTTCAGCACGTCCATATGCGCGCGATCAGGCCTGCGCAGGCGATGCAACGCGCTGCGCACACGGCTCCGCTTGATCGGCTTTTTCGCTGCCATTCGCTCCCCCCGGCGGGGAGGATATCACGGCCCGCCAAGTGAAAGGAAACCCTCCCCTTGAGGGAGGGTCGAAAAATGCAGAGCATTTTTCGGGGAGGGGCTCACTCCGGATGCTTGCCGCTGATTTCCTTTGCAGCCGCAGTGATTCTGTCGATCACGTCGCGCCGCCATTTCGCCACGTCCGCGTTCGGAAAGCGCAGGACGGTATAGCCACGTTCGGCGAGCCAATGCGTACGCCGCTCATCATAAGCCAACGCCTCTGGCTCGTAGTGCTGGCCGCCGTCCAGCTCGACAATGAGTTTCAGCGTCGGGCAGAAGAAATCGGCGATGTAAGGCCCGATGGGCTGCTGGCGGCGAAACCGCAAACCGTCCACCTGTTCGCGGCGCAGAATGCTCCACATCAGTCGTTCGGTCTTTGTGGAATTGTTACGGAGCTCGCGCGCATGGGCGCGGTTCATCTGCGAGCGGCGTTCGGCGCGTGTTTCCGACATTGTGGCTTCGCTCACGTCCGGCATCCGGAGTGAGCCCCTCCCCGAAAAACGCTACTGCGTTTTTCGACCCTCCCTCAAGGGGAGGGTTTACCGGATCATCGCGAAAATTTTTCGCTCAGTACGATCGACGACACCGTTCTTGCCACACCCTGCGCGCGGCCGATGCGGTCGAGGATGGCGTCCATGCGGGCAGGGGTGTCGGTTTCGACCTGAGCCACCATGTCGTAGGCGCCGGAGACGGCGGAGAGCGAGCGCACTTCCGTCATGCGCTTGAGTTCAGCCGCCACGCGATCGGCCTGGCGCGCGTCGGCGCTGATCATGACGATGGCGGTGAGCCGGCGCGCCTCCGTGTCTTCCGACAGGCGTACGGTGTAGCCCCGAATCGTCTTCTCCTGCTCCAGCCGGGCGATACGTTCCTGCACGGTGGAGCGCGCCAGCCCCAGCTTGCGGGCCAGTGAAGCGGTGGGCTCGCGGGCATTGGCCTTCAGGAGGGCGATGAGTTTGGCGTCGGTATCGCGCATGCGGGCCTCGGCGTTCCGCCGGATAGCCCGGCGATTCGCCGGAACTTAGACGGTTTTCCGGCGCTTTGCTGCCTCTTTTTCGGGCGGGGCCCGGTCCACACTGCGCCCGAACACCAAGGCGGAAAACACCATGAAGAACGTCATGCTCGTGGGCGGCGGCAAGATCGGCGTCGCCATCACCGAATTTCTTTCCGCCACTGGCGACTACCGCGTGACGGTGGCTGACCGCGATGCCGCGAGCCTCGAGCGCATGCCGCGCAAGAACGTGCGGCTCCGCCAGGTCGATATCGCAGGCGCGGACTTCGCCCATGAGGTCGAGGGCCACGACATCGTGCTCTCCGCCACGCCTTATCATCTCACCGCCACGGTCGCCGAAGCCGCCAAGAAGGCGCGCGCGCATTATCTCGATCTGACAGAGGACGTGGAATCCACCCGCGCCATCAAGAAACTGGCCGAGGGCGCGGAGACCGCGTTCATCCCGCAATGCGGATTGGCGCCGGGCTTCATCTCCATCGTCGCCTACGATCTCGCCAGCAAGTTCGACACCTTGCAGGACGTGAAGATGCGCGTCGGCGCGCTGCCGGTGTTCCCGCACAATGCGCTCAAATACAATCTCACCTGGTCCACCGACGGGCTGATCAACGAATACTGCAATCCCTGCGAAGCCGTGCGCGACGGCCGCAAGGTGGAAGTGCCCTCGCTGGAAGAGCGCGAGCTGTTCCAGCTCGACGGCGTGGAATATGAGGCGTTCAACACCTCGGGCGGCCTCGGCACCTTGTGCGAGACGCTGGAAGGCAAGGTCGAGAACCTGAACTACAAGACCGCGCGCTATCCCGGCCATTGCGACATCGTGAAACTCTTGGTGCGCGACCTGCATCTCGGCACGCGCCGCGAGATCTTCAAGGACGTGCTGGAGACCGCGATTCCGATCACCTATCAGGACGTGGTGCTGATCTTCGTGACGGTGTCGGGCATGCGCGACGGCCATCTCACGCAGGAAAGCTACGCCAAGAAGATCTACGCCCAGCAGGTCGGCGCCGAAAATGGACAGGGGCGTTTCATGAGCGCCATCCAGGTCACCACCGCCACCGGCATCTGCGCCATGGCGGACCTGCTCGTCGAAGGCAAGTTGCCGCAGAAAGGCTTCGTGCGCCAGGAAGAGTGCAAGCTTGGCGACTTCCTCGGCAACCGCTTCGGCCGCTACTACGGCAAGGGGCACTAAATTCCACCTCCCCCTTGAGGGGAGGTCGAAAAAGCGAAGCTTTTTCGGGCGGGGGGACTTCGGCAACAGTTTCCCCCCTCCCCGAAATTTGCTTCGCGCCGTACGCTGACGCTACGGCCTACGCAAATTGTCGGCCCTCCCTCAAGGGGAGGGCGAAAGGATCGCGCTATGCAAGACCTTCTCTCCCACTTCGGCCTCGCGCCGACCGGCGACGTGATCGCCCGCTCGCCCATCGACGGCGCGGAGATCGGCCGCGTCGCGTATGACGATGCGAAATCCGTCGAGGCGAAGGTCGCGAAAAGCGTGGAGGCGTTCAAAGCCTGGCGCGATGTGCCGGCGCCGCGTCGCGGCGAGCTGGTGCGGCTGTTCGGCGAGGAGTTGCGGGCCAACAAGGACGCGCTGGGCAAGCTCGTGACGCTCGAAGCCGGCAAGATCGTGCAGGAAGGTCTCGGCGAAGTGCAGGAGATGATCGACATCTGCGATTTCGCGGTCGGTCTCTCGCGCCAGCTTTACGGCCTCACCATCGCCAGCGAGCGCCCCGGCCATCGCATGATGGAGACGTGGCATCCGGCGGGACCGGTGGCGGTGATCTCGGCGTTCAATTTCCCCGTCGCGGTGTGGGCGTGGAACGCCGCGCTGGCGCTCGTCTGCGGCGACAGCGTGATCTGGAAGCCCAGCGAAAAGACCCCCCTGACGGCCTTGGCGACGCAGGCGCTGTTCCTGCGCGCGGTGAAGAAATTCGGCGATGCGCCGGCCGATCTCTCGCAAGTCGTGCTCGGATTGCGCGATGCGGGCGAGGCGCTGTCGCGGGATGCGCGCGTCCCGGTGGTGAGCGCCACGGGCTCCACGCGCATGGGCCGCGAATTGGCGCCTGTCGTGGCCGCGCGCTTCGGCAAGACCATCCTGGAGCTGGGCGGCAACAACGCGATGATCGTGACGCCGTCGGCGAAGCTCGATCTGGCGAGCCGCGCGATCACGTTCTCCGCCGTCGGCACCGCGGGCCAGCGCTGCACGTCGCTGCGCCGTCTCTTCGTGCATGAGAGCGTCTACGACACGCTCGTGCCAGCCTTGAAGAAGATCTATGCGGGCCTTCCCATCGGCAATCCGCTGGAGAAGGGCACACTGGTCGGTCCGCTGATCGACAAAGCGGCGTTCGAGGGCATGGAACGTTCGTTGGCGTCCGCGCGCGACGAAGGCGGCAAGGTCACGGGCGGCGGCCGCGCGATGGCTGATAAGTTCGCCGATGGATTCTATGTCCATCCCGCCATCGCCGAAATGCCGGGACAGTCGAAGACCGTCTGCCACGAGACCTTCGCGCCGATCCTCTATGTGATGAAGTACGTGAAGTTCGAGGACGCGCTGGCGCTGCACAACGCCGTGCCGCAAGGCCTCTCCTCCTGCATCTTCACGACGAACATGCAGGAAGCGGAGCGCTTCATCGCGGCGTCAGGTTCGGATTGCGGCATCGCGAACGTGAACATCGGGCCTTCGGGCGCCGAGATCGGCGGCGCGTTCGGCGGCGAGAAGGAAACCGGCGGCGGGCGCGAAAGCGGGTCGGATAGCTGGAAGGCCTATATGCGCCGCCAGACTGCCACCATCAATTATTCCGACGCGCTGCCGCTCGCCCAGGGAATCGAATTCGGCGCCTGACTTTGGTGCTGCCCCTCGAAACGCCCAATTCCCTCCCTACATAGGGGTGGAATGGGGCTCGGGAGGAGCGCATGTTTCACGGGTGGCTGTTGTTGCCGTTTCTGTTCTGGGGCCCGTTTCACGGGCTTTTCTCCCTCCTGATCGTGCTGGTCGTTCTCAGCCTGATCTTCCGGCGCCGGTACTATTATTACGGCCATCCCCACTGGTGGGGCCGCGGCGGCCGCTCCGACGCGCTGGACCTGCTGGAAAGCCGCTACGCGCGGGGCGAAATCCAGCGCGACGAATATCTCCAGAAGAAGCACGACCTGGGAGGCTAGCCCGCCGTCTCGCGCGTTCCGGCTGTTTCAATTCGGCGCACAACAATTAACCGTCCCTTAATCATCTCCTTCATTCCGGCGCGCACCGGCCTAGGCTTGGTGCGTTGCTTAGGGGAACTCAGGGGATGCCGAGAAACGTGGCGCAATTCACCGGCCTGATCGTCACCACTATCGTGGTGCTGGGCTGCGACCTGGACGTGCTCTACGCCGTGCCGCTCGGCCTGATGGCCGGCAGCCTGGCGACCTTCTTCGTCGCGCTCTCCGACGCGCGCGTGAAGGTCAAGGCCTAACTCTTTGATGGTCGCGCGATCTGACGCGAACCGCTGCACACTTCGCGGGATCGCGCTCCGCTAGTTGAAGCGGCCTTGCGCGCCCGCGACGCTGAGGCGTCCCGCGCCGAGCAACGCCACCGCGACGCCGCCGAACAGGAAGAACATCTCCAGCTCCAGCGCATAGCCGCCGAACGCGTCGAGCTTCAGGATGTTGCCCATCCCGGCCAGCGCCACCGCCACGATCATGTTGAACGCCACCACCCAGCCACCCAGCCGTGTCGCGAAGCCGATCACGATCAACGCCGGCGCGATGATCTCGCCGACATAGACGCCGTTGGCGATGAGATCGGGAAGCCCGTGCTGCAGCAGCATCTGCTTGATCGGCGCGATGCCGGTCAGCGCCTTGTGCACGCCATGGAACAGCAGCAGCACGCCCACGGTGAGCCGCAGCACCAGTTTGCCAAGATCGTTGGTATCCATGATCGCTTCCCCCTTATCGAAGGCGCGATGCTAGCGCAGAATCGCCGCGCTGGAACTAGTTCTCTCGCGCGTTAAGCATTCTCGTCCGGCGCGCGGTCGAGAAGATCGCTGGGCGACCGGCGCAACCGCACCCGCCGCGACCCGGCGGAACGGTAAGGGGAGCGCGGCCGCCCAGCCTGTTCTTCCGCAGGTTGCGCGAATTGCAGCGGCGCGAAGCCCATCGGCGCGTCTTCTTCTTCCTCGCGCGTCTCGTGCTCATAGCCGCCTCGATAGTCATCTGGCGCGTGACGCTCCAGATAGCGGATCAGCTTGCGGCGCGGAGTCAGGCTGGCGCGCATGCCTTCCAGCGCGAGGATCGCGAACAGCCCCACCAGCAACACGATGGCGATGGCGACAGGTGGCGGTTCGGAGGCGACCAACGTCACCGCGCGGTTGAACAGAGAGCCCCAGTCACTCATGCCACACTCCACCAATTCCCCACGGATAGTGTGCACGACACAGGACTTTTCGCCAATGCCGTTCTGTGCGCAAGAACTGTGCAGATACTGCTCAAGCCGCGCGCAGTTTAACCGCGCGCCATCAGCGCCAGCAGATCGTGCTTGATGCGCGCGATCAGTCCGGGCCCCGCGAAGGCAAGCGCGGTGTAGAGCTGCACGAGATTGGCGCCGGCGCGCAACTTGGCATAGGCGTCCGCGCCGCTCGCCACGCCGCCGACGCCGACGAGCACCATCTGCGATCCCACCCGTTCGCGCATCGCTTTCAGAATCGCGGTCGATGGCGTCATCAATGGTGCACCGGACAGTCCGCCGCTTTCGCGTGCGTGTTCGCTCTTGAGCGAAGGCGGCCGCGCGATGGTGGTGTTCGTGAGGATCAGGCCCTCGATGCCGGAAACCAGCGCCACGCCGCCGATATCGTCAACCGCTTGCCGGTCGATATCGGGCGCCAGCTTGAGCAGGATCGGCACCGCTGCGCCGCACCGCGCGCGCTCGCCGGTGACGATGTCGAGTAATTCTTTGAGCGCATCGCGGCTCTGGAGCCCGCGCAGTCCCGGGGTGTTGGGTGAGGAGACATTGACGGCGATGTAGTCCGCCAGCGGCGCCAGTCGCGCGAAGGCGTCGCGATAATCGGTGGGCCGATCTGAAGAGTCTTTGTTGGCGCCGATATTGATGCCGAGGATTCCGTTGCGTTTGCGCCCCGCCAGCCGCGCCGCCATCGCGTCCATGCCGCGATTGTTGAAGCCCATGCGGTTGATGACGGCGCGATCCTCGCCGAGCCGGAAGAGACGCGGCCGCGCATTGCCCTCTTGCGGGCGCGGCGTGACGGTGCCGCATTCCACGAAGCCGAAGCCCAGCTTCAGCATCGCATCCGGCACTTCGGCATCCTTGTCGAAACCGGCGGCGAGCCCCAGCGGATTGGCGAAGCGCAATCCCAGTACCTCGACCGCCAGACGCGGATCGTCAGCCGGTGCGGACGGCAGCAGCGGCGCGCCCAGGCGCAGCAGCCCGAGCGTCGCGCGATGGGCGGCTTCCGGCGGCAACAGCCGCACCAGCCCGGCACCCGCATCCAGCAACATGCCAATCCATCCTGTCGTTCGGCTTCTTTGCCGATTCTTCCACAAACTCTATCCTTTTTGGCCTTCCCGGCGGGCCCGCCAGGCCTTGCAATCTGTGCGCGAGTCAGGGTAGGATAAGTTTCCATTTACCGGGAATCATTTGAACGTGGCCCGTTCCAGAACCCTCACCCACGAGCAAGTGTGGGCCGCCATCGATGCGTTGGCGGATAAATACGACATGTCGGCGTCCGGGCTCGCCCGCGCCGCTGGTCTCGATCCCACCACCTTCAACAAATCCAAGCGCGTCGGCCCGGATGGTCGCCCGCGCTGGCCGTCGACCGAGAGCCTGTCGAAGGCGCTGCAGGCGGTGTCGAGCTCGCTCGACGAATTCGTGTCGCTGGTGGGCGCCGCGGGTGGTTCGCCGCCCGGCCGTATGGTGCCGCTGATCGGCCTGGCGCAGGCCGGCACGCAGGGCTTCTTCGATGACGCCGGTTTTCCCGTCGGCGGTAGCTGGGACGAGATCGCCTTTCCGGAGGTGGACGATGAGCACGCTTATGCGCTGGAGATCGCCGGCGAATCCATGACGCCCGTCTATCGCGACGGAGACCGCATCGTGATCTCGCCCGCCGCCAATGTGCGCCGCGGCGACCGCGTGGTGGTGAAGACCACCGCCGGCGAAGTGATGGTCAAGCAGGTGGGCCGCCTGAGCGCGCAACGCGTGGAGCTGCGCTCGTTCAATCCCAGCTTCGAGGACAGGAGCTTCGCGCTCACCGAGCTCGTCTTCATGCACCGCGTGGTCTGGGCGTCGCAGTAGGGCCTAGGGATACCCCTGATCGCGCCGCACCAGCTTCGCGAAGAGCTTGTCCTTGTTGGCATGCAGTGCCGCCAGCAATTCGCGCGCGCGATCTTGCGCGAAACTCTCATAGGCCGTTAGCGGCTTCAGGCTGACCGCTCGGGCGAGCGCATCCAGCATCTCTTTGCGATAACGCTCCGCGCCGAAACCGCCCAGCACCAATGCGAATTGATAGCGCAGCACCAGATTTTCGGGCGCGCTTGCAAAAGCCTTCGCGAAATCGGCCATGCCGTCGGTCAGCGCCGCACCATAGGACCAGCGGCCCAAAGTCTCGCCGCCGCTATGCACGATCTCGATATTCCAGGCGCCGAGCGCCGCCAGCGCCCAGCAGTTCTTCGGATCGTGCGCCAGCGCCACGTCGAGATTGGCCTTCGCCTGCCCCGGATAATCCAGCAACCGCGCACGCACCAAACCTTCGATGCGCGCTTCATAGCCGAGCGCCGCCGCGAGATAGATATGCCCTTCCGGCAGCGCGGGATCGAGCGCGATGGCGCGGCGCGCCTGCGCCTCCGCTTTCTGCAGGCAGTCGAGGCAGGGCGTTGCACGCAGCATCTCCGCGGCGAGACTGGCGCGCGCGGAAAGCGCCGCACCTTTTGCATCGCCTTGCGCCTCACCGGCAGCTTCCGCTTGCGCATAATGACCGGCTGCGTAAAGCGCGGCCGGTATTTCCTGCGCGAGAGCGGGTGTGGACCACAAAGCCAGCGCGAGCAGAACGCGGCGCATCATTTCCTGGCCGATGCGCCACCGGCGAGCGTGTTCCGGATCATCGCCGCCGTCTCCGCGCAGCCGAACAGCACCGCGAAGGAGCCGAAGCGAGGGCCTTGTGACTGGCCGAACAGCACTTCGTAGATCGCCTTGAACCAGTCGCGCAGCGGCTCGAACGTGTGGCGCTTGCCGACTTCGTAGACCTGGAACTGCACGGTCTCGGAGTCCCGCTCGCCCGCGAAGCTGTCGAGAACTTGCGCCAGATCCTCCAGCGCCGCGCGTTCCTTATCCGTCGGCGCGCGATATTGCTTCGTGGGCTTCACGAAGTCCTCGTAGTAGCGCAGCGCATAGCCCACCAGCCGGTCGAGTCCGGGATTGTCCGTAGGATTCGCTTGCGGCGCATAGGCGCGGATGAAGCCCCAGAGCAGATCGCGGTCGTTGGCGTTCGACGCGCTGACGAGCGTCAGCAGCAGCGCGAAGCTCACCGGATAACGCTCATCCGGCGGCGCACCGTTGTGGATGTGCCAGACGGGATTTTCCAGCCGGTCCGCTTCGCTCGTCTCGTTGGAATTGTATTTCCCGAGCAGGTCGATGTAGTCGTCCACCGCCTTGGGGATGACGTCGAAATAGAGCTTCTTCGCGGTGCGCGGCTTCTGAAACATGAAGAGCGCGATGCTCTCCGGCGGGCCGTAAGTCAGCCACTCGTCGATGGTGATGCCGTTGCCCTTGGACTTGGAGATCTTCTGGCCCTCTTCGTCGAGGAAGAGCTCGAAGACGAAATGATCCGGCGGCATGGCGCCCGCGATGCGGCAGATGGAATCGTAGAGCGCTTGCGAGGGCAAATGATCCTTGCCGAACATCTCGTAATCGACGCCGAGCGCCGCCCAGCGCATGCCGAAATCGGGCTTCCATTGCAGCTTGCAATGCCCGCCGGTGACGGAGACCGTCTCTTCGCTGCCGTCCTCTTCGATATAGGTGATGGTGCCCTTGGCTTCGTCGCGGCTCACCACCTTGGCCAGCAGCACCTTGCCGGAGCGCGGCGAGATCGGCAGGAACGGCGAATAGGTCTGCTGCCGCTCCTCACCCAAGGTCGGCAGCATCACCGCCATCACGCGGTCATATTCCTTCAGCACGCGCAGCAGCGTCTCGTCGAAGATGCCGGATTTGTAGAGCGCGGTGGCGCTGCCGAATTCGTAATCGAAGCCGAAGCGGTCCAGGAAGGCGCGCAGCCGCGCATTCATGTTGTGGCCATAGCTCTCATGCGTGCCGAACGGATCGGGGATCGACGTCAGCGGCTTGCCCAGATTGGCTTGCAGCATCTCTTTGTTGGGCACGTTGTCCGGCACTTTGCGCAAGCCGTCCATGTCGTCGGACACGGCGAGCAGGCGCGTCCTGGTGCCGTTCATCGCTTCGAAGGCGCGGCGTACCCAGGTCGTGCGCGCCACTTCGCCGAAGGTGCCGATATGCGGCAGGCCTGACGGCCCATAGCCCGTCTCGAACAGCACCACCTGTTTGGGCTGCCGTTCCAGCCGCGCGACAACCTTGCGCGCCTCCTCGAAAGGCCAGGCGCGGGCGGAGCGGGCAAGCTCCTCGGACGGACGAAACGCATTCGAAGTCATTGAAAGGCCTTGGTCTTAAGCGTTTGGAAAGGCGGCGAAGCTAGGCTCCGCATGGGGAGTCCGTCAATGTCGGGTCCAATGCCTGTGGAAAGTGCCGCAACCGATCCGGCAGGCGAGAGCGATTTCGCCGGACGGATCGACGTGCTTTACCGCCTGGGCCGGCACCATCTTTTCGTGCCGTTCTCAGCGCTTTGCATCGCGGGCGTGCTCTATCGCGGCTACGTGCCCATCTGGCTCGCGATCATACCGCTCTTGCTGCAGATCGCCGTCACGGTGCTGACGGCGCGCGTCACCGCCGCCTATGCCGAACGCCCGCCGGGCGACGATGCGGAGAAATGGGCCAACCGTTACACCGCGCTCTCCGCTGCCGCCGGCGGCTCCTGGGGCATCGGCGCGATCCTGTGGTTCCAGCCGCACACATTCCCGGCCGAAGCGTTCCTCACGCTCGCTTTCCTCGGCATGACGTCGGCCGAGTTCATCGCCCGCTCGGCCCATCGCCCCGCTTATATCGCGCATGCCACTCTGTCGCTCGGCCCGCTCGCCATGATGCTGGCAGCGCAGGGCTCGACCTATGCGCTGATGTCGAGCGTGCTCGTGCTATTCTTCGGCGGCGTGCTCTATTCCTATTGCGACGAGATGGCGAACATCCTGGACGAAAGCATCAGCCTGCGCCGCGAGAATGCCGGCCTCGTCGTGAAGCTGTCGCGCGAGAAGACGGATGCCGAAAAGGCACGCGATCTCGCTGAAGCTTCCACCCGCGCGAAAACCGCTTTCATAGCCAATATCAGCCACGAGATCCGCACGCCGCTGAACGCGCTGCTCGGCATGGCGCAATTGCTGGAGCGCAGCGAACTCGACCGCGCGCAACGCAATCATGTGAAGGTTCTTCTGGAAGCCGGTCGCGGATTGAAGACCTTGCTCGATGACGTCATCGCGCTCTCCCGCGACGAAGGCCGTTTCGACGGCCAGCCGGACGACGATTGCGATGCCGCGCAAGCCGCGCGCACCGTGGCGCGCCTGCTCCAGCCACGCGCCTGGGAGAAACAGCTTCGCCTCACCGTCACCGCCGGGACCAATCTGCCGCGCGTCGCCGCCGATCCCCGCCGCGTGCGCCGCGTGCTGCTCAAGCTTGCCGACAACGCGATCAAATTCACCGATCGCGGCGGCATCGAAATCCGTGTCGATGCGGAAGTGGAGGCAGATGGCGTGCAGGTCTTGCGCTTCTCCGTCACCGATACCGGTCTCGGCATCACGCCGGAAATCGCGCAGCATCTCTTCGAGCCTTTCGCGCAAGCCGAAATCTCTTACGCACGCCGCCACGAAGGCGCGGGCCTCGGCCTCGCCGTCGCCAAGCGGACTATCGAGGCGCTCGGCGGCGCCATCGGTTTCGAAAGCGAAGCCGGGCAGGGCGCGACGTTCTGGTTCACTGTGCCCGCGATCCGCGCCACGCAAGCCGAGCATCAGGATTCGACCCCCATCGCCACGGATTCGCCGCCGCCCTGGGGCCTCCACATTCTGGCCGTGGTGGATGACACCGCGATCTCAAGCCAGCTCACCAATCTGCTCGAGCCCTTCGGCAATCGCCTCGTCTTCGCGACAAGCGCCGCGGAAGCCATCGTGCTCGCAGGCCGCGAGAATTTCGACGCCATCATCGCGCTCGCCAATGTCGCGGATTCCGTCGCCGCCGCACCGGGCGTGAAGGCGCCGATGCTGGCCTTGATGCCGGGTGGTATGCGCCGTACACCGGCGGCCGCGTCCGGCGTGCTGCGCTGGCCCGCCAATGCTGGCGCGCTTTATGTGGCGCTGCGCGACTTGTTGGGCCGCGCCGCCGATCCAGGGCGTGAAGGCGAGCAGGAAGCTATCGCCGCGATCGACGCGCCGGCTTTCGCCGCGCTGGAGAAATCGCTCGGTCTCACGATCCTGATCGAGATTTTGCAATCCTATATGAAGACCGCCGAAGACCTCTGCGCGCGGCTCTCCGCCGACAGCGAGAGCGAGAACTGGGAAGACGCAGCCCGGGTCGCCCAGGATATCGCGGGCGCCGCCGGCGGCCTCGGCCTTGCGGCACTCACAGCCGCCGCGCGTGGCTTCACCCAAAAAGCCCGCGACCACGACGGTACCGCACCCCTGCGCGACGCGGTCAAAGCGGTTGTTGGCGAACACGAGCGGGTGGTGAAAGCCTTGGCCAATCTCTATCCGGACCTGGCGGCGTAACCGCGCGGGCCCCCTGATCATTGTTGTCCATTCGTTCCGGATTGCGCATGATGAAGCGCAATGTCCCTTTCCGAAATCTCATCCCTGGTCCCCGCCCCCGGCGGCGCGGTCGCGGCCGATAGCGATGGCGCGCGACGCGTTTCGCTCGATGCGGCGCGCGCGCTGTTCCGCTCGGGTGACGTGCTGGTGGCGCATGCGGCGTTCGTGGCGGGGCGGCTGAAGGCGGCGCCGGCGCGGCCCCTGTTCGATGTGCTGGAGCTGTTCGCCTTCGTGCGTCCGGCGCAGCCTTGCGTGCCGAGCGCGCTGGGGCTCGCGCGTATGCTGGGGCTCGGCATGCCGGAGACGGCCGAAGAGTCCGCCGTGGCGTTGCGCGAAGCGGCGGCGGCGCTGATCGAGGAGTTGCGCGACAAGCCGGAGAGCGTGCGCGCGAAGCTGCGTCCGCTGGCGGCTACCATGGCGCGCGCGGGATGGCGCTGGGGGCCGCTGGTGCTCGAGGCCATCGGCCAGCCGGACAAACAGCTGTCGCCCATCGCGGGGTTGGAAGTCTGGCGCGCGCTGCCGCAATGGGAAGACGAAGCGCCACCTCCCAAGCCGGGTTCGCTACCCGTTGAGGCTGCAGAGACCCGCGCGCGACTGTTCGAGCTTGTGCGCGATGCGGGCGAGACGCGCGCGGAGCAGGCGGAATATGCGCAGGAAGCGACGTACGCGTTCGGCGCGCGCGAGCGTGTCGGCGCGCCGCGCATCGCGCTGATCGAGGCGGGCACCGGCATCGGCAAGACGCTCGGCTATCTCGCACCCGCCAGCCTGTGGGCGGAGAAGAACGGGCCCGGGCTTTGGATATCGACGTATACACGCAACCTGCAGCGCCAGATCGTGCAGGAGATCGCGCGCCTCTATCCCGATCCTGCCGAGCGCGAGGAGAAGGCCGTGGTGCGCAAGGGGCGGGAGAATTATCTCTGCCTGCTCAACTACGAGGAAGCCGCGAAACGCACGGCGCTCGCGCCGGGGCAACGCGCGGTGGCGCTGGGGCTGATCGCGCGCTGGGTGGAAGCAACGCGCGATGGCGACATGTCCGGCGCGGGCTTTCCGGCTTTCCTCGCGGCGTCGCTGCCGTTGCGCGAGGTCACGGACCGGCGCGGCGAATGCGTCTATGCGGCGTGTCCACACTATCGCACCTGCTTCATCGAGCGTGTTGTGCGCCGCGCGCGCCATGCGCCCATCGTGGTCGCCAACCACGCCCTCGTCATCGCGCAAGCCGCGGGCGACACGCTGGGCGTGGACGAGACCACCGACACGCCGACGGAACATCGCGTGCGCTACGTCTTCGATGAGGGCCACCACCTGTTCGACGCGGCCGACAGCGGCTTCGCGGCGTTTCTCTCCGCCACCGAGATGTCCGACCTGCGCCGCTGGATTCGCGGACCCGAGGGCCGCGCCCGCACGCGCATGCGCGGTTTGGAAGAGCGGCTGAAGGATATCATCGAGGGCGACGAGGTGGCGCGTGCGGCGCTCGACCAGGCCATCGCGGCGGCGAGCGCATTGGCGGGCGAGGGCTGGACGACACGGCTCAACACCGGCGGCGCGCGCGGGCCGGGCGAAGTGTTTCTCGCGCTGGCGCATCAGCATGTGCGAGCGCGTGGCGCGGCGGAGGACGTGTTCTATTCGCTGGAGGCCGAAACCGAGCCGTTGTCGCCGGAGCTGGTCGAGGCGGCGCGCAAGCTGGGCCATGGGTTGCAACATCTGGCCATGCCGCTGCTCAAGCTGGCGCAAGCGCTGCGCAAGCAGTTGAGCGACAATGCCGAGGATCTCGAAACCTACCAGCGCGCCCGCATCGAGGCGGCGGTGCGCGGGCTCGAGCGGCGGGCGCGCGTCATCCTGCCCGCCTGGATCGGCATGCTCGACGCGCTGGAGACCGGAGAGCGCAAGGCCGAGTTCTCGGACTGGTTCGAGATCGAGCGCGAGGATGGCCGCGACGTCGATGTCGGGTTGTGGCGGCATTGGATCGACCCCACGATTCCGCTCGCCGTCGAGGTGCTGACGCCGGCGCATGGCGCGCTGATCACCTCGGCCACCTTGCGCGATCTCTCGCCGGATGCGGATGATTGGCAATCGGCGGAAGTGCGCACGGGCGCGGCGCATCTGGCCGAACCGCCGCGCCGCGCCTCGTTCGGCTCGCCGTTCCGCTATTCCGAACAGGCGCGCATCTTCGTGGTGCGTGACGTGAACCGGCGCGAGGTCGATCAGCTCGCCTCCGCCTATCGCGAACTGTTTCTCGCGGCCGGCGGCGGCGGATTGGGATTGTTCACGGCGGTGCGTGCCTTGCGCGGGGTGGAAGCGCGGATCGCCGAGCCGCTCGCGGAAGCGGGCATCAATCTCTACGCCCAGCATGTCGACCGGCTCGACACCGGCGCGCTGGTCGATCTCTTCCGGCTGGAAGAAAACGCCTGTCTCCTCGGCACCGATGCGTTGCGCGACGGCGTCGACGTGCCGGGACGTTCGCTGCGGCTCGTCGTGTTCGACAAGGTGCCGTGGCCCAAGCCCACCATCCTGCACAAGGCGCGCCGCGCGCGCTTCGGCAAGAGCTATGACGATCTGTTGACGCGCCTGAGATTGAAGCAGGCGTTCGGCCGGTTGATCCGTGGCGCGGAGGACAAGGGTTGCTTCGTCATCCTGGAATCCGCCATGCCGTCGCGCCTGCTGACGGCGTTCCCGCCGGACGCGCCCGTCGCGCGCTGCGGATTGGCCGAGGCGATTGCGGAGATCAAAACCTTCCTCGGCTGAGTTGTGCTAGCCTCATGCCTCCTTGGGGAGGGTTCGATGAAATCGCTGGGCTGGATCGCTGTCTGCCTGTTGCTGTCTTCGGTCGCGAGTGCCGAGACGTTGAGCGTGCCGCCTTATCCTGCCACCGGCGCACCGTGGAAGAAGATCACCGACAAGCGTGACGACCCCCGCTTCATCTGGATCGAATGGATTCCGGCCGACCAGACCGAAGCGGACATCCACGACATCCTCACCGAGCAGATCTTCTACGTGCAGAAAGGCCGCGATCCGTCCGACTTCCTGCGCGAGGTGTTCGCGCGGGTGCGCGGCGCGTGCACGGACGTCAGCATCAATGGCCCCAAAGCGGGCACGGAGGACGGCCATGCCGTCGCTTATGGCCAAGTCTATTGCGTCGGCGCGTCCGGCAAGGACGTCGACATCTTCGCCAAGGCAATCAAGGGCCAGGATGCACTCTATGTCGTGCAACGCGAATTCCGCCGCCCTGCTGTGCCCGGCGCGAAGCCGGGGTTGACGGTATTCGCGAAAGACCAGAAAGCCGAAGCGCTGGCGCGTCTCACGGCGCAAAGCGAGGCCGACAAATTCCTGGTCGATAAGGTTCAATTGTGCGACGCGACTTGTGGTGGCGATGCCCCGAAAAGCGAAGCCGCCAAGCCCGCCAGCGATCCCAATGTCGATTTCGTCAACGGGTTCATCAACGGCAAATCGACCAAGTCCGAAATCCGCGACAAGCTCGGTGTGCCGACCATGGAGAACCACAGGGGCGACGAGTCGGTGATGCTCTACTCCTACAAGGACGGGAGGTTGGTGATCACCTATCTCTTCGACAAGAACGACGTCCTCGTCCGTTTCGCTGCTTACGCGAAGAACTAGGAACAGTCCTATTTCTTCAACGGCCCCACGCAGGCGGTGTCGTTGCTGATCAAGCCGATCGCGGCCTTATTGGTGATGCCGTTGAGATAGTGCAGCTCGGCGGATCCCCTCGCCGGGATGACGCAACGCGACAGCGCCGGCGAGGTGCCGATGGTGCGGGTACCCGGTGAGGCCACGGAGATCGTGAACGGGGGTGGGAGAGTTGTTGTAGAAGTGCCGCGTCGCGCAATCGGCCTGCGCCGCGCCCGCGAAACCACGCTAACCGCCAGAAATACCGAGCCAGCCGCTGCCTTGCTGATCATCGGTGCCCCCAATTTCCCCTGTCCCGCGACTAAACAAAGGCTGTCCCGGGAGTCAAACAACCGGCGGCAATTCGCGGAAATCCGTGGGTTTCTCGCCGATGCCGGGTGACCCGGTGGAGGCCTTGTACTAAAGCTGTGCCACCGGACGGCGATCCGGGGCGATGGGTTGGCATGGCGGATACGGCGGAAAATCTGTTCGGCGAGGCGGCGGAGGTGGGTGATTCCACCTATGGCCGTCATTCGACCGGCATCCTGCCCAGCCATGTCCTCAAGCGGCTGATCCGGGCGCGGCGCGAGATTTTGGCCACCGAAGAGCTGGAAGAGGGTCAGATCCAGCCTGCCAGCATCGACCTGCGCCTCGGCGCGGTGGCGTGGCGGGTGCGGGCGAGCTTCCTGCCGGGGCCGGACGCGACGGTGGAGGACAAGCTCCCTGCCGTCTTCATGCATGAGATCGACCTCACCAACGGGGCGGTGCTGGAGACGGGTTGCGTCTATATCGTGCCGCTGCTGGAGCATGCGGATTTCTCCGCGCGGGTGTCGGGCATCGCCAATCCGAAAAGCTCCACCGGCCGCATCGATGTGTTCACGCGGCTGATCACCGACCGGGCGCAGAGCTTCGACCGCATCGAGGCCGGCTATCGCGGGCCGCTTTATGCCGAGATCAGCCCGCGCACCTTCCCGGTGCTGGTGCGCAAGGGCTCCAAGCTGAACCAGCTGCGCATCCGCCATGGCTCGCCCCAGTTCACCGACACGCAATTGCGCCGGCTCCATGCCGAGCAGCCGCTGGTGAGCGGGCAGGCCGATATCGACAATGGCCTCGCGCTCTCCATCGATCTGAAGGGCGAGGGCAGTGGACGCATCGGCTGGCGGGCCAAGCGGCATACCGGGCTGATCGATGTCGACAAGCGCGGCGCGCTGAACCCGCACGATTACTGGGAGTCCATCGAGGCGCAATCGAGCGGCCATATCGTTCTGGACCCGGACGAATTCTACATCCTGGTCAGCCGGGAGGCCGTCGCCATTCCGCAGGACTATGCGGCCGAGATGGTGCCGTTCAATCCGCTGGTGGGCGAATTTCGGGTGCATTACGCGGGCTTCTTCGACCCCGGTTTCGGTTACGCCAAGGACGAACCCCCCAGCGCGCGGGGCGTTCTTGAGGTGCGCTCGCGGGAAGTGCCCTTCATCCTGGAGCACGGCCAGACCATCGGGCGGCTGGTGTTCGAGCGGCTGACTGATCCGCCCCCGGAAGGTTACGGCGAGGGCCTCGGATCGAACTATCAGCGCCAGGGCTTGAAGCTCTCCAAGCACTTCAAACTGCCGTAAGATGTCCCAAGCTTAACGGGGCCCTCAAGACTTCACTCAAGTTGTTGCTGCAAATCCACAGATTGCGGCGAAAGCACGACAGTTCCGGGTGACGCTCTTGCGAACGCGCGTGGCTAAGGCACATTCACGCCGCCGCGGGTCCAAACGGCAATTGGGGGCAATGGCCTCGCGGTAATGGGTCCGCTTTTGAAGGGGGCAGCATGAGGCGGCTACGGCGCTAATCGCGCCGGCCGCCTCATGAATTTCTGGCCTACCGCAAAGCACTCCAATCAATTCCCGCTCGTCCATCTTTCGGCTTCATGGCGGCCTGTTAATCTCGCTATCCCATGATTCTGCGTACCGACCGCCTCTATCTGCGCCCGCTCGCCGCCGGTGACGCCGAAGCCTTGTTCGCCATCATGTCGGATGAGGAGGCCATGCGCTTCTGGGACTGGCCCGCCTTCAAGGACTACACGACCGTTGCCGAGATCGTGGCCGGGCAGGTTGCCGACATGGCGGAGGGCCGGGCGCTCTATTGGGCCGTGGCGCTCGTGACACCGGATGGCGGAACAGGGCCGGTGATCGGGGCCTGCGACCTGTCGGAGATCGCGCGCCGCCAGTCCCGTGCCGAGCTGGGCTTCCTGTTCAACCGCGCCTGGTGGGGCAACGGCTATGCGGCCGAGGCGATGGACGCTGTAACCCGCTACGCGATGGGAGAGCTCGGGATCGAGCGGCTCTGGGCGCGCGTGCATGACGGCAATGACGCCTCGCGCCGCCTCCTGGAGCGGCTGGGCTTCTCGTATGAAGGCCGCCTCGCCGGACACATCGTGCGCGACGGCGCCCGGCGAGACTGCCTGATCTACGGCCGCGTCAGATAAAGGTGGACGCGCCGAAGCTTGCGATGTTCGTCGGTTGCTCCAGATCGATGACCAGGTCGGAATGCGCCTGATAGCCCGCAATGCCGTTCACATCGACGACCAGGAAGGTGTGCCCCGCGAGGTTGCCCGCGTTGGGCGTGTAGAGCACGGCCTGGTGGTTGGTGAGGAACGTCACGGCGCTCGCGAGCTGCGAATCGAACGAGCCGGTGGAGAGCGAGCCCGTGTTCACCGCCGCGTGGATCGAGGCGACGGAGAACCACAGGTCGATCTTGTCCTGCGCGGCGTTGAAATCGAGGATCAGGTCGCGCGTCGTGCTCGTGGAATCGTGGGCTGCGAGATAGGTGAAGGTGTCCGCACCGCCACCGCCGCGCAAATGGTCGGAGCCGGGGCCGCCGTCGATATTGTCGCTGAGCGCGCCGCCGGTGATGATGTCTTCGCCCTGGCCGCCCTTCAGGATGAAGTGGCCGTCGAGTTCCTTCGCGCCGTTGAAGGTGAAGCGGTTGGCGGTACCCAGCGCGCCGGCGGTGACCGTCAGCGTCTTGCCCGCCGCAACCGTGCCGTCCGCAGGAATGAAATTGTAATCGAAACCCGCGCCCAGAACGATCTTCTCCATGTTGATCATCGTCACGCTGTCGAACTTCACGGCTGTTGAGTAGTCGCCGGTGATATCGACGATGTCGGTGCCGGCGCCGCCGTTCAGGCGATCGGCTTCCATGAAGTTGTCGCCCATCACGAAGGTGTCGTTGCCGGCCGCGCCGAAAAGGTGGTCGGCATCGGTGTTGGCGATGATGGTGTCGGCGCCCGCGCCGCCGTCCGCCGCGTCGATCTTGGTGCCGTAGGCGATGGCGATGTTGTTCGTCATGCCATGGCCGCTGGAGAAGGTGCCGGGATTGAGATCGATCGTCGACGCCGTGGACCAGCCGGACAGGTCGAGCGTGTTGCCCGTTCCGGAATCCCAGATCGTCACCACCGGGTTCGTGTTCTTGGTGAAGTCGTAATACTGCTCCGTCACATCGGTGATGTTGCAGCCGAAGCCGAAGATCTGCCCGCCCGTATAGGCGCCTGATGTGGCGGCACCATAGAGGCTCTGGATCGCGAGGTCGTCCAGGATCATCGGTGTCGTCGGCACGTAACCGTAGCCGTCCGACGCCGTGCCCCAATTCATGTTGACCGGATATTGGGAATAATATTTGGCGCTCGTATCGTCGCCATCGATATAGGACATGATCGACCAGATGCGCGAATCATAGGCGCTGAACTGATCCGTCGCCGAATCCACGGAGCCGTTATAGGCCCCCGCATGGCCGAGCCCGATGGCATGGCCCAGCTCATGCTCGATGGTCATCCACACATAGCCGCCGATGGACTGGAAATCGCCGTCCATGGGGCCGAAGCCGGGCACGGACGTGTCGATGGAGACAGTGGCGCTCGTCATCGTCCACGCTGTCGAGCCGCCGACGATACCGGCCTGGCTGGTGCCGGACCATGCGGCGGGCGTCACCGCCTGCCCGTCATCGCCGCGCGTGAAGGTGATTTGGGCGGCGGCGGAATTGGTGATCAGCTGGAAATGGATGTTGGCGATGTCCGACCACAGCGTGATGCAGGCGGTCATCTGCGCCTTTTCCGTCGCCGTCCAGTTCGAGGAGGTGTCGAAATAATAAGTGACCGTCCCACCCGCGGTGCCGGTGGCGGCGGTGCCCCATTTGTGCGCGTTGGAGCGGCCGGAATAGGTCGCGGGGTCGTTGCTGTTCCACGTCCAATACGCCGTGCCCACGATATCGCCGCCGGCATCGACGCCGGAGATGAAGGCCACTTCGCTCGCCATGCTGGGCGAGGTGTCGGCCGGCGACGACGATTCGGAATTCAGCGCTGCGCCGAAGCGCGGCAGGACGAAGGACGAGCCGTCATTGTCTCCACCGTGCTGCAGCCAAGGATGCGCGCCGGGATGCGCGCTCGTATGCGCCGCGGCCACATCCAGTGGATGCACTGCGTGAAACTGAAGCGTGGGAAGCTCCGGCGCCAGCAGATCGTGAGTGGGAGGAGCGACGCTCCAGCTATCGGCAAGCGGATCGCGCAGGAGGTCGAGTCTGATGGTCATGGAGGCTCCCCGGCAGTGTGTCGCGGCCGTAATGATAGGGCTATAACGCCCCGGCAGGAATAGTCGCAATCCGTTATTTCAGAATGATAAAACGGCTGAAGAAATAGACGTTCGGCTTTGCGAGAAAATAGACTAAAATGCTTTCTACTCTTGGGGGATAGGGCGATGAACAAGATTCCGGTCGGGCACGTAATTGGGCAAGCCTATGGCTTTGCGTTTGGCAGTTTTTTATCGAATCTGGGCGTCGCCTGGCTGCCGCTGCTGATCTACGGCGCGGCAGGATGGTTCGCCTTGCCGTCCGTCTTCCAGTCCATGTCGCACATGATGGATACGGTGGCGACAATCCAGCCAGGCACACAGGCCGATCCCATGGTCATGATGGGCCCGATCATGCAGTTCTATCGCATCCTGCTGCTTCTCTCGCTGCTGCAGTTCCTGATCAGGACCGAGATCATGCTGGGTATCACGCGCAATGCGCTTGGCCTGGCCAAGGGGCCAACCTTCGTGTTCCTGTCGGTGGGCGCGCCGTTCTGGCGGTTGCTCGGTTCCTACTTCATCGTCTCGATCTTCCTGATCGTGCTCTATATCGGCGTGTGGATCGCGATGCTGCTCATCGGGCTGCTCGTGGGCCTCATCGCGGCCGCGTCGTTCAGCGGCGGTGGAGATCACACGACCCTGGCGGCGGGCCTGCTCGGGGGCGGTGTGGTTCTGGGGGAAATCGCGATCTTCAGCGTGATGCTCTTCGCCTTTGTGCGGCTGACCTTCCTGCTCACGCCCGCCGTCGTTGCCGAAGAGCGGCTGGCCGTCACACGCTCCTGGGAGCTGACGCGGGGGAATTTCTGGCGCAGCGTGCTGATCGGGATCGCGATCTTCTTTCCGCTCATGATCCTGGCGAACATCATCTTCTTCTCCGTCGCGGTGGGCATGTTCGAACCCATTCACCGCTTCATACTGGCGCATGCCGGCGAGCAGACGCAGGATCCCCGCGCGGCCATGCAGTTCATGCATGAGTTCATGAACAGTCTCGGCAATGCGGTGGTGGCGCGGTGGTACATCCTGGCGCCGGTGCTGGTTGTTTATCTGGTGCTGTTCTACGGGCTGGCCGCGGGTGCCGCGGCTTCGGCCTATCGTTCGCTGGTGCCCGAAACAACGGCGCCGTAAACCGTTCATCCCTCGATCCGCCGCGGCGTGATGCGCCGCGGCGGCTTTTTAGGTGTTTGTCCCATGCGCTTCCCGGTTCTCGCGCTTTGCGTCGCTGCTGTTCTTTCCGCCGCTGCTTACGCCCAGGAACAACAGCCGCAACCGTTGCCCATGCCGGCCGCGATCCCCGCGCCGCAGGACGTGGCCTATCCCGGAACGATCCGCCTCGCGGTGGACGCGACCGACACGCAGCGCGGAATCTTCCGGGTGCATGAGACGATCCCGCTGGCGCATCCGGGGCCACAGATCCTGCTCTTTCCCAAATGGCTCCCCGGCAATCACGGACCGACCGGCCCGATCGACAAGATGGCAGGCCTCACCATTCATGCGGGCAACGCGAAGCTCACCTGGCTGCGCGATCCTGTCGACGTCTTCGCCTTCCACGTAACGCCGCCTGCCGGCGCCAAATCGATCGATGTGGATTTCCAGTTCCTGTCCGCCGTGGACAAGAGTGAAGGCCGCATCATGATGACTGGCGAGATGCTGAGCCTGCAATGGGACGCGCTGGCGCTTTATCCCGCCGGCTATTTCTCGCGCCGCGTGATGTTCCAGCCCAGCGTGAAATTCCCCGCGGGCTGGAAATTCGGCACCGCGCTGGAGACGGCCTCGTCAGCCGGCGCCGTCACGACCTTCAAGCCCGTGCCGTTCAACACGCTGGTGGATTCGCCCATGATCGCGGGCAAATATTTCACCCGCGTCGATCTGGATCCCGGCGCCAAGGTGCCGGTGCATGCGGACATCATCGCGGACTCGCCCGAGGAGCTCGTCATGAGCCCGGCGCAGTTGCAGATCCATCGCAATCTCGTGAGCCAGGCCTACAAAGCCTTCGGCTCGCGTCATTACGATCACTACGACTTCCTGCTCTCGCTGTCCGACCGCATGGGCGGCAATGGGCTCGAGCATCACCGCTCCAGCGAGGACGGCACGGTGCCGGGTTATTTCAAGGAGTGGGACAAATCCGTCTCGTCGCGCAGCCTGCTGAGCCACGAATTCACCCATTCCTGGAACGGCAAATTCCGCCGCCCCGCCGATCTGTGGACGCCCAACTTCAATGTGCCGATGCGCGACAGCCTGCTCTGGGTCTATGAGGGCCAGACGCAGTTCTGGGGCACGGTGCTCGCCATCCGCTCCGGGCTGTACACGAAGCAGCAGGGCCTGGACGCCATCGCCTTCAACGCGGCCATGTTCGATTCCAACCGCCCGGGCCGGCAATGGCGCGCGCTGGAGGACACGACCGAAGACCCCATCACCACCATGCGCCGCCCGATCCCGTGGCGGAGCTGGCAGCGCGCCGAGGATTATTACGGCGAAGGCGAACTCATCTGGTTCGATGCCGACACCCTGATCCGCCAGAAGACGAACGGTGCCAGATCGCTCGACGATTTCGCGCATCTCTTCTTCGGCGTGAATGACGGCAGCTTCGTCACCGTGCCTTACACTTTCGACGATGTGGTGAAGGCGCTGAACGCCATCGTGCCTTATGACTGGGCCGGCTTCCTGCATGCGCGGGTGGATGCGGTGGCGCCCTCGGCACCGCTCGATGGGCTGGTGCGCGGTGGCTACAAACTCGTCTACACCGATGCACCGTCGGATTTCGTCAAGTCCAACGAGCATGCGCGCAAGATCACCGATCTCACCTGGTCGCTGGGCCTGTCGCTCGACGAGAAGGGCGCGGCCTCCGAAGTGATTTGGGACAGCCCCGCTTTCAAGGCCGGCGTGACGGCCGGCAGCCAGATCGTGGCCGTGAACGACATCGCCTATGACTCCGACCGGCTGAAGGACGCGGTGAAAGCCGCGAAAACGGCCAAAGAGCCCATCCGCCTGCTCGTCAAGCGAGGCGACGTCTTCCGCGTCATCGCGATCGACTACCATGGCGGCTTGCGTTACCCGCATCTCGAACGCATCCCCGGCACGCCCGCATTGCTCGACGCGATCATCGCGCCAAGAAAGTGAGATGAGGATGATTTTACGGTTTCTGGCGATCCTCATCTTTCCGCTGCTGCTGCCTTGCGCGGCCATGGCGGCCTCCAGTGGCTGCGGCGATTTCCGCCCCAAGGATGCCGAAGACGAGAAGGCGGTGACGCTTGTTTCCGCCCATGTCGCCGAGAATGGCACGGTCAGCAACGCCCAGGTGGAGCGATCGAGTGGCTATCCCGCTCTCGACCAGGCCGCGATCGCGTGCCTGGATCACGCTTTCATAGGAGCGCATACCTCCGGTGGAAAGCCCATCGCATTCGATTGGGGATTTTACGTGCGGTGGACAAAATGGCCCTATAGCTGGTTCGTCCGGGAAAATCCCGCGCCGCAGCGATGCATGGGCCGTCCCTTCGCGGACGGCACGGTGGAGATGAAATACGTCATTGCAGCCGACGGTTCGGTGCAGGACATGGCGGTCGAAAATTCAAGCGGCAATACGGCTTTGGATGATTACGCCATGAAATGCTACGCCACTGTGCATTATCCGTCGCCGATGCAGGACGGCAAACCCATCGCCATCGATTGGCGTGTGAGGTGGAACTCCCACACACACTGACGCGTCAAGCCGGCTGCACGCGGCGGCGCCCGAACAGGTCCGCGATCCACCACGGCGCGTAGAGCACGAAGATCGCGGCGATGCCGATTGCGATCATCTCCGGAATATAGGTGGGCCAGGGCGACAGGAAGTCGAACGCCGTGGCGTGGCCCGGCTTGGCGCGGAAGAAGCCATAGTTCACGTTCAGCAGCCAGTCTGTCGAGGCGGCGGCCGCGGCATAGACGAGTGTCCAGACGGCCGTGCGCGGGATGGAGGCGGGAACCGGCCGCAATCCGCTGCCGAAGGTGAGATAGATGACGGCCGCGATGATCAGCGCGTGGCCCAGCATGAAGACGATGAATTGCGGTTCGGGGAATGCGAAGTTCACATCGGGCGTGACGAGGCCCTGCATGGTGCCGGCCAGGCTCCAGAAATAAGCGAGTTCATAGGCCTTGCGATTGTGGGTGAAGCAGGCCGCCAGGACCGCGATGGTCGCCCAGTCGCAGAGGTTCATGGGCAGCACGTTGCCCATCGTCAGCCAGCCGCGCGCGATGAAGAGTACATACCAGCCAATCCAGGTGCCGATCAGCGCCACAGCGAAACCGAAGCGCACCGCGCGGTCGAAGCGTTCGCTTCGCGAATTGCGCGCAAGGAAGGCCAGTAGCAGCGGCACCGCGAAGGTCAGCGCCATCACCACGATATGCTGGTGGCCGAAGAGGATGAATTTCTCGTGCAAGGTCTTGCCCCTGTCAGGCGGGTTGCGCGCGGCGCATGCGGTCCGCGATGAAGAACGGCGCGTAAAGCAGTAGCATCGCGCCCACTCCGATGGCGAAGCATTCCGCAATATACCACGGCCAGGGCGCCAGCGCGTCGAACAGGGTCTGGGTGTGCGGCTTGGCGCGCAGGAAGCCGTAATTCACCTGCAGCAGCCAGTCGACGGTGCCCACGATGGCGACATAGGCGAGCGACCACAGGATCACGCGGCGCAGCGAGCCGACGACGGGCCGCATGCCGAGGCCCAGCGTCATGTAGAGCACGCTGGTGATGATGATGGCGTGGTAGAAGAAAAAGAAGATGAACCGTGGATCGGGGAAATCGAAGGCGAGGTCGGGCGTGATCGAGGTGAGCAGGGTTCCCGACAGCGCCCAGAAATATGCGAGCTCATAGCTTAGCTGGTTCGGCCGGATCAGTGTCACCGCCACGGCGATCGTCGCCCAGTCGCAAAGATTGAGCGGCAGCTCGTTGCCCAGCACCAGCCAGCCGTTGCGGTAGAACAGCACCATATAGGCCGCCCAATCCGCCAGCAGGATCAGCGCCATCGTCCAGCGCACGATCTTGTCGAGGCGCGCGCTGTTCGCGGCGCGGGTGATGAGGATGAGCGCGGCAGCCGCCACCAGCATGAGCAGCACCGCGATCCCATGCGACAGACCGAAAGGATGAAATGGCATTGCCAGGCCCTGTGGACGCGGCGCGAGGATGGCTTGGCGTCCGTGGCGGATTTGCGGCCGCATCTTGCTTATTTTTGGCGGGGCCGATTTTCGAAGCGCCGCCTTCCGTTCGGCCGTGCGCCCATGCTATCGGTATCGTCAGCGCGGGCGTAGTTCAATGGTAGAACGGAAGCTTCCCAAGCTTCATACGAGGGTTCGATTCCCTTCGCCCGCTCCAGTCGTCGCCATGGATCATCTCATGCATCGCAGGAATTTTCTCGCGCTGTCCGGTTCGGCATTGGTCGCGTCGAATGGGTTGGCGCGCGAGTCTGTTGATGCTGTTTGGGCGCGGGATTTCGACGGCTTCGTCAACAATCGCCTGGCTGTCACCCATACGCCCGGTCTGAGCGTCGCCATGGTGCGCGGCGGGCGCACGGTGTTCAGCCGTGGCTACGGCTACGCGTCCATCGAAACCGCGCGGCGGGTCACGGCGGATGCGGTGTTCCAGATCGCCTCGCTCAGCAAAACCGTCACCGCCACGGCGTTGATGATGCTGTGGCAGGACGGCGCTTTCAAACTCGATGATCCGATCACGGCCCATGCGGGCTTTTCCGTCATGCATCCCAAATTTCCCGATGTGCCGATCACCTTCCGGCACTTGTTCACCCACACTTCCGGAATTTCCGACACGCTGTACGACACGCTCGATTTCTCGACTGCGCCGATACAACCGCTCCCGGATTTTCTCGCGAGCTATCTCTCGCCGGGCGGGCGGCTCTACGAATCCGCCAAGTGCTATTCCGCCATGAAACCCGGAACGCAGTGGAGCTACAGCAACGTCGCGGTGGCGCTGCTCGGTTATCTGGCGGGTCGCGTGGGCCGCATTCCGCTGGAGACGCTCACGCAAAACCGGTTGTTCGGTCCTCTCGGGCTGCGCAACACGGCGTGGCGCTACGAAGGCATCGCGGACGAGCGCCTGGCGCTACCTTACAGCTTCGAGAACGCGCGCTATCGCAGGCTTCCGCGCAACGCCTATCCCGATTGGCCGGCGGGGTTGCTCTGCACCTCGGCCAATGATTTCGCGAAGATCCTCGCGGTCTATACGCAAGACGGTGGCGGGTTCCTCAAGCCGCAAACTGTCGCCACGATGCTGACACCCGATCCCGTCGTGATCGATGCGGCGCATCCTCAACTTCGCCAGGGGCTGATCTGGCGGTTGCGCGACTGGAATGGCGACCATCTCGCCTCGCATCCCGGTGGCGATCCGGGAACCGCGATCATCGCGGCGTTCGACGCGGACCGGCATTGTGGCGCGCTCGCTTTCGCCAACGCCTATGGGGGCTCCGATTTCGCGCTGTTCCAGAAAGAGGTCATGACGCGTCTTCTGGACAAGGCGGGAAGTGCCTGACGCACCCTGTTCCGGCGCGGGCATTGTGCTACTGTCAAATGAGAATTTTGGGGAGGCGATCATGCGGTTAGAGGCGATTTTGACGATGACGGCCATGGCGGCGCTCGTGGCTGGTTGCGGACCGCATCCGGGCAAGACGGTGCTGGTCGACGGCAAGGGCGGCAGCGTAACGGTCGACAATAACGGCTCCGGCTCGATGACGGTGAAATCGAATGACGGCAAGACCGTCGTCCAGTTCAACAACAATGGAGTCGGCGACGTTAAGACGCCGGATTTCGCGCCGCTCTACCCAGGCGCCAAGGTGACCGGTTCGATCAACGCCAGCACGGAGGGCGGCATGGTCATATTCCAGACCTCCGCCAAGCCGGAAGATGTCGTCACCTTCTATCAGCAGAAATCCGCCGCCGCCGGCCTCGCCGCCAAGTTGAACATGACGACCGAGGGCACCGTCACTTACATGGCTACGACCGCCGACGAGAAGAAGACGCTGCAGGTGGTGGCGTCGAAGTCCGACACCGGCACGCAGGCCCAGATCACCTGGGGCACGAAGAAGTAAAACCGGCCCTTGGTGCCAACCCCTTGTCGCCAGCCGGTCTTGAAACCATGTAAGATCGGCTGGACGTTCGTCCCTGGGAGGATTCTCGATGTCTTTCGGTCGTTTCGCCGCGCGTGCCGGCGCGATTCTCATTGTCGCGCTCGGCCTTTCCGCCTGCGGCATCAACACCGTGCCCAAGCAGGATGAGGACGTGAAAGCCAAATGGAGCCAGGTGCTGAACGAATATCAGCGCCGTGCCGACCTCGTGCCCAATCTGGTCAACACCGTGAAGGGCTACGCCAAACAGGAGCAGACGGTGCTGACGCAGGTGACCGAGGCGCGCGCCAAGGCGACGCAGACCACGGTGAGCCTGCCTCAGGATGTGCTGACCAACCCGCAAGCCTTCCAGAAATTCGAGCAGAGCCAGGCGCAACTCGGCGGCGCGCTGGGCAAGCTTCTGGCGATCAGCGAGAATTATCCCGATCTCAAATCGAACCAGAACTTCCTGATCCTGCAGAGCCAGCTCGAAGGCACGGAGAATCGCATCGCGGTTGCGCGCAAGGACTATATCGATAGCGTGCAGGCCTATAACACCACGCTTCGCACCGTCCCCAGCCGCTGGGTGGCGGCGATCTTCTATCCGGACGCCAAGCCGAAAGAGACCTTCACGATCTCCGAGCAGGCCCAGCAGGCGCCCAAAGTCCAGTTCTGATGCTCCGTTCGCTCCGCGCGGCTTTCGTCTTCACCCTTCTGCTGGTCGGCGTGGCCGTGGCCGCGCCGGACTTCCCTACGCTCAGCGGGCGGGTGGTGGACCAGGCTGGCATCCTCTCCGCCGATACGCAAACGCGGCTCACCGCCATGAGCATGGCGCTTGAGAACAAGACCGGCGACCAGCTCGTCGTCGCCACCGTGAAGTCGCTGGGCGGCAACGACATCGCGACCTATGGCTACCAGCTTGGCCGTCATTGGAATCTGGGCCAGAAGGGCAAGAACAACGGCATCCTGCTCACCGTCGCGCCGAACGAGCACCAAGCGCGCATCGATGTCGGCTACGGCCTTGAAGGCACGCTGACGGATGCGCAATCCGCGCTCATCATCCAGAACATCGTGAAGCCCGCCTTCCGGCGCGGCGATTATGACGGCGGTACGCTGGCGGCATCGGCTTCCATCCTCCAGGTGCTGGGCGTCGACACCAAGGACGCCGATGCGGTGCTCTCGCAAGCCGCACAGCCGCATCCCAATGACGACACGGGCGGCTTTCCCATTGTGCTCGTGGTCATCGTGATCTGGATTGTGTTCGGCCGCTTCCTCTGGCCACTGCTGTTCCTCGGCGGCGGGCGACGCGGCGGTTGGGGCGGCGGCGGCGGCTGGTCGAGTGGCGGCGGTGGATTTTCGGGCGGTGGATTCTCCGGCGGCGGCGGCTCTTTCGGTGGCGGTGGCGCCTCGGGGAGCTGGTAGATGCGCCTCAGCCACGACCAGCGCGAAGCCATCCATGCCAAGGTCCGCGAGGCGGAAGCCAAGACCTCCGCCCATCTCGCCGTAACGATCGTTCCGGTGGCCGACCGCTATGCCCTCTATCCCTTGCTGTGGGGCGCCATGGCGGCGTTCCTGGTGGGTGCGGGGCTCGCGCTGTTCAAGCCCGAATTGTCTTTGCGATTGGGCCTCGTGTTCGAAGCCGCGGCCTTCGTGATCGGCGCGCTCATCCTGGAGCCTTACGCGTTGCGCCTGCGCGTCGTTCCGCATGGCGCCAAACGCATGCGGGCGAGCCAGCTCGCGCATCGCGAATTCGCCGCGCGCATCCTTGGTCCCGGTCGCGAAGGCATACTTGTCTTCGCGGCGCTGGGCGAGCGCCATGTCGAGATCCTGGCGACGCGCCATATTCATCAGGCGGTGGGCGACGCCGCCTGGGACGATATCGCCGCCCGCTTCAGCGCCTCCGCCGGGCAAGGCCGCTTGATGGAAGCCGCCGAAACGGCCATTGCCGATTGCGCCGGCCATCTCGCCACGCATTTCCCGCGCTAGAAAATTCGCTCTCTTCGGGATCGCGCCGCCATGGAACCCGTTTCCGTGAGCGGGGCCACAGGAGATCTCTCATGAAAGCGACAATTTTTGCCGCCAGCGCGTTCCTCGCCCTATCGGTCCTTTCGGCGCAGGCGCAGAGCCCGGCCGCCAGCACACAGGCCGCGCCCGGCCAGCGCTGCGACAAGGATGGCTGCTGGACCTATGATTGCGATTCCACCAGCAACCACTGCCACCGTCACTGGGTTTCCAGCACGCCGCGCGATGCCAACTATCATCCCGCGTCGCACGCCGATCAGGTTTGCGACATGCAGGGTGAGAACTGTCAGGACGCAACCGCGCCGCGCTGATCAGGCCTCGACGGCGAGAATCTCGATCTCGCCAAGCCTGGACTCGACGATGTCGCCGGCCTCGGCGCCCATCACGGCCTGAGCCAGCGGTGCGCGCCAGCTTAGCAATCCGTTCGGCGGATCGGCTTCGTCCTCGCCCACGATGCGAAAGCTTTGTTCGCGGCCGCCGCGGCGGAGTACGACGCGGTGGCCGAATGCGACGGCATCGCCAACCGGCGCCGCCGCGATCTCGGCGCGGGATTTCGAAATCTGCCAGTAGCGCAGATCGCGCTCCAGCGTTTCGCGCAGCAGGGGATTGGTTTCGGTTTTTAGCGCGGCCTCGAGGCGGGCCACTTCGGATTCGATATGCGCGAAGCCTTCGCGGGTGACGGGGTTTGGCCCGTCTTGCACCATCCGCTCGGGCGGAGGTGCGGCATTGTCCTGTTCCTTGACGAAGGCGCGGCTCACCGTAACGAACGTGACTTAGGCGCGCTTGACGCGGGTTTTCTTGGGCGCCGGCGGCGGCGCGTTGCGCGCGGCTTCTTCGGCCTCGACGCGGTCGGATTCTTCCTTGGCGATGCGCAGCGCGCGGAGCTTCGCGGTCTTCGCATCGGTGGCGACGCGCTCGGCCTCGACCATCTGCTTGACCAGCGTGTCGCGCTGTTCGGCCATGGCGAAATGGTTCTGGGCGCGGCGGCGCGCGCCGTCCCGGTCGCGTGGCTTGATCTCTGGCGTCATGAAAATGTCCTTGGGCGGAGTAAACTCGGAAGAGGGAAAATGAAACGGGCGGCGTCGCCGCCGCCCGCTCCTTGTCTCTTCAGACCGCCTTCAGATTGGCAGCCTTGGAACCGCGCGCATCCGGCTGGATGTCGAACGAGACCTTCTGGCCTTCGTTCAGGCTGCGCATGCCCGCCGCTTCGACGGCCGTGGCGTGGACGAACACGTCCTTGCCGCCGCCTTCCGGCGAGATGAATCCGAAGCCCTTCGAGGTATTGAAGAATTTGACAGTACCGATAGTCATTGCAGTGTTTCCAGTTCAGTGATGTGCCGCGCCGCGCGGACATCGCGCGGACGGACGGGCGCTTGACGGGAGCATCAGTGTCTGGAGAGTTTCGGCTGGTCTCGGCGCGCACGAAGCGGGTCGCAATCAACGGAAGCGCTTCGTCGTCTGACGGGACGTAAGAACCACGTGGGGCCTGATATAGTCCTTCCTGTCTGAAATAGCAATGAAGGCGGGAAAACTGCGGGTTTGCGCGGGAAAAACACGGCGAAATCCCGTATCGGAATGCCCCGCGCCTCGGGTCGCCCAATCCTCTTCATACGGATCATCGCCGCGCCGGCGCCGCCCCGCGTGCCGGCGATCCGCCCGGTTGAGCCGAAACCGGCGCCTCGTGCGTTGTCATTTGACACGCGAGGAAACCGCCATGAGCCTGCTTCTGATCATCATCGTCCTGCTCGTCCTGTTCGGCGGCGGCGGCGGTTACTACGCCCATCGCCGCTACGGCACCGGCGGCCTCGGCGGCGTCCTCGGACTGGTCCTGGTGATCATCCTGATCCTCTGGCTGGTTGGCGGCCTGCACTGACCGGACGCCTCTTCGGTGCGGCCCCGCGCAACATCTAGTGGTTGCGGGGCCACCGACCCATTTGAATTCCAGTTTTTGACCCTCTCCGCCTTTTGCCGTTCATCCCGCCCGGCCAAAAAAGCCGGAAATCGGGGTGGCGCCCGCGCAAAACTCTCCCGTCCCCGCAAGCCAGCTCGCGGGCGAATCTCTCCTCAAAGTTGAGAGCCAGTATAGGAACATAAGACGAACAAGTCAAGGACCCCGCGCCGCCAGGTCGTGCAGCGCCTGCCAGTCCCGCGTGATGCTGTCGAGATCGTCCGCCAGAACCCCCGCCAGCGTGAGCACCGGCCGCGCGCCATCATCCTCCATGCTCTCCAGTCCATGGCCGACAAAGGCCAGCGCATCCGCCAACCCGCGCGCCCGATGCAACGGCACCTCCATCCGCCCCGCCAGATCCACCATCCGCGCCCGCCAATCCTCCCGCGAACCCGCCACCCGAGGGCGCTTGGCCATGGTATGATCCTTCGAATCGAAATCCCTACAGGGTATCGATTTAGCAGGTTCAAAATCGACATGTCAAGTCAAAAACGCAATGCCATAGCAGTCATGAACGCCGCCCAGTGCCGCATGGCGCGCGCAGCGCTACAAATCAGCGTCCGCGACCTAGCGACGGCGGCGAAGGTCGCGACGGGGACCGTGGTGCGGATGGAAGCTGGCGAGGCGCTGAAGCCGAGGACAGTGGAAGCGATGCAGCGGGCGCTAGAGGGTCAAGGAATAAAATTTTTTTGCGGTGATACATTTGGCGTAACCGTGCATGTCGCCAAAGCAGTTCGCTGATAGGAGAGACAAAACCAGCAGATTTTACAATGACTGGACTCCGCACGGCATGAAATCACTCCGCGATTTTAATGAGAGTGATTTAACAAATAAAATAGAAAATTGCTGGCAACGCCGCACAGTATGGCCACAATAGTTGCCCCAATAGAATACCATCTTGAGCGTTCGAATTGCTTACTAACAACGGCCTTTCGACGTTCATCTGCCTTCGTGAAAGTGAGAAAAGTCGGATATGGCGCTTTAAATGTCGATATCAAATAAATACTAATAAATACAGAGATGAATATACCTATCATTAGGGCTAGTAGTTCCTGGCTCTGTCCAGCTAGATTCCATTGTTCGGTGTTCTGCCTGATTAAAAGGGGTATCCCGTTTTTAGCGGCAGAGATTCCATCTTTGATGGAGGCAAGAACGCGAGCCGTATCTCTAAAATGCTGCGATCGCATATAATCCGATAAAGCGGAGGAAGCGGCGATCGATATCGCAACCCCACATAGACCACAAAATACTCCGATCCAATTCGCAAATCTTATCGTAAATTTTCTCGTCGGAGTTTCCTTCCTAACCAAACCTTGAACGTGCGAAGAAAGAAGGGCCTCCATGTCTGCCCCCCAGGAGCGCGCCGTATGCTTGATTGTAAATGCAACGGAGCTTTCATATTTCTCAATCAACTCAGATAAAAATACCCTGGTAAAAGCGGCCAATTTCTCATTCTGATCAGGGCGCGCAAATGTAACGTCGATTGTTTGCTTTTCAGAATGGCCAACGTTTCGGAATTTTATAAGATATTCGAAAGAGCACGTAAGCCCCATGGTCTCAACATCTTTAATCTCGGCATAGCTCTTGAACTCCTCATACCCGTTGATGCTAACCGAAGAGCGATCCGAATAGTGAAATGTCGCGTTGAATTGAAGGATTTGAGCTCGATTCTGTTCCGTAAGGCGTTGGTCTATTAAATGGTACAGCTGATGAACATCCGAAAATCGTATATCGACTGGTTCTGAAAAAGTGCGCTCGATCACTTGTGGCTTGCCGAGCAAGCCGCCTATGAAATCCGCAAATTGGTCAGGCGCGCAGGGCAGAATAACTGCGGCATTTCCCGGCAATTTTATTGAAGACGCATCAATATTGCGGCGATCATCCATATTTAGCGCTCAAATAATTCACCCAAGATATACATTAAGCGAATTCCAAATTATAGAGGCACTGAAAGCAGCTTACTATTGCGATCAAAATTTCATTTCTCACGCCTTACCCATTTCGTTTCTCTTTTGGAGGTTATTCGCTTCGGGGGCCGAGTTACCACATTAGCGGCTTCTACTCCCAAACGTCTTCGGCACGCCCGGTCTGCTTGCGCGTTGCAGCCGTTTCCGGCCGCCTTGTTGGCGCTTTGCGCCGGGCTTGGCCGCTCCATCCCCATCCCCCGTGCCGTCGCGGACGGCGGTGAGGAAGGCGGCGTCTACGGCGTCGTCGACGCGGCTCTGGCGGGCGAAGGGGTCGTCGGAGATGGTGAGTTCGACCGTCGTCAGGCGTTTGAGTTCGTCGCGCAGGCGCGCGGCGTCCTCGAATTCGAGGTTGCTCGCGGCTTCGCGCATGCGCTTTTCGATGTCGGCGATGGTGGCCTTGATGTTGTGGCCGATGAACTCGCGTCCGCCGTCCGACAGGCCCGCGTCCACCACCACATGGTCGCGCTCATACATGCTGCCCATGATGTCGGCGATGTTCTTCTTCACGCTCATGGGCGTGATGCCGTGCTCCGCGTTATACGCCTTCTGCTTCTCGCGGCGGCGCGCGGTCTCGGCCATCGCGCGCTCCATCGAGCCCGTCACGCGGTCGGCATAGAGCACCACCTTGCCGTCCACGTTGCGGGCGGCGCGGCCGATGGTTTGTATGAGCGAGGTTTCGCTGCGCAGGAAGCCTTCCTTGTCCGCATCCAGAATGGCGACGAGGGCGCATTCGGGGATGTCGAGGCCCTCGCGCAACAGATTGATTCCGATCAGCACGTCGAAGGCGCCCAGCCGCAGGTCGCGGATGATCTCGATGCGCTCCAGGGTCTCCACGTCGCTGTGCATGTAGCGCACGCGGATGCCCTGTTCGTGCATGTATTCGGTGAGGTCTTCCGCCATCTTCTTGGTCAAGGTGGTGACGAGGGCGCGGTAGCCGCGCTTGGCGATCTCGCGGCATTCGGCGATGAGGTCGTCCACCTGCGTTTCGATCGGGCGGATTTCCACCGGGGGATCGATGAGGCCCGTCGGGCGGATAACCTGTTCGGCGAAGATGCCGCCGGTGCGCTCCAGCTCCCAGGGGCCGGGCGTGGCGCTGACATAGACGGTGGCGGGGCGCATCGCGTCCCACTCCTCGAATTTCAGCGGGCGGTTGTCGATGCAGCTCGGCAGGCGGAAGCCGTATTCGGCGAGCGTCGCCTTGCGCCGATAGTCGCCGCGATACATGCCGCCGATCTGCGGCACGGTGACGTGGCTTTCGTCCACGAAGACCAGCGCCTCGTCGGGGAGATATTCGAACAGGGTCGGCGGCGGCTCGCCGGGTTTGCGGCCCGTCAGCCAGCGCGAATAATTCTCGATGCCGGCGCAGGAGCCGGTGGCCTCGATCATCTCGAGGTCGAATTGCGTGCGCTGCTCCAGGCGCTGCGCCTCCAGCAGCTTGCCGTTCTCGCGGAACCAGGCGAGGCGCTCGACGCATTCCTGCTTGATGCCCTTCATCGCCTGCGCCAGCGTGGGGCGCGGCGTCACGTAATGCGAATTGGCGTAGATCTTGATCTGGTCCAGCGTGCCGGCGCTGCGGCCGGTGAGGGGATCGAATTCGGTGATGCTGTCCACGTCGTCGCCGAACAGCTCGATGCGCCAGGCGCGGTCTTCGTAATGCGCGGGGAACAGGTCGATCGTGTCGCCGCGCACCCGGAAGGTGCCGCGCGTGAAGGCCGCGTCGTTGCGGCGGTATTGCAAGGCGGAGAGGTCGCGCATCAGATCCATGCGGTCGAGCCTGTGGCCGCGCGCGATGGTGACGGCGGTGCCGGAATAGGTCTCCACCGAGCCGATGCCGTAGATGCAGGAGACCGACGCCACGATGATCACGTCGTCGCGCTCCAGGATCGCCCGCGTCGCGGAATGGCGCATGCGGTCGATCTCCTCGTTCACCGAGGAATCCTTTTCGATATAGGTGTCGCTGCGGGGGATATAGGCTTCGGGCTGGTAGTAGTCGTAATACGATACGAAATATTCCACCGCGTTTTCGGGGAAGAAGTTCTTCATCTCGGCATAGAGCTGGGCGGCCAGGGTCTTGTTCGGCGCCAGGATGAGGGCGGGGCGCTGCACCGCCTGGATCACCTTGGCCATGGTGAAGGTCTTGCCGGAACCGGTGACGCCCAGCAGCACCTGGTCGCGCTCGCCGATGGTGCCCAGCGCGTTGACGGGCAGGGCGGTGGAATTCTTGATCGTGGCGCCGGGCGTCATGCGGCCCATGCCGACATCGCTGTCGTTGCGGCCCGTGGCGCCCAGGCCGGTGCCCATCAGGCCTTCGACGAGTTCCTTGATGGCGGTGGGCTGGTCGCCGGCGGGCTCGTACTCGCTCACCAGCTTGAACGTGATGCCGCCTTCGGATTTGGCGGGACGCGCCGGGCGATGCGGCACGAAGCCGGCAAGCTCCGCCCCGGTTCCACCATGGAGCGGCATGTCGAGAGGCGCGGCATCGGCCGGCGGCGGGATGGGCGCCTTCTCGACCGCGTCGCGGAACTTCCGCGCGTTGTCGGAGAGCCCTTTGCCGCGCGCGCCTTTTCCCGCGCGGGGGATCATGCCGTTGTTGTGCGCCATGGGCCCAATATAGTGCGGCCGGCGGGAATTTGCAGCCCGCCTCCTGCCAGGCTGCTGACAGGGGATGGCAGGAGTGGAGGCCTTTGTACGGGGGTGGATAGCGTGCGAAACAGGAGCCTCGAACCGGGGCGATTCGCGCATGCCGACACTGGACTGGATCGGAAAAAAAGCGGTGGTGAACCACCACCGCGAGGTTCCCTACCGGCTGCTGCATTGCGACAAGGCGAAATCGGCCGGCGATCCCGACGCGGGAAATCTGCTGGTCCAGGGCGACAATCTGGAGGCGCTCAAGGCGCTGCTGCCCTATTACGCCGGCAGGGTGAAGTGCATCTACATCGATCCGCCCTACAACACGGGCAACGAAGGCTGGATCTACAACGACAACGTCAACTCGCCGGAGATCAAGGCGTGGTTGGGCAAGACCGTGGGCAAGGAAGCGGAAGATCTCTCCCGCCACGACAAGTGGCTCTGCATGATGTATCCGCGGCTGCGGCTGCTGCGGGAGTTTCTGGATGACGACGGCATTCTTTTTGTGAGCATCGATGATATCGAGGCAAGGTTTCTGCGAATTATTCTCGATGACATATTCCATCCGACGAATTTCATCGCACAGCTCATTTGGAAAAGCAGGCAGAACAAGGACAACAGGAATGTCACCGGCGTATCGGTGGATCACGAATACGTGCTCGCCTATGGAGCCCCGCTGCGCGGGGAAGATCGAAAAATCGAACAGTACACCAATGCCGACGGAGATTTGCGCGGCCCTTGGGTCAGCGGCAACATGGTTGGACTGGCTACCGCGGATCGCCGGCCGAATTTGCATTTCGATTTGATAGATCCCGAAACGAAAATCAACTACGGCTGCCCTGCGATGGGTTGGCGGTTTGATAGAAAGCGAATTGCGCAGATGATCTCCGAGGGGCGCATTTTGTGGCCGACCTCATCGAGCGGGAGGCCTCGCCAAAAGGCCTTTTTGTATGAGATACAACAAAAGTATACCGGCTTTTCTTCGCTGGTGGGTGAAGGGGTTTACACACGAGACGGTACCAAGGACATCGACAAGATTTTCGGAGAGAGGGTTTTTGAATTTCCCAAGCCAGTTGCGCTTATAAAGCAGCTATTGAAGCAGGCCACGCCCGAAGGCGGGTTGGTTTTGGATAGTTTCGCCGGGTCAGGGACGACGGCCCAGGCTGCGCTCGAACTGGCGGAAGAGGATTCCGTCTCTCGCAATTTCGTATTGGTCGAAATGAATGCAAAAGTTATCGAAGACGTGGCCCGCAAGCGGCTCGAATCCGTTTCCAAATCGTCCGGCTCCGGCTTCCGCTTCTGCACTCTCGGAGAGCCGCTTTTCGATGAGCAAGGAAGCGTCGATGCCGCTGTCACCTTTCCCAATCTCGCGGCGCATATCTTCTTCTGTGAGACCGGTTCGCCCATTCCGAAGCGAGCCGAAGGCAAGACGCCATTCATCGGCACGTTTCGCGGCCGTGCGATCTATCTGCTCTACGCGCCGGATTTGATGGGCATCGCCAGCGAAGAAGCCGGCAATGTGCTGACGGCCGATCTTCTCGATCGCCTGCCGGTTCCCGATGAGGGCTTCGAGGGCGTTCGGGTGGTCTATGCCGAGGGCTGCACGATTCCGGACGACGTGCTCCGCGAAAGGGCCGTGACGTTCAAACAGGTTCCCTATCAGATCGAAGGGCCATGAAGGCATGGCCGACCCGTTCACGCTCAAATCCTACCAGGATCAGACGCTGAAAGTGCTGCGCGACTATCTCACCCGCGCGGTGATGCTGAACGACGCCGACACGGCCTTCTACCAGATGACGAAGCGGCCTTATGTGGCGGCGCCGGGCCTGCCGGGGCTGCCCTATGTCTGCCTGCGCGTACCCACCGGCGGCGGCAAAACCCTGCTCGCCGCCCATTCGGTGCCGATCGCCGCCGATTCCTTCATGCGCGTGCCCAATCCCGTGGTGCTTTGGCTGGTGCCGTCGCAGACGATCCGCGACCAGACGCTCGCCACGCTGTGCAACCGCGAGCACGCGAACCGGCAGGCGCTGGCCGATCGCTTCGGCGAGAATGTGCGCATCATGGGCATTGCCGACGCGCTCTATGCCAAGCGGGCGGCTTATGACGGCGGCGCCGTCGTCATTGTGGCCACGCTCCAGGCTTTCCGCGTGCAGGACAGGGAAGGCCGCAAGGTCTACGAGACCAATGGCGAGTTGATGGATCATTTCTCCGGCCTCACGCCCGATCAGGTTGGGTTACTCGAGTGCCGGGCCGGGACTCCCATCTATTCGCTGGCCAATGTGCTTCGCCTGCATCGTCCGATGATGATTGTCGACGAGGCGCACAATGCGCGCACCGCGCTGTCGTTCGAAACCCTCGAGGGGCTGAGGCCGTCGCTGATCGTGGAATTCACGGCGACACCGGTGACGCCGGAAGAGCACGATCCCGGCAAAGGCAATTTCGCCTCCAATGTGCTGCATCACGTCTCCGCCGCCGAGCTGAAGGCGGCCGACATGATCAAGCTGCCGGTCATCCTGCGCGGGCGGCCTGATCCGCGCGAGGTGATCGCGGATGCGATCGGTTGCCTGGACGAGCTCGCGCGCCTGGCGCATGACGAGGAACATGCCACGGGCGAGTTCATCCGCCCGGTGATGCTGCTTCAGGCCGAGCCGCGCGCCAAGGACAAGCCGGTGCTGCATGCCGAAGAGCTGCGGAGCCTGCTTACCGGCGATTTTCTCGTGCCGGAGGAGCATATCGTGATCGCCACCGGCGACATGCGGGGGCTCGACAAGGTCGATCTGTTCGCGCGCGATTGTCCGGTCCGTTTCGTCATCACCCAGTCCGCGTTGCGCGAAGGCTGGGACTGTTCCTTCGCTTATGTTTTGTGTTCGGTGGCCGAGCAGCGCGGGCAACGCGCGGTGGAGCAGCTGATCGGGCGCGTGCTCAGGTTGCCCGGCGCCAAGCGCAAATCCATCGAAGAGCTGAATTGCGCGTATGCCTTCGCCCGCAGCGCGAGTTTCCAACAGGCCGCCCAGACGCTGCGGGACGGCCTGGTCTTCAACGGGTTTGAAAGGCTCGAAGCCGAAGCGTTGGTCAGGCCCGCCCAGGACAGTTTCCGCGGAATGGAGGAAGGCGGCGCGGCCTTTCTCTATTCCGAGCCGCTGCCGGCGGGCGAGGACCCGCGGCGTTACATGGCGGATATCGCAAAGGTCACAAGCGGGCGCGTGATCGTGGATCCCGGCACCGGGCATCTGCAGGCCCGCGGCACGCTTTCGGACTACGACAAGAACATCATGACGCTGACCGCGCCGCAATGGAGCCCGGCCATCGACGCGCTGGTCCTCAAGTCGCGCGGCGCGAAGCTCAAGCCGGCCGAAGGCGATGCGCCGCTTGTCCGCTTCGCCGTTCCGCGCCTGGGCGTGAAGCGGGCCGGAAAATTGCAATTGTTCGACAGGACGCACTTCCTGGACGTGACGTGGAAGCTGGAGCAGTGCGATCCATCCGCCGTGCTGGATGCATTCGTCCCGCCGCAACGCAGCCATGACGAGGCCCATCTCGACGTGACGCGGGGCGGAGACGTGACCATCCAGTTCATATCGGATGTCCACGAACAGCTCGCGCTGGCGCTGACCGAACAGGGGTGGACGCGGCCCCAACTCATCAACTGGCTGGATCGCAGGCTTCCCAACCGCAAGGATATCGTGCGGACGTCCTCGACGCTTTTCATCGCCAAGGTCCTCGATGCGATCTCCGGGCGCCACGCCATGAGCCTCGAAGCCATGGCCCGCGCCAAATACCGCATCGTCGAGGCGCTGGTCGTGGGGATCGCGCGCCATCGCGAGGCGTGGCAGTCGCGCGCCTATCAGCACGCGCTGATTCCGCAAAACGGCCTGGAATTCGCGACCAGCGCCGAGCTGGAGCTTGTGTTCGAGGAATCGCGCTATGCCTATAGCGAGCCCTATCGCGGCGGCGTCGATTTTCGCAAGCATCTGTTCCGGGTGATCGGCGATCTGCGGGCCGAGGGCGACGAGTTCGACTGCGCGGTGCATATCGAACGCATGCCGCAGACCAAGGCGTGGGTTCGCAACACGGCGCAGCATCCTTATTCGTTCTGGCTGCAGACATCCACCGACAGGTTCTATCCCGATTTCATCGTTCTGTTGAACGATGGGCGCTATCTGGTCGTCGAGTTCAAAGGTGAGCCCTACATCACCAATGACGATTCCCGGGAAAAGCTTCAGGTCGCGGAATTGTGGGCGGAACGGTCCGGCGGCAAATGCCTGTTCGTCATGGTGGAACGTTCTCAATTCCACCGCATGGACCAAGCCGCAAAACCTCTCTAAGCCGTAATTTTCTCGCCCTTGACAGAATGCACCGTCTAGTGCCAAAAATTTGGCATGGTTCGGAAAGCGAAGACGGATAGCGGCAAGAGCGATGGGTTTTCCCGGCGGGAACGGGAGATCATGGATGTGCTCTACAAGCTGGGGCGCGGATCGGCGGCGCAGATATTGGAGCAGATGGACGATCCGCCGACCTACACGGCGATCCGCACGCTGCTGTCGATCCTGGAGAAGAAGGGCCATGTGCGGCATGTGACCGACGGCACGCGCTATATCTACGAGCCCAAGGTCGCGCGCGAGCAGATGGGCAAACGCGCCATCGACTCGCTGCTGAAGACCTTCTTCGACAATTCGGTGGAGCGCGCGGTGACGGCGCTCATCACAGCCGCGGACGCCGACATCTCGGCCGAGGATCTCGACCGGCTCTCCAGACTGATCGAAAAAGCCAAGAGGGAAGGGCGATGAGCGATTTCGGCGTGATGCGTTTCGCGATGGCTGCAGCTGAACTTTTCGTGGGCTCCTCGCTCATCCTGGCGCTGGCGTGGCTCGCCAGCTTCCGCAAGTCCGCCAGCGCGCGGCATCTCGTATGGACCACCGCCTTCGCGGCGCTGTTGCTTTTGCCGGTGCTCTTCGCGCTGGTGCCGGGACGTTTCGTGCTGTCATTGCCCGCGCCGCAAACAGTTTCGCTTCAGGATACCGATGTGGCGGCGCTGCCCGCACTTCTACCCGGGCGCGCGTCCGAACAGCCGGTCGCGCAACCTGCTGAACAGCCCTTCCAGTTCGACGCCGCAACCATCACACTGGCTCTCGTCGCGCTGTGGATCATCGGTGTGCTCGCGATCGCCGCGCGCAGCGCCATCGCCGCGCTCCTGCTCCGCACGCTGCATCGCGACAGCACCGCGAGTCCGTTCGAGGAAGCCGAGCTTCCCGAGCTGGCGAGCGGGCGGTGTTACGAATTGCGCGTCTCCAATGTGGAGCGCGGGCCCGTCACCTGGGGCTTCATCCGCCCCGTCATCCTTCTGCCGCGCAAATCTTTGTTCTGGCCGTGCGAGCGGTTGCAGGCGGTGCTGCGCCATGAGCTGGCCCACATCCATCGCCGCGACAGCCTCACGCAGATGCTGTCGGTGATCGCCTGCGCGCTTTATTGGCCCAACCCACTCGTCTGGGTGGGAACACGGTTGATGCGGCGCGAGGCGGAGATGGCGGCGGACGACGCGGTGATCGTCTCCGGCATGACACCTTCGGAATATGCGGGCGAGTTGCTGCAGGTCGCCGTCGAATTCCGCGCGCAGGCGATGTCCGCCTCGCTCTATATGGCCGCGCCGTCGGCCTTGGAGACACGCCTCAAATCCATTCTGGCTTCAACCCAAAAACGATCGGGAGTGACTTCCATGGACGTGTTGAAATTCGCCGGTATCGCGCTTCTGGCCACCTCCGCGCTCGTGTTGGCGCGCCCCTCTCTCGCGCAGGATGCGCCGCAACCGCCGGCCGCCGTGGCTGATGTGCCACCGCCGCCCGCGCCGCCGCCCGTGGCCGATGCCGCGCCCATGCCGCCGGCTCCGCCCCCAGTTGTGGCCGCGCCGATGATGGCAGCGCCCCCGGTTCCGCCCGTGCCGCCCACATCCGTGAAGCGCCACGTCTTCGTGGTCACCAATGACGATGATGGCGATGCGACGGTGCATGTCGAGCGTCACGCGCACGACGCCCATGGCCATCATGTACGCATCGTGATCGACGGCAAGGACGCCGATATCGATCAAGGCGACATCGACCAGGCCATCGCCTCGGCGCAACCGGAGATCGACCGCGCCATGGCGGATGTGCACGCCAGGATGATCGCGCTGCACGACGCCGAGCCCCAGATCGAGAAGGCTCTTGCCGATGCGCGTGCCCAGCTTGCCAAGATCTCCGACAAGAAGGTCCGCGCCGAGATCGAACAGGCGCTGGCCAACGCACAGGCCAAGATCGAAGCCGCCCATGTCCGCATCGTGTCCCGCCATATCGAGCGCACGGAACATGCCGATCAATCGGGCCGCCATGTCGAAGAGACCGAGCAGGACGTGCCTGACGACAAGTAAGCGCCGCGCGACGCAGGTCGGGGCGGCGTAACTTTCGTTACGCCGCTTCCGCTTTTGCGAAGACGGGATAGAACTCCGCCATCATGCGGTCGCGATAGGCGACGAGATTGTTGTGGCGCTCCGCCCGCTTGCGCAATTCGCCGGTGAAGAACGGCGTGAGGATGGCGGCCAACATCCCGAAGGCGGTGGCGTCCACGCCGCTGGGTTCCTCACCCATCAGCCACGGCTTGTCGCCCAGGAAAGCGGAGAGCGCGTCGAGCGAACGTCCGCCCAATTGCGCGATCTCTTCCTCGCTGTGGCGGCCGATACCCTGGCCATGCAGCATGGTGCGGACGCGCTCGCGCCCGGCAGCGGCGGCGCCTTCCGGTGCGCCGTCGAAGAAATGGATCGGGCCTTTTTGCCAGTTCTCGTCGTCCATCCAGCGCATGTGGACCATCGCGAAATAGAGCTGGTCTTCCAGCATCCGCTCCATCGACCACGCGATGGCGCGCTCCACCGTGCAGAGCCCGCGGTCGAAATCGAAGCCATGCGCCTTCTCGATATGGCCGCGGATGAAGGTGGAATCGCCCAGCCTGTGCGCGCCGGTCTGGATGTAGGGCACTTTGCCTTTGGGTGCGGCGGGCGGCGCGCCGCGCTCGAAGCGGTAGGGGATGCCCGCCATCTTGAGCTGTACTTCCGTCTTGATGAAAAACGGACTGGGGTCGGGCAATCCGAAGGCGGGGCCGAAGCCGTAAAGCGTGAGCATGTGTCGTGTCCCTCTCAGTGGCCCTTTTCTTAAGCCAAGGCTGCTGACAGCATGGTGTCAGCAGCCTGGCGGCAGGATGGCAGCATGAGAAAAAGAGCATGAGACGCGCTGATCGCCTCTTCCGCATCATCCAGATCCTGCGGCGCAAGAAGAAGCCTTGCACCGCGGGCGAGATCGCGGTCGAGCTGGAGACGTCGCTGCGCACCGTCTATCGCGACATCGCGCAGTTGATGGCCGACCGCGTGCCTATCCGCGGCGAGGCGGGCATGGGCTATGTGCTGGAAGGCGGCTTCGACATGCCGCCCTTGATGCTGACGCCCGACGAGATCGAGGCCGCGATGCTGGGTGCGCAATGGGTGATGGGCCGCGCCGATGCGGAATTGTCGCGCGCCGCGTCGGATCTCATCGCGAAGATCGGCGTGGTGATCCCTGAGCATCTGCGCCCGCTGCTGATGGAGCCTGCGCTGGCCGCGCACAGCTCACGCGTGAGCCCGGCCGACGCCATCGACATGGCGCGGGTGCGCGCCGCCATCCGCGCGCAAGGCAAGATCGCGCTCACCTATCGCGACGAAGCGGACCGCCAGACCAGCCGCGTCATCTGGCCCATCGCGGTGTCCTATTGGGAGGCGGTGCGGCTGATCGTGGCGTGGTGCGAATTGCGCACCGGCTTTCGCCACTTCCGCACCGACCGCGTGATCGCCGCCGATTTCCTGGAGGCCCGCTACGCGACACCGCGCGCCAAGCTGCGCAGCCAGTGGAAGAAGGAAATGGAGACCGAGCGGCCCCGCCATCAGCAGCGACGGATCGAATAAGGCAGCGTGAATTGCGCGAAATCCGTATCGGTGGCGTTTCTTGCGCACCGCCGGGCGTCAATATGATACTCTCCTCATCCACGCGGGAGGGCGTCGTGAAAAGGATCGGCTGGGTCGGGCTGCTGTTGTTCGTGGCCGGTTGCGCGACCGCGCCGCCGCCCCCTCCGCCGCCACCTCCACCACCCCCGCCGATCGCGGCGCCGGCGCCTCCTCCGCTGGTCTCCAACGCGATCTCGCCGCAGCCTTACGCCGACGCCATAGCGCTGCCCGCACCGCGCGCGCTGCCACCTTACAAGCCCGGCGCCAGCGTGCATTTCGTGTTGGCGGTCGATGTCGCCTATGTCTGGCGCGAGCGGCTCGAGGCTTATCGCGACGAAGCGTATAATCTGCTGCAACGCCATTACATCGATGGCATTGGAGACAACCAGGCCGACGGGCTGATCATCCACATCGCCGGTCCATCCGACATGAACGATGCGCGCATGCTGCTCGAACAGCTTTGCGCCGGAGACAACGCGCCCGATTGCCTTGTGGCGCGGACAGCGCCGGACAAATTCACCATCACGCTCTCGAAGCCCTATCGGGAACAGTTGCGCGAGGGTGTGTTGGCGCAATCCGCGGGCATTCTGGCCCAGCGGCTGGAGACGGTGGTGCCGCGCGCGCCTTTCATCCGTCGTAACGGCGACAGTTTCGTGGTCGACATCGGCGGCTGCTGCGATCCGCAAATCCTCGATCAGCTTTTCGGGCCGCCGCGCCATCTCACGGTGCAGAAAGTGAATGAGGCCTTATCGGATACCGATATACGCGCCGGACGCGTGCCGCCGGACACAGTGGTGCTCGACTATGTGGAGGGAATGGGAGACCCGCAGCACCGCTCCCTCGCTCTGTACAAGTCCGTTCTGCTGACTGGCGAGCGGATCATCCATGTCTCGCAGAGTTCCGATGAGTTTAACCACTTGCCTTATATCACACTCAGTCTCGACGAAGCAGGCTCGAAGGCTCTTGCCGATCTTACGCGGGACAATATCGGCCACGCGTTTGCCATCGTGCTGGACGGCAAAGTGCTCGGCGCACCTGTCATCCGCTCGGCGGTCCTGAAGGGCGAGGTGGTGATCAGCGTTGGAGATGATGGCACGACGGCAAGGCTCCTCACCTTGCTGCGCGCCGGCGGCGGCCCCGCGCCGTGGCAGATCGTCGACTTCAAGGTCTATTGAGAATCCCCATCTACCGGGAATCCACTGGCGCTTCGTCGCGATCGTTCATCCCGTAATCGCGCGCCACATGGGCGATGCGCAGGCGATAATCGGCGAGCACGCCCGCGCGGCCTTTTGACTGCGCCGCGCGGTGGGCTTCGCGGTTGCGCCAGCGTGTGACGGCCTCTTCGTCGCGCCAGAACGACAGCGAGACGAGCTTGCCCGGTTCGGCCAGAGACTGGAACCGCTCCACACTGATGAAGCCATCGATATCGTCCAGCAGCGGGCGCAGGTCGGCCGCGATGCCGAGATAGGCATCGCGGTCAGAAGGCCACACCTCAAAGATGACGGCGATCACGCCTCCACCTTGCGCAGGAAGCGGCGTTCCTCGCGCAGTATGAATTTCTCCCGCTCCGCCGTCTCGAAATTGGCCTTGCTGGCGGGATCGGTGCGCAGCCGCGCGCGATAGGCCTCGTAGGAGGCGAGGCTGTCGAAGCCGATCAGCGCGTGGGCTTCGTAATTCGTGCCCTCATGCGGCATGAAATAGCCGATCAGGTTTCCGCCGCAGGCCGGGATGAGGGTCAGCCATTTGCGCGCGTACTCCTCGAAGCCCGCGCGCTTGAAGGGATCGATCTCGTAACGGATGTGACATACGACCTGGGTGGCGGTTGACATGATCTTTTCCTCTTCTGCGGCTGCGGGCATGGCGCCGGCGACGGAAACAGCCAGCATCGTGCCCATGACGGTGCGGCGATCCAGTTCCGGCATGGCGCATTCCTTTTCGTGACCCATACTCTAGCGCTTGCCGCGCGCGCATAGTTCGCTTACCGTCGAACTATGAAAGCCACGACATGAAAGACGGACCTTCCATCGCCCCCATCGCCGCGTTGGCCGGTGATCCAGCCCGCGCGAACATGCTTTCCGCCCTTATGAGCGGAAAAGCGCTCACTGCTACCGAGCTTGCGAGCGAAGCCGGCGTCACGGCGCAAACCGCGAGCTCGCATCTGGCCAAGCTGGAGCAAGGCGGCCTCATCGCGGGCGTCAAGCAGGGGCGTCACCGCTACTTCCGCCTCGCCGATGACGATGTGGCCCGCATGCTGGAGATGATGACCGGCGTGGCGGCGCGGGCCGGCCATCTGCGTACGCGTCCGGGCCCGGGCGATCCGCAATTGCGCAAGGCGCGCGTCTGCTATGACCATCTCGCGGGTGAGATGGGTGTGGCGCTGCTGGACAGTCTCGTGCGCAAAGGCCACATCGCGCTGGCGGGCGAGGCAGCCACGCTCACGCCCAAAGGCGCGAAATCGCTGGCCGATTTCGGCATCGACTTGGAGGCACTGGCCGCCCAGCGCCGCCCGCTTTGCAAAACCTGCCTCGACTGGAGCCAGCGCCGCAGCCATCTGGCGGGCAGCCTGGGCGCGGCTCTGCTATCGCGCATGACCGAATTGAAATGGGCGCGGCGTGACAGGAACGGCCGCGCGATGATATTCAGTTCGCAAGGCGAACGGTCGTTCGCGAAGACTTTTGGGAGCGGGGGATGAAGCGCATTCTGATTGCCGCGCTGTTCGGCGCGATGACGGCGGTGGCCATGGCGGCCGATGCGCCGAAGCCCAATGACTATACCGATCCCGCCAATTGGCTCTGCCGTCCTGGCCGCACGGACGCCTGCACCAGCGACCAGACCGCCACCATCGTGAAGGCCGACGGCCGTGAGAGCGTGGAGACTTGGTCCGCCGATCCGAATGCGCCGATCGATTGCTTCTACGTCTATCCCACCGTGTCCAACGAGAGCACACCCAACAGCGACATGATCCCCGGCCGCGGCGAGAACATGGTGGTGGTGCAGCAGGTGGCGCGCCTCGCCTCCAAATGCCGCGTCTTCGCGCCGATGTATCGCCAGGTGACCTTGACCGCGCTGGCCAGCACGCTGATGGGCAAGCCGATGAATGTGGATCGCGTGCTCGCCTATAACGACGTGCGCGATGCGTGGAACGAATATCTCGCGCATGATAATCACGGCCGCGGCGTCGTGCTGATCGGGCACAGCCAGGGCTCCAAGGTGCTGACCGCGCTGGTGCAGAACGAGATCGACGGTAAGCCGGTGCAGAAGCAGATCGTCTCCATCATATTGGGCGGCACGGCGCTGCAGGTGCCGGTGGGCAAGGATGTGGGCGGCGATTTCAAATTCATTCCGCTTTGCCGCGCCGCGAGCCAGACGGGCTGCGTCATCACTTTCGCATCCTTCCGCGCCAACATCCCGCCGCCGCCGGGCGCGCGCTTCGGGCAGAGCGCTGGCGACGGCTTGATGGCGGCTTGCGTCAATCCGGCGGCGCTGGCGGGCGGCAAGGCGGAACTCGAGTCCTACGTGCCCACTGGCGTGCCTGGGCTTTCCAGGCAGAAGCCGGTGGAGTGGGTGAAAGGCGGCCCGCCGATCAAGACGCCCTTCGTGAAAACGCCCGGCCTCGTCACCGGCGAATGCGTCTCCAACGAGCACGGCTCCTATCTCGCGATTACGATCAACGCCGATCCGAACGATCCGCGCACCGACGATATCGACGGCGACATCGTGATGGGCGAGAAGGTCGTGGCGGGCTGGGGCCTGCATTTGATCGACATGAACCTCACCATGGGCAATTTGGTCGATGTGGTGGGCAGCGAGTCCCAGGCGTGGCTGGCGGCGAACCGCAAATGATCGAAGGCTCCTGCCATTGCGGTGCGGTTCGTTATACGGTGGAGACGCCGCCCGAAACGGTGATGGCGTGCAACTGCTCCATCTGCCGCAAGCTGGGTATGCTGGCAGCCCATTATTCGCCGCGCGCGGTGACGGTCACCGGCCCTACGGTCACCTATCAATGGGGCGACCGCATGCTCGTCTTCCATCATTGCCCGAACTGCGGCTGCAACACCCATTCCATGCCGGTCGATCCCGCCTCCGACCGCATGTCCGTGAACGCGCGGCTCATGCCGCCGGAGGTTCTGGCCGCCGCGCGCGTGCGCCGGTTCGACGGCGCCGATACGTGGGAATTTCTCGACGAAGAGAGTTAAGCACCATGATCGAAGGCTCCTGCCATTGCGGTGCGGTTCGTTACACCGCGGAGACGCCGCCCGAGAAAGTGACGGACTGCAACTGCTCCATCTGCCGCAGGCTGGGCACGCTATGGGCCTATTATTCGCCGCGCGTGGTGACGGTCACGGGCCCCACGGCTATCTATCAATGGGACGACCGCGCCATCTCTTTCCACCATTGCCAGTCTTGCGGCTGTACCACCCACTGGTCGCCGGCCGATCCCGCCATCGACCGCATGGGCGTGAATGCGCGGCTCATGGCGCCGGAGGTTCTGGCCGGTGCGCACGTGCGACGGCTGGACGGCGCGATGACGGGCAAATATCTCGACGAAGAGAACTGAGGTCTCGATGAAATCCGTGCTGGCTTTTGCTTTCGTGCTCGCGGCCACCGGTGCGTCCGCCGCGCCGGTTGTGATCCACGGCTTCGATCATCTGTCGCTGTCGGCGGATGGCGCGCGGATGCTGACGGTGGAGGATTCCGATCCCGGCAATCTTCCCAATCCGGCGCATGGTGTGGTGGTGTTGCGCGATGCCTCCGGCAAGGTGCTGGCGACGTTCGATCCGTGCAAGACCTGCACGTATAGCGATACGGCGTGGTCGCCCAAAGGCGGGGCTTTTGCTTTCGTCGCATCCGATCACGCGGCGGGCAAGTCGACGCTCTATGTCGGCGGTCTCGCGGCGCCACGCGCCATCACGGCGGTGCTGGGCAACGCCAATACGGTGCGGTTCTCGCCCGATGGTTCGCGCATCGCGCTGCTGGTGACCATGGGCGCGCACAAGCGCACCGGCGCCGTGGAAGCGGGCGCGGCGCTGACCGGCAAGATCGGCGACACGGCGGATGAGCAGCGCATCGCCATCGTTCCGCTCTCCGGCGGGCCACTGAAATTCGCGTCGCCTGCCGACACCTACGTCTACGAGTTCGACTGGGCACCGGACGGCAAGGGCTTCGCCGCCACCGCCGCCAAAGGCAATGGCGACAACAACTGGTGGGTGGCGACGCTGGATTACATGGACGCCGCGACCGGCGCGGCGCGCGTCATCGCGGCGCCCAGGATGCAGATGAACCTGCCGCGCGTCTCGCCGGATGGAAAGACCGTCGCCTTCATCGGCGGCTTGATGAGCGATTGGGGTCCCATCGGCGGCGACGTCTACACCGTGCCGCTATCCGGCGGCGCGCCGACCGACGTCACGCCCGGCTACAAGGGCACGTTCCGCGGCCTCGCCTGGCGCGGCAACGGCTTGATGGCGCAAGCCCTGATCGACGATCGCAACGCGCTGGTCGCGCTCGACCTGCATGGGGTACGCGTCCTGTGGTCGGCCTTGATGAGCGTGAAGGCGCAGATCTTCGATGGCCCCATCGCGCTCAGCGCCGACGGCACGAAAGCCGCGGCCATCGTCCAGGATTTTACCCATGCGCCGGAGATCGCGGCGGGGAATGCCGCGTCGCTCGCGCCGGTGACGCGTGCGAACGCGGGGTTGGGCGCGAACGTGACAGCCCAAAGCGTGCATTGGACGAATGAAGGTCTGCGCGTGCAGGGCTGGCTGATCGGTCCGAAGACGGTCGTGAAGGGCCGCAAATACCCCATGGTCGTGATCGTCCATGGCGGCCCGAGTTCTGCGGTGGGCCCCGGCTATATCGCGGCGGGCGGCCAGCACGGAATCGGGTTTGATTTCGATTACGATCTGGTCGCCAAGGGCGCTTACATCTTCGAGCCGAACGATCGCGGTTCTTATGGCCAGGGCGAGGCGTTCACGCGCGCCAATGTGAAAGATTTCGGCCGCGGCGATTTGCGCGACATGTTGGCGGGCGTTGATGCGGTGGAGAAGATCGCGCCGGTGGACGACGCGCGGCTCGGTCTCTACGGCCATTCCTATGGCGGCTGGTTCGCGATGTTCGCCAACACGCAGACGCATCGCTTCAAGGCCTTCGTCGCCGGCGCCGGAATCGCGAACTGGACGAGCTATTACGGCCAGAACGGAATCGACCAATGGATGATCCCGTTCTTCGGCGCCTCGGTCTATGACGACCCCGCCGTCTATCGCGCGGCCAGCCCGATCGAGTTCATCAAGCAGGCCAAGACGCCTACACTCATCTATGTCGGCGAACGCGACGTCGAATGCCCCGCGCCGCAATCGCTGGAGTATTGGCACGGCTTGAAGGAAATCGGCACGCCGGTCGAGCTCTACATCTATGCCGGCGAAGGCCACCGCTTCCGCAAACCCGCCAACCTGGTGGATCTGCGCGCGCGGATTCTGGGCTGGTACGCGAAATATCTGGGGCACTGAGCCGTAACGAACGCGCCGCGCCGCGCGAAACGGCAGGGAGGCTCCGGATACAAGCGATGAAACAGGCCGCTCTCGCTCTCGCCGTGCTGCTCGCGGGCAGCGCGCAGGCACAGTCGCCGCAACGGGATGCGCCGCGCATGCCCGTGGTGGTGGAGCTGTTCACCAGCCAGGGCTGCTCCTCCTGCCCGCCCGCCAACGCCAATCTGCGCGCGCTGGCCGACCGGCCGGATGTTCTCGCGCTCAGCCTCAACGTTACCTATTGGGATTATCTGGGCTGGAAGGACACTTTCGCCGCGCCCGAATTCACACAGCGCCAGCGCGATTACGAGCCGCGCCTCGGCCATGACGGTCCCTTCACGCCGCAGATCGTGGTCGACGGCCGCGCCGATACGGTGGGCGATGTCCGCGCCGATATCGAGCGGCTGATCGCGGAGCGGCGGCCTGTGCCCGGGCCTTCGTTATCGCTCACCGGCAACGATGTAGCGCTGGGCTCCGGCGCCGGTGCCGCGCAAGTCTGGCTCGTTCGTTACGATCCGCGCACGATCTCCGTCCCCGTCGCGCGCGGCGAGAATGCCGGCGTGACCTTGCCGCATCGCAACGTCGTGCGCGAGCTCACCTTGCTGGGCGAATGGCACGGCGCCGCGGAGCACTTCACGCTCCCCGCCGCGCCGGATGGCTTAAAGACTGCGATATTGGTGCAATCCGGCCGCGGCGGCCCGATCCTGGCCGCCGCGCGGGATTGAGTGCCTAGAACGCGCCGCCGAGATTGGCGCGGAGGCTGCCGGCGGCGGGGTTCTTGACCGCGCCGGAGAGGATTTCGGGGACGCGCACTTCGTGGCCATAGAAATCGGCATTGGTGTCGTCTTCCGGCGCGATGACGGAACCGTTGATCGTCAGACCGCCGTAAGCGCCCTTGGATTTCGACCAGATGATGATGTCGCCGGTGAGGTTGCCGCTGGTGGCGCCGCCAACGCCCGCGCCGAGCGTCACGACGGTGAGGCCGGCATCGGCGCCGAACTTGAACTTGTCATGCTCGATGGCGCGCAGCGCGCGATCCGTCATGATGATGATGACGAGCTGGCTCTGCTCAAGCCCGATCTGCAGGCCGAACGAGGCCGAACCCAGCGAGTAGAAAGCGGGGTCGGACCAGCCGTGGCGCGTGCGGGCCATCAGCACGCCATCGCCGCCCTCGGCGCCGAAGATGAAGCCGCCCTTGACAAGGCCGGGCACGATCAGCACGGCGCGGGCCTGGCGCAGATTGGCGCGGGCGTCGCCGAAGACGCGGTCGTGGCGCAGGTCCGTCACGGTGGCATTCGCAAGCGCGAGCACGCTGGCGGTGTCGGCAGCCTGGGCGGCGCCGGTGAACGCGGTTACGGCGAGAGCCGCGGCGGCGGCGATTTGGGCGAAGGTCTTCATTGAGGTCTCCCGAAGGGCAACGCGGCGCGTTTGCCGCGACTGTGATGGCTAACGCGCGACACTAACAAAAGCTGCATTCGGGCGGGGAAATTTCAGACCTCTTGCAAGAGGATCAGGCAGCCTTGCCGGGTTGCCGTTCGGGGCGGGCATAGATGAGGGCTTTGCCGCTCCACACTTCGATCTGGAATCCACCGGCCATCTTCATGGCGTGGGCGAGGATCTTCGCGTCCTTGTCATTGGCGCATTGGGTCGCGAATTTCGCGGCCAGCGATCCGTCGTCTTTCAGGTAATTGATTTCGTAGGTTTGCATGCGAGGCTCCTTCGACTGAGCCCCCGCTCGAATGCAATGCTCGCCATTGCCCTGCGTTATGTAAAGCGAATTTTTGGATAAGTTTTTCACCATTGATGGTGCAAACATTAATGCGTCGATTGGAAACCCAGGGCTTGCGCGGCAGCACCGCAAATCCCGTCGATGCGTGAGAGATTGTCACCGAAAAATTCGGATGGCGCACGTGGACGTCCACGGCGCTGGAAATCCCGCGTCGCCAATGCGGCGATATCATGGCGGGGATCGAGCTCGAGCTTGCGCGCGAGCGCTGCAATCGTGCCCACGCGGTCGGCGTTGAAATCATCGTAACGAACGGTTTCGAACTGCGCGGCGCCCGCTTGCAGAATCTCCGCCGCGCGCAACCAGCGCCGGGCGAGCGTCGTGATGTAATGATCCGGCGGCAGGCCGAGGTCATGTCCCGCGACGAGGCTGCGCCAGGTGCGGTTGGCCTTGATGCTCTCCGGATCGAGCGAGGCGAGATCGCCGCGCAGCTTCAGCCGGTCGAGGATGGAGCGGATGTTGTCGTACGGATCGCGGATGACGAACACGGCGCGCGTCACGCCGAAATGCGCCATCATCTGCGGCGCCGCGAACGTGAGGCTCGGCTCCTTCACGATGCCGGTCGAGAAGGCCCAGGCATTGCGGCGCACGAAATCGGTGGTGGAGGTGTCGCCGCGAAAGAGGCGGCCGATGAAAGGCTCCGCCGCGCCCGCGAAGTCGAGCGTCACGGGCGTGCCGGTGGCAGCGGCCAAGAGGCCGGCCACAGCCGTGGTGCCGGATTTCTGGTTGCCGAAGACGAACAGGGGGCGAGGATGGGGAGCGGCCGTAAGCGCCCGCAATCGCTCGCGAATCAGCTTGTTTCCCGGCAGACCCAGCTTCTCGCGCAACAGAGACATCGATCCTCCGTAGCGCTCCATACAGCAGATTTATGACATTCCCGAATAGGGTTTGGCAACGTTGGTGTAACGGGCATAGCGGTCCGCTATAGGTTGAAATCGCTCCCGCCCGCCCCCAAATCCGGTTTTGCACCCGGGGAGGGAGCGTCCATGACGGACACAAGCGCGAATACCGGTGTCGTGAGGGAAAGCTTCCGCGGCACGGCGATCCTGGCCTATCTGCTGTTCCTGGTGGGCTGGCCTTGCCTGCATCTGTCGACCATCGTGGGCCTGATCCTCGCTTATGTGCAGCGCGGCGAGTCGCGCGACACGATCTGGGAATCCCACTTCTCGAACATCATCCACACCTTCTGGGTCTCGATCCTCATCGCCGTTCTACTGACGCCGCTTTATTTCTTCGGCATCGGTTTTCTCGGGCTGGCGATTGTCGTTGTGTGGTTCTTCTATCGCATTATCAAGGGTTTGATCCGCGCGCTCGACGGGCGCGCCTATTCGTGAGGACGCCATGAGCGACGCATCGCAACCTACTGTCTCGTCTGAGTCCTCGCTGAAGCTGACCGCGCTTCTCAGCTATGGCCTCATGCTGCTGGCCTGCACCAACGGCTTCACCGCGCTGATCGGCGTGGTCATCGCCTATGTGAAGCGCGAGGACGCGCGCGGCACGCTCTATGAGAGCCATTTCCGCAACATCATCGCGGTGTTCTGGACGTCGCTGGCGCTCTTCGTGCTGTTCCTGGCCGTGGTCGGCGCCGGCATCGTCCACTTCTTCGGAATCCCGCCGCAGCCGCCGGAGCATTTCGCGCGCACCCATCTGCCGGAGATGATCGGCGGCGGCGTCCTCGTCTGGGGCACGATGATCTGCTTCGCGGTCTGGTATCTCTACCGCGTGATCAAGGGCTTCGTGCGCGCGCTGGATGGCCGGGCGTATTAAGCCGCTTCCTCGGGCCTGAAGAACAGGAACCCGATCGCGCCCATCATCAGGGCGAGCGCAAAGCTGTAGGGCGCGATGTCGTAGATCATGTTGGGCACGCGGGCGGCCTCGTGGAAAGCCATGCCCATCTGCGCGCCCCACAAGGTGCAGTCGCCGACGCCGGCTTCGTTGGGGTTGCAGCCATGATAGAGCGAGGTCCACACCGCGACGGTGGGCAGGATCAACGCGGCCAGCGGCAGGATCAGCAGGCTCAATCCGGCGGAGAGCGGGCGGTGCGCGATCAGCGCGGCCACCGCGCCGATGGCGGCGATGGTGACGGCGACGACGGGGCTGTCGCCCACGATCCAGGCGAGATCCAGCGCATCGCGCAAACCGCCGCCCAGCATCTGTCCGCGGCATGCATCGGGCCCCGGTCCGCATTGCATGGCCAGCGCCGTGAGCCGCACGAACCAGACAAGCGCCGACGGCGCCAGCAGCACGGTGGCTGCCGCGCAGAGGATGAAGATCGCTCCGTGGCGTTTGGGTATTGGGGGCGGCGGTTCGAAATGGTGCATGACGGTTCCACTCTATGCGTCTCGCGCATGGAACCCCCCACCGATGTCAAACCATGCTTAATGGCCGCCGTCTAACGCTTTGATTGCGTTGACGCGAAAGTGATCCAGCGTCCGCCCTTCACCTGGGCCAGGAACGCGGAGTGGAATCCCAGATGATCGCGGGCCGTGAAATCCACCGGCACGCCACCATAGGTTGGGTCGCGCCACGGCGCCATCGCCTCCAAGGTCTGGGCGAAACCGGCGCGGGTGAGCGTGGGGCCGTTGCGGCGCAGCACTTCCGCGAACAGCCGCGCATCCTGATAGGCGCGGAAGGCGTCCGCCGAGGCGACGGTGTGGAAACGCGTCTCGTAGCGCTTCACCCAGGCGCGCAAGGCAGGATCGGAATCGTCCGGATACGGAATGGGTGTGGTGGTCACGGCATAAAGTCCCGCCACCGCGCGGCCGCCAAGCGTCGGCACTTGCGGCACATAGCAGGCGGTGAGGCAGAGGAAAACGGGCGACCACCGCCGCGCATGGGCCTGGCGCATCGCGGCGAAGGCTTCCGGCGCCACGCCACCCAGCACCACGATCTCCGCGCCGTCATCATGCAGGCTGGCGAGCTGGTGGGTGAGGCTGGTGTCACCGGGCGTATAGAGCGCCGCGGCCGGCGGCTTCATGTGGCGGCGTTTGCTTTCGGCCTGTGCGCCTTCCAGCGCCGCACGGCCCAGCGCATCGTCGCGGTAGAGAACGCCCACGCGCTTCTCGCCCAGCTTCGCGAACAGCGCCCGCAAGCCGATGCGCGCCTGCTCGCTCACCGGCAGATCGAGCGCGAATTCCAGCGGCTGCTGCGGAACATACGTGTCGTCGGCGGCGGTGAAGGGGAAGAGATGCAAGCCGCCGGCATTGACGAAAGGTGGCATGGCGGCCGCCACCGGCGGTGTGCCGACGGGGCAGAGCATGGCGAAGATGCGGTCCGGCGCGAGAATGCCGCGCTCTGCTTCCAATGCCTTGTTCGCATCATAGCCGTTGTCGGCCACGACAAGGCGCAGCTTGCGCCCCCACGCGCCGCCGCGCGCATTGCCGTCATCGAAGCCCAACTGCAACCCATTGCGCACGGCGATGCCCAGCGGCGACAGCGGCCCGCTGAGATCGACATGCGTGCCGACCACGACTTCCGTCGGCGTCACGCCCGGCGTGGCGCAGGCGGGGGTCGAAAGCGCGAGAAGAAAGAAGGCGCACGCGGATACCCTCCCCTTGAGGGAGGGTCGATAAAACGCGAAGCGTTTTTCGGGGAGGGGCTCACTCCGAACTGATTGCCGCTGGAGAGACGCACACGCGGAGATATCCGGAGTGAGCCCCTCCCCGAAATTTGCTCCACTTCGTTCCGCAAATTGTCGACCCTCCCTCAAGGGGAGGGTAGCCGTGCGGAGATAGCTCGACAGCATCACGCCTTCGCGCTCGGGCGTTCCTTTACGCGGGCGAACCAGGCGGTGAGGTTGGTGAATTCGGGGTTGAGGGGCTGTCCCACCTGCCCGCCGAAATCGAGGAAGGCGAAGAGCAGCACGTCCGCGAGCGTGAAGCGCTTGCCGCAGACGAATTCCTTGCCTTCCATCTCGCCGTCCAGCCACTTCAGGTAATGCTGCGCGACACGCTTCAACCCGTCCGCCGCTTCCGGAACGGTGGGGATGCGGTCCTTGAACATCGCCAGGCCGAGGCTGTAGCGGAAACCGCCGGCCAACGGCTCGCAGATGTTGAGGTCGATGCGGCGCGTCCATTTGCGCGTCTCCGCCCTCTGCTCGGGTGTCGACCCGATCAGTGGCGGGTCTGGGAACTTCTCCTCCAGATATTCGCAAATCGCGGTTATCTCGGTGACGTGGTGGCCGCCTTCGATCTCCAGCGCGGGCATCTGGCCCATGGTGTTGCGCGACAGATGCGGCTCGCGCCGGTTGTCGCCCTTCATCAAATCAACTTCTTCGCTGGGGATCACGATCCCCTTCTCCGCCATGAACATGCGCACGACGCGGGGATTGGGCCCGATGGAATTGTAGAATTTCATGTGTCGCTCCAGCCACTTCGGGGTCAAGTTCCAGGGTGCGCGACGTTATGGGAGGGATCGAAACCGGTCAAACCCGCGTTCTCGACCCATGACACACGGATTTCGCAGGCTTTTCCTGGTTTCTTCCGGTGCGGCGCTGACTGCGGCTGGCCTGCTGGTGATGCTTGTGCCGGTTCCGTTGCCGCCCATCGGCCTGACCATGTTGCTGGGTGGTGGAACCTTGCTGACCGCTAACTCCCGCCGGGCGCGGCGCGGCATCCAGCGAGCGCGACACCGCTCCGCGCTCCTCTCCCGCACGGTCGAGCGCTTCGCCGAGCGCGCGCCGGACTATTTCCGCCGCACCCTGCGCCGCACGCGCCCGGACGCCATCGCGCGTTATGCCCAGATGATGGCGCGCTTACAGGCCTGATTTTCGGGCGTAAAGATTTTCCATATTTGTTGATCATCCACGCCCGATTTGGCGTAGGAGTCCGTGTGGGCCGCGAGAGTCGGTCCGTATGGAGCTCGGCTTGCGCAAGACCGCTCTCATTACCCTCGGATTGCTGCTGGTCGTGACGGGCTTGGCACTCACCATCCTGCCGATCCCCATACCGCTGATCGGCGTCACACCCTTCGCCATCGGCTGCGCGATCCTTTCCACCCAGTCGCGGCTGGCGCGGCGTTGGATCCAGCGGGCACGGCATCGCGCGCCGCCTTTCTCCGTCGTGCTGGAGCGCTTCACCACCCGCGCGCCGCGCACGCTTGCCCGCATCCTGCGCCGCACGCGGCCGGATGCCATTGTCCGGCTCCTCAAGATCAGGCGGCGGAAATCCGCTACAGTGTGACATGGCGATTCCGTTCGATCGCACCTTCGACGCCCCCTTCGGTGCGCGCATCGCGCTGTCGCCGCTGATCGCCCGCGTGCTCGCGCCCAATCCGGGGCCGTTCACCTTTCGCGGCACGGGCGTTTATCTTGTGGGCGACCGCGACGTCGCCGTGATCGATCCCGGACCGGTGATGCCCGAACATCTGGACGCCTTGAAGCGCGCACTGGACGGCAAGCGCGTCAGCCACATCCTCGTCACCCACACCCATTCCGATCATTCGCCGGCCGCTGCTCCACTGAAGGAATGGTCTGGCGCGAAAACCTACGCTTTCGGTCCGCACGGATCTGGTCTCGACGATGGCGTGAAGATGGAAGAAGGCGGCGACCGCGCCTTCATGCCGGATGTGCGCGTGAAAGATGGCGACATCATCGAAGGCGACGGCTTCGCTTTCGAATGCGTCTACACGCCGGGCCACACCTCCAATCACATGTGCTTCGCGCTGAAGAACGAGCGGGCGCTCTTCACCGGCGACCACGTGATGGGTTGGTCCACCACCGTGGTGACGCCGCCCGACGGCGACATGACGCAATACCTGGCCAGCTTGCGCAAACTTATAGCGCGCGGCGACCGCATTTTATATCCCACGCACGGCGCGCCGATCCGCGATCCCAAGCCGTTCCTGCAAGCCTATCTGGATCACCGCCTCGACCGCGAAGCGCAAATCCTCGCCGCCATCGCCGATGGTCTCTCCACCATTCCTGAGATGGTCGCGCGCATGTACGCGGACGTCGACAAACGCCTGCATCCGGCGGCGGCGCGCTCGGTGCAAGCCCACTTGATCCAGCTCGAACGCGAGGGGCGCGTGCGCAAGGACGGCGTGGGCTATTCGCTGTCTTCTTGTTCGTCCCCGGTTTCATAATAGTCGAAATAGGCGCCCTGAAATCCCTGGAACTTGTCCAGCTGATAACGGGCGCCGTAGATCCCATCCGGACCGCCGACGATTGCGGGCTTCACCAGCAGGAGGGATTTCAGGTAGGTATAGGCGTTGTAGACCTGCTTTTCCCAGATTTCGACCTTGCCGAGGATCAGGGCCTGTTCGTATTTGTCGCCCAGCAGCTTGGCGACCTCGGCCGCGGCGGTATTGTCGAATTTGTCGCCATCCGTTCCGTAGATAGACAGATGAACGCCGGTGACTTTCTGGCCGTTCTGCACCGCCACGCCGATGCAGCTCGTAAAAAGGGTGAAACGGATGTCGCTCGCGGTGTCGTATTCGCGTTCGCCGATGAAGAGCGGATGATCCGCCTTCTTGAATGTATAAGCCATGCTTTGCCGCATCCCGGAATCGAAGCTTCGTTCCAAGACGCGTGGCAACACTCCGCCGTGAACGCGCGGGTTCAACGCGTCGCCATGCGCTAAGGCACGTCGACGTACTGGCCGGCCGTGCCGTCGGGTTGATCCCAATATTGCGGGACGCCGTTCTCGACGCGGCCGCCATAGATGCCGTCGCCAGTCTCTATGATCACGGAATTGTTCAGCAAGCCCAGCAGATAATTGTAGGCCGCGCCGACATTGGCTTCCCACAAATCCGTCTCGCCGATAACCACCACCGAGGTGTAAACGCCAAGCGCCTGAACCGCGAGATCGGCGGCCTGATTGTCGAACACCGTGTCGTCGTTCGACACCATGACGAGATGAACGCCCGTCACCTGGCCTCCGTTATAGCCCAGAAGGCCGATGCAGGAGGTGAATTGGGTGAACTGGACGGTCGCGGCTGTGCCGTATTGCTGCTCGGCAATGGCCATAGGGTCTGCCGCGGGTCCCAGCGTATAGGGCATTGCAACCTCCTCGAAAGCGCGCCGCGCAATGCGGCTCGAATTGTCAGGACGTTTGGAAATGCCCGGCCGTGAACGCTCAGCTCGTCGCCAGCCGTTTCATATAGGCCCGGATGCGGTCGGCGTTGCGGCCCCAGTCCTTCTCGCCGATGCGGGATTCGGAGCGGATGTCGAGGCGGGCGCCCATGCCCGCCGGTTTCACGCGGATGACGATGTCGTCGGTGAAGCCGAAGAAGAAGCTGGTGTCCGTGGCCTCGATGCGGCCTTCGTCGGGCGCTATGGCGACGATGGTCCAGCCCATGGAGTTGGCGGCGCGGGTGGCCTTGCGGAACAGGGATTCCGGTGGCGTCAGGATCGCGGTGGCGTGCACGTCCTCGTAATATTTGTGCTGCAGCGCGCCCACCTGCATATGCTTGCCCTTGAACCACACGAGTGTCGTGCCGCGATAATCCGGCGGGTTCTCCGCGCCTGGGCGCTGGTTCAAAAGCGCGACGAATTCGGGGGCGTGTTCGGTGTCGGTGGTGATGTCGTGGATGGGCGGGAGCTCGGCGCTCATGGCCAGCGTATAGAGTGGCATTGCGATCACGGCGATGCAGCCGATAAGGCCCGCGGCGCCATAACCCGCGCCGCTGCCGCTATCGCCAAAGAATGCGCCCACCGCCCAGACGGCGCCGAGTGCCGCACCCACGATGCCCACATAGAGGCACCAGGGAAACAGCACATAGAGGCCGAAGCGGTAGTCCCAGAATCCCAGCCGCGTGCCGAAGCTCGCGATGAGCCCGATGAGCAGCGAAACGGCGAACGCCGCGCAGGACAACCGCGCCACGACGCCCAGGATTCGCATGAAGTCCCCTTTTATTTTGGGCCCCCGCCCGGAGTTGGTTAGATCGTCGGGAGCCTGTGCTTTCCGTAACGTTCGCGCAAGACGGTTTTTTGTATCTTTCCCGTGGCGGTGTGCGGAATTTCGTCCACGAAGATCACGTCGTCGGGCATCCACCATTTGGCGATCTTGCCGTCGAGGAATTGCAGGATGTCCTCCTTCGTCGCGGTCTTGCCTGGCTTCAGCACGATGATGAGCAGCGGCCGCTCGTCCCATTTGGGATGCGGCACGCCGATCACGGCCGCCTCGGCCACCGCCGGATGACCCACCGCCAGATTCTCGATCTCGATGGAGGAGATCCACTCGCCGCCGGATTTGATCACGTCCTTGGCGCGGTCGGTGATGGTCATGTAGCCGTCGGCATCGAGGGTGGCGACGTCGCCGGTGTCGAACCAGCCCTGCTTGTCGAAGGCGTCCTTGCCCTCGCCCTTGAAATAGCCCTTCGCCACCGCCGGTCCGCGCACCTTGAGGCGGCCGAACGCCTTGCCGTCGCGCGGCAGCTCGCGGTTCTTGTCGTCGGTGATCTTCATCTCGACGCCAAAGGGCGGATGACCCTGCTTCACTTTGTAGTCGAGCTGTTCCTGATAGGGCAGGTTCGCCATCTTCACCTTGAGCGTGCCCAGCGAACCGAGCGGGCTCATCTCCGTCATGCCCCAGGCATGGGTGACCTGCACGTCGTATTTCGTCTCGAAGGCCTCGATCATGGAGCGCGGGCAGGCCGAGCCGCCGATCAACACGCGCTTCAGGTGCGGCAAGGTCTTGCCGCTCTCCTCCAGATATTGGAACAGCGCCAGCCACACGGTGGGCACCGCGGCGCTCATCGTCACTTCCTCGCTGGAGAGGAGTTCGCAGACGGAAGGTCCGTCCAGCTTCGGTCCCGGCAGCACCAGTTTGGCGCCGCACATGGGCGCCGCGAAGACCAGCGCCCAGGCATTGGCGTGGAACATCGGCACGATGGGCAGCACCGCATCCACATTGCGCAAGCCCATCGCATCGGCCTGTCCCGCCATGAAGGCATGCAGCACGTTGGAGCGGTGGGAATAGAGCACGCCCTTGGGATTGCCCGTGGTGCCGGAGGTGTAGCAAAGCCCGCACGCCGTGTGCTCGTCGAATTCCTTCCACGCGAAATCCGGATCGGCCTTGGCGATGAAGTCTTCATAGGCCACGAGGTTCTTCAGCTTGCTCTTCGGCAGATGCGCCGCGTCGGTCAGTGCCACGAAGAACTTCGTCTTCTTCAGCTTGGGCGCGATCTGCTCGATCAGCGGCAGGAAGGTGGTGTCGAAGAAGATCGCCTTGTCCTCGGCATGGTTGGCGATCCAGGCGAGCTGGTCGGGGTGCAGCCGGGGATTGAGCGTGTGATAGATGGCGCCGATGCCGGTGATGCCGTACCAGGCCTCGATATGGCGGTGGGTGTTCCAGGCGAGCGTGCCGATACGGTCGCCGAGCTTGATGCCGCGCTTCGCCAGCGCGCTCGCCACCCGGCGCGACCGTCCCGCCATCTCGCGGTAGTTCGTGCGGACGATCGGCCCCTCGACCGTGCGCGCCACCACCTCGCGGTCGCCGTGATAGAGCGCGGCATGATCGATGATCTTGTGGACCAGCAACGGCCAGTCCTGCATCAAACCCAACATAAGAAGACACCCCGGATTTTGGGCCATAATAGAGTGAAGACGGAGGCGGGCAACAATCCCTTCACATTTCTCCTCTCTCCTGATGCGCAAGAGGGGATAAAGTCGGCCTGGAGGGGGCCTCTCATGTCCGCCAAATTGCTATTTGCCGCCTTGCTGTTTGCCGCGCAGCCCGCGCTGGCGGATGACTGCGATGCCGTCAAATCATCCGTGATCAAGCTGATTTCGCGGCCCTATCACGATACATACTCCGTCACGATTGGCGGGCGCGTGGCCATGTCCGGCCAGCATGTGTCCATCGGCGGCAAGCGCTACGGGCAATGCGACGGCTGCACCAATCCGGGCTGGAGGTTGATGAACTGGGACCAGGACAAGGACGCCGCCAAGGTGCGCGACGCGGTCGCGACCCAACCGATGATCTGCCGCAAAAGCGGTGTGGAGGCGGTGGACGGCGACCTGGCCGATATCTTCGATACCGACACGCTCGAGGGCGGCAAGCATTATCAGAACCGCGTATGGGTCTCCCGCGCCTCCGGCCTGCGGCTGAAGGTGTCGAGCACCTTCGATCACGGCGAAACAGCTTTGCGTACTTTCCAGTACAGGGACATCCACGCGCCGGATATCTGGTGATTTCGAGGGAGAATACATGCGCTACGCATTGGCGGCGATATTACTGACACTGGCCTTTCAACCCGCGCTGCCCGCCCAGGCCGACGATTGCGACACGGCTTTGGCGGCAAGGATCAAGGGGATCCACACCGCGCAGCATTCGGAATTCCATCTGGTGATCGGCGGCAATGTGGATATGGGCAGCTCCGATATCCGGGTCGACGGCCAGCATTATTCGAAAAGGATAGGCGCTTTCCCCTCGGCCGGTTGGGAGATCAAGCCCTGGGACCAGGCGCAGGAAGAGGCGAATTACCGCAAGGGCTTTGCGTTGGAGACACGCACCTGCCGCATCGAAGGCTCGGACATCATGGGAGGCGAGACGGCGGATATCTTTCTGATTGAGGGCGGCGCCACGACTCTGCGCCTGTGGGTCGGCCGCACCTCCGGCCGTCCCTACAAGGAAGAGGTGCAATTGACCAAGGGCGACACCGCCGCCACGGTCTGGGGGTATGACGGCGTCAAGGCGCCCGATACGAAGTGAAAGCCGCGCCCTTTCCCCCATCCGGGAATCATCCGCTATAGTTCCTGCGCCACACCCAAGTGGCGGGGGCGACCGTGAGCGACGACGAGGAAAACAGGCCTTATTCAGACCGGTCCGGCGCTACGGCCAGCGATGGCGCGGCCGCGGCTTTGGCGTTGGGCGCGGCCAGCCGGGACAAGGCGGACCGCTTCCTGGCCGAGCAGGCCCGGCTCGCCGAGGCGCAGGCCGAATTCGTTCGTCTCCAGGCGGAGGATTTCCGCGATGAAGAGCCGGTGCGGCGCCGCATCCTGAAGCTCAGCCATTCCAGCGCCCTGATGAAGGTGGCCTTCGAGGTGGCGCTGGCGCTGGTGGCGCTGCTCATCGTCGTCATCGTGGGTTCGGCCTTGTGGAGCGCGGCGCATGACGACGGCCTCGTCATCGAGTCCTTCTCCGTGCCGCCGGATCTCGCCAATCGTGGGTTGACGGGCGACGTGGTGGCCGCGCGCCTGCTCGACAAGCTGGCCCAGATGCAGGCGCAGACGGTGTCCAACCGCGCCGCCTCCAGCTATGCCAACAATTGGGGCAGCGACATCAAGGTGCAGATCCCCGATACGGGCATCTCCATTGGCCAAGCCTACGAATATCTCGCCCAATGGCTGGGGCATGAGACGCATATCTCCGGCGAGGTCTATCGCGACGGCAAGGGTGGCATTTCCGTCACCGCGCGGGTGGGGTCGGATGCCAGCCCCAGCTTCACCGGCACCGACGCCGATTTCGAGAAGCTGCTGCAGCAGGCGGCCGAGGCCGTCTATCAGCGCACGCAGCCTTATCGCTATGCCGTCTATCTCGGCAATCGCAACCGCAACGCGGAATCCGAGGCCGCTTATCACACGCTGATCGAGAACGGTTCGTCACTTGATCGCGCCTGGGCCTATGTCGGCCTCTCGACGCTCGACCAGTTGCATGGCGACCTGCCGCAGGCGGTGCGCGACCTGCACGCCTCGCTGGCGGCGCGCCCGGGCTTCGTCATGGCCTATATCGATCTCTCCAACGACGAAAGTTCACAGCAGCATGACGAAGCGGCGCTGGACGCCGAGCGCAAGCTGGCGCAGTTCGGCGATGCCGACCAGGCGTCCAGCATCGATCATCGCGGCTTGGCACTCGCGCTGCTGCAGAACGAGGCGGGACTTGCCAACAGCCTGGGCGATTATACGGCCCAGTTGGCGGCTCAGCGCCGTGCCGAAAGCCTTCCCGATTTCCTGAACCAGTACGAGGTTTTGCACGATGCCGACATGTCGGCCTATGCCTTCCTCCACGACGGCGGCGGATTCCGCGGCGTGCTGGCGGCGATGCCGCCGACCAGGGATCCCAACACGATTATCAATCGCAGCGCCAATCTGCTGACCGTGGATTTTCTGTTCGCGCACTGGGCCGCGCTGAAATCCAACGAAGTCACGCTTCTGCCGGTGCTCAAATCCTTCGGTCCCGCGGCCGAAACGTTCCACGACCGCGTGTGGGCGCCGATCGACGCGGCGGCGGCGGCGATCGCGGGCGATTTCGCCACCGCGAATAGAGAGATCGCGTCCACGCCGGCCGATTGCGACCTCTGCCTGCGCATGCGCGGGCGCATCGCCAGGGAAGAGCATCGCTGGGCGGCGTCGGGCTATTGGTACGCGATGCTCTCCGCCCGCACGCCGTCCGTGCCTTTCGCCGACACGGAGTGGGGCCAAATGCTGCTCGCAAAAGGCGACGCGGCGGGCGCCATCGCCAAATTCCAATCCGCGCATGCCAAAGGTCCGCATTTCGCCGATCCGCTGGAAGGCTGGGGCGAGGCGCTGATGATGCAGAACCACGCCGACCTCGCGCTCGCCAAATTCGGTGAGGCGGCGGGCTACGCACCCAACTGGGGACGGCTGCATCTGAAATGGGGCGAGGCGCTGCTTTATACCGGCCACAAGGATGAGGCCCGCCGGCAATTCGCCATCGCCGCCCGCCTCGACCTCATGGACAGCGAGAAAGCCGAACTCGCACGGGCGTCGCATGGCTGAAAGCGAAGCAAGCGCGCCGAAGGTGAACATCTCCGGCGCGGCAGGCGCGGAGGCTATCGCGCAGGCGCATCCGCTCGATCCGCGCGCCGCGGCCTATCTGGAGAAGCAGGGCCGCCTCGCCGATCTGCAAAGCCAGAACCTGATCGAGCAGAACGCCTTCGAGTTGTCGCATCTGCGCTGGCGGCGCTTCAGCGACCAGATGAGCGGCGCGCTGCAGGTGATGCTGGCGGCGGTAGGCCTTCTCATCGTGGTGGCGCTGGGGGCCGCGATCTGGAGCGCCGCCAGCGACAACGGCCTCGTCGTGGAGGCGTTCAGCGTGCCGCCCGATCTGGCGGCCAAGGGGCTCACCGGCGAAGTCATCGCGAACAAGGTGCTGGACCGTCTTGCCTCCTTCCAGGCGCAGACCGTGACGATGCGCGCGTCCGCGAGCTATGCGAACAATTGGGGCGACGACATCAAGGTGCAGATCCCCGATACCGGCGTCTCCATCGGGGAGTTCAACCGCTATCTTCGCCAATGGCTGGGCCACGAGACGCACATCTCGGGCGAGATCTATCGCACGCCGGATGGTCTCGCGCTCTCCGCCCGCGCCGGCGGCGAGAGCACGCCCGTCTTCAAGGGCAGCGAGGCCGATATCGATGCGCTGATCGAGCAGGCGGCCGAGCGGGTCTTTCGCAGCACGCAGCCTTATCGCTACGCGGCCTGGCTCGAAGATCGTGGCCGCGCAGCCGAGAGCACCGCGATCCTGCAGACGATCGCCGCCGGAGACAATGCGCGCGAGCGCGCGTGGGCCTATAACGGCTTGGCGCATCTGACGATCATGACGGGCGACATCCCGCGCGCCGATGTTTACGCGCGCAAAGGCATCGAGAGCGATCCCACCGTTCTGCTTCCGCAATTCAATCTCGCCGATGGTGAGGCCGGCATCGGGCATGAAGAAAATGCGCTCACCTTCGGGCGATCCGCGTTGAAGAATGCCGATGCGGGCGATCCCACGATGGATGCGCAGGCTTTGGCCCAGCGCGTCATGGCCATGCGGCTTCAAGTCGCCGAGCTGGCTGGCGATTACGGCGCCGGTCTCGATTTCGCCCGCAAGCGCATCGCGCTCAACGACATCGACGGCGGCACGGACGATGAAATGGTGGCTTGCGCGCTGCTGCACGATGGCGGCTGCTTTCAGGCCGCCTTTGCCTCGTTCGCGCCGCCGTCCGATACCCTCACGCGGCTGACGCATCAGGGCAACGTACAGCTCGCCAACGCTGCCCTCGAGCGCTGGGATGCCGTGGCGGCGGCGGCGCCTCAGTTCCACGCCGGTCTCTTGCCCAATCCCTTCCTGCTGAGCTTCAATGTCGAGACCGACGCGCCGCCCCGCGCGCTGGCCGCGGCCAATCTCGGCGACGTGAAGCTCGCCCTCGCGCTGATCGCGAAAACACCGGCGGATTGCGTGCCCTGCTTGCGCGCGCGAGGCCGCATCGATGCCATCGCACACAATTGGGACGGCGCCGCTTGGTGGTACGCCAGAGCCGCCTATGCCGCGCCGTCGATCCCGATGAATTATTCGGATTGGGGCCGGGTGCTCTTGGAGAAGGGCGATGCGGAAGGCGCAATCGCGAAATTCCGCATCGCGCATGAGAAAGGCTCGCGCTTCGCCGATCCGCTGGAGATGTGGGGCGAAGCGTTGATGGCGCAGAACCATTCCGATCTCGCGCTGTCGAAATTCTCCGAAGCCGCGCAAGCTGCGCCCAATTGGGGACGCCTGCATCTGAAATGGGGCGAGGCGCTCGTCTGGTCCGGCGACAAGGACGAAGCGCGCAAGCAATTCACTATCGCACGCGGCCTCGATCTCACACCCTCCGAAACATCCGAACTGGCGCGGGCCTCCCATGGCTGAAGAGAGCGGCGGTTCCCACGCGCCGCGTCCGGCGGAGTCCAGCGCGGCGCTTCTGGCGGCGGCGCTGGGCGCGCTGTCGGGCAGCGGCAAGGTCGAGCAGTTGATCGAGCGGCAGATCGAACTCGCCGATCTGCAGATCGAGGACATCAAGCGCGACGACACATTGCGCCGCTGGTCCTTGCGCTTCTCCAACGCCAGCGCCGTGATGAAGGTGAGCTTCGAGCTGGCCGTGGCGCTGCTGTTCCTCGCCGTCGCCTCCGTCGTGCTGGGCGCGATGTGGTCGGCGCATGAGGCACGCGGCCTCGTGATCGAGCCCTTCCAGGTGCCGCAGAGTCTTGCCGAGCGCGGGCTGTCGGGGCAGGTGGTGGCGTCGCGCCTGCTCGACAAGCTGGCGGACTTGCAGGACAGCACGGATTCGCTGCGCGCGCCGAACTCTTACGCCAACAATTGGGGTAACGACATTAAGGTGCAGATCCCCGATACCGGCGTCTCCATCGGAGAGTTCAACCGCTATCTGCGCCAGTGGCTGGGCAATGAAACGCATATCACCGGCGAGATCTGGCGCACTGACACCGGCATCGCGGTGGTGGCGCGGGCCGGCGCCGATGCGGGCGTCGTCTTCACCGGCAGGGAAAGCGATCTCGACGCGCTGATCGAGAAAGCGGCGGCGGCCGTCTTCGAGAAGACGCAGCCTTATCGTTACGCCGTGCATCTGGCGAACACCGGTGGCGACCCCGCGCCCATCGTGGCGCGCCTGGCCGCGACCGGCGAGCCGCGCGAGCAGGCCTGGGCCTACTCGCTGTGGAGCAACACGGATTACCAGAACGGCGATTGGCGCGCCGCCCTCGCCAAGAACGAACGCGCCCAGGCCCTCGATCCGCAGAACACGCTTGCCTGGGAGAATCATGGCGAGACCGAGCGCGAACTCGGCCGCGACGAACCGGCGCTTTCCGATTTCCGCAAGACGCTGGAGATCGCCGAGAGCGGCCGCTCCGACCTCAATCCCGCCAAGCTTCAGGTCGCCACATTGTTCATCCACGCCAACATCAACCAGAAACTCGGCGCCTTCCTTGACGACGTGGCGCTGCTCACACGGATCGAACAATTGCCCAGCTATGCGCTCTCCGCCAAGGGGAGTTCGCTGGTCAAGATCGCCGATTATGGCTGGCTGCATGATCGTGCGTCGCTCGACCGGCAGATCGCTTATGGCCGTGCCGTCGCGGGCGACGCTCCCGCTTATCGCGATTTCCTGCTGACCTATTCCTTGCAAGGCCGCGCCATGGCGGGGGATTGGCCCGGCACGATCGCGGTCTATCGGGAAATCGCGCAGACCGCGGCGCAGCCTGCTTTCACGGCCACGCGCCGCATTCTCCTGCCGGGGCAGGGTGCGGCCTATTACGCGTTGGCGCTGGCGGGCACCGGGCAGTTCGCGCAGGCCGAGACCGTCATCGGCGCCACGCCGCGCGATTGCGACATCTGCCTGCGCGTGCGCGGACGGATCGCCGCGATGCAAAAGCGATGGGGCCGCGCCGATTTCTGGTTCGCGTCGGAAGTGAAGAACGCACCGTCCATTCCGTTCGGCTACAGCGATTGGGGCATGATGAAACTGGCCGAGGGCAATGCGGATGCCGCCATCGCGCAGTTCCGCATCGCCACCGACAAGGGCCCGCGCTTCGCCGATCCCGTGGAGGGCTGGGGCGAGGCGTTGATGATACAGAACCGCTCAGACCTCGCGCTCGCCAAATTCGCCGCCGCCGCTCGCCTCGCGCCGAACTGGGGGCGGCTGCATCTGAAATGGGGCGAGGCGCTGTTCTACGCGGGGCACAAGGACGAAGCGCGGGCGCAATTCGCCATCGCTTCGAGCCTTTATCTTTCCGATGCCGAGAAGTCCGAACTCGCGCGCATGAGAGTTGCCCATGGCTGAAGAAGAAATCACCACCTCTGCTGAAGGCAGCGCGCTCGCGGCGCAGATGGCGCTCGGCCAAACAAGCGCGGAGGCGCGCGATTATTTGCGCAAGCAGAGCCGCCTCGCCGATCTGCAGATCGACACGCTGCAGAAGAAGGACGAGTTCGAGCTTTCCCATCTGCGCTTCCGCCGCTTCAGCGATTACGCGCGCTTCTCGCTGGAGATCGCGGGTTTCCTCGTCGTGCTGCTCCTTGTGCTGGGCCTTGCCTCCATGGTGTGGAACGCGACGCAGGATCACGACCTCGTCGTTGATGCCTTCTCGGTGCCGGCGGACGTGGCGCAATCGGGCATGACGGGTAGCGTGCTGGCGGGGCGCGTGCTCGACCGCTTCGGCGCGATGCAGACCGACATAACCGCCACGACCCAGGCCGCCAGTTCCTATCGCGCCGACAGCGGCGAAGCGGTGCGGGTGGAGATTCCGGACACCGGCGTATCGCTGGGCGAGCTGGACCGTTACCTGCGCGAGTGGCTGGGCCAGGAGACGTATGTCTCGGGCGATCTCGTTCATACGCCACAAGGCTTCGCGCTCACCACGCGCTACGGCGCCCAGCCGGGCGTGACGGTGGAGGGCAAGGCGGGCGATCTCGACACGCTGGTGACGAAATCGGCCGAGCAGGTCTTCGCCGCGGCGCGGCCCTATCGCCATGTCGAATATCTCGTGCGCCAGCGGCGTTTCGCGGAAGCGGAAGCGCTGATCCCCGCATTGGCGCAGCAGGGAAGCGCCAAGGATCGCGCGCTGGCGAACGCCGCCTGGGCCAAGATCTATTTCTTCGAGGGCGACATGGTGCGCGCGCTGGAGAAGGGCCGTGAAGCGGTGCGCCTCGATCCCGGCAATGCCATCACCCATGCCTGGCTCGCGGTGGGCGAGGCCAATCTCGGCCATGACGAGGCAACGCGCCAGAATTCCGACGAGGCCCAGCAGTTCTTGCGCAACGGAAATGGCTCCGATTTCGATCCGCTTGTCGCGCAGTTCCTCTTCACGGCCTATCGCGACGAAAGCACCGGCGATTTCGCCGAGGCGGGCGATTCCTGGAAGCGGCTTGCCGCGCTGACACCGATGCGCAATGCCTATCTGCAAAGCGCCGCGGCCGATGCCGCGGGCTGGCACGATATCGCACTGGCGCGCAGCCTGGTTTCGGACATGGCAGCGAAGGATTCGCAAGGCCGCCCCGATGCGCAGGTGCCGCTGGCGCAGATGGCCATCGCGGAGGCATCCGGCGACTGGGCCGCCGCCGTCAAGCAGGGACTTGCCACGGACGCGCTGCTGCGCGCGCAGTCGGACCAGACCTGGGGCGAGTTGCTAATGACGCCGGAGCTTGCCTATGCGATGGCGATGACGGGCGACCGCAAGCGCGCCGACGCGCTCATCGCCACCACGCCGCGCGATTGCGACGACTGCTTGCGCAGGCGCGGAGACATCGCGGCGCTGGAAGGCCGCTTCGCCGAAGCCGAACAGGATTTCGCAACCGTCGCCGCCCGCTCGCCGCACACGCCCTATGCCGAAACCGAGTGGGGCGCGATGCTGCTGGCCAGGGGTGATCTCGAAGGCGCCATCGCGAAGTTCCAGATCGCCAACCAGAAAGGCCCGCACTTCGCCGATCCATTGGGGATGTGGGGCGAGGCGCTGATCCGCCAGAACCGCTCCGACCTCGCGCGCGCGAAATTCGCCGAAGCCGCGCGCTATGCGCCCGCGTGGGGACGGCTGCATCTGAAATGGGGCGAGGCGCTCCTGTGGTCTGGCGACAAGGAGGGTGCGCGCAAGCAGTTCGCCATCGCGTCCGGGCTCGCGCTTTCGCCACAAGACAGGCTAGTTTTAATTCACCATGGCTGAGAACGTCGAAAAAGATCAGGAAGACGCGGATGAGGATGCCCTGCTGGCGCAGGCGCCCGCCGGGCTGGCGCGCGACCGGCTGGAGATCCAGTTCCTGGAACAGCGCATCCGCTCGCTCAAGCACGAAGCGGACAAGCTGATCGAGCAGCGGCCGCTGTTGCTTGCGGCGCTGCGCTACCAGCATATCGGCGATCTGACGCGCATCGCGTTGCAGGCGCTGGTCGGCGTCGTGGCGCTCATGGTGGTGGTGGCGCTGATCGCGGCGATGTGGTCGGCGGCGCATGACAACAATCTCGTCATCGAAGCCTTCTCGGTGCCGCCGCAGATGAGCGATCGCGGCTTGACCGGCCAGGTCGTCGCCAGCCAGCTGCTCGACCGCCTTGCGCTTCTGCAAAACGAAACGCCGACGGCGCGCGCCGCCTCCACCTATTCCAACAATTGGGGGCGCGACGACATCAAGGTGGCGATCCCGGACACCGGAATTTCCATCGGCGATCTCAACCACTATCTGCGCGATTGGCTGGGCCATGAGACCCATATCAGCGGCGAGGTCTGGCGCACCGATAGCGGCATCGCCGTCACCGCGCGGGTGGGCGGCGAGCCGGGCGTCACGGTCTATGGCGCGCCCGGCGATCTCGCCAAGCTCATGCAGCAGATGGCGGATGCGATCTACAAGAACACCCAGCCTTATCGCTATGCCGTCTATCTGCTCGAACACAATCAGGCAGCGCAGAGCGACATCGTGCTGCGGAACCTTCTCGCCTGGGGTCCGCCAGGCGAGGGCAAATGGGCGCATCTGGGCCTGTCGAACAGCCTGACCAACCATGCCCGCTATCGCGAAGCGGTGGAGGAGGCGGATGCGGCGCTCACCGGCGACCACGATTTCGGCATGGCCTACAATCTGATCGCGCTCAACGAAAGCCGGCTGGGTCATGACGAGGCGGCGCTCAGCGCGCTGCATACCGGCCTTCCGCTGCTGGCGCCGGGGCGCGATCCGCAAGTCTCCCCGCGCGCGGCGACGATCATGCATGCGATGATGGATGCGCAACTCTCCGCCGCGCTGGGCGACTTCCACGCCGCCAGCCAGAAATACCAAGCAGCGTCGCTCTTGCCCGATTATAACGGCCTTGCGGGCCTCGCGCGCATCCAGGGCGCCGAAGCGCTGGCGCTGGATCACGACGGCGCGGCGCTCACCGAATACAACGCGTTCCATTCGCAGACCTTCAACCAGCTCACGGAATTCTCCGCGGCGATGCAGCTGGTGCCGGCGGCGTTTGGGGATTGGGAGACGGCGACCACAGACGCCACCGCCTCGATCATGATGGTCAACGCGGTCAATCAGCCCAGCGCCAAGCTCTATCAATCTCCCGCCGCGTTGGCGCTGGCCGCGGCGCTGCCTTGCCGGATCGAGCCGATCGGGGCCGTCGCCTTCGCGTGGACCGGCAGGCCGCAGCAGGCCGACGCGCTGCTGCGCGCCACGCCACCCGATTGCTATCCGGCGATCATCGCGCGCGGCAAGGTCGCCGCCATCGAGGGTAATGTGCGCGAGGCCCCGCAATGGTTCGCGCTCGCACTCAAGGCTGCGCCATCGGTACCGTTTGCCGAGACCGAATGGGGCGCGACGTTGCTGGCGGAAGGCGATGCGAGCGGCGCCATCGCGAAATTCCGCAGCGCCAATGCGAAGGGGCCGCAATTCGCCGATCCGCTGGAGATGTGGGGCGAGGCGCTGATGGCGCAGAAGCGCTCCGATCTCGCGCTCGCCAAATTCGAAGCGGCGGCACCACTTGCGCCGAATTGGGGACGGTTGCATCTGAAATGGGGCGAGGCGCTGTTGTGGGTGGGCAACGCGCAGGACGCGCGCCGGCAATTCGCGCTGGCGGCCTCGCTCACCCTTTCGGATTCCGAGAAATCCGAACTCTCAAGCGTGAGTGGCAAAGGTGGCTGAAGACGAGAGTGCTGGCGGCAAACCGGCGGCGCCCGATCCCGCGGGGCTTGGGTTCGCCATGGGGGCGCACGATCCGGCCACGGCGGAAGAGGTGCGGGCCTATCTGCGCGAGCAAACGCGGCTCGCCAGGCTGCAAGGCCAGAACCTCGTCGAGCTGAACGCCTTCGAGATGTCGCATCTGAAATGGCGGCGCTTCAACGACCAGATGCGTGGTGCGCTGCAGATGATGCTGGTCGCCATTGGCGTGCTGGTGGTGGTCGGCATCGCCGCCGCGATCTGGTCGGCGGCGCGTGATGACAGCGTGGTGATCGACGCTTTCGCCGTGCCGCCGGACTTGGCGCAGAAGGGGCTGACGGGCGACGTCGCGGCCAGCGAGTTGCTCGACCGCCTCGCCAGCTTGCAGGCGCGCATCGATTCCAGCCGCGCCGCCAGCACCTATGCCGGCAGCGGCGGACTGAAAGTGGAAATCCCCGACACCGGCGTCTCCATCGGCGAGGCCTATCGCTATCTGGCCGGCTGGCTCGGCAACCAGACGCATATTTCCGGCGAGATCTATCGCAACGAAAAAGGCATCGTGCTGACGACGCGCGTCGGCGCAAACGCGGGCGCGAAATTCGCAGGCCCCGAAAGCGATCTCGACACGCTGATCGATCGCGCGGCGGAAAACATCTACCGCCAGACGCAGCCGTTTCGTTATAGTGTTTATCTGCAGAGCCACAACCGCCTTGCGGAATCCGAACCGATCCAGCGCGATCTCGCCTTCAACGGCCCGCGCTCGGAACGGCCCTGGGCATTCGCCGTCATGACTTATTATCCCATCGGCCGCGGCGATATCGAGACCGCGCTTGCCTACGCGCAGAAGGCGGTGGAGCTCGATCCCGACCTGCCGCTGGCGCAGGTCAATCTCGCGGGCGATGAGTCCATCGCGGGCCATGAGGAGCGTGAATTGCTGGCGAGCGAGGCCGGCGTGCGCTCGCTTGCCGGAGAGGGCCGGCACAAGATCCTCGAGAAGGCGGCCAACGTCATGGCGGTCGAACTCAGCGCCGCCGTCGGCGAGGAGACCGGCGATTACGCGGCGGCGCTCTCCCAATATGGAAAGCTTTTCGCCATTCCGGATTTCGAAGGCACGCAAGAGAGCGGCATCTACATGGCGGCGGCGGACGATGCGCGGCTGCATGATCTGGCCGCATCCCGCCGCATGCTGGGTGCGCGCCGCGATGCGGGCATCTTCACCATCGCCGCGAACGATTACGGCTGGAATCTCCCGAATGTCGCCTTTCCGCGTTTCGAGCAGATGGCGGCGCTGGGCGACTGGCAGGCCGCGCGCGCCGATCTGCAAACCACGCTGTCCACGCCGGATGGCCGCAATCTGATCAATGCCTTGCAGGCTCGTCTGCAGGCCTGGCCGTGGCTGGCTTTAGCCGAGGCGAAGACGGGCGATGCGAAAGCCGCCTGGGCGCTGATCGGCCAGACGCCGCTCGATTGTTATCTCTGCCTGCGCGTGCGCGGCGAGATCGCGGCGGCGCAGAAGAACTGGAACGGTGCCGCCTATTGGTTCGAGCAAGCTGCGACGCAGGACCCGTCGATCCCCTTCGCTTACACAGATTGGGGTGCGATGCTTCTGGCTAAGGGTGACACAAAAGGCGCCATCGCGAAATTCGAGACCGCCAACGACAAGGCGCCGCATTTCGCCGATCCGCTGGAGATGTGGGGCGAGGCGCTGGTAGCGGAGAACCGCTCCGACCTCGCGCTCGCGAAATTCGCGGAAGCCGCGCGCTATGCGCCGCATTGGGGCCGCCTGCATCTGAAATGGGGCGAGGCGCTGGTGTGGGCGGGCAAGCCGGATGAGGCACGCAAGCAGTTCGCGCTCGCGGCCGGGCTCGACCTTTCCGCCACAGACAGGACTGAACTGGCGCGCGCCCGTTTGCACTGAGATTCCGCCGCCCGGATGGTCTAGGATGGCGCCGGACTGGGCAAAGGGGCGAATATGACATCGTTTCCACACTTCACCGCCGCCACGGCGATCTTCGTGGCGGTGCTTCAGATGGTGCTGGTGCTGTACGTCGCGCGCGGCCGCGGCAAGTATCGGACGGGCCTGGGAGACGGCGGTAGCCCGCCGCTCCTCAAGCGCATCCGCATGCACGGCAATCTGGCGGAGAACGCGCCGCTGTTCCTGATCCTGCTGGGGCTTGTGGAAGTTTCCGGCCAATGGGCGATGCTGGTGCCGTGGTTCGCGCTCGCCTTCGTGGTGCTCCGTATTTTCCACGTCATCGGGCTGGCGATCAGTTCCGGGCCCTCGCCGTTCCGCTTCGTGGGCGTCGTGGGCACGACACTGGCGATCCTGGGCCTGGCGGCGCTGCTCGCCATTACCCTGTCGCGCGACACGCACTGGATCGCCGCCTTTGGCATTCCCGCGCTGGCGAAATTCTGACCACGCCCGGGTTCTGAATTCGAGGAGACGGTTCCTGCGATGACGGTGTTGCGCCGCGTCCTCATCTTCGTGCTGGCAATGGCCGCCACGCTCTATCTCGCCGTGTTCGCATTGCTCGCGATCTACCAGCGCGATTTCCTGTTCATCCCGGACAAAGGCCCGCCGAGTCCGCCGCCCGCTGATTATCAGGCGCGCCGGGTTGCCGTTCCGAATGGCGACAGCGTGCTCGTCTGGTCGATTCCTCCTGCCGATGCGCGCGAGCCGGTCTTCGTTTTCTTCACTGGCAACGAAGCGCGCATCACGGACTTCGCACCGATGGGAGAGAGATTCCATGCGCGCGGCTGGGGCGTGGTGCTCGCGTCCTATCGCGGCTATTCCGGCAATCCGGGTAGCCCCAGCGAGGCGGGCATCCTGGAGGATGCGCGCGCGGTGCTCGCTTCGCTGCCGAAATACACCAAGCTGATCCTGTGGGGGCACAGCCTGGGCTCCGGCGTTGCGGCACGGATGGCGAGTGAGGGGCGTGGCAATGGGTTGGTGCTGGAAGCGGCCTATACCTCCGTGGTGAATGTGGCGGCGCGGAAATATTGGATCTATCCGGTGCGGCTGGTGGCGCGCGATCCGTTCGAGACGGAGAAAGTGTTGCCCAAGATCAAAATCCCCGTGCTGCTGTTCCACGGCGCGAATGATCCCGTGGTACCGTTCGACATGGGCCAGACCTTGGCGGTGCGGTTCGGCGATCAGGCGATGTTCGTGCCGGTCGCAGGCGGCGGACATGTGCCGCATCAGCGCGATCTCATGCCTTATGTCATCGAGTGGCTGAGGAAGACCCATCTGCGTGGCCCGCATGACTGACACGCCACGTGCGCCTCTCACATCGTCGGAGCGTTTCCGCATCCTCTTCTATTCCGGCACGATCATCGCGGCGCTGCATTTCGTGAACCTGTCCGCCGGCGTGCAGGTAATCCCGCTGTCGTTCCTGTTGAAGAACAAGCTGCATCTCTCCGCCAACGATCTGGCGAGTTTCGGGTTGTGGGCGGCGATCCCGGGCTATCTCGCGTTCGCCTTCGGACTGGCGCGCGATTTCTGGAGCCCGTTCGGGCTGGGCGACCGGGGCTATTTCCTGCTGTTCGGTTTCCTGGCGGCCGCGATCTATGGCGCGTTCGCTTTTCTCGGCGTCAGCGTGCCGATGTTGTTCATAAGCACCATGCTGTGCGGCATCTGTTTCCTGTTCTGCTGGGGTGCGTGGAACGGGCTTGGCTCCACCATCGGCCAGCGCCACGCCATGTCAGGCCAGATAAGCGCGCTGTGGAATTTCGTGGGCACCGCCGCCATCGGCGTGGCGCTGACCCTGGGCGGCTTTCTCAGCCAACATCTGGAAACGCTGAGCGCCGCGGGCGCGGTGCGCACGCTCTATATGCTGATGGCGGTGTTGATGGCCGGGATCGGTGCGCTGGGATTGTGGAAGCCGCGCGCGGTGTTCGCGGGGCTCGGCCGCAAAAGCGAGGACCATCTGCTGGCCGATCTCGCGCGGCTGGCGCGGCATTGGCCGATCTATCCGGCGCTGACGGCGTGGCTCTTGTGGAATTTCTCGCCCGGCACGCTGACCGTGCTGCAATATTACCTGACGGACCAAATGCACGCGAGCGATGTGCAGTGGAGCCTCTACAACACGATCTCGTTCCTCGCGGCGCTGCCTGCCTTCGCGCTGTTCGGCTTGCTCAGTTCGCGGTTCTCGCTACGAACCCTGCTGTGGGGCGGAGCCGCGCTCGGCACGTTCCAGATGATCCCGCTGCTCTTCATCCATTCGGCCGATGGCGCGCTGATCGCGGCAGTCCCCATCGGGCTGATCGGCGGGATGGCGACGGCGGCCATCATGGACCTGCTGATCCGCGCTTGTCCCAAGGGCATGGAAGGCACCATGATGATGATGGCCTGGAGCATGTACGCTCTGGCCGTGAATGTGGGCAATTGGTGGGGCACCGATCTTTACGACCATCACGGCGGCTTCGTGGCATGCGTGATCGCCACGACGGCAGTCTATGCGCTGATCCTGCCGGTGCTGCTGCTGGTGCCCAGAAAGCTGATCGCGACCGCGGACGGCAACATCGAATGAGTGACGCGCCATGACGGATACCGCAGCACCCTCTTTGCGTCCCGCGCGCACCTTCTTCGGCGAGCCGCCGGCGCTCGGCTATCTCGCGTTCACGGAAGCCTGGGAGCGGTTCTCTTATTACGGCATGGTCTCGCTGCTCGTGCTCTATATGAGCCAGTTCCTGTTCCTGCCGGAGCATGCCGGCAACATCGCGGGCTTCACGGCATTCCGCGCCGGTCTCGAATCCGTCTTCGGCAAGATGAGCACGCTCGCGCTCGCCTCGCAGGTCTATGGGCTCTACACGGCCGGCGTTTATCTCACGCCCATCTTCGGCGGGCTGATCGCCGATCGTTTGATCGGCCGCCGCCGCGCGGTGATGGCGGGCGCCGTGTTGATGAGCGGCGGGCACATCGCGATGGCGTTCGACCAGTCGTTCCTTCTCGCGCTGGTCCTGCTGGTGACGGGATGCGGCCTTCTCAAAGGCAACATCTCCACGCAAGTGGGCCAGCTCTATCGCGAAGACGATGTGACGGGCCGGGCGCGCGGCTTTTCCATCTTCTCCATGGGCATCAATGTCGGCGCGGTGGCGGGGCCGATCGTCTGCGGCTATCTGGGTTACACCTATGGCTGGCATTGGGGCTTCGGATTGGCCGGCGTGCTGATGCTGCTGGGCCTCGCCACCTATATCGCGGGCTACCGGTTGCTCACCGAAACCACTATGCGCCATCCGGAACAGCGCAAGGAGCCGCTGACAGGCGCGCAGGTCCGTGTGATCTTCGCGCTGTTCGCGGTGATGGCGCTCACCATCTTCCAGTCGGCGGCGTTCTACCAGAATTCCAATATCGGCCTCATCTGGATCAAATCGCATGTGGAGTTGACCCAATTCGGTTTCGCCATTCCGCCGCCCTGGTTCAACGCCATCAACTCCTTCATCAGCATTCTCTCGGTGCCGATGCTTTTCGCGCTGTGGGGCTGGCAGCAGACGCGCGGCGGCGCGCCGGGCGAGATCGCCAAGATCGCGACGGGCGCCTTCATCACGGTCGCGGCCAATCTCGTCCTCGCGGCCGGAAGCCTGCTGCCCGCGCCGGTCTCTCCGCTTTTTCCGGTGTGCTACGAGGCGTTGCTGGGTGTGGGCTTCCTCTATTACTGGCCGACGCTGCTGGCGCTGGTCTCGCGCCAGGCGCCGCCGTCGCTGAAAGCCACCTTGATGGGCTGCGTGTTCCTCACGCTCTCCATCTCCAACCTCGCCATCGGCCGGCTCGGCGCGCTGTACGAGCGCCTGACGCCGGCGCAATTCTGGACGCTGGAGGCGGGCATCGCGCTGGCCGGCGGCTTGTTGGCGCTCCTACTGCGCCGTCCCCTTTCGAGGTTGCTGAGCAGCGCATGAGCGAGAAACCCAAACTCAAATTCGTCGACGCCGCGCTCTACACCGTGGTGATGAACACCGGCCTGCGCTGGCTGCCGGTGGCGGCCGCGGTAGGCCCTGCGTCGTTCTCGCTATGGAGCCTCGCGCTCATCACCTTCTTCATCCCGCTCTCCGTCGCCACCGCCGAGCTGACGGATCGCTTCAAGGGCGAGGGCGGTATCTATCTGTGGACGCGCGACACCTATGGCCCACTCGCGGGGTTCCTGTGCGGCTGGTTCTACTGGTTCGCGCTGATGCCCTATTGCGCGGGCATACTCTATTTCGTGAGCGGCCTTGCGATGACCGCGCTGGGCCTCGATACGCATGACAAGACGCTCTATCTCGCCTTCTCCGTCGTCCTCGGCGTGCTCGTTGTTGCGTTCCAGTTCGCGGGATTGAACTGGGCCAAATGGCTGACCAATTTCGGCGCTGCCGGAAGCTGGGCGATCTTCCTGGCGCTCGCGGGTGTCGCCGTCACTTTCGGATGGACGGGCGGCAGCGCCACCAATTTCGCGTCATCGACCTACATACCCTTGCCGAATTTCGACACGGCGATCCTGTGGGGCACCATCGTCTTCGCCTTCTCGGGTGTGGAGGGCGTGGGCCTGCTGCGCAATGAGATCGAGGGCGGCCTGCGCACGGTGCTGCGCGTGCTGGCGGTGGTCGGCGTTTCCTGCGTGCTGGTCTACATCGCGGGCACGGCAGCGATGCTGGTGATCCTGCCCGCGTCGCAGATGTCGCGGCTGGGCGGCTTCGGCGATGCGCTGCACGCGGTATTCGGCCGCGCGCATATGCCGGGCATGGCGTCCGTCGCGCTGGCGCTGCTGGCGATCGCGATGCTGGGTGGCTTCACTGCCTGGTTCGGCGCGGGCGCGCGGCTGCCGATGGCGGCAGGGCTCGACAATTTCCTGCCGGCGGCTTTCGGCAAACGCAACCCGCGCACCGGCGCGCCCACGGCCGCCATCCTGCTGCAGGGCGGATTGATGCTGGTCTTCGTGGTGCTGAGCCAGGCGGGCGCCACGGCGGCCGTGGCCTATGACTTCCTCGTTTCCATGAGCGTGCTGACCAACACCATCTGCTACATCTTCGTTTTCGCGGCCTTCTGGAAATGGTCGCGCGTGGGTGCCGAGCCTGGCGCGTGGCAACCACCGGGCGGGGCGCGCACCAGTCTCGTGCTGGCCGCGATGGGGCAGGTGACCACGCTTATCGCCATCGCCTGCACGCTGGTGCCGGGGGCGGACGACGCCCATCCGCTCGCCACCTTCCTCAAAATCATCCTCTCCACCCTTGCCATGCTGGTGGCGGGTCTGGTGCTCTATTGGCTGGGCGCGCGCCGCTCGGCGCAGGTTTCGCAAGGGGCTATCTCGTGAAAAGCTATCTCATACTCGCCGCGATGCTCGCCACGGCCGTATCCGCTGACGCCGCGCCGCAACGCGCGCTGACGCTCGACGACCTGTTCCAGGTCCGGGACGTCAGCGATCCGCAGATTTCCGCCGATGGCAACTGGGTCGCCTACAGCGTCAAGCAACTCAACGAGAAGACGGACAAGAGCGAGACGCACATCTGGATGACACGCTTCGATGGCGCGCAAAGCATCCAGCTCACCTCGCGGCCCAAGGAGCGCGAGAGCGATCCGCGCTTCAGCCCGGATGGGAAGTACGTTTCGTTCCTTTCGTCGCGCGCCGACGACAAGGAGACGGATTCGCTCTGGCTGATGGATCGCGCCGGCGGCGAAGCGCAGAAGGTCACAGACTTCAAGGGCGACGTGGTGGATTACGCCTGGTCGCCGGACGGCAAGCGCATTGCGCTGATCGTGGAGGACGAGGACAAGAACGATCCGGGTGACGGCAAGACGCCCAAACCCATCGTCATCAACCGCTTCCGCTTCATGCAGGACATCGACGGCTACCTGACCAACCGCCACGACCATCTCTATATCTTCGACGTGGCGAGCAAGAAGACCGACAACCTCACGCCGGATGCCTATACCGAAGGCTTCCCATCCTGGTCGCCGGACGGAAAGTCCATCGCCTTCGTCTCCAAGCATCACCCCAACGCGGATCGCGACAACAATTGGGGGCTGTTCGTGATCGCGGCGCAGAAGGGCGCTGCGCCGAAACAAATCGCCGACAGCGTCGCCGGTGGTTTCGATGCGGAGCGGCCGGACGGCAACGAAAATCCGGCTTGGTCGCCAGACGGCAAAGCCATCGCCTTCGTGCAATATGGCGATCCGAAATTCATCGAATACGCGCCCACGCATCTTTCAACCGTGTCGTCATCCGGCGGCGCGGTGAAACCGCTGACGCTGTCGCTGGACCGCAATGTCGGCAGCGCGCATTGGAGCGACGACGGCAAGTCGATCACCTTCCTGGTGGAGGACGACCGCACCGAATATCTCGCGCGCATCCCCGCCGGCGGCGGCACGCTCGCGCGCGTGGCGGGTGGACGCGACGACATCTCGACCTACACCACCGCGCATGGCCGCATAGCCTATCTGAAGGCCGATCCGCTGAATCCACCGGAAGTCTTTGTGCTCGATGGCACGACGCCGCGCCAACTCACGCATCAGAACGCGTGGCTGAAGGACGTGAAGCTCGCGCCCGTGCAGGAGATCGCCTTCAAGAGCAAGGACGACACTGAGGTGCACGGCTTCTTGGTGAACCCGGGCGGCACGCATCGGCCCACCATCCTGCGCATCCATGGCGGCCCGCAATCGCAATTCCCGGACGCCTTCAGCTTCGAATGGCAGTTCCTGGCCGCGCATGGCTATGCGGTGGTCGCCGCCAATCCGCGCGGCTCGACCGGCCGTGGACAGGCCTATGCTGCCGGCATCTACGCCAATTGGGGTAGCGTGGATGTGCAAGACGAATTGGCGGCGGTGGATTACGCGGTGAAATCGGGTGTCGCCGATCCCAACCGGCTGGGCGTGGGCGGCTGGTCCTATGGCGGCATGCTCACCAACTACGTCATCGCCAGCGACACGCGCTTCAAGGCCGCCACCAGCGGCGCTTCCATCGCCGATATCCTCGGCGGCTACGGCAATGACGAATACGCCTACGACTACGAAACCGAGCTCGGCACGCCTTGGAAGAACACGGCGGTGTGGATGCGCGTCTCCTATCCCTTCCTCCACGCCGACCGCATCAAGACGCCGACGCTCTTCCTGGGCGGCACCGCCGACATGAACGTGCCGCTGCACAATGGCGAGCAGATGTACCAGGCCGAAAAGAGCCTCGGCCTCGACACGGAACTCATCATCTACCCCGGCCAATTCCACGGCCTGACCAAGCCGAGCTATCTGAAGGACCGGCTGCAACGTTACCTGGACTGGTATGACGCGCACGTACTGGGGAAGAAGAAAGGCTGATGAGCCAGCCCCGCCCGGGTCTTCCCGCGAAGCAGATCGCGGCTGTGGTCGCGGGGAATGCGCTCGAGTTTTATGACTTTCTGACTTACGCGTTCTTCGCCACGCAGATTGCGCATGCGTTCTATCCGGACTATTCGCCGGCGCGCGGGTTGCTGCTGACGCTGGCCACCTTCGGCGCGGGGTTCCTGACGCGGCCGCTGGGCGCGTGGATCATCGGTGGCATGGGCGACCGGCTGGGTCGCAAGCCCGCGATGATCCTGTCCTTCGCCCTGATGGGCGTGGCGCTGTTCGGGCTGGCGCTGACGCCGTCCTATCGCAGCATCGGGATCGCCGCGCCCATCATCGCGCTGGGCTTTCGCATGCTGCAGGGCTTCGCACTGGGCGGCAATGTGGGGCCGACCACGGCCTATCTGATCGAGGCGGCGCCGGAGGGCAGGCGCGGTTTCTATGCGTCGCTGTCTTTCGCCTCGCAGGATTTCTCCGTGATGGTGGCGGGGATCGTGGGCACGGCGCTTTCCTATCTGCTCTCGCCCGTGCATTTCAACGAGTATGGCTGGCGCATCGCCTTCCTGCTCGGCGCCTCCATCGTGCCGTTCGGCCTGATGCTGCGCCGGACCTTGACGGAGACTCACGATCCGGCCGTCGATCGCGATGCGCCGCCGCTACCGCTTTTGCCCTATCTGCCGGTCGCGCTGTTCGGCCTCGTGCTGCTCGCCAGCGCCACGATCAGCAATTACGTGCTCGACTACATGACGACCTATGCCAACGACACCTTGCACATGAACACCAAAGCCGCGTTCGGCGCGACCATCGTGCTGGGCCTGTTCCAGGTGAGCGCAGATCTGGTGAGCGGCTGGCTGTCGGATCGCTACGGCCGCAAGCGCGTGATGATCATACCCACCGCGCTGATGCTGCTGCTGGCGCTGCCCGCCTTCTTCGTCATAGCCTATTTCCGAACGGCTGCGGCGCTCTTCGCCGCTACCGCTGTGCTGGCGGCGCTGCAAGGGCTCGGCTCCTCGCCCATCCTGATCTGGATCACGGAATCCATCCCGGCGCGCATCCGCTCTGGCGCGGTGTCGGTGATCTACGCCGTCTCCATCGCCATCTTCGGCGGCACCACGCAAGCTACGGTCAAATTCCTGCTGGACTGGACGCACAACCCGCTGATGCCTGCCTGGTACGCCAGCGCCGCGTTGGCGGCGGGGCTCATCGCGATGGTCCTCATCCGCGAAAGCGCGCCGCCGCGCGCACGCACGGCCCAGTGATTTGACCTTTGATGCATTGCAGCATTTAATCGGCACCCATACAGAACAGGTGCCGCCATGCTGACCAACGCCCAGACCCGGGACGTGGAGAGCGTTCTCCATCCCTACACCAATCTCGTGAAATTCCGCGAGACCGGGCCGATGATCATCGAGCGCGGCCAAGGCGTGTTCGTCTACGACGAGCACGGCAAGGATTACATCGAGGGCATGTCGGGCCTGTGGTGCGCGGCGCTCGGCTGGGGCGAGACCGTGCTGGCCGATGTCGCGGCCGAGCAGATGAAGAAGCTCGCCTTCGGCCATCTCTTCTCCGGCAAGAGTCACGAACCGGCCATCGCGCTGGCGGAGAAGCTGAAGGAGATCGCGCCCATGCCGGTGGGCAAGGTGTTCTTCGCCAATTCCGGCTCGGAAGCCAACGACACGCAGATCAAGCTCTTCTGGTACGCCAACAATGCGCTGGGCCGTCCGAAGAAAAAGAAAATCATCAGCCGCACCAAGGCCTATCACGGTGTGACGATCGCGGCCGCCAGCCTCACCGGGCTCCCCGGCAACCACCGCTCATGGGACTTGCCGCTGGACTTCGTGAAGTTCACCGATTGCCCGCATTACTATCGCGGCGCGGAGGACGGCGAGACCGAGGAGCAATATTCCGCGCGGTTGGCTGCCAATCTTGAGGCGCTGATCGAGGCTGAAGGCGCGGACACCATCGCCGCCATGATCGCCGAGCCCGTGATGGGCGCGGGTGGCGTGCTGCTGCCTCCCAAGGGTTACTTCGCGGCGATCACCAAAGTGCTCGCGCGCCACGACATCCCGCTCATCACCGACGAGGTCATCACCGGTTTCGGCCGCACCGGCAACATGTTCGGCGCGCAGACTTATGGTCTGAAGCCGGAGAGCATGACCGTCGCCAAGGCCTTGTCGTCGGCCTATCTGCCCATCTCCGCGGTGATGCTGTCGCCGGAGATGAGCGCCATCATCGAAGGCGAGTCCGGCAAGATCGGCACCTTCGGCCACGGCTACACCTATACCGGCCACCCCGTCGCCTCCGCGGTCGCGCTCAAGACCATCGAGCTTTACCAGGAGCGCAACATCATCGGGCATGTGCACAACGTGACGCCCACCTTTGCCAAACGCATCGCCGGACTTCGCGGCCATCCCATGGTGGGCGAGGCGGTGAGCGTGGGCCTGATCGGCGCCATCGAACTCGTCAGCAATCAGCGCACCAAAGCGGGCTTCGACCCCGCCAAAGCCGTCGCCGCCACGGTGTTCGGCTTCGCGCAGGAAGAGGGTGTCATCTCGCGGCCCCTGATGGGCGACCGCCTGGCCTTCTGCCCGCCGCTGATCATCTCCGAGGCGGAGGTCAACGAGATGTTCGACCGCTTCGAACGCGGCCTCGACCGCGGCCTGGACTGGGCGAAGAAAGAAGGGTTGCTGGCGGGGTAGCAAGAAGTAGCAATATTTGCTACCGTGTTCGCCATGAGCAATGTCGAGAAGATCAGCATCGCGCTGCCCAGCGAGATGCTCGAAACAATCCGTGACGCAGTGGAATCAGGCGGTTACGCGACAACCAGCGAGGTCATCCGCGAAGCGCTGCGTCATTGGCAGGCCAACCGTATAGTGGACCAGGTCATCGCGCGTCATGGACTTGAGGAACTCAGGGCCAGTCTCAAAGAGGCCGATGAATCCATTGATCGTGGCGAGGGCATTCCGGCGGAAGAACTGTATGCGGAATTGACAGCCAGATACACTGAAAGGGCGAAGAGGAAAAAGCGGGCTTGAAGAGGGTCATTTATTCGCGTCAAGCAAGGATCGACTTGCTGGAAATCGGTGACCGCATCGAAGAATTCAATCCGCCGCGTAGCGTAACGTTCGTTACAGAGTTGCGAGCCAGGGCGGACAACATCGCCTCGTTTCCTAGCGCTTATCCACCCCGGGACGATCTGCAGAAGGGGCTGCGCATGGCGCCATATGGCCACTATGTGATCTTGTTTCGCGTCACGGACTCTGAAGTGGTTATCAAGCGTGTCGTTCACGGCGCGCGCGATTTGCCCGGACTTTTTCGGGAGTAGCGGAATCCACGTATCTCCCGAAGTTCCATCGGAACCGTTCCCCCCGTCCACTCATTGAATCCGTAAGGCTGCGCGTCGCCAAACCGAAGCGTCTGGAATGCCGCATTCGGCCATTGGCCGGAACGGTGAGCGATGCGCGCCACTAATTTCGCAGCCCGCTACCTATGAGGTTCCCGATGACCGGTCCGTTCAAGCTTTCGCCGCTGCCCTATGCCGAAGACGCGCTGGCGCCAACCATCAGCGCCAACACCATCGGCTTCCACTACAACAAGCATCACGCGACGTATGTGAAGACGCTGAACGAGCTGGTGGACGGTACGCGCTACGCGGAGATGAAGCTGGAAGACGTGGTGCGCACCACCGCCGGCAAGGATGGCGAGGCGGAGAAGAAGATCTTCAACAACGCGGGCCAGGTCTGGAACCACGATTTCTACTGGCGCAGCCTTGCGCCGAAAGGCTCATCGCCCAAAGGCGAATTGAAAGACGCCATCACGCGCGATTTCGGCGACATGGACAAGCTGATCGAAGCGCTCGCCAAGGCCGGCAAGGAACAGTTCGGCTCCGGCTGGGCGTGGCTCGTGTCGCAGAACGGCAAGCTCGCGGTGCAGAAGACGTCGAACGCGGAAGACCCGATGGCCAAGGGCGTCAACTGCCTGCTCACCGTGGATGTTTGGGAGCACGCCTATTATCTCGACTACCAGAACGAACGCCCGAAATATCTCGAAGCCGTGCTGAAGAAGATTCTGAACTGGGACTTCGCGGCCGAGAACCTCGCGCAGGAAGCGCACCCGGTTCGCGCGGCGGCGTGACGAAGAGATTCACACAGAGCCACAGAGACACAGAGGAAAAGTAAGAAGTTGATTCACGCGGAGACGCGGAGCGCAGGTGAGTCAGGGCAAGTCACGAACTCCCGGCTCCTCCATTCGTCATGGCCGGGCTTGTCCCGGCTATCCATAGCCTCACTGAAAGACGGTGGTTATGGGTCACCGGGACAAGCCCGGCCATGACGATTCTGGGAGGTTGGAGTTTGAGGCTCGCTATCTGACACTTGCTCCTCCGCGCCTCCGCGTGAATCCCCTTTCCCCTTCCTTTTCCTCCGTGTCTCTGTGGCTCTGTGAGAAAACCTATTCTTCTTCAATGGCTTATAATTTCTCCGATTCATCTTGACGTTCACGTAAACGGTAGTTAGGAGTCCTCCCCGGAAACGACAGGGACCGGACCCAGAGGCGAAAAGCCCGGCCGGACAGCGAATTGAGCCGCACCTACTCCATCCGTCAGCTGACCAAGGAAATGAGCGTCACCTCGCGAACGCTGCGCCATTATGAGGACGAGGGCCTGCTGGCGCCGGAGCGCCGGGGCCAGGCCCGCATCTATTCGCAGCGGGACCGCGCGCGGCTGATGCTGGTGCTGCGCGGGCGCCGCGTTGGCTTCACGCTGGCCGAGATCCGCGAAATCCTCGATCTCTATCAGGGCCGCGAAAATTCCGCGGCGCAGCTTCAGCACACGCATCGCAAATTCGTCGAGCGCATCGCGGCGCTGGAGCGTCAGCGCGTCGATATCGACGAGTCCATCGCGGAGCTGAAACTCGGCCTCACCATGCTGGACAACCAGCTGGCCGAGAAAGACGCGGCCGAGCCGCCGCGCGTGCGCATGATGGGTTACGGCGTGATGCCCGCCGGCGAATAAATCCGGCGAATACGTTTCGAATTCCCCGAACACAAGACCTCGATCAACGGAGACATCCATGACCGACTGCTTCATCTACGACACCGTGCGCACGCCGCGCGGCAAGGGCAAGAAGGACGGCTCGCTGCACGAAGTGACCGCGCTCGAACTCGGCACGCAGGTTCTCAAGAACCTCCGCGACCGCAACAACCTCGATACCTCCCTCGTCGACGACGTGGTGTTCGGCTGCGTCGATCCGGTGAACGAGCAGGGCGCCGATATCGCCCGCCTCGCTGTCCTGAATGCCGATTACGCGGAAAGCGTCGCGGGCGTGCAGATCAACCGCTTCTGCGCCTCCGGCCTTGAAGCCTGCAACATGGCGGCCGGCCAGGTGATGAGTGGCCAGTCCGACATGACCATCGGCGGCGGCGTGGAAAGCATGAGCCGCGTCGGCATGGGTGCGTCGGGCGGTTCGTGGTCGGTCGATCCGTCGATCGCCTTCAAGAGCTATTTCTCGCCGCAGGGCATTGGCGCCGATCTCATCGCCACGATGGACGGCTTCTCCCGCGACGACGTCGACGCTTTCGCGGTGGAAAGCCAGAAGCGCGCGGCGAATGCCTGGGCCAAAGGTTATTTCAAGAAGTCCGTCACCCCGGTGAAGGACATCCTGGGCCAGACGATCCTCGACCACGACGAGCACATGCGCCCCGACGCCACGATGCAATCGCTGGCCTCGCTGAACGCGAGTTTCGCGCAGCTCGGCGAATTCGCGGGCTTCGACGCGGTGGCGCAGCAGCGTTATCCGCAAGTCGAGAAGCTCAATCACGTGCATCATGCCGGCAATTCCTCCGGCATCGTTGACGGTTCGGCCGGCGTGCTGATGGGCACGGCGGAAGCCGGCCGCTCTGCGGGCCTGAAGCCGCGCGCGCGCATCCGCGCCTATGGCTCCATCGGCTCCGAGCCGTCGATCATGCTGACCGGTCCATCCTATGTGACCGAGAAGGTGCTGAAGCGCGCCGGCATGCGGGTGGAAGACATCGACCTCTATGAGCTGAACGAGGCGTTCGCCTCTGTCGTGCTGCGCTTCATGAAGGTGCTCGACATCAGCCACGACAAGGTCAACGTCAACGGCGGCGCCATCGCCATGGGCCATCCCCTCGGCGCCACCGGCGCGATGATCCTGGGCACGGTCCTCGACGAACTCGAGCGCCGCGATCTCTCGACCGCCCTCGTCACCCTCTGCGTCGGCGCCGGCATGGGCACCGCCACCATCATCGAACGGGTCTAAGCGTCATGGAACTCACGAACTTCAAATGGGATCAGGATGCGGACGGGATCGTCACGCTGACCTGGGACGTGCCGGGGCGCACGATGAATGTGCTCACGACGTCGGCGATTGCCGAGCTGGCGCAGGCGGCGGAAGCCATCGCGGCGGATGCGGCGGTGAAGGGCCTCGTCATCACCTCCGGCAAGGCGAACGGCTTCTGCGCCGGCGCCGCGCTGGACGAGATGGAGCAAGGCACGACTTTCGCCAGCAAGCCTGCCTCGCCGGAAGAGGCGGTGGCGGCGCGCTATCAGGGCGTGATGAAATTCCATCAGGCGCTGCGCAAGCTTGAGACTTGCGGCAAGCCGGTGGCGGCCGCGATCAACGGCCTCGCGCTGGGCGGCGGTCTCGAAGTGACGCTCGCCTGCCATTACCGCGTGGTGGCGGACAATCCGAAGATCCAGCTCGGTCTGCCGGAGTCGAAAGTCGGCTTGCTGCCCGGCGGCGGCGGCACGCAGCGTTTGCCGCGTCTCGTCGGCGCGCAGGCGGCGCTTCCGTTGCTGCTGCAAGGCACCAGCGTCGATCCGCAGAAAGCGCTCGGCATGAAGCTGGTCAATGCCGTGGCGCCGCTGGCCGATATCGTCAGCAACGCCAAGGCCTGGGTGAAAGCCAATCCGAAGGCGTCGCAGCCTTGGGACAACAAGGATTTCAAGATTCCCGGCGGCGGACCTTACTCCCCCGGCGGCGGCCAGGTCTTCACCCTGGGCAACTCGATGTTGCGCAAGGAGAGCTACGGCAATTATCCGGCGCAGCGTTACATCATGTCCTGCGTCTATGAAGGCCTGCAGGTTCCGATCGATGCGGGGCTTCGAATCGAGGCGCGCTATTTCACCAAGCTCATGATGCAGCCGGAAAGCCGCAACATGATCCGCTCGCTGTTCCTTTCCATGCAGGACCTCGGCAAGGGCGCGCGCCGTCCGAAGGCCGAAGCCCGCACGGATACGAAGACGGTCGGCATCCTCGGCGCCGGCGTCATGGGCGGCGGCGTGGCCTATGTCTCGGCCGCGGCCGGGATCGATGTGGTGCTGATCGACACCACGCAAGAGAAGGCGCAAGGCGGCAAGGATCATGTCTCCGGCATTCTCGACAAGATGATCGAGCGCGGCAAATCCTCGCCCGAGAAGAAGGCCGAGATCCTGTCGCACATCACGGCAACCGCCGATTTCGCAGCGCTCAAGGATGCCGACCTCGTCATCGAGGCGGTGTTCGAGGATCGCGCTGTGAAGGCGGAGGCCACCAAGAAGGCCTGCGCCGCGATGAAGCCGGGCGCGGTGTTCGGCTCGAACACCTCCACGCTTCCGATCACGGGTCTCGCGGAAGCGAGCGACCGGCCGGAACTCTTCATCGGCGTGCATTTCTTCTCGCCGGTGGACCGCATGGGTCTCGTTGAAGTGATCCGCGGCAAGCAGACGGGCGATCACGCGCTCGCCACCGCCATGGATTTCGTCCAGAAGATCAAGAAGACGCCCATCGTGGTGAACGACTCTCGCGGCTTCTACACTTCGCGCTGCTTCGGCACGTATACGCGCGAGGGCATGGCGATGCTGGGCGACGGCATCCATCCCGCGATGATCGAGAATGTCGGCCGCATGGCCGGCATGCCGATGGGCTCGCTGGAAGTGGTGGACTCTGTCGGCATCGACACGGCGCTGAAGGTCGGCCGCCAGACGCGCAAGGACATGGGCATCAACACCACCGACCCGAGCGAGGAATTCCTTTCCTGGGTGGTGGAGAAGAACGGGCGCCTTGGCCGCAAGAACTCCAAGGGCTTCTACGACTACGACGCCAAGGGCAAGCGCCAGCGCATCTGGCCGGAGCTTCTCGCTTACAACGGCGGCAAGTGGCGCACCGATGCGAGCGTCGAGGAGATGAAGGAACGTTTCCTCACCATCCAGGCGCTGGAAGCGGCGCGCTGCTTCGAGGAAGGCGTGATCACCGATCCGCGCGACGCCGATGTCGGCGCCATCCTCGGCTGGGGCTTCGCGCCCTTCACCGGCGGCCCGGTCTCCTACATCGACACGGTTGGCTTGGCCGCCTTCGTCGATCGTTGCGACAATTTCGCGGCGAAATTCGGCGATCGCTTCAAGCCCAACAAGCTGCTCCGCGACATGGCGGCGAAGGGCGAGACGTTCTATTCGCGCTTCGCACCGGTGAAGGAAGCGGCGTAACTCTCAAGTTTCACGGGGCGTAGAAGGGGCCGGGAGCAATCCCGGCCCTTTGTTTTTGCGGCGCGATTGGGCGAAGATCGCGCGATGACGATCAAGGTCAAACGCGTCTACGAGCCGGCCGAACGTGGCGACGGCTTGCGCGTGCTGGTGGACCGGTTGTGGCCGCGCGGCGTGGCCAAGGCCGATATCGATCTCTGGCTGAAGGACATCGCACCCAGCACGGAATTGCGCGAATGGTTCGGCCATGTGCCGTCACGCTGGCCTTCGTTCCGCGCGAAATATCACCGCGAACTGGCGAAGAATCCCGCCGTCGCCGATCTCAGGCGCACGGCGCGGGGCAAGACCGTCACGCTTCTCTACGGCGCGAAGGACACTGTGCACAACCAGGCCCAGGTCCTGGCGGCTTTTCTCGCCAAGCCGGTCTCAAAGACCAAAGTGAAAGTTCCTCCATCCGCTCGCAAATAACGGGACTCGTGATAGCATTGTGCGTGCATTTTCAATTCTTGGGGGAATAGTCATGCCGAAACTCGCCAAACTCGCCCTCGTGACAGCCGCGGCACTGCTCGCGCTCACCACCGCCAACGCGGCGGACGTCAAGACGCCGCTCGCCTGCAAGATCGGCCCGCCCAGCGGCAAGGGCTTCTCCATCCAGGTCGTCAACGCCACCAAGGCGCCGCTGAAACCGCAGACCATCGTCAACATCCACGCCCGCTGGAAGAACCCCGGCTCGCCCGGCGAGATCGACGAATGCTTCGTGCTCGACGCCCCGCTCGCGCCCGGCGCCACCATCGCCCACGTCATGAAGTTCGACCGCGACCAGGACCCGATGGACTGCACCTCCTTCATCTCCAGCCTGCACCCCGCGGTGGTCGTGTCGAACGGCGCCAGCGAGACGGCCTGCGATTGAGTATTACGATTGAGGGTTGAACGGGGGTTGCGCGCCCTCCAAACTGCGCCGGACAGTCATCCGGAGCACACCCATGTCCTATGGCCCCTATAAGGAAATCCTCGTCGATGTGAAGGAGCGTATTCTCACGCTCACGCTTCACCGGCCGGAGAAGCTCAACGCCTTCACCGCCACGATGATGACCGAACTGATCGACGTCTTCACCAGGGTGAATGGCGATGACGAGGTGCGGGCGATCATCGTCACCGGCTCGGGCCGCGCCTTTTGCGCCGGCGCAGATTTGTCCGCGGGCGCGCGTACCTTCGATGCCACGCAGAACCCCGAGCGCGCGGCGCGCAACGCGGGCAGCATTGACACGGTCAATTGGAGTGACGAGCGCGTGCGCGACGGCGGCGGGCGGGTGACGCTCGCCATGTTTGAATGTTTGAAGCCCATCATCGCGGCGGTGAATGGGCCCGCGGTCGGCATCGGCGCCACCATGCAGCTTGCGATGGACGTGCGCATCGCCAGCGAAGCGGCGCGGTTCGGCTTCGTGTTCTCCCGGCGCGGCATCGTACCGGAAGCGGCGTCGTCCTGGTTCCTGCCCAAGATCGTGGGCATCGGCCAGGCGCTGGAATGGTGCTTCTCCGGCCGTGTGTTCGACGCGCAGGAAGCCTTGCGCGGCCGCCTCGTCAGCCAGGTGGTGAACGCGGACGAGCTGCTTTCAACCGCCCATAAGCTCGCCGCCGAAATCCGCGACAACACTTCGCCGGTCTCGGTGGCGCTCATCCGCCAGATGATGTGGAAGCTCTCCGCGCTCGACCATCCGATGGAAGCGCACAGAATCGACTCTCGCGGCATCTACGCCCGCGGCGCCTCCGCCGACGTACGCGAGGGCGTGGCCTCGTTCCTCGAAAAACGCCCCGCCGACTTCCCGCAGAAGGTCTCCGCCGACATGCCGCCCTTCTTCCCGTGGTGGACAGAGCGGAAGTATTCGTAACGTTTCACCTCCCCCACTTGCGGGGAGGTCGAAACGCGTAGCGTTTCGGGCGGGGGTTGCGCAGGCGGCTCCCCCACCCGAAAAATCCACTCGCGTTGCTCACGGATTTTACGACCTCCCCGCAAGGGGGAGGTGGATCGTTGTCACAATTCCCGTGTTATCTGCGACGGGGAATCATCATGCGGTCATGGATTTCAGCGGCAGTCATGGCGGGCGCTTTGGCGCTCGGCACGTCCGCGCGCGCGGATGAACTTCCGGATTGGCTGAACCTGCACGTCCAGGCCACGTTCGTGGACCAGTACCATCCGGCCTTCCGCTCGCCCTATCAGGGCGCCAACAGCCTGGCGCCGCAAAGCGTGGGCGATGAGACGTTCGACGCCACGCTCTTCCTCGGCATCCGGCTCTGGCATGGCGGGGTGCTCTACGCCAATCCGGAGATCGACCAGGGCTTCGGGCTGAGCGATACCCTGGGCGTGGCGGGATTCCCGAGCGGCGAGGCCTACAAAGTCGGCGCCGTTGATCCCTATTACCGGCTGCAGCGACTGTTCTTCCGGCAGGCTTTCGATCTTGGTGGTGAATCCAAACCCATCGACAGCGATGCCAACCAGGCGGCGGATACGCGCACCGCGGACAATCTCGTCTTCACCGTGGGCAAGTTCTCCGTCGGCGACGTGTTCGACACCAACAGCTACGCCCACGATCCGCGCGGCGATTTCCTCAACTGGTCGGTGATCGACGCCGGCGCGTTCGACTATGCGGCCGATAGCTGGGGTTATGCCTCCGGCGCCGCGGTGGAATGGACGCAAGGCTGGTGGACGTTGCGGGCCGGGCTCTTCAACCTCTCCAAAGTGCCCAACGGCAAGGTGCTGGATACGGGCTTCCGCCAGTTCGAGGCAGTGGGCGAGGGCGAGGCGCGCTACACGCTGTTCGGCGAGGACGGCAAGCTGAAGCTGCTCGCGTTCCTCAATCGCGGCCGCATGGGTAGCTATCAGGACGCACTGGCGCTGGCTGCCGCCACCCACACCGCGCCCGACACCGCGCTGGTGCGGCGCTACGCGTCGAAGGCGGGTGGCGAGATCAATCTGGAACAGGGGCTGACGGACACCCTCGGCCTCTTCCTCCGCGCTTCGGCCAATGACGGCAGCGAGGAGGCCTATGAGTTCACGGAGATCAACCGCTCGCTGTCGCTCGGCCTGTCGCTGAAGGGCACGGACTGGTCGCGGCCGAAGGACACCGCCGCCCTGGCGCTGGTGGTGAACGGGTTGTCGCAAGACGCGCGGGATTACTTCGCGGCCGGCGGCATGGGCATCCTGATCGGCGATGGACGGCTGCCCCATTACGGCAGCGAGGATATCGCGGAGCTCAGCTACACCGCCCAACTCCGCGACTGGTTCGCGGTCACCGGCGACTACCAGCTCATCCTCAACCCCGCCTACAACCGCGACCGCGGCCCTGTGTCGGTTTTCGCGGTGCGGGTGCATACACAGTTCTAAGCATCTCCCGCTCTTCTCTTGACCTCCCCCTTGCGGGGAGGTCGAAAAAGCGGAGCTTTTTCGGGTGGGGGTAGCCGCCCGCGCAGTCCCCCACCCGTAAAATCGCCATGCGATTTTACGACCTCCCCGCAAGGGGGAGGTGCTAATATGTTTTCGGGATGGAGGCAGTGATGCGTATTCGTTTTCTCGCGTTGACGGGCGCGGCGTTTCTTCTTTCGACGCAGAGTTTCGCGGACGACAGCTCGGCGGCGCTGGGCATCGGGGGCGTGGTGCTGACCCAGGCGGCGGATATCCGCATGGCGAAAGAGGACCTTTACGTCTCGCCCAAAAAGGTCCGCATCCACTTCGAATTCGTCAACGATTCCGGCAGGGACATCGACACCATCGTGGCCTTCCCGCTGCCCGATATCGACCTCAACGAGTACACCGAGAGCCCGCTCGGCACGATCACGGAGGATCCGCTCAATTTCGTGGGCTTCACGGTGGTGGCGGACGGCCGCAGGATCATCCCGCAGGTCGAGCAGCGCGCCTTCTACCAGGGCCGCGACGTGACGGACATCGTGCGCCGCGCCGGGGTGCCGCTGAACCTGAACGCGCCGCATTTCGACGACATCATGGAGAAGCTGCCCAAGGAGCAGCGCAAGATCCTGGAGGATGCGGGGCTGGGCGACAGCGACAGCGGCTCGTTCGAGCATCCGCACTGGCTGGTGCGCACCAAGTTCTGGTGGCATCAGGTTTTCCCCGCCGGCAAGACAGTGGTGCTGGAGCACGACTATCAGCCCGTCACCGGCCAGACCTTCTTCACGGCCTATGAGCTGAAGGGCGATGCGGACTCCAACGCCGCCTATTACCAGCGCACCTTCTGCCTCGACGCGTCCACCCGCGCCGCCATCACGGCGCGCATCGCCAGCAAGACGCCCAGCATGGAAGATGGCGGCATGATGCTGGCCTATTCGACGGATTACATCCTGACCAGCGGCAACAACTGGAAAGGCCCCATCGGCCGGTTCCACCTGACGCTCGACAAGCTGAAGCCGGAGAACATCCTCTCCGTCTGCTGGGGCGGCGATCTGAAGAAGACGGGGCCGACGACCTTCGAAGCGACCGAGGTCAATTTCGCGCCCAGGAACAACATCAAGATGCTGGTGCTGGAGAACGCGCCGAAGCAGTAACCGGTGCTGGCGGGGAGCCGCGTCTCCCCACGAGGCAGGGCCGAAGCGTTTTGGAATCGGGATTGGCCCCAGGCACCTGCGTTGGGTTGCGCCTGGGAATTCTCTTTCAGCCACAAGGAAGCTTCGGCCCTCCCCGGTGGGGAGGCGCGGGTTAGGTCGCGCGATCACGCTTCAGCGGATCGCGCTCCCCGGGGAGATCAACGCCTGCCCAGCAAGAAGCGGAACAGGCGGCGAAAGAAGCCAGGATTGCTGAAATCCTGCGACACATAATCTTCGTGCGACGCACGGCTACCAACAAGGTTTCCAATCATCGGCGTGACCTCCGAAACGACGAGTGAACCCAACGCTGAATCCGATATACGCACGCCGTGCGCCTCATGCAAGAGAAAAGTTTGAAAAAAATTCGAATGGTCGCCACAGATCTCTCCGGCGCGCGCCGCGGAAGCGCGCGGCCGCATGCTCCGTACACGGCCGAAGCGCGGGAAAACGCTGATACGAAAGGCCCAAACGAAAAGAAAAAAGAGGGAGAGCCTTTCAGCTCTCCCTCTTCTCCAGGACCCCGCCCGTTTGCCCCAAGGCGGGATCCACGCGGACTGCTCGGTTGATAACGTCCGGCCTTGGTAGTGCCCGGTCTTAGTAGTGGACGATCTGGGCGGTGTTGCCGATCGCGGCCGAGGTCGCGGTCACGTTGCCCGTCACGTTCGTGACGCTGCCGTTGACGGCGGAGTTCACGCTCGACTGGTTGATCTGGTAGTTCTGCACCGCGCCGTTCTTGGCGTTGGTGTCTTCCTCGAAGCTGTTGCCGATGGCGGCGCTGGAGAGCGTCACGTCGTTGCCGGCGTTGAGCACGGTGGCGTTGAGCGTGGAGCTCGGATCGTTCGCCTGGCACTCCTGGTTCGAATAGACGTTGGTCGACGTCGGGTCCATCGAGACGCTGGCGGAGTTGCAGATTGCCTGGGACTGCAGGCTTACCGTGCCGCCGGTGTTGGTCACGTTGGCGTTCATGTTCGAGCCGATGTTCACGCTGGAGACGTACTGGTTGTTCGTCACCGAGGTGTTGTTCATCGTCGTGATGTCGACCGCATTGCCGCCGGCGACCGATTGCTGGGCCACATTGCCGGTGACGTTGGTGGTGTCGACATTCAGGGTGGACTGGGCGACGTGGAAGTCGACCTGGCCGTTCAGGATCGTGCTCGTGCCCTGGCCGGTGATCGCGGGATCAGTCGATGCGTCCGCGTAGGCCAGGCTGAGCGGCAGGATCGCCAGCGCTGTACCAGCGATAAGGATCTTGGCGAGATTCGTCATGGTGTTTCTCCTCGATGATGGTGGTGTTGACGTTGGCGGAAGTCTTCACAGGCGCGATGGGTTGGTTGTTGCTGTTGTCGGCGTCGTCGGGGCCGGCCAGCGGATCGTCTTGCGCGGCGCAGGCATTGGCCGGCACGCGATAGAGGCGCGAGACCATCTGCAGCATGGCGCGCTCGATGGTGGAGCGGACGGCGAGCTGGATCGGCTCCAGCGCGCTTTCGCCCACCGACGCATCGGCGAAGTAGTGACCCAGGAAGTCGAACACCCCGGCCTGAACCTGGCGGCCGATGATCTGCTTCTGGTAGGAGACGACGTCGACGACTTCGAGCGTGTTGGTGTCCACCAGCCGCAGGTCGAGGCCGACATTCATCACATAGACGTTCGCGCCGGCGGTGCCCTTGATGCCGTTGCTGGCGGTCTGTCCGCCGTCGGCATTGGCGCCCTGGGAACGGATGTTGAAGTTCAGCTCCGTGATGCCGCCCACGATGTAATAGTTCGAGCCCGGCAGCGAGCCCGCGAAGATCTTGCGGTAGTCATTGGCCTGGTTCGGCTGGCCCGGCTGACCATCTGGGGCCTTGTCGTCGCCGATCAGCTTGTTGTTGGCATATTTGAGCTCCATCTCGGCGACCGAGGTATCGAAGCGTTCCACCATGGGAACGCCGGCCTTGGAGAGCGCGCTCATCGCCATCAGGGCGGCGCCCTGCGTCAGCTTGCGGCCTGAGTTGTCGGATTCGTATTTGCCCGTGTAGTCGGCGATCTGGCCGACCGCGACGCGCAGGGGATGGCCGTTGGTGTAGCGCGAGAAGCAGCGCAGCGCGGCCGAATAGGGTGTCTCGTTTCCGATCACCGGCGAGCCGCCGATGGGGGCGGTGTAGCGGCCGGTGTCGTCGCCGGAGAGGCTGATGCAGCCCGACAGCGCGACCGCTGCAAGCAGGAACACGAGTGGTTTGGCGAAGTGCCGTTTTCCGCGCGAGGTCATGGGAGGGGCTTCCCTTTTCTCTTCTGGCTTAGTGTGTGGTGGCGGTATTGCCGCCGGTCGTCGCAGTCTGGTTTCCGTTGTTCGTCTGGCTGGAGTCCACGACCACGGTGTTGTTGCTGCCGATGGTCACGACGTTCAGCTGATTGCCAACTGCAGTGGCTGTTGCAGTAGACGTGCCACCCGAACCCATCGAATTCGAGACAACACCCTGCGTGCCCATGCCGCCGCCGATCGTGCTCATCTGCTGCACGCCGGAGGTCTGGCTCATCGAGGACGAGGTGAACTGGCCGTTGACGACGGTGAGGTTGCCGTTTGCATCGCGCAGCGAGGAGTTGACCGGCGCGTTTTCCTCGCCTGCCGTCATTCCGTAGCCTTGATTGTAGGACGAGGCTTGCGTGTAATCGCCGGCGTATGCGGCGGTTGTAGCGAAGCCGGCTGCGAGGGCGAGGGCGAAAATGGAAGTGCGCGTCATGGCGGTGTGCCTTTGGGTCCGCACACCCATCAGCAACCGCCGTGCCAAGTCTTAATCGCCGTTAAGGAATTTTCCTGTCCCAAATGGAGAAAGAGGCAGATGGCCACGTTGGAATTCTTCTTCGATTGCTCTTCGCCCTGGACCTATCTGGCATTCACGCGCATCCACGATGTGGTGGCGCGCACGAAAGCTCAGATCGTCTGGCGCCCGGTGCTGGTGGGCGGGATCTTCAATGCGGTGAATCAGGAGGTCTATGAGCGCCGGGCCCATCCCGAACCGCGCAAGGCGTCCTATTATGAGAAAGACCTGCGCGATTGGGCGAAGCTGACTGGAATCAGAATCGGCAAGCCGCCAGTCTTTCCGGTCCGCGCGGTGGCCGCGATGCGTTGCGTGCTGGCGGCGGACGAGGCGGGCAAGCTTGTTCCCTTCGCGCGCGCAACATTCGAGGCCTATTGGGGCGATCTGAAGGACATCAGCCAGAAAGATGTGCTGGCCAGCGTCGCAACCAAGGCCGGGCTGGACGCGGAAAAGCTCCTGACGCGCAGCGAATCCCCGGAGATCAAGGACCGTTTGCGCGTTAACACCGAAGAGGTCATCGCGCGGGGCGGATTCGGCTCGCCGACCATGTTCGTCAACCAGACTGACATGTATTTCGGCAACGATCGCCTCCCGCTCGTCGAAGCGGCGCTCGGCACTTGAATGTCCCCCCACTTGAATGTGGAAGAGCGAACAATAGATTAGAGTGAGGCTCGCAATGGAGGGCCCTATGTCAGACGCACCCAATTCTGGCCCGATCCCGTCTTCGGACACGCGCATCACGCCGGTGATCCATCCGCCATTCCCCGCCGTGCGGCTTCTCTATTCCCTGCTCTTCGCGGTGATGGCCTATCTGGCGGTGCTGCTGCTGTTCGCGCTGGCCGTGGTGCAATTCATCGTGCTGGCGATCACGGGCAAGACGAATGACGAATTGAAGGGCTTCACGGTGGGCCTTGTGCGCTATATTTGGGAGACGCTCGCTTTCATAACCTTCCAGCGCGATGACCTTCCTTTCCCCATGGGCCCCTTCCCAAGCCACAACTCTCAGCCTTGAGGGGCTTAACCTCGAAGGTCGGGCGGCGCTGAGCGCATTCCAGCTCGCGCCGGACCGCCTGCATCTCAATCACGGATCCTACGGCGCCGTACCGCGCGTGGTGCAGGAGCAGCAGGACCGCATCCGCGCCCATGTCGAGCGCGACCCAACAAGCTTCTTCGGCGAGGAGTTGCCGGCCGCGTTGCGCGGCATGGCGCAGAGCGTCGCCGCGCGTTTCGGCGGCAAGGGCGATGACTGGGTGTTCTGCGAGAACGCGACCGCCGCGGTGAACGGTATCCTTGCGTCCTTTCCCATCGCACCGGGCGACGAGATGGTGACCACGTCCCACGCTTATGGCGCGGTGCTGAAAGCCATGCGGGAGTGGGCCAAACGCAAAGGCGCGCATGTCACGGTGGTCGAACTTCCGGCGATTGCCGAGAGCGACGACGCCATCGTCGAAGCCATCGCCGCGGCGTTCGGTCCGAAGAGCAGGCTATTGGTGATCGACCACATCACCTCCGCCACCGCGACCGTGCTGCCGGTGAAGCGCATTGTCGAGCGCGCGCGCGCGGCGGGTGTCGCCGTGCTGGTCGATGGTGCGCACGCGCCGGGCCAGGTGTTGCTGGACGCACCGTCGTTCGGTGCGGATTGGTACACGGGAAACGCTCACAAATGGCTGTTCGCGCCCCGCGGCTGCGGCCTCCTCTGGACCGCACCGGAGCGCCAGGCCGAGACCTTTCCGGCCGTGCTCTCCCACGGGACCGATGCGGGCTACCGCGCGGCTTTCGATTGGATCGGAACCCGCGATGTGAGTCCCTGGCTGTGCTTCGCGGCGGGGGCGGCTTTCCACGACTCGATTCCCGGTCTGATGGACAGGAATCGTCTGCTCGCGGCCGAAGGCGCGGCGATTCTCTGTGAAGGCCTCGGTGCAATCTGTGCGGCGCCGCCACAGATGCGGGGCGCCATGGCGTCAATCCTGCTGAAGGATTCGCCAGTCGTTTCAACGGCTTCGGGTGAATTCCGCAAAGCTTTGGCGCGCGATTACGCCATCATTGTTCCGGTCTCGCACTTCGCCGACCGGCTATGGTTGCGGGTCTCCGCGCAGATCTACAACGGAATCGATGATTACCGCCGCTGCCTTTCAGCCTGCCTTGAACTACGGTCCGGGCGTTTCGCCCAGCATTTCCGCTGATTCCGTTGTGGTTTCGAAAACCCGGTCTGGGATCAAAGTCCCGGAAATCCGCCATTTCGGTGTGACATTCCGGGTACAAGCTCGGCACGAAAGAGCCAAGCCAAGGCCTTGCGGATATTATGTTCTTGCTCGGTCAAGAAGGTTCCCCTTATCGTCCAAGCTGGTGCGAATACACGGCCGTGCTCCGCCCGGGATGAGGGTGGCGCGTCCGGAAAAAAGAGATTTCGCCTTAAAGGCGGAATGCAACGGGGAGCTCAGAAATGCCTGCACAGCGTTCGGTTTGGACCGGCCGGTCCTTGACCCTTATCAGCGCATTGATGCTGTCGTCCGCCCTGGCGGCGCCGGCTTTCGCGCAAGTCGAAACAGTCGTCGTGACCGCCGAAAAGAAGGCGGAAGACATCCAGCAGGTTCCGATCGCGGTCTCCGCGTTCGACAGCAAGGATCTCGCGGCGCACCAGATCACGGGCTTCGCTGACCTCCAGTTCGCCATCCCGTCCGTCAGCTTCACGCACGGCAACTTTGGCCCGTCGAACTTCACCATCCGCGGCATCGGTTCCGCGGCGGTGTCCGACTCGGGCGACAGCGGCGTGTCGGTCAATATCAACCAGGTCTACCTGAACTCTCCCCCGCTCACCTCGGCCACCTATTACGACGTCCAGCAGATCCAGGTCCTGCGCGGTCCGCAGTCGACCCTGTGGGGCCGTAACGCCACCGGCGGTGCGATCGACATCGAGACGATCAAGCCCGACCTCGACGCTTTCAGCACCGACGTCGAAGCCACCTACGGCAACTACAACGACCAGGAGACCCGCTTTGCGGTCAATCTTCCGGTTTCCGACGGCACGGCGGCGCTTCGCATCTCCGGCTTCTGGGAAAACCGCGACGGTACGGTCAAGAACGTCTATGCCGGCCTGAACCCCGGCTCGGGCATCGACAGCAGCATCGACGGCCGCAACGACTACTCGCTGCGCGGCTCTTTCCGCTGGCAGCCCAGCTCGCACAGCACGATCGACGTCCTGTTGCAGACCTCGCATGAAGACGACAGCCGCGTCCGCGGTCAGGTCCAGCTCTGCGATCGCGACCCCTCGGGCATCCTGGGCTGCTTGCCGGATAAGCTCGGCTACCAGGCCACCAACGGCAACGCCACGCTCGGCACCGAACTGGCCAGCACCTACTTCCTGAACAGCCAGAACCCGGCGCTCGCGCCTCTCGGCCTGTTCGACATCGTGGGTCCGGGCGCTTCTCCGGGCCAGGGTGCCGGCGCCATCGTGCCGCATTCGCTGAATGCGGTGGACACGCCCTTCAACCCGGTCAGCCGCGGCAAGGATCTGTTCGGCAGTGTCCACTGGAGGCAAGACCTCACCAGCTGGATGACGATGGATGCCACGTTCGGCTACGACAACAATTCCGGCCTGAGCCAGGAGAGCTACAACAACTCCCCCGGTGACTCGCTGAACACGCCGGCGACCTGCACCCAGCTCTTCATCATCACCGGTGGCGCCGACGCCACCTGCACGCAGATCCCCGGCGTCAGCCGCCTGGTCGCCGCGCAGGAATATTTCAGCTTCGTCGCGCCGACCAACTTCAACACCTACTACGCGGGTCATCTCGGCACGCTGCCGACGACCAAGATTGCCGGCCCGAATAGCACGGGCATTGCCAATCTCGGCGCGCTCGGCCCGTATCACAGCGACGTCTACGGCTATGACCAGATCGACGGCCGTGACGACGAGTGGACCGGTGAAATGCGGTTCACCTCGAACTTCGATGGTCCATTCAACTTCACCGTCGGCCTCTATCACAACCGTGACCGCAGCGACGCGCATTACTATGTGGATGCCGACACGCTGGACTACGCATCGGTCATCCTCGGCGGCGCGACGATCAACGGCTTCGACCTCTATCCGTCGCAGTACGACAACAACACGAACCGCTATACGCTTCTGTCGAACTCGATCTTCGGCGAAGGTCACTACGACCTGATCCCGAACGAATTGAAGTTCACGCTTGGCGCGCGCTACTCCGACGACACGAAGACGTTCCAGTCCGGCACGGTCTTGGCCAACAGCGCTGTTCCGATCGGAACCACCAGCTTCAACTATCTCAATCTGCCGATCGGCGAGAGCTGCTCGGACAACGGCCCGTTCAACCCTGGCAACCTGCCTTGCCTCAGCAACCAGGAGACCACTTTCAAGGAGTGGACTGGCCGCGCGGTTCTGGACTGGTCGCCGAAGGTCAGCTTCACGGACTCGACGAACATGTACGCGTCGTACTCCCGCGGCGTGCGTGACGGCGGCTTCAACCCCGCTCCCGCCAATCCGGGTGATTATCCTTCGACCTTCGCGCCGGAAACGCTTGACGCCTTCGAAGTCGGCGCCAAGAACACCCTGCTCGGCGGTACGCTACAAGCCAACATCACGGCCTGGTACTACGACTACAAGGGCTTCCAGGTTTCCGAGATCGTTGACCGCACCGCCATCAACCAGAACATCAATTCCAAGCTCTGGGGCGTGGAAGGCGAATTGTTCTGGGCGCCAATGGAAAATCTGCAGTTCAACGCCACTGCCGGTTACACCAACTCCTCGATTGCGAATGAGCTCGACGTCGATCCGCGCAACCCGATGGGTAACGTGACTGGCCCGAACTCGGTCCTGGTGAAGGATGCCTCCAACGGCTCCATGTGCGTGATCAACGGAGCGAGCCCGCTCTCCAATCCGTTCCTGGTCGGCGCGTTCAGCCTTACCGCCCCGCCGGCTCCCACCGTCGTCAACGGCCACACCATCACCACGGCCTTCGGCGTCGGCACTTGCACCGCCGCAGGCTTTGCCGCCATCAACAGCGGCGCCTTCGGTGCCTACACCGCCACGCAGGGCAACCCGGTGAACCTGAAGGGCAATGAAATGCCCAACACGCCGCCGTGGACGTTCAACATCGGCGTGCAGTACACCTTCGATGTGGGCGGTGGTTACACCCTCGTTCCGCGCGCGGATTACTACTGGACCGACAAGCAGTGGGCCCGCATCTTCGAAGACGGTGCCGATCAGGTTCCGGCCTACGATGTGGCCAGCGCGCAGGTCACCCTCAATTCGCCGGACAATCTCTGGTACGGCCGTCTCTGGGTGAAGAACATCTTCAACAAGAACAACATGACGGGCCAGTACCTGACCGACGCGTCGTCGGGCTTGTTCACGAACGCCTTCGTCGGCGAGCCGCGTACCGTCGGTATCACCCTGGGCGCCCACCTCTAAGAGGGGCATCCACGGCAAACGGAAAAGGGGCGCCGGGCAACCGGCGCCCTTTCTCTTTGGGGATGGTTCTTTGAAGCTTGGCTCTTTGGGGCTGGATTGTCCGCACGGAGCCGAGCGATGTGAAAGATTGGCGCTGGCGCCGGTGCGATAAAGATTTGCGGGGTTCATCGTCGCGTTTCGTGAGCGGACCATCGACATGTGTGACACCGCCTCTGGTGCGTGCTCACTTCTTCATGCCGGGACGAACCAGGAAATGAACCAGCAGGAACGCACAGCCAACGCCGTTAAAGCCGGATACCGCGATCCCGCGAGCCTGAGACAAATTCTGATCGCCACGACGTCGATCGTGAACTGCGCCGTGGCGATGGCGTATTTTCGCGAGCACCTGGATGACGCCGGATTGCTCGAAGCTTTGATCGAGATCGCGCTGGAAGGGGAGGACGCAGGCGATTGTCCATGGGCAGCGGCAAATGTAGTCGTCGAATTCCCCGCGGAACTGCTGCGCAGCCATGAAGCGTCGTTAAGGCGCCTCAGTCAGGAGCAATGGTCGTATCTGAGCGAACCGGCAAAAAGAGCGTTGGCGAAAATAGACGCCTCGTCCTGATTTATTCCCTGTTCGCTGGATAGGCTGTTGCTCGAAACGGCGATCGCCAAATCTGCGGTCCGGCGGATTTGCCGCCGGGACTCTTCAGACCGGTCCGCCGCGCGCATTTTTTCCAATCGCCGGGCTTGATAGGCCGAGCCGGGCGAGGCCAGAATCGCCTCAGCCCAGCGAGGCGGACACAAGAAGCAGGAGAGCCGCATGGAACAGCGCAATGTGGGACGGTCGGGTTTGCGGGTCTCCGTCGTCGGCCTGGGCTGCAACAATTTCGGCGCGCTCGACGTGGAAGCCTCGCGCAAGGTGGTGCATCGCGCGCTGGATCTCGGCATCACGCTGCTCGACACCGCCGACGTCTACGGCAATCGCGGCGGCTCCGAGACGCAGCTGGGCGAGATATTGGGGCCGCGCCGCAAGGATATCGTGCTGGCCACCAAGTTCGGCATGCCGATGGATGAGGCGGGTGGGAAATCCGGCGCGTCGCGGCGTTACATCGTCGAGGCCTGCGAGGCGAGCCTCACGCGGCTCAAGACCGGCTGGATCGACCTCTATCAGCTCCACCGCCCGGATGCGTCCACGCCGCTCGACGAGACCCTGGCCGCGCTGGACGATCTCGTCCGCGCCGGAAAGGTTCGTTACATCGGTTGCTCCAACCTGCCGTCCTGGCAGGTCGCCGACGCGGACTGGATCGCGCGCGACCGCCATCTCTCCCACTTCGTCTCGGCGCAGGACGAATATTCGCTGCTGGTTCGCGACGCCGAACGCGAGTTGATCCCGTCGCTGCAGGCGCACGGCCTTGGCCTGCTGCCTTACTTCCCGCTGGCCAGCGGTCTTCTTACCGGCAAATACAAACACGGCCAGGATATCCCCGGCGGCACGCGCATGGCGCTGATGAAGCGCATGTCCGACCGCTACATGACGGACGCCAATTGGGACATCGTGGGCAAGCTCGGAAGCTTCTGCGCCGAACGCGGCCACGGCCTGCTGGAGCTCGCCTTCAGCTGGCTCGCGGCAAGGCCGCAACTCTCCAGCGTCATCGCCGGCGCCACCAAGCCCGAACAGATCGAGGCCAATGTGAAGGCGGTGGAGTGGAAGCTGTCGGCCGACGAGATCGCCGAGGTGGATCGGCTGACGAAGAAGGCGTGAGGCCTACTCGGCCGGATGCGGCTGGGCGCCCTGCGGTCCCTTTTTCCGGCCGAAATAGTCGTTCACGCGGTGGCCGAGATTGTCGAGATAGATGTAGATCACCGGCGTGATGTAGAGCGTCAGCATCTGCGAGACGAGCAACCCGCCGACGACGGCGAGGCCCAGCGGCTGGCGGGTTTCGCCGCCTTCGCCCCAGCCGATGGCGATGGGAATGGTACCCATCAAGGCGGCCATGGTCGTCATCATGATCGGGCGGAAACGGATGATGGCCGCTTCGTGGATCGCCTTGTCCGGAGGCACATGCTCGCCGCGCTCACGCTGGAGCGCGAAGTCGATCATCATGATGGCGTTCTTCTTCACGATGCCGATTAGCATGATCATGCCCACGAAGGCGTAGAGGCTGAGCGGAATCCCGAACACGTACAGCGTGATCAGCGCGCCCACCGCGGCCGACGGCAGCCCCGACAGGATGGTCAGCGGGTGGATGAAGCTCTCATAGAGAATGCCCAGGATGATGTAGACCGTGATGATGGCGATGGCGAGCAGCACGCCCATATTGCTCATCGAGCTCTGGAAGGCCTGCGCCGTGCCCTGGAAGCTGCCGGTGACGGTGGGCGGCGCGTTGAGCTTGTCCTGGATCTGGCCGATGGCCGTCACCGCGTCGGACAGCGCCATGCCCGGCGCCAGGTTAAACGAGATCGTCACGGCCGGAAGCTGGCCCAGATGGTTCACGCTGAGCGCTTCGGTCATGGTGCGTGTGCGCGTCACGGCGGAAAGCGGGACGAGCGTCGTCTGGCTTTGCGTGGAGCCCGTGGTGTCGCTCGCTGTCGAGCCCGTGCCGCCGTTGGCCGCGATGGTCGTGCCCGGCGTCGTGCCGGTGCCGGGCGATGAGCCCGTGATGTAGAGCCGCGACAGATCCATCGCGTTGAACTGGTATTGCGGCATCAGCTCCAGCATCACCCAATACTGGTTGGAGGTGCCGTAGATGGTGGAGATCTGCTGGCCGCCGAAAGCCGCGCCCATCGCGCTTTCGATGGCCGCCGGCGTCACGCCGTAAGCCGCCGCCTTGTCGCGGTCGATGTCGACATTCACGGCGGGCGCGGAAACGTCGAGATCGGTGGTGACGTCGGTGAAGGTCTTGTTGGTGGACATCGCGTCCTGGAGCTGCAGCGCATAGGCCTGCAGCTCGTTCTGGTCGAGGTCCTGAAGCGTGTACTGGTATTGCGACTTGGACTGCATGCCGCCGATGGGAATGGCCGGCGGGTTCTGCATGTAGACCTTGAGACCCGGAATGCCGGAGAGCTTCGGCCGCAATTCCTGGATGATCTGGTCGGCGGAAAGGCTGCGCTGGCTCTTGTCCTTCAGCTTGAACAGCATGGTGCCGGTGTTGACGCCGGAGCGCGAGCCGCCGCCGCCCACGAAGGACATCACGCCCTCGACATTGGGATCCTTGCTGGCGATGGACGCCGCGAGTTGCTGATAGCGGGTCATCTTGGCGAAGGAGGTGCGGTCTGAGGCTTCCGTGGAGGCGCGGATCTGGCCGGTGTCTTCGCTGGGTATGAAGTCGGTCTTGGAAATGTTGAACAGCACCACCGTCAGGATCAGGCTTCCGATGAAGACCAGGAAGACGAGGAAGGCGTGCGCGATGCTCCATTGCAGCGAGCGGTCGTAATAACCCTGGATGCGGTCGAAGGTGTTCTCGGACCATTCGTAGAATTTGCCATGATGGCTCGACTTGCCGGGCTTGATGAAGCGGCTGCACAGCATGGGGGTCAAGGTGACGGAGACGATGCCGGAGACCACGATGGCCAGGATGATGGTGACGGCGAATTCGTGCAGCAGCCGCCCCACGATGCCGCCCATGAAGACGATGGGAATGAACACCGCCGCCAGCGACACCGTCATGGACAAAATCGTAAAGCCGATCTCTTTCGAGCCTTTCAGCGCGGCCTCGAACGGTTTCTCGCCCTCTTCCACATGGCGCACGATGTTTTCGAGCATGACGATGGCATCGTCGACCACGAAGCCGACGGACAAGGTCAGCGCCATCAGCGAGAGGTTGTCCAAGCTGAAGCCCAGGAAGGCCATGCCGGCAAAGGTGCCCACGATCGCCAAGGGGAGCGCGACGGACGGAATGAGCGTGGCCGAAAGCGTGCGCAGGAAGATGAAGATCACCATGATCACCAGCAGGGCGGCGATGACGAGGGTGGTCTGCACGTCGGAGACCGATCCGCGGATCGATTTGGAGCGGTCGTAGATCACGCTGAGCTGCACCGATTTCGGCAGGCTCTGCATGAATTTCGGGATCACCTTGTAGATCGAATCCACGATCTGGATGGTGTTCGAGCCCGGCTGGCGCTGGATGGCGAGCACGATGGCGCGCTGACCCTTCCACCAGCTCGCGACCAGGTTGTTCTCCACGCTGTCGATGGCGCGGCCGACATCTTTCACGCGCACTGGCGCGCCGTTCTGATAGGCGATGATCTGCTGGTTGTAGGCGGCCGCGTCTTCGAGCTGGCCGTTGGTGTGGATGAGCGTCGCCTGGTTGGGTCCGTTGAGCTGGCCGGTCGCCTGGTTGACGTTGGCGGCTTGGATGGCGCTCGCCACCTGATTGATGCCGATGCCGCGCGCCGCCAGCGCGAAGGGATCGACCTGAATGCGCGTCGCATAGATCTGCGAGCCGTAGACATTGACCTGCGCCACGCCGTTGAGCGTGGAGAGCTGCCGCGCCAGCAAATTCTCGGCATATTTGTCGAGCTGGTACATCGGCATCGAGGGCGACTGCATCGCCACATAGATGATGGGCGCGTCAGACGGATTGACCTTGCGCAAGGTCGGCGGGCTCGGAAGGTTGGTCGGCAATTGGCGCGAGGCGGCCTGGATGGCCGTCTGCACATCTTCGGCCGCGCCGTCGATATTGCGGTCGAGATCGAACTGGATGGTGATGCTGGTCGAGCCCTGCGCGCTGGTCGACGTCATCGAGCTCACGCCCGCGATGGTCGAGAACTGGCTCTCCAGCGGCGTGGCGACGGCGGCGGCCATCGTGGCCGGATCGGCGCCGGGCAGGCTGGCCGAGACCTGGATGGTCGGGAAATCGACGTTCGGCAGTTCGCTGACCGGCAGGATCGAATAGCCGAAGGCGCCGAAGATCAGCAGCGCCGCCATCAGCAGCGTCGTCATCACGGGCTTCGTGATGAACGGTTCGGAGATGTTCATTGGGCGCCCGCGGGGGCCTGGGTGGTTTGTTCAGCGCCGGGCGCTGCTTTCTTCACCGCGAGAAGAGAGCCCTTCACCACACGGAGCTGGCCTTCCACCACCACCTTGTCGCCGGGCTTGATCTGGCCTTTGACGGCGGCGAGCGTGCCGTCGTCGTTCAGCACCTGCACCGGCACAATCAGTGCCTTCGAGCCGGGCCCGTCGACATAGACGTAGGAGTTGTTGAGACCGAGATTGACCGCGTCATGCGGCACCACCACCGCATCGTCGATCTGCCCCAGCGAGGCGGAGACGTCGGCGAGCTGCCCCGGCACCAGCACATTGTCGAGATTGGGGAAGGTGGCGCGCAGTTCGATCGTGCCGGTGCGGTTGTCCACCGCGTTGCCCACGAAATCGACGGGCGCCGTCATCGTCTTGCCGCCCGCGCCGTGCACCTGAATCGTCGCCGTCATCCGGTTCTGCGCCATGCGCTGCTGGATCTGCGGCAGGTCGGTCTGCGCCAGGAAGAAGGAGACCTTCACCGGTTGGACCTGGGTGATGGTCACGAGCGGCGTGGTCGCATCCGCCGTGATCAGATTGCCGGGCTGCACCTGGATGGCGCCGGTCTTGCCGTCGATGGGCGAGAGGATCTTGGAATAGATCAGGTTCAGCCGCGCCGCGTCCGCCGCCGCACGGTCGGAGACGACGGTGGCCGCCATCGCCTTGGCCGCGGCGACCGCCTGGTCGACCTGTTGCTGCGAGGCGCCGCCGCTCTTGAGCAGCGCGCGGTAACGCTCGGCATCCTTGTTGTCGCTGACGAGGGTGGCTGCGTCGCGCGCCGCTGTTGCCTGTGCCTGCTCCAGCGCCGCCTGGAAGGGGCGGGGATCGATCTGGAACAGCACATCGCCCTTATGGACGGTGTCGCCTTCCTTGAAGGAGGCGGTCATGAGCTGGCCGGAGACCCGGGCCGTGATTTGGACCGTGGCGTTGGCGATCACCGTGCCGACGGTGCGCTCGTTGATGATCACCGTCTTCTTGATGGCGGCCGTCACGCGCACCGGCACGGCCGGGTTCTTCACCGGTGGCTTGGCCGCGGGCGCGAAGAGATACCAGGCGAGCGCCGCCACCAGCACCACACCGATGACGCCCAGGATCAGCCGTAGCCGCGTGTTGCTGCGCTGGAAGGTCGTTGCCCAGTTGGTATTGCCGGAGCCGGGGAAGGTCTGAAGCGAATTGGGGAGCCTGATATTCATATGTGTCCGGTCCTGGCGGCTCTGGGCCCACTTGTGGCCCTCAAACCCATGCAAAGAGAAAGCGCGCCGCCGTAGCCGACGCGCCGTTCCCGAATGTGTTCGCTCCCGTACGGTGTCCTAGCAGGTCTTGTGGAAATTTCGAGCCCCGCGCGCCCGCCGCATCGCCACATGCCCGTCATTGTCCTGTCACGTTCAAGCGAGGCTGCCCGGCACCGCCGGGCGGTAAACGTCCGGTCCCGCAACGAGTTCCGGGCGGATTGTCTTACAGTCCTGTTATCCTTGGCGCGTAGCGGAAACCCCGGTAATGAGGGGGACAGTGCCGCTGTGGGGTGGGGGTAAGCATGTTCTGGGGTTCGAACAAGAAACTGGCCGTCGCCGTCACCTGCTCGGACTGGCGGTTGCACCAGCGCAAGGTCGATTTCAACGCCCGGATCGGCAAGGCCGTGGGCTGCGGCAAGGTCGACATGGTCGTTCTGCCGGGGCCTGACGGCCTTCTCCTGTCCGCCCGTGTGGGGGAGTGGAAGGCGGCCCAGGGGCAGGTCGATCTGCTGGCCAAAGCCCACCATGCCGCGGCCTTGGCCGTGGTCGCCCACCAGCGCTGCGCCGGCCACCCGGTGGATGACGCCCAGCATGAGAAGGACGCGGCCGCCGCGGCGCAGGCCCTCAAATCGGTGCTGGTTTTCGCCGGACCCGTCTATGCGCTGGTCGCCACCTACCGGTCGGACAGTGCTTGGGGCTTGAAAACAATAGGAAAATACTGAGCGTTTGCGGTTGCGAAGAGCTCCGTCTATAAGCGCGCGCCTTCCGAAAGCCCGTGCCCTATGGATCTTCGCAATATCGCCATTATCGCCCATGTCGACCATGGCAAGACCACGCTTGTGGACCAGCTCCTCAAGCAATCCGGCTCCGTGCGCGACAACCAGCACATGGACGAGCGCGCCATGGACTCCAACGATCTGGAGCGCGAGCGCGGCATCACCATTCTGGCCAAGTGCACCAGCGTCGAGTGGGAAGGCACGCGCATCAACATCGTGGACACGCCCGGCCACGCCGATTTCGGCGGCGAGGTGGAGCGCATCCTCTCCATGGTGGACGGCGTGGTGCTGCTGGTCGACGCGGCCGAATCCGTCATGCCGCAGACCAAATTCGTGCTGTCCAAGGCGCTGAAGCTGGGCCTCAAGCCCATCGTGGTCATCAACAAGATCGACCGCCAGGACGCACAGCCGGAAGAGACGCTCGAAAGCGTTTTCGACCTCTTTCTCGCGCTCGAGGCGAACGATTATCAACTCGATTTCCATGTGCTCTATGCGTCGGGCCGCAACGGTTGGGCCGTTGCCGATCTGAAGGATGATCGCAAGGATTTGTCGCCACTCTTTGCCAGAATTGTCGCAGATGTTCCCAGACCCAGCGCCATCGCCAAGGCGGGAGATGAATTCCCCTTCACCATGCTGGTCACCACCCTGGAAGCCGACCCCTATCTGGGCCGTATCCTGACGGGCCGCATCGAGACCGGCGCCATCAGCGTCAACCGCGTCATCAAGGCGCTCTCCGCCGACGGCAAGGAAATCGAGCGCACGCGCGTCACCAAGCTCTTGGCGTTCCGTGGCCTGGCGCGGGTTCCGATCGCGCGCGCTGAAGCCGGCGACATCATCGCCATCGCGGGCCTGCCCAACGCCACGGTGGCCGACACGCTCTGCGACATCAACGTGGCCGAGCCCATCGTGGCCCAGCCCATCGATCCGCCGACCTTGGCGATCACGCTCTCGGTCAACGACTCGCCGCTGGCGGGCCGCGAGGGCGACAAGGTGCAGAGCCGCGTCATCCGCGACCGCCTGTTGCGCGAGGCCGAAGGCAATGTCGCCATCAAGGTGCGCGAGACGGGCGAGGGCTCCTACGAAGTCGCCGGCCGCGGCGAACTTCAGTTGGGCGTGCTGATCGAGCAGATGCGCCGCGAGGGTTTCGAACTCTCGATCTCGCGTCCGCGCGTGCTGTTTAAGACCATCGACGGCGAAAAGATGGAGCCGATCGAGGAAGTCACGGTCGATGTCGATGACGCCTATACCGGGGTGGTGATCGAGAAGATCAGCCTGCGCAAGGGCGAGATGACCGACATGCGCCCGACCGGCGCGGGCAAGACCCGCATCGTCTTCCACGGTCCGGCGCGCGGACTGATCGGCTATCACGGCGAATTTCTCACCGACACCCGCGGCACCGGCGTGATGAACCGCATGTTCCTGGACTATGCCCCGCACAAGGGCAGCGTCGGCGGCCGCACCAACGGCGTGCTGATCTCCACCGAGCAGGGCGAGGCGGTGACCTACGGCCTCTGGTACATCGAGGAGCGCGGCAAGCTGTTCATTACCACCGGCACCAAGGTCTATGAAGGCATGATCATCGGCCAGAACGCCAAGGACAATGACCTGGACGTCAACCCCATCAAATCCAAGCAGCTCACCAATATCCGCACCACGTCGAAAGACGAGGCCGTGCGCCTGACGCCCATCGTGCCGATGACGCTGGAACAGGCGATGGCCTATATCGAGGATGACGAGCTGGTCGAAGTGACGCCGCAAAGCATCCGCATCCGCAAGCGGGCTTTGAAGCCTCACTTGCGCAAAAGAGCCGCGCTATTAAGCGTCCATCGCCTGCTTGGCGCGCTTGCGCAGATGCGGCAGCAACTCGCGCTTGCGCAAGCGGATGTTCAGCGGCGTCACCTCGACCAGCTCATCGTCCTGGATATAGGCCATCGCCTGCTCCAGCGTCATGGGAACGATAGGTGTCAGCTTCACCGCCTCGTCTTTCGAGGTGGTGCGGATGTTGGTCAGCTGCTTGGATTTCAGCGGATTGACATCCAG
>DASXFU010000003.1:0-62989 GCA_036489435.1 Rhizomicrobium sp. | reverse complement strand
TGCGAGCATTTCTATTTCGCGATTCCACCCGATTTTCCAGACGAGTATGTGCCGGCGAACACAGGATTGATCGTGGCAGATCGCTATGGCGGGGCGATCGTGCGCCCTTCGCCCGTGTGGAAGCTGCATGCCAGCCGCCGCAAAGCGGTGACCACGCGGTTTGGCTGGGTGGCCGCGGAGAGACTGGCGCTTGTGAGTGAACTCACGGCCGATCCAGAGCGCGTGTTGGGAGAGATACCGGAATGAAGAAGACCAAGACCGCAGCCAAGCCGAAATCGGGCGGCGTGACGCCGGCGCGGTTCAAGACGATCGCGCTGTCGTTTGCCGAGGCGCATGAGAAACCGTCTTACGGCAGTCCGGCGGTGTTCATCGCCAAGAAGTTTTTCACGCGTCTGCGCAAGGAAGACAATTCGGCGGTGCTGATCGTTCATGACATGGAGCATCGCGACATGATGCTCGAGCTCGATACCAAGACCTATCACATCACGGCGCACTACAAGGATTATCCCGCCGTGCTGGTGCGCATGGAACGCATCACGCCGGAAGAATTGCGCATCATGCTCGACCGCCGCTGGCGCAAGATCGCCCCGAAGAAGCTGGTGAAAGCGCTGGAGGAGAAAGCGGCGGCGAAACCCGCTCGCGCGAGGCGAAAGTAGACTTCTGCGGCGTCGCATAAAAGCGACTCTCCGCCCGGAATCGACAAGTCCTGATGGCGGCTGGGAGTGTGGAGGGATATCCTCCGTATGCGGCCCAGGCGCATTTGTGCATCCGAATTTGATCGAAGAGGCATTTCATGACGCAACAGGACGAGGCTGCCAATGAGGCCGCCTGGCAGAGGCTGAAGAAATACAATCCGTTCGTTGTCGGCCTTGATCAGCGCGAAGGACCCAAGGGCTTCTATCTGCAATTCTTCGATGGCGAGTCGGGCCTCGTTTCCGAGCCCATCACCGATTTCGATGGCTATCGCGGCGAGCGCGATTATCCCTTTTTCGCGCCGGCGCTTGTTCTGGTCGCCGCGACCATCCTGTTGCCGCTAGCCTTTCTCTATTGGCGCGGTGCATGGCCTTGGTACGCTTATGCCATCATGATCGGTTCGTACATCGCCAGCGCCATGCTCCTCAGCGTGCTGGTGGCCTTTCACCTGACCAATTTGCGCAACGAGTACATCAACGCGAACAACAAAATCCTGGTCCAGAATTTCGTCATCCGCGCGCAAGGCGTCAAAAGCATCATCCACATGTTCAAGCGCATGCTGCGCTGGCGGCGCTTCATGCGCTACGCGATGAACTTCGGCGGCTTCCTTCTCCTCCTGGATTTTGTTTTGACGATCTTCATCTGGTACCGCGCGCCGAAATGGTTCCATCCCAATCAGATGATGGAAGCCGCCGCCATCCTGCAATTCGCCATCGGCGCCATGGCGCTGCGCCTTTTCGAGGTCGCGCGGGGCCGTTACACGCGGGGCGTCGATCCCACCCTGGCATTGGTGCTGATGGTGGAAGAAATCGGCGGCCAGCTCCTGGCAAGCCGCCAGATGCGGATCGTGAATAGCTGACACGACTTGACTTCCCCCGGAATAAAGCGGATAGGACGCGCGCTTTCGCCGTCGCACAACACGCGCCTCAAGGGTGCTTGACAGGCGGAACTCAGAAAAACACTCCGTTCGCTCCAGTTTGTGCGTGGAAGACGGCAACAGCCGCCATGCGCGCCGAACCATTCCGGTTCCTACGCTCTGGTGCTTGAAGGACTAATTGTGACTGACATGACTTTCGCGTCGCTCGGCATCGCCGAGCCGCTCCTGCGTGCGCTCGCCGACGAGAACTACACCAACCCCACCCCCATCCAGGCCCAGGCCGTGCCCGCCATTCTCGGCGGCCGCGACGTGCTGGGTCTCGCCCAGACCGGCACCGGCAAGACCGCCGCCTTCGGCCTGCCGCTGCTCCAGCGCCTGGCGGAGCCGCACAAGCCGCTCATGGCCAAGAGCGTGCGCGCGCTCATCCTCGCCCCCACCCGCGAACTCGCGGTGCAGATCGGCGATTCCTTGCGCGTCTATGGCCGCCATCTGAAGCTGCGCCATGCCGTGGTTTTGGGCGGCGTCAACCAGACCCGCCAGGTCGAGGCCTTGCGCCAGGGCGTCGACGTGCTCGTCGCCACGCCGGGCCGTTTGCTCGATCTCGTGCAGCAGAAGCATGTGCGTCTCGACAGCGTCTCGATGCTCGTCATCGACGAGGCCGACCGCATGTTCGACATGGGCTTCATCCGCGATGTGCGCCGCCTCGTGGCCGCGCTGCCGAAGCAGCGCCACTCGCTGCTCTTCTCCGCGACGATGCCGAAAGAGGTCGCCCATCTGGTGGCCGAGATCCTGCACGATCCGGTGCGCATCGAAGTCACGCCGGCCAAGGTGACGGCCGACAAGATCGACCAGCGCGTCTATCACGTGGGCGCGCAGGACAAGCGCGGGTTGCTGCGCGATCTGCTGCGCGACGACGCCATGCGCCGCGTCATCGTCTTCACCCGCACCAAGCACGGCGCCAACAAGGTGTCCGAAGTGCTGTCCAAGAGCGGCATCTCGTCCGACGCCATCCACGGCAACAAATCGCAGAACGCCCGCCAGCGCGCGCTGGAATCGTTCCGCGAAGGCAAGGTGCGCGTGCTGGTGGCGACCGATATCGCCGCCCGCGGCATCGACGTCGACGGCATCACCCATGTGGTGAATTACGAATTGCCGGAAGTGGCCGAAAGCTATGTCCACCGCATCGGCCGCACCGCGCGCGCCGGCTCCGGCGGTACAGCGATCGCCTTCTGCGATCCGTCGGAACGCACGCTGCTGCGCGATATCGAGCGTCTGGTGCGCGCGCCGCTGACGGTTGTGGGCGCTCAGCCCTCCAACGAGCCGATCGCCGAACAGCCCAAGAAGGTCATCGACTACGCCAACCGCCGCAAGCCCAACAACCGCTTCCGCGGCAACCGCAACAAGCGCGCGGCGTAAATGCTTTCCGACCTCCCCTTGCGGGGAGGTCGAAAACGCAAAGCGTTTTCCGGTGGGGGACTGCGCATGCGGTTCCCTCACCCGAAAAATCTCTTCGCTTCGCTGCGAGATTTTACGACCTTCCCGCAAGGGAGAGGTGAAGTTTAGCGCGGGCTGCGCTTCGCCAGGATGCGCTGCAAAGTCCTGCGGTGCATGTTCAGCCGCCGCGCCGTTTCCGACACATTGTGGCCGCAGAGTTCGTAGACGCGCTGGATGTGTTCCCAGCGCACGCGGTCGGCCGACATGGGGTTTTCCGGCGGCTTGGGCTTCGCGCCACTGGGCGCCAGCAGGGCCGCGAGAATGTCGTCGGCGTCGGCGGGCTTGGGGATGTAGTCGATGGCGCCGTATTTCACGGCGGCCACGGCGGTGGCGATATTGCCGAAACCGGTCAGCACCACCACACGCGCCTCGGGCCGCGTCTTGTGCAGGGTCTCCACCACGTCGAGGCCGTTGCCGTCGTCGAGCTTCAGGTCGACCACGGCGTAAGCCGGTGGTGCGTCCTTGGCGCGGGCCACGCCCTGCGCCACGGTCTCGGCGATTCCCACGGCGAAACCACGCGCTTCCATGGCACGGGCCAGCCGCTCGCGAAACGGGCGGTCGTCCTCCACGATCAAGAGGGTCTTGTCTTCGGCTTCGAGCGTGGGTGCGGTTCCTGACATGGCGCGCTCGATACGCCTAATGGCCGCAGGGGGCAAGGCCGGTGAGGGGCCGGCAATTCCCTAGTTGTTTCAGATTGTTACGAAGAAGGCGTGGAAATTCGCCGCCGGGCAAAATGGGCCTGGAACAGCCCTTTGCGCCGCGTCTCCCGGTTTTACCTGCCAGATCTTTTCAGGCAGCCCCGCTCAGGCCCTGCATGATGGTGCGGTTGATCTCGATCAGTGGCGTCATGGGCGCGCCCTGGCGGGTCACCTGCTTGGAATATTTCGACACCCACAGCGACAACGAGATGATCTGCGCGCGGACTTCGCGCGGCAGCTGGTTGCGGTCGTCCATGCAGTCGCTGGCGAGCGTGCGCCACAGGCGGCGGTTCCAGTCGATGGCCTCCACAAGCGGACCACCCTTGGCGCCATCCTTGGCGGCTTCGATCAGCGCGCCGGTGACCTGGCCGAACAGCCGGTACTCGTTGTCACGCGGAGATTCGGTGATCCGCTGGGTGTTCTGATACGCTTTGTGGGTCATAGGAAAGCCGTTCCCTTTCGAAGTCGAACAATTTCTTGCAGAGCACCAGCGCCTTGTAATAGGCGCCGCCCATCACTTGCCGGCTGATGTCCACGCAGGTCATGAGTGCGGCGCGGTCGCGGATCGCGCCCATGAATTCGGTCATGCGCAGCGCGAATTCGTTGTAGGCATCGTCGCTGCTCTCGGGCTCCAGATACATCATCATGATGGGGAAATAGATGCGCCGCGCGGGCGTATCGGCATCCTCGCTCTGCATGATGTCACGCTCGCGCAGCAGCGCGGCCTTGTTCTGGATGACGAGGCTTGTGCGCTTGTCGCCATTGGTGATGACAGCGCCGTTCAGCACGAATTTCTCGCCCGGCTTGAGCGACAGTTTCAGCGGCATGGTTGCCCCGTCTCGTTTTCCGTTAGACGGACGCTAGCGCGGTTAGGTTAACAAAAGCCTCGCGTTTTGCTGTGCGCGGTTAAGCGAAGATTAAGCATGAAAGGGTTTTGATGGCGCGTTCGAAGGGATGCTCTCATGACCCAACTGGCTTTCGCGCAGCAGGATCGCCGTCCAGACCGCAGGCTCGACGAAGCCGCCGGCATCGGCGCCCACAACCAGGCGCTTGCCCGCCTTGAAGCGCTGGAAGACGAGATAGATGCGCGGCTCGCGCGCCAGAAATCGAGCGGCTTGCTGCGCCGCGCGATAAAGGTGTGGCGACGCGGCGATATCGTGCGCGCGGGACAGCTGGCGCTGGAAGCCACCAGCGCGGACGAAACCAACGCACAGGCCTATCACGTGCTCGCCATGGCGCTGGAGCGCATGGGCCACATGCACAAAGCGCTGGTGACCTACGAACGCGCCTTCGCGCTCAATCCCGAAGATCCCGATCTGCTGCTCAATCTCGGCCTCTCCGCCTGGAACATGAAGCTGATCGATTCGGCGGCGAAGATGTTCGATCTCTACATCGCGGCCTGCCCGGATTCGCCGCTCGGCTACAACAATCTTGGCACGGTGCAGTGCGACCAGGGCCGCTCTTCCGTCGCCATCGAGACGTTGCGCGCCGCGATCTACCGCATGCCCACGGAAGCGATGTTGTGGAATTCGCTGGCCACGGTGCTCGCCGAAGAGGGGCGTGCCGAGGAGAGCCTGGTATTCTATCGTGAGGCGATCCGGTTGGAGCCGCAATTTGCGCGGCCTTACCACAATCTGGGCTTCGCCTATTCGCATCTCGGCTTGCTCGACGAAGCGCTGGAGGCCTATGACCAGGCGCTGACGATCGCCACCGATCCCACCGAATTGATCGAGGGCCAGCATTCGCGCAGCCTTTGCCTCATCGGCATGGGAAGGCTGGAAGAAGGCTTCCGCGATCACGAGATCCGCAACAACCCCCGCTTCCGCGCCTTTGTGCAGATCGTCACAAAATCGCCCGTCTGGAATGGCGAGCCACTTGCCGGCAAGCGCATTCTCGCGGTGGCGGAGCAGGGGCTGGGCGACGAATTCATGTTCGCCAACATCTTGCCGGATCTTTCGCGCGCCGTTGGTCCCGAAGGCAAATTGCAGATCGCCGTCGATCCGCGCCTCGTGCCGCTTTTCGCGCGCTCCTTCCCGGATGCCGAAGTCGGCACCTATGACGACCGCCGCCTGATCGACAAGGACAACAACCGCGAATTGCGCCTGGTGAACTGGGCGCTCGCGGATGGCGAGCCCGATTATCATGTGCCGATGGGTAGTGCGCTGACGCATTATCGCAAGACGGTCCGCGATTTCCCGCATCGCGCCTTCCTGAAGGCCGATCCGGAGCGCGCGACACAATATCGCCGCCATCTCGAAACATTGGGGCGCGGCTCCTTCGTCGGCATCTGCTGGCGCTCGATGATGATGGCCGCCAAGCGCAGCAAATATTACTCCGCGCTCGACATGTGGGGCCCGATCCTCAAAGTGCCGGGCGTGACCTTCGTGAACGTGCAGTATGGCGAGGTGAGCGAGGAGCTCACCCGCGCCATGGCGCTGCATGGCGTCACGATCCACTCCGTCGAAGGCCTGGATTTGAAGGACGATATCGACGGCGCGGCGGCTCTTTCCTCCGCACTCGACCTTGTCATCTCGGCGCCAACCGCTGCGGCCGCGGTGGCCGCCAGTGTCGGCACCGAAGTTTGGTTCCTCACGGCCGGCCGCACCTGGCCGCAGCTCGGCACCGACGAATTCCCCTGGTACCGCGACACGCGCGTCTTCAGCCCGGAAAAATTCGCCGACTGGTCCACGCTGATGGGCGAGGTCGCGGTGTCGCTGGAGACCGTCGCGCGGGCGGGGTGACTTTCATACCTGCCCACAAGGGGTGTGAAAAAAACGGACGGCGCGATGCCGGGGGGTATTCGCGCCGTCCGTTCGCTTTAGGCCCTTTTGCGAAGCCGGGGTGCCGCCTTGGGGGCCGTCGGTTGCTCAACCAAGCAATGCACACAAGTTGAAGAAAATCGTCGCGCAAGCAATAGTTGTAAAGCGAAGTACTTAAAGCCCGCTTACCGGCTTGTTTCAAATGCTGCCAGCTTCAGGGCTTCCCTCAGGACTTGCTCAGGAAAGCCCGGACGTCAGCGGCCGACTTGTCGGCCTGTTCCTCCATGGGGATGTGCCCCGTATCGGGATAGATGACGAGCGTCGAGCCTTTGATGGCTGCGTTGTACTTGTGCGAGGCGGCCACGGGGATCAGCCCATCTTTCGCGCCCCACAGGATGAGCGTCGGCGTCGTGATCTTGGCGACGTTGTCCTGCACGGCCGTGTCGTAAGGCAGGTTGAAGCGCTCGAGCGTCGCCTGCCGCGTGCCGGCCATGCGGGCGAAATCCCAATAGGAGTCGGCCATCTTGTCGGTGATGATCTGCTTCTGGATGATCGCGTCATTGAGCCCGCTCGTCACCAGCGAGCGCGGCGTGATGTGCAGCATGATCTGATTGACCACGGGGATGCGCGCCAGCTTGAAGGCGAGGGGGATGTGATCGCCCTGGTCCACCTTCATGCCGCCGGCATCGACCAATATGAGGTGCGAAAGGCTATCCGGATATTCCTCGGCGAAACGCGCCGCCACGCCGCCACCCATCGAATTTCCGGCGAGCGAGAATTTGGCGACACCGAGCTTGTCCGTGACTTCCTTGACGAACTTCACCATGCCTTCCTGCGAGTAGTCGTGGTTGGGCACGGCGCCCGTCAGCCCGTGTCCGGGAAGATCTAGAGAGATGATGCGGTATGTGTCGCCGAGCCGCTTCACCCAGGGCTGCCAGGTGAGCCATGAGGCGTTGGAGCCATGCACCAGCACGAGCACCGGGCCGGATTTGTTGCCCTGGTCGAGCATATGAGCGCGCGCACCGTCCGGCAGCATCAGGAAATCGCTCGCAGTGGCGCCGTATTTCACTTCCAGCACGGAGCGGGGAATGTCCGCCTCGCTGAACGCGTAGAACGCGCCCGCGCAGAGCAGAACGATCACCACCAGCCCGATCAGAACCTTACGCATCAGAAACCCCCATCCTGTGTTTCGAATTCATTGCCGTCCGGCCCCGGATCGTCCGGCTGGCGCGGCATGGCGACAAAGCCCTCGGCCGTGTCGATGTCTTCCACCCGCCGCGCCAGCCTGCGCGCGCGGGGCTTCTCGCTCTCGTCGATCTCTGCCTGCAGGAAAGACGAGGCAGCATCTGACGCGAGGCGCTCATCGCGGGGCGCACCCGGCAGCATCTCCAGCGATTCCACATCCGGTGTGGGCCACGACAAGGAGTCGAACGCGCCGCATTCGCCGCACACCGCATGCCAGTGCGGCGCGTTCCAGCCGCAATTGTTGCAGCGCCAATCCGTATCGCGCGGCGCACGCACGGCACGCGAGAGCCAGGCATGCGCCGCGGCGGCGTCCTGATGCTCGCCCTGCTCGATCTCCGCCATCAGCGCGCAGACGCGTGCGCTGGCCGGGCCGCGCGACAAGGGCGCCAGGATGCGCCGCGCCTCGCGCCATTGCCCCAGGTTGACGGCCTGTTCGGACTCCAGCACGCGGCTCTCGAAATGGTCGCGCGCGAGATGGGCCAAGCCCACCAGCCGCGTCGCGCGCTCCTCGATCGTCTCGGTGGGCTGGATCGCGGCATAGACGGCGGCGAGATCGGGATGCGGCGCTTGCGCCCACGCACCCTCGATGATGTCTTGCGCCCGCCAGGCCTTTCCCGACTGCGCCAGCCTGCGTGCGGCGAGCGCCGCTGCGGGCGTGAGGCCGGGAGAGAAGTCGAGCGCCTCCAGCGCCGCTGCCAATGCGCGGTCGCCATCGCCATGCGCCTCGGCGTCGCAAGCCTCCGCCGCCAACAACACGCCGCGCCGCCGCCGCAAAAGGCCGACGTCCAACAAACGCCGGCGCGCCGCGTTCTCCAGCACCTTCTTCGCTTCCGGCCACTGGCCGCGCGCTGAATGCAAATCGAACAGCGCATTCGCCGCCCACACCGCTTTCGGGCGGAGCGCCAGCGCACGCGTCGCCAGCTGGATGGCCTCGTTGCCGTCCTCGCGGCGCATCGCCTGCATGAAGAGACCGCGCAGGCCCAGGAACTCCGTCTCGGGATGGGCGAGCATGGCGCGATAGGCCTTGCCTTGCGCCATCTCGTCGCCGTCGAGCTGGGCCGCCTGCGCCGCCAGCAGCAGTGACAGTGGCGCCACCACGCCAAGAGGGCCGATGAGCTGTTCGGCCCGCTGCGCGAAGCGGCGCGCTTCTGCGCTGTCGCCGGCGGCGGCGGCCACCAGCCCCTGCGCGATGGCGAGATTGCCACGGCGGTTGCGGCGCGCGCCCGTCCAGCGGCTGAAGGCATCGGGTCCCGACAGGATCAGCACGATGATGCGGGTGAGGAAAACGACCAGCGCGGTGAACAGGACGACAAGCCCGATGGCGACGCTGGCGGTGGCGCGCGCCTCGTAAGACCCGATGACGAAGACGAGCTCGCCCTGCCGGTCCGCGACCCAGGCGATCCCGCCTGCGATGAGTGCGGCGCCGGCCAGAATGGCGAGCAGCCGGATCATGTCCGCATCGCCGCGATGATGCGCGACATCAAGGAGCGCGTGTCGCGGTTGACGGCGAGGCGGGCTTGCGCGCCCTGCAGCCATGGCAGCGCGACCGTTTTCGCGGCACCCTTCAGCGCGTTCATCTCGGCCGTGGCGGCGGCCAGATCGTTGTTGCGCAGATCGGCCTGCGCGCGGGCGATGCGGCTTTCGCTGCTGTCGCCGGTCGCCTTGTCGATGCGGCGGATGGAGACGAGATTGGCGAGGTTGGCCCACAACCGGTCCGACCAGCTCTTGGCTTGGCTGACTCTTTCGGCGGCGAGGATGGTTTCGGCGCGGCCGGAAAGATCGTTCGCCAGCATCGTCTCCGTCGGCACCGGGCGTGTGGCATAGCAGGAGAGATCGGCGAGCTCCGGTGTGGAGGGTGCGAGGCCCTTCAGGATATTCAGTTCCGGCGCGAAGGCCTGTCCCGATGCGCTGGCACGCACGAGATCGGCGAGCGCCAATAGCACGGAGGCGCGCTTCATCGCTTCGGTGGGATCGTGGCCTTCCAGTTTGGTGATGCGTTCGGCGAGCGCGTCCTCTCCGGTCTTGAGCGCGAAACCGTCCAGCCGCGAGACGAGATCGGAGGGTGGCGCGTTGCGCTCCAGTTGCGCCAGCCGCTCGCTCAAACGGCCTGTGGCGTCGGCCTGGGTCTGCAGCCGCGTTTCCAGCTCCTTGCGCAGCGGCGCGACATTGCCGCCGCCGCCGCTTCCGGGACTCTGTTCCAGATGCGCGATGCGCGCACTCAACTGGTCGAGATCGGATTTGAGCGGTGCAGCGCCCGAGATATCGCCGCCCGAGCCTTTCTCCACGGCACTGAGGCGGGCCTCGTCGGCATCCAGCCGCATCTTGAGCGCGGCCAGGTTTTTCTGCTCGTCGCCATAGGCGGCGGCGGCCACGTTGGGCGCGCGCCCCGCCGCGATCTGCGCCACGCGGGTCTCCAGCGTGGCGATCCGGTCGTTCGACGCATCGCCGCCGCCCTGCACCCAGGGCCAATAAGCCGCGATCAATCCGCCGGAAACAGCCGCCAGGATCAGGAGAAAGAAGATGCCGAGCGCCCCATCGGGAAACAGTGAACGGCGGGCGCGGGGCTCCACGGCCTCACCGTCGTCTTCTGGCGCTGGCAACGCCACGAAAGGCCGCGGCTCCGGATCCGTCACGGGATGCTCCTTCTGACGGCGCAAATCTACAGGTCGGAGCCTGCGCGCGCCACCAGCGCCAGCATCGCATCCTGATCCGGCCGCTCCGCCGCCAGCACGGCGCGAAACGGCAGGTTTTGCAATGGTTTCGTGGTGGCCGGGCTGATGCAGAGCGCTGTCACCGACGTTAAGGCTTCGGCGAAATTTCCCGCCAGTTCGGCAAAGACGCGTGCCCCACGTGGCGAATAGAGCAGCACCGCGCCGATATTACCGGTGCGCAATGCGTCTTCCGCCTCGCGCGACAAGGCCTCGGCAGGCACCGCTTCGTAGAGGATTTCGGTCTGCATCGCGAAGCCGCGCGCGGTCAGTGCCGCCGCCAGGTCGCCGCTGGTCTGCGCGCCTGCGGCGTGCAACAGCGCGCCATCTTCGGGCTTCGCCCAATGCGCGGTTGCCTCGGCCAGCGCCGCACCATCGCCGTCGGCGCTACGGACGGCCGCAAAACCGTCACGCGCGGCTTCCGCTGCCGTTTGCCGACCCACGGCGAAGAGCGGCACGTCGCGTCGCGTGATGCGCCGCGCGATGGCGCGCACGCCATTGGCGCTGGTGGCAAGGATGGCTTGCACGCCGTCGAGCGCGATATCGCCGCCGTCGCGATACTGGATGCGCATCAACGGCGCGATCAGCGGCTCATGGCCGAGTTCGCGCAGGCGTTCCGCCGTCGCTTGCGCATCCTCCGCCGGCCGGGTGACCAGGATGCGCATCTCACGCGGCGAGCCAGGCGGACACGCGGGGCTTTAAGGCGAGCCCCGCTTCGCGCCCGGCTTGCGCGGCTTCACGCACCGCATCTTTGCCGAGGGTCAAATCGAAATAAGTATCGGCATAGCCACTGCCATCTGGCGCCAGCACTTCGCCTTTGAAGGAGAGCGCCTTGCCGTCGACGATCGCCAATCCGCCGATGGGCGTGCGGCAGGTGCCGTCGAGAGCGGCCTGGAATGCACGTTCGCAAGCCAGCGCGATCTCGGTGTTGCGGTCGTTCAACGCAGAGACCAGTTTGGTTGTGCCTTCGTCACCAGCACGCACTTCGATTCCGATCGCGCCTTGCGCCAGCGCGGGCAGCCATGTGTCGGTTTCGAGCGGTGTGGTGATGCGTTCCGCCATGCCCAGCCGGCGCAATCCGGCCACCGCGAGCAGCATCGCGTCGAATTCGCCTGCGTCGAGCTTCGCCAGCCGCGTATCGACATTACCGCGCAGCAGCGCTGTCTCCAGGTCGGGCCGCGCGCGTTTCACCAACGCCTGCCGCCTGACCGAACTGGTACCGACGCGCGCGCCTTTGGGCAGTTCTGCCAGTGTCCTGGCCTTGAGCGAGATGAAGGCATCGCGCGCATCCTCGCGCGGCAGCAGCGCGACAATGGCGAGGCCATCGGGCAGCGCCGTCGGCACGTCTTTCATGGAATGGACGGCGAGGTCGATGTCCCTGCGCAGCAGCGCCTCTTCCAGCTCCTTGGTGAAGAGGCCCTTGCCGCCCACATCGGCGAGGCTTTTGTCCTGGATGCGGTCGCCGGAGGTTTTCACCGGCACGAGATCGCAATCGCCGCCCAGATAGTCGCGCACCATGTTGGCCTGGACCAGCGCCAGCTTGGATCCGCGTGTGCCGAGGCGAAGGGGCATTGGACCTGTATCAGTCTTTCAGTTTGAAGCGGGGCGGGTTACAGCCGGGCGGGTATTAGCATGGGCTTGGCGGATTTGCGCGAATTGACCGTTCTGGGGCTGGAGACGAGCTGCGACGAAACCGCCGCCTCGGTGGTGCGCGGGGGCGCGCCGGGCCCGGGAACGATCCTCTCCAACATCGTGCTCAGCCAGCTTGAGGACCATGCCCCCTATGGCGGCGTGGTGCCGGAGATCGCCGCCCGCGCACATGTCGAGGCACTGGACGGCATCGTCGAGCGCGCCATGGACGAGGCAGGCGTCGCCTTCGCCGATCTCGACGCCATCGCGGCCACGGCCGGCCCCGGGTTGATCGGCGGCGTGATGGTGGGTCTCACGACGGCCAAGGCGCTGGCACTGGCCAGCGGCAAGCCGCTCGTCGCGGTCAACCATCTGGAGGCGCATGCGCTGACTGTCAGGCTGACGGATGGGGCGACGTTCCCTTTCCTGCTGCTGCTGATCTCGGGTGGGCATTGCCAGCTTCTGGCGGTGGAGGGCGTGGGCCGCTTCCATCTCTACGGCACCACCATCGATGATGCGGTGGGCGAGGCCTTCGACAAGACGGCCAAGATGATGGGCCTGCCCTATCCCGGTGGCCCGGAAGTCGAGAAGCTCGCGCGCACGGGCAATCCCAAACGTTACGTCCTGCCGCGGCCGATGCTGGGACGCGCGGGCTCGGATTTCTCGTTCTCAGGATTGAAGACGGCGGTGCGCCAGATCCTGCGCGAGCAGGAAAACATTGATGCCGCAGGGCTTGCCGCGTCCTTCCAGCAAGCCGTGATCGATTCTTTAGCCGACCGCGTGACGGGCGCGATGCGGCGCTTCAAGGCTGAGTTTCCGGAAGGTCGCGAATTCGTCGTGGCGGGCGGTGTGGCTGCCAACGGCGCGATCCGTTCGGCGCTGACCACGCTCGCCGCGCGCGAAGGTCTGCAGACAAAAATACCCCCGCCCAGGCTTTGCACGGACAATGCCGCGATGGTCGCCTGGACGGGGGTGGAATATGGCCAGCTGGGTCTCTTCGACAGCCTGGGAGAAGGCCCGAAGGCCCGCTGGCCGCTCCACGATGCCGCCGCTGGGGGGAGCCAGAAGGCAGCGGCCTCGTGAAGATTTCTTGAGGCCCTTAGCTCAGCGCATAGGGCGCGAAGGACAGAATTGCGGCCCCCACGATCATCGCGCCGGTCAGCAGGCTGATGATGGTGGTGGTGATGTTGGACGTCTGCGCCGGGGCGCGAAGGGTGGTGTCGGTCATTGGTGCCTCTCCAGGTCATTGGCCTTGGGCAGAGCCCTCAGCCGGGAAATCCGTGCCGGGTTTCCCCGGTGGTGTGAGGCAGACATAGGAGGCGGGCGGTAGTGTTTCAATGAATAATTCTTGAAGTATTTAGTGTTCAGTGTTTTAAAATTACTGACAAATTACCGTAACCTATTGTTGTGACAAAGAGATTTCCATCGGTTAAGGATGACCTGCATGAATCGCATGGGAGAGATGCTCGAAAAATGAAGCTCGCCACTTGGAACATCAATTCCGTCCGGCTGCGAATCGGGCTGGTTGGGCAGCTGCTTGAGGAGGAGCGGCCGGACGTGCTGGCGCTCCAGGAGACCAAGACGATCAACGAATTTTTCCCGCGCGAGGCGCTGGCGAAGCTGGGCTATGTCCATCAGGCGATCGATGGGCAGAAGGGCTATCACGGTGTGGCGGTGGTCTCCCGCCTGCCGTTCAAGCGAACGAAGGTCGAGCGGTTCTGCGGCAAACAGGATTGCCGCCATATGAGCGTGACGCTCGAGAACGGGGTGGAACTGCACAATTTCTATGTGCCTGCAGGCGGTGACATCCCCGATCCCAAGGTGAACGAGAAATTCGCGCACAAACTCGCCTTCCTGGCGCAGATGCGCAGCATGTTCGAAGCCCGCAAGCGCGACCGCAAGAAGCCCGTCATCCTCGTCGGCGATCTCAATGTGGCGCCGTTGGAGCATGACGTCTGGAGCCACAAGCAGCTCCTGAAGATCGTCAGCCATACGCCGGTGGAGACGCAGTTGCTGGGCGAAGTGAAAGCCGCCTTCGACTGGATCGACGTGACGCGCGAGTTCGTGCCGCCAAACGAGAAGATCTATTCCTGGTGGAGCTATCGCGCACAGGATTGGGAAGTGAGCGACCGCGGCCGCCGTCTCGACCACATCTGGACCAGCCAGGGCCTCAAAAGCGCCGTCACCGCGCACAAGATCCGCAAGGACACCCGCGGCTGGACGCAGACATCCGACCATGTGCCGGTGATCGCGGAGTTCGACGTGTAGTCAGTGCGCCCAGAACGGCGGCGTCTTCTCGAATTTCTTCCAGCGTTTCCTGGCGCCGTCCCAGATGTGGTCGGCGCGGTTCAGGTGCCAGCCGTAAAGAAGACCGGCGGCGAAAGTGGTGGGATCGTTGCCGGCGCGGGTGAGGCGGGAAAGCGTCTGGCGCGCAACGGCAACGTCGTTCAATACGCCCAACACGTCCTGCATCCTGGAAAGCGGCTTCAGGAAGGTGCGCGTGGCGTCTTCGTCGTAGAGTGTGGCGAAGAATTCGGATGTGTAGCGCAGCTTCTTCAACGCGATGCGCAATTTGTGGCGCTTGGCGACCGAGAGTTTGCTCAGGCGCCGCGCCTTCCTGTGCGCGACCTTCAGGCGATGGTCGAGCATGCGGGTGGCGAGATCCACCGCCGGCATCTCGAACGCCATATGGCCCGTGGCGGCATGTGCCCGGCCCGCTGCCTCAAACCAGATGCGTCTGTCGATGGCGTCGCCCAGGTCGCGCAGGAAAGCCTCGAAAGCCGGGCTCTCGATATGCGCGATGGCGTAGTCCCAGGCGGTATGGCGTGCCTCATCGGCGCGCGCGTGCAACAGATCGAAGCCGTCGCCGCCATCCTGCGCCTTGGCGGCTTCAGGCAGCAGCGTGTCGGTGAAGACGTCGAGATCGCGCGCCGCGCCCAGCTTTTCCGACAAGCGCTTGGCGCGATCCTTCAGCGACTCCAGCGCCGGCGTGCGGAAGTCTCCACCGAAGGAGGTGAGCGCCACCCGCAAACGGCGGAAGCCCACGCGCATCTGATGGATGCCTTCCACGGTGTGGCATTCGACGGCCGCGATGTTGGAGGCGATATGCCATTTGCATTCGAGCAAAGTGAGGCGGAACGCGTCCTCAGCGGAAATGCCGGGCGGTAGCATGACGGGCTTGGCTTTCACCGCCGTCGCGCGCGCCGGCTCGCCCTGCGCTTCGAGCACAATGGGCAGCAGACCTTGGGGCAGCGGCTTGAGGCCGCCCAGCTTGAATTCGAATTGCTGACCCATCGCGGCGCCCGCGTGCGATGCGCGGACACTCCTGTTCCCATCACCGGTAATCATTCAGGCAGGAATTGGGTGCGGCTTCAATCGTGACAGGGGTGTGACACAAGGTATTTCTGCGAATATTTCTACCTCACGCCGGGCGGACGGCGATCCCCGCAGCGGCCAGTTTTTCCTTGGCTTCCCCGATACTTGCCTGTCCGAAATGGAAGATGGAGGCGGCCAGCACAGCGCTGGCATGGCCCTCCAGCACGCCTGTGACGAGGTCAGCCAAGCTGCCCACCCCGCCCGAAGCCACCACTGGAACCGGCACTGCATCGGCCACCGCCCGGGTCAGCTTCAGGTCGTAGCCCACTTTGGTGCCGTCCCGGTCCATGGAGGTGAGCAGGATCTCGCCCGCGCCGAACTCGACCATCCGGCGCGCATGGTCGATGGCATCGAGGCCGGTGGCGTTGCGCCCACCATGGGTGAAGACCTCGAATGTGCCGGGTGCGGTCTGCTTGGCATCGATGGCGGCCACGATGCACTGGCTGCCGAACTTCTCCGCCGCAGCGCGCACGAACTCCGGATTGCGCACCGCTTCGGTGTTCACCGCCACCTTGTCCGCACCCGCCAGCAGCAGTGAGCGGATATCGTCCAGGGTGCGCACGCCGCCACCCACAGTGAGCGGCATGAAGCACACCTCCGCCGTCCGCCGCACCACGTCGAGCAGGATGCCGCGCTTCTCATGGCTGGCCGCGATGTCGAGAAAGCAAAGCTCATCCGCCCCCGCAGCGTCATAGAGCATCGCCTGCTCCACCGGATCGCCCGCATCGCGCAAGTTCACAAAGTTCACGCCCTTGACGACGCGCCCGTCTTTCACATCGAGACAGGGAATGATGCGGACTTTGAGCATTAGTCAGCCTCAACTTGCAAATTGCTCCAACCAGGCGCCTCAAGCATACGAATGCCCGCGTCGCCAAAAAAGCGAGTGTAATGTTTGCGCGGCTCGACCCGTCCATTCTCGAAGATCGCAGGATGGCAGCGATACCCCCTTGTGCTGGTTCTCACCAACTTTCGCGGCACGTAAGCGGTGAAAACGGGCATGTCGCGGTCGATAGAATCGAAAAATGGAATAGCAAGAACCATATCAGGATGAACCTGCGACAGCAGTCCCATGAAGCCATAGGTCGCCTTGTTCGTCTTGTCTTTTTCGGGATATTTGCCTTTGACTTGAACCGGGCGGATGACGGGCCCGCCTTGCTGATCCTGCTTACAGATGATGAAATCGAAGCCATTGTCTCGGCGCGGGAAGTAGACGTTCCAGCCTTCTTCGGCGAATCTGCCGGCAACATACATTTCTGCAAAATAGTCCGAAATTTTCATGTCGTAATCCGTTACCGGTTCCTCGCCATGGCGGCTATGTTGAACAGCGCGCGGCCCAGAGCGGCTTCGGCGGGAATGGCGGTGGTCTTGCACAAGGCTTCGGTTTCCAGGAGTAGGTCCAGGGCGTCGCCGAGGCGGTCTTCGGTCCAGCGGTTGGCTTGGGCTTTGAACGAGGTGGTACGGCTGAAATGGATGGGCGGCCACATCTTGCGCATGGCGGCGTCGAGGTTTTCGTTGCGGTCCAGCGCAGCGCGCGCCGCCAGCAGGCGCTGGAAATGGCTCATCGCGGTGCGCACCACCATCACGGGGGATTCGTCGCTGGCCCACAGCCGCGACAGGACCGCGTCGAGTGTCTTCACATCGCCTTCGCCTGCGGCGTCGCAGGCTTCCTCGGCGCGGATTTCGGATTCGTCGCCGAGTGTGGCGCGGACATCGGCGAGCGAGACGTTCTTCTGGCCGTGCGCATAGAGCGCCAGCTTTTCGAGTTCGCGCTTGGTGACGCCGCGGTCGGAGCCCAGGCGCGAGACCGCGTCGTCCAGCGCGTCGGTAGCGATGGTGAGGCCGTAGGTTTTGAGCGTGGCGCGGATCACATCCGGCAAATCACGCGCGCTGTCGGGATAGCAGGCGATGGCGGCGGCGTTGTCCGCCTCTTCGAAGGCCTTGCGCAGGCCGGAGGATTTGGCGAGGTCGCCCGCTTCCACCACGACCAATGCGTCGCCTTTGGGGTTTTCCAGGAAGGCCTCGAACAGCGAGGCCAATCCGTTGCCGGCACTGCGCACCCGCACGACGCGCCGGCCGCCCATCATGGAAAGCGCCTGTGCCTCATCGGCCAGCCGCGCGGGATCGGCGGAGAGGCCGGCGTCGTCCAGCTCCGCCACGTTGAAGGCGTCGGTGAGATCGGAGACGACGGTTTTGGCCATGGTTTCGGCGCGCTCGCGCACGAGGCCCTGATCGGGGCCGTAGAACAGGGCGGCGATGATGGCCGCCTGGGGTTTCGCCGCGAAGCGGTCGGCCTCGTGGGATTTTATGATCATGCCAACACGTCCACTAAGGATGCTTTGCGAAGAAGACGCCGAGGTCGAGGCGGATGTGCTCGGCCACGCTTTGCGCCGCGCGGCGGCGGGTGTCCTGCAAGCTCATCTCGGTGGCGTAAGGCGAGGCGGCGACGTCGTAGCCAGCCTGCACCTGCTCCTCGCCCTTGGTGATTTCCTTGTTGGTCTTGATCTCCGTCAGCGTGTAGCTGGCTTGCATGGTGTAGCCGTAGCGCGTGATCGTGGCGTTGTCGCTGGCGATGGCGACGCCCTCGCGCACTTCGTGGAGCGTCACACCAAGGCGATACCGCATGCCCTCCAGCCGGTCGCTGCCCTTGAGCATCGAGATCAGCGAATTGCGCAGTTCGTAACCCGATACTTCGCTGACGATGGGCTCGATATAGATCGAGGCGAACACCACCTGCGCATTCGCGTCGCCGGGCAGCGAGCCGTATAGCGGGTGGAATCCGCATCCGCAGAGCATGAGCAGGGACAGCAATGCGAGCGTGATGCGGGTCATGCGACGATGTTCACGATGCGCTCCGGGACCACGATAACACGTTTGGGCGGCTTGCCGTCCAGCGCACGCGCGACAGGTTCCAGCGCGAGCGCCGCGCGTTCGACCTCGACCTTGTCCGTGCCGCGGGCGATTTCCAGTGTGCCGCGCAGCTTGCCGTTGACCTGCACGCCGATAGTCACGCTATCCGAGCGCGTGAGCGCCTCGTCCGCCCTGGGCCAATCGGTCTCGGCGACGAGGCCGGTATGCCCCAGCGCCTGCCAGCAGCTTTCGGCCAGATGCGGCATCATGGGGCCGATCATCAGCACCAGGCTTTCCAGCGCTTCGCGGCGTGCGGCGCCGTCTTCGCTGCTGGTACCGATGGCGTTGGCCAGCGAATAGATCTGCGCTACCGCGCGGTTGAAGCGCAGATTGTCGAGATCGTCCGTTACGGCAGCGATGGCTTTGTGCGTGGCGCGGCGCAATTCGCTGGCGCCCTCCGGCTTGGTGCCCGGCGGCGGCAGGCTTTCCGCCTCGCTGACCAGGCGATGGATGCGCTGCACGAAACGCCAGCAGCCTTCCGCGCCTTCGTCCGTCCATTCGATGTCGCGTTCCGGCGGCGTGTCGGAGAGCATGAACCAGCGGATCGTGTCGGCACCGTAGACGTCGATAATGGTCTCCGGCGCGATCACGTTCTTCTTCGACTTGGACATCTTCTCCGAAGAACCGACCGTGACTTCCACATCGGTGCCTTTGAGATAGGCCTTACCGTCGCGCTTCTCGACATCCTTGGGCTCGACCCACTGGCCGTCGGGACCTTTATAAGTCTCGTGGCAGAGCATGCCCTGGGTGAACAATCCCGCGAAAGGCTCATCGACGCGCGTGTAGCCCAGCTTGTGCAAGCCACGCGTGAAGAAGCGGGCATAGAGCAGATGCAGGATCGCATGCTCGATGCCGCCGATATATTGATCGACGGGCAGCCAGTAATCGGCGGACGCGGCGTCCACCGGGTCATCGGACAGCGGATCGGCGAAGCGGGCGAAGTACCACGACGAGTCCACGAAGGTGTCGCACGTATCCGTCTCGCGCTCGGCGCTGCCGTTGCACGAGGGACACTTCACCATCTTCCATTCCAGATCGGCGGCCAGCGGATTGCCAGCAGTGGTGAATTTCAAATCCTCCGGCAGCTTCACCGGCAACTCGCCCAACGGCACGGGCACGTAGCCGCATGTCTCGCAGCGGATCATCGGGATTGGGCAACCCCACGGCCGCTGGCGCGAGACCAGCCAATCGCGCAGGCGGTAGTTCACCGTGCGCGTGCCTTTGCCGGCGGATTCCAGCCGCTTGGCGACATCCGCTTTCGCGGTGTTCACATCCATGCCGTCCAGGAAGCGCGAATTGGCGAGCTTGCCGGGGCCGGTATAGGCCTCCTTGCCGACGGCGAAAGCTTTCGGGTCGTCGCCCTCCGGCACCACCACGGGCAACACGGGCAGATCGTATTTGCGCGCGAAATCCAGATCGCGCTGGTCATGCGCCGGGCAGCCGAAAATCGCGCCGGTGCCGTACGCCATCAGCACGAAATTCGCCACCATCACCGGCAATTGCCAGGCAGGATCGAAGGGATGCGCGGCGGTGACGCCAGTGTTGAAGCCCATCTTCTCCGCTGTCTCGATGGCCGCTTCGGAGGTGCCGGTGCGGTGGCACTCCTCGATGAAGGCCTGCAGCTTGGCGTTCTTCGCCGCCAGTTCCTGCGCCAGCGGATGATCGGGCGAAATGGCGACGAAGCTCGCGCCGAACAACGTGTCCGGCCGCGTGGTGAAGACGTCGAGCGTCTGCTTGTTCGACAGGTCAAACGTGAACCGCAGGCCTTCCGACCGTCCGATCCAGTTCTTTTGCATGATGCGGACTTTTTCCGGCCAGCGGTCCAGCGTGTCCAGCGCCGACAACAGATCGTCGGCATAATCCGTGATCTTGAAGAACCACTGCGCCAGCTTCTTGCGCTCGACCGGCGCACCGGAGCGCCAGCCTTTGCCGTCGATCACCTGCTCGTTGGCCAGCACCGTCTGGTCGACGGGATCCCAATTGACGTCCGCTTCCTGGCGGTAGACGAGCCCGGCCTTGTAGAATTCGATGAACAGCCGCTGCTGGTGCTTGTAGTACTCCGGATCGCAGGTCGCGAATTCGCGGCTCCAGTCGATGGCCAGCCCCATTTGCTTCAGCTCGCCCCGCATGGTGGCGATGTTCTCATAGGTCCACTGGCGCGGATTGACGCCGCGATCGCGCGCGGCGTTCTCGGCCGGCAGTCCGAACGCATCCCAGCCCATCGGATGGAGCACGTTGAACCCCTGCGCGCGGCGGAAACGGGCGAGCACGTCGCCCATGGTGTAGTTGCGCACATGGCCCATATGGATGCGCCCCGACGGATAGGGGAACATCTCCAAGATATAGCTTTTGGGTTTGGTCGAGGCGTTGTCCGCGGCGAAGACATCGCGCCGCGTCCATTCCTGCTGCCACTGCTTTTCGGACTCTTTGGCGTTATAGCGCGCCATGACACTCTCTCCTGCGCCGCTTCAGACGCTGAAGCTGCGGCGGAAAGGCTTACAGCGCGTCGTGATCAATCGCTAGTCTTGCTCGCAAGTCGAAGCTCGCGGGCGCGGGCGAGGATGGCGTCTTCCAGCTTGGTCGCCGTGTCGGGATTGACCTGGGCGTCGACCCAGCCTTCGTTGGAGCGGGTCTGGCGGAAGACGGCGATCTTGATTCCGTCCGCGCGCAGGCGGCGGTCGAGGATGTAGACGGTCACCTTCATGCGCTCGGCCGGGTTCTCCGGCGCGGAGTACCAGTCGGTGATGATGACACCGCCGAACGGATCGGCGGACTGCACCGGCAGGAAGGCCAGGGTGTCGAGCGAGGCGTGCCAGAGATAGGTGTTCACGCCCAGCGTCATGCGGCCGCTGGACGAGGCGATGGCCGTCGAGCCCGGCGCGTCGTCCGGCATCCCGTCGCTGCTGCTGCCGCAGCCAGCCAAAAGGGTCGCCGTCAGGATCGCTGTCATCAACAGGGCTGGTACGCGCATCGACATCATCGCTTCTGACCTCGGAAACCTTTGGAACGCGGCTTATACTGGCCCTGTGGCGGACGCGCAACGGCCCACGTGTTAAGGATAGGCTTATAGTATAAGGGCTTACGGGGGCGGCAATGATCGGGAAAATTGCGGCGATTGCAGGCGGTTTCGCGCTTTTGGGGGCGATTTCCACCCAGGCAGCGGACGCGCCGGATGCGGGCATCCAGCCCCTCAGTTTCCAGCTTGGGGGCTTCAACGCCTCCCTGGGCGGCGAGGCCTCGGCGGGGCTCTACGATGCCCATCAGAGCGGCGGTGTGGACCACACGGGGATCACTGGCGCCGTCTGGCTGGAGCCGGGGCTGGAGACGGTTTTGGACAATGCCTGGGAGCTCGGCTTCAAGGGCACGATCCTCGCATGGCACGACAATCTCTCCGGCGACAATTACGGCGATCATGTCTTCGAGAAGGGCTATGCCTATCTGCAGATGCTCTATGGCCGCATCGAGATCGGCCAGCAGGATGGCGCGGCCTACAAGCTCGTCCTCAACGGACCGGATATCGACGACGTGGCGGCGATCAACGACGCCAATCTCGTCTTCTTCAAGGACGCGAACGGCAAGGCGCTGAACAATTTCTTCAACCTGCGCACCGGCGTGTTCGATTCGGCGAACGACGCGAAGATCTCCTATTACATCCCGCATTTCTTCGATCTGCAGTTCGGCGTGTCCTACACACCTTACATGGCGCTGGGCGGCCTGCCGTGGATCGACCAGGGCCATAGCGGCGCGAACGTGCCGAAGAACCTGCTGGAGGCGGGTGCGAACTACGCGGGCTATTTCGGGCAATACGTCATCCGCGCCTATGGCGGCATCGCGGTGGCTGAGAATTCCGCGCCCACGGTTGGGCACGACGATCTGCGCGATGAAGGCCTGGCGCTCCAGATCGACCATCCGCTGATGAACGGACAATTCTCCATCGGCGGCGGCTGGCGCCGTTCCAACGCCTACACCTTCGACGTCACGCAGCCCTTCTCTCACGGCCACACCAGTGACTGGCGCCTGGAGTCGACCTTCACCCAGGGCAACTGGCTCTTCGGTTTGGAATACGACCAGGGCCGTGCCGATGCGCATCCGGGCCTGCCGTCCTTGCGCGAAAGCGGCGAGGAAGCGTCGGTAGGCTACACTCTGACCGCCAACCTCCAGCTCACTTTGGGCCTGCAACACATGCATTTCGCTCGCGACCCCGGTACGTTCTACGATGGCGCGCCCGAAGTCGGCGGCAACGCCGCATTCCTGCACGCATACATCCACATCTAGGCCAGCGCGCCGATCGCGGCCAATCCAGCGAGCTTCGCGCCCGCCAAGGCGCGCGCGGTTACGGCATCGATTCCCCCCAGCGCGTAGACCGGCAGCGGTGAGGCTTGCGCGATGATGCGTGCGCGGATGGCGCCGAGCGTCGCTCCACCAGGATGGCTCGCGGTGGCGAAGACGGGCGCAAGGATCACGGCATCGGCTCCGCGTGCCCGCGTGATGGCGCTGAGCGAATGCGCCGAGGCTGTGATCAGCCAGCCGGGATGTCGCGCGCGCCAATGCAGCGCCTCGTGGGCGCGGTGTTCGGGCAGGTGCAGGCCTTGCGCGCCGCATCGCGCGGCCAGATACGGGTCGTCTGCGATCAACAGGGTGAGCCCGCGCAGGCTTTTCGCCAGCGCCGCCCGCCGCGTGGCGTTCCGGCTGCGCAGGATGACGAGACTGCCGAAGGGCAGGCGACATGCGGCGGCCGCAGGATCGGGCAGGCGGGTGTCGTCGGTCATCAGGACCAGCGGCGGCAATCTGCGCGCGGCAAAGCGGCTGGCGGCTCTTGCCAGTTGGGCACGGGCAAGCTTGTCTTCTGCCATGTCCTCTCCTCTGACCGACATCTTGGCCCGCATCGACGCCGCGCGGAAGCAGGCCGTCTCGCCTGCGCCCACCACCACGCTCATCGCCGTCAGCAAGACGCACGGCGCGGACCGCATCCTGCCCGTGCTGGGCGAAGGCCAGCGCGTCTTCGGCGAGAACCGGGTGCAGGAGGCGCAGGGCAAATGGCCGGACCTGAAGGCGCGCCATCCGGATGTGGAGCTGCATCTCATCGGGCCGCTCCAGACCAACAAGGCGCGCGAGGCGGTCGAGCTGTTCGACGCGATCCATTCGCTGGACCGTCCCAAACTCGCCCACGTCCTAAAGACCGAGATGGAGCGCACGGGCCGTGCGCCATCTTTATTTATCCAGGTCAACACCGGCGAGGAGCCGCAAAAAGCCGGCATCGCCCCGCGCGACACCGCTGCGTTCATCGCGCTCTGCCGTGACGAACTGGCGCTCCCGGTGAAAGGCCTGATGTGCATCCCGCCGGCGGAGGAAGCTCCCGCGCCGCATTTCGCCCTGCTGCAAAAGCTGGCGCGGGAGAACGATCTGCCCTGGCTCAGCATGGGCATGAGCAACGATTTCGAAACCGCCATAAAATTCGGCGCCACCCATGTGCGCGTGGGAACGGCGGTGTTTGGCGATAGACAATCGCTCTCCCCTTGAGGGAGGGCGGTAGTTTTATTTGAAAGCGCGCCCCGCCTTCGCGTAGGCCGAGGCGGAGTTGAAGATGTTGATGGTCATCAGGCTCTCCTCCGTCCGTGCACGGGCGTCATAGAGGGCGGCCACCTTCTTCTGCACAACTTTGTCGGAGGGATCGGCTTCCAGCGCGTAATCGGCGAGGTGGCAGGCGAGGCGGTAGTCGCCCGCCTTCGCGATGGTCTCTGCGCGTTCGGCCAGCTTGATCGCACCGCCGCTCAACGATGCGATCTCCTTTGCCAGCGACTCGCGGGGTGCGGGTTTCAGCTCGCTGGGCCGGCCGCTCCACCAGCCGCCGTAGAAGCGGATCGTGTTGCGAACCAGGAACTCCGTGTCGTCATAGACGGGTTGCAGCCAGGGCGAGTCCGATTTCGGCAATTCGATTCCGGTGACGATATCGACATGCGGCGGCGAGCCGTTCTCCATCGCGGCCACGGTGCGCGCCACGATGGTGTCGAGGAAATCGGCGGTTTCGGTCAGCATGCGCCCGATCTTCTCCGGCTCGCCGATAACCGGTCCGCCATGGCCGGGGCAAAGCGCGGCGGGTTCCTTCCTGGCCATGGCGCGCAAGCCCTTGGCGCGCTCCCAGGGGTAGCGCTGAACCTTCTGCGGGTTGCCGTCATTGGGCACGGCCCAGATGAAGAGGTCGCCGGGGCAGAGCACGCGCCGTTCGGGGCACCAGATCCAGGTGTGGTCGTCCGTCTCGCCCTTGCAGTGGAACAACTCGAACGTCACGCCGCCCACCGTGATGGTGAGCGCATCGTCATAGAGCGTGTCGGGCGGGATGGGCGGTTCGCCGAAGCTGGCGTAAGCCGCGCTCGATTGCGCCTCCACCGTGCCGCCGAATTGCCGGGCGTTGAGCGCCGCGTTGTGGTGCGCCGTCGCTTTGTAGCGTGCGAACCGCGCCGGCATGGCGCTGTGGGCGATGACGCGCGGGCGCGCCTGCCCCGGCACCAGGAAGGATTCCAGGCCATAAGCATGGTCGACATGGCCATGGGTATAGATGGCGGTGTGGACGGGAGCGCTCGTCTTCTGCCGCAGCATGGCGGCGATGGCCGGGGCGAACTGTTTGGTGCCGGTATCAACCAGCACCAGGCCTTCATCCGTCTCGAAAGCGGTGCAGCCGGAGAATTGCGAGGCGAACCAGGTCCGCTCAGCCGCCATCACGGGGCCGCCGGTCCAGAAGAATTTCGCCTCTTCCGGCGTCTTGCCGCGCATGCTGCCGAATTTTGCCGCCGGATTATCCGCCATTTGAGGCCCCTATAGGTTTGACGCGCGCCATGCTAACGCAAGCGCCATGAGCGTCCATCCCACCTTGAAACTGAAACCGCGCGAGGGCCGCAGGGTCCGCGCCGGCGCCCCTTGGGTCTTCGCGAACGAATTGGTGCTCGACGCCAAGACGAAGGCGCTGGAGCCCGGCACCCTCATCAAGCTCGAGGGCGATGACGGGCGGAAATTCGGCTTCGGCTATTTCAACGCCAAAAGCCTGATCGCCGTGCGCCTGTTCGAGACGGAAGAGGCCATCGGGCGTAATTTTTTCGCGGCGAGGCTGCGCCGCGCGCTCGAGCTGCGTGAGTCGCTCTACGACAGACCTTTCTATCGTCTCGTCCACGCCGAGGGCGACGGGCTGCCTGGCCTCACCATCGACCGGATGGGCTCGACCTGCGTGTGCCAGGTAACGACGGCCGGGATGGAGGCGCTGACACCCATGCTGCTCGACGCGCTGGATGAAGTGGTCGCGCCGGAAACCGTGATCCTACGCAACGACACGCCGTCGCGCGCGCTGGAGGGGCTCGACAGTTTCGTCAACGCGGTGAAGGGCGAAGGCGGCCGCGTCACGGTGGAGGAGAACGGCGCGCGCTATTTCGCCGAACCGCTCTCGGGCCAGAAGACCGGCTGGTACTACGACCAGCGCGACAACCGGGCCTTCCTGGCGAAACTCGCGCGCGGCCGCACGGTGCTGGATGCCTGCTGCTATACCGGCGGCTTTGCCATTGCCTGCGCCAAGGCGGGAGCGGCGAACGTCACTGCCGTGGACTCCTCCGCGCCCGCGCTGGCGCTGGCGGAGGAGGCGGCCTCGGCCAACGGATTCCGCCCGCGTTTTATCAAGGCGGACGTGTTCGAGGAGTTAGAGCGCATGGTGGCGCGGGGTGACAAGTTCGACATCGTCGTTGCCGATCCGCCGCCCTTTGTGAAATCGCGCAAGGATCTGGAAGCGGGCGCGCGCGCCTATCGCAAGCTGGCGCGGCTGTCGGCCAGCGTGACGAAGCCCGGCGGCTTCCTGCTGCTCGCCTCGTGCTCGCACAACATCCCCATGGAGCGTTTCGCGCAGGAATGTGCGATCGGAATCCTGCGGCTGGGCCGCAGCGCAACCCTCATCCGCGAGGCGGGCGCGGGCTCCGATCATCCCGCGCATCCCATGCTGCCGGAGACGGCCTATCTGAAGGCGCTGGTCTACGCGGTCTCGTAGGATCGAAGCCTAGTTCTGGTCGTTCGCTATTTTGGGCACGTAGCCCTTCTTGTTGTCGTAGGGCGTGGCGAAGCCGCCGGAATTGTCCGGCTTGATTCCGCGCGCGACGAGAAATTCGAAGTCGCGGGCATAATCGGGATGGGCGGCGCGAAATGCGTCCAGGAACTCCTTGTTGCGCGCGTCGATCGCGTCGTTGCCCGGCCAGTCGGTTTGCGGCAGGTCGAAGACGACGCCCAGATCCTTGCCGATCGCGGCAATCTTCGCTGTCGCGACAAGATAGGTTTTGCCGCCAAGGTTCCAGGAAAATGGCGGCTTGCCTGTAAGCTCCGGCGGAGCCCTGAATCGCGAAAGATCGTCGCGCACCTCTTGCATTTCGGCCGGCTGGAAATTCGGACCACGGTCGACGAGCGAGACCAGCGCGCCATACAGCAGGGCCGCGTTCAGGCTGTGGCCGGAATCCCGCTCCGCGCGCGCCTGGGCGAGAAGTGTTTCGGCGTCGCGTCCCGCCGCGCTGCCGGTGGTCAAGCGCGCATCGCGCACGTGCCAGCCGCCATCCTCTGGAACCAGCCACAGCACCAGCACCCAGCCATAGTTGCGGCCTTCGGTGGTGATGACAGCATAGGCCTGGTTCAGATTGGGGAGCACCGTCATCGACACGGTGTTCGTCGTGCCGCAAAGCACCCGCCCCGGTGCTCCGGCACCGCCCGCCCTCAGGTAATAGAGATGCGCGAAGCGGGGCTCGGATTGCGGCTTGGCTACGGCGACAAGATGGGTGAGGACGGTTCCCAGCGCTTCCTGGCTGTTATGGGCGCGGAAGTCCGATGTCATCTGCCCGTAGACGGACTTTTGATCGCTGGCGAAGAAGTCGTAGGCGAAGTGCATCGCGGCAGTCTGCACATCGGCATGCGTGTCGCTGGGGATCTCGTCGTCGGTCTCGCAAATCGCGGCTTGCAGGCCGACGTGAAGCGCGCCGGTCCAGAACGCCACGGCGATGCCGACAACGAGGACCACGGCGCCGGCGATGAGGCTGTTGCGCAGGGTGTTGCTCACGGCAGCGCGATTCCCGTGCGCGCCAGCCAATGGGCGTAGACGACCGCGAGCTGCGCATTGCGGAAGCCCATGACGGCGGAGGTCTTGTCGTCGATCACCAATGTGACGGGAGCTGAGACGGAGGATTTCGGCCACACCGGCTGGCCTTGGCCGTTGGGATCGCCGGTCTTGGCGAAGTTGGTCCAGTAGTTTTGCGTCAGCGCCACGATGGTTTTGTCCTTGTCGGTGGCGAAGCTCGCCAGCCGCGCGCCGAGCGGGTTCTGCATCAAGCCGTGCAGGCCGAAGACATAGATGAGCTCGCCGCCATGGCCAACGCCCGGTTCGCGGCCGCGCAACGCGTCGGCGAGGTAACGGAAATTGTAGACGTAAGCGGGCTCGCCTGCCTTCGTCGCGTAATGGGCGAAAGCTTGCGCGCCGCTGGCGAACAATCCGTCGGCGAAAAGCTGGCGGGCGAAAGCCTCATCGTCGAGCGCTCCGTCCACCTCATAGAGCTTGCGCACGTCCGCCGCGTGCGGGCCCAGCTCCTTCAGCATGCTGTCCGTGCTCATGCCGATGGCGCGCATCAAGGTCGCCTCGTCGCTGTTGGAGCCGGCCATGTAGGCGGCGGGCGCGATCTTGCCTTGGCTGAACAGCTTGGCCACGCCGTCCGGCAACAGCGCGCCGTCCACGATCGGTGCGAACCCCCCACCCTCACCCGCCGACTCGTCTTTCTGCACGGTGAAGGCGGAGCGTGCGCGAAGGTCTTTCAACTGCGTCGCGCCCGTCTCGCTGCCCGCGCCCATGCGGTTGGCGAAATCGGCGCCCGCCTTCTGCCCTTCGGCTTCGCTGGGCGTGTCGATCAGGCCGAGCCCGGATTCGGAGATCGCCTTGTTGAACAGCCCGCGCGCCAAGGGCGAGACCATCAGGTCGTTGACGCTCATCCCGCCCGCGGATTCGCCGAAGATGGTGACGTTGCCGGGATCGCCGCCGAACGACGCGATGTTCTTCTTCACCCAGGCCAGCGCCGCGATCTGGTCCATCAGCCCGTAATTGGCGTGCGGCTCATTCGGATGTTCGGCCGCCAGCGCGGGCAGGTCGAGAAAGCCGAACCAGCCGAGGCGGTAGTTGAACGTCACCACCACCACGCCGTGTTGCGCCAGCTCCATGCCGTCATAGAGCGACACCGCTGCGCCGCCCATGCGGAAGCTGCCGCCATAGATCCACACCATCACCGGCTTCTTGCCGCCAGTGTCCGGCGTCCAGACATTGGCTGTGAGACAGTCCTCGCTCTCGGGATGTTTCTCCCGCAGCGTTCCCGCGCCGCTACCGGGTGCCTGCAGGCAGATGTCGCCATACTGGCTCGCATCGCGCGTGCCGCTCCAGCTTGGCGCCGGTTGCGGCGCACGCCAGCGCAGGTCGCCCACGGGCGGCGCCGCGAAGGGGATGTCCTTGAAGACGGAGATGCCGCCATCCGTCGTCCCCGCCAGGGCGCCCTGCGGGATGGTTACCTGCGTCGCGGCCAGCGCGGGCGCGACGGACAAGGCAAAAACAACGGCGAGCGCGGAAAGGCGCATGACGAAATCCCCAGTTGTGTGCTGGGGGGACGCTAGCACAGGAGCGGAGAGTCCTTAACCCGGCTTCTTGAAGCGGTAGCCGAACTGGTCGGTATGTCCGCGGATGGCTTTGTCGAAAACGACGATCTTGTGGGTGTCGGCCGGGTTCGCCAGTACGGTGGTTTCGCCGTCGAAGGTGAAGCCGGACGCCAGCACCTGGCTCTTCACGATGGCAGGATCGATGCGATGCAGCGTGTCGGTGTCGCGCGTGCCGGAACCGGCTTCGGCGACGTGGTCGACGACGACGAAGCTGCCGCCCGGCTTCAGCGCCTTGAACACGGCGGCGTTAAGCAGCATGGGGTCGGTCGGGCCCATGAACTTGTCCGGATAGTCGTGATAGTTCTGCGAGGTCCAGACGAGATCGGCCTGCTTGGGCACCGAAAGCTTGTCGGCCGGTTGGAATAGGATGGTGACGTTGGCGTAGTGCTTGTCCGCCATGATGGTGAGCGAGGCGGCCACTTCGTCCTGGTCTTCGTTCGCATAAGCGTCCGGCCAGATGGCGTAGACGTGGCCGGTGGGGCCCACGAGCTGGCTGAAGATGCGCGTGAAATAGCCGCCGCCCGGAATGAGATCGACGACGGTATCGCCCGGTTTGATCCGTGCGAACTCTACGAGTTCTGCCGCATGGCGGCGCGCATCGGCCTGCGCATCATTGGCGCGGTCAGGATCGGCCAATGCTGCAGTGATGGCGGGCGAAACGGAATCGGCCGAATGCGCCGGAAGGACGATGGCGAGGCCGAGCGCGAAAAGGCTGGTGGCAACGAGCGTCTTCATATGCATGTCCCCGATGAAGCGGGGCGACTTTAGCAAAGGCGCGATTTTGTGCGCATCACGCTTGCGTCAGATCGCGAGCTGCGTGCCCAGCTCGACGACGCGTCCCGGTGGTAAACGGAAGAACCGCGCGGGCGAATAGGCGTTTGACGCAAGCCATGTATAGAGCGCAATGCGCCACGGCTTCAGCACCGGCTTGACCGCGGGCACCAGCGTCTCGCGTCCCACGAAATAGGTGGCGAGATCGGGGTCGATGGAAAGGCCAAGCTTGCGCGTATCGGCCAGCGTCGCCGGCACGTCGGGCAATTCGAAGAAGCCGTAATGCAGCTTCACGGCGAAGAAGCCCTTGCCGAGCTTTTCCAGCTCGATGCGCCGTGCTTCCGGCACCACCGGCACATCCTCCGCCACCACGCTGAGCAGGATCACGCGCTCATGCAACAGACGGTAGTGCTTGAGACTGTGCAGCATCGGGCCCGGCGTGAGATCGGTGCGCGGGGTGAGATAGATCGCAGTGCCGGCGATTCGTTGCGCGGATTTGTCGACCTTCTCCAGGAAGAGCGACATGGGAAGTGCGCCGTCGCGCAAGCGATCCAGATGGTGGCGGCGTCCAACGCGCCAGGTGTCCATCACGATGTAGACGCCGGCGGCGGCGGCCAGCGGCAGCCAGCCGCCTTCGAAGATCTTCAGCGTGTTGGCGGAGAGGAAGGCGAGATCGATCAGGCCCAACGTGCCGAACAGCGCGATGACGGCGGGTTTGCGCCAATGCCAGCGCTGCAGCGCCACCACGGCCACCAGGAACGTGGAGATCACCATCACGCCCGTCACCGCGATGCCATAGGCGGAAGCCAGCGAGTCCGAAGATTTGAAGATCAGCACGATCAGCACCACGCCCACGCAGAGCAGCGCGTTGATGCGCGGCACGTAGATCTGCCCCTGCTCGGTGGCGGAGGTGTGGCGCACTTCCATGCGCGGCAACTGGCCAAGCTGCACGGCCTGCTGCGTGATGGAGAAGACGCCGGAGATCACGGCCTGCGAAGCGATGATGGTGGCGACCGTCGCCAACGCCACCAGCGGATAATGCGCCCAATGCGGCGCCAGCGAATAGAACAGGAAGGGGACCGCGTGCGGATCCACCAGCAGCATCGCGCCCTGGCCGAAATAATTGAGGAGCAGCGACGGCAGCGCGAAGAATATCCAGGCCTTGCGGATGGGGCTCTTCCCGAAATGGCCCATGTCCGCATAGAGCGCCTCGCAGCCGGTGACGGCCAGCACGACGGAGCCCAGCGACACGAAGGCGATCCAGGGCTCGCTCGCGAATAGCCGCACGGCCCAGGCGGGATTGGCGGCCTGCAGGATCTGCGGCGCTTTCACAATCGCATTGGCACCCAACACCGCCAGCACGATGAACCACAGCACCATCACCGGGCCGAACAGCGCGCCGATCTTCTCCGTACCGTGGCGCTGGATAAGAAAGAGCCCGACGAGAATGACGAGCGACACCGGCATCACCCAGGAGGCGAAAGCGTGGCTCTCCGCGCCCAAGCCTTCGACGGCGGAGAGCACCGAGATCGCGGGCGTCAGCATGCCGTCGCCATAGAAGAGCGCGAGGCCCAGCAGCGCCACCAACCCGATGGCCGTCTTCACGCGGCGGCTCAAGCCGGTGACGCGATGGGCGAGGGCCGCCAGTGCCAGTACGCCGCCTTCGCCGTCATTGTCGGCGCGCATGATGAAGACGACATATTTTACCGTCACCACCACGACCAACGCCCAGAAGATCAGCGACAACACACCCATCACCGCGCCCATATTGGGCATCGCGCCGCCGGCCGCGAGGGCGGATTGCTTCATGGCGTAAAGCGGACTGGTGCCGATATCGCCGAACACGACACCAAGCGCGCCGATGGTCAGCGTGAGTTCGCGGCGCCTTGTGTCGCTGTGCATTTAGATCGTCACCTGTGTGCCCAGCTCGACCACGCGGTTAGGCGGCAGGTGATAGAAGCGCGCGGGCGACAGTGCGGAGGCCGCCAGCCGCATGTAAAGCCAGGTGCGCCAGCGGCCGAGCACCGCGTCTTCCGACGGCACGAGTGTTTCGTGGCCAATGAAGAACGTGGCGGTCTCGGTGTCGATGGCGAGGCCGAAGGGTCGGGCCTCTTCCAATGCGCGCGGCACATCCGGCGTCTCGAAGAAGCCGTGATGGATGTTCACATTGTAGAAGCCCTTGCCCAGCTTCTCGACCTGAATGCGCTTGGTGGGCTGCACAATGGGCACGTCGTCCACCATCACATGGGCGAGGATGATCCGCTCATGCAGCACCTTGTTGTGCTTGAGGTTGTGCAACAGCGCGCCGGGCACCACGTCGCCGCGCGCGGAGAGGAAGATGGCGGTGCCGGCCACGCGCAATGGGTTCTTGTCCGCTTTCTCCACGAAGAGCGAGAGCGGCATGGAATCGGCGCGGACTTTCTCCAGATGGGCGCGGCGGCCGTTGCGCCAGGTCTCCATCAGCACGAAGACGCATGCCGCGATGAAGAGCGGCAGCCAGCCGCCTTCCGGAATTTTCAGCATGTTGGCGGAGAGGAAGAGCAGGTCGATCGCCGCCAGCAATCCGAACAGCGCCACGACGAGACGGATGTCCCAACGCCACTGCCTGGCCGCCACCAGCGAGACGTTGAAGGTGTCGATGACCATCACGCCCGTGACCGCGATGCCGTAAGCGGCGGCGAGCGCGCCGGAGGATTTGAAGATCAGCACGATCAGCACCACGCCGACGCAGAGATAGGCGTTCATGCGTGGCACGAAGATCTGTCCGTAATCAGTGGCGGAGGTGTGGCGGATCTCCATGCGCGGCAGCTGTCCGAGCTGCACGGCCTGCTGCGCGATGGAGAAGACGCCGGAGATCACGGCCTGCGAGGCGATCACCGAGGCCGCCGCCGACAGCGCCACCATCGGATAATGCCCCCAGGCCGGCACCACGGAATAGAACGCGGTGGAGGCCTGGTGCGGGTCGCGCAGGATGGCCGCGGCTTGCCCAAAATATTCCAGCAGCAGCGCGGGCAGCGCCACGAAGAACCAGGCGCGCCGGATCGGGCCTTTGCCGAAATGGCCCATATCGGCATAGAGCGCCTCGCAGCCCGTCACCGCCAGCACCACGGCGCCGATGGAGACGAAAGCGCGCCACGGCGCATGGATGAAGAGCGCGATGCCGTACCAGGGATTGATCGCGAGCAGCACGCTCGGCGTCTTGACGAGCGAGATCGTGCCCAGCACGGCTAGCACCGCGAACCACAGCGCCATCAACGGCCCGAACATGCGCCCGATCTTGGCGGTGCCGCGGCTCTGCATGGCGAAGAGGCCGATCAGGATGATGAGGGTGAGCGGCACCGTCAGCGGCGCGAAGACGGCATTGCCCGTGCCCAAGCCTTCCACGGCGGAGAGCACGGTGATGGCCGGCGTCAGCATGCCGTCGCCGAAGAAGAGCGCCAGCCCGATGACGGCGGCGACGCCGATGGTCATCTTCACCCGGCGGCTGATGCCCGGCGAGCGATGCGCGAGCGAGGCCAGCGCGAGCGTGCCGCCCTCGCCGTCATTGTCCGCCCGCATGATGAGGGCGACGTATTTGAGCGTCACCACGATGAAGAGCGACCAGATGATCAGAGACAGCGCGCCAAGGATGGCAGCGCGGCTGGGATAGACACCGCCGGTGGCCAGCACGGATTCCCGCAGTGCGTAGAGTGGGCTCGTGCCGATATCACCGAAGACAACGCCCAGCGCGCCAAGCGTCAGCATGGCCATGCGGCCGCGCGCGCCATGGGATGCCGGTGCGGGGGAGTCCGGCGTGCCGCCAAGAGGGTCGATGGGTGTTGATAGGGTCATCTGCCGGTCGCGAGAGGTAACGCGTCAGCCATCTGTCCGTTCGAGGGGCCATCCGAAGGGCCGGGACCATAGTCCTGAGTCTGCACCCCGGATAGATGGGGAGGCAGAATGGCGCAGACAATCCCGCAAGCCCCTGATTGGGTTTGCGAAAGAGACCCGATTACCAGCTCGCGACCTGCTCGTCCGCACCGCCGGGGCCGATGAATCCCTGTACCAGATAGGTCTTGGTGCCCCAGGCGTTGGTCCGGGGGTTCCAGACGCGCACCTCGGTCCAGTCGTTGTCGGGGCTCACATCCACCACGGGATCGTCGCGATAGACCATGCCGTCATTCAGCCAGTTGGCGTGATCGACGCGGATCTCGCGGTCGGAATCCATCGCGGTGACGACCGCGAGATGGCCGCGATGCGGGCCTGCGTAACCCGTCAGCACCAGCACGGAGCCGAGCAGCGGCTGCGAGCCGCGCGCGTAATGTCCGGCGGCTTCGTCCCACCAGGTGGAGGCATCGCCGCGCAAATTCACGCCCGAGCGCGTGCGCGCATAGGGCACGCATTGCAGCGGCTGGGTTGGTTGTTCGACATGGGTGCCGCGCGTTTCAGGCCGCGCATCGACTGTGTTGAAATCCCCCGTACTGGCGCATCCTGCCAGTGACGCGGAAAAAAGGGCCGCCGCCGCGAGCCGTTTGAAAGACCCCACCATCACCATCAAGCCCCTCATGCCGCTCAAGCTGGCGGCGGCCTTGCCCATGAGCGTAGTGGAGAGGGTTCAAGCGACGGTTAGAACAGCCCCTCCAATTTGAAATATTAGAATTGGAGCGATGCTCTTGTCGAATCTTTAAGTATTAACAGACTCTTAACGGCTATTCGGCGGCCGTCGTGAAATCCGGCGCGGGCTCGGGCGCGGGCAATTGGAGACTGGCTTTCACGCCCATGGCGCCGATGGAGACGAGGCCTGCCGCCGCAAAGAGGAAGAACGGCGCGCTCCAGGCCTGCTCGGCCAGCGCGAAGACGGGGAGCATGACACCGGCCGCCAGTTCGGGCCGTCCGCGCCAGGCGCCGCGATAGACTTCGCCGGCGCGTTGCGTGCGGTGGAAGACGAGATCGGCGCCGGAGAACGCTTCGTAAGTGGCGCGCGCATTGGAGAGGATGAGGCCGCTCGGGAACATGATGGCGGTGGCGAGCGTGGGGATGAATTTCTTTTCGCGATGACGGCCCAGCATCATCTGTCCGCAGGAGAGGTAGCCAAGGCTCGCGCTCAGGCCGAGCACCGTGACGACAAGGCCCAGCATGGCGACGCTCGGCAGATACTCCACGCCCAGCGCCATGAGTGTCAGGCTGATCACCGCGCTGACGCCGGCCAGCGTGTAGAAGGCGAATTGGCAGATCTGAAGCGTCAGCAGCGCGCGCTTCCACACCGGCAAACGGCTCGCCCAGATCTTCGGCAGCAATTTGCGCGCGACCTGCGCATGACCCTTGGTCCAACGCGCCTGTTGCGCCCGCCACGCGGCTGCGGTGTCCGGCAATTCGGACGGCACTTCCAGATCGCCCACCATGGCCGCACGCCAGCCCTTCAGCGCGCAACGCACCGAGAGGTCGAGGTCTTCCGTCAGTGTGTCGCCTGTCCAGCCGCCGCCATGCTCGATGGCCTTGCGTGACCATACGCCCGCCGTACCGTTGAAAGAGAAAGGAATACCGGCGCGGAAGCGCGCTTCCTGTTCCACCGCGAAATGGGAATCGAGCAGGAAGCCCTGCGCGCGCGTCAGCCAGTTGCGGTCGCGATTGTTGTGGCCCCAGCGCGCCTGCACATACGCCAAGCCGCAATCGGCGACCATGGCGGGCACGGTGCGGCGCAGGAAATCCGGCGGCGGTTCGAAATCGGCGTCGAAGATGGCGACGTAGGGCGCGTCGGACTGGCGAAGACCGAAGGCGAGGTTGCCCGCCTTGTAGCCCTCGCGCACGCCCCGGCGCAGGACCTTCAGGTTGATGCCTTCCGGCGTCAGGCGGCGGATGGCTTCGATGAGCGCCGCATGTTTCTCCGCCGGGCCGTCGTCCAGCACCTGGATTTCGAGCCTGTCGGAAGGCCAGTCGAGGCGGCAGGCGCAGGCGGCGACGCGCAACGCCAGCGCACCCTCGTCGCACACCGGCAATTGCACCAGCACGCGGGGCAGGTTGGCATCCGCGATCAGCGGCAGGCGGACGGGCTTGACGGGGAAGAACAGGCGGATGAAAGCCAATGTCGCGAGCTGGACGGAGGCCAGCGCCAAGCAAACCAGCACGACCGCCAGCATCCCCTGGAGGATCAACGACACAGCAAGCATGCCCGGACCCCCACCGAATCTTGGACCGCCTTGGGCGGCTGTTTGGCAATTGCGCGACGCGGCCGGACTTGCACCCGGCATAAGGCGGAATTTGGGCTGGGCTCAAATCTTTAGCAAGCGCGATTTCGGTGCACCGCACCCTGTTTCGGCTAGTCCAGCGTCCGGCGGAACCTGGCGAGCGCGATCCCGGCCACTACGAACATAAAGAGAATGAGGGGCCAGAGGTCCGGCCAGATGTCGGCGAGGCCGTTGCCTTTGAGGAGGATGCCGCGGACCACCCGGAGGAAATGGGTGGCGGGGAGGACCTCGCCGATCCATTGGGCCCAGACGGGCATGCCGGCGAAGGGGAAGGCAAAGCCCGAGAGCAGGATGGCGGGGAGCAGGAAGAACATCGTCATCTGCATCGCCTGGAGCTGGTTCTCCGCGATGGTGGAGAAGGTGTAGCCGACCGCGAGGTTGGCGGTGATGTAGAAGATGAGCGCCAGCCCCAAGAGCCAGAGCGAGCCGATCATCGGCACGCCGAAGACGTATTTTGCCACCAGCAGGATGATGGTGCTCTGGATGGCGCCGATGATGATGTTGGGCGCGATCTTGCCCATCATGATCTCCAGAGGCGTCGCCGGCATGGCGAGCAGGTTCTCATACGTGCCCCGCTCCCGCTCGCGGGTCAGCGCGAGGCAGGTCATCAGCACCATGGTCATGGTGAGGATCACCGCCAGCAGGCCAGGGATGATGGTGTATTGCGTGATCGATTCCGGATTGTAGAGGAGATGCGTCACCGTGTTGAACGGCGGCGGGCCTTGCGCGCGGGCGGCGAGCGATCCGGTGAGGTCGTCGCGCAGCGCGGTGGACGCGATGCCGTTCAGCGCGCCGATGGCATAGGCGCCCGCCGCGGTGTCGGTAGCGTCGACCTCGACAAGAAGGTCCGGCGTATCGCCGCGCACGATGTCGCGCGAGAAGTTGGCGGGAATCTCCACCACGAACAGCACCTTGCCCTGTTGCAGCAAGCGGCGCGCTTTGGTGGGCGAGTTGGTCTCCGCCACGATGTCGAAGTAGCTCGAATTCTCCAGCGCGGCCACGACGGAGCGCGACATGCGGCCGGGATCGTCGATGGAGATCGCGGTGGGCAGCGCATGCGGATTGAAATTGATCGCGAAGCCGAACAGGAAGAGCTGCATGATCGGCAGGCCCACGATCATGCCCATGGTGAGCCGGTCGCGGCGCATCTGGAGCAATTCCTTGGTCAGGATCGCCATGACGCGCGAGAACGAGAAGCTCCAGCTCATCGCGCCTGCTCCTGCAGCAGGATGAAGACATCCTCCAGATTCGGCGTGGTCTCGTAGAGCTTGAGGCCGGGCTCGTTGCGATAGGGCGCGAGCGTGCGTTCGAGCGCCGCGCGGTCATGTCCACTGACATGCAGCGCCGCGCCGAAGAAAGCGACATATTCCACGCCCGGCGCGCCATGCAGCTTCGGCAACAGGCGGCGCACATTGTCGCCTTCCAGCACGAAGGTGATGAGGCCGGATTGCGCGATCACTTCGGCGACGGAACCCCGCGCCACGAGCTTGCCGTTCAGGATGTAGACGATGCGGTCGCAGCGTTCGGCTTCGTCCATGTAATGGGTGGAGACGAGGACGGTAAGGCCCTCTTCGCTCAACGCATGGATCTCGTCCCAGAAATCGCGCCGCGCCTTGGGATCGACGCCGGCAGTGGGCTCGTCGAGCAGCAGCAGCTTCGGCTGATGTAGCATGCAGGCAGCGAGCGCCATGCGCTGCTTCCAGCCGCCGGAGAGTTCGCCCGCCAATTGCCGCTGCCGGTTGACGAGACCGAGACGTTCCAAGGTGTGATCGATGCGCGCCTTGCGATTGTCGAGCCCATAGATTTGCGCCACGAATTCCAGATTCTCGCGGATCGACAGGTCTTCCCAGAACGAGAAGCGCTGGGTCATGTAACCCGTCTCGCGCTTGATCTGTTCGGACTGGGTGAGGATATCGTAGCCGAGGCAGGTGCCGCTGCCCTCTGTCGCGCTCAGCAGGCCGCACAGCATGCGGATGGTGGTGGTCTTGCCCGAGCCGTTGGGGCCCAGGAATCCCCACACCTCGCCCTCCGGCACGGCGATGTCGATGTGATCGACAGCCGTCTTCTTGCCAAAGCGCTTGGTCAGCCCGTGAACGTCGATCGCCAAGCTCACAGCGGTGTCACTTCCAACGGCTCACCCGGATGCAGCGGCAAACCGTCCGGCGCGCGCGCTTCGATCTTGAAGACGAGCTTCTCGCGATTGCCGACGGAGAAGATCACCGGCGGGGTGAATTCCTGCTGCTGGGCGATGAAGCTGACGGTGGCCGTCATCGGCCTGCAGCCGTCGCAAGTGATGCGGACCTTGCCGCCCAGATGCACCTTGGCGAACTCCGTCTCCGGCACGAAAAAGCGCGCGAAGATGTTCTTGGCCGGCAGTACGGAGATTACCGGCGTCGAGGCCGGCGCGTATTCACCCTGGCGGAAGAAGATGTCCTGCACCGCGCCGCCGACATAGGCCGTCACGTCGCGCTGGGTGAGCGTATATTGCGCGCCGGAGAGTGCCGCTTCGGCCTGGCTCTTCTGCGCCTGCAATTGCGCGAGTGCAGCCTGCGAAAGCTGGAACGTCGCCACCGTCTGGTCGAGAGCCGACGGCACGCCGGCATTGGCGCGGGCGAGGCCTTTCTGACGGTCGAGATTCTTGCGCGCGAGGTCGAGATTGGCTTGCGCCTGCGCGATCTGCGCCACGATCTGCGGCAGCACCGCGGCGGCCTGGTCGCGGCTGGCCTGCTGCTGCGTGTCGTCCAGCGTGAAGAGCACTTGGCCTGGATGGATATCCGTGCCGCGCTCGATATTCATCTTCGCCACCCATCCCGGCTGCGGCGCGGAGATGAAGACGCTGTCGCCTTCCGCGTAACCCAGCCAGCCATGGTCGGTCTTCTGCCCACACGCGCAGAGCAAGAGGCAGAGAAGGAGTGCCATGCGTTTCATGCGGCGATGCCCTTCAGGAGGATGTCGATGTGAGTTTCGATCAGGCCTTGCACGTCGTAGGGTTCGGCTTCGAGCGGATCGAACAGCGCACGCCAGATGGCGGCGACGAGGACGGGGGCGATGCAGACGCGCGTCACGTGCTCCACCGGCAGCGGACGGAATTCGCCGCGCGCGATGCCGCGCTCCAGGATGATGCGCCACAGCGAGAGCCCGCGCTCGATGACCTCCTCGCGATAGAAGCGGTGCAATTCGGGAAAGTGCTGAATCTCGCCGATCACCAGCTTGGGCAGCATGGCGCGGTTCGAGATGGCGACGAAGCTGCCCACGAAGCGCAGGATGTTCGCGAGGAGGACCGGTGTTGGCCCTTCGTAGCTCTGCACCATGGTGGTCGCCATGGCGAGCCGCTCGCCCAGGGATTCGGTGAGCAGGGCGCGGAACACCGCCGCTTTATTCTCGAAGTAGAGATAAATCGTGCCCTTGGTGACGCCGGCGCGGGACGCGATGTCGTCCATCCGCGCCGCCATCAGCCCCTTCTCCGCGAAGACGGCCAAGGCCGCTTCCAGAATCTCCGACGGCCGCGCGTCCTTGCGGCGGCGCCAGCGGGCGGAGGGAGGGGCAGTACTCATGAATCAGCAAATAACTGACTGGTCAGTTATTTGCAAGCTGAGGATAGGTGCATGAATGTCATGCAGCTTGAACAGCGCCGCGCGAGGCCTTAATCGGGCGGTCTTGTCAATTTCGTTGGGCGAAGAGGTTAAGAGACATGAAGCAGGAAACGATTATCGGCGCGGTCCTGGCCGTGATTTTCCTGGGCGTGCTCGCCTATCTCGGCCTGTCGCCCAATACCCATGGGCTCGCGGGCGCGGCCAGCGTCGATGCGGGCTTCGTGGGCGTGCAGCAATATGGTCCCTGGCAGCTTGCCTGCGGCAAGCCGCAGCCCGGTGAGACGCCCGCCGCCAAGACCAGCGCTGGCGGCATCCCGCTCTCTCTTAGTGGGGGCTCGCCCTCACTCACCGCGGAACAGGCCTCTCGCAAGCTCGGCCGCTGCCGCGCCACGCTCATCTATTTGAAGAAGGACAATCCCAAGCAGCTCATCCTTGTGGTCAGCTTCCGCTACACCGTGGCGGGCGACAAGCTGGCGGTGATTGTCCGCTTCCCGCAGATCGCCCAGAAGGGCGACACCATCCTGCTGCAGGTCACCGACAAGGCGGGCTTGAAACTTCCAGTCGTCCAATGCGGTACCGAAGGCTGCTTTGCTGCTGGACTGTTGGGCGGGGATGCGCAAACGCTGATCGTGAACGGCCAGCGCGCTGTCATGGTCTTCCCGACCAAGAAAGACGCCAAGCCCTTGATAATGCCCATTCCTTTGACCGGGCTGAAGGGCGCTTTGCAGGGTATGCTGAAGGCCGAATCCTGACCGTTAACCGCCCATTCGCTGCCGCCTGTGGCAACCATGCCACGTCAGGCGGCGAATGGACGACTTTTCACGGAATGAACGGCAGGCAGGCCTTTGGCGTATTGCGGCTTTTTCCAAGTGATGAAAGATTAAGGTAGGTCGAAAAAGGGCCGCCTTCCGGCGGTCCGCCTTGGCGCCATTTCTGTGGGGGGAACGCATGCGCGACACGAACTCTGGTCGTCGCCTGCCTTTGAAATCCAAATTGCTGGCCGGTGCGACGGGTGTCGCAGCCGCCACCATGGCCACGGCGGCCTTCGCGGACGGCGCGAGCACCGCGCCCGCGGCGCCTCCGGCTGACCCGCAAAAATGGGCGCCCTATACCGAAATCGGCGGCGAGATCGGCAGCGGCTATACCGCCGGCAAGCTCGATTTCTTCGCGCCCGTTTGGCAGAACCTCGACTCGATGCTCTACGCCCGCGCCGGCATCCAGCTGCGCGGCAATGACGACAAGCTGTGGAATTTCGGCCTCGGCTATCGCACCAAGATCAACAGCGACTGGATCCTCGGCGGCTACGCCGGCTACGACTCGTCCGACATGACCGATGGCCATATGGCCCATCAGTGGTCGCTCGGCGCGGAGTTGATGAGCGAAGACTGGGACGTCCGCGCCAATTGGTACACCGCGCCCAAGCAGCTGCACGACAACGGCAATTTCGCGCTGCTGATTCGCGACACGACGATCGCCATCGCCGAAGGCCAGGATCTCTCCTATTCCGGCTTCGACGGCGAAGTCGGCTATCGCGTCTGGCACAACGAAGACACGGACTTCCGCGTGTTTGCCGGTGGGTACTCCTTCACCCATTCCGACATCCACAATGCCGGCGGCATCGACTTCAACGTGCGCGACATCCAGGGCTATAAGGCCCGCGCCGAAGTGAACATGTTCGATCTTGACGGTATCGGCCCGCAATCGCGCGTGTCGCTCGAGGCCGAGTATCAGCATGACGGCGTACGCGGCTCCGGCGGTTTCGTCGGCGCCACTCTGCGTATTCCGCTGGGCGACACCGGCTCGGGCGCCCAGGCGCTGGACGAGCTGGATCGCCGCATGGCCGATCCGCAGCGCCGCCAGGAAAACGTGCTGACCAGCACCGGCTTCACCAAGCCGCAGCCTGTCATCATCTATGACAGCCACATCACCTCGAAGCCGACCAACACCCTCTATTACGCGCAGCAGCAGGGCGCGCCGGGCGCGGGCTCCTATGCTCATCCGACCACGATCCAGGACGCCACCGCGCGCGGCCCCGTGAACCAGTTCGTCGTCATGACGGACAAGGGCGGCCCGGTCGTTGCTACCGGCACGACCATCCAGAACGGCGAAACGGTTGTCGGCGGCGGCCAGACCTTCACGGTCCGCGGCACCACCAATCCGTCCGTGCACTTCACGCATGATTTCGCGCCGGGCTCGGGCACGCCGACCTTGGTCGCCGACACCGGCGCCGACAACGTGCTGACCCTGGACTCGAACTCGATCATCGAGGGCGTGAACATCTCGGGCGCCTTCAATGACGCGATCTACGGTCACAACGTCACCAATGTCGTGATCTCCGACGTCAATATCGACGGCACCGGCGGCGGTGTGAACGGTGTTCACATCGTCCAGGACGTCTCGGGCACGTCGAACATCACCATCCAGTACTCGACGGTCGCCAACGTCTCGAACGACGGCGTCTATGTCATGAACAGCTTCGGCGACGGCGGCACGTCGAGCGAAGACCTGCATATCAAGAACACGTCCATCAACAATGCCGGCGTGGACGGCGTCTATGTGAACTCCGACATCACCGGCGGCTCGACGGCCACGCTGAACACCGAGTTGACCTCCTCGTCGGTCACCGGCTCCGGCTCCGTCGGCGTCTTGATGTCGGCCACGGTGGACGCAACCTCCACGGCCACGCAGAGCATCACCGTCGACCCGACCTCGATCACGGGCGGTCTCTATGGCGTGAAGATCACCGGCACGGCCGATGGCGGCACGCTGAACCAGTACGTCAACATCACTGACGTCGACTTCTCAGGCCAGACGATTTCGGGCGCGGCGTTCTTCGCCTATGCCGAGAACGGCGGCACGATGAACCAGACCGTCAACCTCTCCGACGTGACGGTGTCGGGCAGCTACTTCGGCATCGGAATGATCGCCAATGCGGCGACCGGCGGTCATGTCAACCAGACCTTCGGGCTGACCAATGTCAGCGTGGACGGCGCCACCTATGACGGCATCGACATCGTGGCCCATGCCGACGGCGTGGGCTCGACGGTCGACCAGGCCGGCGTGCTGCAGGGCGTCACCGCCAACAACACGGCCTTCGGCGACGGCGTCTACGCCTATGCCGAAGCCACCTATGGCGGCACGACGATCGCGCATTTGAACGTCACCAACCTGACCGCGACGCACAACTACTTCGACGGCCTCTATGTCGGCGTCGAAGCGACCTCCAGCACGGCGGATGCCTCGACGGCGGCGCAGTATGTCAGCGTCCTCAACTCGAACTTGGCCGGCAACTTCATCGGCTTCGACGCCTCTGCGGCCGGCATCGGCAACGGCACCGCGCGTCAGGACATCTATGTCGGCAATACGGTGCTTTCGGATGCGGCCCATGTCGCGCCAGGCTACCAGTTCGACGGTGCCTCGCTCGACGTCTTCGCCTTCAACGGCGGTTCGGTCCAGCAGACGGCCTATTTCGTCAACGACACCGCCAGCCACAATTCGGCGAGCGGCATCGCGATCAGCGCCAGCTCGGAATATACCGGCTTCGCGACGCAGACGGTTCAGATCTACGGCTCGCCTGGCCTCTATGCGGATTTCACGCATAACGGCGGTTACGGCGTCGCCATCAGCGCCAACGCGTCCAGCGGCGGCGACATCGAGCAGAATGTCGGCGTCTACTTCGTCAACGCCAGCCACAACGGCTTGGGCGGCTTGTCGGTGCAGACGAACTCCTACGGCATCGCCGCGGGCTACGCGCTCTATTACAGCCACGTGTCGCAGAACATCATCGCCTTCGCCGACCACTTCGACAACAACCAAGGCAACGGCGTGAACGTCGTGAACAACGCCACCTACGGCGCGGGCATCGACCAGTTCGTCTATGTCGGCGCGTCGACGGCCAGCCACAACACCGACGACGGCATCCACTTCGAATCGCACGACACCGGAGCCAGCTATTACGGCTACGCCCCCGGCACGCATCTCTATGCCGACCTGTATGTGTTCAACTCGACGGTCGATCACAACGGCGGCAACGGCATCAGCGTCATCTCGACGAACGACATGCCGAAGGATCCGACCAAGGTGTTCGGCGACTCCTACGAGATCCAGCACATCGTGGTCAGCGGCGTGGACGCCAGCTACAATCACCTCTCGGGTTTCTTCGCCTCGGCCGAGTCCACGGGCATCTACAGCCTGGCGATCCAGTACATCTCGCTCTTGGGTTCGACCTTCGACCACAACGCGCAAAACGGCGCGACCTTCTCGTCCACCGCCTATTTCGGCCCATACAGCTTCGGCGTCGCCGAGCAGAGCGTCACGGTCACCGGCGGTTCGTTCAGCGACAACCATGGCGACGGCATCCATGCGGCGATCGACGCCTCGGGCTTCCAGGGCCGTGCGGAACAGTACTTCTCCATCTTCGATGCCACGGTCGATCACAACCACGGCGACGGCATGAGCTTCTACACGCGCAGCCATGACGGCGCGTATTATCCCGGCTACTCCTGCGGCTATGTGCAGGGTGTCACGGGCGGCTGCTCCATCGCGCGCCAGACGATCCAGCTGGGTTACGACGACATCAGCCACAACGGCGCCAACGGCATCGAGGTCAACAACCGCGTCACCAATTACGGCTCGATGTACGCCAGGAGCGGCCGTCCGGCTTACACCAGCACGATCTTCATCGAAGACTCGACGATCAACAACAACCACGGCGACGGCATCCACCTCTACAATTACGTGGCGGGCCACAGCTACGCCTACCAGTACCTCGTCTCGCTGGACACCAACATCAACCACAATGGCGACCACGGCATCTCCGGCCTCAACAACGTCACCGGCGATTCGACGTTGGTGCAGAAGGTGGTCGTCTACGGCATCGGCACGGGTCCGGGCTCGGAGATCGACGGCAACCACGCCGGCGGCATCGCCATCGACTCGCAGGCCACCGCGGGTGGCAAGATCGGCGGCCTCGTGCTGGTCGGCTACTCCGCGATCGACGGCAACCAGGGCGACGGCATCTCTGTCAACGCAGGCGCGAATTCGGGCGCGGGCACCGCCGACACGGGCGTCCAGCAATATATCGACATCATCGGTTCGGACATCTCTCACAACACGGGCTACGGCATCAACGCGCGCGCCCGCGTGGTCGGCGCCTATGCGGTGGCCTACCAGTATCTCGGCGTGATCGGCTCGACCGTCTCCGCCAATCACAATGACGGCGTCCACGCCTTCGAGATTGCCTATAACGGCGCGGCGGCCGACCAGAGCCTCTACTTCAACAACGACACCATCTCGAACAACCTCGGCAATGGCGTCTATGCGGTCTCGCTCTCGGTGAGCCAGTCCTTCACCGAGCAGAACGTGCTGTTCGGCTACAAGACACCCGGCATCACCAATATCACCGGCAACCACAACGATGGCATCTATGTCGGCACGGCCGCCTTCTCGGGCGCCAGCGCCGAACAGAACATCTTCGTCTACAACGTCAACGCCAGCCACAACCGCGGCGACGGTCTCGGCATCGGCGCGGGCTCCAACGGTTACGGCTTCGGCGCCAGCTACATCTACTACAGCCATGTCAGCCAGAACCTGGTCGCCTATGACGACGTCTTCGACCACAACGGCGGCAACGGCGTCCGCTCCTCGAACACGCTGTATTATGGCGGCACGATGAACCAGACGCTCGAGGTGATCGACAGCGACATGTCGAACAACCACGGGGCGGGCTTCTACTCGACCACCCACCTCAGCTCGACGCGCGGCAACAGCTTCTCGTTCGCCACCGGCAACTCGACGACCAACTACCTCATCGGCGATACGATGACGCATAACGAGGGGAACGGCATCGACATCCGCTCCTATGCCAATGGCGCGGTGTATGCCCCGGCCTTCTTCGGCGGCTACAACTACGACCAGATGCATTGGCAGATCCAAGGCACGAATTCGAGCCTCAATGGCGGCAACGGCCTGTCGGTGAACACCCAAACGACCGGGCGCTACAGCCTCAACGCCGAATACATCACCATCTCGGGCTCGACCTTCGACCACAACAACGGCAGCGGCGCCGTGTTCACCTCGAACGACTATTACGGTCCGGGCGGCTTCGGCGTCTCGCTGCAGCAGGTCACGATCACGGGCAGCGACTTCTCGCACAACGGCTCCAATGGCCTCGCGCTCTACGCGAATGCCTCGGGCACCCAGGGCCGCGCCGAGCAGCACTTCACGATCGAAGGCTCGACCTTCGACAACAATGGCGGCGACGGCGTGCACATCTACGCCAGCGCGGTGAACGGCACCTACATCGCGGGCCATCCCTGCACCACGGCACAGGGTCTGCCGGGCGGCTGCGCCTTCGTCCGCCAGAATGTGACGATCATCGGCTCCGACATGAGCCACAACGGCAATGACGGTGTGAGCGTCACCACCTATGCCAACAACTACGGCGCGATCTATGGCGTCTCCGGCCGTCCGCATGCGCCGACCCTGGAGCTCTACGGCGACACGGTGAACGACAACAACGGCCGCGGGTTGAACGTCTCCAACCACGTCACCGGCAACAGCTACCTCTACCAGTACATCGCCAACCTCGACTCGTCGTTCAACGGCAACCATGGCGACGGCATCTACATGTCGTCCTATGTCGGCGGCGGTTCCACGATGCTGCAGCGCGCGTTGCTCTACAGCTATCACACCGGCGCCAGCGCGCACGGCAACGGCGGCAATGGCTTCAAGTCGGTGATCGAGGCGCTGGGCGGTTCCTATGCCCGCGACGTGAACATCGTCGAAGGCGTGAACCTGTCCGGCAACGGCAGCTTCGGCTTCGACGGCGCGATCTCTTACGCCGACGGCACGTCGACCGGCTTGCAGATCAATGCGGTCTACTTCAACGCGATCAACAAGAACGGCGACGGTGTCGGCTTCTACTCGATCGGTCCTGGGGCGCAGCAGATCAGCTATGTCGGCGGTAACCACATCCTCAACAACGCCTTCGTGGGCGTGTACGGCGAGGCCAACTTCGGCGCCTTCCAGTACATCGACGTCTACAGCCTCGGTAACGACGTGCACTCCAACGGCACGGACTACCTGTTCAACGCCTTCGGCGGATCGACACAGATCCTGAACTAGGCCGAACGGTAATCGACAAGCAGACGGCGGGCCGAAAGGTCCGCCGTTTTGCGTTTGGGGCTTTCTCGCCCGGCGGCGGAGTTGCTGAGGGGCCAGCAGGTTTCACGCGGAGCCGCGGAGGATGCTGGTGATGCATAGCGTGCGTCGCGCCCGCTCTGACGCAATTCGGAAAGAGGACTCACACAGAGCCACAGAGACACAGAGGAAAGTAAGGGAGAGGGTTCACGCGCGGCGGCGGAGATGCGCCGAGAGCTGGGTTGATTCACGCAGAGACGCAGAGCCGCAGAGGAGGCGCGTTTGCTGCTGCCGTTTTGCTCTACCCCTAAACCGTCATGGCCGGGCTTGTCCCGGCCACCCATCGCTCCCTGCAAGAGGTGAGGTAGTGGGTGGCCGCCACGAGGGCGGCCATGCCGAATGGGGATGATGGATCCATGGCTCGCTACCGCTGTTCGCACACTCCTCTGCGGCTCTGCGCCTCTGCGTGAATCCAACGAACCCCACCCGCCACTCGGCTTTCCGAGGAGGTCCCAGCCCCCGCGTTGAAGCCTGCGGGGCACTTCGATACGGTGCGCGCCCAACCCTCTGATAGCGCTGATCCATGACCTCCGACGACGATATCCACGACGACATGCCGCCCCCGCCCGCGCCCATTCAGGCCGAGGCCTCACCTATGGGCGGCCAGCCCGGGGGGCAGCAAGGCCAGCCGATGGGTCAACAGATGGGTGGGGCCCGGATGATGCGTGGGCCCGGGGGGCGTCCGATGCGTCAGGGGCAGCAGCAGATGGGGGCCGGCGGGCGGCGGTTGCCGTCGTCGGCGGTCGATCCGCGTTCGGTCAATCCGCAGGTCAATGAGGGCAAGGCCGCGCTCGACAAGGGCGATGTGACGATGGCCGAGCTGCGCGCCATGCAGGCGCTGCAGCTGGTGCCGGATCACCTGGAAGCGCTGATGCTGCTCTACCAGGTCAAGCGCCGGAACAACCAGGCCGGCCAGGGCATGGAGGGCATCCTGCGCCGCATCGTGCGCGTCGATCCGAACATCCTGTGGGCCACCACCGAGCTCGCGTTCATGCTCTTCGCCCGCGGCGAGCGCGTGGAGTGCGAGGGCCATGCCCGCAACGCCATCCGCCTCGCGCCGCGCAACGCGCAGGCCCACGGTGTGATGGGCCTGATCATGACGGAGACCAACCGCGCGGTCTCCGGCGAGTATCATTTCCGCCGCGCCATCGAGATCGCCGGCGAGAACGCCCGCGTCGCCACCAATCTCGCCAACTGCCTGCGCAGCCAGGGCAAGGTGGAGGAGGCCGAAGTCTGGTTCCGCAAGGCGACGGAGCTCGAGCCTGAAAACGTCAATGGCTGGATGGGCTGGTGCCGGCTGGAGGAAGTCCGCCGCAACATCCCGCGCGCCTGGGAATTGCTCGCGCAGGCCGAGCGCGTGGCGCCGGAGAATGCCGACCTCTCCGTCACCCGCGCGCTGCTCTATGGCCGCGAGAAGAAGAACGAAGAAGCCGTCGCCGAACTCTCCAAGAGCAAGGAAGAGGGCAAGGTCCAGCAGATGCAGGCCATGCCGCTGCTCGAACGCGGCCGCCTCTACGACAAGATGAACCGCTTCGACGAAGCCTGGGCCGATTACGTCGAAGGCAAACGCCTCTGCCGCGAAGTGCAGGGCCGCCGTTACAACGAAGGCCTCGCCAAGGATCAGGCGGCGCGCCTCAAGCGATTCTTCACCCGCCAGCGCATGGGCCTGTTGCCCAAGGCGACGAAGAACACGTCCATGCCGCAGCCCATCTTCATCGTGGGCTTCCCACGCTCCGGCACCACCATGGTGGAGCAGACGCTGACCGCGCATCCGGAGATCGCGGCGGGTGACGAGCTCGTCTTCATCAACGATCTCGCCCGCATCGGTTCACGCTGGCTGGGCAGCCCGCTGCAATATCCCGAATGCCTTGCTGACCTTTGGATGGGCGACAACCGCCTGACGCTCGACCAATTCCGCGACTATTACCTGAAGCGCGCCGAGCAGCTTGGCCTCTTCACCGAAGGCGCGCGCTTCTTCACCGACAAGATGCCGCTCAACGAAACGCATCTGGGCCTGATCCATCTGATCTTCCCGGAAGCGCCCATCATCCATGTGCGCCGCCATCCGCTGGACATCCTGATCTCCAACTTCTCCAACTTCCTGACGCATGGCTTCCACCAGGCCTTCGAGGTGAAGACCATCGCGCGGCATTACGTGCTGACCGACGATCTGGTCGAGCACTACAAGCAGCAGCTCGATCTCAATTACCTGGAAGTGCGCTACGAGGATCTGGTGGAAGACCAGGAGCCGCATGTGCGCCGGCTCTCCGCCTTCGCGGGCGTGGAGTTCGATCCCAAATCGCTCGCCTTCCACGAGAACCAGCGCTACGCCCGCACCGCGAGCTATGCGCAGGTGACGGAGAAGCTGTACGACTCCAGCGTCTATCGCTACCGGCAGTATCGCAAATATCTGGACGAAGCGGTCGCGATCCTGAAGCCGTCGCTGGACAGGTTGGGATATCCGTCCGACTAAGCGCGATCCCGCGAAGCGTGCAGCGGTTCGCGTCAGATCGCGCGATGATAAAAGAGCCTAGTTCTCGAGCATTACCTTGCATTGATGCGTGGGCTTGCGCAGCGCCTCGAAGGCGCCGGGCAGGCCGTCGAGATTCACGATGTCCGTCACCATGTGGGCGACGTCAACGCGGTCGGATGCAATCATGCCGATGACATAATCGAAATCGGCGGGGCGGTAGCCGAGCACGAATTGCAGCTCGATCTCCTTCATGATGCCCACGATCGGCATGATCGTGTCGGGCTGCTGGCAGACGCCGGCGACGACGATGCGGCAGCCGCGCGGCGCCTCCATCATGGTGGCGCCGATCATGCCCGGCGCGCCGACGCATTCGAAGATCACATCCGGCCCGTGGCCCGCGATCTTCTCGACTTGCGGCGTCAGCGGCTGGGAGGGATCGATCGCATCCGTTGCACCGAACCGCGCGGCCATCTCGCGGCGAATCTCCGCGCGCTCGCTGACGATGACGTGCCGCGCGCCCAAAAAGTTGGCCCACAGCATCACGGCCAGGCCCACCGGCCCCGCGCCCACCACCAGCACGGTGGCGCCGCGCGCCATCTTCGCCATGTCGACGGCGTGCAGGCCGACAGCCAGCGGCTCCACCATCGCGCCTTCGCGGAACGAAACGCTCTCCGGCAAACGGAATCCGCTGCCCGCGCCGATCTTCACATACTCCGCATAAGCGCCGTGGCTCTGGCCGAGGCCGACGGCGGTGCCCTTCGCACACATGCCGCGGGCCTGGCCGAAATTGAGGCAGGGCGAATGCTCGCCGCAGCAGATGAACGGAAAGCCCGCGACTCTGTCGCCGCTCTTCCATTTGCCGCCAACAGACTTGCCGACCGCCACGACTTCGCCGGCGAATTCATGGCCCATCACGCTGCCCAAGGTGAGCGGCATGATGGAGGTGGGCTCCGTCATGTGCAGGTCCGAGCCGCAAATGCCGCAATTCTTCACGCGCAGGATGATGTCGGTGGGGCCGGGCTCCGGATCGGCCAGGGTTTCCACGATCAGCGGTTTGGACATTTCCCGGAAGACGGCCGCGCGCATGAAAGCTCCCCTTGACCTGGCTCTCCCAAGCTTATGACATCCCATCCGCGACGCAAACGAGCTTCCCCATGACCGATGTTTACGCCACGGCACGCCAGATGCTGGCCGATCTCGCGGCCAGGAAGATCTCCGCGCGCGAGCTGCTCGACCTGCATGTCGCGCGCAACGCGGCGATGGGCGGAAAGCTGAACGCGGTGATCGCGACCGATCTTGAGCATGCGCAAGCCGCGGCGAAATCCATCGATGATGCGCGGGCGCATGGGGCCGCGCTGGGCACGCTCGCCGGATTGCCGATGACCATCAAGGACGGCTTCGACGTGCTGGGCATGCCGGCGGTGTGCGGCAATCCCGCCTGGGCCGCGCGCGACAAAGCGTGTGTCGATGCCGACATGGTCAACGCCGCGCGCAAATCGGGCGCGGTGATCTGGGGCAAAACGAACGTTCCGTTCATGCTGAGCGATTTCCAGACCTACAACGCGATCCATGGCACCACGAACAATCCGTGGGACGTGACACGCACGCCGGCGGGATCGTCGGGTGGCGCGGCCGCCGCGCTCGCGGCCGGCATCACGCCGCTGGAGATCGGTTCGGACATCGGCGGCTCGCTGCGGCATCCGGCGAATTTCTGCGGCGTCACAGCGCTGAAACCTACCTGGGGCGTGCTCTCGCAGCGCGGCCACATCCCGCCCGCGCCCGGCTCCTATTACGAAAGCGACCTCGGCGTCGTGGGTCCGATGGCGCGCGATGTGGGCGATCTGAAGCTGTTGTGGGAAGTGCTGCGCGGCAAGCCTGCGGCCACGCCCAAGCCCGTCACCGATATGCATATCGCGGTCTGGGATGAAGAGCCCGGCTGGCCGCTGGCCACCGAAGTGCGCAAAGGCGTGGCGCGCGCCGCCGCCGCTCTCGTCAAGGCCGGTGCGCGCGTGGAGCATGCCAAGCCCGAGATCGACGGCGCGCGGATGATGGATTTCTACCGCGTGCTCCTGATGGCGATCATCGGCGCCGGATTGCCGGAAGAATTCACCCGTCCGCTGGAAGCGATGCGCGATGCCGACCGCAAGCTCGTGCGCGCGGGCGGCGAGGGCGCGGCCGATGCATCGACGCGGCTCGGCATGGCGGGCTCCTATCGCGATGTGGTGTGGGCCGAAGCCCGGCGGCAAGAGGCGAAAGACCGGCTGGCCGCGTTCTTCGCCGATTACGACGCGATCCTCATGCCCATCGGCATGGTGCCACCCTTCACGCACAATAGCGAAGTCAGCTTCCAGGATCGCGTGCTGGAAGTGGACGGCACGGCCGTGCCGTATCCCGCCATGCTCAACTGGATCGCCCCGGCCACCGTGCTGCACGCGCCCGCGCTTGCGGTGCAGGCGGGACATACGGCCGATGGCCTGCCCATGGGCGTGCAGATCGTCGGCCGCTGGAACGAGGAGGACCGGCTGTTCGATCTTGCCGCAGCGGTAGAGCGGGATTTGGGCGGCTTCGTCGCCCCGCCCCTGTGAGGCGCAAAAGCGATATGGCATAAACGGCGCTCGCTATTTCAAGAGGGCCGCCATGACCATCAAGCTCCGCAACGGAATCTTCCTCGCGCCATTCCATCCCGTGGACGAGGACCCCACGCTCTGCATCCAGCGCGATCTGGAGCTGATCGAGCATCTGGATCGCCTCGGCTATGACGAAGCCTGGATCGGCGAGCACCATTCCGCGGGCTTCGAGATCATATCGTCTCCCGAACTGTTCATCGCCGCCGCCGCCGAGCGCACGCGCCGCATCAAGCTCGGAACCGGCGTGGTGTCGCTGCCCTATCACAACCCGCTGATGGCGGCCAACCGCATCATCCAGCTCGACCACCAGACGCGCGGCCGCGTGATGTTCGGCGTGGGCCCGGGCCTGTTGCCGTCCGACGCCTTCTCCATGGGCATCGACCCCGCCACGCAGCGCGACCGCATGGTGCAGGCCATCGAAGTGATCCTGCGCCTGTGGAACGGCGAGCGCGTCACCGAGAAGACGGATTGGTTCACGCTGGTCGACGCGACATGCCAGCTTCGCCCTTACACTTGGCCGCATCCGGAGATTTGCGTCGCGTCCTCCGTCACGCCGTCGGGCGGCAAGCTCGCGGGGCGGCATGGCTTTGGCATGCTCTGCGTGGCCGCGACCCAGGCCAGCGGCTATGACGCGCTGGCCGTGAACTGGGACGTCGCCAACAAGACAGCGGCCGAGAATGGCCGCGTCATGGATCCGCAGAAGCTGCGTCTCGTCGGCCCGGTGCACATCGCCGAGACGCGTGAGCAGGCTTTCGAGAACGTGAAATTCGGCTTCGACCAATGGCGCGATTATTTCTCCGGCATATCGGCTGTCGCGGGCCGCGAGACGACGGAGAACCGGCCGATCGAAACGCTGGTTGAGGAAGGCGTCGCCGTGGTCGGCACGCCCGCTGACGCCATCGCCCAGATCCAACGCCTGCAGAAGAAACAGGGCGAATTCGGCTGCTTCCTGCAGCTCGCGCACAATTGGGCCAATTTCGACAACACCAAGAAGTCCTATGAGCTGTGGCAGCGCCACGTCTCGCCGGTCATCAACGGCACCAACACCGCGCGGGAAACGGCGCTCGCTTGGGCCAAGGACAACAAGGAACGTTTCATCGGCGCGGCCATGGGCGCCGCCATGCAGACCATCCAGAAGCACTACGAAGACGAAGCCAAGAAAGCTGCGAAGGCGGCGGAGTAGCGCGGCCGGGCAGGGGAGGCGTTCATGGAGAAGATTCCGGTCGGCGAGACATTGCGCGGAGCTTACGAATTCACGTTCGCGAACTATCTGCGCCTGATTGGCGTGAGCTGGGTGTCCAGCGCCCTGCTCTTCGCCCTGATGCTGTGGCAAGTCATGCCCTATACCGCCGCAATGGCTGCGGCGCCCGGCGATGCGGGGGCCGCGCTTTTCGCGGTCAGCCATCTTCTGCTCTTTGAAGCGGGCAGTTTCTTCTTGCTCACCGTGCTCGCGCTTGGTTATGCGAAGGTCGCGCTCGATAGACCGGTACGCTGGCCGTTTTTCTATCTCGGGTTCGACGGGGATTTCTGGTGGCTCCTGCTCAATTTTTTCTTTGTGCTTCTTATCCTGATGGCAGCCCTGTTCGTGATCTCGCTTGTGATGGCGGCCGTTCTCGGCGTGTTCGCCGGGAGCATGTTGGCGAACCAGGCCCAAGCCGCACCGGCGATGCAGGGCTACGCGATTATCGCGGCCACGGTCATCTACGCCGTCATGGCGTTCGTCTTCGTTCGGTTCGCGATCTTTCTGCCGGCCATCGTGGTGGTGGAAAAAGGGCTCGGCATCGGGCGCAACTGGGCGCTCTCCAGCGGTAACTTCTTCCGCCTGCTGGTGGTGTTCATCGGCGCGCTGTTGCCGGTCATAGGATTTGGCGTGGGGACTTACGTCGTGGCGGCCTTGTTCGGCGGCCCGCAGTCCAATGTGCTGAACACCTTCGGTTCGCAGGCCGCAAGCCTTGCCTTGAGCGCGCACATCATGGGTTTCTACGCCCAGTACTGGTATGCCATGGCGCTCGCGATGATCCTGTTGTCGCCGCTTCTCTACGGCCCGCTTTTCGCCGCTGGTGCGCTTGCCTATCGCGCGCAGATGCCAGTTTCGCACGCGGATGCGTTCTCATGACGACAGCATTGGTCGTCATCGACGTGCAGAAGGCGATGTTTGGCACCCTCGTGCCGTTCGAGGGCGAGGCGGTCGTGGCGCGTATCGCGGGCCTGATCGCAAAGGCGCGCGCAGCGGGCACGCCCATCTTCTTCGTGCAACATGATGGCGGGCCGGGCGATCCGTTTCAGGCCGGAACGCCGGGCTTTGCCTTCTGCGACGTGCTCGCGCCCCAGCCGGGCGACGACGTGACGGTGAAGACAAAGTCCAGCGCCTTCCATCGCACCGATCTCGACGCCAAGCTGAAGCGCGCCGGTGTGGACGCGCTCATCATCACCGGCATGCAGTCGGAATATTGCGTGACGTCCGCGATCCGCGGCGCCTATGAGCGCGGCTATAGGCTCACGCTCGTCTCCGATGCGCATTCGACCTTCGACACCAAATTCGCGACGGGCAAGGTCATCATCGACGTTATCAACGACACCACTCGCGGCAGCTTTGCCAAGGTCCTGCCGGCGGATCAGATCGCGTTCTAAAGCTTCACCTGGCCGCCGATGATCTGCGCATACCGCGCGGCATCCATCGGCTCGTATTTTCCCGTTGCCGGGTCAAGCCAGTAGAGCGGGTCTTTGATTGTGGCGGGGTCGAAGCCTTCTTTCACCAGATCGCCCTTCTTCTGCTTGAACGTTCCGGTGATGTCGATTTCGGGCTGCAGGCGCAGGAAGAGCGGCTGGGCATAGGCGGGGAGATTGCCCGCGAGGCGTGGAGCCAATCCGGCCACGTCGAAACCGGGCGCGGCCACGATGGCGGCCATGCCGGCGCGGCCGTCCTGGCCGGGTACCGCCACGCCGTAGACGTTCGCTTCCAGCACGCCAGGCACCACGCCCAAGGCTTCGGAGACTTCGCTGGTGGCCACGTTCTCGCCTTTCCAGCGGAAGGTGTCGCCAATGCGGTCGACGAAATAGAAATAGTCGTGCTCGTCGCGGCGCATCAGGTCGCCGGTGCGGAACCAGGCGTCGCCAGCCGCGAACACGTTGCGCAGCACTTTCTTCTCGGTGTCGGTGGCCTTGGTGTAGCCGTCAAAGGTCTTGCCGGCTTCCTCGGTGATCTGGCCGATGGCCTCGCCAACCTCGCCGGGCACGCATTCGATGCAGAATCCGTCGGCTCCGCGCACCGGCATCTCGTGCTCGATGTCGAAGCGCACGATGCGGTTTGTGACGAGGCGGCGCATGTACCACGGCACGCGCCCCACCGCGCCCACCTTGCCGTCGTAATTCAGCATCGAGACGTTGCCTTCGGTGGCGCCGTAGAACTCGATGATCTTGGGAATTGCGAAACGTTCCTGGAAAGCGGGCCAGATTTCGGGGCGCAACCCGTTGCCGGTGATGACACGCAAGCCGTGTTCGCGCTCATGCGGTGATGGTGGCGCGTTCAGCAGATAACGGCAGAGCTCGCCGATATATTGGAAGAAGTGCGGCTTGTACTTGTAACAATCGTTCCAGAATTCGTGGACGGAGAATTTGCGCCGCAGCACCAGCGCACCGCCCGCCGTCAGCGCCACGCCCACCGCGCAGATGCCGCCGGCGGAATGATAGAGCGGCAGCACGTTGTACATACGATCGTGCGGCCCCGAATTCAGCGCGCCCGCGAAGCCGTACATCATGAACAGCATGCGCAGATGGGTGACGCGCGCGGCCTTGGGCAGGCCCGTGGTGCCGGAAGTGAAGATGTGAAACGCTTCATGCTTGCAGAGGATGCCGGCGCGCCAGGCGGGATCGGGCGGCGAGGCCGGTCCCAGCGCCGCGTCGAGCGCACCGGGCGTGATCCAGGCGGTGGGCGCGGCCGCGAGCAGCGGCTGCACCTCCGCAAACGCCTCGGCCAGTTCGGCGCCGACGATGACGTGGCGCGCTTCGGAAATGGTGATGGAATGGGCTAGCGGCTGGCCGCGCAGATTGGTGTTGATCAGCGAGGCCACGGCGCCCGCCTTCAACAGCCCCAGCCAAGCCGAGATGTATTCCGGCCGGTTCTCCATCAAGAGCGCCACCGCGTCGCCCTGGCCGATGCCTTGTGCGCGCGCCCAATAGGCGTATCGATTGGCCGTCTCCACCAGCTCCCGATAGGAGACGGTGCGCTCCTCGAACAGGATGGCGGGCGCATCGGGCGTGGTGGCCGCGAAGCCGTCCACGATGTCGACGATGGTGGTGGGAGAGTCCGGCTTGACGTGGCGCATGCGCCGCAGGGAGCGGCCGATGCTGCTGATATAGGTCGCCTCGCGGGCGATGGCCTCGAACATGGCTTGAGGATAAAGTGCGCCGATGGGCGATACAGCAGGCGAAATGGCGCAAGAGGCCCTGGACCTTCGGGGCCTCAAATGTCCCCTGCCGGCCCTCTTCACTAGGAAGGCCTTGGCCAAGGCCGCGCCCGGCACCCGACTGGAGGTGTTGACCGACGACCCCATGGCGCCGATCGACGTGCCCCATATGTGCCGGCAGGAGGGCTATGAGGTCGTGACCGTGGAAAGAGACGGGGACCATGCCCGCATGGTGTTGCTCCGCCCGGTTTGATTGGCCGGCTTGACCCGGGGGCTGGCGCTCGCGCAATTTCCTCCCATGTCAGACGTCAATCCCGACCTCAAGCCGATCCTGGAGATGTTCGCCCTCCAGCTCCGTCACCCCAATGTCTCCGCCGTCCTCAAGGACTGGCGCAGCACCCTGTCGAAAGGGATGCTGCATTTCGGGCGCAAGGAGAACATCGACAAGGCGCTCGATTTCAACACGCTGATCTATACCGACCTCAACCCCTCACCCTCCAAAAGCGGCCGGCGCCTGACACTGGAGCCAAAGCTGGAGCTGGTGGGCGTGGTGTCGAATACCGCGCTCTCCCACCGCGAGTTCCACTATCTGAAGAACGAGATGGTGATCGTGCGCGCCAGCGGCCGTTGGGATTACGCGCGCAATGACGGGCCATATGACCTGAAGATCGCCAGCGAAGTGACGGTGCGCATGGCGGACGATGTCACCTCGCGCGCGGCTTCCGAAAAGGTGCTGAAGGAAGTGGGGCGGCTCTGCTTCTCCTGGCTCGTCGTCAACAAGATGACGATGGGCGGCAACGCCTAAGGCCCCAGCCGGAATTCTGGAACAGCGTCCCAGGCCTGACGGCGTTCCTCGCTTGGCGTGGAGGTGATGTACGGGTCGCCATCGCCGAAGATCATCATCTGGCGGCTCTGCGGATCGTAAGTTTGCCAGCCGGGATTGCCAGTGTGGGCGAAGGCCACCCACGCATCCATCATCGCGGTTGAGAGCGCATCGGCGGCAGGGCCCTTGCCGAAGAGGGCGCTCGCGGGCTTCACCCCATAGCTGCCGAAGACGAAGCCGATCTCCAGCGCGTGGCAGGCGCCGAACATCCCGCCCAGGAATTTCGAGCGCCAATCGAAGCGGTAGCCGTAGGCGGGCGCGAATGGTGCCTGCGCTTCCAGCATGCGGGTCGCGGGCACCATGAAGGTCTTGTCCGTCTGCATCGCGTTCAGCCGCTCATAGGGCGAGCCCTCGCGATAGACGGCGAGAAGGGTGGGCGCGGACTCTTTCGCCAGCCGCACGGCGTGACCGGCGAACGTCGCGGCAGACATGAAACGCGAGCGCGGATCGGCGGCGGTGAAGAGCTTCCACTCGTCTCTGTTGCTGCCGGTGAGAAGCGGGATGCCGGCGGCCGATCCGGCGCGTAATGCATCGATGGGTTTCACCGGCAGAACCGGCTGGCCAAGCGCGGGCTGGAACGGCAATCCGCCCAGCTTCAGCTTGCCATCGCGGCCTTTGGCGAGCACGGCCGATTGCGCGTTGAGGATCGCCGCGGCCGGAAGTTCGCGGAGCCGTGATGTGGGTACATTCAGTTCCGCCAAAAGCGCCTCAGTCACGCGCGCCGCGCGTTCGGCATCGTGGCCGATATGCGCGCCGCCGGATTGCGCGATGGCTTTGTGGAACAGGCCTTTGGCGAGCGGGCTCGCCAGCAGTGCGGACACGCTCATGGCGCCCGCGGATTCGCCGAAGATGGTGACGTTGTCCGCATCGCCGCCGAAGCTGGCGATATTCGCTTTCACCCATGCGAGCGCCATGATCTGGTCGGCGATGCCTTCCGCGCCGGTGGCGCTTATCTCGGCCAATGCCAGAAAGCCCAGCGCGCCGAGGCGGTAATTGATCGTCACCACCACGCAATCGCGCGCGGCGAGCTTGTGGCCGTCATAAAGCGCCTGATGTCCGGCGCCGAAGATGAAAGCGCCGCCATGGATCCACACCATCACGGGCCGCTTGCCGGTGCAGGAGGGCGTCCAGACGTTCAGACAGAGGCAGTCTTCCGACTGCACGCGCAACACGCCACCGGTCAGTCTGTCGAGGCGCGAAACGGTCTGTGGCGATGCGGGGCCGTGCACGCTCGCGTCGCGCACACCGGCCCAGGGTGCCGCGGGCTCGGGCAAGCGCCAGCGTTGCGCGCTGCCATAGGGAATGCCGAGAAAGGACGAGATGCCGTCCTGCTTGCGCCCCGTAATACGGCCAGAGGGCATATCGATCGTGACAGGTTCCATGCGTCAGGCTGGCGTCACGGTGAAGCCGGCGCGGGGGAAGTGCACCACCACTTCGCCCACTTCCGGCGCGCTGCGGCGGATGGCGATCTCATGCGCGGTACCGAACACGACGGTGCCCGCGATGGCGTCGCGACCGTAATCGTCCGCCGCCACCGTCACCTTCGTGCCGGGCTTGAAGCCGCGCGGATCGAACGGGTCATCCGCTTCCTTCGCCTGCGAGGTCGCGGCCTTGGCGATGGCGAGCGCTTCGGCAGGCTGCATCGGCGTGGGCGTGCCATGGCCGATGGCGACGATGCGCGCGATCCACTCCGGAATCTTCGGAAACTCCTTCAGCATCTGGACGGCGATGTGCGGGATGGTCGCGTTGAGCCACCAGAAGTTCATATAGGCATGGATATCGCCGGCGCCGGGCTTCGGCCCACCCATGAAGGCGCGGCCGTCTTCCAAAGTCTCGGCCACGAAATCGGCATGCGCGCGCCATTGGTCTTTCGCGAAAGGCGCGGCGGCTTTCATCGCTTCAGTCGAGAACGTGCTGCCGGACATCTTGGCGCGGTCTTCCTTGAACGCCTCCGGCACCATGTGGCCGATTTCGCCGAAGACGATGCCGACACTCGACATGAAGAACAGCCGGTCGGCCCAGAAGCCGATGCCGTAAGCGAGCCCGTTCTTCACCGGGAAAATGGAAGGCTCGGGATAGCGTTGATCCAACTCGCGCAGGATAATCTGCGTGTCGCAATAGACATCCGCGCCGATCTGCATCACGGGGATCTTGCGATAGCCGCCGGTCAGCGGGATGAGGTCGGGCTTGGGCATGATCACCGGCTGCTCGACGGCGCGCCAGGCGAGTTTCTTGATACCGAAAGCGACGCGCACTTTCTCTGAGAAGGGCGAGGCTGGGTAATGATGGAAAATGATCTCATCGGTCATGGCGCGCCTATCGCAGTTCGTTGGAGAAGCGGATGTTGCCTTTTTCCAGGCCTTCCAGCACCACGTCCAACCCGCCGGAGCGGATCATCCATTCCAGGCGGTGGTCGCGATATTCGCGCTTGAACAATCCGCTCTCGATGGCCGTGTGGACCTGCGTCATCGAGGTGGCGACGGCCGCGGCCGCCCGCGCCGATTTGAACACCGACGGCCGCGCATTGGCACGCAGCAGCCATTGGCCGAGTGGCGAGTCTTCCGACGGCCCGATGCCGTTGCTGCGCGCGCCGTTCAGATAGGGCACCACGGACAGATCCGCCCAGCCGAACGCTTCGCCGCCGAACCATTCGCGGCCACCCAACTGCCGCGTCAGCCATTCATAGATGCCGCGCGCCTGGGCAGAGGCGCGCGCTTCGATGGTGCGGGCGCGCTCGCCTTGCGCGCGCTTGAACCATTTGATCTCGCCAAGCCCCCAATTGATCGGCTCGAAGCTCGTATCCATCACCTCTTCGATGGTGCGGGCGCGGGCGCGCTCCAGCGGCAGTTTGGGCAGCATCGGCGGGCGGGGCCATTTGTCCTCGATATATTCCAGGATGATGGTGGAATCGAAGATCGCGTCGTCGCCGTCGATCAGCGACGGCACCTCGCCGCGCGGATTGGATTTGAGGAAGTCACGATCCGGCTGACCCGACCCGATGGCCACCGGCATGCGCGCCTCATAGGGCACGTCCTTTTCGTCGAGTGCGATCTTGACCTTCTGCGCGTAGGGTGAGAGCGGATGCTCATAGACGATGACGGTCATTTCCTGTCCTTCCAGATTTGCGCCATCCAGCCGAACAAAGTTGGGGCGTCGGCGGGCGTGTCCTTGGAGCCGAACTCGCGATACAGCGCCGCGGTGTTGACGGCGATGCGTTCGCTGTCGCCCCAATTGGCGTAATCGTCGAGCGCGATGGAGCGCGCGGCTTCGAAAGCGCCCAGTCCCGCGTCGTAACGCTTCCGGGCTTCGTCGCGGATATAAGCGAGATACCCGCGCAGCCGCGCCACGCCCTGCTTGTCCGTCACCGGGCCGTGGCCGGGGACGATGGCATCGACCTCCATCGCCTCGATGGCTTCGCAGGCCGCGATCCAGTTGCCGACGGGCCCCGCCCAGATGATGGGATGGCCTTCGATGAAAAGGATATCGCCGGTGAAGACGGTGCGGTCCTCCGGCACATAGGCGATGGCATCGCCCGTGGTGTGCGCGGGCCCGACCTCGATCAGCTCAACATGCTTGGCGCCCACCACGCGCATGCTGTGGCCGGTGAAGGTGGTGTCGGGCAGTTTCGCTTGCATGCCGTCGAACTCAAAACGGCCGAAGCAGTGGATGAAGTATTCGCCGGTGAGCCCCATGCCCGGTGCGGCCTTCATCAACCCGGCGAGCATGGTGGGGGATTCATGCGCCATCGCCGCCTTCGCGCCTTCGGTGGCCACGATCTCAGCGCCTTCCACCAATGCATTGCCGTAGCAATGGTCACCATTGTGATGCGTGTTGAAGAGCGTGCGGATCTTCGCGTCGCTGGTGCGCGCGAAGCTTTCCAGCATGGTGCGCGTGTGGGCGTAGTCGAACATGGTGTCGATGAGCAGCGCTTCGCCGTCGCTCGTCACCAGTCCGGAATTGGAGAGGCCCCAGCCGCCGTCGGGCTGGAGGTAGGCGTAAGAGCCATTGCCGAATCCGGCGATGCCCGCGTCGTAGCGTGCTTTTGGGAATGATAACGTCATAACCCGCACCTCATAATCCGCTCAGGCCTCCATCCACCGCCAGCACCTGCGCCGTGACATAGGCGCTCTCATCCGAGATCAGGAACAGCGCCGCGTAAGCTGTCTCCCAGCCCGTGCCCTGGCGGCCGAGCGGCACCGGCGTGGTGGCGCGATTGGGTCTGCCGCGCGAGGCGAGGCGTCCGATGGAGGTATCCATCAAACCCGGCGCGATGACGTTGGCGCGGATGGCGCGGCGCGCGCCCTCAAACGCGACGTGGCGCGAGAGGCCAAGCAATCCCGCTTTCGACGCATCGTAAGCCGGCAACCGGCTTCCCGCCGTGAGCCCCGCGATGGAGGCGATGAAGACGATGGAGGACGCATCCGCCATTTTCGGCAGCGCGTGTTTCACGGTCAGCATGTGGCTGCGCAGGTTCACGGCGAAGACCTTGTCCCAGCTTTCGGCGGTGGTGCCGTCCAGCCAGGCGCCGCCCGCGCCGATGCCGACATTGAGCACCAGCCCGTCGATCAGCCCGCCCATGTCGGAGACGGCCTTGTCGATCATGGCGGTGATGTCAGCTTCCTTGGTGGCGTCGGCAGTGATGGCAACGGCCTGGCCGCCTTCTCGCGCGATCATGGCGACGGTGGTCTCGGCGCTCGGCCCATCGCGATCGGCCACGGCGACCGTTGCGCCTTCGCGGGCGAAGAGGAGCGCGATGGCACGTCCGTTACCGACGGGTGTGTCGTCCTCGCCGATATCCATCTGCCCGCCGCCCAGCACGAGCACGCGCCGCCCGGCGAGCCGTCCGCGCGACGGCGCTTCGCCTTGGGATTCCGGCGGCAGATGGATCGATTTTTCGGCCATGGCTCACCCCACTTGACGGGATTAGGGCGCGGCTGCTTGTTCTGCGCAAGGGCTGGGAGCGAAGCATATGATCGAGGCTGTGATCTGGGATTTCGGCGGGGTTTTCACCTCCTCGCCCTTCGAGGCCTTTTCCCGGTATGAGCGCGAGAAGGGCCTGCCGGCCGACCTCATCCGCCGCATCAACTCCGCCAACCATCTGGAGAACGCCTGGGCGAAGTTCGAGCGCGCCGAGCTGGACCTGGCCGGCTTCGACAAGGCTTTCGCGGCGGAAGCTTTGGCGCTGGGCCATGTCGTGCCGGGCCGCGATGTGATCGCGCTGCTGGCGGGCGACTTCCGGCCCGAGATGATCGAGGCGCTCCGGCGCATCAAGGCGGCGGGTTACAAGACGGGCTGCATCACCAACAACGTGCCTTCCAACCAGACGGGTTCGGCGGACGGACGCTCGCTCTATGCACGCGAGGTGATGGAGATGTTCGATCACGTGATCGAGTCCGCCAAGACGGGAATCCGCAAACCCGATCCGCGCATCTATGGGATGATGTGCGACGCGCTGGGCGTGGCGCCAGCAAACTGCATCTTCCTCGACGATCTCGGCGTGAACCTGAAACCGGCGCGCACGATGGGAATGGGGACGATCAAGGTGGAAAGCGGCCCGCAGGCGATTGCCGCACTGGAAAAACTGACCGGCATGAATTTGCACTAAACCGGCGTCGCCAGAAGTTTTCCGATAATCCGATAGTCGGCAAAGCGTTTCGCGGGATCGTAGGTCATCGCCGTCAGCGGATTGGAACGGAACAGCGCCCTCGCATTTTTGCGGCTTT